>NZ_SACO01000010.1 GCF_004005905.1 Novosphingobium umbonatum
CATTCCTATTACGATTTAGCAGACAAAGTACCATTCTGGATTGGCCTTTGGGCCGATGGGATATTTTGGAAAATACCTCATTGGTCATCTCAAATGACAATCGAGAAGGCATTTCTATGAAAAAGGACATTGTTTTTAATCAGCCTGCAAGCAATGGCGCGCTGGCTCCTGAATGCGATACCATTATTCTGCGCCGCGTTAACAGGCTGGACCAGTTTCCTCTGGCGGCAGATCCCCGCCCGCCCTTCATGGCGGTCGCGTTGGTAGATTGCGAAACCACGGGCCTGTCGCATGAAACGGACGAGATCATTGACCTTGCCGTGGTTCTTCTGGAGATCGATGCCTATGGGCGCGTGGTCCAGATCCTTGGTTCGGCTCAAAGTCTGCGGCGGCCCGTGGAGGCAACGATCAGCGCGAAGATTTCGCGGCTTACGGGTATTACCCCTGCCGATGTGGCCGATGTCCACTTTGATCCTGCGCCATTCGAGCAATTGTTGGGGGCCGCAGACGTCAGCATTGCCCATAATGCTGCCTTTGATTTGCCTTTCATCGAGCGTCTGATGCCGCAATTGGCGGGCATGCCATGGGCCTGTTCGATGAAGGAATTTGACTGGCTGGAAGGTGGCTTTGACGGCTGCAAGCTCGGCCATCTGCTGATGCAAATCGGGCGTTTCAATGCGGGGCATCGGGCCATGGCCGATGTGGTGAGCCTCCTGCATGTTCTGACCTATGAGCCGGCAGGTGTCGGGACCATCCTCGCCGATATTGTCAAAATGGCGCAGGCGCCCACCGTCGCTATCGAGGCCACCGGCGCGCATTTCGATATGCGTGAGGTGCTCAAATCCGCCGGTTACCGCTGGAATCCGGACAAGAGGGTCTGGTGGCAGGAGGTTTCGGGCGACCTTGCCCCTGGTGAAATCGATTGGCTGCGCTCCAGCGTGATCCCGGCGCGCTATGTGCCCAGGACCTATTCCGTCACCTGGAAAACGCGCCACCGGTAATTTGCCACCGGCAGCGCTCGGGCCGCCGTTCTCGCCGGTTTGAGGTTGGCCAATGCCACAGGTGCTTATGCATTTGTGGCATTGGTCGCCTGCAGCCTCGAGTTTTGATCGGCCGCTACATGCGGCCAAGAAGCACGCGCAACCAGCGCATGCTGCCACGGGTTGGCCCTGCTGCGCGGGCCCCATTCCCTTTGAGATCCGAGATGACTGCTTTGGAGGAGGGGAAAAGACTTCTCCGCCTGCAGGCGGTCCGTGTCGCCAGCAAGGCGGCATGTCCACTGATAACAGGACAAAACCATGATCAAGTTCCTTGTATATGATGCCGAATATAGCCGTGATGTGGCGGGCCATGCGCTTTACCAGCAGGCCGAGCGTTATGAGCCCACCCATGGGCTGAAGCTGCCGACCAAAGATCCGCTCGTCTCCCCGCGCTGGCCCTTCCGGACTGTTGCGGCCATTGCCTGGCTCGAGATTGAAGTGGCTGATGACGGGCAGATCTTCCTCGGCCAACTTGGCGCCGTCTGTGGTCCGGAGTTGACCGAAGCACAAATGCTCCAGCGCTTCTTCAAGACCGTCGATCAACTTCCGGCCCATGCCATGCTGGTGGGCTGGGGAACGGGCAGCTCGGATGATATCCAGATCCGGCTTGCAGCCACCCGCTGCGGCGTTCGTTTGCCCCAGCGGATGATCGTGCCCTTGCAGCCCGGCAAGCGCTATGCTGCTGGCCAGCTTGATCTCATGGTGCATGTTGGCGGCGATGGCGCGCGGGTGCACCTCGCTGAATATTGCGCGGCGTTGCGCATTCCGGCCAAAGTGGTGGCCGCACCGACTGCTGTCAGCGGCCTTATTGCCAGCGGCAATTGGAGTCTGGTTCAGGCGGTGTGTGAAGGCGATGTTCTCTCGACGGCGGCTGTTCTGCTGTATCAATTGCCCTGCCATTTTGATGGCGCGCGTTCGCTGGGGGCATTGCTCAGTCTGGCGCGTCTGGGGGCTGCGAGAATGGACCGGCCTTATGCCGGTGCCTTTGCCGCCTGGCAGGCTGAACTTGTCCGTCGGGAGAGTGGGCGGGTGGTGGAGGCTTTGGCAGCGCTCCACGGTTGAGGTGAGGGGGCTTATCTTGCTTTTTTAGTCTGGGGCGGCTCGCAACTTGCGAGCCGCCTGTATTTCTTAATCGCCATCTGCAAATTTAGACAAACATAACAATGCTATGTCGATCCACGGCATGTGCTGCGACGCAGGCTTGGGCGGCATACTTTGGGTGAGGCGATGGTTGTGCTTTTTGCTTAGGCTAAGCGGCGGCACGATCCGAGTCGGGCTTGAATCCGGTTGTCGCCCTAATTGTGGGAAAAGCTGGGTAGCCCCGTGGTGTGCGTCGTGCCCTTGATAACCGTGATCACTAAACGTCCCGCTCCAGCGAGGTTGTCGCGATGTTTAAGTTCCATATTGTTGATATCGGAGAAAACTGGCTGCGGTGAAGGGAGGTAGGCGCTTACAATTCTCCTGTCTGTGTTCAGACCGGAGCAGGAGCGAATGGCTAAGCCATTTTTCCTTCACTGACCCCGGTCATCGACTGGGGTTCAACGAAGGGGCGGGTTTCTGATTATCCGACCCAGCGGTCCTGTGTGCGCTGGGCCGCCAAGGTGCCTTCCCACGTCTGGCAAAGGGCAAAGGCTTCCTCTGGCTGACCATCAAGCCAGACGGCCCAATCTTCTGTGCGCAGGATCACCGGCATACGGTCATGGACCTGTGCCATCTGGTCGCAACTGGGCACCATGACCATCGTGTAGCATTTGCCCCAATTGTCCGTGGGGCGCCACAGACCAGCCACCGCAAACAGGGCTTGGCCCTCTGGCGCATACCATGTGCGCGTCATCTGGCCATCATCGCCCTCTGGCTCTGCCCATTGCGTCACCGGAATGAGGCAGCGGCGGCGTTCAAAGCTGCTTTTCCAGAATTGGCTATGCAGCTTGTCGTCCCTTGCGTTGGTGACAGGTCTGGGCTTCAAGGACTGCCCCTTCTTGCCTGTCAGCACGAGGGGGAAGCCCCAGTTCATCACCCGTATGTCTTTGCCATTGGTGACAAGGCCGGGATAGCCGGGGTAGACCTCCTGCGGCGTGTTGGCTCCAACTGGGACTTGCGCCCCAAACAGGGCCGCCACTTCGGCGGGGCCGGATCTCATGCGGTATAAATTGCACACGACCAGAGTTTTTCTAGCCAGCACTTACCTGTCAAGCAGGCAATGGCGCGTCGTTCATGACTGGGCTTGGCGGGAATAGGCTGGCTTGGCAGTCAGGGTGCTGAAGCATTACCCATGCGATTCACAGGCAATGCCGTCGCTGTCGCCGTCCATATCGCTGCGATAGCCTGGTTCGCCTGCGTAGATGGGGGCCGTACCGGCTGCTCTGGCGTCATTGCAGCCCGCCCAATAGTCGCCCGATTGAGGCTCTCTGACCCTTGTTAAACCAACTGAAACCGCCACGGGACGAGCTTTGGCCAACCACGCCGATGCACCTGTGGGGTTGGACAGAATACCGGCACCGGCACCGATTACTGCCGCCAAGAGCAGTATTGGCCACCAGCTTCCGCTTTCTTCATTGCGACGCTGCTGGCGAATTGGGTTGGGGCGCGGCCTTCTTTTGCGGCTATGCTCTGGGTAATGCTTAGTCATCACGAAAGGATTTATGGTAGCAAGGTAAACGTAAGGTTGCGAAATCTGTCGGCCTTAGAGGCCGTTTCGAAAGGGGTTGAGCGGCTGAGGTTCCTGTGATTCCGGGGTTTTTGCAGACAACCCGGAGATCTTGATGTGGACCCCAGCCACCCGCGCGCAGCATACGCGGGTTTCGAAGCGTTACCAGACGGATTTGAGCGATGCCGAGTGGGCGCTGATCGCGGCATTTGTTCCAGAGGCGCGCACGACGGGGCGACGACGGCAATGGCCGATGCGCGAAATCGTGAACGCAATCTTCTACGTTCTGCGCGGCGGGATTGCATGGCGGTTGCTGCCCAAGGACTTCCCGCCTTGGCAGACGGTTTACCGCTGGTTTGCCCGGTTCCGTGACGAATGCCTGTTCGAGCAGATCAACCATGCGCTGGTCGCGCTCGACCGCGAGCGAGCCGGAAGGGACGCCTCGCCAAGCGCAGCCATCATCGACAGTCAGAGCGTCAAGACCACCGAGAGCGGCGGGCCGCGCGGCTATGATGCTGGCAAGAAGATCAAAGGTCGAAAGCGCCATGCTCTGGTCGATACTGACGGCAGGCCGCTGCTTGTCGAGCCGCACACCGCCGATGTCCAGGATCGTGATGGCGGCGGCGCGTTGCTGCAAGTCTCGCGCGGCCTCTTCCCGTTCATCGAGAAGGTCTGGGCCGATGGCGGCTATAACCATCACCGTGTCACCGAGGCGACCAGCATCACCGTCGAGATTGTCAGCAAGATCGCCGGACAGTCCGGCTTCGTCGTCCTCCCTCGGCGCTGGGTGGTCGAGCGGTTCTTCGCTTGGATCAATCGAAACCGCCGTCTGGCCAAGGACGTGGAAGCCACCCTCAAATCCGCCGCAGCCTTCCTCTACGCCGCCGCCGCCATGCTCATTCTACGCCGTTTGGCTCGGTGTAGCGCGACAGCTCGGTCAGCGTGAGTTTCGAAACCGACTCTTATGAAACCGGCCTGTGTGGGCCGGTTCTCGCTTGATGGTTGCATTCTTGCCAATTGCGCTCTGCGTTGGGCAGGGCTTGCGATGTCGTTCTATATATGTTCCATTGCGCCTATGAAACGAATCGACCCCACCCAGATCGCAAAGGCCATTCTGGCAGCGCCAGGATGGGCTCGTGTTGGTATCACCGCCCCATCGCCAGTCATGCGTGATGATGCTGCCGACGAGATGGCGCGTGTCATCCTCAACCATATCGAGCAGCCTCCCATGGAAACTGATGAGCGCCAGATAGGGCTGGCCCTGTGACGTGGGGCGCTGGTCTGCGGATGGCTTGCCCATCGCCACGCATCTGTTTGAAGCGGCAGCTTGGCATCAGGCTATAAAGCCGGTCTGTGCCTGTGGGCACAGCAACACCTTCGATCCCCATGGTCTGTGGTGGCATTTTGAACGCCGCCATTGGGACACACGCCTTGAAGCTGTTCGCTTGCGGTTCTGGTGCCTGATGTGCAAATCCAGCACCAGCCAGCGCCGCCATCCCCAAAAGATCGAACTTGTTCGCCCCAGCGATGCTGATGTGCAATTGCCCCTGCCGCCCATGCATGTGTGGAAGAGGGCAAAGCGGGCGTTCCGGTAAGCCCGGTTATATGCCGATGCAGGGCAAAGCTTTGCCTTATTCTGATGGATCATACTGACAGAATTGTACATTCCGACGCTCGCCCCGGCGCGTGTATCGTCACCATGCCTTGGCTTTCAAAACTAACCGGTAAGGGGAAGGCGCCCCGCTGTCAGGCAATTCAGCATGTGGTGGCCCCCAAAGAGCCTGCCCTTACCAGCGTCCATATCAACAAAAACCCATACCACGGTGCACTGACCAGCAGGCCGATTACCAAACCAACCCACGACGGGGGCGCCACCAGCAAGGTGAGCGCCCCCGTCGCGCATCCAGAGCACACCATTCAACGCGCGGGCGCCATGAGCAGCCCCCAAGGGAGGAAAACATGCCAAAATTCGTAATCTTCGACGTCGAGACCACCGCCGATCACACCTATATGGCCGATTATCGCATCATCGACCCCAAGCCGTCTCCTTATCTGCGTGATGCCGCCCGGCGCATTACTGCTGCTGCCTGTCTGGCGGTGGAAATCAACGCCCAAGGTGTCCTCGAGATCGGGCGTCTCGACGCCTGGTCCTGGGGAAGCGTGGGCGGCGAGGCCGGAGTGGTCGAGCGTCTGTGCCGCTTCATGGAACAGCACGCTGACCATGGTGCTGTTTCATGGTCGGGTCTGGCCCATGACCAGCCAATCGCGACCATGGCGGCAATGCGACATGGTATCACCCTGCCGCAGCAACTGCGTCTCCATCACCGCAAGCCCAGCGCCGATGACCAACTGCGTGGTATCAAGGTGCCGCGCTACGCCTTGGGGCCGCACTATGACCTTGCCCTCGCCATGAAGGGCAAGTCGGGACATTATTGCCATCTCGCCGAGGTCTTGCTGAATCTGGGCATCCCAGCCGCGATGCTGCGCCATAAGTTGTGGTATCAGAACCCACATACCGCCGCAGACTGGACTTTTCTCGAAGGCCATGTGGCGCAAGACTGTGTCTTCACCGGCATGGCACTGGCGTCGTGGCTCGCCGCGCAGGGGCTAGCCAAGGTCAATCCCCGCATCGCTATCGGCCAGTTGGCCGCGATGTATGCAAAGGCGGGTCGGTCGCAGGGGCTCGTCAGCAACAGGTTCCACAAGCTCAGCGTGAGGATGTTGACGGTTTGAAAGCGTATGGGCTTACCGAGAGGGCTTGGCAGTTCGGTCGCCTTTCCGTGAATTCCTCATGACGTTTCGTCGAGCGCTAGGCCCGCCACCTTTTCCCCGGCAGGTGGCGTGCGATTGTTTGGTTGCTCAACCGTATGCCTTTCCTATAAGCCGGTTCTGCAAAGGGGAAGATGATTCAATGGCATCTCAATTGAATAGCGGCAGTGATCTTGGGTTTGAAGCCGATCTCTTTAAGGCAGCGGACAAGCTGCGCGGCAATCTTGAACCATCTGAATACAAGCACGTCGCCCTTGGCCTGATTTTCCTGAAGTACATCTCCGAAGCATTCTCTGCCCACTACAAGAAATTGGGCGAGGAAGAATATGCCGATCAGGAAGACCCGGAGGAATATCTCGCCGCCAATGTGTTCTGGGTGCCGCCCGAAGCGCGCTGGGAACATTTGCAGGCCAACGCCAAGCGCCCGCAGATCAATTTCACCGATGTGAACACCGGCAAGGAGCGGGTGGGCGACATCGGAAACCTGATCGACAACGCGATGGACTCCATCGAGCGCGCCAACGCCGCCGTGCTCAAGGACGTGCTGCCCAAGGAATATGGCCGCCCGCAACTCGACAAGACGATGCTGGGCGAACTGATCGACCTGTTTTCCAAGGTCGGGATGCACAGCGCCGATGGCAAATCGAAAGACCTGCTGGGCCGCGCCTATGAGTATTTCATCAGCCAGTTTGCCGGGGCCGAAGGGCGGCGCGGGGGCGAGTTTTTCACCCCACGATCCGTTGTGCAGACCATCGTGGAGATGCTGGAGCCGCATCATGGTCGGGTTTACGATCCCGCTTGCGGTTCCGGCGGCATGTTTGTGCAGTCCGAACGGTTCATTGAAAACCATCAGGGCCGCCGCAGCGACATCGCCATCTATGGGCAGGAGCGCAACCATACCACGTGGAAGCTCTGTAAGATGAACCTCGCCGTGCGCGGCATCGATGCGGACATCAAGTGGAACAACGAAGGTTCGTTCCTCAGCGACGCCTTCCCCACGCTCAAGTTCGACTATGCGATGGCCAACCCGCCGTTCAACATTTCGGATTGGTGGCAGCCCCAGCTTGAGGGCGACGTTCGCTGGAAATACGGCCAGCCCCCAGCGGGCAACGCCAACTTCGCGTGGTTGCAGCATATCATCCACCACCTGGCCCCACGCGGCACGGCGGGCGTGGTGCTGGCCAACGGTTCGATGTCGTCGCAGCAATCGGGCGAGGGCGACATTCGCAAGGCGATGATCGAGGGCGACGTGGTGGACTGTATGGTCGCGCTGCCCGGCCAGCTTTTCTATTCCACGCAGATTCCCGCCTGCCTGTGGTTTTTGGCCCGCGATAAAAGCGCGAACGGCCACCGGGATCGTCGCGGCGAAATCCTGTTCATCGATGCCCGCAACCTTGGCCACATGGTGGACCGCACCCGCCGTGAGTTTTCGACAAGCGACATCGCCACGATTGCGAATATCTATCACTGCTGGCGGGCCAAGCCGGATGCGGGACTGGGCGCGTATCAGGACATCCCCGGCTTCTGCAAATCGGCCACGCTTGAGGAAGTCCGCAAGCACGGCCATGTCCTCACCCCCGGTCGCTATGTCGGGGCGGAAGATGCCGAGGACGATGGCGTGCCCTTCGCCGAACGCTTCGCCGCGCTGACCGCGACCTTGGAAGACCAATTCAACGAAAGTGACCGGCTGACCGCGCTAATCCGCGAGAAGCTGTCAATGGTGCGCTACGATGTCTGATGCTTGGGAGACGATGACACTCGGTAAGGCGGGAGTGGAATTGATCGATTGTGTCCATGCCACGCCCAAGCCCGCACCTATCGGCTATCCGTATATTGCTATTCCTGAAATGAAGGATGGCAGGCTGAATTTCGACGCGGCGCGGAAAATCACCAGCGACGATTTCGTTGCGTGGACGCGCAAAGCACGGCCACGCAGGCACGACGTTGTTCTCTCCCGCCGCACCAATCCCGGTGTGACGGCTCCAGTTGGCGAACAGGCAGATTTTGCATTGGGGCAAAATCTGGTGCTGCTGCGCACAGATGGAACGAGGGTTGCGCCGGAATTTCTGCGTTGGTTGGTTTCCAGCCCGCAATGGTGGAACCAGATCCAGAAATTCATGAATGTCGGAGCCGTATTCGATAGCCTTAAGTGTGCCGACGTTCCTAAATTTGAGCTGCCCATCCCGTCTAAGGAGGCGCAGGCAAACATTGCATCGGTCCTTTCGGCGCTGGACGACAAGATCGAACTCAACCGGCGGATGAATGAGACTCTGGAGGGGATGGCGCAGGCGATCTTTCGGGATTGGTTTGTCGATTTCGGCCCCGTTCGTCGTAAAATTGCGCTGCAAGGCAGCGCGGGCCGCAAGGCGGCTGGCGAGGCCGATCCGGTGGCGATCATGGGCGGCTTGACCCCAGACCCCGCCCGCGCCGCCGAACTCGCCGCCCTCTTCCCCGCCGCCTTCGGCGACGATGGCTTGCCGGTGGGGTGGTCTCGCCGAACCGTCGAAAGCATTATGGAACTCGCTTACGGGAAGGCATTGCCCAAGACGGTGCGCAAGGATGGCCCATATCCGGTTTATGGGTCTGGCGGGATTTCCGGGACGCACTCCATTCCACTTGCCAGCGGCCCCGGCATCATCGTCGGGCGCAAAGGGACCGTGGGTAGCCTCTATTGGGAGGCCGGGGATTTCTTCGCAATCGATACCGTTTTCTATGTCGTTCCGAAGGATGGCGTCCGGCTCAACTTCGCTTGGTATTTGCTTCAAACGCTGGGCTTGGAAAACATGAACACGGACGCCGCCGTTCCCGGCTTAAACCGTGGCAACGCCTACCGATTGGAATTTGCCTATGGTGGTGCACCATTGCTTGAGGCTTTCGAGGCGTTCGTTGGCCCGTTGCGAGCAAGGCAGGATGCCTGCAATGCCGAAACACGAACCCTCGCCGAAACCCGCGACTACCTTCTGCCCCGGCTGATGTCCGGCGCGGTGCGCGTCGCGCCGAAGGTTGAGGCCGCCTGATGGCCGATCCCTATTTCCGCTCCTTGCCGCTGTTTCCCACCTACACATTCGGGGATGTGGCGATTGACGGGCTGGTGCCCGCCTGCCGGGTGGAAAGCTGGCAAGACTTTATCGAGGCGATGCGCTCACCCGATCACAACCGGGCGGCGGGTGAATTCGTCTATCGCGGGCAGGCGGGGCACAACTGGCACCTGTCGTCCACGCTCGCCCGCCTGTTCGATGGCGGCGCGGTGCCGGGGCAGCATCAGGAAAAACTGCTGGCGCAATTCCGCCTCGCCATGCGCGGGCGCGGGCTGGATTGCAGCAAGCTGGAGGATGAGGAGGTTTGGGCCTTCGGTCAGCACCACGGATTGCGCACCCCGCTGATCGACTGGACCAAATCGCCCTATGTCGCGCTGTTCTTCGCCTTTGACGAACCCGACGTGGAAGGCGTGGAGAACCCTTCGCGCGCGGTGTTCTGCCTGAACATGGCGGCGATCCGTGCCGATGAAAACCTCTCGCAAATCATCTTTGAGCCGACGCACCACGAAAACGCGCGGCTGGTCAATCAGGCCGGGCTGTTCACGATCACCCCCAGCGGCAAGGACAATCTGGTTTCGGCGATCCTCAACGAACTGGCCGAGAACGAGGTCATCACCCCCGACGATCCGATGGACGTGGCCCGCTATATCGCCAAGATCCATGTGCCGAACGAGAACCGGGTGGAATGCCTTAACACCCTACGCAAGATGAATATCCACCACGCCAATCTCTTCCCCGATCCGGGCGGCGCATCGAAATATTGCAACGACTGGCTGGCGCGCCTGATCGACGAGGAAAAGCGCGACGCGGCGGAAGCCCGCGCTCTGGAAGTGGCGGCGGATCAGGCAGCGGCGGAGCCTGATGTCGCACTGATCGCAGACAGCGAAATTTCGGCAGATGCCATTGCCGGTTTGCTGCGCAATACGCTGCGCAATGACAGCGAATTCCCGCCGGAAACGCTGGCCGGATGGGCGCCAAAGCTGATCGCGCTCTATGAGCGGCTGGCCGATACCGACTGGCCGGAGCGCGCCGCATCGGAAACCCGGCTCAAGATCGAATTCCGCAAATGGCTGATGAGCAACGGCGTCCACCGTGCCGTCGCCGAAACCGGCACGCGGCGCTTGGTGGAGTTCTTCAAGGCCAGTTGGAAGGCGGCGAATGCGTAGTAAGCCGACACGCCTTGAGCGGTGGCGCAAGCGAATAGGCCAATCGCGCTTCGTGGTCGGTGGCACGAACTATTGCCGGGAGACCAATTTCCCGTATGCCGTGGGCCTGCTCGCCGTCTGCGCGTCGATCACGGTTGGCTGGTGGTGGATCCAGCCACAGAGCGTCAGCAATTTGTGGCCCGAAATGGGCGGCATGACGCTGGACGTGTTCTTCATCCTGATCGTGTTCGCTTGGTTCGAGCATCGCGGCGAAAAACGGCAGGACATTGCCCGGCAGCGCGAGATCATCGACGATTACAAGCGGTGGGACCAGCCGGAAGCCCATTATCGGATCGCGGGGGCCATTCGCCGACTAAACCGCTTGGGTGTATTCGCGCTGCACATGGCCGGTGCTCGGCTGAGCAAGTTCGCCTTTGCAGAGCAGGGCATCGAGAAAATTGATGGATCAATGTTCTTTAATGGCCAGTGGGGCGAGCGTTTCGGCGATAGCACCGTGCACATGGTCGAAGTTGATTTCGACCGGATCAGTTGCCGGAGTGTCATCTTCTCGCCGTTTAACCCGCTTGGAGGATTTGGCCTTTCTGGCTCAAATTATGCGCGCTTCGAGGACTGCTCGTTCAACGAAACAGATTTGAGCAGAGCCATATTCAATGGTGCGGAATTGACTTGGTCAGAGTCGCCTCCGGAAGAAATTGGGTATGCTGAAGATATGGGCGATGGCCAATGGTGCTGGAATCAAACGCACTATGGCCCCTTTTATCTTGCCGATCTTCAACAAGCCTCATTCAAAGATTGCTGGTTTAAGAACGCCGATTTCCGTAACGTCGATAATATCTTGGAAGCCGACTTTACCGGCGCGAAGGGCCTGGAGGACGCTTTCTTCGACAATGACGAAATCAGGGTGGCCGTGCTGGCCCAAGCCGTTGGCAGGCCAGCACCCGCTACGCAGTAACCAGCCCATGACCAATCCCTATCGTATGAACGGCGAACCGTCGAGATGAGCATAACCGAAGACATTGTCGAACTGGCGGCCCTGGAAACGTTACAAGAGCTTGGCTGGTCCTACCTCCACGGCTCCGTGATCGCGCCCGATGGCAGCGCGCCGGAGCGGCGTTCGTTCGGGGATGTCGTGCTTGTCGGGCGGCTAGAAGCGGCAGTCGCGCGGATCAATTCCGATGCGCCCGAAGCCGCGCGCAATGAGGCCATCCGCCGCGTGCTGACCGGCGAACTTCCGTCGATGGTTGAGGAAAACCGGCGTATCCACAAGCTGTTGACCGATGGCATCGATGTCGAATTCCGAGACGATAATGGCAAAACCACCGCCACCAAAATCTGGCTGATCGATTTTGGCCGCGCGGATGCCAACGACTGGCTGGCGGTCAATCAGTTCACCGTGGTTGAAAATCGCGCCAATCGCCGCCCGGACGTAGTGCTGTTTGTAAACGGGCTGCCACTCGCAGTGATTGAGTTGAAGAACGCGGCGGCGCAGAATGCCACGATTGCCGACGCCTTCAACCAGCTTCAGACCTATCTGCACCAAATCCCCAGCCTGTTCAGTACCAACGCGGTGTTGATCACCTCTGACGGCATGGAAGCCCGCATTGGGTCGATCACTGCCGATGCTGAGCGCTTCATGCCGTGGCGAACGGTGGATGGGCAGGAATTTGCCCATAGGGGCACGCCGGAACTCGAAACCCTGCTGCGCGGCGTGTTCACCCGCGAAAACTTGCTCGCGCTGATCCGCGATTTCATTGTGTTTGGCGATAAGGGCGATGGGCCGTTCAAAATCATCGCGGGCTATCACCAGTTTCACGGCGCGCAAAAGGCGGTGGGCCAAGCGATTGAGGCAACGCGCCCTGATGGTGACCGCAAGATCGGCGTTATTTGGCACACCCAAGGATCAGGCAAGAGCCTGTTGATGGCATTTTTCGCTGGGCTTGCCGTCAAATCGCAGGCGCTGGAAAACCCGACGCTGGTTGTTTTGACAGATCGCAACGATCTGGACGATCAGCTTTTCGGCACCTTTGGCTTGTGCCGGGACTTGATCCGCCAGAACCCGGAACAGGCCGACAGTCGCCAAGACTTGAAGCAGCTTCTCGACAAAGCGGCTGGCGGCGTGGTGTTCACCACGGTGCAGAAATTCTCGCCTGAGCGTGGCGAGGAAAACTTTCCGCTGCTGTCCGACCGGCGCAACATCATCGTCATGGCCGATGAAGCGCACCGAAGCCAGTACGGCTTTGAATCCAAGCTCAATCGAGAAACCGGCCTGCGCCGGTATGGCTACGCCCATTACATTCGGCAAGCGATGCCGAACGCTTCGTTCATCGGCTTTACAGGCACGCCAATTGAAGCGGCTGACATCAATACTCCGGCTATCTTTGGTGAATATATCGACATCTACGACATCAGCCGCGCGGTGGAAGATGGCGCAACGGTGCCGATATACTACGAAAGCCGCCTTGCCCGCATCGAATTGAACGATGATGAAAAGCCGCTGATCGATGCCGAGATTGAAGCGTTGATCGAAGATGAATCGCTGACCGAAGCCGAGAAGATGAAGGCGAAGTGGTCAGCGGTTGAGGCGCTGGTGGGGGCAGACAAACGGCTGGCCCAGGTGGCGGCGGACATGGTGGCACACCTTGAAGCGCGCATCGATGCCATGAACGGCAAGGCCATGGCCGTTTGCATGAGCCGCCGCATCTGTGTGGCGCTTTACGACCAGATCGTCGCTTTGCGCCCCGACTGGCATTCCACCGACGATAGCAAGGGCGCGGTCAAGATCGTGATGACCGGGGCAGCCTCCGATCCTCTCGACTGGCAGCAACATATCGGCGCGAAAAAGCGGCGCGATGATCTCGCCAAGCGGGCCCGCAATCCCGACGATCCACTGCGGTTGGTAATCGTCTGCGATATGTGGCTGACTGGCTTTGACGCGCCGTGCATGAACACGATGTATATAGACAAGCCGATGCGCGGCCATGGGTTGATGCAGGCCATCGCTCGCGTAAACCGGGTATTCAAGGACAAGCCCGGTGGGTTGGTGGTCGATTATATCGGTGTGGCGCAGAATTTACGCAATGCGCTTGGCCAATATACCGAATCCGACCGGGACAAGACCGGGAAGAACGGAGACCTCGCCATTGCGGCCATGATGGAGCGGTTCGAAGCGATCCGGGATATTTTCCATGGCTTTGATTATCGGCCCGGAATCGATGGCGCGCCACGCGACCGCCTGATCTGCCTTGGTGCTGCGATTGATTGGGTGCTGCGGTGGCAGGAAGCTCTGGCGGCCAAGCAGAAGGAACCAGAGGACAAGAAGCGGGCGCATCGCCGCTATTGCGACATGGTGCTAGGTCTCTCCATGGCCTATGCGCTCGCCGCCGCCAGCGATGAAGGCCGCGCCATCCGCGATGATGTCGGATTCTTTCAGGCAATTCGTGCGGCCTTGGTCAAAACCACGGCCGCCGGCAAGATCAGCGAGAAGGATCGCTCCTTCGCCGTTCAGCAATTGGTTGATCGGGCCGTCGCATCTTCTGAGATCATCGATATTTTGAAGGTGGCGGGCATTCAGTCGCCCGACATCTCTATTCTTTCCGATGAATTCCTGATGGAAATCGGCAAGATGGAGAAGAAGAACCTTGCCTTGGAGGCTCTGAAAAAGCTGCTCAACGGGGAGGTAGTCAGCCGATCCCGGACCAATCTGGTCGAAGCCCGCGCGTTTTCCCACCGGCTGGAAGACGCCGTTGCGCGGTATCACGCTGGCGCCATTTCTGCGGTCGAGATGCTTCAGGAACTCATTGCGCTGGCCAAGGACATGCAAGCTGCCCGAGCTCGGGGTGAAGAGCAGGGGCTAAGCCCAGAAGAAGTCGCGTTTTATGATGCGCTTGCCGAAAATGAGAGTGCGGTTGAGGCCATGGGGAACGACAAGCTTCGCCTGATCGCCCATGAACTGCTTGAGCAATTGCGCGGTAACGTCACCGTGGACTGGCACCAGCGGGAAAGCGCGCGGGCAAGGATGCGCGTATTGGTAAAGCGCATCCTCAAGAAGTACGGTTATCCACCCGATTTGGCCGATGAGGCTGTCCAAACCGTTCTCGCTCAAGCTGAAATCCTTCTCCGAGAAATTTCGGCGTAAGAGTGGCTATGGCGCCGCACTTTACAGGCTCGAAGGCTGAACAGATCTTAGCTGAGTGCGGTATTCGGTCGTTCTACGTCAGCATAAATCGCGAGCATGGCGTTGGAAATGCATGCCGGTCGAGACAGCGCAATGCCGTCTGGCCACGCCGCCTGTTGCCTCTGGTAGAGGCTCTGAGTTGCAGTGCGGTGCCATGCTCGAGCCCCTAGGCGAATACCAAACCATCCAAAGTTTCAGCTTTGAGGTGCAATTCAGGTTCGCTCCATGTAGATTTCCCATTGATCTGAGTGCCCATTTCTTTCATGTCGGGTGCACCACTTCCCCACCATAGTCGCCTTGGGCGCTCGGCACTTGCGGCGGGGCGGAGACGGGGCTTGGGGTTTTGCAAGTGTTGCGTAAGGTGAAAAGACTGGCTCTGGCCGATCGGGGCGGCGTGCTGTTTGTGGGCATTGCCGTGGGCGCGGTGATGGCCTTGTCTTTCCTGACCTATGGCAAGCCGGTTTCGGCGCTGATGCCTGCCGAAACGGCCAAGGCGCCGACGATTACCTTGCCAGCAGCAGCCCCCGCCAACGCCCATGACCTTCAGTGCAGCGCCGATTTTCCGCTCTCGCCCCGCGTGCTTACCGGCCTGCGCGCCAACCGGCCTTTGCGCATTGGCGTGATTGGCGACAGTTTCGGCGAAGGCATTTATGCCGCCACCAATGG
Organism: Novosphingobium umbonatum; assembly: GCF_004005905.1. GTDB lineage: Bacteria > Pseudomonadota > Alphaproteobacteria > Sphingomonadales > Sphingomonadaceae > Novosphingobium > Novosphingobium umbonatum. Next base: position 15,501 of record NZ_SACO01000010.1, read on the forward strand.
CCTGTTTCAGGAAGCGGACGGGTTTCAGGTCTATAGTTTTGCCAAGGAAGGCATCGGCCTGACCCGATACCAGAGCCTTGACGTGCTGGCCCATGTCAAAAGTCGTTTTTCCGAGACGCCGATCGACATTGCCATCATCGATTTCGGCGCCAATGACACGCAAGGCGTGCGACAGGGCGGCCATGGCGCGGCCTATATGACCCCGCGCTGGCAGGCGGTGGTGGGTGGACGCGCGGCGGAACTGGTGGCCTATCTGCGCCAGCAGGGCGTGGCGGTGGCATGGGTGGGTCTGCCCCGCATGCGCAAGCCCGATTTCGACCGCGACGTACAGGCGATGAACGCTTTTTACACCGGCCTGATGTGCAAATTGGGCGTGCCTTTCGTCAATCCCGTGGCGGCCAGCGAGGATCACCAGCACCGTTTCGCGATGGAATTGATCGATAGTAGCACCAAGCAACCCTATATCGCCCGCGCCGAGGATGGCGTGCATATGAGCTTCCACGGCTATCGCGAGATCACCAAGCCGGTGTTGCAGCGCATTGCGCTCCTGTCCAAAAACGCGCCGGATGAACAAAGGTGATCCGCTGGCTGTCGTCGCTGGCGCTGGTCCTGTCCGCTCCTGCCGCCATGGCGCAGGACGATAGCGCGATCATCAACCCGCAGGCCATCGCCCCCTTCCTTGCCCGATTGCCGCAGGCGACAGAGCGTCCGCTGCATATCCTGCAACTGGGCGACAGCCATACGGCGGGCGATATGCTCACTCAAGGCTGGCGGCAGGCATGGCAGACGGAATATGGCGCGGGCGGACGCGGGATGATGGCAGTGGGGCGGCCCTATCAGGGCTATCTGACTTGGGGCGTTACGGCGGGGCAAAGCGAGGGCTGGAGCGTCCAGCCCCTGTTCGGCAAGCAGCGCGTGGCGGGTGGGCCTGCCAATGGCCTTTCCGGCTTTACCCAGAGCGCCCAGCAGGCCGGAGCCAGCCTGACCCTGCGCGCCGATAGCGTAGATTTTGCTTTCAACCGCTTCAGCCTGTGCGGTCTGACGGGGCCGGACAAGGGCGCGGTGCATATCGTGCTGGGCGAGGTTTCGGGCGATGTCAGCTTTGCCGCGCCGCAAGCGGGGGTCACTTGTTTTGACCTATCCAGCGCAGCGCCGGTAACGCAGGCCAGCATCACGACGCTGGAGGATAGGCCGGTCAGCCTGACCGCGTGGGATAGCAGGCGCGATGCGGGGATCGTCCTGTCCAATCTGGGCGTGGTGGGCAGCAAATTGTCGATGCTGGCGCGGATGGACGAGGCGGTGTTGGCCACGGAATTGCGCCATGCCAGCCCCGATCTGTTGGTGATTGCCTTTGGCACCAATGAAGGCTTTGATCCCGCGCTCAAGCTGGAGGAGGCGGAGGCGGCCTTCCGCAACCAGATCGCGCGGCTGCGGCGTCTGGCGGGGGCGGATGTGCCGATCCTGTTGCTTGGGCCCCCCGATGCCGCGAGCAGCCGTGCCGATGTGGCCCGTCCCGACTTGCCCGAGACCGTGGCTTGCGGGCAGGGCTGGGCGGTTCCGGCCCATCTGGCGCAGGTGCGGGCGATGGAGCAGCGTTTGGCGGCAGACTTGAATCTCGCCTTTTGGGACTGGCAACAGGCGATGGGCGGGGCTTGTTCCTCCTCCACATGGGTGGCGCAGGGGTTGCAACGCGGCGACCATGTGCATTTTTCCAAGGATGGCGGGCGGCGGCTGGGCGAGACTCTGGCGCGGGCGCTGGACAGGGCGCGGGCGCAGGTGGTGAAATAAGCCCCTATCATGCTGTTTCCCACGCTGGCCTTTCATGTCTTTTTTGTTCTGGTCTTCTGCTGCAACTGGCTGATGCGGCGGGCGGGGGATTGGCGGCTGATCATGCTGCTGGTGGCTTCGTGGATCTTTTATGGCTGGTTTGACGCGCGTTTCGTCGCGCTGTTGCAGGCCAGCGCTTTGCTTAACTGGGGCGCGGGGCGGCTGATCCTTGGCCAGCCAGAGCGGGCGCGGGGCTGGCTGGTGGCAGGCGTTTTCGCCAATCTGTTGATCCTTGGCTTTTTCAAATATTACGGATTTTTCGTCCAGCAGGTGAATGACGCGCTGCTGGCGCCACTGGGCATGGGTCGGATCAGGGCGCTGGATGTGATCCTGCCGGTGGGCGTGTCCTTCTTCACCTTTCAGGGCATCAGCTATGTGGTGGATGTGGCCAAAGGGCGCAGCGCGCCCGCCCGCCTGCTGGAACTGGCGCTGTTGATGAGCTTTTTCCCGCATCTGGTGGCAGGGCCGATTGTGCGGCCCGCGCATATCCTGCCGCAATTGCGCGAAAGACCCTGGCTCAGTCAGGGCGCTGCGGCCACCTCGCTAGTGCTGATCCTGTGGGGGCTGGTGAAAAAAACCGTGATCGCCAATGAGCTGGCGGTGCAGCTGGTTGATCCGGTGTTCAACAATGCAGCCCATCATGGCGCGGCTGATCTGGTCTGGGCTTCCTATGGCTATGCCATCCAGATCTATTGCGATTTTTCCGCCTATAGTGACATGGCGATCGGCTTTGCGGGCCTGTTGGGCTTTCGCTTTCCGGCCAATTTCAACCAGCCCTATCGCGCGGCCAGCCTGCAGGATTTCTGGCGGCGCTGGCATATCAGCCTGTCCTTTTGGCTGCGCGACTATCTCTATATCGGCCTGCTGGGCGGTTCGCGGCAAAGCCTGATCCGCACCTGTGCGGCGCTGTTCCTGACCATGCTGTTGGGCGGATTGTGGCATGGGGCCAGCTGGAATTTCCTGATCTGGGGCGCGATCCACGGGGCGATGCTGGTGGTGGAGCGACTATGGGCGCAGTTCCGCCCTGCTGGCCTGCCCAAGGCGCCCTTGTGGCTGGGGCGTCTTTATACATTCCATGTCGTCACCGTCGCCTGGGTCTTTTTCCGCATCAAGGATTATGGCGATGCCATCGGTTTCCTGTGCCGCATCGCGCAGGGGCAAGATGGCGCGATGATCGCCTCGCCATGGACGGCCGCGATGATTGCCATCGGTCTGGCCTGTCAGTTCGGCCCGCATGATGGGGTGCAGAATCTGGGGCGCTGGCTACGCGGACAGAGTTTCTGGGCGGCGGCGGGGCTGGTGGCTTTGGTGTTGCTGGTGGTCGAAGGCTTGCGCGGGGCGGGCGTGGCCCCTTTCATCTATTTCCAGTTCTAGGGGGGGCGCAGCGATGGACCACAGCCTATATTGGGGCCAATCCCCGATCGATCTGGCCGAGGAAGCGCCGGGCGAGGTGAAATTCCTTGCCGCGCTGGCCGAGGATGCCAGGCCTGACCGCGACATGGGCGCGTTGGAGCGCATGGCGGCTTGGGAGGATTCGGGCATCCATGCGGGGCTGGGCTGGGCTGCCAAGGCGCTGGTGACCAGCTCGCTGGCGCTGCTATTGCTCAATACCCACGCGCTTTACAATTGGGCCGAGCAATTGCCGGTAACCCCGCTAACCGAGCCTGTGGTCAATGCCATCAGCACATGGCACCAGACGGCGGAGGACATCGGCCTCAACGCCGTGGTCGACAGGGTGGAACAGGCGGCCAAGGCGATGCGCAAGGCCCCATGGCCCTGAGCATCACGGCGCTTTATCAGCGATAGAAAATATGGGCGTCGATCTGCGCGATCCGCAGTCGGCCCTTGAACTCGCGCCCGCCAGAGCGGAAGAACAGCGCGCCGGGCACCACATCCTTGCCCTTGCCCGCCAGAGTCAGCCGCGCAATGCCCATCGCCTCGCGCCATTGCGCGCTGCTACGGTCGGGACGGAAACGTTCGATGTTGAAGAACTGGCCCGCCTCATGCACCACGCTGCAGGCATCGGCGTGCTTTTGCTTCATGCGGGCGCGGATAACCTGCGCCACGGCCAGTTTGCCCTTGTGGATCTGGTTGCCCGCTTCATGCAGGATCACCTTGGCCACGCATTCGGCCTGGGCTGTGCTGGCCAGCTTGCCGGTTTTTGCGGGTGCTTTTGTGATGGTTTTGGACGGAGATGCAGCGGCGCGGGTGCTAACCGTAGGCTGACTGACATTCTGGGCTTCTGCGGCCTGATGTTCCGTGGTTTGCGCTGCGCCATCGATAGCAAGGCCGAGGCCGAACGCACAAGACAGCAGCGACAACAGGGCGCGGCGCGCCAGAAGATAATTCATCCAACAAGATCACGAAGGCGAAAAGTCGTCGGGCGAGCGCGGGGCAACTCGAATTAGGCGCAGGCCAACTTCTCTTCGTCTCGCTCATGGCGGGCACGGCCTCATTACCGCCGCCAACCATCAAGCTGGGCGCCCTGTGCCGTTAACCTTCTGCCGAGTCAATGCGTAGCGGGCCGGAAGCAATATGGCGGTAAAGTTTAACCTTTGTGAAAGTTCCCGTTTCTGTGCGGCTTAGGCAGAAAATGGGTGATGCGAATTTTCGCCGGTTTTCTGCCGCAGCTGGCGCGAATCACCCCCTTGAAACGGGATTCGCGTCCATGCTGAAATATTTTTGCCACGCCTGCGAAGGATTTTGCGCGCCCATGTCTCTTTCATGGCAAATGGAGTCCGATCAAAAGGGAGAATAGCCCCATAAAGGCTCCGGCGAGGAAGTAAGGGGAGGGTGTGACGCAGGGGGATGTAACCGGTGCTTTGGCGCGCAGGCGGATGCTGGCGGCGTGGATGGCGCGAGAAATCGTGCCCCACGAGGCGGGCATGCGTGCCTGGTTGGCGCGGGCGCGGGTTTCGGCAGAGGATATTGATGAGCTGATGCAGGAAGCCTATTGCCAGATCGTCTCGCTGCCCAGCGTGGACCATATTACCGCGCCGCGCGCCTATTTCATGGCCAGCCTGCGCCATTTGATGCTGCGCCGGATCAAACGGGCGCAGGTGGTGGCGCTGGACGCCTTGGGCGAGGTGGAGAATTGGCGCGATGACACGATGGTCTCGCCCGAGGATGCCGCCGGTAGCCGGATCTCCTGCCAGCGGGTGATGGCGATGATTGCCAGTCTGCCCGAACGTTGCCGCCGCGTGGTGGAATTGCGCAAGATCGAGGGCTGGTCGCAAAAGGATATCGCCGCGCATCTGGGCATGAGCGAGAAGGCGGTGGAAAAGCAGGTATGGGTGGGTGTGCGCGCCATCCGCGAGGCCTGGGCCAGCGCCGAGGCGGAAAGCGCCGACCGCATGGAGCGTACGGAAAGCAAGGCGGGGCGCGTATGGTGAGGCCCTCCAGCGAACATGACCGCGACATGGCCGCCCGTTTCGTGGCGCGCATGGATGGCGAGAATTGGGGTGAGGCCGATGAGGCCGAATTGCAGCTCTGGCTGGATGGTAGCCATGGGCGCGAGGGTTTGCTGTTGCAGACCCATGCGGCATGGATCGCCGCCAGTCCTGTGGCCGAAGCGGTGGAGGAGGAGGCGCCCGAACCGGCCTTCTGGAACCGCCGTCGCGTGCTGGGGGCTATGGCGGCCTCGGTGGCGGTGGTGGCGGGCGCGGCCCATTGGATGCAGGCGCGCAGCAGCTTTGCCACTCGTCTGGGGGAAATCCGCCGCGTGCCTTTGGCCGATGGCAGCGTGATGACCATCAATTCCGGTTCGGAACTGACCGTGCGTATGGCCGCCCGCAGCCGCGAGATCGAGATTGCGCAGGGCGAGGCCTGGTTTGACGTGGCCAAGGATGCCTCGCGCCCCTTTGTGGTGAGCGCGGGCAAGGTGCGGGCGCGGGCGGTGGGCACCGCCTTTTCGGTGCGGCGGCGCGAAACCGGCGTGGAAGTGCTGGTGACCGAAGGCGTGGTGGAAAGCTGGGCCGAGGGCAATGAAAGCCTGCGCCTGCGTCTGGTGGCGGGTGAACGCGCGTTGCTCAGCGAACATGCGGTGGTGCATCATGAAAGCGATCGCGCTTCGGCGGTGGATCGTTCGCTGGCGTGGCGCAACGGGATGATCGACCTCAACGGCACCAGCCTGAGCGAGGCGGCGGACGAGTTTAACCGCTATAACCAGCGCCAGATCATCATTGCCGATGCGTCCCTTGCCGATGAGGAGTTTGACGGATTGTTCCGCATCAATGATCCGCAAGGCTTTGCTGAGGCGGTGCAGGTGAGCCTTGGTGTGCAGGTGGATATGCATGATCCGGCCTTTATCCGGCTGATCAAAAAATAATGAACGGAATATGAATTTTTGACGAAGGATTTTTGCGGCCCAGGTCTCTTTATGGGTGCTGACAAAAGCAAGTAACAATATCCGAGATATTCGGGAGGGATGGATCATGTATTCCACAATGCGTGGAGCTATTCTTGCGTCTTCGGCTTTGGTGGCGGTGGTGGCGATGCCAGCACAGGCCGCAGGGCAGGCGCGTCAATTCGCGATTGAAGCGCAATCGGCCACCACGGCGATCGGCGCTTTGGGCCATCAGGCCGATGTGCAGATCATCGCCCCGCGCAAATTCACCCAAAGCGTGCGCACCAATGCCGTGCGCGGCGATATGACGGTGGATGAGGCGCTGGGCCGGATGCTGGCGGGCACCGGATTGGTGGCGCAGCAGATCGGGCCGCATTCCTACGCCATCACCGCGCGCAACCAGACGCCGGTGATCCAGCCCATCCGCGCAGAACCCGCCAGCCATGCCGGTCCCGCGCTGATGACCGGCGCGCATACGGCGCTGGCCGAAGCGCCCGCCATGTTGGCCGAAGCGCCCTCTGCCCCTGCCGAGCCTAGCGCGCAGGATATTGTGGTCAAAGGCTTCCGCCGCACGCTGATGAAGGCGCAGGATATCAAGCGTTCGGCGGTCAATCTGACCGAGAGCATCGTGGCCGAGGATATGGCCAAGATGCCCGATCTCAACCTATCGGAATCGATCCAGCGCCTGCCCGGTGTGGCCATCACCCGCGAAGGCGGCGAAGGGCGCAATATCACCCTGCGCGGCTTCTCGCCCGATTTCACCCGCACCACGCTCAATGGCATGGAAGTGCCCGCCAGTTCGGACGGTCTGGATTCGGGCGGATTTACGCTCAATGCAGGCCGCGCCTTTGACTTCCATGTGTTTGCCTCGGAATTGTTCAACCGCATCGATGTGAACAAGACCCAGCGCGCCTCGATGGAAGAAGGCGGGATTGCCGGTTCGGTCGATCTCTATTCGGCCAAGCCGTTTGACTTCAAAGGCTTCCATTTCGTAGCCAGCGGGCAGGGCGGCTATAACACCATGTCGCGCAAGGTGGACCCGCGCCTGACGTTGATGCTGTCCAACACCTTTGCCGATGATACGATCGGCCTGCTGGTCTCGGCGGCCTATTCCAAGCGCACCGTCTATCAGGAAGGCTTCTCCAGCGTGCGCTGGACCTCGCCCTATGTGAATGGCGATAGCTGGGCCAATAGCAACCCGACGGTGAAGGGTACGCCCGCCAATTGCGGCGCGGCCAATGCGCTCAACTGCCTGTGGGCGCCGCGCCTGCCGCGTGCGGACTTCTTCGGCAATGACCAGAAGCGTCTGGGCGTGACCGGTTCCTTGCAGATCAAGCCCAATGACCGGCTGCAGGTCAGCTTCGATGTGCTTTATTCGCAGCTGGATAATGACCGTTACAGCTACAATTCGATGGAATGGTTGCTGACCCATGGCACGGCGGGCAATTTTGTCGGCCAGACGCCTTTGTCCTTCACCGTGGCGCCCGATGGCAAGCAGTTGATCGCGGCCAGCTTCAACGATGTGACATCATGGTATGAAAGCCGCCACCAGACCTCGGTGTCGAAATTCCAGCAATATGTGGTATCGGGCGATTATCGCATCACCGACAAGCTGAAATTCGACGCCATGGCCGGCACCGCGCGCGACACGGCGGACCGCAACGAGCTGCGCTTCTATGCGCGTTCCTCGCCGCATTTCTATTCCTATGACTATACCGGCAATCAGGACGTGCCGACCATCAGCTATGGCAGCTATAATCCCAATAATACGGCCAATTATATCAACGCCCTGACGGCGGCCAATCGCACCAACAATGTGGTGAAAGAGAATATCACCGCCAAGGCGAACCTGACCTATACGGACAGCAAGTTCAACGCCAAGGTGGGCGCGGTGTTTAACCGCCGCATGGTGCGCTATGCCGAAGGGCAGGGCAATCTGCCCAGCTTCGTGCCCTCGGCCTATATGAAGGCCTTCCCCATTGCCCATTTCGGCGATGGTGTGGTGGCGGGCGGCCTGCCCACCTTTGCGGTGATGGACTTTGACGCCATCGCGCGTTCGGGGCTGATCTCGGGCAGCTATACCAATAATGTGGGTGCAGGCTGGACCGTGATCGAAAAGACCATGGGCACCTATGGCGAGGTGAATGGCGAGTTTGACATCGGCTCGATGGTGCTGCGCGCCAATGCCGGTGCGCGCTATGTGCGCACCACGCTGACCTCGCGCGCGGTGATCGCCGGTTCGCCGGTGGGGGTGGAGCGCTCCTATGGCAATTTCCTGCCTGCGGCCAATCTGGTGCTGAATATCACGCCCGATCTGTTGACGCGCTTTTCCTATGCCCGTTCGATGACGCGTCCGGGCCTGTCCTCGCTCAACATTGCCAGCCCCACCTTTGAATATACCACCCGCACGGTGGGCAATCTGGGCAATCCGGAGCTGAAGCCCTATCAGTCGAATGATTTCGACCTCAATGTCGAATATTACTTCGGCAAGGGCGGGCTGATCGCGCTGGGCGCGTTCAAGAAGGATATTGTCACCTCGCTCACCAATTCGGTGGTGACCAAACCTGTGCCGCAGGAATTCTGGGCCGCGATCTATGCCGATCCGCGTTACAGCGCTTCCTATCAGGCCGATCCGGCCAAGGTGCCCTATACTTTTGCCACCGCGGTCAATGCGCCGGGCGGCAATAGCGTGAAGGGGGTGGAAGTGACGCTCAACGTGCCCTTCACCTTCCTGAAGGGCTGGATGTCCAGCTTTGGCATCGCCTCCAACTACACCCATGTCTCGGCGCGGGATTCCACCGGCCTTTCGCCCAATTCCTACAATTTCACCGGCTATTATGACACCGGTAAACTTGGGGTGCGCGTCTCGGTCAACAAGCGTGACGATTATCTGCTGAGCCAACCGGGCGGCAATGGCCATGTGCAGGAACGCAAATATGGCCCGACGCAGGTGGACTTCTCAGCCTATTACAATCTGACCAAGCGTTTGAGCCTGAATATTCAGGGCATCAACATCACCAACGAGAAAGAGCGCATTTATGGCACCGGCGACGGCACGCAATATCTGACGCGGGAATTTACCAAGACCGGCGCGCAGTGGTTTGTCGGTGCGCGCTATCAATTCTGAACTGTGACCCGAAAGGCCGGATACGACTCCCACACACTCCACTGTCCGGCTATCAGGGGGCCAAAGGTGATGCAAATCACTGGAGGTCCCCTCTTTTTGTGGGCTTGGGAACGACAGGGCATGAGCATGTTTCGCGCGGTTATGGCGGCGGTGCTGGTTATGGCTGGCGGAGTTGCGCAAGCGCATGAGGTGGATGAAAGCTACAGCATCGCCCGCCGCTTCGAACAATATCGCGGCCAGTATCAAGGGCTGAAATGGCCCGCCATGGCGCCGCAGGCGGGGCAGACCATGCTGCTTGACCGAGTGTATAAATCCATCGGCCAACGCGACCTGTTGATCGACATTTTCCGCCCCGCGAAAGCGCGGAGCAAGGGCGTGGGCATCGTGCTGGTGCATGGCGGGGCATGGCGGTCGGGCGCGCGCAGCCATTTCCACCCTTTGGCCAATCTGCTGGCGCAGCGTGGGCTTACCGTGTTCATCCCCCAATATCGCCTCTCGCCAGAGGCGCCCTATCCGGCGGGCGCGCAGGACATTCATGACGCGATGGTCTGGGCCAAGGCGCATAGCGCGGAATACGGGCTAAAGCCGGATCGCATCGCGCTGGGCGGGGCATCATCGGGCGGGCAACTCGCCTCGCTGGTGGCCTATGGTGACGGGCTGTTTGGCGCAGAGGGTCATGCCTACGCCTTGATCGACATGGATGGCGTGCTGGACTTCACCACGCCCGAAGCCTTGCAATACGAGAATGCGGCGGGAGCGTCTTCTTCGGCGGCCAAATGGCTGGGCGGATCGTTTGAACAGGTGCCCGACCGGTGGCGCGAGGCCAGCGCGGCCAGCCATGTCGGCCCGCAATCGCCGCCCACGCTGATTATCAGCAGCGGAAACCCGCGCTTCACCCAAGGCAAGGACAAGGTGCTGGGTGAACTGGCGCGCCACCATATCCCTGCCCGCTACTATGCCTTTGCCAAGGCCCCGCATGACATCTGGTTCTATGATCCCTTCCTGAGCACCACCGCCAACCAGATCGCGCTTTTCCTGCAATCCCTGCCCCAGCGTTGAAAGACTAACCATGCCCCATGCCCTGATCCTTGCCGCCGCTTTGGCCAGCAGCCCCACTCAATATGACGTGCGCCCCATGTGCGGCGCGCAGGCGGCCCCTTGCTATACCAAGCTGCAAGCCGCGCTGGACGCCGCCGCGCGCGACATTAGCGGGCGCTGGATCACCATCCGGCTGGCGGCGGGGGACTATGCGGAAAAGCCGGTGATCACGCGGGGGCGGGTGGCGCTGGTGGGCGCAGGGCGGGCCAAGACGCGGGTGCATTTCGGCGCGGTGGCGCAAACGGCCAAGGATTATCACCGCAATGGCTGGGGCACGCCCGGTTCGGCCACGCTGACGATTGACGCGGATGAAGTGATTCTGCGCGACATGACCATTGAGAACACATTTGACTATCTGGCGCGGGACAGGCTGCCCGTGGGCGATCCGGCGCGCATAGCCAATCCGCAGGCCGCCGCCCTGCTGGTGGATATCCATGCCGACCGCGTGTTGATGCAGCGTGTGGCCATGCTGGGCTATCAGGATACTCTGTTCACCAATGGCGGGCGGGCCTTGGTGCAGGACAGTCTGATCGCGGGCAATATCGACTTCATTTTCGGCAATGGCCAAATGTTGATCGAACATAGCGAGATCCGCAGCCGCCCCCGCGCGCAGCCGCCCGAGGCGGACGGTTTCCAGTCCTTTGTTGCCGCGCCCTCCACGCCTTTGTCGCAAGCTACCGGCATCGTATTCTATGCCTCGCGCCTGACGCGGGAGCAGGGCGTGCCTGATGGCGCCGTGGCTTTGGGGCGGCCATGGCACCCCACCACCCGCTTTGCCGACGGGCGCTATGCCGATCCGGCGGCGGTGGGCATGGCGCTCTATATCCACTGCTTCATGGACCGGCATATCCACCCCGCCCGCTGGACCAGCATGAAGGGCACCTCGCGCGATGGCACGATGGCCACGGTGTTTCGGCCCGAGGATTCGCGCTTTGGCGAGATCGGCTCCACGGGGCCGGGCGCGGGCAGCAAGGGCGTTGCGATTACCTGGCGCGAGACGCGAAATTATGCCCTGATCAAGGCGGAGTTTCTGAAAGGCTGGAGCCTGAAATAGGCTCAGCCCTGTTTCAACCCGTCCTTCACACGGCGCAGGTCAATGCCCAGCTTGCCCACTTTGTAGTAAAAGGTCTTGCGCGGGATACCCAGCTGGGCAATCGCCGCGCCGATCTCGCCGCCTTGCGCGGCGATGGCTTCAAGGATGGCCTCGCGTTCAAACGCGTCCAGCCTTTCGGGCAGGGTGAGGGCAGGGTTTTGCGCGGCAGGCGTGGGGCGAGCGGCGCGGTCTTCGGCCAGACCCAGCACAAAGCTTTCGGCATAATGGGCCAGTTCACGCAGGTTTCCGGGCCAGTGATGGGTCCGCAAGCGGCTTTGCACCGGCGCGGTCAAGGCCGGCGGGGGCAGTTTGCGGCGGCTGGCGGCTTGCTCGACGAAATGGGCGAAGAGCAAAGGCACATCCTCCATCCTTTCGCGCAAAGGCGGCAGGCGCAGGCGTAATCCGCTCAGGCGATAGAACAAAGATGGCAGCATGGCGCTTTCATCCAGCGCCCCTTGCGCCCCGCCGGTGGCGATGATGCGCAGGTCCAAGGGCGCGGCATCGCGCATGGCGGCGGCGCGCAGCACACGCTCCTCCACCACCGGCACCAGACGGGCCTGCAGGCTGCGCGGGGCCAGATCGATATCGTCCAGCAGCAAAGTGCCGCGATGGGCGGCCATCACGCTATGCTGGCCGATGGGGGCAAACAATTGCTCCTCCAGCGCGGGCGGCATGCCGGCGCAGGCCACCGACACCAGCCTTTGCCGCCCCCGCCTTCCGGCGCGGTGGATCATGCGGGCCAGATGCTCCTTGCCGGTGCCGCTTTCCCCTTCGATAAAAATGTCGATATCGGCATCGCCCAGCACGCCGACCATTTGCCGCAGGCGCTGGATTTCCGGTGATTGGCCGATCAACCCGCCTGCCGCCTCGCCATCCTCCAGAGCGGCGCGCAGGCGGCGGTTTTCCATCACCAGCGCGCGGGCGGTGGCGGCGCGCTTGACCGCGGCCACCAAGGCCTGCGGGTCAAACGGCTTGGCCAGAAAATCCCATGCGCCGTTTTTGAGCGCCTCCACCGCCATGGGCACATCGCCATGGCCGGTGATCAGGATGACCGGCAATTGCGGATCGCGCGCCATCCATTGCGCAAAGGCTTCCAGCCCCGACACATGCGGCATACGCACATCGCAGACCACCACGCCTGCCCAATCGGCATCAATGGCCGCCAGCGCTGGCACGGCATGGTCAAAGGGCGTGACCGCAAAACCGGCCAGTTTCAGCAATTGCGCGGTGGAATGGCGCAGGTCCGCATCATCCTCGACCAAGGCTACGGGCAGGGGGGCAACAGGGGGCAGGGTCTCGCTCATGCGCGCAGCATTTCTATCTCGAAAGCCGCGCCTTCCTCCGATGGAACAAGGCGCAAGGCCCCGCCCAGATCCTGCATGATATCCTGTGCGATCACGAGGCCAAGGCCAAGGCCGGAAGGGCGGCTGGTGGTGAAAGGGGTGAACAGGCGCTGCGCCACATCGGGCGCGATGCCGGGCCCATTGTCGGACAGGGTAAGGATGATCCGCTCTTCCGTTTCGCGCAGCGCCAGCGTCAGGCGGGGCTTGGGCAGTCCCTCCATCGCCTCCAGCGCATTTTGCATCAGATTGACCAGCACTTGTTCCAGACGCACATGATGCCCGCGCACTTTGCCGGTAGGAGGTAGCGTGGGGGCGATAAAGGCGACATGGGAAAGGCGCTCTTTGAGCAAGAGGCAGGCGCCTTCCACCACATCACGCAGCGCGGCGGTGTCGCTCTGGTCCGCCCTTGCGCCTCCCTTGCGGGCAAAGCCGCGCAATTCGGCCGTGACCAGCCCGATGCGCGTGGCAAGCCGGTCAATCGCGGCCAGATTGGCTTCCACTTCCGCTTTGTCATCGCGCGCCAGAAAGCTTTGCGCATTCTGGGCATAGTTGCGGATCGCGGCCACCGGCTGGGCGGTTTCATGCGCGACGCTGGCCGCCACTTGCCCCAAAGTGGCCAGACGGTTGGCCTGCCGCAACCCTTCGCGCAGGGTGGAGGCGCGGGTTTCCAGTGCGGCGCGCTCGTCCATCTCGCGGCGCAATTCGGCGGTGCGGATGGCGACGGCTTCCTCCAGCGCGGCGGTCTGTGCGCGGGCAAGGGCGCGGCGGCGGCGCAGGCTGGCCAGCGCGCCCGATAGCACCAGCACCAGCAAGCCCGCCCCCGCTTTCGCCAGACGCACCAGCCCCGCGCTGCCCTGCGGTTGGGGCAGGGCCAGATGCACCCGCCAGCCTGTGCCATCGGCCTGCGTCCCGACCATCACCATTGGCGGCGCGCCTTGCAGGGTGAAGCGACCCTGCTCCACCATGGCAAAGGGGGCGGGGGCCAGCCTGCTGGCGGCGGTGCGGGTCAGGATTGCGCTTTGCCGGGCTGCGGGCAAAGGGCGAGTGGTGGTAAAGCGCCATGCGGGGCGACTGGTGACAAGGATCACCCCATCGGCATCGGTGACGAAAGTTTCACCCCCGGCGCGCCGCCATTGCGCCTCCACCGCGTCAAATTCCAGCTTTACCACCACCACAAAGCCTCGCCCCGTGCGCCGCGCCAGATAGAGGCCGGGGCGGTGGCTGACCGTGCCCAGCGAGAATTGCTCGCCCGCGCCTTTGGTTTGCGCATCGTGGAAATAATCGCGCGGGGTGTAGTCGCGGCCGACGAAACTGTCCGACTTGCGCCAATTGCTGGCGGCAATCGCGCGGCCATCGGGGGCGATCACATAAAGCACCGCCGCGCCCGTCTCCCGCGCCATATGTTCCAGCTTGGCCGACAGGCGGTGGTCATGGCCTTGCGCGCTTGCCGCCACCACATCGCGATCATCGGCCAAGGCCAGCGGCAGCAGGCGATAGCGGGCAATCTCGCTGTCGAGCAGGGCTTGGCGCAGGCGCGCATCGCTGGCGGCTTCGGCCAGCAGGCGCGTTTCCAGACTGCGCTGCATGATCAAACCGCTGCCCCATGCGGCCAGCAGGGCCAGCAGCAGCACGATCAGCAGCGGGGCCCATGGGCGAAGGGAGCGGGCGCGAATCATAACGTAGCCATGTTTAATCGCGCGCCAAGCAATGTGCAAATTTTGACACATTGTGCGCGGAGGAAGGCAAAAATTGACACAGGGTTAACCGCAAAATCACCCGCAAAGCCTTGGAAATCCGCCAATCGCTGTGATTCATACCAAAGCCTTCCCCCGCATTCTCCCTAGGCTAAACCCATGGGCAGAACACGCGCGGCACCAATCGCGCCCCCTGCCATTTTCAACGATGGCCATTCGAGGATGAAAGGCGTTACGACGCATGCATTACGTTGAACAGGATTTCGCGCCCGCACCCAAGGGGCGCTGGTACACCCATCTTTATGTGCAGGTGCTGGCCGCGATTGCTGCCGGTGTCGCGCTGGGCCATTTTGCCCCCGATATGGGCGAGGCGATGAAGCCCTTGGGCGATATTTTCATCAAGCTGGTGAAAATGGTCATCGCTCCGGTGATCTTCCTCACCATCGTCACCGGCATTGCCGGTATGCGCGATCTGGGTTCGGTGGGCCGCGTGGCGGGTAAAGCCTTTGCCTATTTCTTCACCTTCTCCACGCTGGCGCTGATTGTCGGCATGGTGGTGGCCAATGTGGTGCGCCCCGGTGCCGGCCTCAACATCGATCCGGCCACGCTGGATGTTAGCAAGATCAGCAGCTATGCCGAAAAGGCGCATGAAACCACCATCATCGGCTTTATCAACGCCATGGTGCCCGAAACTTATGTCGCCTCGCTGACCGATGGCAACATCCTGCAAGTGCTGGTGGTGGCGATCCTGTTCGGTGTCTCGCTGGCCTCGGTGGGGGAACGTGGCGAGCATCTGCTGTCTCTACTGGAAGATGTGTCGGTCGCTTTCTTCAAGCTGGTGTCGATTGTGATGAAGGTGGCCCCCATCGGTGCCTTTGGCGCGATGGCGTTCACCATTGGCAAATATGGCCTGCATAGTCTGGCGCATCTGGCCGCGCTGGTGGGGACTTTCTATCTCACCTCGCTGATCTTTGTGCTGGTGGTGTTGGGTCTGGTGGGCAAATTCGCAGGGTTCTCGATTCTGCGCCTGATTGCTTATCTCAAGTCCGAATTGCTGCTGGTGCTGGGTACTTCCTCTTCGGAAAGCGCGCTGCCCGCACTGATCGAGAAGATGGAAAAGGCCGGTTGCCCCAAGGCGGTGGTCGGGCTGGTGGTGCCCACCGGTTACAGCTTCAATCTGGACGGCACCAATATTTACATGACCTTGGCCGCCCTGTTCATCGCACAGGCCTGCAATGTGGACCTGACGCTGGGTCAGCAATTGCTGCTGCTGGGCGTGGCCATGCTCTCGTCCAAGGGCGCGGCGGGTGTGACGGGCGCGGGCTTCATCACGCTGGCGGCGACGCTTTCCATCGTGCCGAGCGTGCCGGTCGCAGGCATGGCGCTGATCCTGGGCATTGACCGTTTCATGAGCGAATGCCGCAGCCTGACCAATTTTGTCGGCAATGCGGTGGCGACCATCGTGGTGGCGCGCTGGGAAGGCAAGCTGGACCGCGAAGCGCTGGACGCGGCGCTCAACTAAAACAAGATTCCAAGAGGACTACTGAAATGACGGCTAATTACGGGCGCCTTCGGGTCGCATCGGGTGCGCTCGCCCTTTTGACGCTGGGTGCTGGAACGGCGCAGGCGGAAACCACCTATCCCACCTCGCTTAATGGCGATGGGGCGGTGTCGGGTGGCTATAACATCTCGCGCTGGGGCGAGGATTGGCGCGCCATGGCCAACAAGGCCAAGCGCAATGATCCGCTCGACCGGCTGAAATTCCTGCCGCTGGACAAGGATGGCGATATTTACGTCACCCTGTCGGGCGAGTTGCGGTTGCGGGTGAACGAGACCACCAACCCCAATCTGCGCGATGCCGAGGCCCAAAGGCAGGATATTGTGCGCGTCACCGGCGGGGCCGACCTGCATCTGGGCGAGCATTTCCGCTTCTATGGCGAATTGGCGCATGGGCGGATCACCGGCATCAATCTGGGCGCGCCTGCGGCCACCTTGCGCAATGACCTGACCGTGCAACAGGCCTTTATGGAGGCCAAGGCCACCGTGCAGCATGTCGATATCGGCCTGCGCTATGGCCGTCAGGAATTTGTCGACGGGCCCAATCTGCTCACCTCGCAGCGGGACAATAACACGATCCATTACACGCTGAACGGGCTGCGTATGTGGGCGCGCGGTTCCAAGGCGCGGATCGACCTGTTTGATTTCAAGCCCACCGCCTATGGCGACCTTGGCCTTGAGGATGATGTCAGCGATCCGGCGCGCCGTTTTTCGGGGGTGACCTTGGGCTTCATCCTGCCCGAAAAACTGTTGGGCGGATCGAAACTGTCGTTTGATCCCTTCTTCTGGCGCCGCCGCAACACGGTGGGCGCATGGGGCGGGCGGGTTGGCCCTGCCACGCGCTATTATCTGGGGGCCAAGCTGGCGGGCGATATTGGCCCTGTCACGCTGGACTGGAGCGCCAACCGCCAATGGGGCAGCTATCGCAACCAGTCGATTGACGCCTGGCAGGTGATGCTGGCGCAGAATATCCGCGTCAGCAAAGGCCCGATGGCGCCGCGCATCGGTTTCCACGCCGATTATGCCAGCGGCGGCGGGGGCTATGGCGATGGTTCGCTGCGCGATGCCTATGCGCCCTTCGGCAACAATATCTATTACAGCTACCAGCTCTATCTGACGCCTTCCAACCTTGTCGCTCTGGCGCCGACGTTCAGCCTGACGCCGGTAAAGCCGGTGAAGTTGCAGGCTGAGTATCAATTCACCTTTCGCGACAACACCTATGACGCGGTCTATCGCGCCAATGGCCAGCCCTTTGCCGGCACGCAGAATTTCCATGCGCGCAAAATCGGCGATGTGGCGCGGCTGCAGGCGATCTGGACCATCAGCCCGCGGGTCAGCATCACTGGCCGCTATGAGCATCTGGCCGCTGGCCCCGCGCTCAAACAGGCCGGTTATCGCTCGTCCGATTTCCTCGCCAGCTGGATCAGCTTGCGCTTCTGACCTTTAAAGGAAACATCTTGTCCGCTGCCCATTATGCCGCCGCCCGCGCCTTGCTGGCCGATCCTTTGACCAACAAGGGCACCGCTTTTAGCGAGGCCGAACGCGACCGTTACCATTTGCACGGTCTGCTGCCGCCCCATGTGGGCACGTTGGAAAGCCAGATTGCGCGGCGGCGGCGGGTGATGGAGGCGATGGGCAGCGATTTCCAGCGCTATGCCTTCCTGCGCGAGTTGCAGGATTCCAACGAGGTGCTGTTCCACGCGCTGGTGCAGAGCGACCTGCCGCGCATGTTGCCTCTGGTCTATACCCCCACCGTGGGCGAGGGTTGCGAGCGGTTCAGCGAGATCTGGCGCCGCCCGCGCGGCCTGTTCCTCAGCTGGCCCAACCGCGACCATATGGCCGATATTCTGGACGATACCGCGTTTGACCGGGTGAAGGTGATCGTCGTCTCCGATGGCGAGCGCATTCTGGGCCTTGGCGATCAGGGGGCGGGCGGCATGGGCATCCCGATCGGCAAGCTGGCGCTTTACACCGCCTGCGCGGGCATCCACCCGTCCGAAGTGTTGCCGATCCTGCTGGACGTGGGCACCGATAATGAAGCGCGGCGCGAAGACCCGCTCTACGTCGGTTGGCGCGCGCCACGGGTGCGCGGGGCCGATTATGACGCCTTTGTCGAGCAATTCGTAACCTTGGTGGCCAAGCGCTTCCCCCATGCCTTGCTGCAATGGGAGGATTTTGCGGGCAAGAATGCCTATGATCTGTTGGGCCGCTATCGCCACCGGCTGTTGTCCTTCAACGATGATATTCAGGGCACGGCGGCCACCACGGTGGGCACTTTGCTGGCCGCAATCCGGCGCAGCGGGGCGGCACTGGCCGATCAACGCGTGGTGCTGTTTGGCGCGGGCGCGGCGGGCAGCGGCGTGGCCGAGATGCTGGTGCAGGCCTTGATGGCCGAGGGCCTCAGCCAGAGCGAGGCCCGCGCCCGCCTGTGGGCGGTGGACCGCGAAGGCCTGATCCTGACCGAGATGGCCCAGCGCCCGGAAGGCCTGCCCCCACAGCAAGTGGCTTTGGCCCGCGCCCGCGAGGGGGGGATGGCGGACAAGATGGATCTGCTGGCCACGGTGCGCCATGTGCGGCCAACGGTGTTGATCGGCGCCTCGGGGCAAAAGGGCGCCTTTGACGAGGCGGTGGTGCGCGCCATGGCCGAACAGGTCGAAAGGCCGGTGATCTTCCCGCTGTCCAACCCGATCTCGCGTGCCGAAGCCCATCCTGCCGATCTGCTGGCATGGAGCGAGGGCCGCGCGATTGTCGGCACCGGCAGCCCGTTTGGCGTGGCGGGCGTCACGCAGGTCAACAATGTCTATATTTTCCCCGGCGTGGGGCTGGGCGCCTTGGCCTGCGGGGCGCGGGAAGTGTCCGATGGCATGTTCATGGCCGCTGCGCGCTGTCTGGGCCAGTTGGGCGGCGATGGAGAAGGCCTGTTGCCGCCGATTGAATCCCTGCGCGATGTGGCCTTGGCGATTGCCATTGCGGTTGCTGATCAGGCGCAAAGCGAAGGCTTGGCCATGGCGCGCCCCGAGCATTATACGCCCGAAGCCATCGCTGCGCGCATGTGGCAGCCCAATTACCGGTAACACAAAAACGGGGGCGGCCTACGAAAAGGCCACCCCCGCTTCTGCTACAACCGCCCTTGCGGAACGGTAATCTTAATCCTCGAAGGCCTCCACGCTGATGCGGGTGCCGCGCAGATTGGCGTCCGCCACATGGCGCAGAGGGGCCACATCCACATCGCTTTGCCCTGCGGCCACCAGCGAGGCGAAATGGGCATAGAGGCCGGCATATTCCACATCGCCATCGCTATGCGTTGAATCGGGCAGGAACAGGTCCGCCCCGCCGCGCGCCAGACGCAGGGTGCCCGCATCGGTTTCCACGATAATGTCCCAGCTTTGCGGGCCGGTCTGGCGCCAGTCCAGATCCATGGTGATCGGCGTGCCTGCGCCATCGGTGAAGGTCAGGTCCGCCGCAATCGGTGCCGCGCGGTTGGCGGGAACGCTGAGCGTGGCGGCCGTCAGGAAGAAGGGGCGCGGCAGGATATGGGTGGCGATGGAAAGGGCATTGATGCCCGGATCGAACACGCCCAAGCCTTCCGGCTCCCAGATCCATGCTTGGCCCGGATGCCACACGCGCACGTCCTCGCGCCAGATGATCTGCACCTTGCGGATATCGCGCTCGGTCAGCCAAGCGCGGGCAGGAGCCACCCCAGCGGCAAAGCGCGAATGCCACGAGGCAAACAAAGTGACGCGATGTTCATCGGCCAGCGCGCGCAGGGCTTCCACTTCGGACAGGGTAGCGCCGGGCGGCTTTTCCAGAAACACATGGCAACCGCGCAGCAAAGCCTTGGCGGCCAGTTCATAGCGCACCTGCGGCGGGGTGCAGAGCGCGATGGCGTCCACCTTCACATCGCTGGCGAAGAGCTCGTCCAGCGAGGCGAAGCTGGGTACGCCCTCGATCTGCGGATCATGGCGGCTGACGGCGGCCACCAGCGTGAAAGCGGGATTGCCCGCGATGGAGGGCAGGTGCTGGTCGCGGGCAATCTTGCCCACGCCAACAATGGCCAGACGGATCGGGGCCATGGTCTTACAGCACCTTCACCGCTACGTCCTGCGCGGCGGCGCGGGCGAGCGGGTTACGCAGGGGAAGGGCAAAAGGCGCGGCGCTGATTTCGAACACGTCGCCCTCGGCGGTTTGCACATTGTCGCTGAAGGACAGGGTGGCGGTGCCGAAGAAATGGACATGCACATCGCCCGCGCGGCGGAACAGATCATATTTGAAATGATGGTGTTCCAGATTGGCGATGGAATGCGACATATTGGCCTCGCCCGACAGGAAGGGCTTTTCCCAAACCACCTCGCCCGCACGGCGGATCAGGCTGGTGCCGCGAATATCGGCAGGAACCTCGCCGATCAGCAATTCGGCGCCAAGGGAAGCCACGCGCAGCTTGGAATGGGCCAGCCACAGGTAGTTATGACGCTCGGTCACATGGTCGGAAAATTCATTGGCCAGCGCGATGCCAAGGCGGAAGGGCGTGCCATCCGCGCCGATCAGATAGATACCGGCCAGTTCGGGCTCCTCGCCGCCATCCTGCGCAAAGGCGGGCATGGTCAGCGCCGCTTCTGGGCCGACCAGTTGCGAGCCATCGCCCTTGTAGAACCATTCGGGCTGCTGGCCGACTTGCCCTGCTGCGGGCTTGCCGCCTTCCACGCCTTCCAGGAACATGCGCATGGAATCGGTCAGCTTTTCGCCAGCGGCTGCGGCGGCATGCATTTTGTTTCGGCCTTCTGCCGAACCCAGATGCGTCAGGCCCGTGCCGGTCATCTGCAAATGGGCCGGGTCGGCATGGTCAATCGGGGCCAGCAGGCGGCCAGCGGCCAGTTCGGCGGCAATGTCGACCACCGCGCCGCGACC
Source organism: Novosphingobium umbonatum (assembly GCF_004005905.1). GTDB lineage: Bacteria > Pseudomonadota > Alphaproteobacteria > Sphingomonadales > Sphingomonadaceae > Novosphingobium > Novosphingobium umbonatum. Next base: position 36,490 of record NZ_SACO01000010.1, read on the forward strand.
AGCGATCTCGGCCTGCGCGGCAAGGCTGTTGCCAGCGGCAATCGCGGCATGGGCCAGTTCGAGCGTGGTGGTTACGCCGTTCAGGAAAAAGGCTTGATCGCCATCGGCAAGGATCAGCGAGCGGGCGCCATCATCGGCGCGATGTTGCAACAGGCGAAGAGCCATGGAAGTCGTCTCCGAAATCCCCCGCCGCTGGTGTGGCGGCGGGGGCAATGGTGAGGTGGATTAGAGCGTCAGCACGCCATCGATCAGGCGCGGTGCGCCATCGCCACGCGCGCTATCGCGCAGGGCGGCAGGCAGCAGATTGTCCGACAGGTTCTGATAGCAGACCGGACGCAGGAAGCGGTCGATGGCCATGCTGCCCACCGAAGTGCCGCGCGGATCGGTGGTGGCGGGGAAGGGGCCGCCGTGGACCATGGCGTGGCACACTTCGACGCCCGTGGGCCAGCCATTGGCGAGGATACGGCCAACCTTGCGCTCCAGAATCGGCAGAACGCTGGCGGCCAGCGCCTCGTCGGCATCGTCCATATGCAGCGTGGCGGTCAGCTGGCCTTCCAGACCCTTCAGCACAGCGGCAAGTTCGGCCGCATCGGCGCAGCGCACCAGAATGGAGCTGGCGCCGAACACTTCATGGCCGAGGTTGGGGTTGGCAAGGAAAGCTGCAGCCGTGGTCTGGAAGAACACCGCGCCGCCCTGCGAGCCTTCACCGCTTTCGCCAGCGGCCAAGACTTCCACGCCTTCCTGCTCGGCCAGCAGGGCGGTGCCCTTGCGATAGGCCTCGCAAATGCCCTTGGTCAGCATGGTCTGGGCAGGAGCTGCCGCAACGCCAGCCTTGGCGGCTTCGACAAAGGCGTCCAGACCTTCGCCCTCAATCGCCAGCAGCAGGCCGGGGTTGGTGCAGAACTGGCCCGCGCCCATGGTGAGCGAACCGGCAAAGCCCGTGCCCAGCGCCGCGCCGCGCGCCTTGAGCGCTTCAGGCAGCAGCAGGACAGGATTGATGGCGGAGAGTTCGGCATAGACCGGGACCGGAACCGGACGGGCAGCGGCCAGAGCGGCCAGCGCCAGACCGCCTGCGCGCGAGCCGGTGAAGCCTACCGCCGTAATGCGCGGATCTTGCACCAGCGCCGCGCCCAATTCGTTGGACGGGCCGGTCAAATGGCCGAACACGCCAGCGGGCAGACCGCAAGCGGCCACCGCCTTGGCAATGGCCGAGGCGACCAGACCGCCGGTGATCGGATGGGCGGGATGGCCCTTGACCACCACGGGGCAACCGGCGGCCAGCGCCGAGGCGGTGTCGCCGCCTGCGGTGGAGAAGGCCAGCGGGAAGTTGGATGCGCCAAACACGGCAACCGGACCGACAGGGATCATGCGCAGGCGCAGATCAGGGCGCGGCAAAGGCGCGCGATCGGGCAGGGCGGGGTCGATGCGGATGCCCTGCCATGCGCCAGCGCGCACCACAGAGGCAAACAGGCGCAGCTGGCCCATGGTGCGGCCACGTTCGCCTTCCAGACGGGCGCGCGGCAGGCCGCTCTCGCTCATTGCAGCCACGATCAGATCATCGCCCAAAGCCAGAATTTCATCGGCAATGGTTTCAAGGAAAGTGGCGCGGGCCTCGTTGCTGATGGCGCGATAGGCGTCAAAGGCTTCGTCGGCGGCGGCGCAAAGTGCGGCTACATCGGCCGGACCATGCACGGCAAAGGGCTCGCCCTGCGGCTCGCCGGTCACGGCGTTGATCGAGTGGAACTGGGTCACTTGGGGTCTCCGTGGGTTTTGGTCAGGCGCTGTGGCAGCGCTTTATCCATCAATGGTCGGATCGGGCAGCACATCGGTGGGGCGCGAACCCCACAGGGCGTAAAACAGCACGTAAAGCTCGCAAGCGGCCGTCAGCAGGAAGGAGTTCTGCAAACCGTAATGGTCGGCCAGCCAGCCCTGCACCACCACCAGCGCGCCACCGGCAATCGCCATGATCAACAGGCCCGAGCCTTCTTCCGTCAGCGGGCCAAGGCCCTTGATGCCCAGCGTGAAAATGGTGGGGAACATGATCGAATGGAACAGGCCCACCGAAATCAGCGACCACATGGCCAAGGGACCAGAGGTGAAGGTGGTGATCAGCATCACCACAAAGGCACCGGCAGAGAAAGCGGCCAGCACTTTGCCCGCATCCACCTTTTGCATGATGGCCGAACCGGCAAAGCGGCCCACCATCATCCCGCCCCACAGGAAGGAGAGATAGCGACCGGCTTCTTCGGGCGTCAGTTCGGGGGCGATATTGGGCTGGGTGACGAAATTGACGAACAGGTTGGCCACGCCGATTTCGGCGATCAGATAGATGAAAATGGCCGGAACGCCGAAAACCAGATTGCGATGCTTCCAGAGCGAATGGCTCTTGCGTTCCTCTGCCGCCAGACGGTTGTTGGCGCTGCTCATCGCGGGCAGGGGGAAGCGGATGAACACCAGAGCCAGCACCACCAGCACGCCCGCCACCAGCGCATAGGGCAGGATCACCGAATGGGCGTCGGCCATACGTTCGGCCTGCGTCAACACCGTGCCGGTGGCCGCCGTGCCGCCCTTGGACCGGCCAAGGATCAGATAGGCGCCAAACATCGGCGCCAGCATCGTGCCCGCCGAATTGAGCGCCTGCACCAGATTGAGGCGCGAGGAAGCCGTTTCCGGCTTGCCCACCACCGCTACATAGGGATTGGCCGCGACCTGCAATTGGGTGATGCCGCAAGCGATGACAAACAGCATCGCCAGCGTCACGCCATAGGAGGGGATCGAGGCAGCCAGCATCATGCCCCCAGCACCGCCCGCCATGATCAGCAGGCCCACCACGATCGCCAGCTTATAGCCCACTTTCTCGATCACCTTGGCCGCCGGAATCGAGGCGACGAAATAGGCGATGAACCATACCGATTCGATCAAGGTGGTCTGGGTATAGTTCAGTTCGAACACCGAGCGCAGATGCGGCAGCAACGTGTTGTTGATGACTGTGATAAAGCCCCACATGAAGAACAGCGTCGCCAGCAGCGACAGGGCGGGGCCATAGCGGGAGGGGCCATGAGAAGGGTCGGCTTGAACCTGGGCGGTGGAAACGGGCGGCGCCATAATGTCCTCTCGAAACAGATGTGCCGGACGCATGTGGCATACCGGCTTGCACTCTCATTATTTGTCGGACTATATGGGGCGCGTGTCTGCGTCAATGGGCAAGCTGTAACACGGCGGCGGAATCTGGCGCGAAGTTGGGAGAGTAAGGCGTGAAAAAGGCCGGAATGACAAAGGTTTCACTACTGGTTACCGCATTGGGTTTTGGCCTTGGCCTTGCCGGTGTCGCGCAGGCTGCCAGCGCCGATCAGGCCGTGGCGGGCAAATTGAACGATGGCACGCCGGTTCCGGTGATCACGCTGAAGGGCAAGAATGGCGTTTCGGCCAAGATTCTGGCCTATGGTGCGACTTTGCAGTCTTTTGTCGGGCCCGATGCCAAGGGCCGTCTGGCCGATGTGGCGCTGGGCTATGACGATCTGGATTCCTATATCCATCACCCCAACTATTTCGGCGCCACGATTGGCCGCTATGCCAACCGCATTGCCGGTGGCCGCTTCACGCTGGATGGCCAGACCTATCAATTGCCGCAGAATGACGGGCCCAACAGCCTGCATGGCGGCGGCAAGGGTTTTGACAAAGTCTTGTGGAAAGTGGTCAAGGTCGAATCCGGCCCCGTGGCCAAGCTGGTGCTGACCCATAGCAGCCCCGACGGCGATCTGGGCTATCCCGGCAATTTGCAGGCCAGCGTCACCTACACGCTGGATGACAAAGGTAATCTGGGCATTACGTTTGAAGCCAGCACCGACAAGCCGACCATCATCAACATGACCAACCACGCGCTGTTCAACGTGGCGGGCGAAGGCGCCAAGGGCGGCGCGATGGACAATGTGCTGACCATTCCCGCCAGCACCTATACGCCGGTCGATGCCAAGCTGATCCCCACCGGCGAATTGCGCAAGGTGGCGGGCACGGTGTTTGACTTCCGCAAGGCTCGCCGCATTGCCGATGGATTGCGCGACGGGCACGACCAGCAGATCATCTATGGCCGCGGCTATGATCATAATTTCGCCATCGACAAAGGCCTGACGCCCGACATGAAGCTGGTGGCGCGTCTGGCCGATCCGGCTTCGGGCCGCGTGCTGGAAGTTTTGTCCACCCAGCCGGGCGTGCAATTCTATTCGGGCAATTTCCTTGATGGCACTCTGGTGGGCAAGGGCGGTCACCTTTATCGCATGGGTGACGGCATCGCGCTGGAGCCGCAGAAATTCCCCGACGCGCCCAACCAGAGCGCCTTCCTTTCCACCCGTCTCGATCCGGGCAAACCCTATCGCCACACGATGATCTATCGTCTGACCACCAACGCCGCTTCGCGCTGAACGCCAGCTATTGAAAGAACGAGAGTAGCATGACTGAAAAATCCACGTCCAAGCTGCGCAGCCGCGCATGGTTCGACAATCCCGAAAACATCGACATGACCGCGCTCTATCTGGAGCGTTACCTCAACTTTGGCCTCAGCCTTGAGGAATTGCGCAGCGGCAAGCCGATCATCGGCATCGCCCAGACCGGCAGCGATCTTTCGCCCTGCAACCGCCACCATCTGGTGCTGGCCGAGCGTATGCGCGAAGGCATCCGCGAAATGGGCGGCATCGCGCTGGAATTTCCGGTGCATCCCATTCAGGAAACCGGCAAGCGCCCCACCGCCGGCCTTGACCGCAATCTGGCCTATCTGGGTCTGGTCGAAGCCATGTATGGCTATCCGCTCGATGGCGTGATCCTGACCACCGGTTGCGACAAGACCACGCCCGCGCTGTTGATGGCGGCGGCCACGGTGAATATTCCCGCGATTGCCCTGTCGGTCGGCCCGATGCTGAACGGTTGGCACAAGGGTGAGCGCACCGGCAGCGGCACCATCGTGTGGAAGGCGCGCCAGATGCTGGCCGCTGGCCAGATCGACGATGATGGCTTCATCAAGCTGGTGGCTTCCAGCGCGCCCAGCACCGGCTATTGCAACACGATGGGCACGGCCACCACGATGAACAGCCTTGCCGAGGCTCTGGGCATGATGCTGCCCGGTTCGGCCGCCATCCCCGCGCCCTATCGCGACCGTCAGGAATGCGCATACCTCACCGGCAAGCGCATTGTGCAGATGGTGCATGAGGACTTGAAGCCCTCCGACATTCTGACGCTGGATGCGTTCCACAATGCCATTGCGGTCAATTCCGCGATTGGCGGTTCGACCAATGCCCCGATCCATCTCGCCGCGATTGCCCGCCATGTGGGCGTCGATCTGCCGCTGAAGGATTGGCAGGATGTGGGCCACAAGATCCCGCTGCTGGTGAACCTGCAGCCCGCTGGCGAATATCTGGGCGAGGATTATTACCGCGCCGGTGGCGTGCCCGCCGTGGTGGCGCAATTGATGGGTCAGGGCCTGATCCGCGAGAATGCGCTGACCGTCAATGGCAAGACCATGGGCGACAATTGCCGCACCGCCACGATCGAGGATGAAAAGGTGATCCGTCCCTTCACCACCCCGATTCTGGAAGATGCCGGTTTCCTTGTGCTGACGGGCAATCTGTTTGACGCCGCCATCATGAAGACCAGCGTGATTTCGGAAGAATTCCGCAACCGTTACCTGTCCAACCCCGATGATCCCGAAGCCTTTGAAGGCCCCGCCGTGGTGTTTGACGGCCCCGAGGATTACCACCACCGCATCGACGATCCGGCGGTGGGCATCACGCCCGAAACGCTGATGTTTATGCGCGGCGCTGGCCCGATCGGCTATCCGGGCGCGGCAGAAGTCGTCAACATGCGTCCGCCAGCTTATCTGATTACCGAAGGCGTTTCGGCGCTGCCCTGCATCGGTGACGGGCGCCAGTCGGGCACCAGCGGTTCGCCTTCCATCCTCAACGCCTCGCCCGAAGCGGCGGCCAATGGTGGTCTGGCCCTGCTGCAAACCGGCGACCGCGTGCGGATCGACCTGCGCAAGGGCACAGTCAACGTGTTGATCTCGGATGAGGAATTGGCCGAGCGTCGTAAGGCTTTGATCGATGCGGGCGGCTATGCCTATCCGGCCAGCCAGACGCCTTGGCAGGAAATCCAGCGTTCGGTGGTGGGCCAGCTCAACACCGGCGCCATTCTGGAAGGCGCGGAAAAATATCAGCGCATCGCCCAGACCAAGGGGCTGCCCAGAGACAATCACTAAGGATCATACGAAAAGGGGCGGTGTAAAAACCGCCCCTTTTTGTGTTCTCAATGGCTTAATTCTGAGCCATTTCCTTGCGCGTATCCTCCAGCGCCAGATCAACCAGCACGCGCATCGCTGCTGCTGCGGCCTCGCCATCGCCCGAGGCAATTGCCTCATAGACCTTCACATGATCGGGCAACGGATTGCGCGGTAGGGCGCGGGCGCGCTGCTTATATTGCGTGGTCCAGTTGACCGCCGCGCCAATGCTGGCCGATAGCGTGGTCAGCGCGTCATTGCGGGTGGCGCGCAGGATGGCATCGTGGAAATCGCGGTCCGCCGCGCGGCCAGCCTCTGTGGCCAGCGAATGGCGGCGCATGCCCGCGAGCGCTTCCTTCATCGCGCGCAAATCCTCGCGGTCATGGCGTTCGGCGGCAAAGCGGGCGGCGGCGGGCTCCACCACGGCGCGCAGCTCGAAAATGCCGCGCACGAAATTCTCGTCCGGCTCGCCCGCAAAGGCCCATGCCAGCACATCGGGGTCGAGCAGGTTCCAGCGGTTGCGCGGCAAAACCCGCGTCCCCGCCTTGGGACGGCTTTCCACCAGACCCTTGGCCGCCAACACCTGCATCGCCTCGCGAAAGGCGCCGCGCGATACGTCCAGCGCCTCGGAAAATTCCACCTCGCTCGATAGCACCGTGCCGGGGGGGTAAACGCCCGAAACAATATCCGTGCCCAGCTTATGCGCGATGGCGCCATGCAGGCGGCGGCCTGTGCCACGGCGGGTGCGCGTGGGGGCGGGGTTGTCGTCTTCGGGCGGGGGGGACTGGTCCAAGATCATCCTCTGTTGTCGGGCTCGCTTGCGGTCTAGCCGCAAGCGCCCCTTTGTTCGAGTGAATTATGCAAGGTGGGGGCAGCAGGTCAACGCTTGCCCGCATCCTCCTCCAGAATGGCCACACCCCATGCGCTCAGTTCCACCGCGCCGCCGCTGGTGATTTTCGCGCCGGACAGCAATTCCTGCGCCGGTTGGGGCGCGGTGTAGCGGGCGGGATTGGCGGAGAAATTGAGCACATAGCGGACATTATGCCCGTTCTTCAGCACGCCTTTGCGCAGCACCAGCGGGAAGCGGGCTGCTTCACCATCCGAGGCACCGGCCAGCGCGACCTCTTGTTGCAACAGCGAGGCCAGACCTTCATCGCTGGGCATGAAGCCGACATAGGTCACCTCGCCCTTGCCATAGTGGTTGCGGGTGATGGCGGCATAGGCGGGCCACGAAGGATGCTGGTAACGCGCCACCACCTGCGCGGTGGTCGGCTCCAGAAATTCCATCCACCACCGGACAGTGTTGGCCTTCTCGCCCACTTTCAGCGGATCACCGGCGAGGCTGACGCCCTGCGGCGCGGCGAACTGGCTGTATCGCACACCGGCAGCTTCCGCGATGCGGCCCGGTTGGTCGGCATAGCGGACCTTCACATTTTCATCGGAAAAGCCGCTTTTGAAGCTGTAGAGCAAATGGCCGCCCGATTTGGCATAGGCGTTCAGGCGGTCAATCTCGGCATCGCTGGCGGCATAAAGCGCGGGGACGATCACCAGCTTGTAGCGGTCTAGCGGGGTGGGCGTGTCGGGGGTGATGAAATCCACCTCGACATTCTGGCGATAGAGCGCGTCATAATAGCCGCGCATTACGTCATTATAGGCCACCTGCTTGCCATCGGCGGTGGGCTTGAAGGAATCAAAGCCGGTCAGCGCCGTGTTGCTGACATAGATCGCCACCTTGTTCTGCTTGGTCAGATTGGCCAGTTTGGGGCCAAGGCGGGCCAGATCCGCGCCGATTGTGGCGGCTTCCTTATAGGTGGCATTGGGCTTGAAGTCTTGGCTCAGCAGCCCGCGCCAATAGGTTTCGATCGCATTGGCGGTGGTGCCCCAATGCCAATATTCCAGCATATTGGCGCCATTGGCCAGATGGCTGAACGCTTGCAGGCGCAATTGGCCGGGATAGGGGGTCCATTCGGGGAACCCTTGCGCGGTGGTTTCGATCACCAGATAATTCTGGCCATGCTTGATCGAGCGCGCCAGGTCGCCGCCCAGCGCGATTTCGGTGCCGGTCAGATTGCTTTGGCCGGGGTGGTAAATGTCTATCCCCGCCACATCCAGCGCCTTGGCCGCCTGCCAATGGTTTACGTCGGCCTGCACGCCATAGGAATAGCCGCGCCAGTCGAGATCGAAATTCTGCGTCAGGAACTGGTTCGGCTTGGCATGGGCGCGCACCAAGGCCGCCTGCCAGCCCAGATAGTCGGTGACCAGCCCGCGCTGGAACTGCGCAAAGGCGGCGGACAGGCTGGCGTTGATCGAGCCATTGACGTTGGGAAAGTCTTCCCAGCGGTTGATCCGGTTGCTCCAGTAATTGAGTCCAAAGGCTTTATTGAGAGCGTCAAGGTCGCCGTTGAAGCGCTGTTTCATATGTTCGACAAATGCAGCCTGCACATTGGGGCCGCTGGTGCCATAGGCCTTGGTCTCGTTATCGAGCTGATAGCCGATGACGGCGGGATTGTCCTTCACATGGTCGACCAGAGCGACAATCGCACGCTCGGCGGCCTTGCGGAATTCGGGGCTGGTGATGTCCATGTTCTGGCGGCGGCCATAGCTATAGGGGCCTTGCGCGGTGATCGCCAGAACATCGGGGTGCTGCTTGGCCAGCCATGTGGGCACGGCATAGGTTGGCGTGCCGATGATGACCTTGATCCCCGCCTTGCCCATCGCGGCCAGAACGCGGTCAATATGGTGGAAAACAAACACACCGGGGGCGGTTTCCATCGTGCCCCATGTCGATTCTGCAATGCGCACCACGGTGATATTGGCCGCCTTCATCAGGCGCACATCCTCATCCAACCGGTCGGTGGGGGCATATTCGTCATAATAGGCCGCGCCGAACAGGATCTGGTCGGGCCACTGGTTCGCGGGCGTTGCTGTGGCGGGTTTGGCCGCTGCCATGGCGGGCGAGGGTAGGGCGCAGGCGGGAAGGGCCAAGGCCAGCGCGCCAAAGCTGGCCATTTTCTGGAAATTCGGGGCGAATCGCATCAATTTCATCCTCTATCCCGCCGTTTGGTGGCTCTATTTGATGGAGTAATGCCAACGGAGCCTCATGGCAAGGTGAGCGAGAGGCACGGCGGGCCAAGCTTTTGATCTTGATCAAGAAACCTATGAAAAGGTTGAAAATGGGCTTGGGGGGCTGCCCGAAATCCGTGGCTTCTCTGCAACACAGTGCCGCATAATGACCATTGGAAGGGGTGTTTTGTAAGACATACTGACAGCGCAGTCTTGACAACGCTGCCAATAATTCACAACCGACGGGGCATGTGATCCGGCGGCTCTAGCCACGGACGTACAGCCAGATTCCTAGAGAGAGGAGTTACCGTGAAGTACACCCTGATGGGCAGCGCTGCTGTTGCCCTTGCCCTTTCCGCCACCACCGCCTTCGCACAAGAAGCCGCCCCCGCCCAGGCATCGACCGGCGACATCGTGGTGACCGCCACCCGCCAGTCGACCCTGCTGTCCAAGACGCCGATCGCCATGACCGCGATCAGCGCCGAAGGCCTGCGCAACTCGGGCGTGCAGGATGCCCGCTCGCTGGCCGCTGTAGTGCCCAACCTTGCCATCACCGAAAATGGCGATGCTGTCCGCATCTCGATCCGCGGCGTGACCAGCACCGACGGCACCGAAAAGGGCGACCCCTCGGCGGCCTTCCTGATGGACGGCATCTACATCGCCCGCCCCGCCGACCAGCAGGGCAGCTTCTATGACGTGGAACGCGTCGAAGTGCTGCGCGGTCCTCAGGGCACGCTCTATGGCCGCAACACCACTGCCGGTCTGGTCAACATCATCACCGCCCGCCCCAAGGACAAGTTCGAAGCACAGGTTGACGGCAAGTTCGGCAACTATAACGCTGCCAACCTGACCGGCATGATCAACTATGGTCTGGGCAATGGTCTGGGCATCCGTCTGGCCGCCAACTGGGACACGATGGAATCGACCATCAACCAGCGCGCCGGTGCCAAATATGCTCTGGGCGCCTATCGCAACGTGCTGTCCACCCGCCTGTCTTTCGGCGGCGATCTGGGCAAGCTGAAGTTCGTGATCCGTGGTGACTATGCCCAGCAGAAGGGCAGCCTGCTCAACCAGGTGTCGCTGTCGAACTTCTACAGCGCCGCCACCATCAACACCATCGGCGTTGATCCCACCTTCCTGAACCGTTCGGCTGCTGCCTATGCTGACCTTGGCTACAATCTGGCCAACCCCAGCGCCAAGGACAACAAGAACTATGGCATCATGGGTGAAGCCAGCTATCCGCTGACCGACACGATCGATGTCACCTATGTCGGTTCGTACCGCAAGACCGACCGCAGCGACGTTCGCGAATTGCTGCTGTTCGGTTCGATGCAGAACCCTGCCGTGTTCACCGGCAACTTCAAGCAGATCTCGCAGGAACTGCGCCTGTCCTTCGGCCGCGGCAAGCCGCTGCACGGTCAGGTCGGTGGCTATTACTTCAACGAGAAGTCGAGCCTCGAATATAACCTGGGCAACCCGCTGGCTTCGCTGATCTCGGCCAATGCCATCGGCTATTCCTTCCCGCAGGGTCCGGTGAAGGCTACTTCGAAGGCTGCCTTCGCGCAGGTCACCTATGACGTGACCCCCGAACTGCACCTGACCGGAGGCATCCGCTTCACCCATGACGACAAGAGCCGCAACGGCAAGACGGTGCTGTATTTCCCCACCGCTGCCAGCGCCTATTGCGGTTCGACCACCTGCGTCATGAACCTGAACGTGGCGGCCCGTTCGTTTGAAAAGACGACCTGGAAGCTGGGTCTGGACTATGACGTGCCCGGTCTGGGTCTGGCCTATGCCAGCGTTTCGACCGGCTACAAGGCTGGCGGCTTCAACGACGGCTGCATCACCGGTCAGGGCACCGGCTGCGGTCTGAACGCTTCGCAGCTTTACTATAACCCCGAAACGCTGACGGCCTATGAAGGCGGCATCAAGTTCAAGCTGCTGGGTGGCAAGGTGAAGTTTAACGCTTCGGTCTTCCACTATGACTATAGCAACATGCAGCTGAGCCAGGCTCTGACGGTGAACAACGCGCCCCAGACCCTGATCCAGAACGCCGGTACCGCCAAGGTTGACGGTATCGAAACCGATGCCAGCCTGTCGCCCTGGAAGAACGCCCAGCTGAGCGGCGGTGTGAACTACACCAACGCCCGCTACTCCAAGTTCTTCCCCTCGCTCTCGACCGGTCAGAGCCGCAACTTCGCCGGCATGCCGCTCGATCAGGCTCCCAAGTGGACCGGCACTGTGTCGCTGACGCAGAACGTTCCGCTGGCTTCGGGTGCGCATATCGAAGCGAACGTGATGTCGAAGATCTCGAGCGCTTACTACATGCAGGATCTGTCCTACCTGATCCTGTTCCGTCAGCCCGGCTACACCAAGACCGACTTCACCCTCAGCTACAAGGCCGAGGAAAACCGTTGGTACGTGCAGGGCTTTGTGAAGAACATCGAAAACGCGATCACGGTGGCTTCGGCTGCTTCGGGTATCGCCGCCACGGTGACCTTCCAGGAACCGCGCACCTATGGCGTTCGCACCGGCATCAAGTTCTGATCCGGAGCGCGTTAGCGTGATCTGAAAAGGGGGCAGGCACGGGTCTTTCGGGAACCGCGCCTGCCCTTTTTTGTGAAACCCCCTCTCACTTTTCCCTCCCTCTCCCTTTCCCCCCAACACATCACAGAAATGAGGATATCCATGGGCAAGATGGTTTTGTGGTCCGGCGCCGCGCTGGGCGCGATGGTTTTGGCGGCAAGCACCGCGCAGGCACAGGAAGCTCCCACCGCCGCCACAATCAAGGCGGCTGACGCGCGTGCGGCGGCCACGGTCAAGGCGATGAAGCCGGAAGAAAAGACCATCCTGACCCATGGCATCATGCCGATGGATCTGGGCATGGGCAATGTGGTGATCCCCAAGGATGCCGTGCCGGGCGCTGGCTATATTGCCGGTATTGACCGTCTGGGCGTGCCTGCGCTGAAGGAAACCGATGCCTCGCTGGGCGTGTCCTATGTGATGGGCCTGCGCAAGGATGGCGCCACGGCTCTGCCTTCGGGCGTGTTGCAGGCGGCAACCTGGAACCCTGAAATCCTCTATAATGGCGGCGCCATGATCGGCGGCGAGGCCCGCGCCAAGGGCTTTAATGTCCTGCTGGCGGGCGGCGTCAACCTGATGCGCGATCCGCGCAATGGTCGCACCTTTGAATATCTGTCCGAAGACCCCCTGCTGTCGGGCATGCTGGTGGGCGCGGCGATCCGCGGTATCCAGTCGAACCACATCATTTCCACCATCAAGCATTTCGCGCTGAACGGTCAGGAAACCGGCCGCAAATATGTCGATATCAAAATCAGCGAGGCGGCCGCCAAGGAATCCGACCTGCTGGCGTTCAAGATCGGCATTGAACAGGGCCAGCCCTTGTCGGTGATGTGCGCCTATAACCGCGTGGGCGGCCAGAACGCCTGTTCCAACGATTTCCTGCTCAACAAGGTGCTGAAGAAGGACTGGGGCTGGAAGGGCTTTGTCATGTCCGACTGGGGCGCGGTGCCCGGCGTCGAAGCCGCCATCAACGGTCTGGACCAGCAGTCGGGTGCCGAACTGGACAAGGGGCTGTTCTTTGCCGACAAGCTGGCCGACAAGGCCAAGGCTGATCCCAAATGGGCCGCGCGTCTGGACAATATGAACCAGCGCGTGCTGACCGCGATCTATGCTGCGGGCATTGACAAATTCCCCGCCAAGGGCGGCGAGAAGATCGACTTTGCGGCCCATGCCAAGGTGGCCGAAGAGACCGCCAAGCAGGGCATCGTTCTGCTCAAGAATGAAGGCGGCGTGCTGCCTTTGATGAAGACTGCCAAGTCGATTGCCGTGATCGGCGGCTATGCCGATGGCGGCGTGCTGTCGGGCGGTGGCTCGTCGCAGGTGCAGGGTGAAGGCGGTGCAGTCTATTCGATCCCGCTGTCGGGCACGGGCGTCTGGGCTGGCCTCATCGGCCAGAACTATCACCGTTCCAGCCCGCTGAAGGCGATCACCGCTCAGGCTCCGCAGGCCAAGGTGACCTATCGCGATGGCCGCTACATCACCGATGCGGTGGAAAAGGCCAAGCAGGCCGAAGTAGCGGTGGTGTTTGTCACCCAATTTACCACCGAAGGTCTGGACGTGCCCGACCTGCACCTGCCGCAGGGTCAGGACGAGCTGATCGCCGCCGTCGCCGCTGCCAATCCCAACACGATCGTCGTGCTGGAAACCGGCGGTCCGGTGGTGATGCCTTGGCTGCCCAAGGTGAAGGCTGTGGTGGAAGCATGGTATCCGGGCGCGCGTGGTGGTGAAGCCATCGCTTCGGTGCTGTTTGGCGATACTAACCCTTCGGGCCGCCTGCCGATCACCTTCCCCGCCAGCACCGATCAGCTGCCCCGTCCCAAGCTGGATGGCAGCGACTGGGTTGAACCCAATTTTGCCGGTGATCCCACCTCGGGCAGCGATATCCTGCATGCCGACTATGACATTGAAGGTTCCGACGTTGGCTATCGCTGGTTCGCGCGTAAGGGGCAGAAGGCGCTGTTCCCCTTCGGCTATGGCCTGTCTTACACCAGCTTCCAGTCCAGCGGCCTGTCGGTCAAGGGTCTGACCGCCACCTTCACGGTCAAGAACACCGGCCAGCGTGACGGTGATGAAGTGGCCCAGCTTTACCTCACCACCCGCAATGGTGAAGTGAAGCAGCGTCTGGTCGGCTTTGCCCGCGTGTCGCTGAAGGCTGGCGAATCCAAGCCGGTCAGCCTGACCATCGACCCGCGCCTGCTGGCCGACTGGAAGAATGGCCTCTGGACCAGCCCTAAGGGCACCTATAGCTTTGCGCTGGGCAAGGATGCCGAAACGCTGGGCGAGAAGGTGAGCATCACCCTGCCCGCCAAGAGCTGGAAGGAATAAGGACCATGCGCGGACTCGTGTCTTTGATGGCGGTGGCTTTGGCCACTTTGACAACGCCTGCCGCCGCGCAGGAGGTGATCTCTGGCACGATCCGGGCTGACCAGCCCGGCCCCGTGCTGTCGCGTAATATCCAGGGCCAGTTTGCCGAGCATCTGGGCCGCGATATTTACGATGGCATCTGGGTCGGGCCGGACAGCACCATTCCCAACACCCGCGGCATCCGCAAGGATGTGGTGGATGCGTTGAAAGCGGTCAAAGTGCCCGTCGTGCGTTGGCCCGGCGGTTGCTTTGCCGACATTTACAATTGGCGCGACGGCATTGGCCCCGCCGCCAAGCGCCCTGTGCGCAAGAATGACTGGTGGGGCGGGATCGAAACCAACGCCTTTGGCACCCACGAATTTTTTGATTTTGCCGAGCAGATCGACACCGACACCTATGTGGCGATCAACATGGCCACCGCCACGCCTGCCTCGATGCGCGAATGGATGACCTATCTGACCTCCACCGGCGAGGATACGCTGGCGCAGGAACGCCGCGCCAATGGTCATGCAGAGCCGTTCAAGGTCGGCTTTGTCGGCATTGGCAACGAGGCATGGGGTTGCGGCGGCGCGCAGACGCCCGAATATTTCGCCAATGAATATCGCAAGTTCGCCACGTTCCATCACAAGAACGGGTCGACCTTCCATATGCATAATGACCTTTCGGCTCTTCGGGTCGCATCCGGGCCGAACAATGATGACACCAAATGGATGGAGGTTGTGCTTAAAGAAGCAGGCCCCCTGATGGATGCCATCTCGCTGCATTATTACACGGTATGGCATGGCGACTGGACCCAGCGCGACACCGCGATGGCCACCGGCTTCCCCGTCAGCCACTGGAACGAGATCCTGTATCAGGCATGGCGCATGGACGAGGTTCTGCGCGGCCATGAGGCGGTGATGGACAAGATCGACCCCAAGAAGCGCATCGGCCTGTTTGTCGATGAATGGGGCACCTGGTATCGCACCGAGCCGGGCACGGAACCGGGCCATCTCTATCAGCAGAACACTTTGCGCGATGCTTTGGTGGCGGCCGGAACGCTCAACATTTTCCACGCCCATGCCGACCGCGTGAAAATGGCCAATATCGCGCAAGCGGTGAATGTGTTGCAGGCCATGCTGCTGACGCAGGGCGACAAGCTGGCCAAGACGCCCACCTATTATGCCTTTGCCATGTATCTGCCGTTTCAGGACGCGACCTTCATCCCCGTCAGCGCGCCCGCGCCTATGTTGAAGGCCGAAAGCGGCAGCTTCCCCGCCTTCACGCTCAGCGCGGCCAAGGCCAAGGATGGCAAGACCTATGTTGCCGTGGCCAATGCCGACAAGGACAAGGGCTACAAGCTGGCGCTGGATCTGGGCGTGTTGAAGGCTAGCAAAGTCTCGGGCCAAGTGCTGACCTCGGCCAAGCTGGACGCGCATAATACGCCCGGCCAGAAGGAAGAGATCGCCCCCGCCCCCTATCGCGGCGGCAAGATCAGCGGCGGCAAGCTGCTGCTGGATGTGCCCGCCAAGGCGGTGGTGGTGGTCGGGCTGGAATAAGCGCCCGCTACCGTCACAAAAGGGGGGAGGCCGGTTCGCCCAGCCTCCCCTTTTTTGGTTCAGGGCTTCACGTCAAAGCTGACCTTGCCCGCCACATTCTGCCCATCGGCACCGGCCACATGCCATGGCACATCATAGCTGCCCACCGGCAACGCGCGGGGAAGGCTGGCCACCAGCGCCTTGCCATCGGGGGAAAGCTTGGTGGTGACCCCGCCCATCTTCATCGGCTGGTGATGGTCCATGCCGGGCATGGCGGTCATCAGCACGGAAACGCCCGAAGCTGCAGCGGTGATCGGCTCGCTGAAGTTCAGCGTGATCTGCGTCACCTTGCTGGCGGCGGCGCCTTGGGCGGGCTGGGCGCTGGTCAGCGCGGGGCGGGCCATGGAGGGTTGGGCCAGAGCTGCGGTGGCAGCGGCCAGCAGCATAAGCGGCAAACGTGGCATAATCTGTTGCATCTCCTGTGTTGTGTTGGGTGGTTCTGCCCGACAGGGGTCTATATTCGCCATAGGATATCTGTTCTTATGGCCTATCGTTCAGCAAGAACCAATCTGCTGCTTGCCACAGGCTGAACCATAGATTGCCGCAGGATAGAGCCGATGAAGCATGATATGCCGCCGATGATCGATCGCCGCAGCCTGTTGCGCGGGGCGGGGGGCGTCGCGCTGGCCGGAACTGCCATGCCTGCTTGGGCGAAAAGCGGGGGCCTGCCTGCACCGCAGCAGGAATTGTCGGGCGAGAAGATCACCCTGATTGTGGCGGAGCGCGAGGTGCCGATCGATGGCCGCATGACCCGCGCGGTGACGATCAATGGCAGCGTCCCCGCCCCCTTGCTGCGCCTGCGCGAAGGGCAGGATCTGCAATTGACGGTGGTGAACCAGTTGAGCGAGCCGACTTCGATCCATTGGCACGGGCTGTTGCTGCCTTTTTACATGGATGGCGTGCCCGGCGTATCCTTCCCCGGCATACCGGCGGGGGGCAGCTTCACCTATCATTTCCCCATCCGCCAGAGCGGCACCTATTGGTATCACAGCCATTCGGGCCTGCAGGAATTGCTGGGTGCCTATGGGCCGATTGTGATTGAGCCTGCCGCGCCTGCCGCCGAGCCGATGCGCGAACATGTGATCATGCTGTCCGACCACAGCTTCACCCACCCCAAACGCATCCTCAACAATTTGAAGGCGGACCCCGGCTATTACAACCGCCAGCCCCAGACCACGCTGGACCTGATCAAGGGGCGCGGCCAGTCCTTGCGCGAGCGGATCGAATGGGGCGCCATGCGGATGGACCCAGCCGACATTGCCGATGTCACCGGCGCGGTGCTGCATTATCTGGTCAATGGCCATAGTGCGGCGCAAAACTGGACCGGCCTGTTTGCTGCTGGAGAAGCGGTGAAGCTGCGTTTCATCAATGGCGCGGGGATGAGCTTTTTCAACATCCGCATCCCCGATCTGCCGATGACGATCCATGCCGCCGATGGCGAGCCGGTGCAGCCTCTGGAGGTGGATGAATTCCAGATCGCGCCGGGGGAAACCTATGATGTGGTGTTGCGGCCCGAAAACCGCGCCTACACCATCGTAGCCGAGAGCATGGACCGTTCTGGCATGGCCCGCGCCACTTTGGCCCCTGCCATGGGCATAAGCGCGCCCGTACCGCCGCTGCGCCCGCGCCCGCTGCTGACCATGAAGGATATGGGCATGGATCATGGGGCAGGCGGCATGAAGGGCATGAAGATGCGCGATGGCTCCATCGCTCCGCAGGTCAAGCTGGGGCCGGGGGTGGATATGATTTCGGCCATGCCAATGGACCGCAGCGGCGATCCGGGGATCGGCCTGTCGGGGCTCGATCATCGGGTTTTGACCTATCGCGATCTGGTGGCCTTGGCGCCCAACCCCGATCCGCGTGCGCCCGAGCGGGAGTTGGAGGTGCATCTGACCGGATCGATGGAGCGCTATATGTGGTCCATGGATGGCAAGGTGATGAGTGAGGCGCATGAAGGCATCCCCATGCGCAGGGGCGAACGGCTGCGCATGACCATGATCAACGATACGATGATGGCCCATCCGATCCATCTGCATGGCCATTATTTCGAACTGGTCACCGGCCATGGCGACCGCTCTCCGCGCAAACACACCGCCGTAGTGCAACCGGGGGGCCGGCTGAGTTTTGACCTGACCGCGCAGGATGGGGATTGGGCATTCCACTGCCATTTGTTCCTGCATATGGCGATGGGCATGATGCGGGTGGTGAAGGTACGTGCGGCATGAGGGCTTGGGTGATTCTGGCCGCGCTATGGGCGCAGCCTGTGCTGGCGCAAACGCCGCCCGCGCAACCGGTTGGCACCGATCAGGAAGCGGGCAGCGCGCCTGCGCCCGAACCCGTGCATGACCGGGCGGCGGATCGTTTTTACCCCGCCGCGCAGATGGCGGCTGCCGAACATTGGATGATGCAGGGCGAAGTGCCCTCGCGCTTTCAGGCCTATCGGCTCGATCTGGCTGAAGCGCGGATCGGGAAAGGCGCGGATGGCTATCATCTGGAGGGCGAGGCATGGACCGGCAATCTCCACCGCCTTGTCCTGCGCGTGCGGGCGGAAGGCGATTGGGGGCAAAGGTTGGAGCAGGGCGAGATACAGGCCGCCTATGCCTATGCTTTGGGCCCATGGTGGAGCTTGCAGGCGGGTGTGCGGCGCGATGTGGGCGTAGAGGCGCAGCGCAGCCATGCGATGATCGGGCTGGAGGGCCTATCCCCCTATCGTTTCGACATTCTGGCTTTGGGCTTTGTGTCGGACAAGGGCGTGGTTTCGGCGCGGGTGGAGGCCAGCATCGACGAGCGCCTGACCCGCCGCATCGTGTTGCAGCCCCGCGCCGAACTGGTGGCCTTGGCGCAGGATGACAGACAGGCAAGGTTGGGAGCGGGGCTTTCCAGCATCGAGGCCGGCCTGCGCATCCGTTATGAAATCACCCGCAAGTTCGCGCCCTATGCGGGAGTAAACTGGGGCTGGAGCTTTGGCGGCACGGCCGATTATGCGCGCATGGATGGCAAGCCGGCGGCGCAGCGCAGCTTCGTGCTGGGGGTCAGAAGCTGGTATTAGGCAACGATGAGTTCCACGCCCGCCGCGCGCACCATGGCGGCCATGTCCGGCGTGATCCCGGCATCGGTAATCAACACATCAACCTCGTCCAGCCCGCAGACAATCGCGCCGGAGGAGGAGACGAATTTGCTGGAATCGACCAGCAGGATCACCTGTTCGGCGCGGTCCATCAGGCGGCGCTCAGCGGCGACAAGAATGATGTCATGCTGCATCACGCCCTGCGGCCCCACCGCTGCCCCGCCCATGAACAATTTGGGCGCGTGGAAACGCGGCATGGAATCCTCGCCTGCCGGGGCCAGAATGATATTCTGTTCGCGGAAAACCGAGCCCGAAGGGATCAGGATACGCGTGCCCTTTTGCGGTAGCAACGCGTTGACGATATGCAGCGAATTGGTCAGCACCTGCAAATCGCGCCCGTCCAGATGGGGGCACATTTGCAAAGTGGTGGTGCCGCCGTCGATCATCACGCCTTCGCCCGGATCGCATAAAGCGGCGGCGGCGCGGCCAATCGTCTGTTTGGCGGCAAGATTTTGCGTGATCGACTGGTCAAACGGCGTGCCCAGCAATTGCACGCCGGTGGCGGGCGCGTCGGGCGCGGTGGCATCGGGCAATTTCGCCCCACCATGCACACGTTGCAGCAGACCTTCAGCCTCCAGCCGCGTCAGGTCGCGGCGGATGGTGGCGGGGGATGCCTCAAGCTTGGCCTCCAGCTCGCGATAGGAGATGAAGCCGGACGGAGCCAGCGCTTCGAGTATCAGCCTTTCGCGTTCGGTAGCATGCATGAATTGTGATTATCCCCCTGTGATCCGCCTAATACGCCCGCGCCTGCGGGGCAAGATTATCCCGCCGCCAACATATTGCCGCCGCCGATGATGACCGTGGCCCCCACCAGCAGGCCGATGCCGCTCCACACCAGAGTACGCGTGCGGATGGATGCGCCCAGCCATTCCTTCAGCGCAAAGCCCCAAAGCGTGGAGAACAGGATGATGCTGGCCATATGCAGCGTCCAGCTGGAAAAGCCATATTGGCCCATCTGGCTTTCGCCCATGGTGTAGAAAAAGAACTGGCCATACCACAAGGTGCCGCCCAAAGCGGCCAGCAGCCAGTTGGACAGCAGGGGCACGGGCGCGGGATTGCCAGCTTCCGCAGAGGCGCCGAAGAATTGGCCAAGGCTGCGGTTTTTGGCGATCAGATAGGCGCACCACAGGGCATTGGTGGTCAAGCCGCCCAGCAGCACGATGCACAGCACCGGCAGGCCTTGGGATAGCGGATCGGTGCCCGCGGCAAGGGTGAGATCGCGGATCGGTTGCCCGGCATCCAGACCCCATGCGAAACAGCCCGAAAGGCAGCCCGAGAATGTGGCGATCAACAGGCCCTTTTTGAGGTCAAACTCCGAAACGCCTTGCTCGCTGTTGTCACCCAGTTCCGCCGACTTGGCCTGCCCCGCTTTGGCCACCACCACAATGCCCACCAGCGTCACCGCAATGCCCGCCAGCGTCAGTTGCCCGCTGGTGGTGCTGGCGATCTGGCCGATCGTGCCGTGGAAAATGGGCGGGCCCATCGTGCCGATCACGGTGGTTAGCCCCAGCGCCACCGCCATGCCCAAGGACAGGCCCAGATAGCGCATGGTCAGCCCAAAGGTCAGCCCGCCAAAGCCCCACATCGCGCCCCAGAACCAGCACCATGCCAGCGTTTCGCGCGGGGTCGCCGCCAGCACGCCCAGCAGGTCCTTGGTTTGCAGGGCAGCAAACAGCCATGGCGCGATCAGCCAGCTGAACAGCCCGCCCGCCAGCCAGAACACTTCCCAAGACCACAGGCGGATCTTTTTATAGGGCACATAGAAACTGGCCGAGGAAAAACCCCCGATCCAGTGGAACACCACGCCTAGCGCCGGATTGGGCACCATGATCTTTCTCTCCCGTTTTGTCTTATTCGGCCAGAATGCTGCGGTTGATCTGGTCAATCGCCGTGCAGCCGGTCAGGGCCATGGCCACGCGCATTTCCGCCTCGATTAATTTCAGCATCTTGGCCACGCCCGCTTCGCCCGCCGCGCCCAGCGCATAGGACCATGCGCGGCCCAGCAGCACGCCCTTGGCGCCCAGCGCCAGCAAGCGCACCACATCCAGACCAGAGCGCACCCCGCCGTCGGCCAATACTGTGAGGCCATCTCCCACGGCATCGGCAATCGGCGGCAGGGCGCGGGCGGAGGACAGCACGCCATCTAGCTGCCTCCCGCCATGGTTGGAGACCACCAGACCATCCGCGCCGATCTTCACCGCTTCCTTCGCGTCTTCGGGGTCCAGAATGCCCTTGATGATCAAGGGGCCTTTCCAGATGGAGCGGATGAAATCGAGATCGCGCCAGTTGATGGAGGGGTCGAAATTGTTGCGCATCCAGGCAAAGAAATCCTCGATGCCGGTGTTGCCTTTCAGCACAGGGGCCACATTGCCCAGATGGTGGGGGCGGCCCATCACGCCCACGTCCCACGCCCATTCGGGGCGCATGACGGCTTGGGCCGTGCGCCATGCCGCGCCTTTCAGCCCGCCAGTGCCGGCAAGGCCGGTGTGATAATCGCGGTAACGGCTGCCGGGCACGGGCATGTCCACGGTAAAGACCAAAGCGCTGCATTGCGCTTCCACCGCTTGGGCCAGCAAATCCTTCATGAATTCGCGGTCGCGGATCATGTAAAGCTGGAACCAGAAGGGCTTGGTCGATGCGGCGGCCACTTCGGGCAGCGGGCAGGCCGATACGGTGGAAAGCGTGAAAGGCACGCCCGCCGCATTGGCCGCGCGCACGGCCTGACATTCGCCGCGCCGCGCGTTCAGCCCCGCCAGACCCACCGGCGCCAGCGCGACCGGCAGGGCCTGTTTCATGCCGAAAAGCGTGGTCGATAGGTCGATGGCCGACACATCGCGCAGCACCCGCTGGCGCAGGGCGATATTGGCCAGATCCTCGCTATTCTTGCGCAAGGTCACTTCGCCATAGCTGCCCCCGTCCATATATTCGAACAGGAAACGCGGCAGGCGGCGGCGGGCGGCTTCGCGGAAATCGGCAATCGAGGCGGTGATCATGCGGTGTGGTCCTCGGGGCCGTCCAGCAGGGACAGCCAGCGGTTGCGATACGTGTCGAGATCGGCGTCCAGCGGCTCGATCCGGCGCAATTCGCCTTCGGGCACCAGCGCGGGATCGATCAGGCGCAGCGCGCCAAAGGACACGTCATTATGGGCATTGGCAACGAAAACCTGCAAATCGGGGCGCAGGCTGGCCAAAGCGCGGACGAAGACCTCGGCCTCGGCAAAGCGGCCTTCGACCAGCAGGCGGTCCTGCGTGCCGATCAGGCCCAGCGCGGCATCGGTGACCAGCGCGGCATAGAGGCAGGCGGCGGCGCGGCGTTCGTACCAATCCTCCGGCGCGTTGACCCAGCGGCCCTCGCCAGCGGGGAAAGGCCCGCAGCCCGGCGCCAGAGTGGGCAGATGCATCGCGCCTTTCGCCAAAACGGCGGGCACGGCGGCCAGCAGCATGGGCTGGTCGGGCTTGATATCTACGCGGCGGGTGTCGATTTCGATCAGGGCCTCGATCTCGCGCCCGCCCATGAAGCGGGCCGAGGGCACCGGTTGGCCATAGGCGTCGATGTTGACCAGGCAATCGCGCGATTCGGGCAGATCAGCGGTGGAGACCGGCGAGGCGGGCAGACGCATGCCGATGAACCATGTGCCGGTGGATAGCACCGTGGCCTCGTGCCGCGCGATTTGCGCAAAGCCGCGGGCGGCCATCAGCGCGGCATTGGAATCATGCAGACCCGCCAGCACCTTGATATCCGCCGACAGGCCGGTTTCCGCCGCCAGTTCGGGGCGCAAAGTGCCGATCACATCGCTCGCCTTGGCCAAAGGCGCAAAGGCCTTGTCCCAGCCTTGCCCCTTGGCCAGACCCGACCAATCGCTGCTTTGCGGTGCCCAGAGGTCGGAATGGCAGCCAAGGCTGGTCACCTCACTGCGGGCCGCGCCCGACAGCCACCAGCCCCAATATTGCGCCCAAGGCACCAAAGTGGCGCCCTGCATGGCCTCTGAATAAAGCTGCTGCGCCCAATAGACATGCGCGCCGAAATTGAGGCCCAGCGGCAGGGCGGGCGAGCCCGTTTCGGCAAAGGGAGAACGCAGTGCGCGATAGGCGGCCATCACATCGGCGGGCGGTTCGGCCTCGTAATCGAGCGGGGCGAAGGCCAGCGTGTCATCCTGCAGCGCCGCAAAGCCTGCACCATGCCCCACCGGCACGATATATTCCACGCCCTTGCCCGCATGGCTGGCCAGCACTGTCTTGATCCAGCCTGCCATGCCCGATGCGTCCAGACGGGCAATGCCCTCTTCCTCGCATTTTTCATTGGGGCGCACCTGCCGGTCGAGCAATTGGCCATCGCGGCTCCACAAGGTGACCTTGGACATGGTTTTGCCAATGTCGATCACAATCGCGATTGGAGAGGGTGCGGTCGGGGCGTTGGGCGTGGACAGAAGGCTCTCCCTGAAATCTATCCCTCCGGCTGTTTTGCAACCGCGAAGGCCATGCTGCTTGTGCGAAATTGATTGGTTTGGCGCCAATCCATGATTGAATGTGATTATCTTCTATCGTTTTCGATTGCCAATGGGAAGGGCCTTTGTTAGAGGGACGGCAAATAACATGCCTAGAGCAGTCTAACGGGAGTTCCCATGACCGACGTAAACTCGCCTGCCGCCCTTCCTTTTGCCGTGCCCACCAGCCGCTGGGATGATGCCTATGCGGCGAGCCTCAGCCCCGAAGAATTGCTGCTCTATCGCTCGAATCTGCTGGGCAGCGACCTTACCGTCACCAACTTTGGCGGTGGCAACACCTCCGCCAAGCTGACGGCCACCGATCCTCTCACCGGTGAAACTGTCGATGTGCTGTGGGTCAAGGGTTCGGGCGGCGACATCGGCTCGATGAAGCTCGATGGCTTTGCGACCCTGTATCAGGACAAGCTGCTGGGTCTGGAAGTCCATTACAATGGCCCCGAAGACGACGACAAGATGGTCGGCTATCTGCCCCATTGCACGTTCAACCTGAACAGCCGCGCCGCATCGATCGATACGCCGCTGCATTCGCTGCTGCCCTTTGCCCATGTCGACCATGTGCACCCCGATGCGATCATCGCGCTGGCGGCTTCGTCGGGCGGTGAAGAAGCGACCAAGGAAATCTGGGGTGGCAAGATTGGCTGGCTGGGTTGGAAGCGCCCCGGCTATACGCTGGGCCGTATGCTGCGCGATTACCAGCGCGCCAACCCCGGCGTGCAGGGCGTGATGATGGCCAGCCATGGCATCATCTGCTGGGCCGACAGCGCCAAGGAATGCTATGAGCACACTGTCAGCCTGATTGCCGACGCTGCTAAATATCTGAACGCCAAGATGGAAGGCAAGCCTGCCTTTGGTGGTCAGGTGGTGGCCCCCAATCCCGACCGCGCCGCGATTGCTGCTGATCTGATGCCCCGCCTGCGCGGCTTCATGACCGGATCGCGCCGCAAGCTGGGCCATTATTCGGACGATGCCGAGGCGCTGGAATTCGTCGGTTCGGCCAAGTTTGAAGAACTGGCCGCGCTGGGCACCTCCTGCCCCGACCACTTCCTGCGCACCAAGATCGCGCCTTTGACGCTCGATCCTGCCCGTTTGCAGGATGACGCCTATCTGGCCGAAAAGATCGCCGATTACCGCGAATTTTACGCCGCCTATTACGAGCGCTGCAAGCGCGCCAACAGCCCCGCCATGCGCGACCCTAACCCCGTTGTGGTGCTGGTGCCCGGCGTTGGCCGCATCACCTTTGCCACCGACAAGACCACCGCGCGTCTGGCCGGTGAATTCTATGGTAATGCCATCAATGTGATGCGCGGCGCCGAAGCGATTGGCGACTATATCGCTCTGGACGAGCAGGAAGCCTTCGACATCGAATATTGGCTGCTTGAGGAAGCCAAGCTTCAGCGCATGCCCGCCCCCAAGCCGCAGGTCGGCCGCGTGGCTTTCGTCACCGGTGGCGCTGGTGGCATTGGCGCGGCCACGGCTGCCCGCTTCCTGAAGGAAGGCGCCTGTGTGGTGCTGGCCGACCGTGACGCCAATGCCGCCGAAGAAGTGCGCGCCGGTTTCGCCAAGCAGTTTGGCAAGGATGTCGTCCGCGCCGTGGCTTGCGATGTGACCGACGAGGCGCAGGTCAAGGCGGCGTTTGATTATACCGCCCGCGAATTTGGCGGTCTGGACGTGGTCGTCGCCAATGCCGGCATCGCCTCCTCGGCCCCGATTGACCAGACCACGGTCGAGCTGTGGGACCGCAATTTCGACGTGCTGGCTCAGGGCTATTTCCTCACCGCCAAGCATGCCTGGGGCCTGCTGAAGCGCAACAAGGATCTGGGCGGAACTTCGGTGGTGTTCATCGGTTCCAAGAATGCCGTGGCCGCCGCTGCCGGTGCCTCGGCCTATGCCTCGGCCAAGGCGGCTGCCAACCATCTGGGCCGCTGTCTGGCGCTGGAAGGCGCGCCCGAAGGCATCCGCGTCAACATCGTCAACCCCGACGCGGTCATCAAGGGCAGCAAGATCTGGGACGGCGACTGGCGCAAGGAACGCGCCGCATCGAACAAGATCGACGCGGGCGAGGAACTGGAAGCCCATTACCGCAACCGTTCGATGCTGAAGCGCGATGTGCTGCCTGAAGACATTGCCGAAGCGGCCTACTTCCTTGGCAGCGAAGCCTCGGCCAAGTCGACCGGTAACATGATCAATGTGGATGCAGGCAACGTTCAGGCCTTCACCCGCTAATAAGGCGGGGAATGGAGAGGATAGAACATGACGCGAATCGCATCTCTTTGCACCTTGGTTGCCACGCTGGTCCTGAGCGGACCGGCGCTGGCACAGGGCGGTATGCCGGTGATGGTGCCTGCCAAGGCTCCGGCTGACCAGCAGGCCATCCCGCTTTACGGCAAGGCCAACCCCGGTTCGCTGTCCAGCGAAGTGTGGAGCCGCGCCGGAGGCAAGGATTACACCGTCCGCAACGTCACCTATCCCACGCTGACGCCGGTCCTGCCCGCCAAGGGCAAGGCCAATGGCGCGGCGGTGGTGGTGGCACCGGGCGGTGCCTTCATGCTGTTGGCGATGGATCACGAAGGCTGGAAAGTAGCCCATGCGTTGGCCGCGCGGGGCATCACCGCCTTTGTGCTGAAATATCGCCTGACGCCCACGCCCAGGGATGAGAAGGAAGCTGCGCCCTTTATGGGGGCCAAGCTGGCGCAGGAAATCGGCCATCCGATGAGTGGCGAATTGCTGGGCAAGAGCGAGGCGCCCGCCGATGGCGCGGCAGCGATCGCCTATGTGCGCAGCCATGCGGCCAGCTATGGCATCGACCCCAAGCGGATCGGCATGATCGGCTTTTCCGCCGGTGCGATGACCGCCCGCCGTGTGGCGCTGGATGCACCTGTTGCGGCGCGGCCCGATTTCCTCGGCTATATCTATGGTCCGCAGGATGCCGAAAATGTTCCGGCCGATGCGCCGCCCATGTTCGATGCCATCGCGCTGGACGATGCTCTGTTCCCCTCCAAGGGTTTCCCGATTGCGCAAAGCTGGATGGCGGCCAAGCGTCCGGTGGAAATCCATGGCTATCAACAGGGCAACCACGGCTTTGGCCTTGGCGTGCCCGGCACCACCACCACTCACGTTCTCGATCAATTCATCGCCTGGCTCGATATGCAGGGCTTCCTTGCCAAGGGCCCGAATGCGCGAAAGGATAGCAAGTGACTCTTCCCATCTCCTCCGATCTGATCGCCGAGCATAATGCCAAGGGGCTTGATGCCCTGAACGAGGATTATGCCGCACTGGGCCGCAAGCTGGCGCGCACGGGCATCGACATTGACGCGATCAAGGCCCGCGTCGCCGGTTTCTCGGTCGCCGTCCCCTCGTGGGGCGCTGGCCGTGGCGGCACGCGCTTTGCCAAGTTCCCCATTGCGGGCGAACCCACCAATATCCATGAAAAGCTGGAAGACTGCGCCGTCATCCAGCAGCTGGGCCGCCGCACGCCCCGCGTCTCGCCGCATTTCCCTTGGGACAAGGTGTCGGACTACAAGGCTCTGCGCGAAGAAGCCGCTGACCTTGGCCTTGGCTGGGATGCGGTAAACTCGAACACGTTTCAGGATCAGGTGGGTCAGGCCCACACCTATGCCAATGGCTCGCTGTCCTCGCAGGATGCAGGCGCGCGCCAACAGGCTGTGGAACATAACATCGAATGCATCGAAATCGGCAAGCAGCTGGGGTCGACCGATCTGACCGTGTGGGTGGGCGATGGCACCAACTTCCCCGGCCAGCAGGATCTGGGCCGCAGCCTTGACCGCTATCTGGATGCCGCAGCCCAAATCTATGCCGCGCTGCCCGATGATTGGCGCATGCTGCTGGAACACAAGATGTTCGAGCCTGCTTTCTACTCCACCGTCATTTCCGACTGGGGCAGCTCGATTCTGGCCGCGCAGACCTTGGGCGACAAGTGCAAGTGCCTTGTCGACCTTGGCCACCATGCGCCCAATGTGAACATCGAACAGATCGTGGCCCGCCTGCACCGCTTTGGCAAGCTGGGTGGTTTCCACTTCAACGATAGCAAATATGGCGATGACGATCTGGATTCGGGCAGCATCAACCCGCACCAGCTGTTCCTCGTCTTCAACGAACTGGCCGAGGCCGAAGCCAATCCGCGTGATGGTTTCAACCCCAGCTATATGATCGACCAGTCGCATAATGTGACCGATCCGATCGAATCGATGCTGTCCAGCGCCGAAACCATTGCTGCCTGCTTTGCCAAGGCCGCTCTGGTGGACCGCGCAGCGCTGCATGCCGCGCAGGAAGCCAATGACACGATGATGGCGTTCCAGGCCCTGCGCCGCGCCTATAATATCGACGTGGCCCCCATTCTGGCCATGGCCCGCGTGGAAGCCGGTGGCGCGCTGGATGTGCTGGAAGCCTATCGCCTGAGCGGCTATCGCGCCCGCAAGGCGCAGGAGCGCAAGGCGGTTGGCCTTGGTGCCGGCATCGTATGATCCTTGGTGTTGGGCCGTCTAAACGGCCTGCCCATTTGAACTGAACAGGCGCCGCCTTTGGACCTTTCCCGCTTGAGGAAAGGCCACAGGCGGCGTTTTTCCTTGTAACAACACACAAGTCTCGGGGGAGACGTATTACCATGGCGCCTATCCGCTTCACTCGCCGCCACAAGCTGGCCCTTTCGCTGGCCAGCGCTTTGGCCCTGTCGGGTTCTGCCTTTGCGCAACAGGCCGACCTTGAAACCCAGTTCCGTGATCCGCCCCAATCGGCCCGCCCGCGCGTGTGGTGGCATTGGATGAACGGCAATATCACCAAGGACGGTATCGCCAAGGATATGGCGTGGATGAAGTCGGTGGGCATTGGCGGTTTGCAGAATTTCGACGTGAACCTGCAAACGCCGCAAGTGGTTGAAAAGCGCCTCGCCTATATGACGCCGGAGTGGAAGGACGCCTTCCGCTTTGCCGCGCAAGAGGCCGAAAGGCAGGGGCTTGAACTGGCGATTGCCGCCTCGCCGGGTTGGAGCGAGACGGGCGGCCCCTGGGTCAAGCCTGCGGATGGTCTGAAAAAGCTGGTGTGGAGCGAGACGCTGGTGCCTGCTGGCAAGGCGTTCAAGGGCAAGATTGCCACCCCGCCCCAGATCACCGGACCCTATCAGGCGATGGGCAAGGGGCTGGGCTTTGACGATATTGCCGCAGGCCATCACCCCGAGGCGGCACCCAATTATTACAGCGATGTCGCGGTATTGGCCGTGCCGGTGGCGGTACAGGCCACGCCCGCGCCCAAGGCCAGCGTAGGCGGGCAAGCGGTGGATGCCGCCCTGCTGTTTGACAGCAATCTGACCGCGGGCGTTTCCGTGCCGCGCGGCACGGCGCAGGCGGCGGGCAATGTCACCTATGCCTATGACGCGCCGCAGACCATGCGCAGCGCCACCGTCTTTGTGCCCGGCGCCAAGATCATGTTCCGTGGCCCCACGGTCGATCCGGTGCTGGAGGCCAGCGATGATGGCCAGAACTGGCGCGAGATCACCCATTTCACCGTGGCTGATGTCCCCACCACGGTCAGTTTTGCGCCCGTCACCGCCAAGTTCTTCCGTCTGGTGCTCAAGCCTTTGGTCTCCACCTCCGCCAATATGGGCGCGCCTGCCGAGGGCGTGGAAATCCCCGGCCTGTTCGCTACTTTGGCTGGCGGGGATCAGCCGTGGACGCTGGGTCAATTCGGGCTCTACGCCGAGGCGAAGGTCAATCTGGCCGAGACCAAGGCTGGTTTCGCGCTGGCGCATGACTATTATACGCTGACCAATCCGGCCGATGCCGCCACGGGCGCCACGGCGGCGCAAGTGGTGGATCTGACCAAGCTGGTGCAGGCCGATGGCTCGCTGGACTGGAAGGCGCCTGCTTTGCCCAAGGGGCAGCAGTGGCGGATCGTCCGTCTGGGCGCCAGCTTGCTGGGCACCACCAACCATCCCGCCCCTGCCGAGGCGACCGGCCTGGAGGTCGACAAGTTCGATGCCGATGCGGTGGGCCGTTATATGGACCATTATCTGGGCATGTATCGCGATGCCGCCGGTGCCGACATGATCGGGGCCAAGGGCGTGCGTGCGATCCTGACCGATTCGATCGAGGTGGGCGCGGCCAATTACACGCCCAAGATGCTGGCCCAGTTCAAGGCGCTACGCGGCTATGACGCTACGCCCTGGTTGCCCGCGCTGACCGGCATGCTGGTGGGCAGCCGCGAGGATAGCGACAAGTTCCTCTATGACTGGCGCCGCACTCTGGCCGATCTGATGGCTAGTGAGCATTATGGCACGGTGGCGGCCAAGGCCCATGCGGCGGGCTTGAAGGTCTATGGCGAGGCGCTGGAGGATCATCGCCCCAGCCTTGGCGATGACATGTCGATGCGTACCCATGCCGATGTGCCGATGGCCGCGCTCTGGACCTTTACCCAAAAGGACGGGCCCAACCCCTCCTATCTGGCCGATATGAAGGGTGCGGCCAGCGTGGCGCATATCTATGGGCAGAATCTGGTGGCGGCTGAATCGATGACTTCGGCGCTGACCTATTGGGCCGATAGTCCGCGCACGTTGAAGCATGTGATCGATCTGGAGTTCGTGACCGGCGTGAACCGTCCGGTGGTGCATACTTCGGTGCATCAGCCTTCGGATGACAAGGTGCCCGGCCTGTCGTTGATGATCTTTGGTCAATATTTCAACCGGCACGAGGCATGGGCGCCTTTGGCCAAGGGCTGGGTCGATTATATCAGCCGCAACAGCCTGTTGCTGCAGAACGGGCGCAATGTGGCCGATGTGGGCTATTTCTATGGCGAGGAAGCCCCGATCACGGGCCTGTATGGTGACAAGAAGGTGGGCGATGCGCCCAAGACCCGCGCCTTTGACTTTGTGAATTTTGACGCGTTGACCGGTGCCTTGCGCAATGAGGGCAAGGAATTGGTGTCGGCCGGTGGTGCGCGTTATGGCGCGCTCTATCTGGGCGGGTCGAGCTACAAGATGACCTTGCCCGCGCTACGCAAGATTGCCGCGCTGGCGCAGGGCGGGGCGACGATCATCGGCATGGCGCCGCAGGGTTCGCCCAGCCTTGGTCAGGAGGACAAGGCCGAATATGCCGCGCTGGTGGCCAAGCTGTGGCCCGCTGGCGGTGATACGGTGGTCGGCAAGGGCCGCGTGATCGCCAGCCAGAATGTCGAGGAAGCGCTAGACAAGGCAGGCATCGCGCCCGATTTCCGCATGAGCGGCGGGGCAGCCGATGCTGAGGTGCCTTTCCTGCATCGCCGCTGGGAATCGGGCGACAGCTATTTCCTCGTCAACCGCAAGGAGCGCGTGGAAAGCTTTACCGCCCATTTCCGCGTGACCGGCAAGCAGCCCGAATTGTGGCATGCCGAAACCGGCACGTTCGAACCGGTGAGCTATCGCATCGAGAATGGCGAGACGATCGTGCCCCTGACGCTGCTGGCGGAAGAATCGGTGCATGTCGTGTTCCGCAAGCCTGCCACGGGTGACGCGCTGGCCATCAAGAAACTGGCCCCTGCGCCGCTCTCCACGCTGGACGGCGCATGGACGGTGGCCTTCCAATCCGGACGCGGCGCTCCGGCCAGTGTGGTGCTGCCCCAGCTGGCCCCGCTCAATGAAAATGCCGATAGCGGCATCGCCCATTTCTCGGGCGTTGCCACCTATGCCAAGGACTTTGCCGCGCCCAAGGGTTGGAAGGCGGGGCAGCCGCTCTGGCTCAACCTGGGCCAATTGCGCGAAGTCGCGCAGGTCAGCGTCAATGGCAAGGATCTGGGCATTGTCTGGCACGCGCCCTATCGGGTGGATCTGGGCAGCGCGGTCAAGGCGGGCAAGAACCATGTCGAGATCCGCGTGGCCAATCTGTGGATCAACCGCCTGATTGGCGATGCACAGAAAGGCGCGCAGAAAGTGACCTTTACCGCCATGCCAACCTATCGCCCCGATGCGCCTTTGCGCGAATCGGGCCTGATCGGTCCGGTGGTGCTGGAAGGCGCCGCCCGATAAGGCTATAGGACCCATCATGATCGACCCCCGCGCCCTTCGCACATTCCACGAAGTCTGCCGCGCGGGGTCGATCAGCGGCGCGGCGCGTGCGCTCAACATCTCCCAACCTTCGGTGTCCAGCGCGATTGCCATGCTGGAGGGGCGGTTGGGCGCCACCCTGTTTGAACGCACCCGCACCGGCATTGTGCTGACCCCGGCGGGCGAGGCTTTGCGGCTGCGGGCGCAAATGCTCGATCACCTGTTGCGCGATGCCGAGGCCGAAGTGGCCGCCGCACAGGAAGGGGCAGGCGGCCCCTTGCGCATTGGCGGCACGCCCGGCGCCTTGGTCAGCCTGCTGCCTCTGGCCATTGCGCGCATGGAGGAGTCAGTGCCGCGCATGACCTTGCATGTGCTGGAACGCGCCGACCGCGAATTGACCGGCATGTTGCGCGAGGGCGACATTGAACTGGCCTTTGTCACCACCGCGATGGAAGAGCCCGATCCCGATATTGCCGAAAAGACCTTTGCCCGTGATCCCTTCGCGCTGATGGTCTCGGCCGAGAACAAGGCGATGGCGGGCAGCATTTCCCTAAGGCAGGCCGACAGTCTGCGCTGGGTCTTGCCCGAGGCGCAGGGCGCGTTCCGGCGGCAGGTGGACGCCTTGTTTGCGGCCGCCGGTGTGGCCGCCCCGCGCGATGTGATTCGCTGCGATTCGCTGCTGACCACCAAGGCGATTGTGCGCGACACCGGACGGGTGACCATCCTGCCCATGCGGGTGGCGGCCAGCGAATTGTCGATGGGGGTCTTGCGCGCCGTCCGCATTGCCGAGGCCGGTTTTGAACGCAGCGTGGGTGTGCGTTGGCTGAAAGGGCGCGAGCCATCGGCGCTGGCGCGGCAATTGCTGGCCCATCTGGCCGAGGGTGAGGCTATTTAGCCACAACCCATAGGCTGAACCTATGGCAATCCCAAAATCGCGTATTTTACCTTATGATGCTGGCTTGGCAAAAGGGGCACAAGAGTGGCCGTCAGGTCCAGCATTCTAGGGAGAGCCAAGCGTGACCACGCTTTTCACCAATATTCGCATTTTTGATGGTACGCCCAACGCCACCCGCTTGGGGCAAGTGCTGGTCGATGGCGACAAGATTGCCCGCGTGGCCTATGCTCCCGAAACGATTGACGCCCCCGAAGCCACGGTGGTGGATGGTCAGGGTGGCACGTTGATGCCCGGTCTGGTGGATGGCCATACCCATCTGCAATTGGGCAGCAGCGTCGAAAGCATGAGCAAGCCGGGCAATCACCCGACCGAAGTGCTGGCGCTGACCGCGGCCCATTGTGGCCGCGTGATGCTCGATCATGGCTTTACGGCGGCCTATTCGGGCGGCTCGCCTTCGGCGGCGGCGGAAATCGCGGTGAAGGCCGCTTTTGACAAGGGCACGATGGCTGGCCCGCGTCTGGTGACCAGCTCGATGGAAAAGCTGCCCGGTGGTACGCCCGGCTTGATCTTCAAATTCCCCGACCGCGATACACGCCCCAGCGATCCGGCGGCTGTGGCTGGCTTTGTGGAAGAAATGGCGGCGTCGGGCCTACAAACGGTCAAGTTCCTGCTCAATGGCGTGTCGGCCATGGATCCGGGCACCAATCTGTCCGAACAGTTCCATGAAGATGAAATCATGGCGGCGGGTGAAGCCGCGCGTCGCTGCGGCGTGTCGTTGACGGCCCATTGCTACACCGCCGCCTCGATCAAGGTGGCGATCAAGGCCGGTTTCAAGGTGCTCTATCACTGCAACTATGCCGATGATGAGGCGCTGGACGCAATCGAGGCGGCCAAGGATTCGCTCTACATCGGTCTGGCTCCCGGCATTGAAGAAGCCGACCGCGACCGCGCGCCCAAGTTCGGCTTTATGGCCAGCGAGGGTCAGGTGGCCGAACAGATTTCCGCCGTCGAGCACAAGAAGGCCGTGGGTCGGGAATTGCGCAAGCGTGGCGTGCGTTCGGTGATCGGGGGCGATTATGGCTTCCCGTGGAACCCGATCGGCATGAATGCGCGCGATCTGGAACTGTTTGTCGAATGGTTTGGCTATTCGCCTGCGGAAACCCTGTCCTGCGCCACGATGGTGGGCGGTGAATTGATGGGTATGCCGATTGGCCAGATCAAGGAAGGCTATCTGGCCGACCTGCTGCTGGTGGCGGGCGATCCGACCGAGAATATCTCGCTGTTGCGCGACAAGGGCAACCTGAAGGCAATCATGAAAGGCGGCGCCTTCCACAAGGCGCCTGCCGCAGCTGCGGTGGCATAAATCCCATGTTTGATGTTGCAATTATCGGCTGTGGCCCCGTGGGGGCCATGGCAGCCAACCTGCTGGGCCGCGCAGGCCTGTCGGTGGTGGTGCTGGAAAAAGAGCTGACCCATTACCCCCTGCCGCGCGCGGTGCATCTTGATCACGAGATGATGCGCCTGTTCCAGTCGGCGGGCGTGATCGATCGGGTGTTGCCCGATATGATCGACACCGATGGCCATATGCATATTGGCGCGGACCATCAGGTCATCCGCTATATGGGCACGGTCGGCATGGCGCGCCCCTTTGGCTGGTCGAATGACTGGTTCTTCTATCAGCCCGAGCTGGAAGCCCATTTGCGCGACGGTTTTGCCGATCTGCCGCAGGTGGAGCTGAAGCTGGGTGCGGAATTCACCGGTCTGTCGCAGGAAGATGGTCCGGTGCGGATCAGCTATACGCTGGACGGCGCGGAGCAGCAGGTCTCGGCGCGCTGGGCGATTGCCTGCGATGGTTCGCGCAGCCCCGTGCGCAAGGCCTTGGGCGTCAAGCTGGACGACCTCGATTTCGAAGAGCCTTGGCTGGTGGTCGATGCCGAGGTGGAAGGTCCGGTGTCCTTCCCGCCGCTGAAAGGCGTGCCGGAAGCCGCCGATGTGCAGCGCCTGTCGGTGATGATGTGTGACCCCAAGCGTCCGGCCACGATTGTGCCGGGCCGCGGCAACCACCGCCGCTGGGAATTCATGCTGCTGCCCGGTGAAGATGACCAGCAGATGATGACGCCTGAAAAGGTGGGTGAGCTGGTGGGCGCATGGATGAAGGATGTGCCGCACAAAATCGTGCGCGCCGCCACCTATCGTTTCCACGGGCTGGTGGCCGAACAGTGGCAGGTGGGCAATGTGTTCCTTGCCGGTGATGCCGCGCACCAGACCCCGCCCTTCTTTGGGCAGGGCATGTGCCATGGCTTGCGCGATATTGCCAATCTGGCGTGGAAAATGGCGGCGATCATCCATGATCACGCCTCGCCCGAAATTCTGGTCACCTATCAGCCCGAACGCGATCCGCATGTGCGCGGCGTGATTGGCGCTGCCGTGGCGGCCGGCCGCTATATTTGCGAGCTTGACCCTGCCAAGGCCGCCGCGCGCGATGCCGAAATGGTGGCTCGTGCTGCGGCACAGGCTGGCCAGCACCAGACCGCGCATGACCTGATCCCCGCCATTTCCACCGGCATCATCCTGCGCGGCAGCCCCTCGGCGGGCGAGCGCTTCATCCAGCCTATGCTGGAAGATGGCCGCAAGCTGGACGATCTGACCGGCGATGGCTGGCGCCTGTTTGTGAAGGGTGCCGCCTCGGCCGTGGCCGGTGTGACCACTGTGGATGCAGCTCAGCTTCCCGATGGTGGCGCGGTGCTGGCATGGCTGGAATCGCGGGCTGCGCAAGCGGTGCTGGTGCGTCCGGACCATTATGTGTTCGGTACCGGTGATGTGGCTGGCCTGCTGGATGCGCGCCAGCGTCAATTGGGTCTGGCGCAGGAGATGGCGGCATGATCACGCTGGCTCAGGCACAGACCATTCTTTCCGCTGGCCTTGCCCATGCGCGCGCAGCCTCAGCCAAGCCTTTGGCGATGGTGGTGCTGGATGCGGGCGGCCATCCGGTGGCCATGGCGCGTGAGGATGGCGCCACCTTCTTCCGCGCCGATATTGCCAAGGCGAAGGCCTATGGCGCGCTGGGCATGGGCGCGGACACCGCCATTCTGGCCGAGCGGGCCAAGGGCAATCCGGTGTTCTTTTCCGGCGTGGTGACCACGGTGGGCGGTGATCTGGTGTTCTCGCCCGGTGGCGTGCTGGTGAAGGATTCCGGCGGCGCGGTGATCGGCGCGGTGGGCGTTTCGGGTGATACCGGCGAGATGGATGCCGAGTGCGCCATCGCGGGCATCAAGGCCGCAGGCTTCTGAAAAGGGTTGAGATGATGATGAAACTGCGCAGCATCGAACTGGCTCTGCCCAAGGCAGCCGAGGCGCATCGCTGGATGATCGACATTTGGGGTTGCGCCGATGCGGGCCAGCAGGGGGACACGTTCTACCTGCGCGGCAGCGGCACCTTCCCCTATCTGGTCTCGCTCAGCGAGAGCGCGGATAATTTCGTGCGCTCCACCACCTTTGTCTGCTCGCCCGACCGTCTGGCCCAAGTGGCCAAGGCGGCGCTGGCGCGTGGCCTGAATGCCGCGCCTTGCGTGTCGAGCGATCCGGGCGGCGGCGAAGGTCTAGTGGTGGAACTGGCCGAGGGCGAATTGCTGCGTTTCCTTGTGGGCGCCGAAGAAGTCGCTCCCATCGAAGGCCATAGCAAAGCCTCGCGCCGCGTGATGCCGGTGAAGTTGACCCATGTGGTGTTCAACGCGGCTGATGCCGAAGCCAGCGGCGATTTGGTCGAGGAAGTCCTCGGCTTCCGCGTGTCGGACCGCACCAAGGGCATGGTCTTTGTCCGCTGCAATGAAGCGCATCATTCCACCGCCTTTGCCCGTGCCGGTTTCTCCAGCCTCAACCATATCGCCTTTGAAATGGAAGATCTGGACAGCGTGATGCGCGGCATTGGCTGCATGCGCGACCATGGCTTTGCCCCCGCATGGGGTCCGGGCCGTCATGGTCCGGGCGACAATGTCTATGCCTATTACATCGCGCCCTTTGGTCCGGTGATCGAATATTCGACCGCGGTGGAAAAGGTGGGCGATGATTATCAGGCGGGCGAGCCTGATGACTGGACCTGGCCGGAAAAGCGCATCGACCAGTGGGGCGTGTCCGACAAGGATTTTGCGGGTCTGCGCATTGCGGAAGAAGCCTTCCGTTTCCGCCGCGAATGGGATCCGGCCCCGATCGAACAGTTTGCAGGAGTATAATCCCCCATGCGTTACATCTCTTTCACCCGCGCCGATGGCAGCGCCTCCTATGGCCGTCTGGATGGCGAAACCGTTTATGATCTGGGCGTCGAAGGCGCGCCGGTGGACCTGAAGGCCGCGCTGGCCGCTGGCGTGCTGGAAGGCCTGTCCGATGGTCCGGCGCTGGCTTTGGCTGACGTTAAGCTGCTGCCGCTCGTGCCCAATCCGGACAAGATCCTGTGCGTGGGCCTCAACTATGCCACCCATGTGGCCGAAACGGGCCGTGAGCAGAAAGAGCATCCCGCCATCTTCACCCGCTATGCCGACAGCCTGATCGCTGATGGCGATGCCATGGTCCGCCCGCCCGAAAGCGTGCGTTTCGACTATGAAGGCGAGCTGGCGATTGTGATCGGCAAGAAGGGCCGCCGCATCGCGCCTGAAAACGCATGGGACCATGTTGCTGGCTATTCGGTCATCAATGATGGCTCGATCCGCGATTGGCAGCGCCACAATATCCAGTTCACCCCTGGCAAGACCTGGCCCGCCACCGGCCCCTTCGGCCCCGCGCTGGTGACCAAGGATGAAGTCGCCGATCTGGCCAGCCAGCGCGTGCAGACCCGCGTGAATGGCGAGTTGGTGCAGGATCAGCCGATCAGCGACCAGATCTGGGATATTCCCACGGTCATCGCCTATTGCTCGACCTTCACCGATCTGAACCCCGGCGATGTGATTGCCACCGGCACGCCGGGCGGTGTGGGCGACAAGCGCAAGCCGCCGCTGTACCTGAAGGCCGGTGACGTGGTGGAAGTATCGGTGGGCGTGATTGGCAAGCTGTCCAATCCGGTGATCGACGAAGCATAATTAATACCATCCGGCCCGATGGGCCAACCAGACAAGCACCGGGTTGGGGCACGTATCCCCCCCGGGCTTTAAGTTAGGGAGAATATCATGAGCAAGATCCTTCCCCGTCATTTGCTGTCGGGTGCCGCACTGGGCGCGATGCTGACTTTCGCCGCGCCGCAGGCCATGGCTGCCGATGCGCCGGAACAGGTTGCCGCCCCCGGCGATATCGTGGTGACCGCAAGCCGCCGCGCCGAACGTCTGCAGGATGTTCCCATCGCCGTGTCGGCCATTGGCGCTGCCCAGATCAAGTCGGGCGGTTTCCAGCAATTGACCGATATCCAGTATCAGGTTTCGGGCGTGCAATTCGGCAATTCGCCCAATGACGCGGGCTTCCGTCTGCGCGGCGTGGGTACGGCGGGCGGCTATTCCAGCTCGTCGGAACAGAATGTCGGCACCGTGGTTGATGGCGTGGTCATTCCTTTCGGCAACCCCGTGGGCAGCCTTGGCGATCTGGAACGCGTCGAAGCGCTCAAAGGTCCGCAGGGCACGCAGTTCGGCAAGAACGCCTCTTCGGGCGTGATCAACATCACCACCGCCAAGCCCAAGTTCGGCGTGCTGTCGGGCAAGGTCTTCGCCTCCTATGGCGAGTTGAACGAAGTCAACACCAATGCCTCGGTCAATATTCCGGTCAGCGCCAATTCGGCTCTGGCGGTCTATGCCTATTATCGCAGCAATGACGGCTTCGTGAACAATGTGGTGCGCCATGAAAAGTGGGGCGGCACGATCAACTCGGGCGTGCGTGCGAAATATTTCTACGAGCCCAGCGATGATCTGAGCTTCTATCTGATCGGCGACTATTCGCGCAATGTGGGCCGTGGCCCCGGCCAGCTGTGGACGATCAACTCGCTTCCCAACAGCTATGGCACCGCTGCCGGTGCTTTGGCGACGGCTCGTTTTGCCAATCTGGCCTCGCTGGGCGTGACGCCGGGCCTGACCAATGACAAGTCGGTGGAAAATTCGGCAGGCTATAATTCGGAACAGAATTACGGCGGCTCGCTGGAAATCAACAAGAAGCTGGGCAATTACAACCTGACCTCGATCACTGCCTATCGCGGTTTCGTGCAGGGCGCGGCGGCCTATGCGATTGACGCCACCAGCTATTCCATCTTCACCGCCCGCGAAATGCCCAAGCCGCAGAGCTTCATCAGCGAAGAACTGCGCCTGAGCTCGGCTTCGGGCAGCAAGCTGGAATTCATCGGCGGTATCTATGCCTCGTCGCGCAAGGTGGGCAGCCCCAATTTCTACAGCGCGGCCCAGCTGCGCCCCGCTCTGCCTTTTGCCACCACCACGATCAATATTTCGGCGGGCAAGACCAACACCCAGACCAAGTCGGACTCGGTGGCCGGTTTTGTCGATGGCAAATATCACGTGACCGAGCAATTCGCGCTGATCGGCGGTTTCCGCTATCAGTATGACTGGGTGAAGTCCTCCAGCGTCACCACGCTGGACGAACAATATATGCCCGGCACGGTGGTCGATGGCGGCTTTGTCGTGCCCTACACCGCCCGCCCCATGTCCACCGGTTCGGTGTCCAAGGGTGGCTGGTCGGGCAAGGCTGGCGCCAATTACAAGATCAACCGCGACGTGATGCTGTTTGGCACCATTGCCCGTGGTTACTTGGGCCCGACGGTCACGTTCTCGGGTCTGACCGGCACGCGTTCCGACGTGAACCCCCAGACGGTGCGCGACATCGCGCTGGGTATCAAGTCGCAGCTGTTCAACCGCGCGGTGACTTTCAACGCCAGTGTGTTCTTTGACCAGTACAAGAACCTGCAGACCAGCGTGTTCAACGGCACCGAATTCCTCACGCAGAACGCCGGTGGCTTTAACGCCAATGGTTTCGAGTTTGACGCCAACTGGCGTGTCAGCCCCGAATTCTCGCTGCGTGGCGGCATGACCTATTCGGAGACCAAGTTCACCGATTATGAAACCGCCTGCCCTGCCGTGGTGAAGGCCGCCTATACTTGCTACACCAAGAATGGCACCAGCCTGGTGCAGGCCGCTGGCGAACCCCTGTCGGGCGCGCCCAAGGTCAGCGCCACCTTTGGTGCTGACGTAAAGGTGCCGATCAACGATCGCCTGAACTTCGACTGGTCGGCCAATTTCTACTATCGCAGCCGCGTGCAGTATGACGTGGCCAGCGCGGTGTCGTCGCAGCCGGGCTATTACACGATCGGTCTGAACACCGGCGTGGGCGATGCCGAGGGCAAGTGGCGCGTGGGTGTCTTCGCCCGCAACCTGCTGGACAAGCGCTTTGTCGCTTCGGTGATCGGCATGCCCTTTGCCGATGCCGGTGCCACGGTGAACTGGCTGACGCGTGAAGGTCGTCGTACGGTGGGCGTCAGCGCCACGATGAGCTTCTAAATCCGCTGACAAGAGGCGGCGCAGGTCACAGGCTTGCGCCGCCTTTTCCTATTGTAACAAGGGCCACTGCCATGACCGACAAGCAGACCACCACGCGCCACGCCATTGCCGCCATGGGGCAGGGGCTGGGGCCAGTGGTGCTGGAACAATGCCGCGCCTTGTATGAAGCCGAGCAGCAGGCGCTGGTGGCCCAAGTGCCCTTGGCGGCGCGCGATCTGGCCTATGGCCCGCATGAAAGGCACCGGCTGGACCTTTATGGTGCGGTGGAAAATGGCCTCAAGCCGGTGCTGCTGTTTGTGCATGGCGGCGGTTTCGTGCTGGGGGACAAGGGTGATACCGGTTGGGCCAATGCCGCGGTTGGTCGCTGGGCCGCAACGCAGGGCTGGATCGGGGCGGTGATGAATTACCGTCTGGCCCCCGATCATCTCTGGCCCGCGGGCAGCGAGGATGTCGGCGCGGCGCTGGATTATCTGCGCGCCCATGTGGCCGATCATGGCGGCGATCCGGAACGCATTGTGGTGATGGGCACCTCGGCGGGGGCGGTGCATGTCTCCGGCTTTCTGCGCCTGCGGGCCGATCATGGCGATCTGGTGCGCGGGGCGGTGCTTTTGTCGGGCCTTTATGGCTATGAACCGATCGACGCCAAGGACGAGCGCTATTACGGCGCGCCCGACACCTATGCCGACAAGGCGCCGCGCGAAGCTGTCGCCTCCACCAGCCTGCCTTTGTTGGTCGCCTGTTCGCAGCATGATCCGGCGCGGTTTCAGGCTGAATTTCTGGGGCTGATGCAGGACCGACTGGCCCGCCATGGCACCATGCCGCGCTCGATCATCGTGCCGGGGCATAATCATTACACGCTGGCGATGCATCTGGGCACAAGCGATCAGCGTTTGGCCGATGAAATCGCCGCCTTTATGGGAGATATTCTGTGATCGACCGTCGTAGCCTGCTGGCTGGCGCCGCCGCTTTGGCCGCCACCCCTGCTTTTGCCGCCAAATCCGCAGCCAAGCCGTTCAACCCTGCCTTCCCCAAGGGTTTTCTGTGGGGCGCATCCACCGCCGGTCATCAGGTGGAGGGCAATAACACCACCTCCGACCTGTGGTTTCTGGAGCATCAGACGCCCACCATCTTTGCGGCGCCTTCGGGCGATGCTGCCAACAGTTTCCTGCTGTGGGAACAGGATCTGGATCTGGCGAAAAAGATCGGTCTCAACACCTATCGCTTTGGCGTGGAATGGGCGCGGATCGAGCCGGAAAAGGGGCAGTTTTCGCAGGCGATGCTCGACCATTACGGGCGGATTGTTGATGGTTGCCGCGCCCGTGGCTTGACCCCGATTGTTACCTATAGCCATTTCACCGCGCCTCTGTGGTTCTCGGCCCAGGGTGGCTGGACCAATCCGGAAAGCGCGGAACTCTTCGCTCGCTATTGCACGAAAGTGACCAAGGCGTTTGGTGACCGCATCGGCTATGCGATTACCTTCAACGAGCCGAACATCCTGTCGATCATCAAGCCGATCCTGCCCCCGCCGGTTTGGGAAATGCAGAAAGTGACGCTGGACACCGCCTCCAAACGTTTGGGCGTCAAGCGTTTCGTGGCGGCCAATGTGGCGGGCTATGACGATATCGCGCCTTTGCAGGATGGCATTGCCGTGGCCCATAAGGCTGGCCGCGCCGCGATCAAGGCGGTGGCGCCCAAGTTGCCGGTGGGGCTCTCGCTCTCGATGATTGATGATCAGGCGGTGGGCAAAGGGTCGATCCGCGACAAGATGCGCGCCGAATTCTATGGCCGCTGGCTGGAACTGGCCAAGGGTGATGATTTCATGGGCGTGCAGAATTACGAGCGCGCCCTGTGGGGCGACAAGGGCAAGCTGCCCGCGCCTGCCGGTGCCATCGTCAACTGGTCGGGCACGGAAGTCTATGCGCCCTCGCTGGCAGCGACCGTGCGCTATGCCTATCAGGAAACGCATGTGCCCATTCTGGTGTCCGAACATGGCGTTGGCACCGATGATGACACGATCCGCGCCCGTTTCATCCCGGAAGCTTTGCATGATCTGAAGCAGGCGGTGGATGATGGCGTGCCGGTGATCGGCTATTGCCACTGGTCGCTGGTGGACAATTTCGAATGGATTTTCGGCTTCAAGCCCCGTTTCGGTCTTGCCAGCTTTGATCCGGTCACTTTTGCGCGTACAGCCAAGCCCAGCGCTGCGGTTCTTGGTCGTATCGCGCAGGCCAATTC
The DNA here is from genome assembly GCF_004005905.1 of Novosphingobium umbonatum. Classification (GTDB taxonomy): domain Bacteria; phylum Pseudomonadota; class Alphaproteobacteria; order Sphingomonadales; family Sphingomonadaceae; genus Novosphingobium; species Novosphingobium umbonatum. Next base: position 78,600 of record NZ_SACO01000010.1, read on the forward strand.
GCTGTAATCAGAAGGTTCCCCCGTGCTCAACACTGCCGCCTATATCCGCCGCGAAACTTTGGTCAGCATGGTGATCAACACGGTGCTGAGCTACGCCTTCTTTCTGGGCGTGTTTGGCCGTGGCGGGGATGTGCCGGTGTGGGGCATGGGGGCCTATGTCTTCGATTTCGGGCCGCAGTCCTTCATGATCGGGTTGATGGCCACCCTGGTGCCCGGCGCTTTGGCGGGCAAGGCGCGGCGCGCGGGGAAGGTGGCGGCTTGGGCAGGGGCAAGCCGTTTGCCCAAGGGTCTGGTGCCGCGCGCTGTTCTGGTCGCGCTGGGCAGCGTCGCTCTGGGCGTGGGCGGTTCGGCGCTGGTGGTCACTCTGCTGGGCGTGCAGAGCCTGCCCTATACGGCGGCGCTGACGGCCAAGCTGGTGTTCGGGGCGGCGCTGGCCCTGTTGGTAACGCCGCCCGGATTGAAGGCCGCCCTGCGTTAAATTAAAACAGGCCGGGATAGGCCCCGCCATCCAGCGCCAGATGCTGGCCGGAAATAAAGCCCGCCTGCGCCGAACAGAGGAAAGCACAGGCATCGCCAAATTCGGCCGGTTGGCCAATGCGCCCTGCCGGTCCGCGCGCGCCGATGCGGGCATAGGCTTCCTCCAGTGTGATGCCATCCTGCGCCACATAGCGCTGGGCCAGACTGGCCAGACGGTCGGTATCAAACGGTCCGGGCAGCAGGTTGTTGATCGTCACATTGTCGCGCACGCTGTCAAACTGCGCCACCTTGGCCATAGCCATCAGACCGGCGCGGGCCGAAACCGACAGGCCCATATCCACCGCAGGCGTTTTGACCTGCGCCGAGGTGATGTTCACAATCCGCCCAAAACGCCTTTCGCGCATGCCGCCGATCACCGCGCGCATCATGGCAATCGGGGACAGCATATTGCCCGCCACGGCGCTGGCCCAATCTTCCTCGCTGACTTCCTCCAACCGGCCTGCGCGCGGACCGTGGTTGTTGTTGACCAGAATATCGGGATCGGGGCAGGCCGCCAATACCGCCGCGCGGCCATCCGCGGTGCCCATGTCGCCCACCACATAATGCACCGTCGCGCCTGTGGCGGCCAGAATGCCTGCGGCGGCCTCTTCCAACCGGCCTGCATCGCGCCCGTTGATCCATACTTGCGCGCCCTCGCGCGCCAGCGAGGTGGCGCAGGCCAGTCCCAGCCCCTTGGAGGAAGCACAGACAATCGCCTTGCGCCCCTTGATGCCCAGATCCATGGTAAAACTCCTTTATTCCCTGTCGGACAGCTTCTTGGCCTGCATCTTGTCGCAGTGCAACAAGGGGCCTAAGGGAAGGGGCAATGTCGAGTCCCCCGCTCCCCTCGGAAACTTCCGGCTATCGCCTGATCTGCCTGATCATTGCTTCGGCGCTGTTTATGGAAACGCTGGATGCCACGGTGTTGGCAACCGCGCTGCCAACGCTGGCGCGCGATTTCGGGGTGCGCCCGCCAGCGGTGTCGGTGGCGGTAACGGCCTATCTGCTGGCCTTGGCGGTGTTCATTCCTGTCTCGGGCTATATGGCCGACCGCTATGGCGCGCGAAAAGTGTTTGCCAGCGCGATTGGCCTGTTTGTGGCGGGGTCGCTGGCCTGCGCTCTGGCGCCTGCGTTGGACTGGATGGCCTTGGCCCGATTTGCGCAAGGGATCGGCGGGGCGATGATGCTGCCGGTCGGGCGTCTGGTGATGCTGCGGGTGGTGCCCAAGAAAGATCTGGTCAATGCCGCCAGCTGGATGATGATGCCGGGGCTGCTGGGCACGATTCTGGGGCCGCCTTTGGGGGGCTTTATCGTCGCTTTGGCGCATTGGCGGATGATTTTCTGGATCAATGTGCCCACCGGCATCATCGCTTTGTGGTTCGTGCTGCGCCATATTCCCGATGTGCGTTCCGATGATGTGCCGCGCTTTGACTGGCTGGGCTTTATGCTGGCAGGCGGCGCCTTGGCGGGGCTGATGGTCGGGGCCGAACTGGCGGGGCCGGTGCATGCCTTGAGGGCCGCTGTTACGCCTCTGGCGGCGGGTATGGCGCTGGGGATGATCTATTTCATCCATGCGCGAAACCATCCCGCGCCCTTGCTGGATTTCACCCTGCTGCGGGTGCAGACCTTTCGCCTGTCATGGATTGCCGGTTCGTTGACGCGGCTGATTCAGGGCGCGCAGCCCTTCCTCCTGTCCTTGATGCTGCAATATGGCTTTGGCTATTCGGCGGCCAAGACTGGCACGATTACCCTTGCCACCGCCTTGGGCAGCGTGGCGATGAAAGGGCTGGCAGGGCGGGTGCTGCGCCGTCTGGGTTATCGGCGTGGTTTGATTGTGATGGGCTTGCTGGGCACGCTGACTTATGGTGCTTGCGGCTTTTTCACCCCCGCATGGCCGCATTGGGCGATCCTGTTGGTTCTGGTGGCGGCGGGCTTTTTCCTAAGCTTTTCCTTCACCGCCTATAACACCATTGCCTATGAAGGCATCGCCCATGATGACATGAGCAAGGCGACCAGTTTCTACACCACCTTCCAGCAGGTGACTCTGTCGCTGGGCGTGTGTTTTGCCGCGACCAGCCTGCAGCTTTCCATGCTGTGGCGCGGGGTGGAGCGGCCTGACCTGCCCGATTTTGCGCTGGCCTTCTGGATTGTGGCGGGCGTGTCGTTTCTGGCGATTTTCCCCAATTGGCGCTTTGCCCATGATGCGGGGGCGGAAATGACCGGTGAAGGAACCGGCGTCGGCGGGGACTGATTTTAACGCGCAAGCGACAGACGTATCAGTTCTGCGACAAATCTTATCGGTTGCGGCGCTTGACCCTTGGGGCGCTGCATGTCATGGCTCGGCTATTGATAATCACTCTTAATAGCGAGTCAATGAAAGCTCCCAAGGACCCCAAGCGCAAAAAGGCCCGCCAGTTCTGGATGCGCCAATTGCACCAATGGCACTGGATCAGCGCCGCCCTGTCGCTGGTGGGCATGCTGTTTTTTGCCATCACCGGCATCACGCTCAATCATGCCGATCTGGTCAGCGCCCAGCCCAAGGTGGAAAGCCGCGAGGGGCGACTCAGCCCTGCCTTGCTGGCCCAGTTGAAAGGGCCGGACGAGGGCGATGCGCCCGTGCCCGCCCCCGTGGCGCAGGAATTGGCGCGCATTTCGGGTCAGGCGCTGCAAGGCGCATCGGCGGAATGGACGCCGGAGGAAGTGAACATCGATCTGCCGCGCCCCGGTGGCGATGGCTGGGTGCGGGTGCAAAGGGCCGATGGCGCGGTCACGTCTGAAACCACCTCGCGCGGGGCGGTATCCTTGGCCAATGACCTGCACAAAGGCCGCCATGCGGGCGGGATCTGGGTGTGGTTCCTCGATATATTCGCCGCCGCCTGCGTGATCTTCACGCTGACCGGCCTGCTGTTGCTGCAAGTCCATGCCAAGCATCGCCCCAGCACATGGCCGATCGTCGCGGCGGGGCTGGTGGTGCCTGTGCTGCTGCTCCATTTCTTTGTTCCGTAAAAGGTGTAATGCTCCATGATCATCACCCCGAACCAAGCCCGCTGGGGCACCGCCTTGCTGGGCGCGACCACTTTGACCAGTCCCGCCATGGCCGGTTCCATCTCGGTGGAAGTGCCGCGCCTGTCGGTGGCCGAATATCACCGCCCCTATGTCGCCATCTGGATTGCCGCCGCCGATGGCAGCCAGACCCGCACGCTCGACGTGTGGTATGATGCCAAGCATCGCGGCGAACCGGGCACCAAATGGCTGTCGGACCTGCGCGCTTGGTGGCGCGAGGAAGGGCGCAATATGGCGACTATCCCTGTAGGCCTGAGCGGCCCGACCCGCGCGCCGGGCAAATATGTGATCCCCTTGCCCAAGGATCTGAAGGCTGGCGCCTATGTGTTGAAGGTGGAAGCAGCCCGCGAAACCGGCGGCCGCGAACTGGTTTCCGTGCCGGTGACCATCGCGCCCAAGGGCGCCAAGGGCGGCGCGGCCCAAGGCAAGGGCGAGCTGGGCGCGGTCAGCGTCACGCTTCCCTGAACCCCATTGGCCTGATCCCCATGGCCCTGAACACAAGTTCCCCTGATCTCTCCCCCCTCAAGGAGTTTGTCCCATGCGTAAAATTGCTCTTGGCCTGATGGCCACGGCGGCTGTCCTTGCCTTGCCGCAAACCGCCTCGGCCCATCGCCAGTGGTTGCTGCCCACCGCCACCACCCTGTCGGGCGATGACCCATGGGTGGATGTCGATGCGGCTGTGTCGAACGATCTGTTCTATCCCGACCATTTCCCGCTGCAATTGGCGCAGGTGAAGGTGACCCAGCCCGATGGCAGCGAGGGCAAGCTGGAGCATGGCATCACCGGACGCCACCGTTCGACCTTTGACGTGCATCTGACGCAGGAAGGCACGTGGCGCATTGGCACGGCCAGCAGCAATATCATGGGCAGCTTCAAGGTGGATGGCGTGGAAAAGCGCGTGGGTCGCCGCCCTGGTCCGCCCGCTGGTGCATTCGGGCCCAATGGTGGTCCGGCCGGTGGCGCGCCTGCCGGTATGCCGCCGCGTGGTGAAGGCCGCCCCGAAGGCCAGCCGCCTGCCGGTGGTTTCGGAGGTCCCAATGGCGGGCCTAATGGTGGACCGGCGATGGAAACCGTCTCGATCGATGCGATCCCTGCCAATGCCACCGACATCAAGCTGACCGAAAGCATCAGCCGCAACGACATCTTTGTCACCCGTGGCAAACCGACCACCAACCTGTTCACCCCCACCGGCAAGGGGCTGGAATTCGTGCCTGTCACCCATCCCGACGATCTGGTGGCGGGCCAGCCTGCCAAGTTCCGCTTCCTGATCGATGGCAAGCCTGCGGCGGGGCTGAAGCTGGAGATCATCCCCGGTGGCAAGCGTTACCGTGATGCCGAGGACGGCTTTACCGCCACCACCGATGCGCAAGGCGTGGCCACCATCAACTGGAAGGGCGCGGGCATGTATTGGTTCACCACCAGCGCCAGCGACAAGAACCCCAGCGACAAGCGCGCCACCGACCGTCGGATGAGCTATACCGCCACGGTCGAGGTGCAGGCGCTGTAATGCAGCAAGGCCCGTTACGCATGCGTGTGGCCCTGCCCCTTGGGGTGGATGAGGCTGCGATGGCGCATCGGGTGGCGGGCCTGCCGGTGGTAACGTTGCCGGTTATAACATTGGCGGGGCAGACCATGGGCACGACTTGGCGCGTGCTGGTGGCGGCCCCGCTGGCGGCCAGCGGCCCTTTGCTGGCGCTGGTGCAGGGCCGTTTGGCGCAGGTGGTGGCGTCGATGAGCCATTGGCAGGCTGATAGCGAACTGGGCCGGTTCAACCGCGCACAGGCGGGCACATGGCAGGTTTTGTCCCGCGATTTTGCCGATGTGATGCAGGCGGCCTTTGCCATAGCCGGGGCGAGTGGTGGCGCGTTCAGCCCCGCCATGGGCCATCTGGTCAATCGCTGGGGCCATGGGCCGACAGGGCCGGTGGAAAAAGCGCCCGATGCCGCAGAAGTGGCTGCGCTGCTGCCCTTTTGCGATTGGCGCGCTCTGGCATGGGATGCGGCGGCGCGGCGCTTGCAACAGGCGGGCGGCGTGGCGCTGGACCTGTCGGGCATCGCCAAAGGCTTTGGCGTGGATGCGGTCAGCGATGCTTTGACCGCGCAGGGCTTTGCCCATCATCTGGTGGAAGTGGGCGGCGAATGGCGGGGCAGGGGCGTTGCGCCCGATGGTCGTCCATGGTGGGTCGATCTGGAAAATCCGCCGGGTGCTGATCTGCCGCCCTTGCGTATCGGCATGCATGGGCTGGCCGTGGCCACATCGGGCATCTGGGTGCGGGGCTGGCATACTCTGGACCCGCGTGATGGGATGCCGGCGGAACATGTGGCGGGATGCAGCGTGCTGCATGAAAGCGCCATGTGGGCCGATGGCTGGGCGAGCGCGCTGAGCGTGCTGGGGCCGGAGCAGGGTATGGCTTTGGCGCAAGCGCAAGGGCTGGCCGTGCGCTGGATCATCCCTTCCGATCAGGGCTTTGCCGAAAAGCTTTCGCCAGCCTTGCTCGATATGCTCGGCTAAATTCAGCCCCAAATTTCAGTCATTGCCGATTCATCCTTTTGCGCTAACCTGTGCAATTGGATGAGTTGAAAGCAGGCTATGACCGAAGAAGAAAAGAAACTGTCCCGCCGCTTTTACAAGGCCGAGCAGGAAGCCGGTTTTGTTGAAAAGCACACTTCGCACACCGCGCAGACCATCAGCCCCAGCTATAAGCTGGCCTTTCACGACACCGAATTCCTGCTGCGCGAGGAATTGCGGCCGGTGCGGTTTCAGCTGGAATTGCTGAAAACCGAAATGTTGATGGAAGAGGCGGGCATCGGCTCGATGCTGGTGTGCTATGGTTCGGCGCGTATCCCTGCGCCCGAACAGGTGGAGGCCAAGCTGGCCGCAGCCCAAACGCCGGAGGAAAAGGCGATTGCCCAGCGTCTGGCCGCCAATGCCAAATATTATGACGAGGCGCGCAAACTGGCCCGTATCGCCAGCCAATGCGCGATTGTCGAAAAGGGGATGCGCCAATTCGTGATCTGTTCGGGTGGTGGCCCCTCGATCATGGAAGCGGCCAATCGCGGCGCGGCAGAGGTTCATGCCGAAACCATCGGCCTCAACATCGTGTTGCCGCATGAACAGGCGCCCAACCCCTATGTCACCCCGCGTCTGGCGTTCCAGTTCCACTATTTCGCGCTGCGCAAGATGCATTTCCTGCTGCGCGCCCGTGCAGTGGCAGTGTTCCCCGGCGGGTTCGGCACGTTTGACGAATTTTTCGAGCTGCTGACGCTGATCCAGACTGGCAAGATGAAGCCGATCCCCATCCTGCTGTTCGGCAAGGATTTCTGGAACCGCGTGGTCAATTTCGAAGCCTTGGTGGAAGAGGGCGTGATCAACCGCGCCGATCTCGACCTGTTCACCTTTGTCGAACATGCTGAGGATGCGTGGAAGAAAATCACCGGCTTTTACGGCATTGATTGTCCGCCCTTGGAGGGCTGATCAGCCTATCCCCAACCCCAAGTCCAACCATTGCGCCAGCAGGCGGTGGAACGCGAAAGTGAAGCCGCCTGCAATCACCAGACCGCCGATGATGATGCCGCGCAAGGTCTGGCGATGGCGGACCAGATTGCCGCGTCTGGCCGAGATGACCACCACGGGCAGGTTGGCCAGCGTGAAGATCGACAGCAGGTGGATCGGGGAATAATGGCCCGGCCGGATTTCCTGCACCAACAGGCTGGAGCCTGCGGTCAGCGCCATGGTTGCCACCCAGATCTTGCCCAACAGGCGGTGCCTTGCATCGCCCCGACGCCGCCACAGCAAGGCAGGTGTCAGCGCCAAGGCCAGCAAGGCAGGGGCCAGATGCAGCCAAACCGTCCAGCGCACCATCGCCCATTGCGGCATGCCCCGCGCAACCGCCAGTAATCCGCCGGCCAGCAGCACCAGCGTCAGCACTCCCAGCACGCGGTCGAGCCGGTCAGGGCCTTGATAGGCGGCGGGCGGCAATTTGTGTTGTTTATCCATGCGCTGGTTGTGCCCCATCGCCCTTGGGCGTCAAGCCCCCGCGTAGATCCCCATCGGCCCATGCCCCGCGCCAAAACCGGGCGCGGCCAGCAATCCGGCATGGACGAAATCGCTCCCCCGCTTGACCGCGGCGGGCAGGTCCATCCCTTGGCCCAGACCGCAAGCAATCGCGCTGGCCAAGGTGCAGCCGGTGCCATGGGTGTGGCGCGTGTCGATGCGGGCGCTGGTGAAAACTTGCTCGGTGTCGCCACCGATCAGCCTGTCCTCGATCACCGGTTGGTCGCCATGGCCGCCCTTCACCAACAAAGCCTTGGCCTTGAGCCGCACCGCCGCCTCGCCGCCCAGGGCCGCCAGTTCGGGCAAGTTCGGCGTGGTCAGCGTGGCCAGCGCCATCAACCGGCCAAAGGCCGCGATCGTGTCCGCATCGGCCAGCACGCCGCCACTGGTGGCCACCATCACCGGATCAAACACCACCGGCACGTCCAGCTTTTCCAGCCTGTCCGCCACCATATGCGCGATTGCAGCGCTGCCCAGCATGCCGATTTTCACCGCATCGACGCCAATATCGCCCACGCAGGCGTCGATCTGCGCCGCCACCATCTCGGGCGAGAGCACCTCCACCGCATAGACGCCGCAAGTGTTCTGTGCGGTGATCGCGGTGATCGCGCTCATGCCATAGCCGCCCAGCAGGGTGATGGCTTTCAAATCCGCCTGTAGCCCCGCACCGCCGCTGCAATCGGAACCGGCTATGGTGAGAATGCGTGCCGGCTGTTTCATCCCTTGAAATGCCTTTGCGTGCTGGGCGGGTTCTTGGCGTGGTGCTTTTTTGCGCGGGTGGGGCGGTCCATCAGCTCGCCGCCGCAATTGGGGCATAGCTCGTCCAGAACATCGGCGCATTCCGCGCAAAAGGTGCATTCAAACGAACAGATGAAGGCGCCGGGCGCCTCTGCGGGCAGATCGCAGCCGCATTTTTCGCAATCGGGGCGCATTTCCAGCATGGGTCTCGTCCTAGGCCTATGGTTAAATTGCATTAGTTCAATTGTTTGAGCAAAGAAGCAAGAAGTAGCGGTTATTTTTCAAACATCAGGAACAAAATGTACAGTTCCTGCGTTACCACAACAGATCTTGCGGCTTGGCCGATGGTTGCAAAACCTTACGGTCTTTTGCCGAATATCCTGCCCTGTTTTCAAGACCTGCGGCCGGTCCGGAGCCTCCACCCACGGACATTTGCCGAAGTCTTGACACCCTGCCCTTTGGGCAAGTGGTTCAGGCGCTACGGCATTTCCGAGGGGGTCACTTTACGGAAGCTTGCCGAGCGCCAGAACCTGTGGTGGCTTTACACCGCCTCCATCACCGCCGCGCAGATCCGGTCCACCACCGCTTCCACTTCGGCGGCATCGTCGCCCTCGGCCATGACGCGGATAACCGGTTCGGTGCCGCTGGGGCGGATGACCAGACGGCCACGGCCCGCCAATTGCGCCTCGGCCTCGGCGATCACGGCCTGCACGCTGGTGTTTTCCAAAGGCTTGCCGCCAGAGAAGCGGACGTTTTTCAGCAATTGCGGCACGGGATCGAACAGGTGCAGCAATTCGCTGGCCTTCTTGCCCGATTGCACCAGCGCCACCAGCACTTGCAGCGCGGCCACTGTGCCATCGCCGGTCGTGCCATGGTCGAGCAGGATCATATGGCCCGATTGTTCGCCGCCCAGATTGAAGCCGCCTTCCTTCATGCGCTCCAGCACATAGCGGTCGCCAACCTTGGTGCGTTCGAGGCTGAGGCCCTGCCCCGCCAGATAGCGTTCCAGCCCCAGATTGGACATCACCGTGGCCACCACACCGCCGCCGCGCAATTGCCCGCGCGCAGCCAGTTGCTGCGCCATCAGCGCCATCAACTGGTCGCCATCGACCGTCTGGCCCATTTCATCGACCACGATCAAACGATCCGCATCGCCATCCAGCGCGATGCCAATGTCGGCGCCGCTGGCCACCACGGTTTCTTTCACCAGATCCAGATGGGTCGAACCGCATTTCTCGTTGATATTCTTGCCATTGGGCTGGACGCCAATGGTGATCACCTCTGCGCCCAATTCCCAGATTGCGCTGGGGGCCACCTGATAGGCCGCGCCATTGGCGCAATCGACCACGATCTTCAGCCCGTCGAGCCGGACATCCTGCGGCACGGAGCCCTTTACCGCATGGATATAGCGGCCACGAGCATCCTCGATGCGGCGGGCGCGGCCGATCAGCGGGCTTTCGGCCAGAGGCAGACTCTCGCTCAGCATAGCCTCGATCGCCAATTCATCTTCGTCCGACAGTTTGAAACCATCGGGGCCGAACAGCTTGATGCCATTATCCTCGTAACGGTTGTGGCTGGCCGAGATCATCACGCCCACGTCGGCGCGCAATTCGCGCGTGAGCAGCGCCACCGCAGGCGTCGGCATCGGGCCCAGCAGCACCACATCCATGCCCACGCTGGTAAAACCGGCCACCATGGCATTTTCCAGCATATAGCCCGAAAGGCGGGTATCCTTGCCGATCACCACGCGGTGGCGATGCTTGCCGCGCAGGAAGCGGGTGCCGGCGGCCTGCCCCACTTTCATGGCGATCTCGGCGGTCATCACACCGGCGTTGGTGCGCCCGCGAATGCCGTCGGTGCCGAAATATTTGCGTGCCATGCCTGCCCTCATGATGCGTTATCTTGCGAGTTTGTTTTGTGACGCGGGGAGATTAATGTCCCCCGAACAAGGCTTCATAGGGGACAGCAGGCCGGTGCAAAAGGATGAAAAATCGCTCTCGCTGCAATTGCCGGAGATCAAGGTCAGTTCGCTGGCCACTCTGGGGGCGCTGGGGCTGGGGCTGGCGGTGGGTTTGGCGATAGCCAGCCTGCCGGTCTCGGGGGCGATCCTGCAATGGGTGGAGCCAGTGGGGGCGCTGTGGCTCAAGGGCTTGCAAATGTGCATTCTGCCGCTGGTGGTGGCTTTGCTGGTGCTGGGCATTGTGCAGACCGCCCATGCGGCCAAGGCGGGGCGGATGGCGCGGCGGGCGGTCTTGTGGATCATTGGCGTCTATCTGGCCAGCGGGGCGGTGGCGGTGGTGGTCATGCCGCTTTGGCTGGAACTATGGCCGATCCCCGGCGCGGCGGCAGGGGCCTTGGCACAGGGCAGCGCGCAAGGGGCGGGGCCGGTGCCGCCTTTGGCCGAATTTGTGCTGTCGATCCTGCCTTCCAATATTGTGACGGCGGCCTCGCATGGGGAAATGCTCCCCTGTGTGGTGTTTTTTGCGATTTTTGCCGCGGCCATGGGGCGTTTGCCTGCCGGACCGCGCGCGCATCTGCTGGGCCTGTTTGAAGCGCTGGCGGGCGTGATGATGGTGATGATTGGCTGGGTTTTGTCCCTGGCGCCGATTGGCGTTTTCGCATTGGCGCTGACGCTGGCGGTCAAGACCGGCACGGCGGCGATTGGCGCCTTGGCGCATTATGTCGCGCTGGTGGCAGGCATGGGCGGGCTGGTGCTGCTGGCTGCGCCGGTGGTGGCGGTGGTGGCGGGGCGTCTGGCGCTGGGGGCCTATTTGCGGGCCTTGGGGCCAGTGTCGGCCATGGCTTTGTCCACGCAAAGCTCGCTAGCGACTTTGCCTGCGATGCTGTCGGCCTGCAAACAATTGGGCCTGCGCAATGCCAGTGCCGAACTGTCGCTGCCGCTGTGTGTAGCTCTGTTCCGCGCAACGGGGCCGGCGATGAATCTGGCGGTGGTGATCTATGTCGCCCATCTGACCGGCACGCCCTTGGTCCTGTCGGCGATGCTGGCGGGGATTGCGGTGGCGGCGTTGGCCGAATTGGGCACGCCTTCCTTACCCGGCGCGATCAGCTTTGTGCTGTCCATCGGGCCGGTGGCGATTGCCATGGGCGTGCCGGTGGGGCCTTTGGCTTTGTTGGTGGCGGTGGAAATGCTGCCCGATCTGATGCGAACATGGGGGAATGTGGCGATGGATGTGGCGGTGACGGCCAGTGTGGACAGGGTGACCGTGGACGCTGATTAATCGGGCTTGTTCGGGCTGATCCGGTCCAGTTCGGCCAGAAGGGTGGCGCTGGCATCCGTGCCGCCCGCGCGGCTGCCGATCTTGCCCTCCTCGATCATGCTGGCCAATTGGGCGCGCCCGCGCGCCACGCGGCTTTTGATCGTGCCCAGCGCGCAGCCGCAGATTTCGGCGGCCTCCTCATAGGAAAAGCCGCCTGCACCCACTAGCAGCAGCGCCTCGCGCCTTTCAGCCGGCATGGCCAGCAAGGCGCGCGACAGATCGGCCAGATGCAGCGGCCCTTCCTGTCCGGCGGGGGTGATCAAGGTTCTTTCGGCCTGTGTCTGGTCATAATCGCCGCGGAAGCGGTTGCGGCGCATTTCCGTCAGCCAGATGTTGCGCAGGATGGTGAAAGTCCATGCCCGCATCGATGTGCCCGCGGTAAAGCGCTCCCGCGCGCTCCATGCCCGCAACAGCGTTTCCTGCACCAGATCATCGGCCATATCCGCACGCCCGCAAAGGCCGCGCGCAAAGGCGCGCAGATGGCGCGCAGTGGCCACCAATTCTCCCTTGAAGTCGGGGGGGCTGCTCATTGCCCTTCCTGATCCAGCTTCTGTATTAGCTCTGCCAGAAAATCGGGCAGAGGTTCCTCGACCACCTGTTGGTACATCGCCCTTAAAGGTTCAGCCCAGGGCGGGCTGTCATCCGCCTGATCCGCTCCGTTTGCGGCGTTGGCCGGATCGGAGGGCCCATTGGATGGCGGCACAGCACCCCGCTGGACAGGGGGCGGGGTAGATGCGGGAAGCTCGGTATTCTTGGAATGTCCCACGGCTAACCTGTCCGATCCGCGTAATGAAGGTTCAATCTTCCACAAGCTGCACTGTTCTTGAGGGAACGAAGCTTAAGCCGGTTTGTTCCCTATGCAAAGCATTGTATCACATTGGGCGAGCAGTGTGCTGTGGATTTGGCATCGGGGCCATTGGACTTTCGGGAGTAGGCATGGACCGGATTGTCGCGCAGAGGGTCGAGACGCAAAAATGGTACGAACGCATGCCGCGCAGCGTGCCCATTGGCGTTTTTGCCTTAGCCATGTTGATGACCTTGCTGTTTGTGGCGGCCTTGGAACAGGCCGAGCGGCATCGGCAGCAAACACAGGTCAAGGCGGTGACGACCGTGGTCGCTTCGGCGTTGGAGCGGCGTGTGGCCACCCATATGGCTTATTTGCGCGCGGCAGCCTTGTTGATGGAAAAGCGACAGCAGGTCACTCTGGCCGACTTCACCAAGCTGGGCGAAGAATTCAACAATGACCAGGAATATCGCGGTTCGGAAAGCATCAGTTGGTCGCCGGTTTTACGCTATCAGGATGTGCCCGCATTCGAAGCTGCACGTCATGCCGAGGGGATGACGGGTTACCGCATCTATCCCAAGCCTCGCCCTGAAGAGCCATTGATCGCGCCCATCACCTATCTGGGATCGCCCACACCGCGTCGGCGTCTGGCTTTGGGGTTCAATTATTTTTCCGAACCGGTGCGCCGCGCAGCGATGGAGCGGGCGTGGAAGGAAAAACGTCCAACCGCCACCACGCGGATCAGGTTGATGATGGATCGCGATCAGGCGATCTGGCCCGGATTCCTGATCTATATGCCGGTGTTCGATCCGGCCACGCAGGCCCTTCGCGGATTTTTGAGCGCGCCATTCAATGCGCGGACCTTTCTGGAATCGGCTTTGGAGCTGGAGCCGGTGCATGGCTATGCCATCAGCCTCTATGACGGGCCTGAACAGTCCGATCATTTGTTGGCTCGTGCCGGACCCAGCGGCGAGGTCGTGAGCACCAGTCGCACCAAGATCGAGGTGGCTTCGCGCCCGATGTTGTTGGTGGTGGCCGCGCCGCAGGTGACCGGCCTGTCGCGTGTGGGGGCGATTGCGCTGACGATGGGTACATTGGTGTCAGGCCTGTTGGGGGCGGTGGCATGGATGGTGGCGCGTCAGGCGATGGAGGACCGCGCGGCTTTGACATGGCTGCGCGAACAGGCCTCGATCCGCGGGACGATGAGCCGGGAATTGAACCATCGGGTGAAGAATACTTTGGCCAATGTGCTTTCGATCATTGCCTTGACCTCGCGGCGGGCGACCAGCCTGCCCGAATTTGTCCAAGGGCTGGAGGGGCGCATTCGGGCGCTGTCGGCCACGCATGATCTGTTGATGGCCAATGATTGGGGGGCCACCGCTTTGCGCGCGATTGTGGAGGCGGAATTGGCGCCCTACGCCCAGAAGGGCGGCGGGGTGACGATGTACGGGCCTGATGTCGAACTGGCGCCCAATGATGCGCTGTCGCTGGGGCTGGCGGTGCATGAATTGGCCACCAATGCCAGCAAATATGGCGCTCTGTCGCAGGAGGGCGGGCGTGTGTCGGTGGTCTGGGCCTTGCAGGATGAGGGCAAGGTGCGTGTCGATTGGCGTGAGAGCGGCGGGCCAGAGGTACCTTCGGAACGTCCGCGCGGTTTTGGCACTGAATTGATCGAGCGGATCGTCGCCTATGAATTGGGCGAGGCGGTGGAGTTGAAATTCGAGCCCAAGGGCGTCCATTGCTCGCTGGTGCTGCCTTTGCGCATTCCGGCCAAATTCATGATCCGCGCGCCAAAGCCAGCCAAGCGCAAGGGCTGGTCCGGTTCAAAATCGGAATGAAGTTTTAGGCCGTTACCGGCGAGCGGAAGAACAGGGCCTGCGCGATGGCGGTGCGAACCGCTTGTTCACGGAAAGGCTTGGCCACCAGCCAGGTCGGTTCGGGGCGATTGCCGGTCAGCAAGCGTTCGGGATAGGCGGTGATGAAAATGACCGGCACATCGGCAATGGCCAGCAGATCATCCACCGCATCCAGCCCCGAGGAGCCATCGGCCAGTTGAATATCGGCCAGCACCAGACCGGGCGTGCCATCGCGGACCAGTTCCTGCGCCTTGCTGCGCGTGGCGGCGATACCGAAAAGGCGGTGGCCCATGCCTTCCACCATGGCTTCCAATTGCATGGCGATCAGCGGTTCATCCTCGATGATCAGCACGCTGGTCGCGCTTTGGCGGGCAATATCGGCCAGTGCCTCATCCACCAGCGCCTGCACCTGTTGCGGCGATACATCCAGAATTTCGGCGGTGCTATCGGCGCCAAATTCTTCCAGACTGGTCAGTAGCAGCGCCTGACGCGGAAGGGGCGCCAGACTGATCAGCCGCAATTCGGCGGGGATCAGACTTTCGCTACCGGTCTCGCCCTGTTCAAAGGCGCGGGTAAAAATCTGCGTAAAGGCACGGAAGAGGGGAACCCGTCCCCCTTCCAGTCGTTGCTGGAGCAGAGGATCTTGCAGGGCAGCTTCCAGCGTGGCGCGGACCAAACCGTCCCCGCGCGTCTGGTCGCCCGTTAAAGCGCGGGCGTATCGGCGCAAATAGGGCAGATGCGCTGCAATCCTGGTCCCAAGGGGCATTTTGCCTTCCCTCAACAGCTGGCTGTCCGCGTTGGGCAGGCACATCGCCAGCGCGCAGCAGCTAGGGAGGTAATCTAGCGATTTATCGCTATTGCGCCACCATGAAATTTATGGGCGCGGCGGGAACCCGCGCCATTTTCGTGCGTTTTATAGTCACTGCTGTCGATAGACCCCCCCTCCCGTCCACATGTCGGCAGTGGTGCGATCCCGTGAAGGCCCTTGCTCCCCCCAGAGCAAGGGCCTTTTTCTTGCGCCCTTGGCGGGCGTTACTCGGGGTTTACAGGGTCTTTTGGTAGATCCGGTATTCCTTGTTCACATGCGAATGGATTTCGCGGGCGATCGAATTCATGCCCTGATTGTCGTCAAGGATCCAACCGATTTCACCGCGCGTGGCGCCATAGCGGGTGACCGAATTGCGGCGGATATATTCGATCATCATAAAGGCGAGCTGGCTGGCCATACGGCTCGATTGCAGCCTTTTGCGCACGCCCATCAAAGGCACGCGCATGGTGCGCACCTTGGGCCGCAGGATCCACAGCGCCAGTCGCGCCCAGCCCAGCAGCGAGGGCTTGGGGCCGACCTTGGCCAGAATTTCGTTCATGTCGGGCAGGGTCATCATGAAGGCAACGGGTTCGCCATCATATTCGGCAATCTGGACTAGATCGGATTTCACCAGAGGTTTCAGCTTCTTGCCCGTATAGGCCACTTCGCTGTCGGTGATGGGAACAAAGCCCCAATTGTCGCTCCACGCATCGTTGAGGATGTCGAGGATGATCGCGGCTTCCTTGTCAAACTCCTTCAGGTTCACGCCGCGGATCTTGATGCGCGGGTTTTTCTCGCCCGATTTGACGATGCGCTGGATCAGCGGAGGGAACTCCTGCGTGATGTCCAGCTCATAGGTGTTGAGCAATTTGGCATGGGTGTAACCGGCTGCCTCGATCCAGGGCTGGAACTTGGCGTTCTGGTGGCCCATCATCACCGTGGGGGGATGGTCATGGCCCTTCACCAACAGCCCCGGCTCTTCCCAGACCGACAGGTTCATCGGCGCCAGCACGCGATGCATACCCTTGGCGCGCAGCCAGTCCTCGGCCGTGGCGATCAGCCTATGGGCAATGTCCTGAGTCTCGGCCTCCAGCGCGCCCCAATTGCCGGTGCCCGGCCCCATGCCCTGCTCCACCGGCTGACCCAGCGCCTGTTGATCGATAATGGCGGCAATTCGGCCCACAATGCGCCCTTCGGCCCGAGCCAGAAAGAATTCGCAAGTGGCATGTTCATGGAACGGGTTGCCGCCGGCGGTGATCTTCTCGATCTCTTCGCCGCGCAATTGGGGCACGAAATTGGGGTCGCCCTTGTTGGCGGTATAGACATAGTCCACCCATTGGGCGCGCTCGGCCTTGGTTGTGACGGGCGAGATGGTGAGAGCGGACATAATGGTAAACTCCGAAAGATTGCCCGCTTTTTAACCGGCATGGCGCGGGGGGCAAGCGCCTAAACACAAAGGCCCGCCGCTTCGGTGGGAAGTGGCGAGCCTTTGGGCAATGTGTGTCAGGATCAGGCTTCGGTGTCCATACCCACCGCTTCGGCGGCATGGGCCAGAATCTGTTCCTCGGTGGGGGCGGCGGCCTCCGCCTTGATCTTGGCCGCATTGGCCAGAGCGCGGCGGCGGGGATGGTCGCTGGCGATGCCGCCGGACAATTCCTTCACCCAAGGGTATTTCTTGGCCACTTCCTCGGTATAGCCAAGGTTGAACACAGTGGGGCTGCGGCCCGGGCGATCCTTCTTTTCATAGTAGGTGCCCAGAATATGGTCCCACCAGTAATTGGTGATGCCGAAATTGCCGTCCTCATCCACATAGTGATGCTCGTTGTGGCGCTGCTTCATGTGCTGCACCCATTTCCACTTCGGCTTGAAGGCCAGATGCTGGATGCAATGCATGAATTCATAATAGCAGGTGGTCAGGATGCCGGTGGCAAAGGCCATTGCCGCGCCGCCCATGCCGCCGATCAGCCAGCCCACCGGAATGGTCGCCGCCGCCACCGTGGGCACGGTGGTGTGCAAGGCGCCGAACAGCACTTCAAGATGGTTGGGGTCCTGATGGTGGTCGTAATGGATACGCTTCCAGGTCGAGGCGAGGATCTTGATCTTGTACGGCCATTGCCCATGCAGGATATATTGGTGGAGCAGGTGCCACACCAGCGGATAGACAAAGGCCGCCGCCGCAAAGGCGCCCAGCATTTGCAGGGGGCTTGCGGGATAGAGGAAGGCCACCACCAGACTTGCCGCGGCAATCGCCAGATAGGCGATGATCGTGTAATGCTGGAAATAGGCGCTCACCAACTGGCCCAGCGTCATGCGGTCCAGATAATGCGAGCGCTTCCAGAACGGCAGGTGGGAATCGTCCGCCAGAGAGGGGTTGTTCTGTGCCACTTTCGTCTTCCTTGGGGTATTTGGCGCGTATTTAGGATCGGGCATGGCTGCGGGCAATGGGGGCTGCCCTGCGGGGCAAGCACCGGCCTTGCTGCCTGTCGTCCGGATGGCTTGCCTAGACCATGGCATTGCGGCGCAAATGGGGCACACCGGCCCCAATCAGGCTCCAATGCGACGGGTGGGGCGATTTGTGCCAATGGACTTGATCGGCGCTATTCCTCGGTGCGGACCAGCACCATTTCGCCCACCAGCGCGAACAGGACAAAAGGCGCCCATGCCGCCACCAGCGGGGGATAGCCACCGAAATTGCCCACTGCGAGGCTGAGATTGTCTACCACGAAATAGGCAAAGCCTAGCGCCATGCCCACAACGGCGCGGATGAACAAATGCCCCGAACGCGCAAGGCCAAACGCGGCTACCGACCCCAGCAAGGGCATCAGCAGCGAGGAAAGGGGGCCGGAGAATTTATGCCACCATTTGCCCTCCAGCTCGGCGGTGCGGCGGCCACCGGATTTGAGCGCGGTGATGGTGCGGCTCAATTGGCCCAGCGTCATGCGGTCGGCATCGGCTTGGGTAATGTCCAGTTGGGCGGGGGTAATATCCTTGGCCACCACCAGAGCCGGTGATGTGGTCGACTGGGCCTTGGCGACATCAAACCGTTCGGCCTGTTCCAGACGCCAACCCGGCGCAGCAAAAGTGGCGCGCGGGGCGATGGTGCGGGCGGTGATCATGCCATGGGCATCGCGCTCATACCAGGTCACGCCTTGCAACACGATCGCCTGACCATTGCCGCTCAGTGTGTCGGCGGCCAGAATGTCATGATGGTCGGCGACATAGACATTGCTGCGCGGCTCGTCCCCATCGGGCAGGGCGCCGAATTGCACATTCTGCCAAGCCTTCAATTGCGCGGTGGCGCGGGTGACCACCATTTCGTTAAAGGCAAAGCTGACGCCCGAGACTACCAGCGCGGTGGCCAGCATGGGGGCCAGAATCTGATGCGCGGACAGGCCTGCCGCGCGCATGGCGATTACCTCGCTGTTCTGGTTCAGCGGGAAGAAGGTGAAAAGCGTGGCCAGCAGCACCGAATAGGGCAGGAAGCGAGCCACCAATTGCGGCATGCGCAAGGTGACATAATGCAGGATCTGCGCCTGCCCATTGCCCGGCTGGGCCAGAATGGCGCCGGATTCGGACAATAGGTCGAGCACTTGCAGGATCAGCACCAGCATGATCAGCACGCCGAAAATGCGGCTGACAAACAGGCGCGACAGGTAAAGCGTCAGCGTGCGGCTGGGGAAGAGGTCCATCATGCGCCATGCCCCTTGGGCGCAGCTCGGCGGTCGAGCAGCTTGGTGATGCGTTTACCCAGATTGCCCGCGAAGCGCTCCAGCGCGCCAATCGGCTGGCCACCGGGCACATAGGCAATCGTCCAATACATCCAGAAGATCAGCGCGGCAAACAGCGCGAACGGCCCCCATAGCGCGATGGCCGGATCGATCCGGCCCAGCTCGGCCACCGATTGGCCATATTCATTGACCTTGTGATAGGCCACCACCATCACGATGGAGACGAAGACCCCCAAAGATGAGGTGGAGCGCTTGGGCGGCACCGCCAGCGCGACGGCCAGCATGGGCAGCAGCAGGATCATCACCACTTCGGCCATGCGGTAATTCAGGCTGGCCAGCACGACATTGCGTTCCTGCGCGCTGGCATCCTTGCTCCAGCCGATGCTGAGCAATTCGGGCAGCACATATTCGCGTTCTCGCCCGCCGCGTTTGCGGAATTTTTCCAGAGCGGGCAGGTCGATCGGCAGGTCATGCTGGCTGAAAGACAGGACGCGGGGTGAAAGGCCCTTGGGGCTTTGTACGATCTGGCCATCGGTGAGGCGCAGGATCACCGTATCGGGATTTTCCTGAAGCGCCAGAAAACGCCCCTTGCGCGCGCTGATCGAGAGCACCTCGCCATTGGCCTCGCTGACGCGGGCGAAAATGCCCACCAGCTCGCGGCCCTCGTCGCGGCTCTTTTCGATGCGCAGCGACATACGGTCCTTCAGCGTGTTGAACTCGCCCACTTTGATCGAGGCGCCCAGCGCGCCGGTGCGCAGTTCAAATTCCATCTGTTCATAATAGTAACGCGACATGGGCTGCACATAGCCCACGATCAGCAGGTTCAGCCCCGCAAGCCCGATCGCCATCATGAAAGGCACGCGCAGCAGGCGGGTATAGCTCAGCCCCACCGCGCGCATCACGTCCAACTCGCTGCTGGTGGCCAATTTGCGGAAGGCCAGCAAAATGCCCAGCAATAGGCCGAGCGGAATGGCCAGACTGGCATATTCGGGCATCAGATTGAGCAGCATCTTGAACACGACGCTGACCGGCCCGCCTTCGGTCGAGACGAATTCGAACAGACGCAGCATCTTGTCCAGCACCAGCAACGATGCCGCGATGACAAACACCGCCAGCATCGGCATCAGCACCAGACGGAAGATGTAGCGGTCAACCGCTGTGAAGATTTTCATGTCGAGGCGGCACCGCTTAGCTAGGGCCGGTGCTGCGGCTTTAGCGCTGGTTGGGCGCTGGGCCACAGGCAACAGCAGGCTGTTTCAGCGCACTAGGCCGCCAGCCCGCATGGCGCAAGGGGCGGCTTGCGTGGTGATGCTGTGTTAAGGGGAAAAGCTCAGGCTTTTTCCAGCGTGCATTGCAGCGGATGCTGGTTCTGACGCGCGCAATCCATCACCTGATTGACCTTGGTCTCGGCGATTTCATAGGGGAACACGCCGCAAACACCCACGCCGCGTTGATGCACATGCAGCATCACCCGCGTGGCCTGTTCCAGATCCATGTTGAAAAAGCGCTTGAGCACCATCACGACGAATTCCATCGGCGTGTAATCATCGTTCAGCAGCAGAACTTTGAACTGGCTCGGCTTTTTCGGTTTGGCCCGCGTGCGGGTGGCCAGGCCGACCTGTCCGCCATGGCCTTCGTCACGGCCGCCATGATCATCATCGCCCGCGCGGATTTGGCGCAGGACGTTGCGAGGGGGTTGGCCATCAAGGGCAGAAGGAAGGGGGGCAGGATTCGACATCGCGCTTTTATTACCGCGAATCATGCCATCAGGACAAGCTTATCCTACCAATTTTGATACTAATGTCCCGCTTTGGTGTCGCATGCAACCCAAACCGGTGTTTTATCGCCCCGAACACAAGAAAAGACGGGCGAAATCGCCTGGATTCCGCCCGTCTGTTTCTTTTTGTGCCAACCTGCCTTTATGGCCGGATGGCCCGCGCCAGATCAGGCAGCGGTCTTGATCTTTTCCACAGCGAGGCTGACGCGCGTGGTGATCGGCTTGGCAGCTTCAGTCGACAGCTTGACCAGCGCTTCCGAGCTCTTCGAAGCAGCGGCAACGGCTTCGTCAAAATGCTTCTTGGCCAGATCGTTCTGCAGCTTCAGGAAGTCGGTGGGCGACTTGGCAGCGGCCAGTTCCTTGACTTCGGCGGTCAGGGTTTCGAAACCGGCGCGGCTGTCGGCGACGAAAGTCGAGGTCAGTTCCTGCAGGCCGGTGGCGAAGATCTTGCTGGCTTCGACCATGGCTTCGACGTTGCCCTTGGCGAATTCGGAATAGTCACCCATCGCAGCCGTGCTCTTTTCATAGGCAGCCTTCGACTTTTCCTGGAAATCGGCGAACATGCTCTGGAAGGGGGCGGCGAAATCGAAGGTCGGGAAGGTGGACATGCTGAACTCCTCGGTAAAGATGGCAGCCCAACGACGGGCCTTGGGGGTTTCGGTCTGGGCGGCTTCGGGGGGAAGAACCTCGGCTTCGGCGGCGGGCGCCTCGACCGATGGAGCGGGGGCCGAAGTGATCAGATAATCCTCTGCGGCCGGAGCGGGGGTTGCCGCGGCGGGCGCTTCAACAGACGCCGCAGCCGGTGTGGCTACTGTTTCGCTGGAACTCGTCTTGACCTCGGTCATCGGCTTTACCTCTTGGGTGGTGGCGGGGATGACGGTTTGGGCGGGCTTGGCGGCGGGAGCCGGTGCCGGCTCTGCCTTCTTGGCCGCAACAGGTGTCTTTGCTGCCGGCGCGGGGCTGGCCATCGGAGGCTTGACCGCAGGGGCGGCGACCGGCTTGGGCGCCTCGGCAGGTGCCTTGGCCGCTACCGCAGAGGGCTCAGGCTTGGGCGGGGCCGATTTGGCAAAAGGCTTGGCCGCTGCCTTGTTGGGGGTGGACTTCGCGGCAACCTTGGAAACGGGTGGCTTGCTCATCACGATGGGTTCCTGCGTAGCAGTTTGGCGCTTTCCCCGGATCCCGTTTTCGAGTCGGTTCTTCGCGTCTGCGTTATGCTGTCTATGTGGCCGAGAACCCAAGATCGGTCAAGCAATTTGTGCGATGCAGCAAATGAAAATTTTGCGGCGGCAGGCTGTGAAAATTCCTCGTATAAACCCCTAAAATCTGCCGAAAATTGCCAGTTTGATCTGAGTCAATTTTCTTGTCCGACAATTTCTTTCCGCATGGGGAAGATGGGTCATTTCGCACTTGCACAAAACTGTCATCTTCCCCCTGCGTCACATTGCCCTATCGCAGACGCACATAGAGGCCAGGCGCATTGTCCAGCACCTTGTCACCCCGCCCGCCGGGCACACGCTTGCCCTTGGCTGCCACCTGTTCGGCGGAAATCGACCGCAACCAGTCCAGCCAATGCGGCCACCAGCTACCGGGGGTTTCCTTGGCCTGCTCGACAAAAGCTTCCAGCGTGTCGGTATCACCCTCGCAGGTCCAATATTGGTATTTCTTGGCCGCGGGCGGGTTCACCACACCGGCGATATGACCCGATCCGGCCAGAATGAACTGGTGCGCGGCTTTGGGCAATTGCTTGGTCAGGCGAAACACGCTTTCGGGCGGGGCGATATGGTCCTCGCGGCCAGCCTGAATATAGCAGGGCGTGACGATCTGTTTCAGGTCAATCGGCGTTCCGCAGGCCGAGAGCCGGTCCGGCACCACCAACAGATTGTCGCGGTAAAGATCGCGCAAATAGGCGCCATGCCATGTGGCGGGCAGGTTGGTGGTGTCGCCATTCCAGAACAGCAGGTCAAAGGCGGGATAATCGGAACCCATCAGGTAATTGTTGGTGACATAGTTCCAGATCAGGTCATTGCCCCGCAGCAGGTTGAACGTCGCGGCCAGATAGCGCCCGTCCATCACCCCATTGTTGGCCAGCGCGGCCATGGCGGCCAATTGCTGGTCATCGATGAAATTCTTGAGCTCGCCCGCCTTTTCAAAATCGACCTGCGCGGTGAAGAAGGTGGCGCTGGCCACCTTATCCGCCTCACCCCGCCGCGCCAGAATGGCTAGCGTTGCCGCCAATGTGGTGCCCGCCACGCAATAGCCGATCGTATGCACCGCAGGCACTTTGAGCCTTTCGCGGACCACCTCGATCGCCTCCACCTGCGCCGAGATATAATCGTCCCACACCACCTTCGACCAGTCGACCGCCTCGTCCTGCGGGTCGGCCGATTTCCAGCTGACCATGAAGACGGTCAGCCCCTGTGCCACCGCCCATTGCACAAAGCTCTTTTTCGGGTTGAGATCCAGAATATAGAAGCGGTTGATCCATGGCGGGAAGATCAGCAGCGGCACCACATCCACCTTTTCGGTGGTCGGCGAATATTGGATGATCTCGAACAGGGGGGCGCGGTGGATCACCTTGCCCGGCGTGACGGCAATATTCTCGCCCACGGTGAAAGCGCCGGGGGCGGCATGGCTCAACTGGCCCTGCTTCATATCGGTCAGCAGATGTTCCATCCCCTTGACCAGACTTTCGCCCCGCGTCTCGATCGCCTTTTCCATCACGAGGGGATTGGTCAGCGGGAAATGGTCAGGGCTGAGCGCCTCGACCATGGTGCGGGTCATGAAGCGCAATTGCTCCTTGCGGGCAGGATCCAGCCCTTCGACCTTGTCGGCCATGGCGGTAGCCTGTTCGGCAAACAGCAAATAGGTTTGATGCACCAGCGCGAAATAGGGATTGTCGCGCCATGCCGGATCGGCAAAGCGGCGGTCGCTGCGGGGCAGGGTGATGTCCTTGGCCTTGTCCGGCGCGGCGACGTTCAGCCCCCATTGCGCCAGCACGCTTTCCCACAAGGCCATGCCGTCAGCGATCAGCTTTTCCTGATTGTCGGGGCGCACCATCGGGATCTGCTTGGTCCATCCCTCGATCATCTCGATCATGGCGGGGGTCATCGCTGCGCGTTGCTGCATCTCGGTCAGGAACTGGTTGCCAGACAGGGCCTTGTTGGCCTGTTCGAGATTGAAGTCGATCCATAATTGCTGAAGTCTGGCGGCGGTCTCGCCCCATTGCAGCGCCTCTTCGGCCTCGGCCAGCGGCAAAGGTGTGGCGGCGGGCGAGGCGGGAACCATTTGTTCCAGCACCTGCTGGCCAATCTGGAAGGGAAGGGTGAGCAGAGTGGTCAAAGGATCGGTGATTGTTTTCTCGCCAATATCTTGCGTCGCTTGCACCATGTATCGTCCATCCCGTCTGGTTTTATGCGCAGCTCTAGTCCGGAACGCCGAAATCCTGCGTCCGTCGGTCATGATTGCCGTTTGTGTAGAATGCTTTGCCAAGGGGCTGCCAGCAAGCAACTTTTGCAATCATTGTCCCCGCTCCGGCGCAAATTTTTTTGCCCCTTGGTCTCGCGTTTCGGGGGAAAAAGGCGCATGGGGCAAAGCCTTGCCCATATTGGGGCGGTTTGGCCGGATTCGGCCCCGTTTCCATGGGCAATTCACCCGTTTTTTCACCTTCAGGGAGCCTGTTGAGGTCTGATACGATGTCCGAAGAATTTTACCGCATGAAGCGCCTGCCGCCCTATGTCATCGCTGAAGTCAATGCGATGCGAGCCGCGGCGCGAGCGGCCGGACGCGATATTATCGACCTTGGCATGGGCAATCCCGATCTGCCGCCGCCCGCCCATGTGATCGAAAAGCTGTGCGAAGTGGCGATGAAGCCCGACGCGCATGGCTATTCCGCATCCAAGGGCATCCCCGGCATCCGCAAGGCACAGGCCAATTATTATGGCCGCCGCTTTAACGTGGAACTGGACCCCGAGACCGAAGTGGTGATGACCATGGGGTCCAAGGAAGGTCTGGCCAGTCTGGCGACCGCGATCACCGCGCCTGGCGATGTGGTGCTGGCGCCCAACCCTTCCTATCCGATCCACACTTTCGGCTTTATCATTGCCGGCGCCACCATCCGCTCGGTGCCCACCACGCCGGATGAGCGTTATTGGGAGTCGCTGGACCGTGCGATGAAATATTCGGTGCCGCGTCCCTCGGTGCTGATCGTCAATTATCCGTCGAACCCCACCGCCGAAACGGTCGATCTGGCCTTTTACGAGCGACTGGTGGCTTGGGCGAAGGAGAACAAGGTGTGGATCCTGTCCGACCTTGCCTATTCCGAGCTGTATTTCGACGGCAACCCGACGCGCTCCATTCTGGAAGTGCCCGGTGCCAAGGATGTGGCGGTGGAATTCACCTCCATGTCCAAGACTTTCAGCATGGCTGGCTGGCGCGTGGGCTTCGCGGTGGGTAACCGTCAACTGATCGCGGCGCTGACCCGCGTGAAGTCCTATCTGGACTATGGCGCTTTCACCCCGATTCAGGCTGCAGCCTGTGCGGCGCTCAACGGCCCGCAGGACATTGTGGAGATGAACCGCAACCTTTATCAAAAGCGCCGTGATGTGATGGTCGAGGCCTTTGGCCGCGCCGGTTGGGAAATCCCCAGCCCCAAGGCGTCGATGTTCGCATGGGCGCCTTTGCCGCCCGCGCTGGCGCATATGGGCAGTCTGGAATTTTCCAAGCAATTGCTGACCCAGGCCGAAGTGGCTGTCGCGCCGGGCGTTGGCTATGGCGAGGATGGCGAAGGTTTCGTCCGCATCGCCATGGTCGAGAACGAACAGCGCCTGCGTCAGGCTGCGCGCAACATCAAGCGTTACCTGACCAGCATGGGGGTGAACACGCCCGCCGCCAAATGATGGCATAGCCGTGGTGAATTTGGTCAAGCCGTCCGGTTCCTGATGAGGGAGTCGGGCGGCTTTTCCTTTGGGTAGCGTGTTTTTGCGGGGGCGGGCGCGGAGCCATTGTCCGCTGAGTGGTTAAAGATGGCCGGGTGACCGGCGATGTCATTTGTCCAATTTGGTTAAATTGATCGTGCTATTCCGAAATATTGCCAATATGGCTTTTGTGGCAAGAAATTATAGCCCATTAGGATTGTGTTGAGAAATAGCTCTTGCCGCTTTCCGAGTCTGCGCATAAACGGGACAGGCCTTTCAGGCATCCTCTCCCAAACTTCCAAGGCCCGGCACTTGCCGGGCTTTTTTTGCCCATTTGGCGCGGCAGGCGAAATGGCGGGATATGGGAAGGCCATATTGGCTAATTTAAGAAGTTTTGCGATCCAAAACCTGTGCCGCCGCCTCCTTCGCAATCGGCGATAGGTCTTGCATGTCGATCTCGCGCAAGGCGGCCTTCATGCGCGGGTCCCAATAGAGGCGGATGTGCTGGGCGGTTTGTTCAACCGCCGCCGCCTCACCCTGTGCGGCAAGGTTGGCGGCGATCTGGTTGGCCATACGGATCAGGTTGTCGTGGTTCATTCTGCCGCCTCGATCCGGCGCGCGTGTTGCGCCTGCGCCTCATAGTCGCGCTGCCAGTCGCTGGGGCCATTGCTGGCGCTGACCTGCACGGCGGTGACTTTATATTCGGGGCAATTGGTGGCCCAATCGCTGTTGTCGGTGGTTACCACATTGGCCTGCGTAGTGGGGTGGTGGAAGGTGGTATAGACCACGCCCGGCGCCACGCGATCAGTCACCAGAGCCCGCAGCGAGGTTTCCCCCGCGCGACTGGCCAGACGCACCCAATCCCCGCTGCTCAGCCCGCGATTTTCCGCGTCCACCGGATGGATCTCCAGCACGTCTTCCTCATGCCACACCACATTGGCGGTGCGGCGGGTTTGCGCGCCGACATTATATTGGCTCAGGATGCGCCCCGTGGTTAGCAGCAAAGGATAGCGGGGGCCGGTGCGTTCGTCGGTGGGGATGTAATCCGTCACCATGAATTTGCCTTTTCCGCGCACAAAGCCATCGACATGCATGATCGGGCTGCCCTCGGGCGCGGCCTCGTTCACCGGCCATTGCAGGCCCCCTTCGGCCTCCAGCCTGGCATGGGACACGCCCGCAAAGCTGGGCGTCAGGCGCGCGATCTCGTCCATGATCTGGGATGAATCGCCATAGTCCCAGCCCAGACCGATGGCCTTGGCCAGCAATTGCGTGACCTGCCAATCCTCGTATCCGTTGGCTGGATCCATCACCCGCCGCACCATCTGGATGCGCCGCTCTGCATTGGTGAAAGTGCCGGTTTTCTCAAGGAAAGTGCTGCCCGGCAGGAAGACATGGGCGTAATTGGCGGTCTCGTTCAAAAACAGATCATGCACGATCACGCAGTCCATCGCGGCCAGACCAGCGGCCACATGATGGGTGTTGGGGTCGGACTGCAGAATATCCTCGCCCTGAATATAGATCGCGCGGAAAGAGCCATCCACCGCCGCATCCAGCATATTGGGAATGCGCAGGCCCGGCTCGCTGTCCAGCGCCACGCCCCATTCCGCCTCGAACAGCGCTCGCGTGGCTGCATCGGAAATATGGCGATAGCCCGACAGCTCATGCGGGAAGCTGCCCATATCGCAGGCGCCCTGCACATTGTTCTGCCCGCGCAAGGGGTTCACCCCCACGCCGCGCCGCCCGATATTGCCGGTGGCCATCGCCAGATTGGCAATTGCCATCACGGTGGAGGAGCCTTGCGCATGTTCTGTCACGCCAAGGCCGTAGTAAATGGCCCCGTTCCCGCCAGTCGCAAACAACCGCGCTGCCGCGCGCAGATCGCCCGCCGGAACCCGCGTCACCGGCTCCAAAGCCTCGGGGCTGTGCCGCGCATCGGAGACAAAGCGCGCCCAATCCTGATACTCATCCCAATCGCAACGCTCGGCGATGAACGCCTCGTCGGCCAGCCCCTCACTCACCACCACATGGGCCAGCGCGGTCAAAACCGCCACATTGGTGCCCGGTTGCAGGGCAAGGTGATGGGCCGCCTCGACATGCGGGCTGCGCACCAGATCGATCCGGCGCGGGTCAATCACGATCAGCTTGGCGCCCTGCCTCAGCCGCTTCTTCATGCGACTAGCAAACACCGGATGCCCATCGGTGGGGTTGGCCCCGATCAGCAGGATGACGTCGCTGTCCTCTACACTGTCAAAATCCTGCGTGCCCGCGCTGGTGCCAAAGGTTTTGGACAGGCCATAGCCGGTGGGCGAATGGCAGACCCGCGCGCAAGTATCGACATTGTTCGAGCCAAAGCCGCCGCGCACCAGTTTCTGCACCAGAAAGGCTTCCTCATTGGTGCAGCGGCTCGAGGTAATCCCGCCCAAGGCCCGCGCGCCATATTCGGCTTTGATCTTCTGCAGGCGCGCGGCGGCAAAGCTGATCGCTTCCTCCCAAGATACTTCGCGCCAAGGGTCGGTGATCTTCTCGCGGATCATCGGCTTGGTGATGCGGTCGGCATGGTTGGCATAGCCCCATGCAAAGCGGCCCTTGACGCAGCTATGCCCGCGATTGGCCTTGCCATCCTTCCACGGCACCATGCGCACCAATTGGTTGCCGCGCATCTCGGCGCGGAAGGTGCAGCCCACGCCGCAATAGGCGCAAGTGGTGATCACCGCGCGCTCGGGCTTGCCGATTTCCTTCACCGATTTTTCGGTCAAGGCCGCCGTCGGGCAGGCCTGCACACAGGCCCCGCAGGACACGCATTCGCTGGAGAGGAAATCATCCCCCGCCGCGCCTGCCGAGACTTTGGAAGCAAACCCGCGCCCCTCGATCGTCAGCGCGAAAGTGCCCTGCACCTCTTCACAAGCCCGCACGCAGCGCGAGCAGGTGATGCATTTGTCGAGCGCAAAGCTGAAATAGGGGTTCGAAACATCGGGCACCTGCCCCAGATGGTTGGCGCCATCATAGCCATAGCGCACATCGCGCAGGCCCACTTGCGCGGCGGTGTCCTGCAATTCGCAATCATTATTGGCCGCGCAGGTCAGGCAATCGAGCGGGTGGTCGGAGATATACAGCTCCATCACCCCGCGCCGGATTTTCTCCAGCCTTGGCGTCTGGGTTTTGACCACCATGCCCGCCGCCACCGGCGTGGTGCAGGATGCGGGAAGCCCCCGCGCGCCATCGATCTCCACCAGACACATCCGGCACGAGCCAAAGGCCTCCACGCTGTCGGTGGCGCAGAGCTTGGGGATGGCGCCGCCGATTTCCGCAGCGGCGCGCATCACGCTGGTGCCCGCGGGCACGGTAACGGCGCGGCCATCAATGGTCAGCGTGACATCGGGGCCAGTCTTGGCGGGCGTGCCGAAATCGGGCTGGGGCTGATAGGTCACAGCGGCAATCTCCCATGATGTTCCAAGGCGGCCAGATCTTGCGGCGTGTTGATATTGGCGGGGGGCTGGGCCAGTTCCACCGCCCGCGCCCCGCAAGCCTGCGCCAGAGCGCGCAAAGAATGGCGGCCATCCCCGCGCAGCAGCACCTCGATTGTGCGGCAGATTTCCACCGGCCACAGGCCGATCACCGGTTGGCTGGCGACATAGGACGGGCCGGGGTAAAGTTGACCCAGCAGCCCTTCGCCCACCAAGCCATCCACCGGCAGGCTGAGCACTTGCGTAAAGCCGCGTTCGCGGGCGAAATGCAAAGCTGCGGCCAGCCCGCCCAGCGGCCCCATACCGGGCGCGGGCCAGTCGGGCAGGCAGGGCACCGAAGCTTCCTCTCGCCCGACCACCACCACCGCGCGGCATTGGCGGGCCAAAGTGGCAATCGCGCGCTCGATCAGGGGCACGCCATCGAGCAGCGCCAGCGCCTTGTCCGAGCCAAAGCGCGAGGAGCGCCCGCCTGCCAGCACCGCGCCGAGGATCATGAGAAGTCCTCCGGCCAATGCTTCAGCGCAGACAGCACCGGATAGGGCGCAAAGCCGCCAAGCGCACAGAGCGAGCCGAATTTCATCGTCTCGCACAGGTCTTCCAGCAGCGCGATGTCCTCCTCGCGCTGGCGGGGGCTTTTGCGGGCATTATGCATCTGGGGCAGGGCGCTGACCTTATCCACGCCGCTGCGCCCTTCGCGTAAGGCATCGATCAGCTCCACCCCGCGCGTGCTGCCAAGGCGGCAGGGCGTGCATTTGCCGCAGCTTTCCGCCGCGCAAAATTCCATCGCAAAACGGGCCAATGCGCCCATGTCGGCCGTGTCATCCCATACCACCACCCCGCCATGGCCGATCAGCGCATCGGCGCGGGCATAGGCTTCATAGTCAAAGGGAATGTCGAATTGTTCGGGCGTTAAATAGGCGCCCAAAGGCCCGCCCACCTGCACCGCCTTCACCGGCCTGCCGCTCGCTGTGCCGCCGCCAATCGTATAGACCAGATCATGCAGCGAAATGCCAAAAGCGGTTTCGTAAAGCCCGCCATGCTTGATATTGCCCGCCAGCTGGATCGGCTTGGTGCCAAGGCTGCGGTCCACGCCAAGGGCGGCATATTCCGCCGCCCCGCCTTCGGACAGGATGTGCGGGATCGCGGCGATGGTCAGCACATTGTTGACCACCGTGGGGCAGCCGAACAGGCCCTCCAGCGCGGGCAAAGGCGGCTTGGCGCGCACCACGCCGCGCTTGCCCTCGATGGAATTGAGCAGCGCGGTTTCCTCGCCGCAGACATAGGCGCCCGCGCCCTCGCGGACCTCCATATGCAAAGGTGCGATGATGTCGGCGGCCAGTTCGATCGCCGCGCGCAGCTTGGCAATGGCATGGGGATATTCGCTGCGGGTGTAGATATAGGCGGTCTGCGCCCCCACCGCATGGGCGGCAATCGCCAGACCTTCGATGAGCTGGAAGGGATCGCCCTCCATCAACATCCGGTCGGCAAAGGTGCCACTATCGCCTTCATCGGCGTTGCAGACGACATATTTGCGCGTTGCCTGCGCGTTGGCCACGGTGCGCCATTTGATGCCCGCCGGAAAGCCCGCGCCCCCGCGCCCGCGCAGGCCCGATTGCGTGACCTCCTCGATCACCTGATCGCCGCTCATGCCTTGCGCACGGCGCAGGCCAGCCCAGCCGCCGCTGGCCTCGTAATCGGGCAGGCTCAAGGGGCGGGTCTTGCCAGCGCGGGCAAAGGTCAGGCGTTGCTGGGGCTTGATAAAGGGATGTTCTGCGACGGGGCCAATGTTGAGCGCGCTGCTGCCATCCAGAATGGCCGCCACATCGCCGAGCGTGGCGGGGCCATAGCCGATCCCGTCCACCTCGACCAAGGGTTCGAGCCAATGCATGCCCCAGCTGCTGGTCCGTTCCACCACGCAACCGGCTTCGGCAAAGGCCTTGGCCAAGGCATCGGCCCCCAAGGCAAGGGCGAGGCTATCGTCGGAAATCCGGATGTTGCGAGGGGAGGTCATAGAGAGGCCACCATTTGTGCCAGCTTGTCGGCATCCAGGCGGGCTTGTAGCTGTTCACCTACAAGCCCGTTCACCACCCGTGCCGCCGGACCCACGCTGCATAGTCCAAGGCAATAAACGGTCTGGATGCGGATGGTGTTCCCGGCCAATTGTTCGGCCTGCGCCACCAGAGCTTCTACGCCCCGCGCCTGACAGGCCTCTGCGCGGCACAGCTGGATACAGGGGCGCGGGTCGGGCTGTTCGGTGAAATCGTGGTAAAAGCTGACCACCCCATGCACCTCGGCCCGGCTCAGGTTGAGCGCCTGCGCAATCGCCTCCTGCGCCTGCGCCGAAACACAGCCAAACGCCGCCTGCACGTCATGCAAAATCGGCAGCAATGGCCCTTCAACGCCCATATGACGCGACAGGATAGCGGAGAGGTCAGGCATGGGGGTTAGCCCGCGTTGGGCGCATAGGCGCAGATCTTGTTACCATCGGTATCGCGCACATAGGCGCCATATTGCGCACCGGGCGAATTGGGGCGCACGCCGGGCGTGCCTTCACACGTGCCGCCATGGGCCAGCGCGGCGGCGTGGAACGCGTTCACTTCGTCATAGGACTTGGCCTTGAAACCGAGGGTGAAGCCGTTGGAGGGCGTGGTGGCTTCGCCATTGGCGGGGCGGGCGACAATCAGAGCGCCTTCATCGGAACGGAACAGGGTGCCATGGGGCAGCGCCAGCGCCTCATAACCCAGCGTGCCCAGTACGGCACCGTAAAAGGCCCGCGAGGCGTCAATATCATTGGTGCCCAGATAGCAATGGGTGAACATCGTCTCTCTCCTGTCTGGCCGATGCTGAATCGGAACGCGTCATGCTCGGCCATTTTGTTTGCATTGCTTACAAAATGGAGGCGGGCCGCGTCAACGCCCGATCGCCATGCATCGGCAAATTCCTCTTCGGTTTTGCGCCTATGGCCCCAACTTGGCAAGCTTCTCCGAGGCTTGCCCCAAGGTTGATGCTGTGTTGACGATTCAAGGCTTGCCAACCGCTTTGCTCTGGTCTAGTGGCAGCGCCTCACCGCAGGATGGCCCGATGGCGGAGTGGTGACGCAGCGGATTGCAAATCCGTGCACGCCGGTTCGATTCCGGCTCGGGCCTCCATTTATTTCGAAAATATCCTGCAAAAACAGCTTGTTGGAAGATGGGGCTACGTGCCTTCCCAACATTAAATCCCACATCGAAACGCGCTTGGCCGCGACGCTAAGCGAAGCTAGGCGTAAATATCAGGTAGCTTGCGCTTTGCGTTATGCAAGGCATAACTAGATGGCTCTAGCTAAGGGGGGCTACCATGATTTTTCTCGCATTGCTCGCAGCCGCACCGGCATCGGGACAAGGCCCGCAGCTTTGGCAATCATTTTTCAGCGTCAGCATGGACCGTATTGGGACCTACCCCTTGTGCGAAAGCCCCGACACACCGCCTGAAAAGATCTGTGCCAACAAACTCGATGGCATGATTACCTTCGATTTGCGGACACCCCCCAAATACCTAACGCGGAATATCTGGGTTGATCTTGGTGCCGATGGCAAACCAATGCACGCGAGTGCGAGAACAAGTGGGGTTGCTGGGCAAGAGGATGTCTTGAAAGCCTTGAAATTGAGGTATGGTCAGCCCAAGGTCATCAAGGTCGAACAAGTTCACAATGCCTTCAACGCATCGTTTCCCTCGATCCATGCTCGATGGGTTTTGCCGAATAAAGCGCGAGTCGATTTTGTAGGTGTGACGGATAATATCGAGGAGGGTGAGGTGAATTGGTGGGCGCCGTAATGCGCTCCCACTCCCCTCAAACTGGTATGCGGCAATCCATAGCGCTTTGCTCTGGGGAGACTGTTCAGAGAATGGTTGCCCACATCGAGTTAGACCAACGCCGGTAAAAGTTTGATAGCCTTATCATCGTTAGCGATCATGTCTTCCTGCTAAGGCAGTGCACCAGCGGCCAGCCGCAACGGTATTGCTCATGACTGTGACAAAAGATGACAGAACATGACAGCAATCTAGGTCGTGAACCCATAAACGGGAATGCCCGCAGCTGATTGGAAGGAAGTCGTTTCATCTCAAGCACGGACAGGCTAAATCCGTGCGATAGCGACGGAGGAAAATGAGGTACGCCCTATCAATCTGCCTTTTGGCCTCTGCACTAGGCAGCTCCAGCGCGTGCTGTGCTCCGCCTAGCGAGGCACATAACCCAAGACGGTTCACGCTCATCTGCAAGAGCCAAAAAGTGCCGCTGCCGCCGATCGCTATGTGGGTCACAGATGTGAACCTAGATTTGCTTACTTACTATGTGGACAGCCAGTTCGGTGGGCCAAATGAGATCGCTTCTGACGACGGCAATCGGATAATATTTCTGCGGTGGGGCCGTGGCGTTCATGGACTCCCAATGGCAACCCAAGAGGCCTTTGATCGACAAAACGGGCATTGGTATTTTTCGGTGCGAACGGACGGCGCCGCTACACCGTCAGATGCCGTCTGCACTATAACACCTCCCCGCGAGAAGTTTCGGGCTGACGTGAAATTTGCTGCGCCACGCTGAGTTCGTCCGCATGTCCGCATTTCGATCGAATGCCAACTGATCGCTTCCCTGCCGCGCCAAACTCTGATTCGGCGGTGGTATGAGCCGATATGATCTGACCGACTTCGAGTGGCGTGTGATCGAACCGCTTTTGCCTAACAAGCCGCGAGGCGTGCCGCGTGTCGACGACCGCCGCGTGCTGAATGGCATCTTCTGGGTTCTGCGATCTGGAGCTCCATGGCGGACCTGCCGGAGCGATATGGGCCGCGCACCACCTGCTACAATCGCTTCGTGCGTTGGCGGAAAGCGGACGTGTGGGACCGGATGATGGACGCGATCACCGCCGCCCACGACGGCGACATCCAGATGATCGACAGCACGTCCGTTCGCGTCCACCAGCAGGCCGCGACGGCAAAAAGGGGGATCGAGATTATTGTCTCGGTCGTTCTCGAGGCGGGCTCACCACCAAAATCCACGCGGTCGTCGATGGGCAAGGCCTACCGATCCGGCTGAGCCTGACCGCTGGGCAAAGCCATGATGGTCAAGCTGCCGATGAGTTGCTCGCCCATGTCGGCGCAGGAACAATCGTGCTGGCCGACAAGGCCTATGATGCCGATCGCATTCGAGCATCCCTCCGCGAGAAAGGCGCTTTCGCCAATATCCCGCCCAAAGCCAACCGGCGTTCGAAGCCCTATTTCAGCACGTGGCTCTATCGTGAGCGGAACCTGATTGAGCGCTTCTTTTCTAAGCTGAAGCACTTCCGCCGCGTGGCAACGCGCTATGACAAGTTGGCCGAAAACTTCCTCGCCATGGTCCAACTCGCATCAATGCGCCTGTGGCTCAGAGTTTATGAGTCTACGGCCTAGCCGTTGCGGCTTATGGTGATCCCTAGGGCGCGGCCAGTTCTCTTTCTGATACCTGACGTTGGCGCTTCTGCTTCAAGACGGCATCAACCATCGAACTTGGCGATCCAGCCACGCCTGCCGCTCGGCTGGCCAGCACCTCCTGATGTTTGCGGTTCAAGCAACTGCTAGCCAATTGGAACCAACTCCGGCGTTTGGCTTCGGACTGGTTGTGCAGCCACGTATCGAGGCTTGTCAGTTCAGCGCGAATGTCGGGGATCGCATGATAGGCCTTTGTCCAGCGTTCCAGATCGGGCGCCGTCAGACGGATGTAATTCCCCTTGAACGCATATTCCTTCTTCAAGGTCGCTGATGCTGCATCTCCGAGCGTGTTCGGCGCGCCAGAGGTATCTGTATCTGTATCTGTATCTGTATCTGCCGTTCCCTCGTGTTCCAGTGCGTTCTGATGCGTTCCCGCGCGTTCCGCTGCTTTACCCTGCCGCTCCTTCCATTCGGCTTTTCGTTTCGCTGCCGTTGCGTCCTCACGTTTCGGCTGGCGCTTATCCCAATTTGCTAGGCGATCTCCGTCAAGCACCTTCCCCTGCATTGCCTTCACGATTGCTTCTATATCCGCAGTGTCGAGGTCGAGTGCACCCGCTACGTCCTCAGGGTCAAATCCTGCGATTGTGCCGCGTGCGCTTTCATTGGAACTGGCGGCGACCATCAGAAACGTGAAGACGGCGATCACGTCTCCGATGCGTTGGCCGGACTTGCGGGCGATGGTGCGCCACTTCGGATCTGTGGGCATATCGTGCCACAAACGGACCCAACCGGTCATGCGGCACCTCGCACGGCCTGAAATGCGCCCTCAAAGCGACAGAAGGCCGAACCGGTCACTCCGGCGCGCTTCTTCGCCACAATAAGCTCCAAGAGGCCGGAAACGGCATCAAGGGCCTCTTCCCACGCCAGACGCTCAGACGTGCCTAGATCGGGTTCTGCCTGCCTGAGATAGTATTCCTGCCGCAGGAGGAAGGCGATAATGTCGGCGTCCTGCTCAATCTGGCCAGAGCCTCGCAGATCGGCCAATTGTGGGCGCTTGTCGGGACGCTTCTCCACCTCGCGAGAGAGCTGGGCCAGCGCCATGATGGCAACGCCATGACGCTTGGCGAGCGCCTTGAGCATACGGCTCACTTCGCTGATGGCCTCATATTCGCTGCGCCCTTTGGTGTCGGGCTGGAGCAACTGGAGATAATCGACAATCACCAGATCAAGGCGCTGATCGTTTGCGGCCATGCGGCGGGAAAAACGGCGAATACAGCGATCCAGCTGTCCGATGCGCATGTGTGCAGGGTCGGTGACATAAAGGGGTAAGCGGCTGGCCTCGTGGTCAATTTCCGCCAGTCGGCAGCGCTGGCGGTCGTTGAGGCGGCCAGAACGTACCACAGAGTAGGGCAATGCGTCGCGACCATCCGCGCCATACGACAGGTCGCTTGCCAGCCGTTCGGCAAGATCTTCAGCGGACATTTCCAGCGACACAAACAGCACGCCATTGCCCTGCTTCGCTGCGCCAGTGGCATAAGAAAGCGCAAAGGCGGTTTTGCCCATCGCGGGGCGGGCTGCAATCACAATTAGCTGGCCAGCGCGCAGGCTGCCCAGAGTAGCGTCCGCGTTGGGGATTGAGCCGCAGATTATACCGACACTCGAAGCCTTTGCATTCTGGCGCATTTCGAACAGCGCCTCTTGGGCTGTAAGTTCGCGGGCCTCGCGGCTGGCGTCGGGCAGGGTCAGCGCTGCGTCGGCATTGGCGACAATATCAGGCAGTGCCTGCTCCATATCTGCGCAAGCTTCGGCAGCGGTAGCAAGCGCGGCGTGCAGTTTGCGGCGGCGGGAGAGGTCGGCAATCTGCTGGACCAGCGTGGGTAAGGAATATAGGCCCTGCCCGTCGGAGGTGAGGCGCGCAAGGTAAGACAGCCCGCCCAGCGATTGCATGGCAGGATCGCCTTCGAAATAGGGGCGAAGGGTGATCGGGGACACGGTATGCCCGAATGCGCTCTCGCGGGTGATAGCTTCGAAAATGCGCCCGTGCAGCGGTTCGTAAAAGTCAGGTGCGGCGAGTCGATCCCCAACGGCCTCGATCTGGCGGTTATCAATCAGAAGGCCGCCCAGAAGTACGGCCTCGGCTTCCAAGTTGGCGAGTGAAGGGGTGGCGCTCAGGGGATTAACCATGGCTGGGCTCCTCATCGAGTGTGAAGCCAAGCTGCTGCCCAAGTTCTACGACGACACGCGCCGCAATGTCACCAAAGGGCGATGCGTCGTAGTCCTCTGCGTAATCCGGAGCGACCCAAACGATGGCTTGACGACCGGATGGGTTGGTGCGCGTCTTGCCGCTGTTAACGATGGCTTTGGCGGAGACCAGTTCGCTCAGGCGTGGTTGAATGCCCCAACGCTCATGGCCGGAAGTCGCGACCACTTCGAGCGCCGTCATACCGCGTTCACCCGCCTCATGGATCAAGCGATAGGCGATGGAGCGAAGGGTGGTGCCGTTCATATCCGGCGGGGGTGCTTTGCCGTTAGTCATGAGCATTCCCTCCATCACTACGAAGGAAGGTGCCAGCCGCAGCGCAGGCCTCGCGCTCGCGCTGGGCTTGCGCCACCAACATGCCGCCCAGACCAAGCAGCATTGCCGCGTCGCCAAACGCGATCTTGGCGCGATAATCCGCCATGAACTGTGCTAGCATCTGGGCGTGGGCCAGCCAGAACTCGCTTACCTCCCAATTGTCAGGGAGGCGGGTCTCTTCCAGCATCAGGGTGAGGAGTTCGGCGGCCTCCGGCGTCACCATCTGATTGTCAGGCATGCGTGCCTCCCTGAAATGCAAGGGCCGCCACAATCGCGGCGGCCTCAATGCAAGTGGCGTAACGGTTCGCAACCAGTTGCGCGCGATAAGCGCCGAGGATAAAGGGGGCGTTGGAAATGCTGCCCAGCCGTTCCACGCCCCTGCCGCCCAGCGCGGCGGGGGTTTTGCGTTTCATGGTTTAGCAGCCTTCCTTGACTAACTGGTGGAGGCTGTCGGCGTGGATCAAGCGACGGCGCCCGATTTTGCTGGTGGAAAGGCGGCCAGAAGCGATCAACTCGAAAAGCTTGGTCTGGCCAATGCTGGAAATGCGCGCAGCGGTGGCGATGTCATACGCCAAGGGTGCGGCGTCGTTTTGGGTGGCAGTTTCCAATTGAGGTCTCCAAACCATCGGGAAACCGCAGGCTGCGAAGCTCGGCGGGCGATGGCGGAGATTTATTTGTGGTATAAAGAAAGGCGCATCAAAAGGCGCATATGCGCCTTAACATGCGCCTTTCCTTCCGCTCCGATACCGCCCCTTGATCAGTTCTCTAACAAGCGTGGTGGGAGTGTTCTCAAATCCATTCTCGAACCGCATGCGTGATGCGATGTCGCGCCCCTTCATCCCTCTTTTATGCATCTCATCTGCTTTTTTTAGGATTGCGTCATTCGCAGGAGGTCTGGCCAGCTTAACCGAAGGTGCACGCGTCTCCGCTATAGGTATTTGATCATCGCCATTGGTGGTTAGCAGCTTTACGGCATCGGCAGAAAAGAAGATGCCTTCGTCGGCTAAGGTCAAAGCGGCATGTATTTCAAAGCCGAAGTTGAAAAATCTCGCAAAAAGAAGGTCTTCTGGGCGGATAGTGCGGCTTGCCGTGCCATCCAAAGCTTCCCCTTTTAAGCCGGCCTGTATGGCGATTATCAGGCGTTCCCAAGTGGTCGGCAGGCAAGAGCAAGCGCCGTCCGCCCCTATCGGCCTGAGTGGCTTTTCTGCGCGGCATTGGCAGTGTCGCACAGCTATGTGGTGGCGCAGATAGCGCAGGCCAGCCGCGCGTCCAGCCGCTCGGGCATCGCTGGGTTGTTGTGCGAAGGCGCGCACTGATAGGACAAATTCAGGGTCGCGCGATGCAATCCACGCAACCGCTTCAAGGTCAGACCAGCTGAGATTTTGTCTGCCTTTGGTCTGCGACTTGCTAAATGCGAGACGTTCCACTTCAAGGCAACTGTCTGCGATTGCGATTAAATCTGCCTGCGGCGCTAAGACGTGAGTATTGAGCCAAATCGCCCATCCGGTTGGAGCGCACAGCCCCCCGCTGTCTGCGGCCTTATAGTCGTTCCACCACAGTGCGGTGGGGCTGACAGCGGCATCCAGAATATCAATCCCTGTCGGATCGGGGGCGCATTCCGCTTGTGCAGCAATGGAGCCAGCTTCGAGTGCATCAAAAAGCGGAGCTGGTCCAGTGCGGGTAAATTTCAAGAGGCCTAATACTTGGCCGATTGCTTCAGTGGGGTCCACGACCGCCCTCCGTGGCGGCTCCGAGGTTTGGCGGGGCAGCGGGTCGGAGTTCCCGCGTTTGGCTGGCCAGCCTAGCCCCGCCCAATTCGTAGCACTGATACTGAGCTATTTGCTATACGCGGGGGAGAGAAGGCGGCGGTAATCCGCAACTGTCTGTGCTAAGAACTCGGCGCCCCAATTTTCGCAGCCGCTGTTGCTCACGCTTCCAAGCAATTGATCCAGCTTCCATAGCAGTGCGGCATTGTCAGGCGCTGGCATTCCCATCAAAACGGCCCATGCACGGCGCGCGCGCTGGCTGCGGCGCTCCTCTTCATCCTCGGTTTCAGGCCGACCAATGTCCAGCGTAATTGAATTGAACTCCCAATCCGACATTGCGGCTAGCCATGGCAGGCAGCGGTCGTCATCAGCGATCATACTACCCAGCCCATGCAAGATGCCAAACTCGTTACCGTTATGCTCGCCAATGGCTGGTGGGGCTGCCGGTGAGGGGGGCGTAATGCTAGAGGTAAGATCTTGGTTGGCCATGTCTTCTACTCTTTTTGTCCGTTGATGTTATGGCCAGCCGGAAACTCGGGGGTTTCAGAAGGCCAGTTAGTGTTCGCGGTCAGCTCCCTGAAACTCTTTGTAGCGGCACTACATTGCCAGCCCCGACGGATAGCGATGGGGCCGCGAATTGTCCCCACGCTTCCATCAGTGCGCGGCGCATTTCGAGCATATCGGTGCGTAAATAAGCTCGATCAGTTGCGCTACCAACCGCATGAGACAGTGCCATTTGTGCGACCATGAAAGGTATATGGGGCATCCGTTCGGCTGCCCAATCGCGGAAGCTGGAACGAAAACCATGGAGCGTTTCGCCCCGTTTTGCTTGGCGCAGCACCTTGGTCAGCGACATGTCGGACAGTGAGCCGTCACGAACGCCTCGAAAGATCAGGCCAGAGCGCAGTTCTTTGGGTGTGTATTGCTCTAGTAAGGCAATTGCCGCGCTAGATAGGGCAACGTCGTGCGCCCGTTGCTTTTTCATGATGTCGGCGGGGCAATGCCATTCGCGCGCCTCAAGGTCTATCTGCTCCCAAGTAGCCTTGCGCACGGCACCCGAGCGGGAAGCGGTGAGGATTGCAAACAAGGTCGCGGCGCGGCTGGCCCCCAGTTCTTTGCCCAGTTCGTTCCCTATAAATACCGGAACATCAGCATAGGGCATAGCTTCGAAATGTCCGCCAGCCGCTTGCTTCGGCAGACCTGAACGCATTTCCCGCGCATCGGGTGGTGCTTCGGTTCGCCAGCCACGCGACTTGGCGAATGCCAAAACCATGCCGATGCGGTGGCGCACTTTGCTGGCGGTTACGGCCTTCTCGGTCCAGATTGGCGCCAGCGCCAGAATGATGTCATTCGCGCCAATCGCATCGACACGGAGTGCGCCCAGCTTGGGCACCGCGTGAAATTCCAGTGACGCGAGGAATGCCTTGGCTGTCTTATCGTTCCAGCCAGACTTGAGGGCGTCATGCGTCGCGGTGACTGCCTCGGCGAAGGTCGGGATAGCCTTACGTTCACGGTCACGCTCCAGCACAGGGTCTGCGCCTGCCTTGGCAAGCTTGCGCAGCGCAGCGGCCTTCTCGCGAGCTTCCGCCAGCGTCAGCACCTTGCGGAGCATCAGGGGCAGTTCTGTCAGCCTGCTGTCGTTCTGCGGGAATGCGCGGCGCCCTGCCCCCTCGGTGTCGGCGGAACCTAGTCCAATGTCACGGCGGCGCGGTTTGCCACTTGCCGTCTTACCCTCTTGAACGCGCAGCACCCAATTGCGGGCACCTGACGGGGCAACCACCAGCATCAGGCCCATGCCATCGACTAGCACGCGCTTGCGTGGCTGTCCGTCGATCCCAATAATTGGCTTGGCATTTCGCACTTCGGTTACAGTCAGCTTTCCCATCGCATTTCCCACACCTTTCCCCACACATTATGGCGGCTTGTGGCGAGTGTCAACGGAGCTTGGCGAAGTTATCTTATCAAACAACTCTGAATATATGGGAGTTTTCGAAGTTCTGCGAAGGGCTGTGAATTAGAGTAATATTCCGGCTCGGGCCTCCATTTCTGCCAATGGCTTGGGCAAATGCCAAGCTTTCGTGCGCGGGGAGTGATGCGCCTTTGCTGGCCCTGTGCTGTATCTTGGGCGCCCTCGACCAATTCTGAAAATAGCCAATTTTGCTGGTATCAAGCCAGTGCTGGTCTGACGCGTTGCGCGACCATGCGATGCTCTAACCTGGCTATCGAGGGCTATCTGTTGATCGAGGGATTTGTCCCCTGTCGGGATGGGGGTGCTCTACGCAGAGCGTGCCAAGCTTGTGATGTCACTGAGCTGGAAAATGGATGCCCTGCAAGGATTCGAACCTCGATAGACGGAATCAGAATCCGTAGTCTTACCATTAGACGACAGGGCATCACTGCGTCGGTGGAGGCGCCTTTACTGGGCGATTCCAGCAAGGTCAACCCCTTTTTTGCATCAAGCCTTGCCCCTTGGCGGTCGCAGCGCTAGGTTGCGCGTCAATGACACTGGCCCTTTGCCAGAACTGATAGATTCGAGTGATACAAAATATGGCGGAACAGCTTCCGCCGGATGCGCTGGCCAATGGGCCCCTGCGCGGAGATACGCCGAGGCGCCGTGGGCGCCGGAACCGGCGCAAGGCTTCTCCGTCGGGCCAGATGGCGCGCAGCACCGGTGAGTCACCGGAAGGCCCTGACCGGCCTCCGGCGAGCAATGCGGGAGGGGCGCAATCCGCGTCCGATCCCAATGCTTCGGGCCGCAGGCGGCGCGGTGGCAAAAGGCGCGGACGCAAGGAAGCGGCCAAGGAGCGCGAGGCCCGCCATGTGGCGCGTATGGCTGAGGCGCAGGCTGCGCGGGCGGCACGGCCTGCTGGTGCCAAACCGGCGGCCAAATCGCGCCCGCAGGCGGCCAAACCCCAGCCATCCAGACCGACCCCTCCGGTTGGCGTTCCCCCGCGCCTGCCGCCCTTGCCCGCAGGGGCAGGGCAGGGGTTGCAACAGCATTCCTTCGCCGCGATCGACCTTGGCACAAACAATTGCCGCCTGTTGATCGCGCGGCCTTCGGGCGATTCCTTTGTGGTGGTCGATGCGTTCAGCCGCGTGGTGCGGCTGGGCGAGGGGCTGGCGCAGACCGGCCGCCTGTCCGATGCGGCGATGGAGCGGGCCTTGGGCGCGCTGCGCATTTGCGGCGAGAAATTGCGGCGGCGCGGGGTCACTCTGGCGCGTTCGGTGGCGACCGAGGCCTGCCGCCGCGCCAGCAACGGGCCGGAATTTATCGAGCGAGTGCGGCGGGAAACCGGCATCTGGCTGGATATTATCTCGGCACGTGAAGAGGCGCGTCTGGCGGTGCTGGGCTGCCATATATTGCTGGAGCCGGGTCCGGGGCCGGCCCTGGTGTTCGATATTGGCGGCGGCTCGACTGAGCTGGTGTTGATCGACCATGACGAACCGGGCGGCGCGCCGCGCATTCTGGACTTCGTGTCGATCCCCTATGGCGTGGTGTCCTTGACCGAAAGTTGCCAGCCAGAGCGCGACAGCGTCGAGGCCCGTGCCGACCGCTATGCCGAAATGCGCGGGCGGGTGGCCGATGGCTTTGCCGAATTTGCGGGGCGTCTGGCCCCCTTGCGGCAAAGGCTGATCGATGACCATGGTGCGCTGCGCCTGCTGGGCACCAGCGGCACGATCACCACTTTGGCCAGCGTCCATCTCGACCTGCCCCATTATGACCGCTCCATGGTGGATGGCTGCATCGTGCCCACCCACCGCATGCGTGACATTTGCCAGATGCTGGCCACCCGCTCGCTTTATGGGCGGCGCGAAGTGGCCTGTATCGGGCGTGAGCGCGCCGATCTGGTGGTGGCCGGTTGCGCCATTCTGGAATCGATTCTCGACCTGTGGCCTGCCGCGCGCCTTGGCGTGGCCGATCGCGGCATCCGTGAAGGCATTTTGCGCAGCCTGATCGGGATCACTCCCAGCCTAGGAGGCCATGCATGAGCCGTTCCGGACGCGACCCCGTTACCCGCCTGAAAAATGCCAAGGGCCGCACGGCCAGCCAGACCCGCTGGCTGCAAAGGCAATTGAACGACCCCTATGTGAAAAAGGCCAAGGCCGACGGCTATCGCAGCCGCGCCGCCTATAAGTTGATGGAGTTGGACGACAAATTCGGCCTCGTCAAAGGATCGCGCCGCGTGGTGGACCTTGGCGTGGCGCCCGGTGGCTGGACGCAGGTGGTGCGCCAGCGTAGCCCGCAGGCGGCGGTTGTGGGCATCGATTTGCTGCCCACCGATCCTATTGAGGGGGCGGTGCTGTTCCAGATGGACTTTATGGCCGATGAAGCGCCCGATGTTTTGATGGAAGCCTTGGGCGGCGCGCCCGATCTGGTGATTTCCGACATGGCGGCCAATACGGTGGGGCATAAGCAGACCGACCATTTGCGCACCATGGGCCTTGTGGAAACGGCGGTGGATTTCGCCTGCCTCAATCTGGCGAAGGGCGGGGCCTTTGTGGCCAAGGTGTTTGCCGGTGGCACCGATCCGGGGCTGCTCAATATTTTGAAGCGCAATTTTGCCAGCGTGAAGCACGCCAAGCCGCCGGCGAGTCGCAAGGATTCGTCCGAATGGTATGTGATCGCGCAAGGCTTCAAGGGCCGCGCGGAAGCTGAACCGGAAGAGTGAGGCAAAAAAGGCCCCGAAGGTTGCGAAAAACCTTCGGGGCCTTTTTTATGGCTTTCAGGCCGGAGCCTTGGCCTCGCCGCTGGCGGCCTCCGCTGGGGCTGCATCACCCGCAGGCGCTGCTGCCGCAGGCGCTGCTGCCGCAGGGGCTGCGGGCAGGGGCAGGTTGGAACCTTGCGCGTTGAGATAGACCATCAGCGCCGCGCGATCTTCCGCCGATTCGAGGCCGGCAAAGGTCATCTTGGTGCCCTCGGCAAAGGCGCGGGGGTTCTTCAGCCATTCATTCATATTGGCGAAGTCCCACTTGCCGCCCTTGCCAGCAAGGCCCGCCGAGAAGGCAAAGCCGCCGCGACCCTTGCCGATTTCGTCACCGAAAATGGCATAGATGTTGGGGCCAATGCCATTGGCGCCGCCTTGGGTAATCGTGTGGCAGGATGCGCATTTCTGGAAGACCTGCGCGCCCTTGGTCGCGTCGGCCTTGGCCAGCAATTCCTCG
This sequence comes from Novosphingobium umbonatum, assembly GCF_004005905.1. Taxonomy (GTDB): domain Bacteria; phylum Pseudomonadota; class Alphaproteobacteria; order Sphingomonadales; family Sphingomonadaceae; genus Novosphingobium; species Novosphingobium umbonatum. Next base: position 122,524 of record NZ_SACO01000010.1, read on the forward strand.
ATCGGCGCTTCGGCAGGGCCTGCCTTTACATCCGATACGCCCGCAATGGGATGGCCCATAACCTCGGGGCGATTTTCTTTATCGGCATGGAAATAATGCCCGCTCAGGCTGGCCAGACCCAGCCCGACCACCGCGCTGCCCAGAACCCAACCGGCGATGGTATTAAAACGATCGCTCATCGCAAATGCCCCGTCCCATTTCTGCTGTTGGGCGGAAGGCCCAAAGCTGTTTTGCCCTCAAGCTTAGAGAGCGTCAAACCCAAGCGCAAGGTGCTATTCGCACCAGTTTCCAGCATAAGCTTCAACCCCGCCCGACTGCTATGGGGAGCAGCAGCCGATCAGGGTCAAAGCCCACTGGCGCTGGCCGGAAAAACCGCCTATGCGCAGGCCCGCTATGCACAGCTATCCAACGCCCGCTCTGATCCAGGTCAAATCTCTGACAGCTTTGGCAGAAAGTGACCCTTCCAACGCCATCGCCTTTCAAGGCGCGCCCGGCTGCAATTCGCACCGCGCGGCTTTGGAATATGCGCCCGATTGCGCGCCTTTGCCGTGCTACAGTTTTGAGGATGCGTTGGACGCGGTGAAGGAAGGCCGCGCCGATCGCGCGATTATTCCCATCGAAAACAGCCAGAACGGTCGTGTGGCCGATATGCATTTCCTGCTGCCCGAAAGCGGATTGTCGATTGTGGACGAGCATTTCCTCTCGATCCGCCATGCACTGATGGCTCTGCCCGGCGCGAAGGGGCCGTTTGCCGCCGCCTATTCCCACCCGCAGGCGCTTGGCCAATCGCGCCATTTCCTGCGCGAGCGGGGCATTGTGCCCATGGCCTATGCCGATACGGCGGGGGCTGCGGCCTATGTGCAGGAAATGGGCGACCCGCAGGCCGCCGCCATTGCGCCCGCGCTGGCCGCAGAGCTTTATGGGCTGGATATTATCCAGAACAATGTCGAGGATGCGGCGGATAATACCACGCGCTTTGTCGTGCTGTCCCGCGCGCCTTTGGACCCTGCCACCATCACCGGCACGGCGATGACCACGTTTATTTTCGAGGTCCGCAATGTGCCCGCCGCGCTGTTCAAGGCTTTGGGCGGGTTTGCCACCAATGGCATCAGCATGGTCAAGCTGGAATCCTATCAAAAGGGGGCCAGTTTCGAGGCCACGATGTTCTATGCCGATGTGCTGGGCAAGCCGGGGGAACCCGCCTTTGACCGAGCGCTGGAGGAGCTGGCCTTCCACACCAAGTCTTTGCGTCTTTTGGGCAGCTATGCCCAGGAATTGCCCAGAGGGTAAGCTTGGAACTGTAACCTCGATCGCCTAAATTGCTGCCGAGTAAAGGAGTCCCCCATGTCGTCAGTCCGTCCTTGGCGTGATATTGCCCGCCGCGAATGCCGCCAGATCATGGTGGGCAAGGTGCCCGTTGGCGGCAATGCCCCGATCGCGGTGCAGACCATGACCAACACGCTGACCAGCGATGCGGCGGCCACGATTGCCCAGATCCGCCGTTGTGAAGAAGCGGGCGCGGATATTGTGCGCGTGTCCTGCCCCGATGTGGAATCGACCGCCGCCTTCAAACAGATCGTGCGCGAATCGAATGTGCCTTTGGTGGCCGATATCCATTTCCATTATAAGCGCGCGCTGGAAGCGGCGGACGCGGGCGCGGCCTGTTTGCGGATTAACCCCGGCAATATCGGCGGTAGCGACCGCGTGGCCGAAGTGGTGCGCGCGGCCAAGGCCAATGGCTGTTCGATCCGCATTGGCGTGAACGCCGGTTCGCTCGAGCGCGACCTGCTGGAAAAATATGGCGAGCCTTGCCCCGAAGCCTTGGTGGAAAGCGCGCTGGACCATATCAAATTGTTGCAGGACCACGATTTCCACGAGTTCAAAGTGGCGGTCAAAGCGTCCGACGTGTTCCTTGCCGTGGCCGCCTATATGGGGCTGGCCGAGGCGGTGGATTGCCCGCTGCATCTGGGCATTACCGAGGCGGGCGGCTTGATCGGCGGCACGGTGAAAAGCTCCATCGGCATGGGCAACCTGCTGTGGGCCGGCATTGGCGACACGATCCGCGTCTCGCTCTCCGCCCCGCCGGAGGAAGAGGTGCGCGTGGGCTTTGAAATGCTCAAAGCGCTGGGCCTGCGCACGCGCGGGGTGCGGGTGGTGTCCTGCCCATCCTGCGCGCGGCAGGGGTTTGACGTTATCAAGACCGTGGAAGCGCTGGAAAGCCGCCTGTCGCATATCAAGACGCCGCTCTCGCTGTCCGTGCTGGGCTGCGTGGTCAACGGGCCGGGCGAGGCGCGCGAGACCGATATCGGCCTGACCGGCGGCGGCAATGGCAAGCATATGGTCTACCTCTCCGGCGTGACCGACCATACCGTGCAGAGCGAGGATATGCTGGAGCATATCGTCAAGCTGGTGGAGGCCAAGGCGGCCGAGATCGAAGCGGCTAATGCTGTGGCGGAAGTGGCCGAGTGATTTAGGATTGTTCGCAGGGGGCGGCGGCCCCCTGCACCCCCGTTACGTCTTCCGGCGATAGGCCGTGTCGGGCGGATAGGGCTGTGACGGGCAGGCAGGTTTGCGCCTCCGCTGGCCAGTGCGGATCTTTTTTGGCCTGCGCCGCGCAATCCGAAGGACTGGCCGGTGGCTTGGGCCGCCTGGCTTTGGTTAGCGCGGGCGGCGGGTCTTGCGCTTTTTCCATCGCGAATGGCTTCGGCAAAGCTGCCAACCGAAGCTCGGCCCTGCCAAACGGGCAGCCATAGGGTCGGGCTCGCAGATCGCCCATGGCCGTTTCATCCCGCCGGTGCTTGCTGGCGGTTTGTGCCTGATCGCGGGCATCACCCCACCATCCCACGCCCCAAACCACCCGCCAGTCCCTCTCCCCACCCCTCCCTTTGCGCATCTTGGGTTGGGTAGGTGTTCGCGGTTTATCCGATATGGTTTGTTGTAGGAAAGGGGGGAAATGCTGCGCATGGTTTTTTCGCAGCCATTTGCCTCCGGCGGGCAAAGGGCGGGGGCCCTTTGCAATCCCGTTAATGGGGTGGGGCGCCTTGCTGTCGTGATGAAAGGGGGAGGCCAAGAGTGACTGTTAAGCCGCTTCGCGGGAAGAAAAGAGACTTTCCGGATACGGTGCTATTGCGGACGTTCATGCGCGCATGTTATCTCGTTAAAATGCTCTGGTGGGATTGGTCGTGGAAACAAAGGGGAAGCACGTTGGCCTGCTTCCTCGCAATTGCAATGGCCCCGTGCCTTTTATTCGGCGGATCATCATTTGGTTGGCGAGCGGTAATTGGGGGAACCGCGTTCCTCTTAATACCACAAATCGTGGGATGGCTCCTTTTTGTAGGATTAAGGACTGGTATCATGCCAGCACGGGGCGGGAAAGTTGAACGGAATAGCTCCCCGTTCGGGTTTTGGACGTTAGCCATTGCATACGGAGGGCTTCTTGGATTGTATGGCTGGATTTTAGTTATGGTTCTCTCTGATTTGGTCTCAGGCCGATAAGGAAGTCCGCTCCCCCTAATTTCCGGCCATACCCCCGCCGCGCAGCGGCTTTCAAAACAAGCCATAGAGCAATGTGGCCGACGAAGCGCCAACCATTATCGGGATTGCAAAGGGCCCCCGCCCTTTGCCCGCCGGAGGCAAAAACTCAAACCGCCGGAGGCGCCGAAGGCCATTCAAACACCCCCAGCGCCCCGCCAGATATCAAACCCCGTGATACGCACGATACCACTCGACGAACTTGGGCACGCCGACTTCGATGGGGGTAGTTGGCGAATAGCCCAGATCGCCCGCGATGGCGTCGATGTTGGCGTAGGTGGCCTGGACGTCACCGGCCTGCATGGGCTGGAAGTCGATGACGGGTTTGATGGAGAGGGCGTCTTCGAGGAGGGAGACGACTTTCATCAGGTGCTCGGAACGGTGGTTGCCGATGTTGTAGATGCGGTGGGGCTTGGTGGAGCCGCCAGCTTTGGGGGCGCCGTCGTCGGCGGGCGGGTTGTCGAGGCTGGCGATGACGCCGGCGATGATGTCGTCGATGAAGGTGAAGTCGCGGTACATGTCGCCGTTGTTGAACACTTTGATGGGTTCACCGGCCAGCATGGCGCGGGTGAAGAGCCAGAGCATCATGTCGGGGCGGCCCCATGGGCCATAGACGGTGAAGAAGCGTAAGCCCGTTTGGGGCAGGCGGAAGAGATGGGCGTAGGTTTCGCTCATCAGCTCGTCGGCCTTTTTGGTGGCGGCATAGAGGCTGACGGGTTGGTCGACGCGGTCTTCGACGGCGAAGGGCAGTTGGGTGTTGCCGCCATAGACGCTGGAGGAGGAGGCGTAGACGAGATGTTCGACGCCGCGATGGCGGCCGATTTCCAGCAGGTTGAGATGTCCGGCAAGGTTGGAATGGACATAGGCGTGGGGGTTCTGGATGGAATAGCGCACGCCCGCCTGCGCGCCCAGATGGACGATGCGGCTGAAACTATAGGGTTTTAGCGCTTCTACGGTGGCCTCGTAATGGCCGAAGTCCTGATGGAGGAAGATGAAGCGGTCGCCACCGGCCTCGCGCAGGGCTTTGAGGCGGTCTTGTTTCAGGCTGACCTGATAGTAATCGTTGAGATTGTCGATGCCGATGACGGTGTCGCCACGCGCCAGCAATTGCAGCGAGAGGCTGTAGCCGATGAAACCGGCAACACCGGTGACGAGTACCTGCATCGGGAAATCCTTTTGATCTTTGACGGGCGGTATAGGGGGTAAATCCTTATAACCTCTTGGGATAGTGCAAAAAGATCGGGCGGGAAACGCGGTTAACGCGATCTTTAGGCTTGGCCACGATATTTTCCTTATGGAAAGCCACCTAGCAGATTCGCGCCAGAGCCTAAGCGCCGCCTTGTGGGCTTGCCAGCGGGGCGGGCCTTTGGTGGAATTTGCGCTGTTCGGGCCGATGGTGATCGCGCTTTTGCTGGGCATTTTGCATACGGCGTTGATCTATATGGCGCAGCAGGGGCTGCAATCGGCGGCGGATATGGCGGGCCGCGTGGTGATGACGGGGCAGGCGCAGCAGGCGGGCATGACGCAGGCGCAGTTCAAGAGCGCGGCCTGCGCGGCTTTGCCTCCGTTCATGAGCTGCAACCGGCTGTATATTGATGCGCGCACGGTCACTTCCTTTGCCTCGGCCAATACGGGGGCGGTGACGCTGACCTATAATAGCAGCGGGGCGGTGACCAATACATTCAGCTATGATCTGGGCGGGCGGGACGACATTGTGCTGGTGCGGCTGATGTATCTGTGGCCGGTGGCCAATGGGCCTTTCGGGCTGAACCTGACCAATCAACAGGGCGGGAACCGGATGCTGGCGGCGGCCAGTGTGTTGAAGACGGAGCTTTATTGATGCGCCGTCTGATGCAGGATCAAAGCGGCTCGACGCTGGTGGAATTTGCGGTCAGCCTGCCGGTGCTGATCGGGCTTTATGTCTCGATCTTTACCCTGTCGGACCAGATGGCGGCCAGTCGCAAGGTGACCGCCACCACGCGCACGATCACCGATCTGGTCACCCGCTCGGTCAGCATTTCGACCGGCGGGCTGGACACGGTGCTGGCGGCCAGCGCGCAAGTGTTGGCGCCCTATGATCTGGCCGATGCCAGCGTGCGGGTGAGCCAATTGCAGGTGACCGGCACCACCAGCGCCCGCGTGGTCTGGAGTCAGGCGCGGGGGGGCACGGCTTTGACAGTGGGCGATACGGTGACTTTGCCCAGCGGAGTGGCGGCCACCAATGCCTATCTGATCATGGGGGAGGTCAATTACACCTATCACCCCGTGCTGAACACCGCCGCGCTGGGGATGGGCACCAGCGCCGATATGACCCTGTATGACCGAACCTTGATGAGCCCGCGCAACAGCGCGGCTGTGGGGCTGACAACATCATGAGCCGTTTCTGGAAGAAGCTTGCTGGCGATAGGCGTGGCAATATCCTGACCCTTGTGGCGCTGGCGATGGTGCCGGTCAGCTTTGCGGTGGGGTTTGGCGTGGATTATGGCCGCGCGATGAAATTGCAGGCGCAGATGAATGCCGCCGCCGATGCTGCCGCGCTGGTGGCGGTGTCCTCGCCGATGATGCAGGACCTGTCCTCCACCGCGACCACGGCGGCGCAGAATGCGGCCAAGGCGATGTTCAATGCGCAAGTGGCGCGGCTGGGCTCCAAGACCTATAATCCCAACACCGACCTGTCGGTGGCGATCACCACTACCGGCACGCTCAACAATGGCCGCCGCGTGGTGGTGCAATGGCGGGCGCAGGCGACGACATGGTTCGCGCGGCTGCTGGGCACATCGGCCTTGCCCATTTCGGGCAGCGCCAGTTCGCAGGCGATCAAGGCGCCCTATATGAATTTCTATATGGTGCTCGACACCAGCCCTTCCATGTTGCTGCCCACCACCACTTCGGGCATGACCACTATGCGCAATGCCACCAAGACCTATTCCTTCACCCCCTATGGCTGCGCCTTTGGTTGCCATATCAAGGTGCCCCATACGGTCAGCACCGATATCCGCGATCCTTCGGGGCGTCCGGTCTGGCTGGATACGTCGGGCAATGTGTTCCGCCTGACCAGCTATAGTTCCAGCACGGCGATAGGGCTCAATGCGGCGGGGCGTTCGGTAACGGTCACCGCTTTTCCCAATGGCTATTTTGCCGATAATTACTGGATCGCCAAGAATTTCGCCACCTATTGGGGCGTGCCCAATGTGGAGCTGCGCATCGACGCGCTGCGCACAGCGGCCCAGCAATTCATCCCCTATGCCGCAGCCCAAGCCGCCGACAAGGGCGTGACCTACAAGCTGCAACTCTTCGCTTTTGACTATACGCGGTCGGGCGCCAGCAATGCGGTGCGCACCATCACCAGCACCATGGCCGATATGGCGACGATGAGCAGCTCGGTGGTCCCCGATTTCTATGCCCAGCAGGATTATCTGGCCTCCAACGGCTGCCCCACCAGCACATTCTGCAACAATGATGCCTCGACCAATTTCAGCTCGATGCTGACCACCATGAACACCACCATGGCGACACCGGGCGATGGCACCACGCCGTCCAACCCGCAGGAGGTGATGTTTCTGGTGACCGATGGCATGTATGATGAAATGTCGGGCAGCACCCGCAGCTTTGCGCAATTGACCGCCGCGCATATTGCCAAGTGCAATGCGATCAAGGCGCGCGGCATCCGCATTGCGGTGCTTTATACCGAATATCATGCAGATTCGCTGATCGGGGTAAGTTGGGCGCCGACTTTGGCTGGGCCTGCCATCCCCAATATCGAGCCGCAATTGCAGGCTTGCGCCTCCACCGGATCGGATGGCTCACCGCTGGAATATAAGGTGGCGACCGACCAGAGCATATCGGACGCGCTGATCGCGCTTTTCGCGCTGACGGTGCAATCGGCCCATCTGGTGCAGTAAGTCCGCCGGACCTGCTACGCTTTCACGCGACTTGACGCATGGCAGGTCGGCCCTATGCCGGAGCCATGCCGTCTTCCAGCCCTTCCTCCCCGCGCCTGTCCGCGCAATCCTTGGCCAGTTTTGCCATTGTCAGCCTGATCTGGGGTTCGACATGGCTGGTGATCAAGGACCAGATCGCGCTGAGCGTTCCGGCATGGACGGTGACGTTTCGTTTCATGCTGGCGGCTTGCGGCATGGCACTGCTGGCGGCTGTGCGGGGGGAGAGTTTGCGGCTGGCCCCGCGCGGGCTGGCCTTGGCGGTGGTGGTCGGCCTGTTCCAGTTTTGCAGCAATTTCCAGTTCGTCTATGCCGCCGAGGCCTATGTGCCCTCCGGACTTGTCGCGGTGCTCTATGCCTTGATGATGGTGCCCAATGCGATTTTGGGGCGGATCGTGCTGGGCGCGCCTTTGCGGGGGCGGTTTCTGGCCGGATGCGCGGTGGCGATCGTCGGCATCGCGGTGTTGATCGGGCAGGAATATCATCTGCATGAGGGCGTCTCTGCCGCGCAGACGCTGCTGGGCGTGGGCCTGACCCTATGCGGGGTGATGAGCGCGTCCACCGCCAATATCATCCAGGCCACGCCCACTGGCCGCGCCCAAGCCGTGGTGCCGATGCTGGCCTGGGCCATGCTGGCGGGCGCGGTGCTGGATGGCGCCTTTGCCTATGCCACCCATGGCGCGCCGGTCATCCCGCAAGGTTGGCGCTTCTGGGGCGGGGTCGGCTGGCTGGCGCTGGGCGGATCGGTCGCCGCCTTCCCCATCTATTTCGCCCTGATCCGCCAGATCGGCGCAGGCCGCGCGGCCTTTACCAATGTCATCACGCCGGTAGTGGCCATGGCCCTGTCCACCTTTTTCGAAGGGTATCAGTGGACTTGGCTGTCGGTGGTCGGGTCTGTGGTGGCCATGGCGGGGTTGGTGATTGCTTTGACGGGGGGGCGGTAGGGTTTTGTTTTGCCTCCGGCGGGTTTTGTTTTGCCTCCGGCGGGCAAAGGGCGGGGGCCCTTTGCAATCCCTTTAATGGGGTAGGGTTTTGGTTCTGCGGTGGTGGTGCATGGGGTGTTAAGCCGCTTCGCGGGAAGGGACGAGACTTTCCAGATGCGGTGCTGTTGCGGACGATAACAGGGAATGATATTCTTTAAAGCATGTTTGATCCGGTTAGCGTCATGTTCCACTGCGGAGGCTGCCATTTCTGCGGCGAGCAGGGTTCATTAGGTTTCTACCTTTGCAATGATCAACAAACACTCATCATTCTTTGCGATGAGTGTAACACGGTTTACACGGCACCCGAAAAAATAGAACAAGGTATCTATTCTTATTTGGGAAGCCCGCCTGATTATCTGATTGAGGGGCTGGATGTTTCCGTGGTTGGAGGGCGAGATGCTACCCGCGACGAGATAAAAGCAGCGGGATGGCTCCATTACATTCAGGGACGACTTGCGTATAATGGCCGAAGATTGTGGTCGACTGCCGCATTTTAAGCGTCCGCTCCCCCTAACTTTCCGCACAAACCCCCGCCGCGCAGCGGCTTTCAAAACAAGCCAAAGAGCAATGTGGCCGACGAAGCGCCACCCATTAACGGGATTGCAAAGGGCCCCCGCCCTTTGCCCGCCGGAGGCAAAAAACGCCCGCGGCAAACAAACCTAAACCCCCGCTTCCTCATCCCAAATCGCCCGCAAGCCAGAGCGATAATCGCCAAACCTCGGCGCCCAGCCCAGCATACGCCGCGCCTTGCCATTGGCCACGCGGCGGTTTTCGGCATAGAAGGCGCGGCTGGCGGGGGGGACTTCTTGGGGGGAGAGCAGGGGCGGCAGCGGCAGGCCGGAGAGGCGGCAGGCTTCCTCGATCACGGCATTTTGCGGGGCGGGCAGATTGTCGGCAAGGTTGTAGGCGCCAGCTGGAGCGCCGGATTCCAGCGCCAGCAGGACGGCGCTGGCGATGTCTTCCACATGGATGCGGCTGAAGATCTGATCGGGCAGGTCGACGCGATGGGCGCGGCCCTCGCGCAACCGGTCAAAGGCAGAGCGTCCCCCCTGCCCATCGATAGGCGGGCCATAGATGCCGGGCAGGCGGAAGACTTGCGCGCCAAGATCCAGCCATGCGGCATCGGCCTGTGCGCGGGCGGCGCGGCGGCCGGTGCCGCCCTTGCCCACCACGGGCGCGCTTTCGTCCACCCATGCCCCGCCGCAATCGCCATAGACGCCGGTGGAGGAGAGATAGGCCAGCCTCTTGCCTTTCAACGCATCCCCATAGGCCTCCAGCACCGGGTCTAGCCCTTGGGCAGGCGGCACGCTGGAGAGGATCGCATCGGCACCTCCGATCGCCGCCAGCACGGCGGGCGCATCGTCAAAGCGCAAGGTGCCATCGCGTCCGGTGGCGGTGATGCGCCAGCCTTGGGTAAGGGCGGCGCGGGCAATGGCCTTGCCGGTATAGCCAAGGCCGAAGATCAGCAGCTGTTTCATCCGAAAAACACGTAATGCTTTTGAGTGGAAAAGGGAAATGCTTGGCGTAAAAGGGGCGCCATGATGGATGCACAGAACTCGCCCGCCGCCCCCGCTTCGCCTACCGTAATCCGCCGCGAGGATTATCAGCCGCCGGTCTGGCTGGTGCCCGAGGTAGAGCTGGATTTCCAGCTGGGGCTGGAGGAAACGCGGGTGCTGTCGCGGTTGAAGGTGCAGCGCAATCCGCAAGGGGCAGGCGATCAGGTCATCACGCTGAAAGGCGATGGGCTGGTGCCTTTGGTGGTCAGCGTGGATGATGTGGTGCGCAATGACTGGCGGATGGAGGGCGATGATCTGTTGATCGAGCTGTCCGATGATGCGCATGAGATCAGCATTGAAACGCGGATCAGCCCTGCGGCCAACAGCCAGTTGATGGGGCTTTACGCTTCGGGCGGGATGCTTTGCACCCAATGCGAGGCCGAAGGCTTCCGCCGCATCACGTTCCACCCCGACCGCCCCGATGTGCTCAGCATCTATCGCGTGCGGATGGCGGGGGACAAGGCGACCTTCCCCGTGCTGCTGTCCAACGGCAATCCGGTGGCCAGCGGCGAGGCGGAGAATGGCACGCATTGGGCCGAATGGCACGATCCATGGCCCAAGCCTTCCTATCTGTTTGCGCTGGTGGCGGGCGATCTGGTGGCGACGACCGACCATTTCACCACGATGGAGGGGCGGCAGGTCACGCTCAACATCTATACCCGCGCAGGGGACGAGGGGCGCACCGGCCATGCCATGCGCAGCCTGATCAATTCCATGAAATGGGACGAAGAGGCCTTTGGCCGCGCCTATGACCTTGATCTGTTCAATATTGTGGCCGTGTCCGATTTCAACATGGGGGCGATGGAGAACAAGGGGCTGAACGTCTTCAACACCCGCTATGTGCTGGCCGACCCCGAAACCGCCACCGATGGCGATTTCGACGCGGTGGAAGGCGTGATCGGGCATGAATATTTCCACAATTGGTCGGGCAACCGCATCACCTGCCGCGACTGGTTCCAGCTGAGCCTGAAGGAAGGCTTCACCGTGCTGCGCGACCAGATGTTCAGCGCGGCGATGGGCAGCGCGCCGGTGAAACGCATCGAGGATGTGCGGGTTTTGCGCAGCGCGCAGTTCCCCGAGGATAGCGGGCCCTTGGCCCATCCGATTCGCCCTGATTCCTATCAGGAAATCAGCAATTTCTACACGGCGACCATTTATAACAAGGGCGCCGAGGTCATCCGCATGATGCAGGTGATGGCAGGCGAAGAACGCTTCCGCGCGGGCACCGACCTCTATTTCAGCCGCCATGATGGCGAGGCGGCCACTTGCGAGGATTTCATCAAGGCGATGGAGGATGGCGCGGGGCTGGACCTGACGCAATTCCGCCTGTGGTATGCGCAGGCGGGCACGCCCAAGGTTTCGGTCCGGCTGGAGCATGGCGGCGATGTGGCGCGGCTGGTGCTGAAGCAAGAAGTGCCGGTGACGCCGGGGCAGCCGGTGAAGCAGCCGGTGCCGATCCCCTTGCGCGTGGCCCTGTTCGACCCCGCCACGGGCCAGCATCGCGGTGAGCAGCTGGTGGTGCTGACCCAAGCGGAGGAGAGCTTCAGCTTTGAAGGCTGGGGGCAAAAGCCGGTCTTGTCGATCAACCGTGGCTATAGCGCGCCGGTGACGATCGAGGCCGATACCGGCCTTGCCGATCTGGTGTTCCTTGCCGCGCATGATGATGATCCCTTTGCCCGTTACGAGGCGATGCAGAGTCTGATGGTGCAGCATCTGGTGGCGGCGGCCAGCGGGCAGTTGGGCGATAGCGCCCGGGCCGAGGGCCGCGCCGCGATTGCGGGGGCCTTGGCGGCGATTCTGGCCGATGAGGCGCTGGATGATCTGATGCGCGGCGAATTGCTGATCCTGCCCAGCCAAGCCTATCTGTCCGAACAGATGGCGGTGGTCGACCCCGGCCTGCTCCATGCCGAGCGGGAAGGGTTGAAGGCATGGCTGGGCGAGGAATTGGCACCGGCTTTCGAGGCGCTGCATGATCGCGCCAGCGCAGTGCCTTTCGGGCTGGATGCGGCGGCCAAGGGCGCGCGCAAGGTGAAAACGCAGGCTTTGGTCTATCTGGCCGCGGGCAAGCCGGAGGAAGCGGCCATCCGCGCCGCCGCGCAATATGATGCGGCCAGCAATATGACCGACCGCCAAGGCGCCTTGATGGTGCTATGCGGGCTGGAAACGCCTCTGCGCGATGAAAAGCTGGCGGATTTCCATGCGCGCTATGCGGGCAATGCGCTGGTGATCGACAAGTGGTTCAGCCTGCAGGCCGGATCGCTGCACAAGGATGTGTTGGCCCATGTGAAGGCCTTGGCCGAACATCCCGATTTCACCATGCAGAACCCCAACCGCGTGCGCTCGCTCTATATGGCGCTGGCGGTCAATCCCGGCGGGTTCCACCATGCCAGCGGCGAGGGCTATCGCCTGATCGGTGATCTGATTCTGGCGCTGGACCCGATCAATGCCCAGACGGCGGCGCGTTTCGTGCCTGCCTTGGGCCGTTGGCGCCGGATCGAGCCGGTGCGCGCGGGGCTGATGAAGGCGCAGCTGGAGCGGATTGTCGCGGCGGCAGGCCTGTCGAAGGACACGTTTGAACAGGCGAGCAAGAGCCTTGGTTGAGGCTGCTGTCGAGGTCATCCGTGCCGAGGCGTTGAACGGCCTGCCCCATGGCTTTCTGGGGCGGCGCGGGGGCGTGTCGACCGGATTGGTCGCGGGGCTGAATGTCGGCCTTGGCAGCGCGGATGATCCGGCGGCGGTGGCGGAGAATCGGCGGCGGGCGGCGGCGGCTGTTTTGCCCGATGCGCGGCTCGTCACCTGCTATCAGGTGCATTCCGCGCTTTGCGTCGAGGCGGGGGAATGGGCGGATGATGCCCGCCCCCATGCCGATGCTCTGGTCACCAACCGGCGCGGGCTGGTGCTGGGGATTCTGACCGCCGATTGCGCGCCGGTGCTGTTTGCTGATGTGCAGGCGGGCGTGGTGGGCGCGGCCCATGCGGGGTGGAAAGGCGCCTTTGGTGGCATCTGCGAAGAAACCATATCCGCGATGGAGCGTTTAGGCGCCCGCCGCGAGGATATTTGCGCCGCCATCGGCCCCTGTATTGCACAAGCGAGCTATGAGGTGGACGAGGCCTTTCGTGACCGCTTTCTGGCGCAGGACAGCGCCCGCGCCATGCATTTCGTGGCGGGGCGAGAGGGGCGCTGGCAGTTTGATCTGGAAGCCTATGTGTCTGTCCGACTGGCGGAATCCGCAATCGGGCGTATCGAAAGGCTGGGTTTGGACACTTATGCGGCGCCGGATCGATTCTACTCCTTCCGCCGCTCTACCCATCGCGCAGAGCCCGATTACGGCCGCCAGATCAGCCTGATTGGCCTGCCATAAGCGTCTAGTTCCAAGGAACTTGTTGCGGTGCGGCGGAAAAGGGCAGAGAAAAAGGCGGTTGGCAGGGGCGGTTTTGATGTTTATCAATCCCAAAAAAGCCCACAACCCTATGGAGCGTTTCGTAGGAGAGTGTGGGACGAGGGGATACCTGAGTTACCTGCTTTCAAAATAATGGGCATTGACGTTTCTGCGGCCCGCAGAAGTGATTTGGTGCAAGGCAAGGGGCAACCATGACAGACACTGCTGTTGCTGATAATCCCGCACAATCCGGACCGGAGTCCGGAGACGGTGTGCGTCGGCGGGATTTCATTTATGTCGCCGCCACCAGCGCGGCAGGGGTAGGCGCAGCCAGCGTCCTGATCCCGCTGGTCAGCCAGATGGCGCCTTCGGCGGACGTTCTGGCCGAAAGCTCGACCGAATTGGACATTGGTTCGATTCAGCCCGGGCAGGCTATCAAGGCCGTGTTCCGCAAACAGCCGGTGTTTGTCCGCCGTCTTACGCCCAAGGAAATTGCCGAGGCGAAAGCTGTGCCGGTCGACTCTTTGCGCGATCCGCAAAGTCTGGAAGACCGCACCAAGAAGGGCAAGGAAGAATGGCTGATCACCATGGGCGTCTGCACCCATCTGGGCTGTGTGCCTTTGGGCACCGGTGAAGGTGAAGTGAAGGGCGAGTTTGGCGGCTATTTCTGCCCCTGCCATGGTTCGGTTTACGATACCGCCGCCCGCATCCGCAAAGGCCCCGCTCCCAAGAATCTGGAAGTGCCGCCTTATGAATTCACCTCCGACACAGTCGTGAAGATCGGTTGAGGACGACGCCATGAGCTTTCCCTGGGCCAATGAATATAAGCCGAGCCACCCGGCGATGGTGTGGCTGGACGAAAAGCTGCCTTTGCCGCGTTTCGTCTTTAACGCGGTGGGTGCGGGCTATCCCGTGCCGCGCAACCTGAATTACATGTATAATTTCGGTGTGCTGGCCGGCGTCTGCCTGATGATCCAGATCATCACCGGCGTGGTGCTGGCGATGCATTATGCAGCCAACACTGGCGTCGCTTTTGATTCTACCGAACATATCATGCGCGATGTGAACTGGGGCTGGCTGCTGCGCTATGCCCATGCCAATGGCGCCTCGGCCTTCTTTGTGGTGGTCTATTTCCACATTTTCCGCGGCTTCTTCTACGGTTCGTATAAAGCCCCGCGCGAGATGATCTGGTTGATCGGCGTGCTGATCTTCCTGCTGATGATGGCCACCGCTTTCATGGGCTATGTGCTGCCCTGGGGACAGATGTCCTATTGGGGCGCCAAGGTGATCACCGGCCTGTTCGGCGCGATTCCCTTGGTGGGTGAGCCGATCCAGACGTGGTTGCTGGGTGGTTTCGCGCCTGATCAGGCTGCGCTCAACCGCTTTTTCAGCCTGCACTTCCTGCTGCCCTTCGTCATTCTGGGCGTGGTGATCCTGCATATCTGGGCGCTGCATATCCCCGGTTCGACCAATCCCACGGGCGTCGAAGTGAAGCAGGAATCGGACACGGTTCCCTTCCACCCCTATTACACGGCCAAGGACGGTTTCGGCTTGGGCGTGTTCCTGATCTTCTATTGCGCCATGGTGTTCTTTGCGCCCAATGCGCTGGGTCATCCGGACAATTACATTCCGGCCAACCCGATGCAGACCCCTGCGCATATCGTGCCCGAATGGTATTTCTGGCCCTTCTACGCCATCCTTCGCGCCTTTACGCAGGATTTCCTGTTCATCCCCGCCAAGCTGCTGGGCGTGCTGGCGATGTTCAGCTCGATCCTCGTGTGGTTCCTGCTGCCCTGGCTGGATAACTCGCCGGTGCGTTCGGGCCATTTCCGCCCCACTTTCAAGAAGTTCTTCTGGCTGCTGGTGGTGGACGTGGCGGTGCTGGGCTATTGCGGCGGTTCGCCTGCCGAAGAACCCTATGTGATCATCAGCCAGATCGCGGCGCTCTATTACTTCGCCCATTTCTTCATCGTGCTGCCGATCGTTTCGATGATCGAAAAGCCGCTGCCGCTGCCTTTCTCCATCACGGAAAGCGTGTTGGGCAAGGATGACGCTGCAACCGTGGCTCCGGCCGAATAAAGAGCGAGGATAGGAAAGACATCATGATCCGCATCTTCTCCCTTCTCGCTGGCGCCTTCTTCTCGCTGGCGCTGCTCTGGTCGGCCGGCAAGGGCGCGGTGAGCTATATTAGCGAACCCACGCCCAAGACGGTGGAGGCCAGCTTCCACGAGCATCCCAAACCGCTGCATCTGTCGAGCGATGGTCCCTTTGGCACTTTCGACCGCCAGCAGCTTCAGCGCGGCTTTCAGGTCTATTCCGAGGTTTGCGCGACCTGCCATGCCTTGAAGCACGTGGCCTATCGCGATCTAGCCGCGCTGGGTTATAATGAGGCCGAGGTAAAGGCGATTGCCGCCAAGGCCCAGATCCCCGCCTATAACCCCGCCACGGGCGAGGTGAAAATGAACCCTGGCCAGCCCAAGGATCATTTCCCGCCGGTGGTCTATGGCGGCGCTGGCAGCCCGCCCGACCTGTCGCTGGTGGCCAAGGCTCGCCATGGCGGTCCGGCCTATATTTACTCGCTGCTGACCGGCTATGCCGATCAGGCGGGTTACAAGAACGAAAAGGGTGAGGAACTGCTCAAGAAGTTCCCCGAAGCCAAGACGCCCGACGGCTTGTTCTTCAACCCCTATTTCGCCAATCTCAACATCGCCATGCCCGCACCGCTGGTGTCCGATGGTCAGGTGACCTATGCCGATGGCACCAAGGCCACCGTGGACCAGATGGCGCAGGACGTGTCGGCCTTCCTGATGTGGACGGCTGAACCCAAGCTGGAAAAGCGCAACCAGACCGGTTGGCCGGTGATTGGCTTCCTGCTGTTTGCCACGGCGCTGGCCTATATGGCTTACCGCACGGTATGGGCGGGCAAGAAGGGGCACTAAGCGCCTTCCAAGCCTGACGCCAACAAAGCGCCCCTCGCATGGATGCCCATGCGGGGGGTGTTTTGTTTGCGCATCGCGCGCGTGCTGGCTATGGGCGCGGGCATGACTCCAGACGCGCTCAAAAGCCTGATCCGCACCATTCCCGATTTCCCCAAGCCGGGGATCGAGTTCCGCGACATCACCACGCTGATCGGCCATGGCGAGGGCTTTGCTGCCTGTGTGGCGATGCTGGCCGAGCGGGCGCAGGCGGCAGGCGCGCAGGCGATTGCGGGCATGGAGGCGCGCGGCTTCATCTTTGGCGCGGCGGTGGCGGCGAAACTGGCGCTGCCCTTCATTCCGGTGCGCAAGCCGGGCAAGCTGCCCGTGCCGGTGCTGGCGGTGGATTATGCGCTGGAATATGGCACGGATAGGCTGGAGGTTGACCCCGATGCCGTGGGCGCGGGGCAGCGGGTGGTGGTGGTCGATGACCTGATCGCCACGGGCGGCACGGCGCTGGCGGCGGTGCAATTGCTGCGCCGCGCAGGGGGCGAGGTGGCGCAGGCGCTGTTCGTGATCGACCTGCCCGATCTGGGCGGGGCGGAGAAATTGCGCGAGGCGGGCGTGCCGGTGCAGGCGGTGATGGCCTTTGCCGGACATTAAAGCGGTTTAGACTGGCTTGACGAAACCCGCCTGTCATGGCAGGGGCATTTCCCTCACCGGCGAAAAGCCGTGCGCGGGTATAGCTTAGTGGTAAAGCTCCAGCCTTCCAAGCTGGCTATTCGGGTTCGATTCCCGATACCCGCTCCATTCCTTCCATCGATGTAGCGCAGCGGCCTTTCCGGCCCTCTGGTGCCCTATGCCCGCCACGTCATCCGCAGCGGGCACTCCGGTTCTGTTACTGGCAGCGGAAGGCGCCCGCTTTTTCGCTGTCACCGCTAATGCGATGCGGGCGTTGGGGATAGGGGCAGAGCAGGCGGGTACGGCCCGGCCAAGGCGTATCCTCGCCAGCGGTGGCGACGACTTCCTTGGGTGCAACGCCCTTTTCGCGCCACGCCACCAATTGCGAGAACAGGTCGAACCGGTCGGTCGCGGGGCCGCCACGGCCATGGTTCATGCCGGGTACGGCATAGAACTGGATGAAACGCCCCGCCTTGCCCTGTTCGCGGGCGTTGACCGCGTCCAGCCAGCGCATTGTGTCGTTAATCGAAAACACCGGATCGCTCACCCCGTGGAACAGGATGATCTTGCCCCCACGCCGCGTGAAGGGTGACAGGTCGGTGGCATCGGCATGCATGAAATCGACCGAAGCTTCACCCAGCGCACCCCATTTGACATGGGCGGCGGCATAGGCCTCGTCCATATCCGCAGCCAAAGCATAGCGGGTGAGCGAGGAGACATCCTCGGCCACCTCCAGCGGGGGCGAGCGGAACACGGCGGAATTGCTGGGCGCACCAAGCCGGATCAGTGCGCCATTGTTCACCGCCGAGGCATAGCCACCCATTTTCCAGATCCGCCAGCCCTGCGTCACGCCAGAAGCGGTCTTGGCGCCGATCCCCGCGTCCCATGCCCAGTCGGAATAGATTGGCTTGCCATCCTTGGTCTGCGGCCCGCCCATCACGCGGCGCAGCGCGGCCACCTGCATCGGCAGCAGGCAGGTGGCGGTCTTTTGCGCGGGATCATCGCCGGCACAGGTGATCTTGGCGAAGGCGGGCATGACGCGGGCGGTGGTGCAGGCGGTGAAATGTTCCACCATGCCATCCACCGTGCCATCCAGCCCGTCGCAGGCGGCAAGGATCGCGCCTTGGGCCAGCAGGATATCCTCGTCGCTCATCGCCTTGTTGACCAAAGGCTGCCCGTCGGCGCCGATCTGGCCCATGGCCTTGGCCACGCTGGCAAAGGCCTGCCCGTCCCACAATTGCGCGATGGAGGCATGGGCAAGGTGGAAACCGGGATAGCCGATCAGCGCCGCGTCAAACAGGCTGGGGAAGCGCTGGACGGCCATCATGGCCTCTTGTCCGCCCTTGGACCCGCCGACGAAATAGGTGAAAGCGGGCGCGCGGCCATAATGGGCACGGATCAGCGCGCGGCCTGCCTGCGCCACGGGGCCGATATAGCCAAAGCCGTAATTGTGGCGGGCGATGGCGTCATGGCCGAAAGTGACCACGCCCTGACGCGCAGGATCGTTGTTGACCGCATTGTCATGGCCGGAATCGGAGGACACCACCGCATAGCCTTTCGCCAGTGCAGTCACCCCCGGTTGGCTGGAAAAGCCGCCCGTGGCATCGCCCAGAAAACCATCCGAGCCACCGCCGCCCTGAAACAGGAAGCGGCCATTCCATGCCACCGGCAGGCGCAGGTGGAATTTGATGGCATAGGTCTGGCCATTGGCGCCTTGGCGTTCCTGCAGCTTGCCGATGATTTCGCAATGGGCAGGCATGGCGGGGGCAGGCGGGAAGGGGCGCGGGTCATTGGCGGCGCGTTGTTCGGCAGGGGTTGCGGGGCGCAGCGCGGCCAAAGTGATCGTCGTGCTGGCATCGGGCATCGCCGCCTTGGCCAAGCCTTCGCAGGATAGCGGCGCGGCCGCGCGTGTGGCGGCGGCGGCAGGTTGGGCCACCAGCATGGCGCCTGTGGTCAGCGCCGCGCCCAACAGGAAGGGAAGCCTTTTGCGCATTACCATGGTTTGCTCTCCCGAATTATGTGATGATTCATAGCGTTTATGCAAAATCAGTAGCCCTTGTGCTAGCCCCCCACCTGTCGCAATTTGTGTCATGCAGGTTGGGCAAGGCCGGTCGTGCCGCTGGCCGTTTCGAGGTGGTGATGGATAATCCGTTTCTGAATTTCCCCGGTTATCTCTTGCGCCGCGCGGCCAGCGCGCGTTTGGCGCAATTGGCGCAATATCTCGAACCCTTGGGCGTGGGCGTGTCCGAGGCGTCGATTCTGGTGCTGATCGGGCATAATCCGGGGATCTCGCAGGCCGAATGCGGGCGGATGCTCTCGATCCAGCGGCCCAATCTCAATCCGGTGATCCATCGCTTTATCAACCGCGGCTTGTTGGTCACCACCAAGGGCGTGGGGCGGGTGCAATGTCTGCGGCTGAGCGAGGAGGGGAGCGCCTTGGTCGCGCAGATCGAGGCGGTGTTTGCAGCCCAGGAGGAGCGGATTTACGCCGCCGTGCCCGAACATTTGCGCGATGATCTGGTGCCGGTGCTGCGCGCACTCTGGTGCCCTTAGGGGTGCCCGTAACAGGCGGTTTCCGGCGAGCATCACGCCCGCCGGAAGCCTTTTGCCTTTGATCAGAACTTCTTCGACACGCGAACGCCATATTCACGCGGCGCGCCATACAGCTCGTTGCGCCCGCTCTGGCCCGCGACATAGAATTTGTTGGCCAGATTGGTGCCATAGACTTCGGCCTTCCACGTGCCCTTGTCCAGCGTGATGCTGCCCTGCCACAGGCCGCGCGCGGCGATCAGATCGGTGCTGGCCTGATAGGTGGGATAGGCCCATTGCGAGCCGACATAGGCATAGCCGATGCGCGGGGTGATGGTCACATCCTCGCTAGCCTGAATGCGATAGGCGGCCGAGAGGTTCCACGTCCATTTCGGGCTATAGAGGTTGGAGCCACCATTGGTGGTCATGCTGGCGCTGGCATAATCAGGATAGCAGCGCGCCGAATTGCTGCCATTGCACTGCGGGAAGCCGTTGAAGGCGGCGGGCACCAGCCATTTGTTGATCAGGGTGAAGCCCGAAAGGCTGCTATCCACATAGGACAGGCCGCCATCGAGCGACAGGGCATCGACCTTGGCCTGAAAACTGGCTTCAAAGCCCTTGATTTCCGAATTGGCCAGATTGACCACGCCATTCTGGCCGGTGACAGGATTGGTCACGTCCATCTGGAAATTGTTATACTTCATATAGAACGCGCCGATCTGCGTGCGCAGGTGGCGGTTGAACAGGGTGGATTTCCAGCCCGCTTCATAATCCATCACGGTTTCGGGGGCGAAAGTGCCGGTGGGCGGGTTGATGCCGCCATTCTTGTAACCGCGTGCCACAAAGGCATAGACCAGATTATCGGCATCGGGCTTGTAGTTCAGCGCCAGCTTGCCAGTGGCGCGGCCATCGCTTTCATGGCCGGTCTGCGGGGCCAGCACAGTGGCGCCCACCGGCGGATCGCCGATGATCATGTCGATGGTGGAACCGGCCGCCGCGCTGTAAACGGCGTTAAACCCGTTCACCGTAAAGCGCGAATAGCGCAGGCCCGCATCCACCGAGAGCTTGTCGGTCAGCTGATAAGTGCCCTGCGCAAAGGTGCCCAGCAGCAGCTTGCTGGTGTTGGGATGGGGCAGGGTGGTGTAGCCGCCGACGTTGGTGGTGCGGTTAAAGCTCCAGTTCCAGTTGCGCAGGTCCACCTTGTTGCGTTGGAAATAGCCGCCGATCACATATTTGAACTTGCCCGTATCGGGCGAGATGATGTTGATTTCCTGACTGTAAACGCGCTCGCGCACATTGTTGCCACCGGCCAGCGCATTGCGGCCGGACACAGCGGTGGCATCGGTATCGCTGACCGCGGCCAGACGCTTGTTCTGATAGGCGGTGAGCGAGCGCAGGGTCAGGCCACCGGCAAATTCATATTTCATTTCCAGCACGGTGGCGAAGGCGCGCTCGAAATTGGAGGTGGCCGTGTCGAAATTGACCGTCCACGGGGCATTGGTGCGACCGGCCACATAGGGGTTGGTGGCGAGCAGCGTGTTGATCGGTTGCAGGGCAAAGCCGCCGGTCTTGCGCTGGGTGGCTTCCACCTTCAGGTTGGCCTGAAAACCGTTGGATTTGTAAAGCGCCTGAATGCGGCCATCCACTTCGGCCAGACGTTCGGGCTGGTTGTTGGCGGGGCCGGTGTCCTTGAACCATGCGTCATGCTGGTTGAACAGGCCCGAGGCGCGGATGGCCAGCTTTTCGCCCACCGGCAGGTTCAGCGCGCCATTGATGCCCACATTGTTGTAATTGCCATAATTGGCCGCGACATAGCCGCCCAGCTTGCCCAGTTGCGGGCGCTGGGTGGTCAGGTAAACCGCGCCGCCGGTGGAATTGGCCCCCGACAAGGTGCCCTGCGGCCCGCGCAGCACTTCGGCGCCGGCCATGTCATAGAACTGGCCGTTGGACACGATGGGGGGCTGGAACACGCCGTCAATATAGGTGGCCACGCCATTGGTCACCTGCGGCGAGCCCGAGGCCAGACCGATGCCGCGAATGTTGAAGCTGTCGGTGACGCCCGAGCGCGAAATGGTCAGGCCCGGCGCGGCGGTTTGCAGGTCAATCGCGCGGGTGACGCGCTTTTCGGTCAGCGTATCGCCCGAAAGCGCGGTGACGGCGATGTTGACGTTCTGCACATTCTCGCTGCGGCGCTGGGCCGTGACGACAATGTCCTTGATCTCTTTATCGGCATTTTGGGCCAGAGCGGTGGCGGAAAGCGAACCGGACAGCATCAGGCCGAGCAGGACAGGGCGGACCCATGTTTTGGTCATAGTAGCATCCTCTTGGGGGTGGCGCCGATGAGTCCCGACGCCTTGTGATGCTGTTATGATACATAACATAAGGGTTGCTGCAAGCGGGGGACTTACCCCTTTGGGCAGCTTTGCCCCGCCCTGTGGTTTTGCCGCAACAGGCAGGTGCCCAAACAAAAGGCGCGGCAGAGGCCCGAAGACCTCCACCGCGCCCGAATTGCGCCGTTAAACGCGCGGTTTAGGCGATCTGGCCCAAAGGCATCTTGCGCATCCGCTTGCCCAGCAGGCGCGAGACCGCATTGGCCACGGCAGGCGGCACAGCGGGCAGACCGGGTTCGCCAATGCCGCCCATGGGGGCGCCGCTTTCCACGATGCGGACATGCACGCGGGGCATCATGTCGGGCCGCAACACGCTATAGCCGTCGAAATTGCGCGCCTCGCGCAACCCGTCCTTATACACCGCCTGTTCGACCAGAACCTGCGACAGGCCCAGCGCCACGGCGGAATTGACCTGCGCCTCGATGATGGCGGGGTTGACGATGCTGCCCGGATCAACCGCCTGCCAAACATCATGCACTTTCACCTGCCCGTCGACGATGGAAACCTCGGCCATGGCCGCGGTTTCCGTGCCAAAGGGCGAGGCCATGCCAAGGCCGCGCGCGCGCTTGCTGCCATCGGGCGCGGTGAAGGGGCCGGGCTTCCACCCGCCCGCCAGATCGACCACGGCTTTCAGCAGATTGGTCAGCCGCGCATTGCCCTCCAGCAGATGCAGGCGCAGCGCATAGGGGTCTTGCCCGCCCTTATCCGCCACTTCGTCGAGGAAGGTTTCATAGAAGAAATCATTCATCGAATTGCCCACCGAACGCCAATAGGCCAAAGTGGTGGGGCTTTTGACAAAGATCTGGGCAATGCGCTTGTTGGGGATGGCGTATTTCTTGCCGGTGATGCCTTCCAAGGCGGAATCGTCCAGCTTGGGGCCGCGCTTGTCGGCAATGCCTTCGGTGGGGCCTTCGGTGATGCTGACCGCCTCGATCGCGGTGGGCAGCCCCTTGGCATCCAGCGCCGCGCGGAAACGCACCGCCGCCATCGGGCGCAGCGGATCGCGCAGGAATTCCTCTTCGCGGCTCCAGATCAGCTTGACCGGCGCGCCGATACGGCGGGCCAGTTCAATCGCCTGCGGATAGGGCGTGCCATGCGGATAGATGAAATGGCGGCCAAAGAAGCCGCCCAGCAGCGGCGAGTGGATCTTGACCTTTTCGGGCGCGATGCCCGCCACTTTGGCGGCTTCGGCCTGAAACATTTCCGGCGCCTGATTGGGCAGCCACAGGTCCAGCGTGCCATCACCGTTGAAACGCGCGGTGGCCGAAGGGGGCTCTAGCTGGGCGTGGTTGAGATATTGGCTGTTATAGGTCGCGCTCA
Source organism: Novosphingobium umbonatum (assembly GCF_004005905.1). Taxonomy (GTDB): domain Bacteria; phylum Pseudomonadota; class Alphaproteobacteria; order Sphingomonadales; family Sphingomonadaceae; genus Novosphingobium; species Novosphingobium umbonatum. The sequence continues at coordinate 145,746 of NZ_SACO01000010.1, forward strand.
GCGTGACCTTGGCCGAGGCGAAAGCCGCTGCCATATCGCCGGCGGCCTCGGCCACTTCTTCCTTGCCCTGTGTGGTGGCCAGTTGCTTGGCAAAGGCCTCGGTGGAAAAATCGGCAGGCATCGGGCGATAGGTCGGCGCGGTCGAGGCCACCCATTCCACCTTGGCCGCTTCCACCGCGCGGCGGGCATGCCAATAGCGCGGGGCGACAACCGCCAGCGCGCCATCGAGCACATGCACCGAATGCACGCCCTTCATGGCCTTGATCTCGGCCTCATTGGTCACCTTGCCCACCAGCAGGCCAAGGCGCGGCGCGTGCTGCACGGCGGCGTGCAACATGCCATCCACCTTGGTGTCGATGGAGAATTGCGCCTTGCCGGTGGATTTGGCGCGAATATCCAGACGGGCCTGACGCTTGCCGATCCAGCGGAAGGTCTTGGGATCGCGCAGGGTGATTTGCGCAGGCGCGGGCGCGGGCAGGTCCAGCGCATGGGGGGCCAGCTCGCCATAGGTGGCGCTGCGGCCAGAGGCCTTGTGCAGCACGCGGCCCGGCTCTGTGGTCAGTTCCGCCAGTGGCACGCCCAGTTTCTTGGCGCCGGCCTGCAACAGCATGGCGCGACCGCTGGCGCCCAGTTTGCGCATCGTGTCATAGGAGGAGCGCACCGAGAAGGAGCCGCCGGTGATGCGCATCTGGCCAAAGACCACCAGATAATCCGGCCCTGCGGGGGCGTTTTCCACTGTGAAGCTGGAAGGATCGGCGTCGAGTTCCTCGCCCACGATCTGGGCCATGGCGGTCCAGATGCCTTGGCCGCCTTCCATGAAGGGGCTCAACAGGCGGATCGAATTGTCGGGGCGGATTTCCAGAAAGGCCGGAACCCGCGTGCCCGGCGCGATCTTGGCCGCGCCTTGCGCACGCGCCTCGCCCACGGGCAGGCCAAAGCCCAGCACCAAAGCGCCCGTGGCCGCGCCGGTTATAAAGCCGCGGCGCGATACATTGACCGGATCGCCCAAGGGGACCTCTGGCAGCTTGACCATCTGGTTCATGCTTTCCCTCCCTGAGATGCCACATCGCGGACAGCGGCCTTGATCGCATTATAGGTGCCGCAGCGGCACAGGTTGGTCATGGCCGCCTCGATCTCGTCATCCTTGGGATGGGCGCTTTGTTTCAGCAGCGAGGTGGCGGCCATCACCTGGCCCGACTGGCAATAGCCGCATTGGGCGACCTGATGCTTGACCCAAGCCTCCACCACGCGCGAGCCGACGGGGTCTTTCTCTACCGCCTCGATCGTGGTGATCTGGCGTCCGGCCACCGCTTCGAGCGGGGTGACGCAAGAGCGCATCACCGTGCCATCCACCAGCACCGAACAGGCGCCGCATTGCGCCACGCCGCAGCCATATTTGGTGCCGGTCATGCCCAGATCATCGCGCAGCACCCAGAGCAGGGGCGTGTCCCCTTCGGCATCGAGGCGCTGCTGCTGCCCGTTGATGGTCAATTCGATCATGGATGGGGGACTCCTAGAATATTTTGCGCAAGGTCTAGCATGAGCGGGGCGCGTCGCATCATGAATTATGTTCATTATAGTGTTGTGTTGGGGCGGGGTAATCTGGCTATGATGCCCTATGGCTTTTAACCGAACCGACCTTGCCGATCTGGCCGCCTTTCTGGCCATAGCCCGCCATCGCAATTTCCGGCAGGCGGGGCTGGCGCTGGGGGTTAGCGCCTCGGCGCTCAGCCATGCGTTGAAAGGGCTGGAGGAGCGGATGGGGGTGAGGCTGGTCAACCGCACCAACCGTTCGGTGACGCTGAGCGCGGCGGGCGAGGATTTGCAGGCGGCGCTGGAGGAGCCTTTTGCCGCCGTGTTGGGGGCGGAAGATGTGCTCAACCGCTATCGTGATGTGCCGCGCGGGCGGATCCGTATCAATGTGCCCGATGTGGCCGCGCAATGGCTGCTGGCGCCGGTCTTGCCGGAGTTCAACCGGCGTTGGCCGGATATCGAGCTGGATATCAGCGTCGACAACCGGTTGCTGGATGTGTTTGACGACGGGTTTGATGCGGGCATCCGGTTTGGCGGGACGGTGCCCGATGACATGATCGCGCAAAGGTTGAGCGCGGATGTGGAATGGGTGGTGGCCGCATCGCCGTCCTATCTGGCCGAACATGGCGTGCCGGAGCATCCGCATGATCTAGCACGCCATCGCTGTTTGCAGGTGCGATTGGGGGATGACCGGATCTATCGCTGGGAGTTCGAGCGCGGGGGCGAGGTGATCACTTTGGCGGTGCCGGGTAGCATCACGCATAATTCCGGCGGTCTGGCGATCAGTCTGGCGCTGGGTGGGGCGGGTTTGGTCTACACGGCGAAGGCCAGCGTGGCCGACGATCTGGCCGCCGGACGATTGCAGTCGGTGCTGGAGGACTGGATCGCGTCGGGCCCTGCGCTGCATCTTTACTACCCAGGGCGGCGCCATTTGCCGCTGGGTCTGCGCCTGCTGGTCGATTTGATCCGCGAGAAGCGGCCTTTGGGTTTTTGATGTTGGCGTGGAAGTGCCGGTTTTGCTGGATTTCGTCATAAAAATGAAGTTTTTTGCATTTTCCTCGCTGAAAAAGGTTGACCGAATCGATGTAGGTGCTTAGAGGCGCCGGACCGGATCGGTGGCTTTGACAGCTGCATGGGATGGTTACAGGCATAGTTGGTTGATATGCAGCTCTTGATCGAAGGATCAGGGGTGTATGTTAGCCGGTATTATGTTTTGAGCTCTTTGACATTGTTGATGAAAGATGAAGGGACATGTGGGCGACGGCGTCTGCATCCGGGGCTTCAGGGCTCGGGTATGTAGTTTAAAATAGTCGTCACCTTTAGCATGTCCTGACGTAACCATACGTTTAGATATGTGCAGGGTGAATGACCCCTGAATTAGTTTTACGTCAGATGGCAGTGTTTAGACACTGTGCTGTTTGTGAGACTGGACCTAACTTGAGAGTTTGATCCTGGCTCAGAACGAACGCTGGCGGCATGCCTAACACATGCAAGTCGAACGAAGTCCTTCGGGGCTTAGTGGCGCACGGGTGCGTAACGCGTGGGAATCTGCCCCTTGCTTCGGAATAACAGTTAGAAATGACTGCTAATACCGGATGATGTCGCAAGACCAAAGATTTATCGGCAAGGGATGAGCCCGCGTAGGATTAGGTAGTTGGTGGGGTAAAGGCCTACCAAGCCGACGATCCTTAGCTGGTCTGAGAGGATGATCAGCCACACTGGGACTGAGACACGGCCCAGACTCCTACGGGAG
>NZ_SACO01000011.1 GCF_004005905.1 Novosphingobium umbonatum
AGCTGCTTGGCTGTCCGCTTCTGCTTGCGCGATTTGCCCGCCTCCACCCGTAGCCAACCTGTCAGTTTCTCGGCAAACGGGTCCAGCTTACTTGGTCGATCTGGCACTTTGAACACCGGCTCTACCGCGTCGGCGCGAAGATATTTGCGGATCGTGTTGCGCGACAAGCCGGTACGCAGCTTGATCTCGCGAATGGGAATGCCTTGGCGAAAGTGCCAGCGGCGGATCACACTGAGTAGGTCCATGTCGATCACTCCGATGCCTCCCGACTGTCAGCCGGAGGCGAGGAAAGCATGGGTCAATTCTCAGTGAAAATTTACGCCCCTCCCGGGTCAATTCTCAGCGCAACTCAACACCCGGTAGTCAGGTTGATGCGAATCGCGCTCAAACTGGGGCTTACAAAACGGCGCGGCAAAGCGCTGCTTCGCCTGCAAGGCGTGGGACTTTGCTCCTAACTAGGTTGCATCTAATTCGGCGATAAGCAGCCGGTTTTTCGCGGTTGTGACAGTGACACAGACCGGTCACACACGGACTGGGGATTTTCGTCTATCAAATTGATTTTCAACGATAATAAGGAAATGGCTGGGGCGGGAGGATTCGAACCTCCGCATGGCGGTACCAAAAACCGCTGCCTTACCGCTTGGCTACGCCCCAGCATGGCGATTGTCTCGCCGCCAACCTTCCGGTCGGGAGGAGGCGCTTAGCCCGATTGGGGGCGGATGAAAAGAGGCAATTTGCATAAAGCCTCAATTTTCCGCCCCCTTGGGCAAAGGCCTTAGAAGCCGCGTACCACATCGCCCAGCAATTCGGGCGGCAGAGTGGCGAAATCCTCGGCGCTATGGCGCTCGATCAGGCCCTTGCGATTGTTGACCAGACGGCCACGCTTGACCGCCGGACGCGCGTCAATCTCGCCCACCCAGCGGCCCACATGCTCATATTCATCCAGCGTCAGGAAAGCCTTGGCTTCGCCATAGGCCTCGCCGCGATAGAGATTGCCCATCCATGTATAGGCGGCGATATCGGCGATGGAATAATCCTCCCCGCCCAGGAAACGGCTTTGCGCCAGACGGTTGTTGGCCACGTCGAACAGGCGCTTGGTTTCCATCGCATAGCGGTTGATGGCATATTCGATCTTCACCGGCGCATAGTGATAGAAATGGCCAAAGCCGCCGCCCATGAAGGGCGCGCTGCCCATTTGCCACATCAGCCAACTGATGGTTTCGGTGCGGGCGGGGCCGCTGGCGGGCAGGAAGGCGCCGAATTTTTCGGCCAGATGCATCAGGATCGCGCCCGATTCAAACACGCGCACCGGCTCGGCTCCGCTGCGGTCGAGCAGGGCGGGGATTTTGGAATTGGGGTTGATGTCGACAAAACCCGAACCGAACTGATCGCCCGCGCCAATGTCGATAAACCATGCGTCATATTCGGCTTCGCTGAAACCGGCGGCCAGCAGTTCCTCGAACATGATCGTCACTTTTTGCCCATTGGGCGTGGCCAGCGAATAGAGCTGGAAAGCATGTTCGCCCACGGGCAGCGCCACTTCGCGCTGGGCACCGGCGGTGGGGCGGTTGATATTGGCGAACTGGCCGCCATTGGCCTTGTCCCATGTCCATATGGCGGGCGGGGTATAGGTGTCGGTCATCTTTCGGCTCCTGCTCTCATGGGGTCCATACAGATTGTATGTGATGCATCCTATTTTGGCGCATCAGCGGGGGAGGGCAAGCAGAAAGATAGGGTGGGGCAGCCTTTGCTGCCAGTCGCGGGGCACAAGAATGTGTTGGCCAAGGGCAACAAAGCTTTGCTTGCCCGCAGGGTGGACAGGGGCATGAACAAAAAAAGGGGGCGTTGCGGCCCCCTTTTCCCGTTTTACGTTTTGCCCAAGGCTCAGGCGATCTTCACCACCCAGCCATGCGGATCGGGCGCCTGACCGCGCTGGATGGCCACCAGACGGTCCTTCAGCTTGGCCGTGGTCTGGCCGGGGCCGCCGCTGCCGATAGTAAAGCTGCTGCCATCGGGCGAGGCGACCTTGCCCACCGGCGTCACCACCGCGGCCGTGCCGCAAGCGAAAGTTTCCAGCAGGCGGCCCGAGGCGGCATCCTCGCGCCACTGGTCGATGCTATAGCGTTCCTCGCGCACGGTCAGGCCTTCCTCGCGGGCCAATTGGATCAGGCTGGCGCGGGTGATGCCGGGCAGGATCGTACCGGCCAGCGGCGGGGTCAGCAGGCTGCCATCCTCAAAGCCGAAGAACAGGTTCATGCCGCCCAGTTCTTCGACCCATTTATGCTCTGCCGCGTCAAGGAACAGCACCTGATCATGGCCGCGTGCAAAGGCTTCGGCGGTGGGCACCAGACTGGCCGCATAATTGCCGCCGCATTTGGCCGCGCCCGTGCCGCCCGGCGCCGCGCGAGTATAGTCCGAAACCCAGATCGACACGGCGGGGGCGCCGCTCTTGAAATAATTGCCTGCGGGGCTGGCGATGACGATGAACTTATACTGCTTGGCCGCGCGCACGCCCAGAAACGCCTCGGTGGCGATCATGAAGGGGCGCAGGTAGAGCGAGGCGCCTTCCTGTGCGGGGATCCACTCGCGGTCGGCCAGCACCAGGCGCTTCACCGCCTCGACGAACAATTCCTCCGGCAATTCGGGCATGGCCAGACGCTGTGCGCTGGCGTTGAAGCGCTGCGCATTGGCTTCGGGGCGGAACAGGGCCACCGAGCCATCGGCATGGGCATAGGCCTTCAAGCCTTCAAAGATCTCCTGCGCATAATGCAGCACGCTGGCGGCCGGATCGAGCGCGATAGGGCCGCGCGGGCCCAAGGTGGCATCGTGCCAGCCCTGTCCCTCGGTCCATTCGATCACCACCATGTGATCGGTAAATTGCGTGCCAAAGCCGGGGTTGGCCAGAATGCTGGCGCGCACATCCGCCGGTGTCGGGGCGGGGTGGGGCAGGCTGGCGAAGGAAAGCGGGGCTTCGGCGATGGTCGCCATGGGATTCGACTCCTTGGGGTTGGATGCGAGCCCTTTGAACGAAAGTTGCGCGCAGTTCAACCTAAATGTAATTTAAAAACGCGCCCCGCAGGTGCAGCGGCGCGGGCTACGCCGGCTTCTTGCGGCAATTTGATCGGCCGGTCCAGATGTTTGCGTGAGCCATTTTGCGCATAGCGCGGCGGGGATCAGCGTTACCCGCAAAAGAGCGTGCCCCCTAAAGAGCCTACCCCCAAAAGAGAAAGCCTGCGCGTAACCCTGTAAAGGATCAGCGCAGGCTTTCGCATGGTCAGCGGCCGGAAAGTGCCGCCCGTAGAGCCTCTATCGCTTAAACGTCCACTTTTTAGCGATAATGCTCCGCGATGCGCAATGCCGACCTCTCTGCTGAACCATGAGACATCGGATCACCTCCTTTCGCGCTTAGAGCCATAGGGAGCCGCACGTCTCCTGCCGGCAGCGGACCAACCCTGCATGGCAAGATCTGAACGACGGGGCGGGCGACGCTTTCACCCATTCCCTAGAACGGAAGGTTCCCCATTTTTGAAAGCACAACAAGACTTGATCGCAAAAATTTTGCTGTCACACTCGCGGCCTTCAAGGGGGCTTGGGCGCGTCGAATCCCGATGTTTCGGGCCTGCTGTGGCGGGGCAGATTACGCGCCGGATGGCCGCCGGTCCTTATCCACAATTTTGCCGGTGAAGGCCTGATTCGCAGGGGCGCTTTTCGCCTCCTTGGCGGTGCTATTTGCCCCCGCTTTGGCGGCAATCATCGACCACGCGGCCAAATTCGGGCGTAGCGGGCAGGATCAGGGGCGCAAGGCCGGGCACTTCCACCATCCAGCGCCCGCGTGAAAAGGCGATGGCGTCCAGCAACTTTTCACCCACCGGCAGGTTCACCAGCAGGCGGCTCCCTTCCAGCAGGCTGGCATCCAGCACGCGCTGGCCGCGACTGGTGGTAATGGCCAAAGTGGGGGTAAGCGGGGCGCTGTGGCTGGCATGCAGGGTGATCTGCACAAAGCGGTGATCGCTGCTGCATTGTGCGGTTAGTTGCTGGGAAGGCGCGGCAAAGCGGGCCTGCGCGGGCCTATGTCCAGTGTCCAGCTGCCAATGCCCCTCGGCCACGGGCGCGCTTTGCCAGTCCAGCGGCTGGGCCACGGGCGGCGGGGCAGGGCGCGGAGCGGCCACCACCGGAGCGGGGGCGGGCGGGGCTGCGGGCGGCACCGTGCAAGCGGCCAGCGTCAGGGTGAGCAGCAGGAGCGAGCTTTGCGGATTTGCCTTCATCGCTTCCCTATGGAATGAGGCCCCCGTCTAAGCAACCCTGCGATAGAGTACTCTCGATGACCGACCCGAAACCCCGTCCCGCTAAAAAAATCCGCGTCGATCAAATGCTGGTGGAACGCGGGCTGGCCGAGAGCCGCGCGCGGGCGCAGGCTTTGGTGCTGGCGGGGCTGGTGTTCAGCGGTGAGACCAAGATTGCCAAGTCGGGCCAGACCTTGCCCGCCGATGCCCCGCTGGAAACGCGGGGGCGCGATCATCCATGGGTCAGCCGTGGCGGGATCAAGCTGGCCCATGCCATCGCCCATTTCGGGCTGGACCCGCAAGGTGTGACCGCGATGGATATTGGCAGCTCGACCGGCGGCTTTACCGATGTCCTGCTGACCCATGGCGCGGCGCATGTGTTCGCGGTGGATTCGGGCACCAACCAATTGGCGTGGAAATTACGGCAGGACCCGCGCGTGACCGTGCTGGAACAGACCAGTGCCCGTATCCTGACGCCCGACCATATTACCGCGCCTTGCACTTGGGTGGTGTGCGATGCCAGCTTCATCGGCCTGTCCAAAGTTCTTGAAGTGCCGCTGGCCTTGGCCGCGCCGCAGTGCCGCCTGGTTGCGCTGATCAAGCCGCAATTTGAAGTGACCCGCGCCGAAGTGGGCAAGGGCGGGGTGGTGCGCGATCCGGCGCTGCATGAACGCGTCTGTGGCGAGGTCAAGGCTTGGGTGGAAGGCTTGGGCTTTATCGTCGATGGCATCGAGCCTAGCCCGATCACCGGACCAGAGGGCAATGTCGAGTTCCTGATCGCGGCGCGGCGGGGGTTTTGAGGGGGTAATTACGCATTTCTCCTGAATTGCCTGTTATACGGAAATAGACTTGGTTCGCGCGGCTTTGTGGATGGGCTTGCCCGTCCCCTCCATAATTTCACAGATTGCAAGATAAGGTTTCGCTTCCTCCTCATTCCCCGCTAGATTCAGGCTGAAACGATGTTCGCGACAGGATCCTTTTTAGGCATGACCGAAATAGCCTCGCCCAGCCAATTGCGCGCCGCGCTTGCCCGATGGGCTTTGGTGACCGTGCCGGGGATCAACCTGTTGGGCTTCATCTCCGCCCGTTTCAGCTTTAGCGGCGAGAGCAATCCGTGGTTCTCGTCCTTGATCAAGCCGGAGATCTATCCGCCCGCGATTGCCTTTCCGATCGTGTGGACCTTGCTTTATGTGCTGATGGGCGTGTCGCTGGCCATGGTGATTACCGCGCGCGGTGCAAGGGCGCGCGGGCTGGCGGTGGGGCTGTTCGGGCTGCATCTGCTGGCCAATCTGGCATGGTCGCCGCTGTTTTTCGGGGCGCATCAAATGACCTGGGCGCTGGCCGATATTGCGGTGATGGCGCTCAGCCTGTTGCTGGTGATGGTGGTGTTTGCGCGGGTGCGGCCTTGGGCGGCATGGTTGCTGGTGCCCTATATGGCGTGGATCCTGTTCGCCTCGGTGCTCAATTGGCAGTTTCTGACGCTCAACCCTGCGGCCGATGGTGTGGCCGGCGATGTGCCGGTGGTGCGGGTGCAATTGTAAACAAGGCCCTCTTGCAGTTCGCGTGTCGCAGGGCCATTTAGGCGGCGTGATTGGCGCTGTGGCCTTTGGTGGGCTTTGCGCCATAGATATGGAGCATCACCAATGCAGAGCGACAACCCTTTCATCGCCGATTTCGTCAAGATGATGAACAGCGCGGCGGGCACTTTTGCCGGTGCCACGCGTGAGGCGCGCGATGCGGCGCGTGAACGTTTCCGTGAAGCCTTTGGCGGGCTGGATTTTGTGAGCCGCGAGGAATTTGACGCGGTGAAGGCTTTGGCCACCAAGGCTCGCGAAGAGGTGGAAGATCTGAAGGCCCGTCTGGCCGCGCTGGAGGCCAAGTCGGGCGAATAAGCCGGTTGGGCAGGATTTTGGGGAAGGGGCGCTCGGTTTGGGCGCCCTTTTCTTTTGGGCAGGCTTGTTCATCGGGCAGGCTGGGGCGCGCTCTGGCGTCAGAGTTTGGGCATATCATCGAACTATGACTGAAAAATCAGGTCGGCCTTACGGGCGCCTGTCTGGGCGCGGAGGGCTGCCTTCGCGTGCGACCGGCCGGGTAAAGGCTTGGCAAACAGCCCGGCTCGACCCTGTGGCCTTGGCGCGGATCGGGCGGGCGGGCTCGCAAGAACCGCGCGATCCTGTCGGTGCGTGGCCCTAATGGGCGGCGGCACCGGCGCTAGAACCATATTGGCGATGCGTTGGCCTACGACTGTGGCGTCACAATCCGCGTGGACCAGCCCGCAAGGCCGACCTGAAACACCGATGCATCTGACGCGTTCAGCGCAGCGGATGGCGGATTGTTAACCGATATGGTTCTATTTGTCAAGATGGGGCGCCGAAACGCATCGGCGCCCCAAGGGCAGTCTTTAGGCCAGCGCCAGATCGCCGCGCGACTGCGCCTTGGCCTGTGCCTTGGCGCGGCGCATGGCATGGGCCACCACGCCAAAGCCCAGAATCATCAGCGCCCAAGTGGCCGGTTCGGGGACGGCGGCAACCGCGCTGGTCAGGCTGCCCTGAATGGTAAATGCAGCGTCAGAGATGCTGGGGTTGTAGAAGATGCCGCTATTCGTGGATTGCGAGGCGCGGTTGAGCAAAGTTTGGCCCGAGGTGATGTAAGAGGTCAAGCCGCCATTGGCGTTGTTCTGGATGCCAAGCCAATAGGTGCCGGATGCAAGCGAGATGTTGAGGCCGGTGACCGTGGTCAGCGCGGTTCTGCTACCGGTTGCCGTGTTGGTGCCAATGCTATTGCCCGAGAACAGCGGGCCTGCGGCGAAACTGGTGACCGGATTGGACGCCCAGATCGACCAATTGGTGCTGTTGTAGGATCCGGAGTAGTAATAGGAATTGTAGGTAAAGCCGGAGATGGTTGAAGCTGCCGTCAGGCTGAAATCGTCGTAGATGTTCCAGCCCAGGCCACCGCAAGAATAGCCCGAAGAACTGCACCAATTGCTGGCGGCTGCAGGCCCGCCATTGTCCCAAAGCGTAGTCGCCGCCTGTGCGGCATTGGCGCCGAACAAGGTTGCTGCGGCGGCGATGGCAATAGCGAACTTCTTCATGGCATTGTCTCCGGTTATATTTATGCTGCAGACTTATTTTATATATTAACTATAAATCTGCATTTCATGGGGAGTTGAGATAAAGCGGCTGATGAAGTTTGGATATTTTGTTATGTCATGATTTGCAAATGGGTAAAATGAGCTGTCTCTTCGCGGGACGGTTCATTGCGCATTCATGAAAAAGCCCCGCCGGTGAGGGCGGGGCTCTGAATTCTTGGGGAATTTATAGTTCAGGATGGTTAATCCTGCGGCGGCGGGCCTCCGGCCATGCGCCCTTCCGGCGGCCTGCCTTCCGGCCCGCGACCACCCATCGGCCCACCCTTGGGCTCACCACGCAGGCCATCCAGTTCCTCGCGCACCAGATAGGTGTCGTGGTTGGCGTCGGCCTTGTCGAAACGCGCGCCTTCATAGGCCAGCAATTCTTCCAGACTGACGCCGGCGTCGTAATTGAGATTGGCCTTGGCGATCACCACCGCGTTGAATGGCTCGATCGCCATGGCCAGCGCCATGTCGCGTTCCTTGTCGCCCAGCACGGGGCCGACCGAATCGGGGATGATCTCGCCCACCGCGTCAAAGCTCTGTTCCATCTGCGCGGCGGAGCCTTTCGCGCCCTGCCATGCGGCAAATTCGGCCTCGTCGATGCGGCCGTCATGGTTGGCGTCGATGCGGGTGAAGCGGTTGTGGATCACGGCCATGCGGCGGGCATTCACCACGCCTTCGAATTCGGCCAGCGTGACGATGCCATCCTTGTTGGTGTCGACAAGGCGGAACATGGCGGTGACGGCTTCGTCAAATTGCTTGCGGGCGATGGGTTTCATGGTCTTGGGCGCGCGCGGGCCGGATGGGCCTTCGCCGCCTTCGGGCGGGCCGCCGCGTCCGCCGCCGCCACCGGGGCCGCCCATGCCGCCGCCGCCGCCCATACCGCCGCCCATTCCGCCCATACCGCCACCCATGCCGCCCATCTGGGCATGGGCCGTACCGGCCAGCAGTGTGGCGGCCAGAATCCCTGTCAGAATTCCCGTCATAATCTTGCGCATCAGCGTCGCCCTTTAATGAATCCGTTGATGTCGCAACCCTTGGGTGGCGATGCAGAGGCCAAGCTTGCGGAAAGCTGAACAGGTGGGCCTCTTGTCGTAACCAAACGCGCAGGGCATTGGGGCGGGATGCAAATTCGCTCCTCCGCCATCATCTGTTCCGCGCGTGCCCATGGCGAGGTGGGGATGATCGTGCGGATGATGAGCGAGGCGCATGGCATGTTGGCAGGCTATGTCTCGGGCGGGCGCGGGCGCGAGATGCGGCCCGTTTTGATCCCCGGCAATGCGGTGATGGCCGATCTGCGCGCCCGCACCCCCAGCCAGCTGCCCGCCGCGCGGGTGGAACTGGCCATCAGCCGCGCGCCTTTCCTGAGCGAGCCTTTGCCTGCCGCCGCCATTGGCTGGGTTACCAGTTTTTGCGCAAGTGTCCTGCCCGAAAGGCAGCCCTATCCGGCCATCCATCACGCGTTGGAGGCTTTGCTGGAGGCGGTTTGCCATGCGCCCTCGGCGCGCGGATGGGCGCCTGCCTTGCTGGCCTTTGAGGCCTTGGTGCTGCGCGAATTGGGCTATGGTGAGCGGTTTGGCGCGGGCGCGGATGGCCAGCGCTGGCTGGATGGCGGCGATTGGGGCGAGGTTCTGGCGCGTTTTGACCGGATCGGCATGGCGCTATCGCGCTATCTGCTTGCCGATCGGCGCGGCGATGTTATGGGGGCGCGCGAGATATTGCGCCACCGTCTGGGGCGTATGGCGGCTTGAACAAGAGGTTTGACCCATGAAGATTGCGGTTTTCGCCGGTGACGGCATCGGTCCCGAAGTGACGGCACAGGCCGTGCGCGTGTTGAACGCGCTGGCGATTGACGGGCTGGAAATGGTGGAAGGCGATGTGGGCGGCGCGGCCTATTACAAGCATGGCCATCCCTTGCCCGAAGCCACGCTGGAGATTGCCCGCAATGTGGACGGCATCCTGTTTGGCGCGGTGGGCGATTTTTCCTGCGACCATCTGGAACGCGCTTTGCGCCCCGAACAGGCCATTCTGGGCCTGCGCAAGGCCTTGAGCCTGTTTGCCAATCTGCGTCCGGCCAAGCTGTTTGCGGGCATGGAAGGCTTTTCGGCTTTGCGTCCGGAAGTGGCCAGCGCGATTGACCTGTTGATCGTGCGCGAGCTGAACGGCGATGTTTATTTCGGCGAAAAGGGCATGCGCAAGACAGAGGATGGCCGCCGTCAGGGCTGGGACATGATGTCCTATGCCGAGGACGAAGTGCGCCGCATCGCGCATGAAGGTTTCAAGGCAGCGCAAAAGCGCGGCGGAAAGCTGTGCAGCGTGGACAAGGCCAATGTGCTGGAAACCAGCCAGCTGTGGCGCGATGTGGTGATCGAGGTTTCGGCCGAATATCCCGATGTGGAACTCTCCCACATGTATGTCGACAATGCCGCGATGCAGCTGGTGAAGTCGCCCGGCCAGTTTGACGTGATTGTCACCGGCAATCTGTTTGGCGATATCCTGTCGGATCAGGCCAGCATGTGCGTGGGTTCGATCGGCCTGCTGGCCTCGGCCTCGTTGGGCACGCGCCAGACCGAATATGGCACGGTGGGTCTGTATGAGCCGATCCATGGTTCGGCCCCCGACATTGCAGGGCAAAACAAGGCCAATCCGATGGCCACCATCCTGTCGGCGGCGATGTTGCTGCGCCACTCGCTGGGTCTGGGTGAACAGGCGGACCGGATCGAGGCGGCGGTGGCCAAGGCTTTGGCCGATGGCATTCGCGGCGGCGATCTGGGCGGCAATGCCTCGACCAGCGAAATCGGCGACGCGGTGCTGGCGCGCCTTTAAGCCGACATTTTTGTCATGCAGGGTTAAGGCCGCCTTCGCCAATGGGTGCGGGCGGCCTTATTCTTGGCCGAATGCGGCCGGTCTTGCCACGATTTGACCAAAGTTTCTGTGCAAGGCGCGGCCATCCCACGGATGCGACAGTTTTGCTGGCGGATATAAGGCTTGGGGCACCTGCGTTACGCTGGCTCTGGAACAGTTTGAGATTATGGAAAAAACCCTAGAACTTGCCATTGTGCTGCCCACGTTGAACGAGCGCAAGAACCTGCGCCGTCTGGTGGAACGACTCGATAATGCGTTGCAAGGGATCGCCTGGGAGGCGATCATTGTCGACGATAACAGCCGCGATGGCACCTCGGACGAGGCCCGCGCCATCAGCCTGGAAGACCCGCGCATTCGCTGCATCCAGCGCATTGGCCGCCGTGGTCTGGCCAGCGCCGCGATTGAGGGCATGTGCGCCACCGCCGCGCCGGTGGTGGCGGTGATGGATGCCGATCACCAGCATGATCCCAAGCTGTTGCCCGGCATGTTGGCCGCGATCAACAGCGGCGACTATGATCTGGCCTATGCCAGCCGCTTTGCCGAAGGGGCCAGCACCGAGGCATGGGGCCGCCCCGACCGCGTGAAGGCCAGCGGCCTGGCCAACAAGATCGCCCGCAAGGTGACCGGCGTCGATCTGTCCGACCCGATGAGCGGCTATTTCATGCTGCCCACCGCCATTTTGCGGGGCGATGCGGATCGTCTTTCGGGTGTGGGTTTCAAAATCCTGCTCGACATTCTGGCCACGGTGGATACGCCATTGCGGGTCAAGGAATTCCCCCTCGATTTCGCCGCGCGTGCCGAAGGCGAAAGCAAGCTTGATCGGACGGTTGTGTTTGAATTTCTGATTGGCCTTTATGACAAGTGGCTTGGCCGCATCATCCCTACCCGCTTTGCCCTGTTCGGCACGGTGGGGGCCATGGGCGTGGTGGTGCAATTTGCCATGCTGTGGCTGATGCTATCGGTCGTGCTGGGCGAGCGTTTCGTCTATGGCCATTGGTCGAGCGATGAGACGACTTTCAACATTGCCAATACGATTGCCGCTTTGGTGGCGATGACGTTCAACTTCGTGCTGAACAATGAACTGACCTATGCCGACAAGCGTCTGCGCGGGCTGGGGCCTTTGCTGCGCGGCTGGCTGAACTTTGCGGTCACCTGCTCGCTGGGCCTGTTGACCAACATTGGCGCCACGGCGGCCTTGAAGCGTATGCATATCAATGATGTGATTGCGGTGCTGGTGGGCATTGTGCTGGCGGCGGTGTGGAACTTCGCCCTGTCGAGCAAGTTCGTTTGGGGCAAATACGGGAACTGATGGTTCCTGTCGCTCGGTTTGAAAACCCGCCGGAGTTTAACGCTCCGGCGGGTTTTTTATCTCCAGCTGTCCAGCCACATCCATTGTTCAAAGCTGCGCGCGCCATGGGATAAAGGTGCAGCCGAAAGGATGGGGTAGAACCAGACCATCACGCCAATGGAGAGCAGCACGATCCCCGCAGCCTCGCGCCGCCAGCGTTGCCCCGCCTGCCACAGGCCATCCACCGCCAGCGCAAGAGCCGCCATCAAGCAGGTGCCGGGCAGCAGATAGTGGTAATAGAATTGCACCGGCTTGGCCGCCACCACCCATAGGCCAAGGCTGGCAAGGTAAGCGGCCAGCACCAGCGCGGCATCCACCCGCCTTTGCGCATAGGCGACCCAGCTGCACCAGACCAAAGCTACCAGCCCCGCCAGCATGGAAAAGGGATTGCCCAGCAGCACCACACCCCGCTGCGCCCCTTCAGTGAATTCATACAGATACCAGATCGCGCGCCAGTTGATGATCCATTGGCTCCACACGCTTTGATAGGGGTGATGTTTGATCACGCCTTCCTGCAGGTCCAGCATGGTGCGATGCCAGCCCAAAGGGTCCCATGGCGAGATGGCATCATGCGCATGATGGAACGCGGGCCAGAAGGTGAGCCAATAGGCGATAAGGGGCAGGGCGATGGTGTAAAACAGCACAGGCCCCCAGCCGAGCCGGTTCAGCTTATCAGGGCGCAAAAGTCTCAGCGCCAGCAAGGCGAAAGCGGCCAGCGCCCAGAGCGGCAGGGCGCTCCATTTCGCCCCCAGCGCCAGACCAAAGCCTACCCCGCCCAGTGCCAGCCACAGGATGCGCCGCGCTGGATGGGCGGTGCTGTCCATCGCCGCTCCGCTCCACAGCGCCAGCGCCAGCATGGCAAAGCCCGCCATCACCATATCCAGCATGGCAATCCGGCTTTGCACAAACCATGCAAAATCGCTGGCCAGCAGGACCATGCCCGCCAGAGCCGCCACCGGCCTGCCAGTGATCCACCATAGGCAGCGGCCAAAGGCTAGCAGTCCCATACAGCCCATCACCGCGCTGGGCAGGCGCCATGCCATGGGTGTATCGCCCAAAAGGCGGATGGACAGCGCCATCAGGCTTTTGGCGAAAAGCGGATGTTCGGGATTGGCGGGCAGGCCCTGCAACATGGCGCGGGCGGCGGGTATATAGTGGATCTCGTCAAAGAACAGTTTGGCGGGTGTGGCCAGATGCCAGAACACCAGCAGGGCAAAGCCCAGCGTCAGCAGGATTTGCAGCCTTAGCGGGTCTTGCGGGCGGGCTTTGGTGCCGATCATGCGATCTTGGTTAAGAGCGCGCTGCCCCCGAAGCAAGCTTGCCCAAGCGCGAGCGTGCAATTAAAGCGATGACATGAAAAGAAGCACTGGACAGGATCGCAAGATCACCTCGAATTGGCGTAGCGCAACGCAGGCTGTGCGCGGCGGCACTTGGCGCAGCGAAATGGGCGAGACCAGCGAGGCCATTTTCATGACCTCGGGCTATTCCTATGACGATGCCGAAACACCGGCGGACCGCTTTGCGGGCAAGATCCCCGGCATGACCTATTCGCGCACCGCCAACCCCAGCGTGCAAATGCTGGAAGAGCGTATCGCGTTGATGGAAGGGGCCGAGGCCTGCCGTTGTCAGGCCAGCGGCATGGGCGCCATGTCCAGCGTGATGCTGTGCCAATTGTCGGCGGGCGATCATATGGTGATTGCCAAAGCCGCCTTTGGCCCGACCCGCTGGGTAACGGATAATCTGTTGCCGCGTTTCGGGATTGAAGTGACGGCGGTGGACGGGCGCGACCTCAACCAGTGGCAAGATGCGATCAAGGACAACACCAAGCTGTTCTTCTTTGAAACGCCCGCCAATCCAACCATGGATCTGGTGGATATTGCCGAGGTTTCCAAGATTGCCCATGCGCGCGGCATTCGCGTGGTGGTGGACAATGCCTTTGCCAGCGTGGCTTTGCAGCGCCCGCTGGACCATGGCGCGGATGTGGTGGCCTATGCGGCGACCAAGCTGATGGATGGTTCGGGCCGCACTCTGGCAGGCGCGATTGCGGGCGATGCGCAATTCATCAACACCATCCTGCATCCCTATACGCGCAACACGGGCAATGTGCTCTCGCCCTTTAACGCTTGGGTGGTGCTCAAGGGGTTGGAAACGCTGGAACTGCGCGCCAAGGCGCAGGCGGCGGCCGCGCTCGATCTGGGCGCATGGCTGGAAACGCGTCTGCCGCGCGTGTTGCATCCCGGCCTTGCCAGCCATCCCCAGCATGATCTGGTGAAAAAGCAGATGTATGCGGCGGGCTCGATCTTTTCGTTCGAGGTTGATGGCGGGCGCGAGCAGGCGATGAAGCTGCTCAACGCTCTGCAATTGATCGATATTTCGAACAATATTGGCGATACCAAAACGCTGATGACCCATCCGGCCAGCACCACCCATTCCTCCATCTCCCCCGCCACCCGCGCCGAAATGGGCGTGAGCGAGGGCATGTTGCGCATCAGCGTGGGGCTGGAGGATGTGCAGGATCTGAAGGATGATCTCGACGCGGCGATGAAGTCGGTCGGCCTGTAAAAACGGGTTGTAATAGGGGGGGGGCTATTCCCCCACCGTCACCAGTCGCCGCCCGCTATCGGCAATCGCGCCTGCCAGAACTTGCGCGGTGGCCAGCAGCGAGGCGGCGGCATGGGGCTGTGACAGGCTTTGCGCATAGGCGCTGGCGCGGGCGGGGTCCTGCAGCGCCAGCGTGATCGTGCCCAGCAGCGCCGCCTCGTCCTGCGTCATGCGCGGGGCGCAGCAGGGGGCGATGCGGATGGCATGATCGGCCCCTTGCGAGGCCTGCATCACATAGGCGCGCAGCAGCACCAGAACTTTCCGGAAATGCAGGCCGAATTGCTGCATCATCATCATTGACGCGCCTGCTTCAAACAGGCCCAGCGCCGCCATGCGCCGCATCGCCACCAGCATGGCGCGGGTGGTGGGACAAAAGGGCGCGACATGGGGGAGGAGGCTGGCGACGGGATCGGTTTGCATGGTGGGACTCCTTGACTGACGACTCGATGTTATGTTTATTGCGAGTCATTATCAATATAAATCCCGCTCATCCCCTCATGGCTTTTGCTCAACCCGTCGCATTGTCCCTTTAGCATGGTTGCAGCGCGCCTGCCTCCTCGCTACCTTTCCTTCCATGAAGCAACTGTTCCAGCATTCGGCCACCACCCATGGCGTCACCGTGCGAGTCGCGGTCAATTTCCTGCCCGAACAATCGCGTATCGAGGCGGGGAAATGGTTTTGGGTCTATCATATCCGGATCGAGAATGGCTCTGACCAGACGCTGCAATTGCTCAGCCGCCATTGGCGCATCACCGATGGGCATGGCGCGGTCAATCTGGTGGATGGCGAAGGCGTGGTGGGCGAAACGCCGGTGCTGGCGCCCGGCCACAGCCATGATTACGTGTCGGGCTGCCCCTTGGCCACCGCCCATGGCAGCATGGAAGGCTATTACACGTTCCGCATCCATGCTGGCGCGCGCGAGGGGGATATGATCCGCGTGGCGATCCCGCATTTCGCGCTGGCGGCGCCGGCCACGGCGGGGTGAAAGTTTTGGCTGTTGCGCCTAAACGCAGCCTGTCTTGACGAAAGGCGCGGGCGGCGCGACAAGCTGCGCCCATGAAGCGCACCCATCTTCCGCTTAACGCCCTGCGCGTGTTTGACGCCGCCGCGCGCCATTTGTCCTTCACCCGCGCGGCGGATGAATTGGCGGTGACGCCTGCCGCCGTGGGCCAACAGATTCGCGCTTTGGAGGATTTGCTGGGCGTGGTGCTGTTCCGCCGCACGACCAAGGGGCTGGAGCTGACCGACGAGGCGCAGGCGGGGCTATCCTCTTTGCGCGCCGGTTTCCTGCAGTTTGAGGACGCGGTGCAGGCGATGCAGGCGGGGCAATCGGCCCATGTCTATACGATTGCCGCCCCCCGCGATATTTTCAACGCATGGCTGGCCCCGCGTCTGGCCGAATTCCGCGCCGCCAATCCTGATGCGCGCATGGTGTTGGTGGATGGCGATGCCACCGATTTTACCGAGGCGAATCTGGACCTTGCCCTGCGTCTGGCCGATGGTCCTGCCGATTTGCAGGGGGTGCAGATCGGCGCGGCGCAGCAGGTGACCGTGGGGGCGGGCGAATGGATCGCCTGGCCCGGAGACCCTTTCCCCGCGGGCGAGGGTGTGGATGTCGGCCTGCAAGTGGGTGATGCGGGACAGGCCATGGGTGCCGCCGCCGCTGGGCTTGGCAAGGCGCGCGTGCCTATGCTGCTGGCGCAGGGCTGGCTGGAAATGGGTCGTGTAGAGGCTGTGGGCGAACCGGAGGACTGCCACCGCGCCTATTGGCTGGTGGCGCCCTTGCCGCAATGGCGGCAGAAGAAGGTCAAGGCTTTGGTGGCGCATCTTACCGCTTGAGCTTTGCCTCCTCCAGTTCCAGCTTGGCGGCCTGAATTTCCTCTAACCGGCTGCGTAAACGGCGGTTTTCGGCGCGCAATTGCGTGACCTCCACCTTTTCACGCAAGCTTGGCGTTGGTGTCGCGCCGCGTGGGGCCATGGGAAAACCACGCTGGGGCACGGCGGGTTGATAGGTCAGGCGGCGCGGCTTTTTCTTCATAAAGCCCGATGCCAGCATTTTGCCAAAGCTGGATAGCCACGCGCTGATCGCGGCGATCAAGCCTTCGCCTTGGCGGGTGAGGGCGCGGTTGCGCGGCAGGATGGTGGGTTGTTGGCTGGTTGATGGTTGGTTTGCGACCAGGGGCTCATGTCTATCGGGCAGCGTTATGGCAGGGCGCGATGTGGCTGGTTGGGCCACGGGGGTGGCGGGCGCTTTGACCGCTTTAGGCACCGTTGTTTTGGGGAGCGCCATTTCCGGCATGGCAATGCTGGCAATCGCCACGCCCAAAGGCTTTGGCGAGACCAGACCGGCGGGGAAGGCGGGCGCGGTTTTTGCGGGTGCTACGTCCTGCTTCACAGGCGCGTCAACCTTGCGCAGGGCGGCCATGGCCTGATGGCGGTTCAGCTTGGCCGGAGCCTTGCGGCGTTTGTGCAAAGGTTTGGCGCCGGTGACCAATGCCGCCTCGGTCTTGGCGCTATGCCTTGCGGCCAGTCGGCGGAA
This sequence comes from Novosphingobium umbonatum, assembly GCF_004005905.1. GTDB lineage: Bacteria > Pseudomonadota > Alphaproteobacteria > Sphingomonadales > Sphingomonadaceae > Novosphingobium > Novosphingobium umbonatum. Next base: position 16,767 of record NZ_SACO01000011.1, read on the forward strand.
TTGGCGTTTTTGCGTGGCGATCCGGTTGCGTCCGGTGTTCATTGTGCTGGTCGGCATGGCTCGTCCCACCCCCCACGGGTCAGAAGTGCAGCTTCTATGTTGGGGCAAGGCGGGCTTTGCTGGGTCTCGTCCTTGCCTTGACTCCTGTTTGGCATGGCAGTGGAGTCGGGGCAAAGCGTAGATGCGCCTTAATTGGATGGTGTGGCTGGGGGTAAAAGTTGCGCGGATATTGCAAATTTGCGCGATTTTTGTATGGAACGCCTGCGTTACTGGCAATTGCTTATCGGTAATTACTTATGCTGCTCTGGACGAGGCGGCGTAAAAGCCTGCCCCGCCCCATGCTGACACTTTGAATTTATTCCATGAACCAACCATGGCTGGCCACCAGCGACTGACCGGTCAGCGCATTGGTGGGGAAGGCGGCAAAGAACAGCGCCACTTCGGCGATGTCTTCGATGGTGGTGAATTCCCCATCCACCGTCTGGCCCAGCATCACCTTTTTGATCACTTCCTCTTCGGAAATGCCCAACTCGCGCGCTTGTTCCGGAATTTGCTTATCGACCAGCGGCGTCCGCACAAAACCGGGGCAGACCACATTGGCGCGCACGCCTTTGGTGCCGCCCTCGCGCGCGATGGAGCGGGCAAGGCCCAGCAAGCCATGCTTGGCGGTGACATAGGCCGATTTCAAGGGACTGGCCATTTTGGAATGGACCGAACCCATAAGAAGGATCGAGCCGGACCCTTGCGCGTACATATGTGGCAGCACCGCCTTGCTGGTGAGGAAAGCGCCATCCAGATGGATCGCCAGCATCTTTTTCCAGTCGGCAAAGGCGAAATTTTCCACCGGATTGACGATCTGCACCCCCGCATTAGACACCAGCACATCCACCGTGCCCCAACGCGCCACCGTGGCGGCGACGCCTGCTTCCACCTGTTCCTCGCTGGTGACATCCATGGCGATGCCGATGGCTTCACCCGGCCCCTGTGCGGTCAGTTCGGCAGCGGCAGCAGCGGCGGCCTCGCCATTCAGGTCCGCCAGCGCCACCTTGCCCCCTTCGGCCACAAAGCGGCGGGCGATGCCAAGGCCCAGCCCGCTGGCCGCGCCGGTGACGATGCAGATCTTGTTATTGAGTTGCATGGGGAAAGGCTCCGTGGTCTGTCTTGGGGCGCAGTCTAGGCTCGCAAAGGTCGGCAGGGCAAGCGGGCGTTAGCGCTAGTTTGGCGTAACTTTAGTCGGTGGCCGCGCCTTGCCAGCGGGCCAGATCGTCCGGTGTGTCCAGATCATCGGTGTAGCGCTTGTGGTCGACATCCAGCCAGTCAATCCGGTCAGGATGGGCATCCAGATAGGCGCGGGGGGGCAGGCCATTGTCGCGCAGGGCGGCCAAAGCGGCAGGGGATAGCAGCACCGGATTGCCGCGCTGGCCCAGATGGCGGGGGATGGTGATGCGGTGGGGGCGATGCGCGGCGATCAGCGCGGTGATATCCGCAGCTTGCAACCAAGGCTGATCGGCCAAGGCCAGCAGCGCGCCTTGGGAGATATCCGTCAGCGCGGCGATCCCGATGCAGGCCGAGGTGCCCTGTTCGGTCAGCGGATCGGGATTTTCCAGTAGCCTCAGCGGCAGGCCTGCCAAAGCCTGCGCCAAGGCACTATCTGGCGCGGCCTCGCCCTTGCGGCCCACCACCAAGAGTTCAAGGCCCAGATCGAGATAGAGCCGCGCGCTGCGCCGGACCAAAGCTTCGCCCGCGATGGGCAGTAGCCTTTTGTCCCGTCCCATACGGCGCGATTGGCCGGCGGCCAGCAATATGACAGGGGGGGAGGGCTGGTTCATCGCCCCCTTGTGCCGCGCTTGGGGCAGAATGGGAAGCGGGCGCGACAGGGCGGCATAAAATGTCCGACAAAAACGGCGATTTCTTGGGGATTTTGTCTCGTTTCGCGCTGTTGTGGATATTGTCACAAACCTGTCATTATTCCATCCTAGCCCCTTTGATGCGCCTGCTGGTCCATTTGGGCCCAAGGCCTTTGGAGAATCATGATGTTCCGCCGCATTGTTCAGGCTCTGGGTCTTGCGGCCATGTCTTTCTCCATCGGGCTGTCCCATCCCGCCATGGCGGAAAATGTGACAGGGGCAGGGGCCACTTTTCCCGCCTCGCTTTATCAGGCTTGGGCGCGGGACTATCAGGCGCTCTCGCCCGACAGGGTCAATTATCAGGCGATTGGTTCGGGCGGCGGCGTGCGCCAGATCATGGCGCGCACGGTGGATTTTGGCGCGACAGACCGCCCTTTGACGCAGGAAGAACAGGCGCGCGCCGGCCTTGTGCAATTTCCGGTGGTGATGGGGGGCATCGTCCCCATCGTGAATGTGCCCGGCATCGCGGCGGGGGCCTTGCGGCTGGACGGGCCTTTGCTGGCCGATATTTTTCTGGGCGTGGTCAAGCGCTGGAACGATCCGCGCCTGCGGGCGATGAACCCGCAATTGGCATTGCCGCCTTTGCCGATCACCGTGGTGCATCGCGCCGATGGAGCGGGCACGACGTTCCTGTTCACCACCTATCTGGCGCAGGTTTCGCCTGTGTGGGCTGCCAAAGTGGGGGCGAAAGATGCGGTCAATTGGCCCACGGGGCTGGGGGGCAAGGGCAATGATGGCGTGGCCGCCTTTGTGAAGCAGACCTATGGCTCGATCGGCTATGTCGAATTTGCCTATGCGGGCAAGACCGGCGTGGCGCCGGTGCAATTGCGCAACCACGATGGCGCCTTTGTCAGCGCTGGCCCCGCCGGTTTTGGCGCGGCGGCGGCGGCGGCGCCTTGGGGGCGGGCGGCGGGCAATTATGTGCTGCTGCTCAATCAACCCGGCGCGCAGGCCTGGCCGATTTCGGGCGCGACTTTCGTGTTGATGCAGCGCCAACAGGCCAGTGCGGCGCGGGCGCAGGCAACTTTGCGCTTCTTTGACTGGGCCTATCGCAACGGAGACGCCACCGCGCAGCGCCTGCATTTTGTGCCTCTGCCCGAAAAGGTGAAGGCGATGGTGCGACGGCAATGGGGCGATATCAAGGCGGGCAATGCGCCCTTATGGAGCGCCCGATGAACAAGGCCGCGCGGCATGACCGCCTGTTCCAGCGCCTGTGCCTGTCGGCGGCGCTTTTGGTGATGGCCACATTGGCCGGATTGCTACTGGCGCTGGTGATCGGTGGCTGGCCCGCGATCAGCCATTTCGGTCCGCGGTTTTTCACCTCCGCCGCATGGGACCCCGTGGCCGACAATTATGGCGCGGCGGGGCCTTTGGTGGGCACTTTGGTCACCGCGCTGGGGGCGATGATGCTGGCGCTGCCGCTGGCGATGGGGGTGGCGGTGTTTCTGGTGGAGTTTTGCCCGCGCCGACTGGCCCATCCTTTGGGGCTGGCGGTGGAGATGCTGGCGGGGATTCCTTCGATTGTTTACGGCATGTGGGGCTTGTTTGTGCTGGCGCCATGGTTTGCGCTGCATGTGCAACTGCCGCTTCTGCTCAATCTTGATCCGGACACATTCTGGGGCAAATTGTTCAACGGCATTCCCAATGGCGCCAATATTTTCACCGCCTCGCTGATTTTGGCGGTGATGGTGCTGCCCTATATGGCCACGGTGTTCCGCGAAATGCTGCTGACCGTGCCGCCCCATATGCGCGAGGCGGCCTATGGCATGGGCTGCACTTCCTATGAGGTGGTGACCTATATCATGATCCCCTATGTCCGGCGCAGCGCGATTGGCGCGGTGATGCTGGGGCTGGGACGGGCCTTGGGCGAGACGATGGCGGTGACTTTCGTGATCGGCAACAGCCATGCTTTCCCCGACAGCCTGTTTGCATCGGGTTCGACCATCGCCTCCACCATCGCCAATGAATTTGCCGAGGCGAGCAGCGATCTGCATGTTTCGGCGCTGATGGCTTTGGGCCTTGTGCTGTTTTGCATCACCTTTGCCACGCTGGCGGCGGCGCGGTTGCTGATCGGGCGGGAGGCGAGCTGATGGCGGTGCTGTCGCGCGAGAAAAGGCGCAAGATCAAGAATGGCGCCTTTGTCGCGGCCACCAGTCTTGCCACTGTGCTGGCGGTGGGGGCCTTGCTGTTGATCCTTTATTCGCTGCTGGTGAACGGGCTGGGCGGATTGGGCGCGCATATTTTCACCATGGACCAGCCTCCGCCCGAAACCTTGGGCGGGCTGCGCAATGCGATGGCCGGTTCGCTGGTGCTATGCGCGCTGGCGATGGTGATGGCGGTGGTGGTGGGCGTGCTGGCGGGCACATGGCTGGCCGAATATGGGGGCACGCGGAAACTGGCCAATCTGGTGCGGTTTTTGAACGATGTGCTGCTGTCGGCGCCGTCCATTCTGGTCGGCCTGTTTGTCTATGAAGTGCTGGTGCGCCCGTTTCAGGGCTTTTCGGCGCTGGCGGGCGCGGTGGCTTTGGCCTTGCTGGCGGTACCGGTGGTGACGCGCACGACCGAGGACATTCTGCGCCTGCAATCCAACCAGTTGCGCGAGGCGGGCATGGCGCTGGGCGCGGGTAAGGCCTATGTTATCCGCGCGATCATCTGGCGCGCCTCGCGTCCCGGTCTGGTCACCGGCGCGCTTTTGGGCTTTGCGCGTATTTCGGGTGAGACGGCGCCCTTGCTGTTTACATCTTTGGGCAATCCCAACCTGTCATGGCATTTGACCCAGCCGATGGGGGCCTTGCCCACCACGATTTTCCAATTCGCCCTATCGGCCTTTGATGATTGGCGTTCGCTGGCATGGGTGGGCGCTTTGCTGATTGCGGTGACGGTGCTCAGCGCCAATATTCTGGGGCGTGCCTTGGCGCGCAGGAGAGATGCCCGATGAAATTTGACGCCGTCCCAAGCCAGAGCGTGATGCGCCCCCCATCCGAGGCGGAAAGGGTGCTGGACGTGCGCGGGCTGGATTTCAGCTATGGGCAGAACCAGATCCTGTTTGGCGTCGACCTGCCGGTGGCGCGGCACCAGATTACGGCGGTGATCGGGCCATCGGGCTGCGGCAAATCGACGCTGCTGCGCTCGATCAACAAGATTTACGACATTTATGACGGGCAGAGCGCCAGCGGCGAAATCCTGTTCCATGGGCAGAATATATTGAACCCCGCCAGCGCGATGGGCGCGGACAATGCGGCTTTGCGCGCCAAGATCGGCATGGTGTTCCAGCGGCCCACGCCTTTCCCCATGTCGATTTATGACAATATCGCCTTTGGCCTACGGCTGCACCGCAATGTGTCGCGCGCCGATATGGACGATATTGTCGAAAGCGCGCTGACCCGCGCCGCCTTGTGGGACGAGGTGAAGGACGGCCTGCACAAATCCGGCCTTGGTCTGTCGGGCGGGCAGCAGCAAAGGCTATGCGTGGCGCGCGCCATTGCCGTGGAGCCGGAAGTGCTGCTGCTCGACGAACCGGCCTCGGCGCTTGATCCTTTGTCGACGGCCAAGCTGGAAACGGCGCTGATCGAGATGAAGGACAGTTTCACCATCGTCATCGTCACGCATAATCTGCAACAGGCGGCGCGTATTTCGGACTATACCGGCTTTATGCTGCAAGGGCGGATGGTGGAATTCCGCCCCTCCAGCGAGGCTTTCGTGAAGCCCGAAACGCAGGCGATGCGTGATTATGTGACGGGGCGTTACGGGTAACGGGCTGGTTTGGACGGCACCGGCCCTCTCCCCCTGCCCTACCACCCAAAGAGTTTACCCCGTCGGGTAGTAGGGCAGGGGGAGAGGACCGGCGCGCGGCGATACTTACCGGAAAGGCGGCTCCTTGAAAGCGCGCAGCTTGCGGCTGTGCAACCTTTGCCCTTCGGCATGCAGCAGGTCGCAGGCGGTGGTGCCGATCGCAAGATGGGCGGCAATCGCCTCTTCATAGAAACGGTTGGCTTGGCCCGGCAGCTTGATCTCGCCATGCAGGGGCTTGTCTGACACGCAGAGCAAAGTGCCATAGGGCACGCGGAAGCGGTAACCTTGCGCCGCGATCGTGGCGCTTTCCATATCGATGCCCACTGCGCGGCTCAGGCTGAAACGCTGGGCGCTTTGCGTGTAGCGCAATTCCCAATTGCGATCATCGGTGGTTACGACTGTACCGGTACGCATCCGCTTTTTGAGGTTCGCGCCGGTCTGGCCGCTGATGATTTCGGCGGCTTGGGCCAGTGCCAATTGCACTTCGGCAATGGCGGGGATGGGGATTTCAGGCGGCAGCACGGGGTCCAGCACATGGTCATCGCGCAGATAGGCATGGGCCAGCACATAGTCGCCGATGCGCTGCGTATCGCGCAGGCCGCCGCAATGGCCGATCATCAGCCAAGCCTCGGGGCGCAGCACGGCCAGATGGTCGCAGATGGTTTTGGCATTGGACGGGCCGACGCCGATGTTCACCAGAGTGATCCCGCCGCGCCCTTCGCGCACGAGGTGATAGGCGGGCATCTGATGCCGGCGCCATGCCGTGTCGGACAGCAGCGCGCGGGCATTGTCTTGCGGCTGGTCCAGATAGAGGCCGCCCGCGCCGGATAGGGCACTATAGCCATCCTTGCCCAATTGCTGCGCCGCCCAATCGACAAATTCGTCCACATAGCGGTGGTAATTGGTGAAAAGGATGAAGCGCTGGAAATGGTCGGGATTGGTGCCGGTGTAATGCGCCAGACGGGCCAGACTGAAATCGGTGCGCAAGCCGTCGAACAGCGCCAGCGGGATAACGGCATCGGGCGCGTTCAGCTCGATCATGCCATCGGCCAACTCATCACCGATCAGCGCCAGATCGGTGGTGGGGAAATGCTGCGCCAGTTCGGACGGGCGCACGGTGATCCCCGCGCTGGCGTCCAGCACATAGGGGAAGGGGATTTCCTGAGTAGAGGCGGCCACTTCGCAGGTGATTTCATAATCTTCGGCCAGAGTGGCGATCTGTTCGGCCAGATATTCGGCGAAAAGCGAGGGGCGCGTGACGGTGGTGGCATAGGTGCCCACATCGTTCAAACGGCCAAAGGCACGGCTGGAATCGGGATGGGTTTCGCGCCCCGCATAATGGATGCGCAATTCTGGATAGCACCAACTGCCATCGCTACGACGCGAAGCGGGGGGCAGCGTGCCAAGCTGGGCATAGGCCAGAATATCGGCGCGCAGGGTGGATTGGGCCGCCTCATACAGGCGGTTGAGTTCAGAGAGGATCAGTTCGATGTTCATAAGCAACAAGGTAACTCAGATTCTCCGCTGTGCAAGCAGGCTTGACCTGGTGCTGGGCGCTGCGCAGGATGGGGTTAAGCAGGCATTGATCCAGTCCTGCGTTTGGAGAGGTCAATTTATGGAACTGAAACGGAAAATTGCATTATTGACGCTGCCTTTTGTCAGCGCTGTCACAGGGCAGGCCGCGCTGGCGCAGAATATGGCGGGCGATCCGCCGCCGGTGATCGACGTGCATGTCCATGCCGGTGATTTCAGCGCCAATGCCCCCATGTGCCCCAATGCCGCGCAATTCCTCGCCTCTGATCCCGCCGATGGTCCCGAAGCGCCCTTTGGCTGGTCGAAGGAAGGCTGCACCCCCGCGCTCTATCCCGCGGCCAAGGGGCAATATCGCGCCGAAGTGCTGGCCGAGATGAAGCGCTTGAACGTGACCGCCGTGGTGTTTGGCGAGGTGGATCAGGTGAAGGCGTGGGCGGCCGCCGCGCCTGAGCGTGTCATCCCCGGCACAGCGTTCAAAAGCGTGGTCAGCCCCGATCAGGCCGAGCAGTTGAAGCGCATGGAAGTGGCCTTCACCAAGGATGGCTTTAAGGTGATGGGCGAGATCGGCCTGCAATATGAGGGCATTTCGCCCAGCGATATGCGCGCCGAGCCCTATTTCGCGCTGGCCGAAAAGCTGGATATTCCTGTCGCCATCCATATGGGCACCGGCGGTTCGGGCCGCGCCAATGTGTCGAGCCCGAAGTTCCGTGGCTCGATGGGCAATCCGCTGCTGCTGGAAGAATTGCTGGCCCGCCATCCCAAGTTGCGGGTGCAGGTGATGCATGCAGGCTATCCCATGGCCGAGAATATGCTGACCCTGTTGCAGGCCAGCAGCCATGTCTATGTCGATATTGCGGGGCTGATCTGGTCCTATCCGCGCAAAGAGGTCAACCGCTATATCCAGCGTCTGGTCGATGGCGGTTTTGGCGACCGGATCATGTATGGCACCGACCAATTGGCATGGCCGGGCCTGATGGCCTATTCGATCGGTCTGATCCAGAATGCGGACTATCTGACGCCGGAGCAGAAGCGCGACATTCTCTATAACAATGCCGCGCGTTTCCTGCGTATCAAAAAGTAAAGAAAAAGGGGCGGGCCATTTCTGGCTCGCCCCCTGATCTTGTTCAAGCCTTTCGGCGCAAAGCTTATTCAGCTTCGGCGGCGGGCTCGTCCAGCAGGTCGGCCGGGATTTCGCCCGGTTCTGCGTTGGGGTCATATTCTTCGGTGAAACCGCCGACTTCATTGTCGAACAGAGCTTCCGAAATGTTGACGCCCTTGGCCTGCAGTTCGGCTTCGTCGGGCGAACGGGCAACGTTCACCTTCACGCCAACATGCACTTCGGGGTGCAGCGAAACGCGCACGTCGTAGATGCCGATGGTCTTGATCGGGCGTTCCAGCACGATCATCGACTTGTTCACCTTGGCGCCTTCGGCAACCAGAGCGTCCACGATGTCACGAACCGACACCGAACCATACAGCTGGCCAGCGTTCGAAGCGGCGCGGATCAGAACCACGCTCTTGCCTTCGACGTCGCCCGACTGGGCTTCGGCAGCAGCCTTGGCAGCAGCGTTGCGAGCTTCGATGTCCGCGCGCTGGGCTTCGAAAAGCTTGCGGTTGGCTTCGTTGGCGCGCAGGGCCTTCTTGTTGGGCAGCAGGAAGTTACGGGCGTAACCGTCCTTTACAGTGACAACGTCACCGATCGTGCCCAGCTTCTCGATACGTTCGAGGAGAATGATCTGCATGAGTTTTCTCCCTTACTTGACGAGGTAGGGCAGCAGGCCCAGGTGACGGGCGCGCTTGATCGCCTGGCCCAGTTCACGCTGCTTCTTGGCAGAAACGGCGGTGATGCGGCTGGGAACGATCTTGCCACGTTCGGACATGAAGCCCTGAAGCAGGCGGATGTCCTTATAGTCGATCTTGGGAGCGTTCTTGCCCGAGAAGGGGCAGCTCTTGCGACGACGGAAAAATGCACGAGCCATGGATCAAGCCTCCTCGCGTTCGCGGCGACGGCTGCGCTCGCGGTCGTTCTTGCGCATCTGGACCGAGGGACCAGCTTCCAGTTCATCAACGCGGACGGTGATGAAACGGATGATGTCTTCGTTGATGCCCATCTGGCGTTCCAGCTCGGCGGTCACGCCGGCAGGAGCGTCGATGTTGAGCATCACGAAATGCGCCTTGCGGTTGCGCTTGATCTTGTACGCCAGACCCTTGAGACCCCAGGTTTCAGTCTTGGTGACCTGACCCCCGTTGGTTTCAACGATTTCGGTGGCGAATGCGGCCAGCGCATCAACTTGCGCTTGGCTCAGATCCTGGCGAGCCAGGAACACGTGCTCATAAAGAGCCACGGCAGCTTCCTTCAATCTGTGTAACCGATCGCTGGCTAATCCGCACCATTGCGGGGCCCCTCCGGCTTTCTTCGCAAATCCATGATGTGCGGGCTGCGAATCCGCACTTTCAGAAGATGAGGCCCTTAGCCAAACGGGCGGGGAAAGCAAGCGGAAAGGGCGGGGGGCTGCGTTTCGGGTAGGTGCCGCTGCTGCTGCCACTCATGCCATTTTGGCGACCAGACTTTCATTATGGTCATTGGCCACCCGCACCACCGAACGCAACTGGTCATTTTCGGCCGAGAGTTTGGCAAGGCGGGCCTGCAATTTCTGGATGGCATCGGCATGGGCCATATCGGCCATGCGGGCGCCTTCGGTCAGCCCCTTGTTCTTGATGGTCAGCGCCGAATTTTCGTTGCGTAGCATGTCCAGTTCCAGTTCCAGCCGGTGGCGGGTGTCGATTTCGCCCGACAGCAACTGACCCGTGGTCGAGGCCGAGGTGGAGGCGGCCTGCAATTGGGCGCGCAATTCGTTGCTCTCGCGCTGCGATGCTTCCAGCGCAAGCTTTAACCGGCCGATCTCGCGGTCGCGGTCCACCCGTTCCAGTCGGGCCTGCGACAATTGGCGGCTCTCCTCGCCCAGACGCGCGCGGCTGTCGGCCATCGCCTGATCCAGAAACTGGTGGCGTGATTGCAGCGTTTCGATCTCGCTCTCGCTCTGCATGCGCGCTTCCTCGGCATCCTTGCGCAATTGCAGGTTTTCGATGCGCAAACTGGCCGAAGTCTTGCGTTCGCGGTTCAGCTCCAGCTTGCCTGCATTGTATTTTTCTTCCAGCTGCACCACCGCGCATTCCAGCTCGCTGATGGATTTACCGGCGCTGTCCAGCCTTTCGCGCAGGCGTTCATGGGTCAGCTGCAGGTTGGACAATACGTGGTTGCGATCCGAAATCGTGTCGATCGCATTTTGCAATTCGCTGTGCAATTCGTCGATCGTCTTGTCGGCAATATCCTTGGCCAGACGCAAATCCTCCACCTCGCCCTGTAACGCATTACGCAAAGTGGTCAGTTCATGGATCTGCGGCTCCATCTGGCCCAGCAGATGTTGCAGGGCGGCATGGTCCTGCCCCAATTGCAGGTGGCTGGCCTCGATGGTGGCATTCTGCAGCTTCAGGGCGGCGGCGGTGGCCTCTTCCAGCTTCAGCGCGGACAGGGTCTGCGTCAATTCCTGGGCCAGATTGGCCCTTTCCTGCATCAACTCGCCGCTGCGCTGGACTTCTTCGGCCAGAGCGGTTTCGCTGTTTTCCAGCCGGTTGCGCAACAGGTTCATCCCGCTGACCGCATTTTCCACCGGCGTCATCATCAGACGGAACTGTTCGGGCAGGCGGGCCACCTGTTGCAGCGCGGCTTCAAATTCGCCGATATGGCTCCATACATTTTCACGGGCCATATTGATGCTTTCGGTGGGAACGGTTTTGAGCGTGGCGATGTCGTTCAACATGTCATCCGCGGCGGTTTCGCAGGCGTTGCTTTTGCCCATGATGAATTTCTTCAGCCCAATAGCCATGCCGGTTTCCTGCCTGTTGTGGATGGATCGCTGTAGCTTGTGTTTAGCGCTATGTTTTTCTTATTCCCAGAAATTCACTTAATGATCAATGAATTATGGGTTGCCGCGAACTTCTTGGTGGCTCATTTTGAAAAAATGGCGGGTGCAGGGCGCGCCATGCGCAACATGGCTGCTTGCGCGGGGTCTGGCTTGTTGCAGGGCGCGATTGCGGGCATGAGGCGATGAATGGCAAGCGAGGTGCGTTAAAGACATGTCCGTTGGTTTGGTGGCTTTGCTCGATGATGTGGCGGCGATTGCGCGGGGGGCGGCGGCTTCGCTGGACAAGGTGGGCGCGGGCGTGGCGCAGGCTGGGGCCAAGGCGGCGGGCGTGGTGGTGGACGATGCCGCGGTGACGCCGGCCTATGTCAATGCTTTCACGCCAGAGCGCGAATTGCCGGTGATCGCGCGGATCGCGCGGGGCAGTCTGGTCAACAAGCTGGTGATCCTGCTGCCGCTGGCGCTGGGGCTTTCGGCGTTTCTGCCTTGGGCGATCATGCCGCTGTTGATGCTGGGGGGCTTGTTCCTGTGCTATGAAGGCGCGGAAAAGCTGATGGAGGCTTTGGGCGCCGAGCATCATGGCGAGACGGTGGAAGATGGCCCGCAGGATGCGGTGGCTTTCGAACAGGCGCGGGTGAAGGGGGCGGTACGGACCGACCTGATCCTGTCGGCGGAAATCATGGCGATTGCGCTGGGCGAGGTGGCCGCGCGGCCGGTGGCGGAACAGGCGGTGATCCTCAGTCTGGTGGGCATTGGCATTACGGTGGCGGTCTATGGCGTGGTGGGCCTGCTGGTGAAGCTGGACGATATTGGCCTGCATCTGGTGCAGCGGGGCGGGGCAGTCGCCACACCGCTGGGCCGCGCGCTGGTGTTGGGCACGCCTTATGTGTTGAGCCTGCTGGGCGTGTTGGGCATGGCGGCGATGTTATGGGTGGGCGGCGGCATTCTGCTGCATGGGGCCGAGAGCCTCGGCTTTGGCGCGGCGGCGCATTGGCAGCATGAGGCGGCGCATCATGTGGAGGCCATAGCAGGCGCGGCGGCGGGTTGGCTGACGGGCGCGGCTTTGGCCGGTGTGCTGGGCGTGGTGGCCGGCTTTGTGGTGGTGGGCCTGTTGCACGGGGTTCCGGCGCTGTTCAAACGGCAGGCCTGAAACGGCGGGCCATAGAAAAGGGGGCCATCAAGACCCCCTTTTCCCCCCGATCAACCGGTGAAAGGTGATTAATGAGAAAGGGTAGGCGCAGGTGCCCCGGCCTGCGCCTCGGCGGCCAGAACCGCAGCGTCGAGCCGGTCATAGCGGCTGTCGATCTGGGTCAGGCGGTCGATCTCGGTGCGAGGGCGGCGGCGGGCATGGCGCAGCACCAGTTCCTCGAAAATATCGGGATGCAGCGGGCGATCAAATTCCACGCCCACAATGTCGCCCATGGTCCACATCACGGTGGCTTCCTTGGGCTTGAGTGAGGGCAGATAGACGGTCGTCTTGTCGCCCGCGCGCAGACCCAGCGGCAAGCCTTCGATACGGGCTCCCCCGCAGGTCAGGTTCTTGAGCAGCGTGGCGGGGCGGTGTTGCCCCTGACGCACACGGATGGGAAGGTCAAAGCTGATCCTCTCGGAGCGCGGCACATAAACGGCTGTGTCGACAAGGGTATTCAGCAGCATGATGGTCTCCGGCCCTAGTGTGCTTGGGGCATTTTCGTCGCGCTCTTTGAACGGAGGAGGCCGGATGCTTTTAAGGGGCTAAACAGCATGGTTTGCGAAAATTTACCTTGATGGGGTGATCGCGGGGCGCAAAGGCCAAAGAAAAGGGGCCGGTGAGGGCCCCTTTCCTGAACGCAGATGGCGGGTTGGGTTCAGAACTCGCTCCAATCCTCGTTGGGCGCGGAGCTGGCCGCCGGAGCGGGCAGCGGGGCGGCTGCGGGTTTGAGCGCCAGCGCGCCCGATGTGCTGCCATAATTTGGCGCAGGTGGGGGCGTGCGTTTGCGGCTGGGCAGTTCCACCACGGGGGCGCCCAGCGCGGGGCTGCCGCCTTCGATGGTGAAGGAGCGCAGCAGGCGCGTCAGCTCCTCGGCCTGACCCGACAGGCTGCGCGCGGCGGCGGTGGCTTCCTCGGCCATGGCGGCGTTGGATTGGGTGTTGCGGTCCATATCCACCACAGAGGAATTGATCTGCACCAGATTATCCGCCTGTTTGCGGCTCATATTGGCGATGGTGATGGCCAGTTCGGAAATTTCGGCCACTTTGGTTGCGATGCGGGTGAAGGCATGGCCCGATTGGTCCACCAGCGCCACGCCGCGCGCCACCTGATCCACCGAAGTGCCGATCAACCCGCGAATATCCTTGGCCGCATCGCCGCTGCGCTGGGCCAGAGCGCGCACTTCATTGGCCACCACGGCAAAGCCTTTGCCCGCGTCACCGGCGCGTGCCGCCTCGACCCCGGCGTTCAGCGCCAAGAGGTTGGTCTGGAAGGCGATGCCGTCGATCACATTGATGATCTGGGTAATTTCGGTGGCGGAGGTTTCGATCTCGGCCATGGCTTTGACCGCCTCGCGCACCACGTCGCTGCCGGTGGTGGCCTCTTGCTGGGCCTCGGCCACGCTGGATTCGACGCGGGTGGCGCCGCGCGCGGCCTCGGAAATGCCTGCGGTCAATTCATTCATCGCGGCAGAGGTTTCTTCCAGCAGGCCCGCCTGTTGTTCGGTGCGGCTGGCCAGATTGTCCGAAGCGACAAGAATTTCGCCCGCGCCCGAATTGATCGTATCGGCCGCCTGCGCCACGCCCGACAATGCCATGTTGAAAGCCATCCGCATGGATTCAAAATCGGCCTCGATGCGTTTGTATTCCTCGGGCAGATTGGCCATGGCCGTGGTCAGATCCCCCGCCGCCAGTGCGGCCAGCGCGGTGGAAATGGTTTCGATCACCGCCTGTCTTTTGGCTTCCTCGGCGCGGAAATAGGCGGCCAGCGCCACATCCATGTCCAGAATGCCCAATTTGACCAGCGTGCCGATCTCTTTGGCCTTGCCGCGCGTCAGGATGGCGGTGGGGCCGGAACTGAGCAGCGAGGTGATCACATCTTCCAGAATAGTGGCATAGCCGCCGGTGTACCACGTCGGCTCCAGCCCGATGCGGGCATGAACATCGCCAATATGGCTGGCGCGGCGATGGTAATTGTCGGACAGGCCGCCTGCATTATCCTCGAACAGATCGACCCAATGCGCCAATTGTTTCGAACTGGCCGCGTCCATCGCGCCGCGATTCGGAAAGAATTTGGCGGTGTGACTGTTGCGCGACACGCGCTCGTAAAAGCGGGCCAGCGCGCCGGGGGCCAGTTTGCGCAAGGATTTCGCTATTTGCGGGAACATTCGGTAATTGTCTGCATCCAAAGCGAAAAAGTCGATACGCTTTTCCATTTCGGAACGATCCGGCGTTTTTCCGGATGCAGCGTGATGGTGGGCAGCAGACATGCCGTAAACACTCCTCGGGGTCAGGCGCTTTCGGGGGGAAGCAAGTTGACGACGGTTTGAATAGAGCCTTGGTTAGCAGGCCTGCCTTCCCAAATGGTGGGAAGGGCGCTGTTTATTTCCCTAGGGAGTAGAGCGAGAAGTCAAATTTTACCTAATGTTTACCTAAAGGCGGAATGAGGCAACTTGGCGTGTTATAGGTCTTTAGTCCTAGGGGCTTGTGCATAAGCCGGATCAGGTAAGTTCGGAAACGTAACGCTTCTATACGGGGCGGGCACAGGGAGCGGGGGCTGCTTCACCCCAAGGCCACCCGCGAGACAGCCCGCATGTGCGGTTGAGGACTGAACTTATGGCACTACCACCCAAAAGTGCCCCGGTCTGGCAAAAGCTGGCTTCGGGAGGAATGAAGAAGCTGCGCACCAGCAACCTTGGTGCGCAAATGCTGTCGCAGCGCTTGGAACTGTCCAAGTTGCCGATCACGCAAAAGGCCGATGAGGTCTATGATTTCTTTGTGAAATGGGAAAGAGGACTGACGAATGAAATCGCTCAACTTGGCAGCCTCTGACCTTGGCCGCATCAACACTCTGCTCTCGCTGGACGATGCCGCCGCGTTGATCAACGCCGGTGCGCCGCTGGCCGTGGCGGGGCGTAAGGAAGCGCTGGACCAATTGCCCAAAGGCAAATGGATCGGCGGCACCACCCCCTATTTCCTGACCGGCGAGGGTGGCCAGATTATCGATGCATCGCAGGTGTTTGTGACCGATTTCTCCGGTCTGGGCGCGGTGGATGTGGTGGTCTATGACGAGCATGGTCTGCAAGGGATCACCGATGACGCGCCGGAAAATGGCTTTGCGCTGGCAATCCTGCCGTTCCAGTCAGCGGTGCATCGTCGCTTTGCGGCGGAGGCTTCGTCCTATCCGCAGGCCTTCCTGAAGCCCACGGTGGGCTGGATCGCCGGTTTCGATCTGGGCGAGGCAGGGGCCAAGGCCTATGTCTACAACGGCCTGACCGGCGAGGCTTTGGACAATCGCGTGGCGGTGCTGCATGTGGCTTTGGAAGATGGCCAGATGCCGGCGGTCGAAATCGTCAATATTTTCGAGGCCGATGGCGTGGATGTCATCCGCTTTACCGAGGCTGGCTTCTCCCCCGCCGAGGTGGTGGTGAATGGCGAGACGGTGAAATTTGCCGATTACGTCCGTTCACGCGGGCGTGAGGATGGCCGCCTGCCTCTGGTGGGGGATTACAGCGGGGCGCGGATCAATTCCTCGATCCGTTTGATCGAGGGCGATACGGTGCATCTCTATGCCCCCGTGTTCCCCGGCATCGACTATTCCTTTGCCGCGCCGGTCGATGATTATGCCGCCGCGTTCCAGAGCGAATTTGCCGCCCATTCGCAGGATGGTGCCTTGTGGTCCTGCAATTGCATCCTCAATTTCCTGTTCGGGGAATTGGAAGGCAAGACCGTGGGCAGCGTGGCTGGCCCTGTGACCTTTGGCGAAGTGGCCTATCAATTGGTCAACCAGACGCTGGTTCAGGTGCGGGTTTTGTAACTTAAACCTCTGAAAATATGTTGAAAAAGCGGTTCCAGCGCGGGGTCGCTTTTTTGACTCCGGAATGAACCTTAATCCGATTTGTTTACAGATGCGTAATGCGACGAGCCGAGTATAGATGAGACTCCCCAAATTGGTGGTTTTTCTATATTTAAGGATTCAAAGCTAAAAACAGCATGCCGGACATTTTCCGGCAGGTCGCACAATCTTCGAAGAGTTTCACCCTATGAGAGGCAAGAAAAGGAAATGGGCGATTGGCCTTTGCCTCTTGGGCATCAGTGTCACTGCTGATGATGCTTTGCTTTTTCATGAAACTTTGGGAATTGGAAGCCATCATTCGGCCTTTGCCGAAATGGCGCGGCTGATTCGCCGCAGGCCCGTGATAGGCAAGATTGCGGTTGTTCCGCCCCATTTGGGTTTCCCGCATCGTGACGGCGCCGATATTGGCCATCTGGTGTTTGCGCGTCCGCCTTTGGGGGCAAAGGGGCACGGTTCCTGTGTTGGCGTCAGCTGCCTTGCCACATCGGGTCTTGCCGATGCCTCTGATGCTGGCGCTCTGGGCGCGGCAGAGGAATTTGCCTTTAGCGGGGATCTCTCGCTCAACGGGCAGGATCTGGGCGGTTTAAATGGCGGCAATCCGGCCAATTTCGGGCCGACCGGCGGGCTTGGCAATCCGAATGGCGGGGCCAATGGCGGGGCCAATCGCAATGGCCTGCCGCTGGGCGGAGGCGGTGGTTCGTCGGGCGGCGGGGATGGCACGATCTTTGTCCCGCAGGATGGCGGCGGCACAGTGGTGCCCACGGTGCCCGAACCGGCGACTTGGGGCCTGATGATCCTTGGCTTTGGCTTTACCGCGCAGGCGATGCGGCGCAGGGTAAAGCGTGTGGATCAGACCCAGCCTGAAGCTTGATCAATTGTGGCGGGCTGGCTTGTGGGCGCGATGCCACAGCTTGGCCATATCCTGATGCAATTCGTGGCGGATCGGGCGCGGGGTGCTGTGCCAGGCGGCCGCTGCCACCCCGCTCCACAGCAGCAAGGACAGGGGGAGCGCCAGCACCAGCGCCCGCAGCAAGCCTGCGGGCACGGGTTCGGGCGCGGTGCGTTGCGGCGTGGCGGGCCAGAGGGGGCCAACCGACCGCTTGGGGGATGAGTCGTGTGCCATGGCGAGGGCTTACACCGCTCTGGCTGAACCGGCGCTGAGCGTGGCGTTAATTCAGGCCCGCGAGCAATTCGCGTGCGAAGAGACTGAGCGTGTCATCGCGCGCGCCCATCACCACGATGCGATCCCCAGCCTTGGCCTCGGCCAGAATATGGCGCGCCACATCCTCGCGCGCGGGGATATGCAGGGCGTTGCCGCCGTGGTTGTTGATCAGGCCCACGATCCGTTCCGAACCTTGGCTGCGGTCCACCGTGCCGCCGAAATAGACCGGATCGCACAGGATGGTGATATCCTCCGGCCCCAGCAGGCGGGCGAAAGTCTCGGCCAGTTCGGCGCCCATCTGGCGTAGCGGGCCATAGCCATGGGGCTGGAAAAAGGCGATGACGCGGCCTTGGTGCTGCTTTAAAGTCGCCAAAGTCGCGCCGCATTTTTCGGGATTATGGCCGAAATCGTCGATGACGCTGATGCCACTGGGGCTGGTGCCCACAATGTCGAAACGGCGGGCAAGGCCGGCAAAGCTGCCCAAGGCTTGCGCCACCGCGCCCAGCTCCAGACCCAGCGCGGCGCAGGCCCCGCAAGCGGCCAGCGCATTGGCCAGATTATGCCGCCCGGGCACGCGCAGGGCCAAGGGATAGGTCGCGCCATCGCGCCGGTCGAGCAAAGTGGCGCTGATGCTGGTGGGCGTTTCCACGATGGAGCCTGCCGCCACGCCCAGATCGGCTTCGAGCGCGGTCAGGCCAAAAGTGATGGCGCGGACGGCGCGGGGGGCAAGCGCGGCGGTCTCGGCATCATCCAGATTGAGCGCGGCCACTTGCGCGCGGGCGATGAAGTCGCCGAATAGAGCGCGCAATTCCTCAAGGCTCTTGTGGTCAAGGCTGACATTGTTGAGCACGGCCACGCTGGGGTTATACAGCGCGATCGAGCCGTCGCTCTCGTCCACTTCGGAGATAAAAGTGCCGCCTGCGCCCACCCGCGCGCTGGCAAAGGGCGCATCGGGGGCAACGAAATTCTTCATCACCGCGCCATTCATGATCGTGGGGTCTTGGCCCAAAGCGGTCAGCACCCAGCCGATCATGCCGGTCACCGTACTTTTGCCGCTGGTGCCGCCCACCGCGACCGATTGCGGCGCGGCGTTGAACAGGGTGGAGAGCAATTGCGCGCGGCTCATGCGCGGGCAGCCCAAAGCCTTGGCTTGCACCACTTCGGGCACGCTGTCTTCCACCGCCGCGCTGGCGACCAGAACTTGGGCCGCGCTGGTGATGCCGCTGCCATCCTGCGGAAACAGGGTGAAGCCAAGGCTTTCCAGCCATGCGAATTTTTCCGGCGTGCGGCCCTGATCGCGGCTGCGGTCAGAGCCGGATACTTGCGCGCCAATGCCGCGCAGGATCAGCGCGAGGGGCAACATGCCCGATCCGCCAATGCCGCAGAAGAACCATTGTTGCGAGGTAAGAGAAGGAGCGCCAGTCATGGCCGGAGTGCCTAAGCGGTGGCGCGGCTTGGTGCAACTGTCTATGGCGGGGGCATGACGATCCATATTGCCCTTTGCGCCCCTGCCACGCCGATCCTGCCCGAAGATCTTGCCCGTGCGGAGGCTTTGGCGGGCGAATATGGGGTGCGTTTGCACGCCCATCCGCAATGCTATGCCAGCGCGGGGCATTTTGCGGGCAGCGATGCGCAAAGGCTGGAGGCTCTGCTGGAATGCGCCAATGATCCGGCCTTTGACGGCGTGTGGTTTGCGCGCGGCGGCTATGGCAGCAACCGGATTGCGCAGGCGGCTTTGGCGGGCATGAACGCGGCGGCGCGGGCCAAGACCTATCTGGGCTATTCGGACATGGGCTATCTGCTGAGCGGGCTTTACCGCGCTGGCATAGGCCGCCCCTGCCACGGCCCGATGCTTGCCGATGGGCGCAGGGTAGGCGGCGAGGCGGCCTTGCGCCGCGCATTGGATTTCTGGCGCGGCGGGGCGGAGGGGCTGGAGCCTGCCCGCGATGGCGCGCCGGTGGTGGCGTTCAACCTGATGACTCTGGCCATGTTGGCGGGCACGGATTTGATGCCCGACCTGACCGGCCATGTGGTGATGGTGGAGGAGGTGAGCGAGCATCTCTATGCGGTGGATCGTTTGCTGTTCCATGTAACCGCCCATTTGCGGGGGGCTGCGGGCATCAGGCTGGGGCGCGTTTCGGACGTGCCGGAGAATGACCGCCCCTTTGGCGCGGAGCCGGAGGAGATGGTCCGCCATTGGTGCGCGCAACGCGATATTCCCTATTTGGGCGCGGCCGATATTGGCCATGATGCGGGCAACAAGATCGTGTGTTTTGGGCGTTGGGCGTAAACCAACCCCTCTTGCCAGCGGCGCGCTTCCGCAATAGGCCCGCGCGCAATTGGTTTGATTAAAGGATGGATTGGCCATGCGGGCATTTGTGTTTCCGGGGCAGGGTAGCCAGAAAGTGGGCATGGGCGTGGAATTGGCGCAGGCCAGCGCCGTGGCCCGCGCGGTGTTCGAGGAAGTGGATGATGCGCTGGGGCAGAAGCTGTTCCAGATCATGGCCGAAGGGCCCGAAGACGCGCTGACGCTGACCGAGAATGCGCAGCCTGCGATCATGGCCAATGCCATCGCCACCTTGCGCGTTTTGGAGGCCGAGGGCGGCATCACGCTGGCGCAAAAGGCCGATTTCGTGGCGGGGCACAGTTTGGGCGAATATACCGCGCTGTGTGCCGCTGGCGCTTTCAGCCTTGCCGATACGGCGCGCTTGCTGAAGCTGCGCGGGACGGCGATGCAGGCGGCGGTGCCGGTGGGCGTGGGCGCGATGGCGGCTCTGCTGGGTGCGGATATTGATAAGGCGCAGGCCTTGGCCGATGCAGCGGCAGAGGGCGAAGTCTGCACCGTGGCCAATGACAATGATCCGGGTCAGGTGGTGCTGTCGGGCCATAAGGGCGCGATCGAGCGGGCGATTGCTCTGGTGAAAGAGCATGGCATCAAGCGCGGCGTGGCTCTGCCGGTTTCGGCGCCTTTCCACTGTCCGCTGATGCAGCCTGCGGCGGACGCCATGGCCGAAGCTCTGGCCGCGACGCCGCCTTCGGCGCTGCAAGTGGCGCTGTTTGCCAATGTGACCGCGTCGGTGGTCAGCGATCCGGCGCAGGCGCAGGCCTTGCTGGTGGAGCAGGTGTGTGGCCGTGTGCGCTGGCGCGAAAGCGTGATCGCCATGCAGGCGGCGGGCGTTGAACAATTTATCGAACTGGGCGGCAAGGTGCTTGGCCCCATGATTGGCCGCACCGTGAAGGATGTGGCGGTGACCAGCGTGGTGACGATGGGTGACATCGAAGCGCTGCTGAAGGAGATCGCATGATGTTTTCGCTGGAAGGTATGACCGCGCTGGTAACGGGCGCGAGCGGTGGTATTGGCAGCTCGGTGGCCAAGGCTTTGGCCGCGCAGGGCGCGCGTCTGGCTTTGTCGGGCAGCAATGCGGAGAAGCTGGAGGCGTTCAAGGCTGAACTCGGCGGCGATCATGTGTGTCTGGTGGCCAATCTGGCCGATGCCGCCAGCGTGGATGGCCTTGTGCCTGCCGCTGTGGGCGCGCTGGGCAAGCTGGATATTCTGGTCAACAATGCGGGCATCACGCGCGATAACCTCGCCATGCGCATGAAGGACGATGAATGGGATGCGGTGATCCGCATCAATCTGGAAGCCGCCTTCCGCCTGATGCGCGCGGCCACCAAGCCGATGATGAAGGCCCGCTTTGGCCGTATCATCTCGGTCACCAGCGTGGTGGGCGCCACCGGCAATCCGGGGCAGGTGAATTATGCTGCCGCCAAGGCTGGCCTTGTGGGCATGAGCAAGAGTCTGGCGCAGGAATTGGCCAGCCGCAATGTGACGGTCAACTGCGTGGCCCCCGGCTTCATCCGCACCGCCATGACCGATGTTCTGCCCGATGCGCAGAAGGAAGCGCTCAACAGCCGCATCCCGATGGGCCGCATGGGCGAGGGCGAGGATATTGGCGCGGCGGTGGCCTATCTGGCCAGCCGCGAGGCGGGTTACATGACCGGCCAGACGCTGCATGTGAATGGCGGGATGGCGATGTTCGCCTAAACAGCGGGCAGCGTTCAAACGGGGCGGGCAGGGGCAACCTTGCGCCGCCCCTTTTGCATTTTTGGCACCCGATATTCGGATTTATCCCCAGAAACACTTGAGGGCAGTGCAACACATCTTGTCGCTTGGTTTTTGCGCGTTATGGAAGATAGTCCGCAATAGCAGAGGTGGGTTGATTCAAGACCCGCCAATGCGACAAGGAAGCATATAGCGATGGTCCGGCCTGTCCGGCCTTTCGCGCATAGGTTGGGATCTGTTGACGCTATGAAAGCCACACTTGAACGCGCCGCGCTGCTGCGTTGTCTCAGCCATGTGCAGTCGGTGGTGGAACGGCGCAACACCATCCCCATCCTGTCCAACGTGCTGGTCGAAGCCAGCGCCGATGGCGTGCTGCGCCTGATGGCAACCGATCTTGATCTGCAAGTGGTGGAATATCTGCCCGCGGTCAGCGTGGAAGCGCCCGGCGCGATTACCGTTTCGGCGCATCTGCTGTTCGATATCGCCCGCAAGCTGCCCGATGGCGCGCAGGTCTCGCTGCAAACCGCCGACAACCGTCTGGTGGTCAAGGCTGGGCGCAGCCGGTTCCAGCTGCCCACGCTGCCGCGCGATGATTTCCCCGTGATTGTCGAAGGCGATCTGCCCACTTCGTTCGAACTGCCCGCCGCCACGCTGGCGCAGTTGATCGACCGCACGCGCTTTGCCATCAGCACGGAAGAAACCCGTTATTACCTCAACGGCATTTTCCTGCATGTGACCGAAACCGAGCTGAAGGCCGCCGCCACCGATGGCCATCGCCTCGCCCGTTTCACGCTGGAAAAGCCCGAGGGCGCCGATGGCATGCCCGATGTGATCGTGCCGCGCAAATGCGTGGGCGAATTGCGCAAGCTGCTGGACGAACATGCCGATAGCGCGGTGATCATCGACCTGTCGGCCAGCAAGATCCGCTTCTCGCTGGGTGGCGAAAATGGCGTGGTGCTGACCAGCAAGCTGATCGACGGCACTTTCCCCGATTACAATCGCGTGATCCCCACCGGCAATGACAAGCTGCTGCGTCTGGATCCCAAGAGCTTCCGTGAGGCGGTTGACCGCGTGGCCACCATCGCCACGGAAAAGACCCGCGCGGTGAAAATGGGCCTCGACACCGATCGCGTGACCCTGTCGGTCACCAGCCCCGACAATGGCACCGCCGCCGAGGAACTGCCCGCCGATTATGGCTTCACCGGTTTCGAAATCGGCTTCAACGCCAATTATTTGAAAGACATCCTGAGCCAGATTGATGGCGACAATGTGGAACTGCATCTGGCCGATGCCGGTGCGCCCACGCTGATCCGCCAGAATGACAAGAGCCCTGCGCTTTACGTGCTGATGCCGATGCGGGTGTGATGTTTCGGTTTAATTGAAACGCGAAAGGGGCGGGGAGGCTGGTTAGGCTTTCCTGCCCTTTTTGTTTTTGTGGTCGAATTTGCCTCCGGCGGGCGTTTTATGCCTCCGGCGGGCAAAGGGCGGGGGCCCTTTGCAATCCCGATAATGGGGTGGGTGTGGTTTGATAGGCTATGCAAGGGGAGGTGTTGAGGGTCGCTGCGCGGCGAGAATAGTTCTTCGAAAAATGCTAATGAACTGCCTCTTCGCGCAACATCTTTTCAACGCGGATCACATTCCGAGAGAACGTGCCGCCAAAAGAAGAATCCTCCGGTCTCTGGGCATTGCAAAGAGCCTCTCTGCCGATGAACTTCACCCAACTAACTTGAGTTTTCATCAAATCTACTGATTTAACAGCGTTTGAGCTTTCATCGTCTGACGAAGCTTCTTTAATCGGCGGGAAAAGTAGGCTGGCATAATATCTCTCGCCCTTAAGGCGATCCACATTCTCTGACCGCCGCGCAGCGACAAAAATAGAACCTTCCTAAGTTCTTACAAAATAACCCTGAAAAATACGGGGGCTTCGCAATTTGATTTTTTCGACGTCAATTTCGATGAAGGATGCCCGTTGTCCATACATATGCGCACCGACCTCGAAACAATCCGGATCGCTGTGCCATTGATGCGGCTCAATCGGGAATGAAGCAATATTTTCGGCCTGTTCCGGCAGATTTCTGCGCTCACTGATATTCGAAGAAGCCTTGTCGGGCGAACAAGCCGCGAGACATAATGTAGCAGCCAATGCCAGTGCTATTCCTTTAAGGCCGATCATCGGCTATTTGTGTCATACAATCCGTAAATTAACAACAGAGTTGCATCCGGTTCGCCAACCTCTTCTCGAGAAGTGGCTTAAAAACCACCCATTAACGGGATTGCAAAGGGCCTCGCCCTTTGCCCGCCGGAGGCATATTAAACTCCCTCAAAATCCCACTCACCCCACCCGCCGCAATTTCGGAGCCGACTTGGCGCGCTTGCGGGCGGCTTTGTCGGCATAGAGGCGGCTGTCGGCGGATTGGATCAGGGCGATGGGGTCGGAGGGGATGCCGGACAGACGGCCGGTGCTGACCACGCCAAGGCTGGCGCCGATGGTGACGATGGCCCCGTTGACGGGATAGGGTAGGCACAGGCTGGTGCGCAGCGCTTCGATCTCGGCCATGGCCAGCGCGTCCCCCTTGGCCACGTCATAGACCAGCGCGAATTCATCGCCGCCCAGACGGGCTACCTGAACCGAACGGAGCGAGAGGCTGCGCAGGCGTTCACCCACTTGGGCCAGCACGGCGTCACCGGCAAGGTGGCCATGCGTGTCATTGGCTTGCTTGAACCCGTCAAGGTCGATCAGCGCCAGCATGGTGGGCTGGCCACGGTGCAGGCGGCGCTCCAATTGGCCCAGAAAGGCGCGGCGGTTGGCAAGGCCGGTCAGGGCATCGGTATGGGCGCTGCGGTCAAGGGCGCGCTGCATGGCCAGCATTTTGACCATTTCGCGGAATTTCGCACCGGCCAGACGCAGGGCCATGGCGGTGGAGAGCATCAGCATCACCGCCAAAGCGCGGGCTTGCGCATCGCCGACCAACAGCATGGCCAGCGCCAGCGGCATGACCGAGGCCACCACCAGCACGATCAGCGCCCGAGGTGCGCCATGCAGGCATGCGGCGCTGACCAGAGCGGTGAGGGTGAGCAGAAAGCAAGGCACCAGCGCGGCCTGTTCGCCCGCCTGCAGATAGAACAGCAAGCCCCAGATGCCATTGGCCCCGCCCACCACCAGCGCAATCGCCAGACAGCGGCGCACATCGGCCAAAGCCTCACGCGCGGTGGGGACCATGCCGCGCCGCCCGACCATACGCAGCAATTCATGCAAGGCCACCGCGCCCATCGCGGCACCGGGCAGGGTCTGTTGCCAATGCGGCATCGGGCCAAACATCGCCACCGTGATCGAGATCGCCATGGCCAGCATCAACAGGCAGAGCATCGGCAGATAGGCCTTCAACTGCTCATGCTGCTTGGCCAGCACCTTCTGCCGCAGGCCGGGGGGGACTGCGCCTACAAAGGGCGAGGCCCAGCGGCGGACCAGCTTGTGGCTGGTAAGCTTTGTACGGCAGGTCAGGGCATGAGACAGGTCGGCCATGACTGATCCGGTGCTCCTTGGGGTTGATAGGGGAAGGCTACTTAAGCTTTCCTAACAAAATCTTAATTTCGCGTTTTTCCAGTGGGATAGCGGAAGGGGTGGTAGAGGGCTTTATACGGTATTTTCCGTATTAACACCCTGTGTTTGCTGCAAGATTTCGCCAATTTTGCCATTTTGGCGCGCCAGCGGTCCAAGTATTTACCCTTAACGCTCTTTTAAGCCCGTTTGGGGCATCGAACATATAAAGGCATTTGGTACGAAAAGGCTGCGGGCTTGTGGCGAAACGTGACGGGATTTTGGGTCGAATCGGTGCGGATCGCAGTGCCCCCGCTGGCCATGAAGGGGAATATGTGAGTCGTCGTCGTCAATTGCTGGGTGGCCAACAAGAGGCCCATGGAAAGGGCGATTCGGTTTCGGCCCCCATGGCAGAGGCTGTGGCAGAGGCTGCGCCCGCGCGCGCCGCGCCGCGTAAAGCGGCGGCGGCAGACAAGCCCGTCAGTTTCGATCGCCGCCTGCCCGGTGCCGCGCAAGACCGCCGTCAGGCCGAGGCCGCCACTCTGGCGGGCAGTGCGCAGGTTGATCCCGCCCGCCCGCGCCGCAGCGCGACCAAGCCAGCGACGCCTAGCATGGCTGAGCCTTACCTGGGCTACTTCCTGATGTCGGAAGGCTGGCCGATGACCGCGCCTGCGCTGGCGATTGCCTGTCTGTTGCTGGTACTGGATGAATTTGCGCTGCCCAATCCGGTGGTGCTGGTGCTGGCGGCCATATCGGCGGTGCTGGTGGCGGCGGGGGGGCGCTTTGCCGCCTTTGAACGCAGCCCCCAGCGGCCCCAATCGGCACGCATTGCCGCGATGCTGACGGGTGTTGCGCTGCCCATGGCCATGTTTGGCGCGGCCATGGCCCTCTGGCGGTATAGTACGGTGGGCCATGGCAATGTCGCGGCCATTCTGGGCGCGGTGCTGGTGATCAGCATTCTGGTGGCGGTGACCCTGTCGGGGCGGCTGTTTGCGCTGATCGTGGCGCAGGCCTGCCTGTGGGGCGCTTTGGCAATAACGTCAGGCATGCCGGTGATCATGGGCATCTATGGTCTGGGTTGCGCCATGGGCGTGGTGCTGGCGGTGCGTCAGGCGAAACTGGACCGTGCGGCGCAGGCCAGTCAGCGCGAGACCCTGCGCGCCCAGCATAGGGCCGAGGAAATCCTGACCGAATTTGAACAGACGGGGCAGGGCTGGTTCTGGGAAACCGACCGCAAGGGGTTGATGACCTATGTCTCGCCCACCACGGCGGCGCAATTGGGCAAGGATCAGGCGCAATTGCTGGGGCAATCCCTGACCGATCTGTTCGAAGTGGAACAGGGCAAGGCCGAGGGCGAGCGCAGCCTGTTGTTCCATTTGACCGCGCGCTCCTCCTTTGCCGATCTGCCGCTGCGCGCGGCCAGCGCCGATGAACGCTGGTGGTCGGTCAGCGGGCGGCCCATTTATGATGGCTTCAACAATTTCCTCGGCTTTCGTGGGTCAGGCAGCGATCTGACCGAAAAGCGCCGCAGCGAGCAGCAGGCCACCCGCCTTGCCCATTTCGACTCGCTGACAGGTTTGGCCAACCGGTTCCAGATGGGCCAGACTTTGGACACTCTGCTGGCCGCGCCGCGCGTGGACCAGCGCCATTGCGCGGTGTTCCTGCTGGACCTTGACCGGTTCAAGGCGGTGAATGACACGATGGGCCATCCGGCAGGAGATGCCTTGCTGAAACAGGTGGCGCAGCGTCTGTCGCATACGGTGGGCGATGCGGGGCGTGTGGGCCGTTTGGGCGGTGATGAATTTCAGGTGATCCTGCCGGGCCGGATCGCGCCGGAGCGTCTGGCCCATCTGGCGCATCGCATCATCGAAAACCTGTCGCAGCCCTATGCCATCGAAGGCGCGCGGGTGGTGATCGGCGCTTCGGTGGGCATTGCCATGGCACCCGACCATGGGCTGTCCAGCGAGGACATCATCCGCAACGCCGACCTTGCGCTTTATGCCGCCAAGGACAATGGTCGCGGCTGTTATCACTTCTATGCCGAGGACCTGCATGCCGAGGCCAAGGAGCGCCGTCAGCTGGAGCAGGATCTGCGCGAGGCTTTGGTGACCGGCGGGCTGGAACTGCATTATCAGCCGCAAGTGGCGTTGGGCACGCAGACGATCAGCGGGTTTGAAGCCTTGCTGCGCTGGAACCACCCGACGCAGGGGCGGTTGAGCCCCGCCAAATTCGTGGCCGTGGCCGAGGAAGCGGGCCTGATCACCCAGATCGGTGAATGGGCCCTGCGCACCGCTTGCCACGATATGGCCCAATGGGGCGAGGATGTGCGCGTGGCGGTCAATGTCTCGCCGCTGCAATTTGCCAATCCGGCTTTGCCTGCAATTGTCACCTCCGCGCTGGCCGAGGCGGGCGTGGCGTCGCATCGGCTGGAGCTGGAAATTACCGAAAGCGTGTTTCTGGGCGATGGCGATGCGACCGATGCGATGTTTGCCTCGCTTAAAGGTATTGGCGTGCGGCTGGCGCTGGATGATTTCGGCACTGGCTATTCCTCGCTGGGCTATTTGAAGAAGGCGCCTTTTGACAAGATCAAGATCGATCAGGGCTTTGTGCGGGGCGCGACCATGGCGGGCAGCCGCAATGGCGCGATCATCGCCTCGATCGTCAGTCTGGCCAATGCGTTGGACATGGAAACCACGGCGGAAGGCGTGGAGACCATGGACGAGCTGGATCTGGTCCACCGTCTGGGTTGCAGCCATGTGCAGGGCTATATTTTCGCCAAGCCTTTGACCGCTGCGGACGCGCTGGAACTGGTGGGCAAGGGCCTGTCGATGACGCCTAGCGGTCCGCGTTCGGCCCGCGCCCCGCGCCGCACGATGTTGCGCAAGGTGACGCTGCTGGCCAGCGGCCATCCCTATCCGGTGACCATCCGCAATATTTCCGAGGGCGGAGCCATGTTCGAAGGCCTGCTGGATGTGCCGGTCGGGCTGGACGTGGAGATTGCCTTTGCCGAGGATATGCTGGTCCCCGCCCGCGTGACATGGAGCAAGGAGGGGCGCACCGGTATCCAGTTCGCCCGCCAGATCCGGTTCGACCCCAGCGGGGCGATCCTGCGCGGGGAATGGGCCTATGATCCGGCGGTGGATGCGTGGGCTAAAGCGGGCTGAGCTTTCGCGCAAGGCACAAGGTGACATCCCAGCCTAGCGTTGCTAACGGGGCGCTGCTAAGGGCGGGATTCGCCTTGCTGGCCACCCTCTTTGTTAAAGACACCCATGACCGACCAGTCCAAGATCCGCAATTTTTCCATCATCGCCCATATTGACCATGGCAAGAGCACGTTGGCGGATCGTTTGATCCAGTTCACCGGCGGCCTGACCGAGCGCGAAATGAGCGCGCAGGTGCTGGACAATATGGACATTGAAAAAGAGCGCGGCATCACCATCAAGGCGCAAACCGTCCGGCTGAATTACAAGGCCAAGGATGGCGAGACTTATGAGCTCAACCTGATGGACACGCCGGGCCATGTGGACTTTGCCTATGAGGTAAGCCGCAGCCTTGCCGCCTGTGAAGGCGCGCTGTTGGTGGTGGACGCGGCGCAAGGCGTCGAAGCGCAGACGCTGGCCAATGTGTACCAGTCGATCGAGCATGACCACGAGATCGTGCCGGTGATCAACAAGATCGACCTGCCCGCCGCCGAGCCGGAAAAGGTGAAGGCCGAGATCGAGGAAGTGATCGGTCTGGACGCCAGCGAGGCGGTTTTGGCATCCGCGAAGAGCGGCATTGGCATCGAGGAAATCCTTGACGCGGTGGTGGCCAAGATCCCTGCACCGACCGGCGACAGCAATGCGCCTTTGAAGGCGATGCTGGTGGATAGCTGGTATGACCCCTATCTGGGCGTGGTCATTCTGGTGCGCGTGATCGATGGCGTGATCCGCAAGGGTCTGCAGGTGAAATTCATGCAGGGCGGCACCGAACATCTGATCGACCGCGTGGGCTGTTTCACCCCCAAGCGCGAGGAATTGTCGCAATTGGCCGCAGGCGAGATCGGCTTTATCACCGCGCAGATCAAGGAAGTGGAAACCGCCAAGGTGGGTGACACGATCACCACCGTAAAGGGCGGCGCGACCGAGGCTCTGCCGGGCTATAAGGAAGTGCAGCCGGTGGTGTTCTGCGGCCTGTTCCCTGTGGACGCGGCCGATTTTGAAAAGCTGCGCGAAAGCATTGGCAAGCTGCGCCTGAACGATGCCTCGTTCAGCTTTGAAATGGAAACCTCGGCCGCGCTTGGCTTTGGTTTCCGTTGCGGTTTCCTTGGCCTGCTGCATCTGGAAATCATTCAGGAGCGCCTGAGCCGCGAATATGACCTCGATCTGATCACCACCAGCCCTTCGGTGGTCTATCGTATCCAGCTGCGCGCCAGCCGCACCGAGGATGCGGGCGAGTTGATGCTGCATAACCCCGCCGACTATCCCGATCCCAGCCGCATCGAGCAGATTGACGAGCCGTGGATCAAGGCGACCATTTACACGCCCGACGAATATCTGGGCAGCATTTTGAAGCTGTGTCAGGACCGTCGCGGTATCCAGACCGGCTTGACCTATGTTGGTGGCCGCGCTCAGGTGAATTATGAATTGCCGCTCAATGAAGTGGTGTTCGATTTCTATGACCGGTTGAAGTCGATCAGCCGTGGCTATGCCAGCTTTGACTATGAACAGATTGGCCTGCGCGAGGGCGATCTGGTGAAGATGGGCATTCTGGTGAACAATGAGCCGGTGGATGCCTTGAGCATGATCGTCCACCGTAGCGTGGCCGAAGAACGCGGGCGCCATATGTGTGAGCGCCTCAAAGACCTCATCCCCCGCCATCTGTTCAAGATCCCCATTCAGGCGGCGATTGGCGGCAAGGTGGTGGCGCGTGAAACCATTTCGGCCATGCGCAAGGATGTGACCGCCAAATGCTATGGCGGCGATATTACGCGTAAGAAAAAGCTGCTGGAAAAGCAGAAGAAGGGCAAGGCTCGTATGCGCGAATATGGCAATGTGCAGATCCCGCAGGAGGCCTTCATCGCCGCGCTGCGCATGGGTGAGGAATAAGCCTGACCATGGGTTTGAAGCTCGCTCTGCTGGCTGGCGCGATGGCGTTGACCAGCACGCAGGCTTGTGCGCAGGCCACCAAACAGCCCGCGCCCAAAGTGTCGCGCGGGCAGGTGGCGCTGACCTTTGACGATCTGCCCGGCCTAACGCTCAAGGCTGATCAGGCCTATGTGGATGGATTGAACCGCGACCTTTTGCGCGGGCTGAAGCGTCATCATCTGCCCGCCATCGGCTTTGTCAATGAAGGTAAGCTGGAAGAGGGTGAGTTCGGCCAGAAGGGCCGCATCCGCCAGATTGCCAATCTGCGCCGCTGGCTGGATGCGGGCATGGATCTGGGCAACCATACGTTCAGCCATGAATCGCCTGATGAACTGGGCGGGGCAGGCTATATTGCCGATATTGCCAAGGGCGAGCCGGTAACGCGCCAACTGTTGGCTGCGCGTGGGCGCAAATTGCAATGGTTCCGCTATCCCTATCTGGAAACCGGCGCGCCTTTGGCGGTCAAGCGGCAGATCTCCGACTGGCTGGGCCAGCATCACTATCGCATCGCGCCGGTGACGATTGACGCCAATGACTGGCTTTTCGCCGAACCCTATGACGAGGCGCTGGCCCAGCATGACAAGGCGCGGGTGAAGCGCCTGCGCGGGCAATATCTGGCCTATACCGAACGCACCATCGCCTGGTTCCAGCAGGCTTCGCAGGAATTGTTCGGGCGGCCGATCCCCTTGGTGATGCTGCTGCATGCCACGCGATTGAATGCCGATACGATGGACGATCTGGCTGCGATCCTGAAGCGGCGCGGGTTGAAAGCTGTCTCGCTGGAACAGGCCATGCGCGATCCGGCCAACCATACGCGCGATGATTATGCCGGCCACGACGGCATTGAATGGATCGAGCGCTGGTCCGAAAGCCTCAAGCGTCCCCTGCCATGGGATAGCTGGCAAGACCCGCCCAAGCAGGTCGAGCAAGAATATGAGCGCAACAATCAGGACCGTCGCAACGTCAAGTGAGCGGCGGTGCTTTAGTGAATTCTTACATAAACTCGGCGGATTCGCGGCTTTTATTGCGGCATCGGGGATGAATTCCTTTGCGCGTGCCGGATAATCGCGTCCGGATAAGTGTTAACATATAATCAGGCGTAGGCCGCCCGAAACCACCCTTGCGCTATCCCCACGATGGGAAGTGGCCGCAAGGGAATGTGCAATGATCCGTGACCAGGCTCGAAATGGGTCCAATATCTTGATCGGGCTGGTGTTGGTCGCGGTGGCGATTTCCACCTTTGTGATTCTGCAGATCCGCTATGGCGGGCCGATTTACCAGAAATACGCGCTGGAAAACGAGCTGCTGGCCGACATCCTGCCGCCGCCCGCCTATGTGGTCGAACCCTATCTGGAAGCCACGCTGGCCATGGAGCACCCCGATCAGGTAGAGGCCAAGGCCAAGGCGCTGGCCCAGTTGCGCAAGGATTACGAGACGCGCAAGACTTATTGGCAGACCACCACGTTGCCCGCCGACCAGTTCGCCATTTTGAAAGACAGTCAGGTGGCCGCCGACAAATTCTGGGCTGCGCTGGAACAGCGCTATCTGCCCGCGATCCGCAGCGGCAATCTGGAAGAGGCGCGCCGCATCCACGAGGCCGAATTGGCGCCCGCCTATAGTGCGCAGCATGATGCCATCCTGCAACTGGTCGAAAAATCGAACAATTATGTCGCGGCCGAGCATGGGCATGATGATCTGGTGGTCACTTTTTCCTTGGTGGCGGTGGGCGTGTTGATGTCGGCGCTGGTCGGCGCGGTGGTTCTGGCGCGGCGTTTGATCGCCCGCCGCGTGGTGGAGCCTTTGGCGCAGACCGCCCATGCCATGCGTCACATGGCCGATGGCGATTATGCCAGCGCGATTGAAGGTCTGGACCGTCAGGATGAAATTGGCGTGATGGCGCAGGCGATGGAAGTGTTCCGCAGCAATGGCGTGGCCAAGCAACAGGCCGAAGCCGCGCAAAAGCAGGTGGTGGCGGCCTTGACCACGGGCCTGTCGAAACTGGCCGCGCAGGATCTGGAATATCGCATCAACGAGCAATTCCCGCAGGATTATGAAGTGCTGCGCCTCGACTATAACCGCGCGCTGGAATCCTTGATGGAGGCGATTGGCACGGTGCGCGTGGGCACGGGCAGCCTGTCGCGCACGATCGAGGAATTGCGCGTGGCCGCCGATGATCTGGCGCGGCGCAATGAAATGCAGATGAACAGTCTGGACGCCACCAGCAATTCCATCGCGGCGGTGGCAGAGACGGTGCAAACGGCAGCCTCTTCGGCCAGCAATGTGCGCGAATCGAGCCAGGAGGCCCATCGTCAGGCCAGCGAGGGCGGGGCCGTGGTGGAGCGTGCGATTGCGGCGATGGATGCCATCGAGCAATCCTCGCAAGAGATTGGCCAGATCGTCAATGTGATCGATGGCATCGCGTTCCAGACCAACCTGCTGGCCTTGAACGCGGGTGTGGAGGCCGCGCGTGCTGGCGATGCGGGCAAGGGCTTTGCGGTGGTCGCCAATGAGGTGCGCGCCTTGGCCCAGCGCAGCGCGGATGCCGCGCGCGATATAAAGGCCTTGATCGGCAATTCCACCGCGCAAGTGGCGATGGGGGTTGAACTGGTGGGCGAAACCGGCGGCAAATTGCGCGATATTGTGGCGCAGGTGGCCGATATCACCGGACTGATCGAGGAAATCGCCAGTTCGGCCCATAATCAGGCCGCCAATATCGATCATGTGCGCAATTCCATGCGCGAGATGGAAGTGATGACCCAGCAGAACGCCGCGATGGTCGAACAATCCACCGCCGCCACACGCAGCCTGTCCGACGAGGCGAACAAGCTGTCGGATATGGTGTCCAGTTTCCGCACGCGCAAACGCAATGTGCGGCCCGATTACGTGGCCAATCCCGCCTCGGTGCGGCGCAGCACGGCGGTGGACAATCCCGTTGACTACGGCGCTGCGGATTTTGCCGAGGAGGTGGCTTTGCCATCCTTCCGTGCGCGCAAGGCGCCAGCGGTTGCGGCCAAGCCTGCTCCACGCCCTGCGCCGGTGGCGGTTGGCAATAATGCGCTGGCCATGGATGAATGGAGCGATTTCTAGGGTTTGACCACGAGCCGGTCTGGACGCCGCCGCGCTGTCTTGGCACAAGGGGGCAACAGCGGGCGATCGTGCCTGCGGCAACAGACGGGTTGAAAGGAAG
The DNA here is from genome assembly GCF_004005905.1 of Novosphingobium umbonatum. Taxonomy (GTDB): domain Bacteria; phylum Pseudomonadota; class Alphaproteobacteria; order Sphingomonadales; family Sphingomonadaceae; genus Novosphingobium; species Novosphingobium umbonatum. The sequence continues at coordinate 50,042 of NZ_SACO01000011.1, forward strand.
CGCGCCATGGCCAAGGCCACCCGCGCCACGGTGATGCTGGAAAAGGCGAAAATGGCCTTTACCACCCATGCCTATGATTATGACGCAAGCGCCGATTCCATCGGCATGGCCGCCGCCGCCGCGCTGGGTGTGGAGGGCGCGCAAGTGTTCAAGACGCTGATGGTGCTGGCCGATGGCAAGCCCGCCTGTGTGATGGCGCCCAGCGACCGCGAGGTGGCGTTGAAGAAAGCGGCGTCCGCCTTGGGCGCGAAACAGGTAGAGATGATGAAGCCGGATATGGCCGAGCGTGTGTCGGGCTATAAAATCGGCGGGATCAGCCCCTTTGGCCAGACGCGCCGCGTGCCAGCGGTGATGGATGAAAGCGCGCTGGCCCATGAGGCGATTTTCCTCAACGGTGGCCAGCGCGGGCTTCAGGTGCGTCTGGCTCCGCAGGATGCCGCCAACCTGTTGGGAGCCAAGCTGGCGGCGATTACGGCGTGACGGGCGTTTAGCGCAGGCTGGTGGCGATCAACCGCGCCGCCGCCGCCATGCCCGCGGCATTGGGGTGATAGGGCGCCCCATCCTTGGCGGCCATATCGGGATTGCCGCCATTCATCCAAGGCTCCTTGCTGCACAGGCCATGGGGCGCGGAAATGCGGTCCAGCGGCACCAGCCCCGCGCCATTTTCCCGCGCCACATCCACGGTCAGCTTGGCCAGACGGCGGCCGATGGCGCGGATTTGCGGCACTTCGCCATCGGTCAGGCCGGTTGCGGGGCAATTGCCGCTGGCGGGCATCAGCGAGAAATATTGTACGATCAGGATGCGCGCCTCTGGAGCCTGCTTGCGCACCTGCTGGATGATGCTGGCCATGCGGGTTTTGAGCGCTTCTTCATCCTGCGCGGTGATGGGTTTGGGGGCGGGGCAATTGCCGCCGAAATAGCGCTTGCGCTCGTCCTCGCTGGCGCGGGGGCAGCGCATGATGCCAATGGCGGTCATATAGCCCAGATCATTGCCGCCAATGGTCAGCGTGACCAGTTGTGTGGCGGGCGTCACCGCGCTGATCTGCGGGGCAATCGTGTCCCACGGGCCAAGGATATGCGCAGTAGTCGCCCCGCTACAGGTGACATCGGTCAGCGCCAGTTTCTTGGCCTGCGCCAGCAGATGGGCATAATTGACCGCCGAGCGGGCGCAGCGGTTGGGCGGCGTATCCGCGCTCTGGCCAATATTGGGGCCTGCGGCATAGGAGCTGCCCATGGCCACATAGCGCGCCTGCCGTTCCAGCGGGGCGTGGCGGGCGCTGGCCGGGCTGGCCAAGAGGACATTGGCAGGCAACAGGGCGAGCAGGGCGGCGCTGGTTTTGGCAAGGGCAGAGGCGCGCATAAATTCTCTCCGATAAGGCGCTGTGTCGACACAGGTCTATATTGCCGCAAGTAGGCGATCTGGCCGGTGATTGATAGAGTGATCGCCTGTAAGTCATGCCCTTCAATGCGGCTGGACTTTACGCCTTTTCAGGCACAGTCTGCCGCCATGACCAAGCAACGCAAGATGATCGCCCCCGCTCTGGCAGCTTTGGCCGCCATGGCATCCCTGTCCACCTCTGCCCATGCCGAACTGGCCGTGGGCGCAACCGCCCCCGCCTTTGTCACCCAAGGCGCCACGGGCGGTAAAGCCTTCACTTTCAAACTGAAGGATGCGCTCAAGAAAGGTCCGGTGGTGGTCTATTTCTACCCCAAGGCATTTACCAAGGGCTGCACGCTGGAGGCCCATGCCTTTGCCGATGCGATTGACGATTACGCCAAGGTTGGCGCGACCGTGATCGGCCTGTCGGCGGATGACCTGCCCACGTTGCAGAAATTTTCCACCATGGAATGCCGCGACAAATTCCCCGTAGGCATTGCCGATGCCGGTATCATCAAGACCTATGACGTGGCCCTGTCCTTTGCCGGTGTTTCGGCGCCGATGACCAAGCGCACCTCCTATGTGATTGGCAAGGATGGCAAGGTGAAGCTGGCCTTCACCGACATGGATTACAAGGACCACGTGGCCAAGACTCTGGCCACGGTGAAGGCGCTGGCGGGCAAGTAATCGCGCGAGGAAAGGGAGCGTCCGGCGCGATGCTCCCTTTACTTTCGCGCTAATCCGTTTAACGGCCCGTGGTTTCCAGATTTGCCAAGATTAAGGGTATTGACCATGCGTGCCGAGGGGCAGGCCCATATCGACCGGATCAACGCAGCGCTGGCGCTGGTTCGCAAGTTTCTCGACTGGGAGCGCGCGCTGCGCCGCTTTGACGAGCTGAACGCGCGTGTGGAAGATCCCAAGCTCTGGGACAATCCCAAGGAAGCCGAAAAGGTGATGAAGGAGCGCCGCCGTCTGGAGGCCTCCATCGGCGCGGTCAATCAAATCACCGCCGAGATGAATGACGCGATCGAGTTCATCGAGTTGGGCGAGATGGAAGGCGATGAGGGCACCGTCGATGACGGTCTGGCCACGCTCGCCGCTCTGGCCGAGCGCGCCGACCGAGACAAGGTGCAGGCTTTGCTGGCCGGTGAGGCCGATGGCATGGACACCTATATCGAAATCCATGCCGGCGCCGGTGGTACCGAGTCGCAGGATTGGGCCTCGATGCTGCTGCGTATGTACACGCGCTGGGCGGAAAAGCGCGGGTTCAAGGTCGATCTGATTGAATATCAGGCGGGCGAAACGGCAGGCATCAAAAGCGCGACCATCCTGTGCAAGGGTGAAAACGCCTATGGCTATGCCAAGACCGAGAGCGGCGTACACCGGCTTGTCCGCATCAGCCCCTATGACTCTTCGGCCCGCCGCCATACGTCTTTCAGCTCGGTCTGGGTCTATCCGGTGATCGACGATAGCTTCACCATCGAGGTGAACCCTGCCGATCTGAAGATCGACACCTATCGCGCATCGGGTGCCGGTGGTCAGCACGTGAACACCACCGATTCGGCGGTGCGTATCACCCACGTGCCCAGCGGGATCATTGTGGCCTCGCAGGTCGACCGCAGCCAGCACAAGAACCGCGAAATCGCGATGAACATGCTGAAGGCGCGTTTGTACGAGGCCGAAATGCAGCGCCGCGAGGAAGCGGCCAGCGCAGAACATTCGGCCAAGAGCGATATTGGCTGGGGCCACCAAATCCGCTCTTACGTGTTGCAGCCGTATCAGATGGTGAAGGACCTGCGTACCGGCGTGACCAGCCCGACTCCGGCCGATGTGCTGGACGGCGATGTGGATGCCTTTATGGCCGCCGCCCTGTCGCAGAAGGTGACGGGCGAGAAGGTCACCGTGGAAGACGTCGACTGATGCTGGACCGGCGCGGCTTTGTAGGGGCCGCGCTGGCGGCGGGAATAGCAAGTAGGGCGGGGGCGTCGTTGCCCTATCTGGCGTCCGATTTGGAAATCCTCGAGCGCAAGCATGGCGGACGACTTGGCGTTTCGTGCTTAATGCTGGAGCGAGACATCGTGATACCATTCCCGCTGATCTATAGCGATGGGTACCCAATCCCAGAATTCAGAGAAGTTCTTGGCTTTTGGCAACACCAGCGTTTTGCCTTCTGCTCTTCCTTCAAGCTCAGCCTTGCGGCTCTGGTGCTGGACGGTGCCGAGAAAGGCGAATGGCGGCTTGAGGAAAAGCTCGCCTATTCCGCCGCCGACCTTCTGCCCAATTCGCCTGTGACGCAGGCCAATCTGGCGTTGGGCAATATGACGATAGAGGCACTGGCCGAGGCCGCGCAAAAGTTTTCCGACAATGCCGCTGCCAACATTCTGTTACGTAAGATTGGCGGTTTCGATCGTCTCAACCAGTTCTGGTGGGGCCTTGGCGATACAGTCAGCAGGCTCGACGATTACGAAACCGCGCTCAATCGAGTGCCGCTGGGTAGCGTCCGCAACAGCACAACGCCCGCGGCGATGGCTTTGAACCTGGTCAAACTTTTCTACCAAGGCGCTCTCTCACCCGCCGCCGCCGCCAAGCTCAAAGGCTGGATGCATGACACCGCCACCGGCGCCAAACGTCTGCGCGCAGGCCTGCCCGCCGATTGGTGGGCGGGGGACAAAACCGGCACCGGCCTGCCGGATGACATTCGCGGCACCTATGTCGATCTGGCCTGGGTGGAGCCGCCGAAATTGCCGCCCTTTGCCATCGCCGCCTTTTACCAGCCGCCCAAACCCACACCTGATGGCGACCCCAACGCCGAAGCCATTCTGGCCGAAGTAGGGAGGATGGTGGCCGCGCGGGTCATCGCGCAGGCCGCGAGAAAGCCGCATAGCGCCAAACCATAACCTTTCGTCGCACCCGTATGCGGTTTTTATTCGCAAGCGGGGAAGAACCGTCTATGGAGGCCAATCTTTAATGGCGGGTCACGCGGATTGCTTCCATATGGCTACCATGTTGCGGGGGTGTGACATGGGGCAAAGCCGGATGGCGGCGGAGTTAGAAGGCGAAAGTTAAGTCGATGGGATTTAAGGGTTTACAGCCGATCCTCTATGGTGGTCGCGAAGTGTGGCCGCTGGTCGAAGGCGGCAAGGGCGTGGCGGCGACAAACCATGCCAGCTCGGGCGCATGGGCGGCCGCAGGCGGCATCGGCACGGTCAGCGGCGTGAATGCCGATTCCTATGACGATGATGGCAATGTGATTCCCCAGATCTATCACGCGGCCACCCGTCAGGGCCGTCATGAAGAGCTGATCCGTTACGCCATTGATGGCGGCATCGAACAGGTCAAGCGCGCCTATGACATTGCCAATGGCAAGGGTGCGATCAATCTCAACGTGCTGTGGGAAATGGGCGGCGCGCAGGCAGTGCTGGAAGGCGTGCTGGAAGGTACCAAGGGCCTGATCACCGGCGTGACTTGCGGGGCGGGCATGCCCTATAAGCTGTCGGAAATCGCCGCGCGGCATAATGTACATTACCTGCCCATCGTGTCCTCGGGCCGTGCTTTCCGCGCGCTGTGGAAGCGTGCCTACAGCAAGGTGCCCGAATTGATGGCGGCGGTGGTCTATGAAGACCCGTGGCTGGCCGGTGGTCATAATGGCCTGTCGAACGCCGAAGACCCGACCAAGCCGCAGGATCCCTATCCCCGCGTGAAGCAATTGCGCGAAACCATGCGCGCCGAAGGCGTGGCCGATAGCGTGCCTATCGTGATGGCAGGCGGCGTGTGGGCCTTGCGCGAATGGGAAAACTGGATCGACAATCCCGAACTGGGCAGCATTGTGTTCCAGTTCGGCACCCGTCCCTTGCTGACGCAGGAAAGCCCGATCCCGCAGGAGTGGAAGGACCACCTGCGCACGCTGGAGCCGGGCGATGTGCTGTTGCACAAGTTCAGCCCCACCGGTTTCTATTCCTCGGCGGTGAAGAACAAGTTCCTCAACGCGCTGGTGGACCGCAGCGAGCGCCAGATTGCCTATTCCAAGGTGGAAGCGGGCGATCATGCGGTGCAGCTGGACGTGGGCGTGAAGGGCAAGAATTTCTGGGTTACCAATTGCGACCGCGAACGCGCCCGCGCATGGGTGGCCAAGGGCTTTACCGAGGCTTTGCGCACGCCTGACGATACGCTGGTGTTTGTGACGCCGGAAGAACGCGCCGAAATCCGCAAGGATCAGGCCGATTGCATGGGCTGCCTGTCGCATTGCGGTTTTTCCAGCTGGAAGGACCATGATGACTGGTCGACCGGCCGTCTGGCCGATCCGCGCAGCTTCTGCATTCAAAAGGGCCTGCAGCAAATCGCCCATGGTGGCAGCATTCAGGACAATCTGATGTTTGCCGGCCACGCGGCCTATCGTTTCAAGACCGACCCGTTCTATTCCAACAATTTCACCCCCACGGTGAAGGAATTGGTAGACCGGATCCTGACCGGCGATTGATCCAGCAAAAGAGGGGCGCGGCGAGAAGCTGGCGCCCCTTTTCTTTTACAACATGAACCAGCCGATCAGCGCGCCCAGTTGAAGCAGGGCGATCAGTTGCAGTCGGGTGGCAAAAGGCTCCTTGCGGGTTTTATGCCGCAACAGGCTGCGCGCCAGCAATGCGGCGGGCGAACCGCCCAGCGCGGCCAGCATCAACAGGTTAGCCTCTGGCACGCGCCTTTGCCCAAGACGGGCGGCGCGCTTGTCGATCCAGAAGCGGAAGAAGGTCAGCGCGTTGATCAAGGCCAGCGCAGGCAGCCAGAACGGGAAATGCATCGCGGGCCTTTTCGTGAATATAACCATTATGGAGCGCTTGGTCGCCTAATCGCCTCCATTGGACTTGTCCACAGGGGCAAAGCCTTGAAGCCTGAGGCCTGCTTTGCGTAAAGGAGCAGCATGGTGGGACGAATGATCAAGCTGATATCCAAACAGTCGCTGGCTGTTATGCTGGCGGGGGCTTCTGTCGCTCCGGTGCAGGCAGCCTCCGACCCAGCCTTTCCCTCTTGGCGGTCTTTGCGCGATCCGGTGGTGAATATGCGCGTGGGGCCGGGTGAGGATTATGCCATCCGCTTTGTCTATCACCGGCAAAATCTGCCGATCAAAGTGCTGCGCCTGTATCAGGGCTGGTATCTGGTGGAGGACCCCGATGGCGCGCGCGGTTGGATGAACGCCCGCTTTGTCAATAAAACGCCCACCGCCATACTCCGTGGCAAGGGGGCGGTGGAAATGCATGCTGGCCCGGCGCAGGGTTCGGCTTTGCTGTGGAAACTGGCGCCGGGCAATGTGGGCCGCGTGGGACCGTGTCAGCAGGGCTGGTGCGAATTCACGCTGGAGGCGCGCAAGGGCTTTGTGCCGCAGGATCGCATCTGGGGGCCGGGGGCGCAATAAGCGCCCCTTTGTGAGTTAGAGCGCCGCCATCCGCTTCGCCAGATCGTCCCACAAGGCCGGATTGGCCGCCGCGATCAATCCGCGCCGCCCGTCATCCACGCGATAGGCGCTGCCATCCTCACGCGCGGCCTTGCCGCCCGCTTCGTTCAGGAACAACACGCCCGCCGCATGATCCCATGCCAGCGTCCGTTCAAACACCGAGAGATCATTCACCCCCAGTGCAAGGCGGGGATATTGCTCGGCGGCGCAGCGGGGGATGTCCACCATCGTGTAATGCGGGGTAATACCCGACAATAGCGCAGCACGGCGGTTGGGATCGGCAAACAGCACCGAAACGGCGGCGATGGGCGGCGTATGGCCGGTGGTGCGGGCCGTGATCCGCTCGCCATTGACATAGGCGCCTTCGCCCAACCGCGCATGGCAGAATCGGCCCGAGAGCACATCATAGATCCAGCCGCCAATCGTTTCCCCGCCTTGCGACAGGGCGATCAGCACGCCAAAGGGCGGCTTGCCAGCGGCGAAATTGTTGGTGCCATCCAGCGGGTCGATGATCCAGCACAGGTCGGACGACAGGCGGTCCAGAATCGCGGGGTCGGCATGGGCGGCTTCCTCGCCCACAATCGCCGCTTCGGGCAGGATGCGTGCCAGCCCTTCGGCCAGAATGACCTCGCTTTCCTTGTCGGCAATGGTGACGAGATCGTCGCTAGCCTTTTCCACGATGTCGGCTGCATTCAGGCTTTGATAGCGCGGGGCAATGGCGCGGCTGGCCGCATTATGCATCACGCCATAGACGGCTTCGGTCAGGCTGTCGGTCATGAACGGTAATCCGCGTTGATGGAGATGTAGCCATGGGTGAGGTCGCAGGTCCACACCGTGGCACGGCCTTGGCCCAGGCCGATGTCCACCTCGATCGAGATTTCCTGCCCCTGCAAATGCGCGGCCACGGGGGCTTCGTCATAATCGGGCAGGGGTTGGCCGTCCTTGGCCTGCCACACGCCGCCAAAGCCGATGGAAAGCTTGTCGCGGTCGGCCGGTTCGCCTGCCTTGCCCACGGCCATCACGATGCGGCCCCAATTGGCATCCTGCCCCGCGATGGCGGTTTTGACGAGCGGCGAATTGGCAATGGCCATGCCGATTTTGCGCGCGCTTTTATCCGAGACAGCGCCCGAGACGGAGACGGCGATGAATTTCTGTGCGCCTTCGCCATCCTTCACCACCAGATGGGCCAGTTGGCGGCAAATATCGTGCAGCGCGGCGGCAAAGGCATCGGCGCCCTCGCTGCTTTCATCCTCCAACCGCGCATGCGCCGCCTTGCCGGTGGCAAAGGCCAGCACCGTGTCGCTGGTCGAGGTGTCGCTATCCACCGTGATGCAGTTGAAGGTGGCGTCGGCGGCCTTGCTCAACAGGCGTTGCAGGAGGGCGGGGGCGACATTGGCATCGGTGAAAATATAGCCCAGCATCGTGGCCATATCGGGCGCGATCATGCCGCTGCCCTTGATGATCGCGCTGAAAGTGACCTTTTGCCGGCCGATGATGGCGGTGGCGGTGGCGCCTTTGGCAAAAGTGTCGGTGGTGCCGATGGTGTTGGCCGCATCCAGCCAGTTGCAGGGCTGGGCGGTCAGCGCGGCTTCGACGCCCGCCTTGGCCTTGTCCTTGGGCAGCGGCACGCCGATCACGCCGGTGGAGGAGACGAAAACCTGTTCACGCGCGCAGCCCAGATGGGCGGCCACCTGATCCATGATCTGCTCCACCGCCTCGCGCCCGCGATAGCCGGTGAAGGCGTTGGAATTGCCAGCATTCACGACAAGCGCGCGGGCCAGGCCCTGCGCGACATGGGCGCGGCCCAGCTCCACTTCGGAAGAGCAGCAAATGTTGCGGGTGAACACGCCCGCCACGCTGGTGCCCTCGGCCAGTTCGACAAAGGTGAGGTCGCAGCGGTCCCATTCCTTGTATCGCGCGCGGGCAACACGGGGGGTGACGCCCGCGATCATGGGCAGGGCGGGGAAGGGCGTGGCGAGCGGAGAGATGGCTTCTGACATGGCGGCAGGGATTAGCCGGTTCGGCCCTGTCCTTCAACCGCGCTTTGGCTTTAACCGCAAAGGAAAACCACGCGCCAGAGGGCTATAGGCCAGCGCCAGCCCCAGCGCGAAAGTGGCCAAAATGGCCAAGGGACGCACCACATCGGGCGAGGCCCCGTGATAGCGCACCAGCAGGGCGCCGAAAATCAGCACCGGCCCATGCACGGCATAGAGCGGATAGGACAATTTCCCCAGAACCGAGGCGGAGCGGGCCGACACACCCGACAGGCGCACCTGTGCCGCGCACCATAGCGCGGGTGGCAGCAATACGAACACCGCCAGCATATCCCCCGCCACCACGCCCAAGGGCCACAATGGCGCTGTGCAGAGCGCGATGGGCACCAGCAGCGCGCCCGCCCATGCAATGCCTTGGTTCAGGCGTCCGCGCCCCGCTTGTGCTTGCCGCGCCATCCATATGCCCAGCCCATAGGAAAAGCCCACGCGGGCAAAGCCCCCCCACCAGTTGCGGGTGATGTCCCCCATGGTGACCGCCCCCCAATGCAGCGTCTGCCACGCCAGCAAGGCGCCGCAGGCCAGCACGAAAGCCAGCAAGCGCCGATTGGATAACCGCCAGAGCAGCAGCGCATGAACATAATTGGCCAGTATTTCAAAAGTGACCGACCATTGCGGGCCATCCAGCTGATAGATCCCCCCGCGCCCGCGCAGCACGGGCAGCAGGGCAAGGCTGGCCAGTGTCAGGAACCAGAGATGGCCGGTAACCCCGACCCACCACCGGCCCAAGGCACCGATCAGGATGCCCACGGCCAGCACCGGCCACAGGCGGGCAAGGCGTTGGACAAGGAACAGGTCCGCCCGCAGGCCTTGCTGCATTTTGCCTTCAAAAGCGAAGGTCAGCACATAGCCCGAGAGCATGAAGAAGAAATCCACCGCCAGATAGGCGCGCGGAAAATAGCCCGCCGAGCCATAGAGAATAGGCTCGTGGTGGAACATCACCGCCACCGCCGCCAAGCCGCGCAGGGCGTCGAGCAGCAGCAGGCGCGAAGGGGCGGAGGATGGAGCGGTTTGTTCCGTCATGACACAGGTCTTTGCGGCAGAATGGAGTTTTGGGCAATATGGGGCCAAGAAGGCTGGACGCGGGGGCGGCGCTTTCCTATATCCTTGCAGACCATGTTGCGCATTCTGCTCTCTTTGCTGGTGCTGATGTCTGGTCTGGCCTCTGCCGGACCGGAGGCATCGGCCTATGGCTGGAGCAACCGCCCGCAAGTGGCGATGGTGGCCCAGGCAGGCGCGGCCCGGGTTTCCGCCCATGTGGTGGCCCATGCGCGGGAGATAACGCGTCCGGCCCAGCCCAGCCTGATCGAGGCGGCATCCGCGCCTTTGGCTGCGCCGCAAATGGTGCCCGCTGTGCGCTTGCGTGTGGACCGCGCGCGAGAATAAGCGCGCCTTTCGGCCTGCCCTGTGTGCGGGCCAATGATCACATCCATTCCATCAGGCCCGCCCGTGAATGGCGCAAGGCCTGAACCCGACCCTTATAGTTTCAGGAATCACCGCCCATGTTCGGCAAATTGGCCAAGGCATTCTTCGGCTCGTCCAACGACCGTTACGTTAAATCGCTTGATAAGCTCGTGCGTCAGATCGCCGCTTATGAAGACCAGCTTCAGGGCATGAGCGACGAGGAATTGCGCGACATGACCGGCAAATTCCGCGAGGAACTGGCGGGCGGGCGCAAGCTGGATGATCTGTTGCCCGAAGCCTTTGCCGTGGTGCGCGAAGCGTCCAAGCGCTGCATGGGCATGCGCCATTTCGATGTGCAGATGATCGGCGGCATCGTGCTGCACCGTGGCGAAATCGCCGAAATGCGCACCGGTGAAGGCAAGACGCTGGTGGCAACGCTGGCGGTTTACCTCAACGCTCTGGAAGGCAAGGGCGTGCATGTGGTGACGGTGAACGACTATCTGGCCAAGCGTGACGCGGAACAGATGGGCGTTCTGTATAATTTCCTCGGCCTGACCGTGGGCGTGATCGTGCCTAATCTGAACGAGGACGAACGCCGTCACGCCTATAATTGCGACATCACCTATGCCACCAACAATGAGCTGGGTTTTGATTATCTGCGCGACAATATGAAGTCGGAACGCAGCCAGATGGTCCATCGCCCGTTCCATTACGCGATTGTGGACGAGGTCGATTCGATCCTGATCGACGAGGCGCGCACGCCTTTGATCATTTCCGGCCCCACCGATGACAAGAGCGATGAATATGTCGCCGTCGACGCGGTGGTGAAGCAACTCATCACGGACGAGACCACGTTTGAGGCCGATGAAAAGTCGAAGAATGTCACGCTGACCGAGGATGGCGTGGAAAAGGCCGAGCGCCTGCTGGAATCGGCTGGCCTGCTGCATGGCAGCAACCTGTATGACATTGAAAACACCCAGATCGTGCATCATCTCGATCAGGCGATGAAGGCCAATGTCATGTTCCGCCGCGATATTGATTATATCGTGAAGGACGGCAAGGTGGTGATCATTGACGAATTCACCGGCCGTATGATGGATGGCCGCCGCTGGTCCAATGGTCTGCATCAGGCGGTGGAGGCCAAGGAAGGGGTCAAGATCGAGCCTGAAAACCAGACCATGGCCTCGATCACCTTCCAGAACTATTTCCGCATGTATCCCAAGCTTTCGGGCATGACCGGCACCGCCGCGACCGAAGCGCCGGAATTCTTTGACATTTACAAGATGAATGTCGTGACCATCCCCACCAATGTGCCGGTGCAGCGCATTGACGAAGAGGATGAGTTCTACAAGAACACCAACGACAAATTCGCCGCCATCGCCAAGCTGATCCGCGAAAAATATGAAAGCGGGCAGCCGGTGCTGGTGGGCACGGTGTCGATTGAAAAATCCGAATTGCTCAGCGAATTCCTGACCAAGGAAGGGGTGAAGCATAATGTGCTCAACGCCCGTTTCCACGAGATGGAAGCCCATATCGTGGCGCAGGCGGGCCGTCTGGGCGCGGTGACCATTGCCACCAATATGGCCGGTCGCGGCACCGACATCAAATTGGGCGGCAATCTGGAATTCCGTATCGAGGATGAATTGCGCGATATGCCCGAAGGGGCCGAGCGCGACGCCAAGATCGCCGAGTTCAAGGCCGAGATCGATGCGGAGAAGGAAAAGGTGCTGGCTGCCGGTGGCCTTTGCGTGATCGGCACCGAGCGCCACGAAAGCCGCCGCATCGACAACCAGCTGCGCGGCCGTTCGGGCCGTCAGGGCGACCCCGGCCTGTCGAAATTCTACCTCTGCCTGGAGGATGACCTGCTGCGCATTTTTGGCCCCGACACTCTGTTCGCGCGCATGATGAACAGCAATCTGGCCGATGGCGAGGCGATCGGCAGCAAATGGCTGAGCAAGGCGATCGAGACCGCGCAGAAGAAGGTGGAAGCCCGCAATTACGACCAGCGCAAGCAGGTGGTGGAATATGATGACGTGATGAACGACCAGCGCAAGGTCATCTATGACCAGCGCGCCGACATCATGGATGCCGAGGTGATGGATGAAGTGGTGGCCGAAATGCGCCATGACACGATCAACGCCATGGTCAGCACCGCTTGCCCCGCCGGCACCTATCCCGAAGTGTGGGATGTGGATGGCCTTGCCGAAAATGTCCGCACGACCTTGGGCTTTGACGCGCCCTTGGGCGAATGGCTGGCGCAGGACGGCATCGAGCCGGAAACGCTGGAAGAACGTCTGGTGGAAATGGCCGACGCGCATATGGCCGACAAGCTGTCGCGCAATGACCCCGAAATCTGGCGTCAGGTGGAAAAGAGCGTGATGCTCGAACGCCTCGACCATTACTGGAAAGAGCATCTGGCCACGCTGGATGCGCTGCGTCAGGTGGTGTTCCTGCGCGCCTATGCGCAAAAGACGCCGATCAATGAATATAAGCAGGAAGCCTTTGGCCTGTTCGAGCGCATGATCGACCATATCCGCAATGATGTGACCCGCATCCTGTGCACCGCCGAATTGCAATTCGCCCAGCCGCAGCCGCAGCCCGAATTGCCGCAATTGCCCGATTTCCTCACCACGGGTGCCTTTACGCCTTCGGGCAATGCCTATGGCGGTGAGCAAACCTTTGCCGCCCCGCCTGTGCCCAGCACCGATATCGACCCCAACATCCCCCGCAACGCGCCTTGCCCTTGCGGTTCGGGCCAGAAATACAAGCATTGCCACGGCGCTGTGGTGTAAACCACGCGGCCTGAGGGCTGATGGCAAAGGGGGCGGGTCTGCGGTTGCGGCCCGCCTTTTTTGCGTCTGGTTTCCGGAACTCTGTGGCTAACCCCGTTGGTCTACGGAGGAGGTTTAGCAAGCTTTTACTATTGTCTGTTTATTAAAGTGACACTTGCGACAGGTCCGGCTCTCCTTGGCCGTGCGCCGCATGGAACAGGTGGAATCAAGGTGAATCCTGAAGCTGAACGCCTCGCTGCATCTTCCCCGCCGCCGCCCATGGCGCGTTCGGTGGAGGAATTGCGTGATGCGCCGCGTTTCACCCTGCTGGTGCGCACGGCGAAACTGGTGGTGGACGGTCAGGAATATCTCTGCGTTCTGCGCGATGCCTCGGCTTCGGGTTGCAAATTGCGTCTGTTTCACGGCCTGCCCAAGGCCAAGTCCTTTGCGTTGGAAACCAGCAATGGCCAGCGTTACCCGATGGACATGATGTGGGCGCGCGACGACCATGCCGGTTTCCGCTTTCACGAGATGATCGATGTGCAGGAATTGCTGGCCGACAAGCGCGGGCCCTATGCAAAGCGGCATGTGCGGGTGCGGTTGCAATGCCCGATCGTGGTCCATGCCCTGGGGCGGGCCATTCCGGCCGTCTTGCGCGACATTTCCACCGAGGGCGCCAAGATTGATTGTTCGGAACGGATGATGTTGCGGCAATTGCTCAAGCTGGAAATCCCCGGCTTCCCTCCGACTTTCGGGCGGGTGGCGTGGCGGCAGGTGCCCTATCATGGCCTGTCGTTCGAGAGCGGTTTCCCGCTGGACCAACTGGCCCATCATTTGAAGGCGATGTATGCCCTTCAGCCGCAGAATGCCGCTGGTGAGGCGCCGCCGCTTCTTTCCTGATCAACGCCACAAAAAAGGCGCCGCGATCCCTCGCAGCGCCTTTTTTGTGGCTCTATGTATGCTGCCTCAAGCGTTGGCCTGAGGCAGATCGGGCAGGCCAGCGGCGGGAGGCACGGGCATGGGCGCGATCCCCGCCACGGGGACAGCTGCGGCGCGGCCATGGGCGCGGGCGTGCTTGTGCAGCTGATGCAACTGCACCGCGCGGCGATTGTCGCGCAGCGACAGCGTATTGCCCGGCTCGTCCAGCCCATATTGCTCGCGTAGTTTCAGCTTCAGCGCTTCGACATCTTCCTCGCTGGCGCTGAGCGGCACCGGTACGCGGGCCACGATCACCGCATCCAGATCATCGACGATAGACAGAAAGCTGGTGGCCGCATCGCCCAGCGTTTCGGCATTGAACCCGCCGTCTATGTGCCATTGTTTGCCGTCCATCGAAAAGATTGGCCGTTTGCAATGGCGGCATTGTGCATAGAAGGAATCATCCACCCGCGCCTTGGGCATCATCAAGGGCGCATGATGGCGGGTGAACCAACAGGAGGTGAGGGCTAGAGTAGACACGGGCTCTGCTACCTTTCGGGGGGATAGTGAGCGCAGTGTAAACCATGGGGCTATTATCGGCGTTAAGCATGGCCCCGTGCCCTATGCAGGGGCGGGGCGAGGGAATGCGGTAATCTGGGTTAAGCCGTGTCAATCGGGGTTAAGCGAGGTCAATCGAGGTTAAGGAGCATCAGGATCCACCTTGCGGTTGGATACGCGCTCTTCCAATTGGCGCTTGTTAAGATCCGCATCGGTGTCGGTGTTCACCACGCGCGACAGCACCTTGACCGTCCGACCGGGCAGATCATCGGGCACACCGGCGGTCAATTGGCGGCTGTCCTTGCTGCTACCCTTTTGCGCGGTGTTGGTGGCAAAATCGACGCCGGTGGACAGAACCTTTTTGCAATCGGCCAGCATGGAATTGGGCTCGGCACAGGCATAGGCATCGACCCATAGCGTTACGCCCAGGATCACCTGTTGCGTGCCATTATAGACCTGCACCGGCAGGTCCAAGGTAAGTTGGTTGCCCGAAATCGTGCCCGTGGCGCCATCGGTTTCCACCTGCAAGGCGCCTTCGATGAAATGGCCGCTGTTCTGCACCATCTTGACCGCCGCATAGCCGGGGATGACCAGCAAGAGCAGCATCACCAGTTGCAGCGGCCGCCAGTTGAACAGGCCGCGCGCCTCGGCGGTTGGCGCCACGCGGGCGGGCGGGATATAGCCATAGTGATCTTTGCGCGGAGCGACATTCTGCCCCTTGTGCACCGTGCCGAAATGCGGGCTGATGCTGTTGCCTTGGGGGCGGGCTTTGCGCGGAGTCTGTGCCATAAGCTTCTTATCGGCCTACGGTCTTTCACTAGGCTTGCTTGTAGTGGTTACAGCGCTGTTGAGGGTGTTTTAGGGGCAAATGCGGAAAGGGCCTATCCGTGGTCGGCCTAGGCGCAAACTGGTGCTGATCATCGGAAGCTGTTAGGGGCGCGGCCAGTTGCATTACCCCGATCAACAGAGGACGATTTATGGCGCAAAAGTTTGAGCCCACCACGAATTTCAAGGATAATCTGGCGCAAATGCCCGCGATTGACGGTCTGGAGCGGCTGGACCTGATCGCTGCTGATGGCGCGGTGGTGGCGACAATCGAGAATCAGCCCGGCAAGCAAGGCTCGCTGGCGCTTTATCAATATTTGCAATTGGTGTTCGGCACGCTGGATGCGGCGGCGGCTGACTATGGTCTGGCGCTGTTTGCCGAACATACAGCCGATGCCAAGAACCGCCCCGGCGCGCATCCCAATATCGACCGCTTGCTGGACATCGCGGCGGGCGCAGCGCCTTTGTCGATGCGACTGGTGGCCAAGGCCTGAATTTGTGGGGGCAGGGCGCAAGCTCTGTCCCTGCTGTCTGGCGCGGGATGGGCTGGATTTTTGGGGGGTGATCCGCGTGGCTCCCTGAGTAGGATTCGGTTTGCATCTGTAAATACCTGATTTTATGATAATTATAGGAAAAATCTAAATTTGATACCCGATAATGTACCCGTTCAAGGCGGGCTTGAAGCGGAAAGAACCTGCTGCTTCCACGCTTCGATATCGCGCTCCAGCCAGACGACTCTGCCGCCGCCTATCGGGCGCGGTTTGGGGAAGCGGTTTTCGCGCATCCGCGCGTAGATCACGCTTTTGGAAAGCGAGGTCTCGTTCGTCACATCCTTGATGCTGAAAAAGCGACCGGGGGAGTCGTGGGTGTTGGCGGCGGACATCATGCAGCTTTCTTCTTGGCGGCGGCTTCGCGGTGGCAGTCTTGGCAACGCCATGGGCCGCGAGGGCCGGTTAGACTGTGAGAGGGGTGGAGCGTGCCGCAATCGGCGCAGCCTTCCGGCTTCCAGTTTGGAGCAGCGGGGCGCGTGCCGGTGCGGGCAGTGGTTGAGAACAGGTCGCGGCTCATTCGGGCTGCGCCAGTGCGGCGGTGGCTTTTTTCATCCAGCCATCCAGCATCAGCCGCTTGTCGCAGCCGGTGTTGGAGATGGAGATGCCGCCGAGCGAAAAAGTAGAGGTCACGCCGGTATCGCGCAGGCGGGCGCCATGGGCTGCGATAATCACATCCATCACGGTGGCGGGCTGGATGCCGTCAAGAGCCAGAAAATAGGTGGCGTCTTTTAGGGCTGCGGCCACGCGGCGGCGCTGGGCGATGGAGAGCGATTTGGGTATGGGTTCTCCCAGGCGGGGATCGGGATCAAGGCCACAAAGGGCGCGCAGATGGCGGGCCATGGCCAGAACGTGCTGGCGCTGTTGGTTGTGTGCCACAGAGGCCAGCACAGCGGCGGCGGCAGACGGGGTGACAGCCATGCTCTGCGCCACGGCCACAGTCTTTCCAGCGCGGCGGCTGGGCAGGATATGGGTGAGGTTGAGCATGGCGGGCACCGATCAGCGGGGGCGCTGGTGTTTGCAGGGGATGTCGCCGCGCGTGCCACAATTGGGGCAGGGCGAGCGGCCATCGGAGAACCGGCGGGTGTCCGATGCTGCCACCGGCCTGCGCACCAGTCCCATGGCGCGCGATGCGCCGATGGGGGCGGTGAAGCGGGCGGGGGCAGATTGATAGCCAGCAGTGTTGCGCAGGGCGGCGGCCAGCTTTTCCGCGCCGGTCATCAGGTCGCGCTTCATACGGATGCTGTTGCCTTCGGAAGCGGCATAGAGCGACTTGTCGATAAAGACAGTCGACACGCCCAGCTCGGCCATGATGGCCTTTTTGCCGATGCCCGTGTTGTGCAGGTCAATTACGGCCTGCTGCATGGCCGAGACGCCAGCGTATTGGCTGGCAACGGGGTGAGGTTGTAGGTGCGCCATCAGTCGATCCCCAGTGCCGATTTGTAGACATCAAGGATTGCTTCCATTTCCTTGCGATCATCGGGCTTCATCTTGCGGATGCGGACAACGGTCCGCATCGCCTTGGGATCGTAGCCAGTGGCCTTTCCCTCGTTGTAGACATCCTTGATGTCGTCACTGATGCCCTTCTTTTCTTCCTCCAGGCGCTCGATGCGCTCGATCAGCAGGCGGAGTCTTTCGTCGGCGGCTGTCTCGACCTTTTTTGTGATTGTTTCAGACATTGGGGTGGATTTCCTGTCGTTGCGGGGCGGAAAAAGGGAGCGGTTAGGCCGTGGGCAGGCATCCGAGGGCGGAACACTGCACGATGCCGGTGATCACGCGGTCCACCGTGAGCATTACGGTGGCCACAGTGAGGAGAAGGATGGGCAGGTGTGCGAGCGATTTGGGCATTGGCTGGTCCTTCACTCTTCGGGGAACATGGAAAGCTGGTTGGTGTCTTCTTCGGGATCGGGCGGGAAAACCTGTGTGATCCGTTCCGGCGGGCAGCGGGGGAGATCGAGATCGGATCGATCAATCAGCCCCGGATTGACCATCCATTTGAGAGAGATGACCCATTCCGCCGTGGCGCCGCATCCGGTGTTGGTGCAGTGTGCGCCCAGCAGCTTGGTGGTTTCCGAAAGGCGTTCCGACCGGCGGATGAATGCGGGGGCGCTGCATATCGGGCAGGTGATCATGGCGGCGCGCGATTGAGACCCACCATTGCGCAGCCGAAATTGCAGCGCGGCTGATAACATTTCCAGCTTGATAGTGGGGATTTGGTGCATCATGTGCGGGCGCTGTCCCTTGCATCCATCGCCGCCACGCTGGCCTGCAGGGCGGTGATGGCTTCTTCGGCTTCGCGCTTGGCGGTGCGGATGGTGGCCGGTGCCCCAGATTGGGTCGCAAGGATCAGCGCGGAGATAGCTTCACCGGCTTCCTTTGCCGCCACGGCGGTGGCGGTGGTCAGGTCCATCGCGGTGGCGTTTATCGCCATTTCCGCGATGTCGAGCCGCATGGTCATCAGCCGGTGGAAAGGACGATAACTGCCGCCCGCTTCCACATAGGCGCGATCCAGCCTTTCAGCGTCGATCATGCGGATTTGCTTTTGGCATTCCGGTTCAGACCAGTATCGGGCCGACCGCAGGGAAACGCCGCAGAGGCCCGCGACCGTATCCCAGCCCAGCAGTTCTGCCACCACAAGCATGGTGTTTTCATAGGTGAGGGGTTCGCGGCGCATTGTCATGCGGCCACTCCATTGTGCAAATCTGCGGCCCGATTGAACGCGCAATCAGCCGCAATATCCGGCATAAGGACCGCAGCCGAACAGGATTGGCACAGCGAAACCGGATAGATATCGGGGCGGAGGTGATGGCGAGAAACACCAGTGGCAGCTTCAACGCGCAGAACATATTCTGCGGGAAGGCGCTTGGAGCTTTGAAGCCAGCGCCATGCTACTGGCTGGGTGACATTACAAAGCCGCGCTAGCGCCGCTTGTGATTTAAGCCTCTCTGTCGCTTGGCAGAGGGCTTCATATGGTGTTGGCGTCTTCATACGTGCCCGTATGATACGCTCGCGTATTTTCGTCAACGGAAAAGTTGAATGATTGATATTACGCGCCCGTATACACATACTCGCATGTGGGAGATAAACGCCAAGCACCTTCTGATGGCTATGGAGCGAGAGGGGATAAACCAATCGCAGCTGGCCGAACGCGTTGGCGTTAAGCAACCGTCGATTGGACGCCTAATTAGTGGCGAGACCAGAACTACTCGTGCGCTAGACAGAATAGCTGCTGCGCTCAAAACTACCCCTCAATACTTGCGCGGTGAAACTGACGATCCAGACTGTGGGTTCGTTCCAGTTATTGTTGAAACCAGAGAGGCGGTTAATCCAGATATGGTCGAGCTTGATGAGCTTGACCTAGCATTTGGCCTTGGCGCTACATTTATTGATGCGCCGGTTAAGTCAAAAAAAGTCATCTTTTCAAGGAATTGGCTGAGAACCTACACCCAGACACCCCCTGAAAACTTGTTCTTTGCGCGTGGCATTGGCGACTCAATGATGCCAACTATTTTTGATAGTGATGAACTATTGATTGATCGAGCTCAGGTCGCGCCGCAGATGGGCGACCATATCTGGGCGATCGCATATGGACAAACTGGAATGATTAAGCGGCTTCGACCGATGCCAAATGGCTCGGTTAAAATCCTTTCAGACAATCCATCCGTACCGCCGGAGATCGCCTATGATGGCGAAATGCATGTCTTAGGTCGAGTGGTGGCCGTCGTGCGCAAGGTGTGAAGTTATCAAATATGAATATTCCAATTGGATTGGTGATTGGCTTTGCAATCGTTGCGATCATCTTTGGTGGGCAGGCGGCAGTTGAGATTGCATCAGTAATATTACTGCTATATTTTATATTTTACATCATACCTCTAAAATCCATTCCAATCCTTAGCGATATTGCGCTAAAAATTTTATCTGGACCGGCCCGCGCAATTAAGTGGTTCATTCGATGGTCAAAAGATGAAATTTGAGCATTTATTTGATTAAAGGGGCTTATCTGGTGCGTCGATTGTTTTTGTTATTAGGTTCTGCCGCGCTCCTTTCCACAGCCATTGCAGAAAGCGCCCAAGCGCGTGGCAGGCGGGGATTTTCCAGCCAGAGCAGCGTTTCATCCCACCACAGGACAAAGCGACATCATGCCCGAGGGGCGCGCGGCGCATATTCGAGCCGTGGCGAAAGCAGCGATGGTTCTTGCCCTTGCAACGGCGGCAATGTGTGTGTCGGCCCGCGCGGCGGGCGGTATTGCATCACCAGTGGCGGCAACAAGCGCTACGGGGTTTGATCAGCTTGGCGCCATTGATTATGTCCAAGCTTTGATCTAGGCGAGCGGCCTCTCCAGTTGATGGTCAGGCTGGGTTAAGGGGGGATGCTTGAAATACGATATTGCCTTGCAATTGAGCTCTATCGTTGCGCTATTCGAGCAACACCCAGTTGGTTTTAGTGTGATTGCGTTCTTCGCATTTATTCTGCTTGCGAGTCAAAAGGATGGGTTGTTTTCCCGGTATGTGGCCTTGTTGCAAGCCAGGGCCGATCATCATGCGGCGCTGGAAACGCGTCGTATCGAGGTTATATCTATGTTAGAGAATCGCAGGCAACCTGAGTTGCCTGGTATGAGAAATGAAGGAGAAGATGTGCCATGATTGTCGCGCTGGTTATCGCCGCGCTGGTGATTGCATACGCTTGCGCTTCTCTCTATATTCGTAAAGCTTCTGCTTATTTGCAGGGTTCGGCTGATGTGTGGGATAGAATGTATCTCGCTGCGAAAAAGGTCATCTCCGACCCTGAAATGCCTGACTCGGTGGCAGCGTTTGCCGCTGCAGCCATTCTGTGCTCGGGTTGCGGATGTTTGACTCGCAGCTTCTTGCTGGATTCTGTGAAACAACTTTTTGGAAAGCGTTCGTCGAAGGCAGAAGAAGCTTCATTGGTGATGACTGATGAACAGCGGGCTAACTTCAGCGATGTTGTTGTGAATGCAATTTATTATGACTCGCTCCATGCTCCGTTGAGTGGATTTCTTTTGCGCCGTTTCTTTACGCCTTGGCTGAAGATGGCGTCTGAAAAGCGTAATAGTGCACGAAGTTCAACTGTGCGTCAGATGGTTACAGCATCTCGTAATGCTATTGAACATAAGGCTGAAGGTAAAAGGTTGCTTGCACACGCCTGAATGTCGGTTTGATTAGTAGCGAAAGCCCCTGCCATGGTTGGTGGGGGCTTTTATTTGTGCCCATGCTGGTCTCCGCGCTTCCGACCAGCATGGGCTATGTTTCAAGCCGCCTTTGGCTTTGCCGCCAATTCAATCCCCAATTGATCCAGCACGCCCAGGATGGTGCGTAGGGTGGGGTTTCCTCCTTCGGACAGGGCGGAATACAGGCTGCCCCGGCTGATGCCGGTTGCGCGGGCAATATCCGATGCGCCGCGCGCGCGGGCAACAGTGCCGATGGCCGCCGCGATGATGGAAGCATCGCCGCTGGAAAATGCATCGTTGAGATAGGTGCTGATATCATCGTCGTCGCGGATGAATTCAGCAGGGTCGAAGTTCGTGGTAGGGACCTTGACCATGTCTGGTTACTCCATCTGGTCTATATATACGCCAAGGATAAACTGCCTTGGCACAGGTGATTTATGCTAATCGTCTAACATCTCTCTCGCGGCGGCAATGTCGCGCTGTTGCGTGGATTTATCGCCGCCAGACAGCAGGAAAATCACCTGTCCACCTTCTATGGTGTAATACAGGCGATAGCCGGGGCCGAAGGCGATGCGCAGTTCTGAAAGCCCGCCGCCCAGCGCCTTGCAATCACCAAAATTGCCAATCGCGATGCGTTCGATGCGAGCGGCAATGATGGTTTGCGCCTTGCGGTCCCGCAAGTTGCGGAGCCAATCGGCAAAGGTTTCAGTTTGGCGGACTTCATACTGCATGTGCATTTTAATAGACACATTATGTATGTGTGTCAATTAAAATATACAAAAGTCGCTAGGCGCTTTCCATCCTGATCCGTTGCTTCATCCCACCAGCCCCCATGCTGGTTTCCACGCTTTCGATCAGCCATTTGATGCTGGTCACTGTGGCGCTCCACCCTTCCAGCGCAACGCGCAGGTTCGGGCGCAGGGTGCAATCGGCCAAGGCCAGATCATAATCAAAGCTGTATGCCCCGCGCTGGCGCCGTTTCGCGCTGGACGCGGCGGCGCGGGTGGCCTCGGCATGGCTGGAATAGATGCGTTTCAGCCGGTGGGGATTATTGCCGCCGGTGGCCACCGTGCGGCGGCGGCCTGTGGTGGGATCGTGGTATTGCGCCTGCGCGCCGTTTTGGGCATCGCGCTTGGCATGTTGGAACCGCCAGCCCCAGCCTTGATTGCGGGTGATAGTGTGGCTGGGCAGCGTTTGCCCGCTGGCATTGGTGGTGGAGCCGATCGGCATAAACACCAGCTTTCCGCCCTTCCATGTCGCCAGCGCATCAAAGCGCCGACCCAGATCCTGCACCAGGGCGACATCGGATTTGTTGGCCTGTTCCAGATGCTCGATAGGCTGGGCGGCCAGATCGGGATGCACGCTGGCCGTGGCGCTGTGCCGCGCGGCGATGGCGGATAGGACGGCGCCCAGAGTGGTATTATGCCAGATACGGTTGCGGCGGCGGCTGTGGCCGTTGGACAGATCGGCGGAGCGGGCGCGGATGGTGACGCGATCGGGCGGGCCGCCTTCCTCCACCTCGTCCACCACAAAGCTGCCCTTTTCCACCAGCCCCACCGCCACATCATCGCCACTTGCCCAGCCCAACGACAGGGTGAGTTTGCGCCCCGTGGCGGGCACGGCCAATTTGCCATCGGCATTGTGCAGCGACAGGGTTAGCTCATCAGCGCCCGCCTCGCGCTTTTCGGTGAGCGTGAGCTCCAGCAGGCGGGGGCTGATCTTGTCGGTCAAGTCGGTGCCATCATCCAGCACCACGCGCCAGTCGGGGATGTTGGCCGCCATTATTTCACCCGCGTCAGATCGAGCGTGAAGTTTTTGGAGCGGGGCAGGCCACCGGCCATGATATCGGCGTGGGTCTCCTCCATCCGGTCGATGCGATACCAGCCCAGCACGCGGCCCGTGCCATCCATCAAAGCCCAATTGTCGCCCGTATCGGCCATGTCGCGCAGGGTGGTGATGGCGCCATAGCTGCCCGTTACCTCCGGCACGATGCGGCCGGAAATCGAAATGCTATCCTCGCCCGGTCCGGCAAACTGGCTGGCGGCGCGGGCCATGAACCGTTCGGATTGTTCATGCCGCCACGATATGCGGCGGGTGAGCGCGTCATAGGCGATGGTGTCCATGCCAAACACAAACAGGCCCAGCGTCATCAGATGGGCGGAGGATAGCGCATCGGTCATTTATCGGCCTGCATCATAGGTGGAGCGCCCAGCCACGCCGCGCTTTTCTTCCAGCTTGCGGATGGCATGATCGGCAATCACATCGGGGGCTTGGCCGGGGGCGCCATGCACATGGAGGGTGATGGGGGCGGCAGGGATGGCGTGCCATTGGGGGGCATGCGCGGCAGCGGGGCGTGGGGTTGTGAATGCGGCAGCCGGCATCACATTGGCGGGCCGCGTGCTGCGCCATTGCGACCAATCCACCGGGTTTGCGGCAGGACGGGGTGTTGATGGCGCCGTGGTGCCATTGAGCCATGAAAGCAGCGATGAGGCAGCATTAAGGCTGGCGGTAAACGCAGACAGAGCGCCGCCGGTTTCGGCAAACGAGATTTTGATGTTTTCAATACTGGCATCCAGCTTGGCATTGGCACCCAACATGCCTTCGACTACCATCTGATGCGTTTCGCCGATGCCCAGGGTCTTATCATAGGAGCCACGTGCTTCCATGATCACCGACAGCTGCTTTTCGATCAGATTGAACAGCTTGCCGCCGGTTCCGCCGAACAGCATGACGTTTTCACGGTTGATGTCCGTTACGCCCTTGGCCTTATACATTGCCCGCATCTTGAGGTAGAAATCGACCGGGCTTTCATTCAAATCCTTGGCCAGATCGGCCCGAAACGGATTCTGCCCGTTCTTGAACTCCTTGATACCATCGACGCGGTTGAAGATGATCTTGTCTTTGTCCCACGCGCCAAGCCGGATCATTTCACGCATAGCGGGCTGACTTTTGACCATCCCGTTTGCGCGTTTCCATGCAGTATAGAGGCCTACACCTGCGCTTTGATGCATTTCCGCGATCAGAGGTTCAAAATCGGCAAACAGCGCCCGTTTGGACAGGCCATTGGCGGAAGAACCTGCGGCGCCGAGAAAGGTCTGATAGTTTGTAGCATCGACGTTGCCACCCGAAGATATAATTGCGCGAAACAGGCCATCGGTAAGCTCTGCGGCCTTCTTGGGGTTGGTCAGGCCACCCTGCATTTCAACCACACGCAGCAAATCGCGCTCAAGCTCGGGCGTCATTTCCTGACCCAACGCCTTCATGCTGACATTCAGCCGCGCGATGAGCGGCGCCATGAGCTTTGCCCCGGCCAGTTGCTCTTCCATCGTGTGCTTGCCGGATTCACGAAATGCGCCCTGTGCCTCCACTATCAGGCGCATATTATCGGTCGCGCTGCTGCCTGCGATGTTCATGTTTTTCGCATAGGCTTGCAAATTGGCGACCGCATCGGGCGAAAGGCCAAGGGCGCGCAGGCGATAGGTGAGCGCTTCGAATTGTGCGCCAGCATTCGCCGCTTCGCGCGCATAGTCGAAGGTGCTGGTCGCAATTCCGGCACCGCGTTGCCCCATGCTACGGATGTCCAAGCCCGTTAGCTTGCGCAGGTCGCGGTGATCGGACGATTCATGGCCCACAGGCGAGGCTTTGCCATTCGCCTTATCCCGCTTCACCTCCTCGGCCATCAGCCCTTTTACGCGGGTCTTTTGGCCATCCAGCAAATAGCTTTGGCGTTTGATGCTGGCGTTGGTCCGCTCGATCTTGGCGGCAAGGTCTTTTTCATGCGCGCCCAGGCGGGTGATGTCGACACCGGCAGAGCGCAGGTTCGCCATCATTTCCTTGGTAGAGGTAGCCGCGGCCTTTTCCGCCGCCTGCATTTTGAACAGGTTCTTTTCCGCCGACTGGATCGAGCGGACCAGCGCCTTTGACGGGGCCTCACCGGCCACGATTTGCGATTTCAACATGGCCAGCTTGGCCGCTGCCTCTTTGGTCGCGGTCTGGTGCTTTTTCAGTTCCGCCGAGGCCGAGCGTAGGGATTTGATGTCGGCCAGCGACTTGTTCAGCTTGGTGACTTCATCGCGGGCGGATTTGATTTGTTTGGCCGCGTTTTTGTTGGCCTCCATAATGGCGCGGGTGGTGGCCGACAGTTTGTCATGCCCCACAAAATCGACCTTGAGAGAGAGTTGGTTGCTACTCATGGTCAATCTTCCTTCGCGCCAAAGGTGCTGTTCCAGCGCTTCACGGCCAATTCGCGGTAAAGCATCAATTTGCCGATCGGCATCGCTTCCAGTTCAGACGGTTGCCAGCCATTGAAAAAGCCCAGATCGGCGATCAGGCCCTCGACGGTCAGGCTATCGTCGTCGGCAGACCGCGCGCCGTTCTTTCGGCCCGCGTCATAAAAAAACCTCGGATGGCCCCGCAGATTTCGGTGATGTCACCGGCGGGTAGCGCATAGACTTCGGCCTCGGTGATCGCGGGATTGGAACAGCGGGTGACAACATTCACCACGGCATCCGTTTCAAGGCTGATGATCGAGGGCAGCGACAGGCCGAGCAGGTCCACAGCATTGGGGAGCCGCAGGTCGAATTTGTCGATGACGGTTTCGCCGCGCTTGATGGGCTTCATCAGATGGATGGTTTCCCATTCGGGAATGGTTTCGTTCGCCTTGGTCATATGCGGGGCCTTTTGACAAACGCGGGGCGGGAAACGGGCCGGAGGCGGGGGAATGTGCAATCCGCCACCGGCCCGTGCCCGACAGGCTGCGCCCCGCAACAGGACAGCCTGCCGGATGGGAAGTTTAGCCGGTCAGCGCGCTGGAGGCGGGCGGGATGATATCCACACCGGCCACTTGCGTGATGCCGTTGACAGGATCGTGCAGCACATCAATCGTGCCATCGACCACGCGGCGGTAGTAATGGACATCCACCTTGTGCTTATGCTCGGTGTCATCGCCCGGCTTGGCCGAGCCAAAGTCGATTTCGTGGATCTTGCCGCGCAGATAGATTTCGACCACCTCTACCGAGGTGTCGCCATCGGCGGCATATTCCAGCACCAGTCGCAGGCGGGTGCCGCCGCTAGCCGAGAATTTGCGCACCAGGGCGCGTACATGGCCACCCATGGTGATGGTGCAATCCATGGCCTCCATGCCGCGCCCGACCTTGATGGTGCCGGTCATACCGCCGCCGCGCCAATCGCCCGTGGCCTGCACCAGTTTGGGTTCGTCAAAGGCCTTGATCACGCCAAGATAGCTGCCGCCATCGGCCCAGACGTTGATGCGTTTCAGTTGTTTCGGCCCTGCCATGGATGGTTCCTATCGAAAGAGGGATCAGGCGTTCACTGCATCGGCAAAGCCGGTGTAGTAATAATCGGTGAGGTTGAGTTTGACCGTAGGGTTTTGCAGCGGGGCCACCGGCGTCCATTCCAGACGGAAAGTGGGGCGGCCCTGCGCCAATTGGTTTGCTGGGTTGGCATCCTTGTCAAAGAACACCTCGGCCCCCATGATCCAGCCATCGGTGGCCAGATCGGCAAACTGGTCGTTGATGTCCTCCATCAAATCCTTGACCAGCCCGAGCGACATCGGGCTATCCATGTAAGGCTGAACGGTCGACTGGATGATATCCTGCAGCGCGTGGAGCGTGCGGACCGTGCTTTCAAACTTGTAGTTCGCATCATCGGCGCAGGTGGTGTTGCCCCAGAAGCGGAAGCCCGCGCTGGTGCGGATGATGGTGACGATATCGTGATCGTTCAAAACGCCTGCATCGGTGCTGCTGTCCAGCAGATCGAAATGCACGTCCTTGGTGATGCCGATCACGCCGGTCAGCGCTACATTGCTGATGGTTTTATGCCAGCCTGTCGTCTCGTCTATATAGGCGCGCAGGGCCAAGGCGCGGGCCACGGCATCGCCCGCAATGGTGGCGGAAGTGTTGGGCCAGATCAGCGTCAATTCGCGGTGGCCGAAATTGGCGCGATAGGTGTTCACCTCGGCAATGGTCTCGCCAAGGGCGCGGGCATAGACGCGACCGCGCAGCCGCTTGGCCACCGAGACCAGTTCTTCCACCACCTCCTGCGTGTCCAGCCCAGGAGCGCCCAGAATGCGCGGGCGCACGCCCACCACCGCTTCTGCGGCTAGCAGCGCCTGCAAGCCGGTATAGGCCCCGTTGGCATAGCCGCCGATCACATTGGCCTGCGTCTCGGCATCGGTAGCACCGGCAGCCACGCGCACCACGACGACAAGAGGCGTGGTGATATCGCCAATCGCCTCCAGCGCGGAGGCCAGCGTGCCGCCGGTGCCAGCCTTGCCCACTGCCTCGTCAATATTGGTGACCAGCACCGGCGTGTTGAGCGGAAAGGCCTCATTGAGCGCGGTGGTGGCCGCGCCTGCTGCAGCACTGGCCGTGGCGACAAGGCCGATCACGGCCAGAGAATTGGTGACAATGCTGCGCGTGGTGGTTGCGCTTTCGGTCAGGGTTAGGCCGTGAGTCATGGAGCGTCCTTCAGCTGGCCGACGATGCGGCGCGGATGGGGATGGAGAGGGTTTGCAGGCTGGTGCTGGCAGCGGCGCCCACCTTGCCGGTGATGGTGATGACCAGATTGCCAGCGGCGAAAGCGCCGGAAATGCCCACCTTGGTAATAGTGACCCGCGTTTCCCATTTGGCGATGGCATCGACCACGGCGGCGCGCATCAGCATGGCAGTGGCAGCGTTAAGCGGGCGGTCGATCAGGCTGAACAGGGCCGAGCCATAATCGCGCCGCATCAGGCGGGTGCCCAGCGGCGTGGACAGGATATCGCCCAGCGACTGCGCCAGATGCGCAGTGCCCGACAGGGATTTTCCGGTGGAGGCGTCCATTCCAATCATGGTGCGAGAAAGCCACCGCGCGCGCGCGAAAGCGAGGCGGTGGCAGGGTAAGGCGCGGTGTTACCTTGGGCGACTTAGGCCACCGGCGGATCGGTGCGCAGGGCGCCGCGCTGGACGCCGGTGTGGACATGGCTCGACAGGCTGATGCCTGCGCCTGTTATATCCTCGCTGGCCGTGATGGGGCCATCGACTTGCAGCGGCCCATCGATAGTCACGCCGCCACTTGCCGCTATCTGCACTGTGCCGCCTTCGGGCAGGATAGCGGTCAGCAGATGGCCGACCGGATCATAGCCGATCTTGGCCCCGTCCTTATAGGTCACCAGTTCGGCCACGGTGGTGCCTGCGGGCGGGAAATTGTTGTTGGACAGGCCGCCCAGCACCACTCCATTGCCGATCTGGCCATCGGGGCAAAGCAGCACGACTTCCTCGCCCACGGTCGGCGGCGACCAGTGGCGCGTATCGCCTGATCGCAGATTGAGCCAGCGGACAGGCGGGCTGGTAATCGCGCCATCATCGGCATCAGGATCACCGAACTGCACCGTGCAGCGCGGCGGCGAGAGCGTGACCGAGGCGATGATGCCAAGGCGTATAAGCGTCGACACGTCGACGGGGATGTCTTCATCATCCTGCATCATGGGGCGACCGGCTTGGTGACTTGGCCCGCCCATTGGTGAGCGGCCAGAGCGTATGAATAATCAGCGTCACAGGCCCGCCAATCAGCGCGGGTGATCCACACCTGGTCTAGCGCCGCCAAGACGGCGCTGGTGGTGGGGATTTCAGGAAGGCTGGCCGTTCGATCTGTGGTGGGCTGGGAGGCAGGGCTTGGGGATGGGCGCAGGCGGTGAGCAGCAGCATAGGCAGCAAAGCGGGCATCAGCATCCGCAGAGAGCGCGAGAAATTGCGCTTGGGCATCGGCAGCATCCTTTCGGTATTTGGCCTCGGCAGCGCGGCGAGTGGCTTCGGCCTGCGCGCGGGTGGTGGCAAAGGCGGTGGCGGTGGTGCTTTCGCGCGCGATCGCCGATTCCGCGCGCCGGTATTGCCAAGCCGCCATGGCCAGCGCGGCCACGGCCAGCAGCGCGAGCAGGCGCGCAGGCGAGCCAAAGGCCCAGCGCAGGCCAAGCCCCGCGAGATAGCGAAGGCTGCGCCAGATGGTGATCGCGCGGAAGGCGAGGATGGCGAGCAGTTCCATCAGGCATCCTTCACGCAAATGGCCCATTCGCGGCGGCGGCGGGCATCCAGCCCGCGCACCACACGCCCACCGGCCTTGTTGAACGAAAGCAGCGTGTCGCAGGCGGCGCGGATCTGGCCGGCTGCGATCTTGCGCGGGATGGACGAGCGGCAATAGCCCGAGACGCCCACGTTGTAGGCCAGCGAGATCATGGCGTAGCGTAGATGGTCACGCCCCGGCACAGTGGGGGCAAGGGAAGGCGTGCAGGCCAGAACGCCCTTGGCATGGACGGCCAGCGCGGCCTCCAGCATCGCGGCGCATTGGGCCTCGGTGTAAATCTGCCCCATCTTCACGCCATCGGTGATGCCATCGCAGGCGGTGGCGACTTTGACGATATCGAGATAGGCGCGCAGATGCTGCGGCCCGCTGATATGACGGATGGTGACGCTTTGAGGCTGGACCTGCACTTCCACCTTGCGCCCGCTTTCTTCTTTGGGCGTTTCGGTGAACAGCAGGCCGGTGGTGGCAGGCCCGACAAGGCCCAACAGCACCGCGCCCAGCGCGATCAGGCCAGAGCGGCCAGCATTCGGTTCAGCTTTTGCCATTGGCAGGTTCCTTTTGCTTGAGCAGGCGGGCAGCGATGGGCGCCACAGCGACCAGCAGGCCCGCGATGGCACCGGCCAGCGGGCGCCAGCGTTCGGGCACCACGGCCACCGCGCCGGTCAGGATCTGCGGTTGATCCACCACTAGCCCCGCCGCTGCGCCCGCCAGCACAGCAAGGCGCACACTCCACCAGCGCCATGCGGCGCGGGCATCATCGACCAGTTGCATTGTCGGCCTCCTGTGGCTTGCGCCCGCGCAGCCGTGCCAGCAGGCGCTGCACAGTGGGCTTTTCGTAAAGGGTGATCAGCACCGAGAGCAGGACCAGCAGCTGGATGATCTGGGGCAGATGCGAGGCCACCGAAGCGGCCAGCGCCGTGGCCAGCGCCACCAGTTCGCCCGCGCGCGGTTCAATGTGGTGGATCTGGCTCATGCCCCGCCTCCGGCCACCGGCCAGCCCACGCTTAGATCGAGCGCCTCCAGCTGGGCGGCGGTGCTGGCCGCATTGATCTGCGCGCGCAGGCTGATCGAATGGCCGGTGAGCGCCTCGACATAGGCTCCATCGGTGGGCGCGAGGTTGAAGCGGGTGGCGGTTTCCCGATGTAGCTGGTTGAGGCGGGTTTGGCGCAGGACATCGAGCGCGGGCGCGAGTGGCACAAGCGCCGCCCCGTCCGCGCTGATCACAAATTCGCCCAGGACATCCGAGCCGACCCAGACTTCGCCTTCCAGCAGCTGGACGGCAATGGTCAGCGGGGAATAGTCCAGCACGGTGCGCGGCGCCTGTCCGGGCAGGCCGACATAGGCGTAAGCATAGGTCGGCAGGGTTTCTTCGGGCACGGCCTCGGGCGCGACTTCCGTCACTTGTACCTCCTGTCACTCATCAATTTGGATTTGCCCGCCGCATAGGTGATGGTGAAATCGCCTTGTACGCACAGTTCAACGAGCAGGGTTTGACCGGCATTGGCCGCATATTTGGCCAGCAGCGGGACACCGTCCTGTTTCGATCCACCGCCCAGCGTGTCGTCGATGATTTCGCCATTCACGCGAATGGAGCATTCGAACCACATACCGTCGCGCGGGAAGGACTGTTTCACCTTGCCCCAGACATAGAGTGTGCCCGGATATTCGAAGTAGACGCTGTGGCTGGTGAGTACGACGCGGGCGTCATAGGGCTCGACCCAGTTGCCTTCGCCATCCACATAGCCTTCGTAAGACCAGCCCGCACTGGTCCTCGTCGAGGCGTTGTAGCTTTGCGTGAGCAGGCTGATCGAGTTGTCCGCGATCTTGATGGTGCCGACTTCGAGGTTCTTGATCTTCGCGCTGCCGATCGCGGCATCGGCAATATAGGCCTCGGTGATGACACTGAGCGCGGATACCTCGCCCAGAATGCGCTGCCACCCGTCCGTGCCGGTGGCCGTGGCGACATACCATTCCTTGGAGGTCGGGCGGTACCAGGTCTGATATTGCACGACCGCGCTGGGTACGGGGGCATCCTGCACGAAGGGGATAGCCGATTGACCGGCAGGGCCTTGCGGGCCGCCGGGGCCTTGTGGCCCTTGGGGGCCGGTAGCGCCTTGCGGACCTGTCGGCCCCTGCGGGCCGGTCGCGCCGGATGGGCCAGCAGGGCCGCTCGGTCCGGTGGCACCCGTTGCGCCGGTGGCACCATTGGTCCCGTCTTGCACCAGCTTTTGCGGGGCCGACCATTCGCCAGCGGTGATCGTGTCGCTGGCGCCGCTGGAAATGGCAGTGGCTTGAATGACCCAGAGTGGATTGCCATCCGTGGCGGGAACCGTGGTGGTCCAGCCATTGGAGATCCCGTCCACCGCGCCCGTGGCAAAGGTATAGGTGACGGTCGCACCCGGCAGCGAAGGCGAGGAGGCCGCGCGGCGGTAGAGGAAGACCGTGGCCTGGCTAAGACCAGCGGTCCCATTGGAGCCGCTGGCCACCAGCTGCACAGGCGTGGCCCATTCATTCGGGGCAATCGTGTCCGTTGCGCCTGAGGACACCGCGCTCGCCGAGCTGACCCAGCAGGGCTGGCCATTGTCGGCAGGCACGGTGAGGCTCCAGCCATTGTCCAGCCCCGACAGATCATTGGTGGCGAAGGTGAAAGTGGTGGTGGCCGTGGGCAGCGCGGGCTGGGATGCCGCGCGCTTGAAGATCATCGGGCGCGCAACGCTCTGGCCGTTCGCACCGGCAGGGCCGCTCGGGCCAGTCGCGCCGGTCGCTCCGGTTGCACCCGTTGCGCCGGTTGCCCCTGTGGCCCCATCCTGCACCAGCTTTTGCGGCGCAGACCATTCACCAGCGGTGATCGTGTCGCTGGCACCGCTGGAAATGGCCGTGGCTTGAATGACCCAGAGCGGATTGCCGTCCGTGGCGGGGACCGTGGTGGTCCAGCCATTGGAGATCCCGTCCACCGAGCCCGTGGCAAAGGTATAGGTTACGCTTGCCCCTGGCAGCGAAGGCGAGGAGGCCGCGCGGCGGTAGAGGAATACGGTGGCTTGGCTCAAGCCAGCGGCGCCATTGGTACCATTCGCGCCGCTGGCCACCAGTTGCACCGGCGTGGCCCATTCATTGGGCGCGATGGTGTCCGTCGCGCCCGACGATACCGCGCTGGCCGAACTGACCCAGCAGGGCTGGCCATTGTCGGCAGGCACGGTAAGGCTCCATCCATTGTCCAGCCCCGACAGATCATTGGTGGCGAAGGTGAAGGTGGTGGTGGCCGTGGGCAGCGCGGGCTGGGAAGCCGCGCGCTTGTAAATCAGCGGGCGGGCCACGCTCTGGCCGTTTGCACCGGCAGGACCGCTCGGGCCAGTCGCGCCGGTCGCTCCGGTTGCACCCGTTGCGCCGGTTGCCCCTGTGGCCCCATCCTGCACCAGCTTCTGCGGCGCAGACCATTCGGCAGCGGTGATCGTGTCGCTGGCACCGTTGGAAATGGCCGTGGCCTGTATCACCCAGAGTGGATTGCCATCCGTGGCGGGGACCGTGGTGGTCCAGCCATTGGAGAGGCCATCTACCGCGCCCGTGGCAAAGGTATAGGTGACGGTGGCACCTGGCAGCGAAGGCGAGGAGGCGGCGCGGCGGTAGAGGAAGACCGTGGCCTGGCTAAGGCCAGCGGCCCCATTGGCCCCATTCGCGCCGCTGGCCACCAGTTGCACCGGCGTGGCCCATTCATTCGGGGCAATCGTGTCCGTTGCGCCCGAGGATACCGCACTGGCCAAGCTGGCCCAGCAGGGCTGGCCATTGTCGGCAGGGATGGTCAGGCTCCAGCCATTATCCAGCTCCGACAGATCGTTGGTGGCGAAGGTGAAGGTGGTGGTGGCCGTGGGCAGCGCGGGCTGGGAAGCCGCGCGCTTGAAGATCATCGGGCGCGCCACGCTCAGGCCATTGGCACCATTGGTGCCGTTCGTTCCGTTCGCACCCGCCGGACCAGCGGGACCGGCGGGGCCAGCAGGGGCTAAACCGGATGCAGCTAGTGCGTTCAGATTGGTCCGCTTCGATTTCCCGCCATGCACAATGGGGATAATCGTTTCGCCGGTCAGGTCGCTAACGTGGGTGAAGCTTGTGATCTTGGGCATGGCTTAACCCTCCAGCCCGATAGCGCGCCAGAAGACGCCGACATCGCCGTCATCGGAGAAGACGCTGAATTGCGTGTTGCTGACCACATTGCCGCCCACCTTGTTGCCGTTGGTGGCGGCATTGTTCGGGCTGCGCGCGGTGACTTGCAGATTGACCGACGCGGTGTCGGAAAATGGTCGGGGGAACGTGCTGGCGCCGGGGCTGTTGGTTTCGCCCGCCGTCATCGAGCCCCATTGCTCGATCATGCCGTTGGAATGGCGAAGCCAGTGGCCATTCTCATTGCTGCCCGCATTGCCAGCCAGCGCAGCGGGCCAGAAATAGCCGCTAGACAGCCCGTCCAGCGTATCGCCATCCAGACCGCTACCCGCACCATCGGCCAGTTTGATCAGTTCGAGCAGTTCTGCCGGATCGAGCGCTTGCAACCATGTGAGCAGCGCGCCCTTGGCGGCAGACGGGGTGAGAACACGCGAGGTGTCCGTGCCCGCCTTGGCTTCGGTCAGCGTGGCCAATTCGGCCACGCCCTGGCGCGTGGTGGTGGCAGGGGGATTGAGGAAATTGGCGCTGGCAAAGGCGATGTTGGCGGTTTGCCCCTGCGCCAATTGCACATCGATCGGCACATAGGTGACGCTGCTGCTGGCCTTGCCCGCGATGGGATCAGCCTGCCCATAGGCGGCAAACAGGGTGCCATCGGCAAAGAAGATGCCGAAGCCGCGATATTCGTAAACATCGGCGCTATCGTCGATGCCGACAACATGCAGCACATCATCGCCCGAAACCTCGCCATGGACCGCGATGCGTTTGAATTCGCCGGGGATCGAGGTCATGGCCGAAGTGGCGGTGAAAGGCGTATTGGTCAAGGCAAGCTGGGCAATGACAGCGGGGCCAAGTACCGGAGCATTGTCATCCACGATGGCAGCGAGGCCCGCCTTGGTCAGCGTGACAGAAATCGGCTCCATCATTCAATCTCCAACAGGGTGCCGTCTTCGGCGAGCAGCGGTTCGCCGGTCTCGGTCAAAAACAGTTCATCAAGGGGCTGCACGGCCACCGCGCGCAGACGGTCCATGCGATAGGGATGGGCGGCGACCACGAAGGGCAGGGCGACGACCGCCGCCAGCGATTGGCGCAATTGGAAGTGCGAGCGCGCAGGCTTGACGCGGGTGATGTCCTCGTGGAGCTCGCGCGCGAAACGGGCGGTGGAGCGGGCGCCGCCCGAATTATCGAGCGGCAAGGTGACCGTGAATGTGTGGGGCACGCCGCCATATTCCCACCAGCGTTTGAGCGAGAGGCGGCTGTCATAAACGGCCATCACGCGCCGCACCGCGCCCACGGTGCCCTTGCGCCGCGCTTCTGGGATGGCGGTGGCTACGGCATCGCGCTTTTGCGCCTCTGTCCAATTAAGCCGCCACACATCGACCGACAGGCCCCAACCCAGCCAGGGTAGGGCGACCAGCGGGCAATCGGTGGCCGACCACAAGGCCTCGAGCGGGCGCGGCACATCGGAGATGCGCGCCAGCACCAGCCCCACCGCATTTTCCAGCGGGGTGACATTGGGGGGGAGCAGACTATTCGCCACGGCCCGCCACCGTGATGGTGATGCCGGTGCAATGGCCCGCCTGTGTGCTGTCCATGACTAGATCTGCCGCAGGGCTGGACAGGGCGACATTGGAGACGCCCGCAACGCACAGCGCGGCGATGATGCTGGTGCGGTTGATGTCGCGGCCCAGCGCGCGGGCATTGGCCACATAGGCGGCAACCGAGGCCTGGGCGGCGGCCAGAACCGTATCGCCATCCGGCCCGTCAAACAGGGTGAGGCTGGCCGTGATGGCATAGGGGACGATCTGCGCCGATTGGACCACCACCAGATCGGTCAGCGGCACCACATCATCATCCAGCGCGGCATTGGCGGTGGCGATCTGCTCCGCCGAGGCGGTGCCATCGCCGCTGGCCGACAGCAGGCTGACCGTTACGGTGCCGGGCCAAGTGGCGGCATCGAGCGCGGCGCGCATGGTGGCGCGGATGGCCGAGGATACGCCCTGCGCGGCCAGCGTGGTTTCCACCAGCGCCTTGATATCGGTGGGTGTGGGCGAGATGGCCGAGACATCGGCCACGGTGCTGTCGGCGGTTTTGACGTGATAGCGATAGGCGCTTTCCGGCCCCGCCACGCTCATGGCATCGGGGGCCAGCAGGGCACGGGCCAGCAACGAGGCATCCGATTCATCGGCCTGCCGCTCGACACCGAGCAGCGCGACCAGATTGGTGAGATTGGTGCCGGTGGCATAGGCCAGCATGGTTTGCTTGGCCCGTTCGTTAAAATCCTGCCGGATCAGCAATTCGCGGTAAGCGGCCACCTCCAGCAGCTTGACCACCGGATCGCTTTCCACGCTGGCATCCCACGTGGGCAGCAGCGAAACCATCGTGGCCAGCAGCGCGGCGCGAATGGTTTCATAGTCCAGCGTCTCCACAATGGTGGGAGCGGGGAGTTGCGAGAGGTCGATTGCGGTGCCAGCCATGTGCCCACCGTGGCGCAGCTTCGCGCGCGCGTGGAGCGGTGGGCAGGGTAAGGCGCGGTGTTACCTAGGGGGATTAAATGCTCCTGCCATGGGCGCCCTGAATTTCATTGCGCGCGGCCATGGCCAGAAAGGCGGAGCGCGTCAGCTTGTGCAAACTGGCGGCAGCGTCGATGGCTTCCAGAATGCCGCTATCAAGCGAGAGGTTTACACGCACAGAACGGCCTGCGTTCGTGACGCGCGGAACGACCAACAGGAAAGCGCCAGCGGCAAGTTCATCTGCCACCAATTCACGGATTTCAGCCATGCTACGCGGCGTTACATCTGGCCGATCTTCAAACCAAAGCTCCAGCGCTTCGCAGGCATTGGGCAAGATTTCATCAAGCGTATCGGCAGCGGAGAAGCATCCCGGCAGATCGGGAAAAGATACGCCCCAAGCGCTATCTTCGTCTTTGTGCACAATGGCGATATAGTTTTTCATCATCGGCCTTTCAAATTACCGGCGCTGGCGGGTGGCTTAGAGCCACCCAGCTTGCTTTGCGATGTTGCGGGCGGTGCCAAGAGGCAGATCCTTTTTAGGATGGGGCACCATCACTACCCTGCCGTCTTTGCGGAATTTGTGGTGCGATCCTGTGATCTTCACCAGTTCAAATCCCTCCGACATGAGGCGCTTGACGATTTTCTTGCTGTCCCGTTCCATGCGCAAATATATACACACATCATTGATGGAGTGCAAGCGCCTTGTGTAATTATTTGCGCAAATATATGCCTGCCTGCATAGGTATACGGTAAATCGCGATGTTACCTTGCCGAGGCGGGCGGGTTGAAGGTTATTTCCTTCGCCCGGTCTTGCGCGGCTAAATTTTTCATGGCACCCAGAGAACAGGGTGATAGCCGCCCTATCCCTTCATTTGCTATCGTCAGAAATCGAAGGATAACTGGTTCGGCCAGCGCCGGGTGTGAGCAGTGACATGCTCCACCCGGTTGAACCGCCAGCGCTTATACGCACGAACGTGAACGCGCGGCATAAAGCACCTCTTTCATATACGGGGGTAAGCCCGCTCTCCGGAGAGCCCGATTGCTTCCGCCCCAATCAGAAGCCGGTCGGACGCATGGAGATGAAAGAGGATAGGACGACTATCGAGGTCGTTTATTGTGCTAGGCTGGAAACCTGTCAAGCAAGTTAGCTCGGAGGGACTTTTCGTCAGGAAAAGTAATGCTTGACATGCCGGTAGGCATCAAATCCGGTTCATAGGCCCATGCTCATACTTGGCGTTTCCAAGACTCGGCTGTAAAAGCCGCGCGCATTACGGCACGTCGCGAATCATGATTTGTTCCGATCCGCTTGCAATGGGGTGATTCGCTAGAAGCCTTTCGGCTCCAACAGATCGGCCGCAATTTGCAGGGCCAGATCCCTATCCTCATCTGAAAAGCCCAGCAGGTGCCGCTCTGGGTATTTGGCGCGGATTTTGCCGCGACCGCGCAGGTGGCCCACGGTGGAGGTCAGGCCATATTGGCTGACCGCGCCAATGTAAGCCCCGATGTTGCTGGCGGGGCGTAGTTCCACGCCATCTTGTGCGGCATCAATCCGCCATGCCTTGGCAAAGCGCAGGCCGCGAAACATTTTGGAACCGGCGGGCAAGATCACCTTGCCGTGCTTATCCTTGCGCTCCTTTTTGGGCTCCATGGCGGTGCCGTCTGGCTGCACATTGGCGGTGATGCGTTTCAGGTTCGACCGGCGCAGGGCTTGGCCCAGCTTGAGCGCGGCGCGGCGGCGCTCGGCAGGCGAGAGGCCGTGCAGGATATGGCCGAACCATTCCTCCAACCGCGCCAGATCATTATCCGCCATTGGCCGCACTTTCGCTCTGCGCCACCACGCCTTCGCCTGCAACAGAGACAGCGGTGAGGGCGGGGATGGCGATAGTCTCGTCCTGATCGAGCGGAGGCGGTTCGGGCACATAGGCCAGCGTGTAGCCATCGGCGCCGATGTTCACTGACACGGATTGTTTAAGTTCAAGCTTAAATTCGATATCGACGGTGGCATCGTCCAGCACTTCCACATTGAAAGTGAAAGCATCTTTGCTGCCGTTTTGCAGCAGGTCAGGTTGGTTTTGCTGTATCCAGAGCAGCAGCACCAGCGAGAGCGCCGCAATGTCACCGGTGAATTCGATGATCAGGACGTTAAGCCGGATGAAAAAGCTAAAGCCGTTTGGTGAGCCAACGAAGCGTGGGGTGCGAACCGAGCCTTGATCCGACCATATCTTCAGCGTGTTAGGATCAGCGGCCAGACCGGGTATAGCTTCGACCAGGGCTGCGCGCAGGCTGTTGATTTTCTGCATCGGATCAATTCCAAAGCTGCACGATGTCGATGGTGGCGGTGGCGGTGGCGGCGCTGGCCGTATCGGGCAGGGTCACTTGCGTGCCAGCGGGCAGGCGCGGGCCAGCGGCGGCAAGGCCAGCGTTAAGCGCCAGCACCTGCTCGGTCACGCCCGCAGTAGCGCCCAGCATGCGCCAGCAGATTTCATCCACGGTTTCGCCGTCCAGCGCGGTGGCGGTGATCGTGCCCATCAGAGCAGCCGCACCATATTGCGCGGGATGGGACGCGCCGCGCCGATGGAGCGCAGATCGGCAATGGCGGCATGGCCAAGACGGCGGAATTCATCGGCCTTGCTGGCCTTTTCTTCCTCTCGGTTCAGCCCTGCATCGGTGGCGGTGATGTCCACATTGACGGCCACCAGATCCGCGCAGGCGTAATAGGCCACGGCGCGTTCCCACAGGACAAGGCTGGCCTTTCGCCCCGCCAGCACGGGCGAGGGCAGATCGGCAAGGCTGGCCACGCCCGCCGCCGCATGGGCCGAGCGCCATTCGGACAGCGCGGCCAGCGCGGTGAGCATGCCGCCTTCGATCGCGAATTGCAGTTGTTCATTGGTGATGGAGCCACCGCCGCCGCCGATGGGTAGGCAGGCGCGAATGCGGGCCAGCCCGATCGGCGGAAACCATCCATCGGCGGCCAGTTCGACCGGCGCGGCGGGCGCGATGGGGACAGCGATCAGGCCGGTCATGGGTTGGCTCCATTTTCATCAGGTAACGGGGGGTGAGGATGGGGCTTGGCCGAAGTCTGCGCGTCGCGGCAGGGCCTGCACCATCCGCCCCCCGGCGCCGTGGGGCGTTCGTGCAATCTGGTATGGGTGGCGATTAGCCAGGTGGCGGGCTGGTGTCAGATAGGGCGCGCATGGCGCGATTGATGGCCTCGATATCCTTGACCACGCCGATATTCTTGCCGCCCAGATCGCGGGCGCGGGTAAGCCATTCGAGCGCACCGGCCAGATAGGCTGCCTTGCCACCGGCGGCGGCATTTTCGGCCATGGGGTCAAATGCCTCGGCCTCGGCAGCAAAGGCGCGGCCCACGGCCTTGGCCAGTTTGGCCTTTGCTTGGTCAAACATATCGGCATCGCCCACGATCTCCACCACGCGCAGCAGCTGCTGCAATGTGATGGCGGCGGGGTTATCGAGCGCGATCTTGGCGGCGGTTTCGGCAACAACGCAGGGCAGGGTGGAATTGAAGCGTTCCGGCGCGGACAGGCCAAAGCGCAGGCCATGGGCGGCAAGGCGCAGCGCATAGTCGATGTCGCGGTAGTCAAAGGCCCAGACCATATTCCAGATCAGGATTTCATCCTCTGCCGCCGTGCCTTGCGCTTCGCCAGCAGCCAGTACGCCCTCGATCCATGGCGCAAAGGTCTTGGCCATTTCCGCCTTGTACGGGGCGCGGGCTTCCACGCTTTTGATGTCGGACAGGGTGCGCAGATTGTCATGCAGGGCGACCAACAGGGCTGCATATTCCTGCCCCTCGGCAGTATCGGGCGCGGGAGCGGAAAGCGAGGCAGCGCGCACGGCTGCGCCAGACATCAGGCCGCGCACATGCTGTTGATGGCGGCGGAAGGGATTGGGCATGGCGGGGCTTCCTTTACGGCTAGGAAAAGGCCGGATGGTTTATGGCCAGCATCCGGCAGGTGGGGCACGTAGGAGCCGCGCCGCTGGCCATAGCAGCGCGCTCCGCCGGGGGTATTAGGGGGCGCCGAAAGTGATGTTTTCGGCCATGACCATGAAATCGGTGTCCTCGATCACATAGCCCTCGTTCACCGAGTTATAGTCGACCAGACCACGCTTGTTCTCCGGCTCATCCTTGATGTAGCGGCGGCGCGAGCC
This sequence comes from Novosphingobium umbonatum, assembly GCF_004005905.1. Lineage (GTDB taxonomy): Bacteria > Pseudomonadota > Alphaproteobacteria > Sphingomonadales > Sphingomonadaceae > Novosphingobium > Novosphingobium umbonatum. The sequence goes on from NZ_SACO01000011.1 coordinate 90,034, forward strand.
TTCCTGATAATAGATCGACAGGTTGGAATTGTTGGTCTGGCCCGCGCGGTTGAGCGGGGTGATCGCAATGGTGCCTTCGGGGAAATAGGGCGCGATTACGGCGGGGCGCCCGCCGATCTGCTTTTGCGACCAGATGATGCCCGACACGATTTCATCGCTGATGGCGCGGCCACCATCGACCGTGTTGGACAGGGCGCGGTTGATCATGGGGAAGTATTTTTCATCCACCAGATCCTGCGACACGATCACCACATGATCGGTGCTGGCACGCGCCCAGCTGGGCATGCCACCAATGAGCGCATGCGCCAGAGCGTCGATGTTTTTGAAGTCGCCATCCTCGTAAATGTGGATGGGCTGGGCAGCGCCGGTGGCGGTGGTTTTGCCATTGGCGGTGACCGTGGCACGGCCCATCACATGGTCGGGCTTTTCCAGACGCAGCTTTTGCAGCCAGCCAATGTTGACATCCTGCCCCAGCGGGTTGTTTGTCGGATTAGTGACCGTCGCAACGCTGGTACCGTTGAACCCGACCATCAGGCGCGAGAGCGCGACCGAAATGGCCACCTGTTTGGCATAGAGCGTGGCGAAATTGGGGAAGCGGCTCCACTGGTCGATGATCTGCCAAGGCATCATCGTATCGAATTCAGTGTCAAAGAGCTCGAATTCACGATCCGACAGCGTGCCGATGTAGCGCGGATTCCGCTTGTCGGCGGTGCGGCCTGCCACCAGATTGGTGGTCATGATACCGATGATCTGGCCCTTCAGATCGCGCACGCCGATGGTGTTGACCAACGAGAGGAAGGCCGAGGATTCGCGCTGCAATTCTTCCAGTGCCTGCTCGACGGCGGGCTCCAGCGAGAATTGGTGCGCTATGCCGTGTACAGCGGCAGAAGGGTTTGCGTGCAGAATGTTGGAATAGTAGTTTTGCAGCGCCAGACGGCCACGGTCAGACAGGGTATAGGCCATAAAGATCAGATCCTATTGAAGGGGAGCGGGGCGGGCTGGAGTTGGCTTAGAAGGCGTAGCCGGTGCTGTTGTTATTGCCTCCATCGGCGGGCGGGCGGCGCGTATGGAAATGGGCGGGATGCTGCTGGGCATCCTCTTCCAGCTTGGCCACCTTGGCCGACAGGTCGGCAAAGAGGTCAGCGGTCTTCTTGTCGCTGGCGTCCAGCGCTTTGCTGAAAGTTTTGCCGAGACCTTCCAGCACATCGCGCATGGCGGTGAAATCGACCGAGGCGGGCGCAGGCGTGGTGGCAGGAGGCGTGGCGGGGGCGGGCGGGGTGACAGGATCGGTGGTTACAGCTTGGCTCTGCGGCGCAAACTTTGCCGCAAAGCCATCGAGCATCGCGCCAAAGGACTTGAGGAAGCTCTTGCCCCCCGCGTCATCATCACCGGGGACCAGTTCGACCGTGACAGGCTGGTCACTTTCCAGCTTGAGCACACCGGGCATCTGACGATTGAATTTGGCGGGCTGGGTGCCGATCACGGCAGGCTTGTCGGTCATGCCCAGGCCGGTGAGATAGGTGAAATTCTTGCCGCCGAAATTGGGCCACAATTCCACGGAAGGATAGCGCTTCTGCCCGCTTTCGATCAGGGCCTTGGCTTCTTCGGTCAGGTCGGCCACGGCGAACATGGCGGCGCGCTTTTCCTTGCGGCCATTCAGGTCAACCTCGGTTTCGCCCATGGTGACTTCGGCGACCACGCCATAGGCGCGGAAGGGGCCTGCCGGATCATAGCCCTGCATATGCTCCAGATTGACCGAGGCGGCATAGGTTTCGGGATTGTAGCTGGTGGCCGCTTCGCGCAGTTCCTTTTCGGTGATCTGGCGACCGTCCACAGTCTGGCCAGCGGTGGCCACGATGAAGGGCTTGGTAAGGGGCATTGGGGCAACTCCCACGGTTTAAAGGATGGGCGGTTGCGGCGCCCGCTTCAGTCGTGGGCATCAAAGGGCGATGGGTGTGCTTTTACAACGCGCGCGCGGGGTAAGGCGCGGTGTTACCTGTGAGCCGTTAGAATTATGGCGAGATAAGGCAGGATCAGCGTAGGGCTACAAGTTTGGACCATTTTACGCAATTTGACGTAATACTCTAGAAATATGGCGCGATTAAAGGGGCACTCCCCGTCTAGACCACTCCTACCCTGACGGGGAGCAGGCCAGCTGGCGATCCCACCGCTGGCCTGCTTTCCAACTAAGTTAGAGGTGCGGTGCAGCACCTGCAGTAAGTGCACCCGTAAGCGTCCCGCCCGTAGCTGATCCCTTATTCGCCCACGCCGCGCCAGCGCCGTCATAATACCATTCCGGCGTTGTGCCGGTGGGCAATTGGCCGGTGGCGCCGAGATTGACGGGCGCTCCAGCGAGGATGAACTTTTCGCGGTTGGCCTGCACGGAAAGGTCCAGCGTAGCGGACACATTCAGATAGTAGTGACCGATTTCGCAAGGCAGCGGAGTTAGACCAGTCGTCGCGGCGCCAAGGCCAAGGCGAGTGATCGTGGCTCCACCCATATCCAAACTGGTGTACGCGAGCGTGCCAACCAGCGAACCATTGACATAGATAGATAGGCCGGTGGCCGTCCATGCTGCCATGATGTGATACCATGTGTTCACGGCGAACTGAGTGTTACCTGCTGCCGCATAGAAAGCGAGCGTATCCGTTGCCGACCCGTTGTTTAGCCGCATATTCATGCGGCCCGTCGTCGTGGTCAGTAGTTCAAGTACTGCCGTGGTGCCGACTCGATACTGACAGACATACTTTCCGGTCGTCCACGCGCTGTCGGTATTCTTAAACCACAGCGACATCAGGCCATTGCTGCTGGCTGGAACGCTGATGGACGAGTTGGTGAACCAGTCCCCACCGTCAAACGCTGCGGAGCGCGCAACGAATGGCGTACTGTCAACCGCCGGTATGGCGAGTTCAACCTGCTGGGGACGAACTGCAACGCCGGGGAAAGGATAGGTGGCGGTCGCATCGTAAAGTGCCGGAATGTGTTCGATCATCATCCACGGGTAGAGGTCATTGTCACGGGTCTGGAGCAGAGCTGCCGTTGCCTCACCGGCAAGATAGGTCAGCTTCTCGCCAGCGGCAAAGGCCGTTTCAGGCGTGATGCGGACAGTGGCCTTCTTGGGCGAACCCGAGCCAGCATCCACGATCTGCACGCTTCCGCGAAAGGCTTGCGGATAGCTGGTCTGCGAGGAAGGAAACACGGGCCGCGCCACCCCGCCGCGAGTAAGTTGGAAGCCGGTGACGGGTTGCTGGTGAGGAGCGCTGGTGGTGTATGTGCGCGTACCGGCACGCAAGGCTGCCAGCGTGGTCAACGTCCCGCCGTTCGGCAAATTGACCAGCACATCCACATAAGCGTTATTCGCCCCGATCACGAGGCTATCTACCGTAGGCTCTGCGATGGTCACGCCGCCAGCTCGGGCCATGGCGATCGCGATAGGCCACATGAGTTGCACCTGCCCATCAGGATCGCGCTTGGAAGGATGAATAGACTTATAGGCGTACTCGCCCGCGTCATTGGTCCATTTTGCGATATGGGCCGAAGGGCCCACAACCAGACTGACTTCCTGCGCCCTCGCCTCATTGGCAAGAGCGTGCAGGTTGGCGCGTGTTGGTTCTGCGTTTCGGCTAGAGGCGTTGTACGCAGTGAAGCCTGTTGCTTCGGTGTCGTTTGGCGCGCTTTGGAACGGCATCGGAGTCAACAAGTGCCATTTGGTTTTGCTACGCGCAAAAATGCCACGCCCCTTTACGTCAGCGCTCGCTGCGGTGGCATCCCAGAGCATGTGGTCCAGCGTGCCTTTGTAACCGTTGGCGTTAGTGGCTGAGCCAAGAGCCACCGGGTTGTTGGACGCATCGACCCCAAAATAGAACGGCCAGAACGTGCTCTTGAAGTTGGCTGTGTAGGACGCGTCCGCGTTATACCAGCACTCGATCAGATGATCGACATTGCCATAATCCGTCTCGATGGCTGAAGCCACATTGGCGAAATCAACCCAGCTACGGTTGTCGTCAATGGAGCCGTTGCCATCGATATCAAGGCCGTCTGTGCTGTCGCTATATAGCTCATATCGAGCAGTGCCTTGCTTGGACCCCTTGCCGAGAACAAACGTCTTGGCCGGTGCGGCAAGCTTAAGAAACGCGCCAAGTGCATGGATCGCAGGGCTAAGGACTCCACCCGTCCTGCTGGCATCGTTGACGGTGATCTTGCTGACAGGTTGGCCAGACACTCCATTCGTTTCGTTGTCGGAGTAATAGACGACGAGGTTGCCCCCGCCGGTAGCGGCGGGCTGCGGAATGAAGCCATAGTCGGGCCACAGGATCGACATTTCCGACTGGCCCATCAGCATTGCCGTGACCACGTTGCCAGCGGGGGGCGTCACCACAGCGGCGGCGCCGGTCAGGGTAATTGGTCGGAAATAGCCCGCCCCGTTCGCGGCGCGCTCTGTAACGACAAGAGATTTGCTCTCGCCAGCAGCAAGGGCGACCGTGATGCCCCCGGTGCCCGTGTCCATTGTCACGCCCGCATCAGCGGAAAACACGGCAAAGACGGATGCCCCGCCCAACAGACGAGCGAGGGTTTTAACGACGCCGCCAGTGGTTGCCACAGTATAGGCTTCGACCTTGGGCTTTCCCCCGCTGCTGCCATTTCCAGAAAGACGACGCCCCATTTACGCCTCCGCGATCAGGTTGGAGGCGGTGGTGCCGGTGGCCCGCACATAGCGCGCCTGGACAGCGATATAGGCGCCATCGGCAAGGTTCTTATAGGTGACATCGGCGGTGCCATCGACTCCGCGCAAAGTCACGTCGCCGCCGGTGCCGACATAGATGCCCTTGGGGATCGCTGGCAGCGCGTTGGCGTCATGGGGCGTGATCGCATAGGGTTTGCGCGAGGGCAGGCTGGCGCTGTCGAATTGTTTGATCGCAAGGCGCGGCAATTGGCCGGAGCTGTCGCGCTGGCCGAGCACCCAAATGGCCGCTGCCGCGCCTGTATCCCGCTGAGTATCGCGCAGGCGCAGGCCTAGCCGCTTGGAGGCCGGCTCATCGCCGCCCCACACGACCAGCACAGAGCCGCTGATGGACTTGCACTGGAGATCCACAGCCAAGCCTGCCAGCTGCGGCATAGTGGTAATGAGGTTCACCCAATCATCATCGGGCACCGAGATTTCGGCAATAGTCGTGTCCATATGCGCTGCCTTCTGTTGGTTCGGGTAGACCAAGCTGCAGCGGCGCGGCGCGGGCAACGCTGCGCATAGGTAACACCGCGCCTTACCCGCGCGCGCGATAGGTTGGGCGGGATGGGCCGGTGTATGGATGGCATCATGCCGAGCAGCCCCGCCACAACGCCCAAGAAGCGCGCCACCAAGGCCAAGCCCAAAGCGGCTGATGCTGGCCTGCCGGTGTTAGCGCAGGGCGTTATCGAGGTGCCGATCAGCAGGCAGGTGAACCGCGCCCAGGCACGGCAGGCGCGATCTATGTATCATCGCGGGGCCTCGCTGACCCAGATCGCCGCCGAGCTGGGCGTGAAATATCCCACCGTGGCCAGCTGGCACCAGCGGCAGGGCTGGGATGCAGACAAGCCGGTCGATGTGATCGAGGATCATTTCGAGGCCAAGATCGCCGCGATCCTGTGCAAGCCCACGCTGGACGAGGGCGACATGAAGCGTGTCGACTTCCTGATGCGGATGATGGAGCGCGCAGCCCGCATCCGCAAATTTAACGAGACCGGCAAGGAGGGCGATCTCAACGAGAATATTGGCCGCCGCAATGACGATAAGGCCAAGAAGAAGCGCGAGGAGAAGCGCAAGAACTTCCTTAGCCTGGAGCAGTGGCAGGCGCTGCTGGATGATTTCCACGCCAAGAATGACGCCTATCAGGAGCTATGGTGGGAACAGCGCAACCAGCGCACCCGCAAGCTCCTGAAGAGCCGCCAGATCGGCGCCACATGGTATTTCGCGCGCGAGGCCCTGTGCAAGATTGCCGAGGCGGTGATCGATGGCGATCAGCCGCGCAACCAGATCTTCCTGTCGGCCAGCGAGCGGCAGGCCAAGAAGTTCATGCGCGAGATTACGGGCTGGGTGCGGCAGGTGACCGGCGTGGAGTTGAAGGGCAATCCTGTCCTGTTCGACTTCAACGGCCTGCATCCGGCCAGCGAGGAGGAGGGGCGCGCCGAGATCCGGCTTGAGCAGGTCGGCCTCTATCCCATGTCGACCAATAGTAACACCGCCCAGGGCGAGACGGGCGATTTCTATTTCGACGAATTCTTCTGGGTGCAGGGCTTTGCCCGCCTGCGCAAAGTGGCTGCGGCTATGGCCACGCTGGCCCATTGCAAGCGTACCTACTTCTCCACGCCCAGCACCAAGACCCATGAGGCCTATGCCTTTTGGAGCGGGGAGGAATGGAACAAGGGGCGCGGGCGCAAGGATCAGGTGGCCTTTGATGTCAGCCACAAGAACCTGCGCGGCGGGGCTATCATGCCTGATGGCAGCTGGTGCCAGATCGTTACGCTGGATGATGCGATCGCGGGCGGTGCCGGTGGCCGCATCAACAAAGAGGAATTGCGGACCGAGAGCAGCGAGGAGGAGTTTGAAAACCTCTATAACTGCCAGTTCGTGGACGATAGCGAGAGCAGCTTTCCCTTTAGCCGCATCGCACCGGCCCGCGTGGACAGCTTTTACAAGTGGCGCGACTTTAGCCCCGCGCTGGTGGCTATTCGCGGCCAGCGGCCCTTTGGCGAAAAGCCGGTGTGGATCGGGTATGACCCGAACAAGAACGGGCGCGATGATGCCGCGCTTATCGTGCTGGCGCCGCCGGATGAACCCGGCAAGGGCAAGTTTCGCGTGCTGGAAAAGCACCGGCTCAACGGGCTGGATTTCGCGGGGCAGGCGGCCTTCATCAAGCAAGTGGCCGAGCGTTATAATGTGGCCGACATATCGATCGACACTACCGGTCACGGTGGTGGGGTGTGGGAGATTGTGGCCAAATGGTTCCCCAATGCCCGCCAGATCGAATATTCGGTGGCCAGCAAGACCGCGCTGGTGACCAAGGCGCAAAACGTGTTCCGAGAGGGCCGGATCGAGTTTGACGCCAACTGGACCGATCTGATGGCGGCGTTGATGGCCATCCGCCCTGCGCTGACCGGAAGCCAGCGCGGCGTGACCTATATTTCCAAGCGCAATGGCGAAATCGGCCATGCGGATCTCGCCTGGGCGCTGCTGAACGCCCTTTCCAATGAACCGATGGACGTGTCGGTGGCCGAGGCTGGCCATGGCGGCATCGTTCGCTTCTCCAAATGACAGGAGCCATGATGACCCAGAATGACAGCGCCCAGATGGCCCTGACCACGACAGAGGAAGGTGTGGCGCAGCAGGTGTTGCCGCCGGAAGGGGGCCAAGGGAGCGGAGGGAAGGCGATTTTCCGTTTCGGCGAGCCGGAGGGCACGTTGGACCGGCGCGAATTGAGCGACTATTTCGAGGTCTGGCATAATGGCCGGTGGTATGAGCCGCCGCTGCCGCTGGGGCGCTTGGCCAAAGTGTTCAATGCCGCGCCTTATCATCGCTCATCGGTGGGCCTGCGCGTCAATATGCTGGTGGGGCAGATGGTGCCCTCGCGCCAGTTGGACATTGAGGATTTTGAGCGGTTCTCGCTGGATTTTGTCCAGATGGGCAATGCCTATCTCGAATATGTGCCCAATGCCAGCAATGGGCTTGCCCGCGCCCAGCACGCGCCCGCCGTGCATATGCGTGTGGGGCGCGATGTGGGGCAATATTGGTTTGTGAATCCGGCCAAGGGCGTGGAGTTTGAATTCCGGCCTGGCACTGTTTTCCACCTGCAGCAGCCCGATGTGGCGCAGGAGGTCTATGGCCTGCCCGAATGGATATCGGCCCTGCAAAGCGCGTTGCTCAATGAAAATGCGACCATATTTCGCCGCCGATATTACTTGAACGGGGCGCATGCTGGGTTTGTGTTTTACCTGTCCGAACCCTTGGCCGATCAGGCCACCGCCGAGGCTATGGCCGACCAGATCGAGGCGGGGCGCGGCGCTGGCAATTTTAAAAACGTGTTTGTCTATATCCCCAAGGGCAAGAAAGACGGCATCCAGATCATGCCGATTGCCGATGTGACCGCGAAGGATGAATTCAATGCGATCAAGACGATCAGCCGCGACGATATGCTGGCCGCGCATCGCACGCCGCCCCAGCTGCTGGGCATTGTGCCGCAGAATAGTGGCGGCTTTGGCAGCGTGAGTAGCGCCAAGGACACGTTTTACGAGACCGAGATCGTGCCGATCATGCAGCGCATGTTGCGGATGAACGCCTTTTTCCGTCAGCCGGTGCTGGCCTTCCGCGATTACGTCTGCGCCGATGGCGCGGTGATCAAGCAGGATGGCAGCAAGATCGCGGGCAGCGGGAAAGTGTAAGAGATTTTCCCGCTGCCCGAAGGTGGCGGGGGATGGGGCGCGGCAACGCCCCAATCCGACGAATTACGCTCGTCATGTCCCAAATCGGTCCCGCCTTCGGGGCCATCCCGCCTGCCGAGTCGGCGGCGGAACGTATATGGAACAAATGACGCCATGCCAATGCAACTTATGGACTTTTCTCCGGTCGCCAGTGTTCGCCCCTTGGCGCCCTACATCGGGGGCAAGCGCAACCTGTCCCGCCGGTTGGTGGAGCGCATCAACGCTGTGCCGCATGCCACCTATGCCGAGGTGTTTGTCGGCATGGGCGGGGTGTTTTTCCGCCGTGACCAGCAGCCCAAGGCCGAGGTGATCAACGATTGGAGCGAGGACGTTTCCACCTTCTTTCGCGTGCTGCAGCGCCATTACCAGCCCTTCATGGATATGCTGCGCTGGCAGGTGGCAAGCCGCAGCGGCTTTGAAAAGCTGGCAGCGCTGGAGCCGTCCAGCCTGACCGATCTGGAACGGTCGGCCCGTTTCCTTTATCTGCAAAGGCTGGCCTTTGGAGGCAAGGTGCGCGGGCGGCATTTCGGGGTTTCGCCTGGTACGCCTGCGCGCTTCGATGTGACCAAGCTGGGGCCTATGATCGAGGCCGCGCATGAGCGATTGGCCGGTGTGGTGATCGAGCGTTTGCCCTGGGCAGACTTCATCGATCGATATGACCGCGAGACCACCCTGTTTTATCTGGACCCGCCCTATTTCGCGTGCGAGCGTGACTATGGCGATGGAATGTTTGCCCGTGAGGAATTCTCCCAGATGGCCGAGCGCCTGCGCCGGATCAAAGGGCGGTTCATCCTGTCGCTCAATGACCGGCCAGAGGTGCGCGAGATATTCGCCGGTTTCGACATTGAGGAGGTGGGGGTGCGCTATACCATCGGCGGCCAAGCCAAGGCCAAGGATGCGCGGGAAGTGATCATTTCCAATTGAAGGGAAGGGGGCGCTGGGTAACCAGCGCCCATTCTATTTGCGCGCGCGCCCTTGCGCCAAGTGTAGTGGCCAGAGGGGCAGCCATGTGGCCAGCGCTTTGGTGATGCCCCATGCGAAAAGCCATTTGGGCCAGTTGCGCCACGCTGTCCCCAGCATGGTCGAGCGGAACATGCCCAGCACAAAAACCAGCGTTCCGGTGATGGCATAGGCGATAGCGGCGGCGGCGAGGTAGCGCATGGGGCTGTATTAAGGGGCGCAGCCAGATTTGCCAAACCGGTTAACGATTTAGCTACTCAGCGCCCTACCAGTTTAGGCGCCGGTGGCTGCAAAAAAATGCGGCCGGAAGGCAAAAAAAGCCCATCTCATACTTGGGGCCTAGGTGGCGGTATTGTAGACTTGTCTACAGGTCGACACGTAGACGGGTCGACATATTTACAGGGTAAAAAGCCCGAAAGTTCCGCCATTTGTCGGGGGTATGAAATGAAGGTAATTGCCGTTTTATCGCAGAAAGGCGGCGTGGGGAAAACCACGCTGGCCACGTGTTTGGCCGTGGCCGCGCAGGCCGATGGCAAGCAAGCCGCGATCATCGATCTGGACCCGCAGGCCACCGCCGCCGCGTGGGCCGATACGCGGTTGGAAGCATCGGGCATCGCCGAGCCGGTGGTGCAATCTATCCAGTATGTGCGCCTGTCGCCTACGTTGAAAGCCGCCGCCGCCAATGGGGCCGATTGGGTGATTATTGATGGTGCGGCGGTGGCGCGCGATGTGGCCCATGCTGCGGCATCGGTGGCCGATTTGATCCTGATCCCCACGCGGGCCGCGCTGTTCGACACGATCAGCATGGCGCACACGCTGGATCTGGCCCGTCAGCTGGACAAGCAAGCCGCCGTGGTTTTGACCCATGTGGCGCCACGCGGGGCCGAGGCCGAGGAGGCGCGGCAGGGTGTGGCCGATCTGGGCGGGCAGATGTGCCCGGTGACCATTGGCCTGCGCAAAGCCTTTTCCCGCGCGCAGACCGAAGGCCTGACCGCGCAGGAGTTTGAGCCCAATGGCGCCGCCGCGCGCGAGGTGGCGGCGCTGTATGCCTATGTCGACCAGGTGTTGGGAGGGATGGGGCATGGATAAGGAATTGAGCTACCTGCGCCATGAGAATGATCGCCTGATCAAATCCAATTATGATCTGTCCAACCAAAAGCGCATTGGCATGCGGATCGCGGACAGCTTGAACAATCAACTTACCGCCGATCTGGCGAAGGCCCATGCTGATCTGGCCATCGCTGTGGCGGCGCTGAAAGTCATCGAGCGGCGCGGCGTGAACAGTGCCAGCGCCACCGAGGCCCGCCGCGCGCTGGCCCAGATCGCCGGAATAGAAGCCGCGCCCGCCGAGAATTCGAGCCGGTTGCGTGAATGGCTGAAAGGAAAATTCCATGACTGACCAACACAACGATCACCCGAGCTACCACATTGGCGTGATGGAATTGCGGGCGATGGCCGATAAGGACAAGGGAGTTGTGACCATGGCGGCAGGGCAGGTCCGATATCTGGCCAATCAGATCGAAAATAGTGCAGCCACAATCCAGACGCTGACCCGCGATGTGCAGAATTGGAAATCGCAGGCTTTCCGCGACAGCTATCTGGACGTGGTGGTGCAGCAGCGCAATGAGGCTTTGGCCGAGGTGGAGCGGTTGAAGTTGAGCGCTGCTGAAGATAGGCTGACCATTGCCGATCTGGCCGGTGCCCATGGCGTAGCCTGCACCCAACTCACCGCCACACAGGCGCGGTTGGAGGAGGCGGTGGGGATCATTCGGCGCGTGGCGGACCGTGACACCACAGCGGAAGCTATGGCTAAGCCCCCAGTGTTTGCGGGCATAGCCCCCAAAGAGCGGGCAAAGATCATTGGTGAGCGTATCCATGCGCAAGACATGATTGTCCTTAACGCCCGCGCCTTCCTCGACCAGCAAAAGGGGCAGGGCAATGGCTGACCCACAAGTCATAACAGAGGCCCAGCGCTTCACGCTTTCTGATAGTCAGCGATTGCTGCGGAAGTCTGATGTGGAGGGGATTTGCCGGTCACCTGATCTTTGCTGGCATTACAGCGACACCGCGAGATGCGGGCCTTGCGCAATCAAACAGGCCCAGGAGCTTGGTGTGGAGCCGGACCATAGGATGCCAAATCTGCCCGAAGTTTACCGCCAACGGCGGGCAAACGAGGCGTTGCGGGCCGAGATCGCGCAGGCCACTGATCATATCCGGAAATTGGTCGACGCCATTAATAAAGGCACTGATCCGCAAAGCGCGGTGATTTGCGCACTTTTATGGACAGTCAGGAATAAGCCTGACGAGACCGCATGAGCCAGAACCGATCAAGCGCGGTGATGCAGCAGCGCAAAGAGCCGCATGATTCGCTGGATGACTTTCCCACGCCGCCCTGGGCGACACGGGCGTTTTGCGAATGGCTGCAAGACAACACCGATTGGCAGATTGGCGGTAGCACGGCCCGAGAGCCAGCGGCCAATCGCGGCCATATGGTGCGCCCGCTGCGCGAGTATTTCGCCAGCGTGGAAGCCAGCGATGTGCATGACTATGGCGCAGGCTTTCCAGTGCTGGACTATTTGTGGGGGCCTTTGCCAGATCCGGTCGACTGGACGATCACAAACCCGCCGTTCAAGCTGGCCGAGCAGTTTATCGCCCGCGCGTTGGCGTCCAGCACATGCGGCGTGGCGGTGATTGTGCGGGCGGCGTTTCTGGAAGGCATCGGGCGTTTCGAGCGTTTGTTCTCGATCACGCCGCCACGATATGTGCTGCAGTTCACCGAAAGGGTGGTGATGCACAAGGGGAGGCTTGTTCCCGAAGGATCGACAGCCACCGCCTATGCGTGGCTGATCTGGGAAACCGGCAGCACAGAGCAGACCGAATTGCACTGGATTGCGCCATGCCGAAAGCAGCTTGAGCGGGCCGGTGATTATATGCTGGAGGCAGCATGAAAGATGGAAAGACTTGCCCGCGCTGCGATGGCAGAGGGGTGAAGGACTATGCGGGGTTTGCGATGGACGTGTGCGAATGCCAGAAACTGCCGGAAATGGAGCTCGAACTGGTGGCTCTGCGCCGCGAGGTGCAGCAGCTGCGCGAGGTGCGCGTGAAGGCAGCGGAATTTGTCAGAGCCTTCGGCACGCCCGAGCAGGCAGCCTATGCCAAGTTTGTGGAGTTGACCAAGGCGGTTAATCAGGCGGGGATACCGATGGAGGCCACACATGGCAGGTGAGAAGGGGCAGCGCCCGAAGAAGCAGAGCGGCGGCGGTCTGGCAGCGGCGATGGCGCGCGCGGCGGCGGCTCCTGTCGCGGGGCCGGATAGCGCGGCGGGTGATCTGGGCGTGCCGGCCGATTTGCCTGCCCCGCACAAAGCCAAGGTGGGGAAGGCAGGGAAGGCTGCGCCCGCGCCCGCTCCTGGTCGGCAGGGCACAAAGCAGATCGCCGGTCACTTCGCGCCAGAGCTATCGATCCAGCTGCGCCTGATCGCGGTGGAGGAGTCGCGGACGGTGCAGGATCTGTTGGAGGAAGCGATCACCGATCTGCTGGTGAAGAAGGGGAAGCGGGTGCGGCGACGATAGCGCGGCGGCGCGCTCCATGGTGGTTGCCCTGCAGGGGGCCGTAGCGGGGGCTGCGGCCCCCTTTCCTTTGCCCTGGGCGGGCCGCGCGGGGCCTCGTGGTAGGGCGGGAGGGGCAAAAGCCAGAGGGTGCGCGCCGCGCTCGCCCCCACACCTCGCTTTCGCCTTCTTCATCGAGATTTATGCAAAGCCTCGGGCCGCAAACGGCCCACAAATAGCTGAAATCCGCACATTTCAATGTGACGCCGCCGAGGGCGCTTCTATGCAGATTTATGCGCTGACGCGCTTTCAGGGCGCACTACGCGCGCGGTTTTGGCACGATCCTCGCAAGCTTCCCCTCTGGGAAGCCATGGAGCGGCATAGCCGCTCCTCCAACGGTGCGGTTTGCGCCTCGGTTAGGTGGTTATCTTGGGTGAGGGCGGGCACTTTATCGTCCAATTACGCATGAAACAGCCTTAAGCTGTTTCATTCCTTTTCCCCTTTAAGATCTTGATCGGGGTACTCCCTAGTGACTGAACTCGCACTATCCCCTTCAAAATGGGCGCCGAGACGGTCCAAAGCCCCTGCAAGGGCGGGGTCATTCGGCAGCAGCATTGAGCCCAGACGGCCAGTGGGCGCGTTGAGGGCGGCTGCGCGGGCTTCTGCCTCGGCCTTTTTCTTGGCTTGGATCTCTGCGGCGCGCTTGCGACCACCCACTAGCTGGGCGAAGCGCTGGCGTACCTTGTCCTTGAGGTTCACCGCGAAGGCATAGGCGTTGCTGATCTGCTCGCGCTGGGGGCCTTCGCTGCGGGCTCGGCCTGTCTTGCGGGTGCGGCGCACTTTGTCGATGAAGCCATGCTCTTTCAGTCGCTCGATTGCGGCCACCACAGTCGCGCGCGCCAGCTTGGCCTTGGCGCAGATCGTGTCGATGGCTGGATCACAGCGTCCCGAGCCGAAATCGACAAAGCCGAGCAGCACTTCCAGCACCCAGAGGGCATTGTTGCCCAGCGGGCCTTCGCGCTTGCCCTTTTCCTTGTGCAGCACGTTATATTCCCGCGCCACCTGCAGCAGCTTGTCGCGCCAGCGCAGGGCCTCGGCAGTGTTACCGCCAGCGATTGGCCGGAAGATTTGGGCGCGCCGGTCGTTCTCGTCATAACTGTCGCGGCGCGGGGTACGGTTGCCGATTCGCTGACCGCTTTGCAGCGCAGCGACCTGCCAACCGATCAGTTCACCAATAGAGGCCCCGCTCATGCGCGGCCTCCCAAGGTCAGCGCAGGTGTGCGACCAGCGCCTGCGGTTCGGGTAAGCCTTGCATCAACAGATCCGCCCACGCTTGCGCGATAGCGCGGCGCTGCGGCAAATAGAGGTAGCGGTTGTAGATTGGTTCGACCCCTTCCGGCACGTGCGCCAGCATAAGGTCGATGATTTCGCGATCGGCTATTCGGCCAGCACTTGCCGCGATACGGTTCATGTTGGTGCTGAACGTTGACCGCCACCCATGCGGCACGTGTAGGCCAGTATAGCCCGCCTCGCGATAGTGCTTGGAGAGCGTGCTGTCGCTGATCGGCTGCAAGCCCTTCTTGCCCACGCGAATGCTCGGGAAAATGTATGGACTTCGGCTTAAGCGCATAGCTGTCTTCACCACGGCCACGGCCTGCGGGGTTAGCGGAATGACGAACTCGAAGGCCGTATCCTTCTTGTGCTCCCGCGTAAGTTTCATTTTCTCGGCAGGGATACGCCAGACTGCATCCGGCGTATCGAGCTGCTCGAACTCGCCCCGTTCCGCCATGCGGATAACGCCCGGACGCGCAGCGGTTAGAGCCAGCAGGCGCGAAGCCAGCAGCGTGGCCCAATAGACATCCTGCATCGCGCCCGTGCGGCGCAGCAGTTCCCGCGCCTTGTCCATGTCCAGCAGCGCGGGGCGCCGCTTTCCATCGCGTGGCTGCAACGCCTTGCGCACGATGGCCGCTGGGTCGGCATCCGTCAGTCCGCTGGATATGGCCCAAACGAACACGTCCGACATGTGCCCACGCACGCGATGCGCCATTTCCAGCGCGCCACGCTCCTCGACCTGCCTGATGGCTTGCAGCACCATGGGCGCTGTGATTTGCTTGATCGGGATATTGCCCAGCATGGGGAACACATTGTCCTCCAACCGCTTCAATATCTGCTTGGCATACCGCGTGTTGCGAAGTCGCGTATGCGTGCGGTGCCATTCCCGAGCGATCTGCTCGAACGTCTCCAGCGCCTCGACCAGCGCGATAGCTTTCTGCCTCTTCTTCTCGACCGAGGGGTCGATCCCCGAAACAAGTAAAGCGCGGGCTTTGTCCCGCGCGGCTCTGGCCTCCGTTAAACCGATTTCGGGGTAGGGTCCGATCACCAGCAGCTTTTCCTTGCCGCCGAAAGTGTAGCGCATCCGCCAGATCTTCGCGCCAGTTGGACGCACAATCAGGAACAAGCCTTTGCCATCCGCAAGCTTGCGATCCTTGCCCTTCGATTCGGGGCTTTCTTTGGGGATTGGCTTGGCCTTGCGGCAGGCTACGTCCGTCAGCATGAGCGGGCGATACCCGGTTTGCTTCCCGTGATACCCGACCTGATACCCAGGCCAGTACCCCGAATGCTACCCGATTTTTCAGGGTACTTTGGAAGGATCGATACGCACCGCATAGGACAGGGTTTAGAGATGGGCCGAAGGAAAATCCAGCCTTCTCAGACCGCATCGGATCGATATGGAAGAGGAAGTGGCTCCCTGAGTAGGATTCGAACCTACGGCCGCTCGATTAACAGTCGAGAGCTCTACCGCTGAGCTATCAGGGAACAGTCCAGCGTTGCCGCTGGGCAGGTGCGCGCTAATAACAGGGCTTCGTTTTTTGGCAAGCACCCTTTCGCGCTTTTATCGAAATTTTTTGCAAGCCCCCGTTTTAAACCTGGAATTGCTCGGCAAAGATGCGCTCGTCCAGACTGGAATGGCGGTCGAACAGCAAGGTCAGCGAATGTTCCCGATTGGCCACGATCCGCACATGGGCGATGTCGCGCACTTCCTTCTGGTCGGCCACCACCGCCACGGGGCGCTTTTCGGGCTCCAGCACGCGGAATTCCACCTCGGCTGTGTCCTTGATGATCGCGCCTTTCCAGCGGCGGGGGCGGAACGGGCTGATCGGGGTCAGCGCCAGAATGCCGCTGCCCATCGGCAGGATCGGGCCATTGGCCGACAGGTTATAGGCGGTGGAGCCGGCCGGCGTGGCCAGCAAAATGCCATCGCAGGCCAGTTCGGCCAAGCGCACCTTGCGGTTGACCGAGATTTCCAGCTTGGCGGTCTGGCGGGTTTCGCGCAGCAGCGACACCTCGTTGATGGCGTAGAAATGGGCGACCTCGCCCGACCATGTCGTTGCCGTCATTTCCAGCGGGGCGACCAACAGCTTGCTGGCGCGGGCCACGCGTTGGGCAATCGGGCGGGCGTTGCGCGGCTTGTTCATCATAAAGCCCACCGTGCCATGGTTGATGCCATAGGCGGGAATCACGCGATCGGCGTCCAGCATCATATGCAGCACGGTCAGCATAAAGCCATCGCCGCCCAGCACCACGGCCACATCAGCCTGTTCCAGCGGCACCCAGTCATGCTCGTCGGCCATCGCCTCCGCCGCGGCCTGCGCCTTGGGCGAGTCCGAGGCGATCAGAGCCAGCCTCAATTCACTGTTCATCGAAAATTCCGCTCCGCAAATCCGGTAAGGGTTCCATTGTGGGGGAGAGTCTTGATGGCTGGCTCTCTTGGCCCTTGCATAGGGCGGGGCGGGGGAAATGGCCAGCGGCCTTGGGCCTTGCTGGCGCATCTTATAGGCGCTCTGGTCACTGTGTGGGCAATGGGCTAGACAGGGGGGCTATGACTTTGCGCCTTGCCCCCCAGATCCAGCCCGCCACCGCCGAGCAGCAGGACAGCCTGACCGGCCTGCGCCATTTCGTCGCGGGGCGCGATCTGTTGGAGGAATGGCTGGCGATGGGGCAGGCCAGCGTGGCCTTGGGGCAGGGGCCTGCGCCTTTGCACGCTATGTTGATCGGCATCAGCCGGTTTGAAACCGTCAATCTGGCCTATGGCGAGGCGATGGGTGATGCGGCGCTGGCCGAGGTCGCGCGGCGCATCCGTGAAGTGGCGGGCAGCCTGCTGGACGGGCCGTGGTTTGCCGCCCGCGCGCCGGGGGGTAGTTTCCTGCTGGTCGCGCATCAGGCGTGTCGGCGCGAACAATGGCAGGCGGTGGCCGAGACGCTGGCTGATATCATTTCCGAACCCATCATGCGCAAGGAAGGCAATCTGCGGCTCAGCCCGCGTCTGGCCCTGTTGCGCTTGCAAGCGGTGGAAAGCGCAGAAGGGGCGCTGGACCGGCTGGCGCAGGCCTTGGCCGCTGCCCAGCGTGAGGGCACCCGCCGCGTGCTATGGGTCGATGGGGAGACGCAGCACGCGGGGCGCACCGCCGCGCAACTGGAAGCCGATCTGTTAAAGGCGATCGATCGCGGCGAGATCGAGGTGCATTTCCAGCCGCAATATGGGCTGGAGCCCGACGGGGCCGAGCATCTTTCGGGTGCAGAGGCTTTGGCGCGCTGGAATCATCCCTTGCTGGGGCAGGTGGGGGCGGGGCCTTTGTTTGCCATTGCCGAAAGAGCCGATTTTGTCGCCCAATTGTCGCGCCATATCGCCGATGTCGCCTTGCGCGCCGCGGCTCAATGGCCGCAGCCCCTGCGCCTCTCGCTCAATGTCACCGCCGCCGATCTGGCCCTGGGGCGCTATACGGGGGATTTGCGGCAGGCGTTGGAGCAATCGGGCTTTCCCGCCGAAAGGCTGACGCTGGAAGTGACCGAGCAGGTGTTGCTGGCCGATCTGGCGCTGGCCGAGCGGTCCTTGGCCGAATTGGCCGAGATGGGGGTGCGGCTGGCGCTGGATGATTTTGGCGCGGGCTTTTGCAATTTCCATTATCTCAAGATCCTGCACCTGCATTATCTCAAGCTGGACCGCTCCATGGTGGTGGGCATCAACGAGGATAAGCGCGATCTGGCCATTCTGCGCGCCATTCTGGCCATGGCCAAGGCGCTGGATCTGGGCGTGATTGCCGAGGGTGTGGAGCATGAGGACCAGCGACTTGCCGTGGCCCGTGAAGGCTGTGGCTGGTATCAAGGCTTTGTCCGTGCCCAACCGATGGATGGCGCGGCCTTTCTGGCACTCGCCCGGGCGGATTAGGTTCCGTTCAACGCTGGCGCTTAAGGGGCCTGTGCGCGCCTGACCATGCGATTTGTGCTGGTCTTGGATGGCGTTCTTTGCCTGCAATCAATCCAATTCGGAATTCCATTTTCCGATGAAAGGGTTGTTTTGGTTAATTTTCAGCCCATTGACTGTTCCAGGGCGCGGTTCGTTGTCCGGAATTTCAAAATGAGCCACCTTGTTCTTTGAACTTTGCGGTCTATTCTTTTAATGAAAATATCCACAGCGGGGTTAATTCGTCATTGTTTGTATAAAAATGCAAAACTGATGAAAAGAATGCTCCACAATCACGATAAACTTGACAGCATTCAATTTTGGGATATTTTGATTAATGCCTTTTTCACGATAAATTAAAGAGAATCCTTGGCGATTTGCGGAGGGTTCTTTTATTTTTCGGGAAAAGAGGGCTAACATGAACTTTTTGAAAACCGCTGCCATCGCAGCCGCTGCTGTTGTTGCCACTCCGGTCATGGCCACCGACACGGACTCGATCACGCAGGCCTATGCGGCCTCGGGTTCGTTCAGCACGTCTTATGATTACACGATCCCCTTCACCGGCTATCTCAGCACGGTGCTGTCCAGCGCGCAGACCAAACTGCTGGGCAAATATGTCGCCGCTACCAATGTTGATTTCACCTCGGCTGTGCTGACCGTCAATGGTGTCAACTATACGCTGACCACCAACAGCTCGGGCGCGGTGGAAAACCGTTCGTGGTCTGACGTGTTCATGACCGCCGGCACGACGGCCACTCTGGCGCTGACCGGCACCGCCGGTTCGGCCGGTTCCTATACGGTCAGCTTCTCGTCGATTTCGGGCGCTGTTCCCGAAGCTTCGACCTGGATCATGATGATCCTGGGCTTTGGCATCACCGCCATGGCGATGCGCAAGCGTCAGGCTGGCGTGCTGGCTGCTGCCTAAGCGATTGCTTTGAAAGGGGGCTAATCCCCCTTGATGGCTAACCTATGGGCGGGCGGTCCGGATATCCAGGGCCGCCCGTTTCATGTTCAGGCCTTTTTGGCCTTGCGCGCCACCGCGCTCAATCCCTTGGTCAATTGGAACAAGCCATTCAAACGCGCCTTGGGGTCGCCCCATGCGCGCTGCACCACCAGCTTGGAATCGGGCCGCAGCTTGATCGCGCCATTGAGCCTTTCGGCATAGGCGAAAAGGCCCGCCGGATCGGGGAAATGGTCATTGTGGAACGCGACCAATGTTCCGCGCGGCCCGACGTCGATCTTGGCAATATGGGCCTCGATGGCCTGACGCTTGATCTGGATAAGCTGCACCAGATTTTCGGTAGGCGCGGGCAGCGGGCCGAAGCGGTCGATCATCTCGGCCGACAGGGCTTCGACCTCGCGCACATCCTCGGCATCGTTGAGGCGGCGATAGAGCGCCATGCGCACCGCCAGATCGGGGACGTAATCCTCCGGAATCATGATCGGCGCTTCTACCGTGATCTGTGGGCTCAACCCCTTGGTGTTTTCGCGCTCCAGCCCCAATTCGCCCGCCTTGGCGGCCAGAATCGCATCCTCCAGCATCGATTGGTACAGTTCAAAGCCCACCTCGCGGATATGGCCCGATTGTTCATCGCCCAGCAGATTGCCCGCCCCGCGAATGTCGAGGTCATGGCTGGCCAATTGGAAGCCCGCGCCAAGGCTGTCGAGATCGCCCAGAACTTTGAGCCTTTTTTCCGCCACTTCGGACAGGCCCTTGCCCGCCGCCGTGGTCAGATAGGCATAGGCGCGGAGTTTCGAGCGGCCCACACGCCCGCGCAGCTGATACAGCTGGGCAAGGCCAAAGCGGTCGGCGCGGTGGATGATGATGGTGTTGGCCGAAGGAATATCCAGCCCGCTTTCCACAATCGTGGTGGCCACCAGCACGTCATATTTGCGCTCGTAAAAGGCGCTCATCCGCTCTTCCACTTCGGAAGGGGCCATCTGGCCATGGGCGGCGATATATTTGATTTCCGGTACGCTGGCGTGCAGCCAGTCCTCGATCTCGGCCATGTCGGAGATGCGCGGCACGACGATGAAGCTCTGCCCGCCGCGATGATGTTCGCGCAGCAATGCCTCGCGCATCACCACCTCGTCCCATTCCATCACATAGGTGCGCACGGCCAGACGGTCGACCGGCGGGGTCTGGATGGTGGAGAGTTCGCGCAGGCCGCTCATCGCCATTTGCAGCGTGCGCGGAATGGGCGTGGCGGTCAGCGTCAGCATATGCACATCGGCGCGCAATTGCTTGAGCTTCTCCTTGTGGTTGACGCCAAAGCGCTGTTCCTCGTCCACGATCACCAAGCCGAGCCGCTTGAACTTCACCGTCTTGGACAGGATGGCATGGGTGCCCACCACCACATCCACCGTGCCCTCGGCCAGCCCCGCGCGGGTGGCGCTGGCTTCCTTGTCGGTCACGAGGCGCGACAGGCGGCCCACTTCCAGCGGGAAACCGGCGAAACGCTCGGCAAAGCCCTTGTGGTGCTGACGCGCCAGCAGGGTGGTGGGGGCAACCACCGCCACCTGCATCCCCGCCATGGCCGCCACAAAGGCCGCGCGCAGCGCCACCTCGGTCTTGCCAAAGCCGACATCGCCGCAAACGAGGCGGTCCATCGGGCGGCCCGATCCCATATCCTCCAGCACATCGCTGATCGCCGCTTCCTGATCCTCGGTCTCGGCCCAAGGGAAGCGGTCGACAAATTGGGCAAAGCTAGCATCTTCGGCCATCAGCGCGGGCGCGGTTTTCAGCGCGCGCAGGGCGGCGGTTTTGAGCAATTCATGCGCGATCTCGCGGATGCGCTCGCGCAATTTGGCGCGGCGCTTCTGCCATGCCTCGCCGCCTAATTTGTCCAGCGCCACCCCGTCACTCTCGCTGCCATAACGGGAGAGGACATCGAGATTTTCCACCGGCACATAGAGCTTGTCGCCACCGGCATAGGTGAGCATCACGCAATCATGCGGGCTGCCGCCCACGGGCACCGATTGCAGGCCTTCATAGCGGCCTATGCCATGTTCCATATGCACCACCAGATCGCCCGGCGTGAGCGCGGCCAGTTCAGCAAGGAAGGCGTCGGCGGATTTCTTCTTTTTCTTGCGGCGGACGAGGCGGTCGCCCAGCAGGTCCTGCTCGGTCAGCAGTTCGATATCGGCATGGGCAAAGCCGGTGTCGAGCGGCAGCACCAGCGCCACCACGCGTCCTATCGCGGCCAGGCCCAAGGCCTCCTGCCAGCTATCGGCCAGCGAGGGGCCGGGGCTGGCGGCCTCGGCCAGAATGGAGGTGATGCGCGCGCGGCTGCCGGTGGAATAGCAGGCCAGAATGGCGCGGCGGCCCGCCTTGGCGGCATTTTGCAGATGGGTTGCGGCGGCCTGATAGACATTGTCGCCAGAGCCGGAGGCGCTGCGGGCGCGTTCGGGGGCAAAGTCGCGGGCGCTGCCAAAGCCGAAGTCCACCACTTGCCCGCTTTCGGGCTGGGCAAAGCTGTCTGTGCGATGGGCAATTGCCTGCGCCAGACGGTCCGCCAGTTCATCCTGCGTCAGGTATAGCGAGGCCGGTTCCAGCGGGCGATAGGAGCCTGCCTTTCCGCCAGACGTTTCTCGCCGCGCCTCGTGGTAATCCTTGATGTCATTCAGGCGTTCTTCGGCGGCATGGGCGGCGGCACCATCCATCAACCACAGGTCATCGGCGGCCAGATGGTCAAACAAAGTGACCATGCGTTCCTCGAGCAAGGGCAGCCAATGTTCCATGCCCGCCAGACGGCGGCTGTCGGATACGGCCTGATAGAGCGGGTCGGCGGTGGCATTGGCGCCAAACATCTCGCGGTAACGGCTGCGGAAGCGTTTGATGCTGGCATCATCCAGCATGGCCTCGCTGGCGGGCAGCAGCAGATGCTGGTCCACGCTGCCGGTGGTGCGTTGGCTGTTGGGATCGAAAGTGCGCAAGGTCTCGATTTCATCGCCAAAGAAATCGAGGCGCAGGCCCTGATCCATCCCGCTGGGGAAAATGTCGAAGATCGATCCGCGCACCGCATATTCGCCCGCATCGGCCACCGTGTCGGTGCGGGCATAGCCTTGGCGGCCCAGCAGGCTGGTCAGGCTTTCGCGCCCGATTTCCACGCCGGATTTGAGCAGGCGCACCGATTCGCGGATACGGAAAGGGGTGAGCACGCGTTGCAGCACGGCATTGATGGTGGTGACCAGCAATTGCGGCGCCTTGGCAGGCTGTTGCAGCCGGTGCAGCGCGGACAGCCGCCGCGCACTGATCGACAGGGCGGGGCTGGCGCGGTCATAGGGCAGGCAATCCCATGCGGGAAATTCGATGACTTCCAGCTCCGGCGCGAAAATGGGTGCGACATCGGCCAGCGAGCGCATGGCAGCATCATCGGTGGCGATGAACACCGCCCGACCGCCCTTATGCGCCACGCTGCGCGCCAGATCGGCCAGCACCAAGGGCTGTGCCCCGCGTGACAGGCCTGCCAGCGTGAGCGGCGCCTTGGCGGAGAGGATGCGGGAGAGGTCAGCCATAGAATATCCGTACACAAACATAGCCAGTCGCCCGCCGCGCCGATTCGGCGGGCGGGTCAGCGTTGCGGGCGGGATAGGGGCAAAAGACTGCGGGCGAAAGCCGCTTACCCTTTCGAGCCGCGTTTAACGCTCGATATTGACGTAATCCAGCTTGCAGAAAGCATCCATCAAGGGGCCGGCATATTCAGGCGGCACCGACAAAGTGCCCAAGGCCCAGCCCAGGATGTCCACATCCTCTTCCTCGATCATGGTTTCAAACCAGGTGAGGGCGGCATCATCCCAGCCTTCGTGGAATTTGTCGAAGAAACAGCCGATGGTATAATCCGCCTCACGCGTGCCGCGATGCCATGCGCGAAAACGCAGACGCTTCAGGCGGGCTTCACGGGAGGGCGGTGTGCTAGCTTCATCACTCATGGCTGCTGCCTAGGCCAGAGCGGGCGCGAGATCAATTGCCCCGGTGTGTGTAGGGGGGGTAGGGCAGGATCGGTCTCGCACCCATGGCGGCCTTGCGGATTACTTACCGCGCAGCGCCGCCAACACTTGCGCCGGAGCCTTGGCCGACAGATCCTTGGCCAGTTCGCCCAGCAGCTTTTGTTCCAGCGCCTTGGTATAGGCCTTGCGGATTTCGCCCATGCTGCGCGGCGGGGCGATGATCACCAAATGGTCTATCCGCTTGCCCTGAACCTCATGGTTGAGCCAGTCGACCGCGGCCAGCACATGCGCGTCCTCGGTCATCACTGCCGCGCCGCCGTCGCGGTGGCTGGCGCCCGAATGGTTATGCGTGTCCAGCTTGGGGGTGTCGATCTCGGCCAGTTCCGGATTGGCTTCGTCGCCTGCATTGCGCAGCAGGTGGAAATGGCGGCCATCCAGAACCGCAACGATGGTGCCATGGGGAAGCAGCATAAATCTCTCCGTCTTCAAATGTCGGCACCCCGTGTCAGGTGGGATGCGCCGGACAAGAGGAAAGGAGCGCCCTTTCGAGGTTCCTTTCCTTGCGCGGGATCAACTGCGCGAAAATTGTGGGGTGGCGTGTGGATAGGCGCAAAGGGCACTGGCGCTGGGCGGCGCAGGCTTTAAGGAAAGCGCCATGCGTCCCGATCTGCTCACCCCCCTGTTTGCCAGCGCCGAAAGCCTGAAAGGCGTGGGCGCGACTCTGGCCCGCCCGCTGGAAAAGCTGGGCCTGCGCCGTATCCGCGACTTTGCCTATCATCTGCCCGACCGTTTCGTGCATCGCCGCCAATTGGCCGATTTGACCGAGGGCGGGGTGGGCGAGCAGGTCTTGATCCAATTGACGCCGTTGGAGCATCGCGGCGGGGGCAGCCCGCGCACGCCTTTCCGCGTGCTCTGCGAGGATGCCAAGGGGAGCACTTGCGCGCTGGTCTATTTCGGGCGCAATGCGGGCTGGGCCAAAAAGCAATTGCCGCTGGGCGAGGCGCGCTGGATCGCCGGAAGGCTGGACCAGTTTGGGCAGAGCCTGCAAATCGTCCACCCCGATCATGTGAGTGCCGAAGGCGCGCTGGGGCAGGTGGTGGAGCCGATCTATCCCCTGTCCGAAGGGCTGACGCAGGGGCGCTTGGGCGCTTTGGTGGGGCAGGCGCTGACCCATCTGGTGGATCTGCCGGAATGGATCGAGCCGGGGCTGATGGCCAAAATGGGCTGGCCCGATTGGCGCAGCTCTTTGACGGCGGCGCATAAGGACGAGAACAAGCTGGCGCGTGATCGCCTCGCCTATGATGAATTGCTGGCCAACAGTCTGGCGCTGATGCTGGTGCGAGCCAGCAACCGGCGCGCGGCGGGGCAGTCCTTGCGCGGGGATGGGCGCCTGCGGGCCAAGCTCAACCTGCCATTCGCGCTGACCGGCGCGCAGCAGCGTTCGGTGCGCGAGATCGAAGGCGATCTGGCCCAGAGCGCGCCCATGCTGCGCCTGTTGCAGGGCGATGTGGGCAGCGGGAAAACGGTGGTGGCGCTCAACGCGCTGTTGATCGCGGTGGAGGCGGGGGCGCAGGGGGCTTTGCTGGCGCCGACGGAGATCCTTGCCCGCCAGCATTTTGAAACCTTGCGCCGGATGGCGACGCCGGTGGGGGTGAATATCGCCCTGTTCACCGGACGCGACAAGGGCAAGGTGCGCGAATCGATCCTGATGGGCCTGATGGATGGTTCCATCGACATTGTGGTCGGCACCCATGCGATTTTTCAGGACGGGGTGCAGTATAAGAACCTTGGCCTTGCGGTGATTGACGAACAGCACCGCTTTGGCGTGGGGCAGCGGCTGATGCTGGCGCAAAAGGGCAAAAGGACACCCCATTGTCTGGCCATGACCGCCACGCCCATTCCCCGCACGCTGACGCTGGCGCAATATGGCGAGATGGATGTCAGCCGACTGGATGAATTGCCGCCCGGCAGGCAGGCGATTGATACGCGGGTTCTGGCGGCGGAGCGCTTTGGCGATGTGGTGGCCGCGCTGGAGCGGCATTTCGCCACGGGGCAGCAGGCCTATTGGGTATGCCCCATGGTGCGCGACAGCGAGGTGGTGGATCTGGCCGCGGCCGAAACCCGCTTTGCCGAATTGGCGGACCGGTTTGGCGATGCGGTGGTGTTGGTGCATGGCCAGTTGAAGCCCGAGGAGAAAGACGCCGCGATGGAGCGCTTTGCCAGTGGCGGGGCGAAATTGCTGGTGGCGACGACCGTGATTGAGGTGGGGGTGGACGTGCCCAATGCCACGCTGATGGTGATTGAACAGGCCGAGCGCTTTGGTCTGGCGCAATTGCACCAGTTGCGCGGGCGGGTGGGGCGTGGGAGCGAGAAATCGACCTGCCTGCTGTTGCGCGGCGAGACTTTGAGCGAGGTGGCGCGCGAGCGACTGGCGCTTATGCGTGAGACGCAGGACGGGTTCCGCTTGGCCGAGGAGGATTTGCGCCTGCGCGGCGGGGGCGAATTGCTGGGCACGCGGCAATCGGGCGACACGCCATTCCGCGTGGCCAGTCTGGACCAGATTACCCGCCTGTTGCCGGTGGCCCATGATGATGCGCGGCTGTTGATGGAGCGCGATGGCGGTCTGGTGGGCCCAAGGGGCGAGGCGGCGCGGGTTTTGCTCTATCTGTTCGAGCGCGATTGGGGTGTGCAATTGCTGCGTGGCGGGTGATGGGCTTGACGTAAAAATACGCAATTTACGGCAGGGCTGCGTTAATCCTGCGACGAACGGGCGTTAATTTGCAGGATTCCGGCGTGACCTATAGGTAAATTGCTAGCTGTTGCGGAATAACCACACAGTCGGGCGATTTTTTCGCGGAAATGTCATGTTTGTTTGCAGCGCGGATAAATCTGGTGTTACACCTTGGGCAACGGACACAGGTGGCAACCGGCCAAAGGCTCGGTAAAGCTCAAAAATGCACATTTGGTCTGTCACGCGGGCGGAACGACATCTGATTTTAGGGTGGAGTTCTACAATGGTATATAACAAGTCGATCAAGGCTCTGGCTCTGGCTGCCAGCGCATTTGCAGCTTTCTCTGCCACTTCGGCTATGGCGGAAGATGCCGCTCCCAAGGACTTCACGGTTACCGGCAGCGTTGGCCTGGTGAGCGATTACCGTTTCCGTGGCGTTTCGCAGAGCGATCGTCGCGCTGCGATTCAGGGCGGTGCGACCGTGACCCACAAGAGCGGCGTCTATGCCAGCTTCTGGGGTTCGAATCTGGCCGGTTGGGGTCAGTTTGGCGGTTCCAATATGGAACTCGACCTGATCGCCGGTTATTCCAAGGCTGTTGGCCCTGTGACGGTTGACGCCGGTCTGACCTGGTACATGTATCCGGGCGGTTCGACCATCACTGACTTTGCAGAGCCCTATGTGAAGGTTTCGGGCGCTGTTGGCCCCGTCAGCCTGCTGGCCGGTGTGGCTTATGCTCCCAAGCAGGCCGCTCTGGGCAACTATTCGAACACGCCTTACAGCAAGGGTCAGGCTCAGGATAACACCTATGTTTGGGCCGATGGCAGCTATGTCGTTCCCAATGTGAAGGTGAAGCTGAAGAGCCACCTGGGCTATTCGAAGGGTAACCCCGGCCTTGGCCCGAACGGCACCTCGGTTACGCCGACCGGCAGCTATATGGACTGGTCGCTGGGCGCTGAACGTACCTTTGGTCCGATCACGCTGGGTATTTCCTATATCGACACCGACATCAGCACGACGAAGGCGGCCTATCTGCAGCCCAACTTCTCTGTGCAGGGCGGCAGCCGCGCTGGTCAGTCGATTGCTGGCGGCACCACGGTTCTCTCGCTCACCGCTGCTTTCTAAGCATCGCGTGTGAGGCCTGCCCTTTGCCGCAAGGCGGGGGCGGGCAGAGGCCAACAAAAAGGGCGCGGAAAGGATGATCTCCCTTCCGCGCCCTTTTTGCGTCTGGTTTCAGGCCTTACTTCTTCAGCCCGATTTCGCGCAGGCGTTCCTGCAAATAATCATCCGCCGTGATCGAGACCGGATAACGGTCGGGATTTTCCGGCGTGATGCATTGCGGCAGCGTGTGGAAGGGGAAATCGCTGCGCAGATGCAGGAAGAAGGGCATGGAATAACGGCTATGCCCTGCGCGCTGCGCATCGGGGTTGCGCACGCGGTGGGTGGTGCTGGGCAACACATGGTTGGTCAGGCGTTGCAGCATGTCGCCAATGTTGATCACCACCGCGCCTTCGGGCGGCGATACGCCTACCCAGCGGCCATCCTTGGTCAGTAGTTCCAGACCAGCCTCCTGCGCGCCCAGCAACAGGGTGATCAGGTTGATATCCTCATGCGCGCCAGCACGAATCGCGCCGCCCTCGGCATCGGCCACCGGCGGGTAATGCAGCAGGCGCATCACAGAATTGCCATCGGCAATCGCCGGTTCAAACCAGTCATCCTCCAGCCCCAGATGCAGCGCGATGCGCGACAGGATGGTGGCGCCTGCCAGATCAAAGGCAGCATAGAGGCGGGTGAACAGGTCTTGAAAACCTTCGGGGCGGGCGGGCCAGACATTGGGGGCCATGGTGGCGCTCAAGGGGTGACCTTCGGGCAGATCGCGGCCTACGTGCCAGAATTCTTTCAGGTCATGCGCGGTGGCACCCTTGGCGATCTCGGTCTTGAACGGGGTATAGCCGCGCGCGCCGCCGATGCCCGGGATGAAATAGGCGCGCTTCTCCTCCTCGGGCAGGGCAAAGAACGCCTCGGTCAAACGCCAGGCTTCATCGATCAGATTTTGGTCAATGCCGTGGTCTTTCACCAAGGCAAAGCCATATTCGCGAAAGCTGGCGCCGATGGCATCGGCAAAGCTGGCGGCATCATCGGCCAGCGAGAGAACGGGCAATTGGGCTAGATCCATGGGTGGTCCTGCAAAAGATGAGGCGCTAAGCTTCGCGCCGTGATGCATCGCTCTTTAGGCGATTTGGACAGGAAGCGCATGACCAAAATCAACAAGCACTGGCTGATGAAGTCGGAACCCGATGCCTATTCCTATGATGATCTGGTGGCGCAGGGTGAGGGCACATGGGATGGTGTGCGCAACCATCGCGCCGCCAACAATATGCGCGCGATGCAGGTGGGGGATTTGGCCTTCTTCTACCATTCGAACATCGGCTTGGAAATTGTGGGGATTATGGAGGTAAGCGCCACCGGTTTTCCCGATCCCAGTGATGAAACGGGCCGCTGGGCCTGTGTGAAGGTCAAGCCGGTACGCAAGTTGAAAAGGCCGATCAGCCTGAAGCAGATCAAGGCCGATCCGGCCCTGGCCGAGATGGAATTGCTGCGCCTGTCGCGCCTGTCGGTCAGCGTGGTGACGCCGCAGGAATGGGATTACATTCTGGCTTTGAGCGGGGGTTGAAGTCCCGAAACGGCACAGTCCCGCTTTGGAGCATTTTAACCAAAGCGGACGTGATGCCAGAGGCTTAAGGAAGTCTTAAGCCTTGTCTCCATGAAGAGACGCTATCTGGTTCTGGGCGATGAGAGCGCCCGTCATCCCTTTCGCCAAAGCCTGCCGCCGCATGTGACGGGCGGGCGTTCGGTGGCATGTCGCCCTGATGTTCGGGGCGAGAGGAAGCGCTTTTCCCTGCCACGTTTCTCTATGCAGGACTGGCGCGATTTCCTGATGGCCTATTGCGCCTGTTTCATGGCGGTTTCGGCCTTTATCTGGTGAGGGCTATCAGCCCTCGACCTTAACCGCCTCGGCCGCCTGTTCCGCGCGATAGAGCAACAGGCCCAGCCATGCCGAAATAAGGCACATGCCCGCCGCGATCAGGATCAGCTGCACGATTTCCAGACCTGCCGCGCCTAGACCCACCGCCACCAGCGCGCCCAAAGTCATCGCTCCGGAATTGACCACATTGTTGGCGGCAATCGTGCGGGCGGTTTGCGATTTATCGACAAAAGTGGTGAGGAAAGCATAGAGCGGCACCACAAACATGCCGCCGGCAATGGCAATCCCGCCCAGCGTGCCCAGCAACATCGGGGCCAGCGGATGATGCAAAAATTCCGCGACCGAGAGCAGATGGCCGTCAGCGGTGGGAGCAAAACGGCTGCACACCTGCTGGAACGCCACCACGAACAGCGCCATGATCAGCACCGCAGGCGGGGAATAGCGCGCCGATACGCGCCCTTTCAGCAATTGGTTGATCGACACCGAGCCCAGCGCCACGCCGATCGAGAAGATCACGAGGAACAGGCTGGCCACTTCCTTGTTGGCGCAAAGCACGCGCTTGGCCAGCAGCGGGAATTCGATGAACAAAACTGCGCCCACCGCCCAGAAAAAGCTGATCGAGGCAATGGCCAGAAACACGCGGCGGTCATGCATGGTGTTTTTCACCAGCTGCACCGAGGCGCGCAGGATGTGGTAATCCAGCGGTTCTGCCTCCACCATGGGCGGGGCTTCGGGGATTTGCAGGCTGGTGGCATAGCCCAGCAACGCGGTGATCACCACGCCAGCGGCGGCCCATTCGACGGGAATGAAACCGGCCAGAATCGTGCCCGCCAGAATCGCCAGATAGGTGCCCGCTTCGACCAGACCGGTACCGGCCAGCACTTCACTCTGTTTCAGATGTTGGGGCAGGATGGCATATTTGATCGGGCCAAAGAAGGTGGAATGCACCCCCATGCCCAGCAGCGCGACCAGCATCAGCGGGATGGCGAAGTTCTCTACCGCAATGCCAAACCAGGCCAGCACCAGCCCGCCGCCGCCCACCACCATGATGGCGATTTCCAGCAGTTTGACCCAGCGAATGATCATCGCCTTGTCGCGCATATCCGCCAATTGCCCCGCCAGAGCCGAGAGCAGGAAGAAGGGCAGGATGAACAGGGCAGAGGCAATGCCGGAGAAAACCGCCTCGGCCTTTTCGGACTGATAGACCGAGTAGACGACGAAGAAGATCACCGCATTCTTGAACAGGTTGTCGTTAAACGCACCCAGCAATTGCGTGACAAACAAGGGTAAAAACCGGCGGCGACGCAGCAGGTGGGTGGAAGTCGTCATACAGGCTCGATCGTTCCTAACATTGCCGCGCAGTCCTAGCGGATGATGCGTGGCTGGCAAGGGCACAGCTTGTCTTTTTTACGCCGCGCAATCGGGCTATGGCGATTCGCCTATGCTGACTTTGCCCAATATCCTCACCCTGTCGCGGATCGTTACCGTGCCCGTTCTGGTCTGGCTGCTGTGGTGGCCCGAATGGGTGGCGGGCTATGCTTTGGGCTTTGCAGTCTATGGCTTGATGGGGATTACCGACTATTTCGACGGCTATCTGGCCCGTGCGCAGGGCGCGGTGAGCAAGCTGGGCATCTTCCTCGACCCCATCGCCGACAAGATCATGGTGGCGGCGGTGATTCTGGTGCTGACCGCCAAGGGCGTGCTGACCGGCCCCTATGTGGGCGAATTGCATGTCATCGCGGGGTTGATCATCTTGCTGAGAGAAATCGCCGTATCCGGTCTGCGGGAATTTCTGGGCGGGATTCAGGTGTCGGTGCCGGTGTCCAAACTGGCCAAATGGAAAACCACCTTCCAGATCATCTGCCTTGGCGCGCTGATTCTGGGAAGGGCGACTCCGTGGTGGGTGCTCGATCTGGGCGGCTTTGTGGTCAATGTTCCGCATACGGTGGGCCTGACCACGCTATGGGCGGCGGCGGTGCTGACGGTGATAACGGGGTGGGATTATCTGCGGGTTGGTTTGAAACATATGGATTGATTTAAGGGTGCCTCCGGCGGGCAAAGGGCGGGGGCCCTTTGCAATCCCGATAATGGGTGGGGGCTGTATGGCCTACGTTGTAGATGGATGAATTTAAGCCGCTTCGCGGATAATCGTTCCCGCGAAGCGGCGTAAATATTTGAAACGCTAAGGGTGGAATCCAAGCGCCACCCAAATATGGGATTGCAAAGGGACGAGTCCCTTTGCCCGCCGGAGGCAATTACACGGCGGAAACCCTCAAGCCTCCGCCCGATACCGGTCCGGCCTGTGCCACACCAGCACCACGGCATTCATCACCAGCGCGGCGACGAGTGACCAGAAGCCCCGCTGCCAGCCCAGAGTGGCAAAGGCGCAGCCCACAATCACCGCGTCGATCACCATGCAGATCGCGCCAAAACGCCAGCCCTTCCACTGGCTGAGCCAGCGAGCGACCACGGCAAGGCCCCCGACGCCGGTGGCATGGCGGGTGACGGCCAGCACGCCAATGCCCAGCACGGTGCCGCCCACCAGCGCGGCTACGGGCATGGCGATGCGGTTGATCTCCAGCCCTGCGGCTACCACGTCCACCAGCACCATGATGGCCAGCGTGGCGACGCTGGTGCGCAGAATATAGGGCGTGCCCAGGCGTCGCCAGAACAAGGCAAAGATGGGCAGGTTGATGGCGGTGAACAACACGCCGGTGCTGAAAGGCAGCAGATAGGACAGCATCAGCGCCAGCCCTGCCACGCCGCCGGTGATCAGCTTGGCCGTGTGCAGCAGATGCAGCCCCAGCGCCAGCAACAGGCACCCGTTAGAGACGCCGAAAATGTCCTCCACCAGCGTATGGGGAACCACGCGGGGCAGGGCGCTTTCGGCAAGAGGGGCGTGTTTGCGTTTCGACATGATCTTGTTTGATCATGTCATAATCTTGCGTAAATGGCAAGTATTCTACCCCGCGCGCAACTCTTCGGCCAGCAGGCGGAATTCTTCCGAACGGGGCGAATTGCGGCGCCAGACCAGCGCGATTTCGCGGTTGGCAGTGTCCGATTTCAAAGGGCGGGCGATCACATTGGTGCCGTTCAAAATTCCAGCATCCAGCGCCATTTCGGGCAGCATGGTCAGGCCCAAACCATTGTCGACCATCTGCACCAACGTATGCAGGGATGTGCCGATCATGGTCGCACTGGCGCGCAACTCTGGCCGGTTACAGGCCGACAGGGCGTGGTCCTTCAGGCAATGCCCGTCTTCCAGCAGCAGCAGGCGATTCTCGTCGATCAGCTCGGGGCTGATTTCGGCGGGCGGATCGCGCGGGTCATCCTTGGGGAAGGCGACGAAAAGCGCGTCCAGCTCGATCGTTTCCTTTTCCACCTCGCCACAGGCAAAGGGCAGGGCCAGCAACACGCAATCGGCGCGGCCATGGTGGAGCGATTCCATCGCCTGCGCCGATGGCTCCTCGCGCAGGAAGAGTTTGAGATTGGGCCTTTCCTGTCGCAGGCGGGGCAACATGCGCGGCAACAGGAAGGGC
Source organism: Novosphingobium umbonatum (assembly GCF_004005905.1). Classification (GTDB taxonomy): domain Bacteria; phylum Pseudomonadota; class Alphaproteobacteria; order Sphingomonadales; family Sphingomonadaceae; genus Novosphingobium; species Novosphingobium umbonatum. The sequence continues at coordinate 122,439 of NZ_SACO01000011.1, forward strand.
GCGATGGTGGGGATCACGCTCATGCGGATCTCGCCGCAAAGCGGTTGCGAGGAGGCGTGGATCAGGTCCGACAATTCCTCCGCCTCGCGCAGGATGCGATGCGCCTTAGCCACCACCGCATTACCCAAAGGCGTGAAGCGCACATTGCGCTTGGTCCGCTCCACCAGCACCACGCCCAGCAGCGTTTCCAGATCGCGCAGACCCGCCGAGAGGGTGGATTGCGAGACGAAACTGGCCTCGGCCGCCCGCCCGAAATGTTCATGTTCGTGCAGGGCGACCAGATATTGCAGCTGTTTCAGCGTGGGCTGATAGACGCTCATGCTTCAGCGTCATCCTTGAACTGGGGCATGTCGTCATCCTCGTCATCACCGGCCAGAACCGGCAACTCCTCGGGATTGGCGTCGCGCATATTGGAATGCAGTTCGTCCACATGGGTCATTTTCATGCGGCCCTTCACCACGGCAAAGGCCAGCTTGCCCTCCACCAGATCCAGCGCATCCTTGCCAAATACCTTGTAGCGCCAGCCTTCCAGAATCGGCAGATCCTTGCGCACGCCAGCGGCCAGCAGTTCCAGATCATCGCTGCGGGCCAAAAGCCTTGCCGCCACATCAATCTCGCGCGCGCGAATTTTCAGTAGCAGTTTCAGCAGGTCGGCCACCAAAGCGCCTTCCTTGCCCAAAGGCGCGCCGCGCGGGGCCTTGGCGGGCATTTCGGCCTCGGTCAAAGGCTTGGCATCCTCCAGCGTTTGCATCAGGCGCTTGCCAATGTCATTGTCCTTCCATCCGGCGGACAAGCCGCGCACCTTGGCCAGATCGGCCTGGGTCTTGGGCGGGTGGCTGGCAATATCGGCCAGCGTTTCATCGCGGGCGATGCGGCCGCGCGGGATGTTCTTGTCCTGCGCTTCCATCTCGCGCCATGCGGCCAGCGCCTTCAACCGGCCGAGCATGGCAGGATTGCGCCCCGCCGCCTTGATCCGCAGCCATGCCGCGCCCGCATCATTGCGATAATGCGAAGGATCGGCCAGCTTTTCCATTTCGGCATCCAGCCATTCCCCGCGCCCCGTTTTGATCAGGCGCTTGATGATCTTGGGGAAAATCTTGGACAGATGGGTGACATCGCCAATCGCATATTCAATCTGGCGTTCGGTCAGCGGGCGGCGGCTCCAGTCGGTGAAACGCGCGCCCTTGTCGATCACCAGCCCCAGCCAGCTTTCCACCAGATTCGAATAGCCGATCTGCTCGCTCTGGCTGATGGCCATCATGGCGATCTGCGTGTCGAAAATCGGGTGGGGGGTCTTGCCGGTCAGGTTGTAGATGATTTCCACATCCTGTCCGCCCGCATGGAAGATTTTGAGCACATCCTCATTATCGACCAGCAGGTCGAGCAGCGGCGAGAGGTCCAGCCCCGGCGCCTTGGGATCGATCGCGGCGGCTTCCTTGTCATCGGCGATCTGAATCAGGCATAATTCAGGCCAATAGGTGCTTTCGCGCATGAATTCGGTGTCGACACAGACGAAATCCGATTTGGCCAGACGTTCGCACAATTCGGTCAGCGGCGCGGTCTCGGTAATCAGCTTATGAATCTTCATCGCGGTCTTTTCTGTTGGGCATTCCGCCGCGCCGATCCGCGCCACGGTCCGCCTTTGGTCTTCGGCCCGGATGCGGGCCACGCGCCGCTGCGTCGCCTCTGGCACAGAGGCGCCACTTTGGCATGGATTGAGCCGTGGTTTCGGCCCTCTCGGCTTGACAAAACCGTAGCGTTGGACTGTTAGCGAGCCCATCGCGGTGTTTGTCATAATGCCGCAAAACTATCCCTGCCCGATAGCGGGCCGAATGGAAAGACTTGTCATGCAATCGCCCGTAAACAACCAGCAGGCGCATCCCTATCGTTCGCACAGCTGCGGCGCGCTCAATCAGGACCATGTGGGGCAGGAAGTTCGCCTGTCGGGCTGGGTCCATCGCAAGCGTGATCATGGCGGCGTGCTGTTTGTCGACCTGCGCGACCATTACGGCCTGACCCAGATTGTGGCCGATAGCGACAGCAGCGCGCTCTCCGTGCTGGAAGGCCTGCGCGTGGAAAGCGTGGTAACGATTGAAGGCGTGGTAAAGGCCCGCAGCGAAAGCACGGTGAACCCCAACCTGTCGACTGGCGCGATCGAAGTCTATGCCCGCGGCGCCACGGTGCTGTCGGCGGCGGCGGAACTGCCCATGCCGGTGGCTGGCGAGCAGGAATATCCCGAGGATATCCGCCTGCGTTACCGCTTCCTCGACCTGCGCCGCGAAACGCTGCATGCCAATATTGTGAAGCGCACGCAGGTGATCTCGGCCATGCGCCGCAAGATGGAAGACATCGGCTTCACCGAATATTCCACCCCGATTCTCACCGCCAGCAGCCCCGAAGGCGCGCGCGACTTTCTGGTGCCCAGCCGCATCCATGCGGGCAAGTTCTATGCCCTGCCGCAGGCGCCGCAGCAGTATAAGCAATTGTTGATGGTGGCCGGTTTCGACCGCTATTTCCAGATCGCCCCCTGCTTCCGCGATGAAGACCCGCGCGCAGACCGTCTGCCGGGTGAATTCTACCAGCTTGACCTCGAAATGAGCTTTGTCACGCAGGAAGAAGTCTGGGAAACGATGGAGCCGGTGATCGGCGGCATTTTTGAAAAATTTGCCGATGGCCGTGCCGTAACCCCCATCGGCAGCTTCCCGCGCATCGCCTATGATGACGCGATCCTGAAATATGGCAGCGACAAGCCCGATCTGCGCAACCCGCTGATCATCTCGGATGTGTCGCATCACTTCACCACCAGCGGCTTTGGCCTGTTTGAAAAGATCGTGGGCACTGGCGGCGTGGTCCGCGCCATTCCGGCCCCCTCCACCGCCGACAAGAGCCGCAAGTTCTTTGACGAAATGAACGAATGGGCGCGCGGCGAAGGCTATGCCGGTCTTGGCTATGTGACGCGCAAGGGCGGCGAATTTGGCGGCCCGATTGCCAAGAACCACGGCGCCGAGGGCATGGAAAAGCTCTATGCCGAACTGGGCCTTGGCGCCGATGATGGCCTGTTCTTTGCCGCTGGCAAGGCGGGTGATGCGGCCAAGCTGGCGGGTGCTGCCCGCACCCGCTGCGGCCAGTTGCTGGGCCTGATTGACGAGAACAAGTTCGAATTGTGCTGGATTGTCGATTTCCCCTTCTATGAGGAAGGCGAAGAGCCGGGCAGCATCGATTTCGCGCATAACCCGTTCTCCATGCCGCAGGGCGGTCTGGAAGCGTTGACGGACGGGCGCGATCCGCTGTCGATCAAGGCGTTCCAGTATGATCTGGTCTGCAACGGCTATGAAATCGCTTCGGGCTCGATCCGAAACCAGCATCCTGATCTGATGGTCAAGGCGTTTGAGCGCGTGGGCCTGTCTCAGGCCGATGTGGAAGAGCGTTTCGGCGGCCTCTATCGCGCGTTCCAGTATGGCGCCCCGCCGCATGGTGGCATGGCCGCCGGTGTGGACCGCATCGTCATGCTGATTTGCGGCGCACAGAACCTGCGCGAAATCAGCCTGTTCCCGATGAACCAGCGCGCCGAGGATCTGTTGATGGGCGCACCTTCGCCCGCCATGCTCAAGCAATTGCGCGAGCTGCATATCCGTGTGATCGAACAGCCCAAGGCCTGATTCGTGAAGTTCGGGGCGGGAAAACTGGGCGTTTTACCGCTTTCCTGCCCCGCCTTTATGTGATCATGCTTGCCAGCCCGCGCGCCACCCATTAGGGGCGCGTTTCGAGTTTTCAATTTTTCGCTGCTTTGCGTAAGGGGAATATCATGAGCATCCAGGAGCAGGTAAAGAAGATCGTGGTCGAGCACCTCGGCGTCGAAGAAGACAAGGTTGTGCCTGAAGCGAGCTTCATCGACGATCTGGGCGCCGACAGCCTCGACATCGTCGAGCTGGTCATGGCTTTCGAAGAAGAATTCGGCGTGGAAATCCCTGACGATGCGGCTGAAAAGATCGCCACCGTCAACGACGCCATCGCCTTCATCGAGGCGAACAAGGCCTAATTCCTTGCTGGCCGCGCCCATCCTGCTCGTTTCGGGCGGGTTTGTGGCGCGCCATGCTTGGCTTGGCCTTGGGTCAGGTCGTGCCGCCTCGGGCTGGCAGGCTTGACGTAAGAGCACGGTTTCCAGCAGGCTCGGTCCGCATGCGGGCTGGGCCTGTTTGCTAATCGGCAGGAAAGAGTTAGAGGTGGATTGCTGGCCGCTGCCGCAGGGCAGGGTGCCCACAGGCATATCCGCCGGATTATGGACTATGGAGAAATCGAGAATGCGTCGTGTAGTCGTCACCGGACTTGGTCTGGTTACCCCGCTGGGCGCGGATGTCGAAACCACTTGGGCCAATATTCTGGCGGGCAAGTCGGGTGCGGGCCGGATCACCAAGTTCGACACCGAAGGGCAAAAGTGCCTGATCGCCTGCGAAGTGAAGCCGGCCGATCATGAATATGGTTTCGATGCGGGTAAGCGCGTGGATCACAAGATCCAGCGTCAGGTCGATCCTTTCATCGTTTTCGGCATTGATGCAGCGGGTCAGGCGTTGGAAGACGCCGGTCTGGTCGATGCGCCTGAGGAAATGCGCCTGCGCATGGGCTGCTCGATCGGCAGCGGCATTGGCGGTCTGCCCGGTATCGAAAGCGAATCGCTGGTGCTGGCCAACAAGGGCCCCGGCCGCGTGTCGCCCCACTTCGTCCATGGTCGCCTGATCAACCTGATCTCGGGTCAGGTGTCGATCAAATATGGCCTGATGGGTCCGAATCACGCGGTGGTGACGGCTTGTTCGACCGGTGCGCATTCGATCGGTGATGCCGCGCGCATGATCCGCGATGATGATGCCGATATCATGCTGGCCGGTGGTGCCGAATCGACCATCTGCCCGATCGGCATTGCCGGTTTCGCGCAGGCCAAGGCGCTCAACTGCAGCTATAACGACCGCCCCGAACAGGCGAGCCGCCCCTATGACAAGGACCGCGACGGTTTCGTTATGGGCGAGGGCGCCGGTGTGGTGGTGCTGGAAGAATATGAGCATGCCAAGGCTCGTGGCGCGAAGATCTATGCCGAAGTCGTCGGCTATGGCCTGTCGGGCGATGCTTTCCATGTCACCGCTCCGCATCCCGAAGGCTATGGCGCGTTCCGTTCGATGGAAATGGCGCTGAAGAAGGCGGGCATGACCCCCGCCGACATCGATTATGTCAACGCCCATGGTACCTCGACCATGGCCGACACGATCGAACTGGCTTCGGTCAAGCGTCTGTTCGGCGATGCCATCGGCAATGTTTCCATGTCCTCGACCAAGAGCGCCATCGGCCACTTGCTGGGCGGTGCGGGCGCGGTGGAAACCATTTTCTGCATCCTGTCGATCCGTGACCAGATCGTGCCGCCGACGCTCAATCTGGACAATCCGGATGAAGGCACCGAAGGCGTGGATCTGGTGCCGCATGTGGCCAAGAAGCGGGTTGTGCGCGCGGCGCTGAACAATTCCTTCGGCTTTGGCGGTACCAATGCCAGCGTGGTGGTAAAGGCGCTGGAAGATTGATCCTGATAGGGGGGGCGGGCCGGTTCCGCCCCCATTAGTTTGCCAAGGTTTGCATGATGCGTTTGAAGCCGCTTCCTCTTGCTGCGGCGCTAGCCGCTTTGGTGGCCGTGCCTACCGGCGCGGTGCTTTATGGCTGGTATGGGGCGGGGCCTTTGCCCGCCGAAAAGACCTTTACGGTGCCCGATGGGGCCAGCGTGGCCAGCGTGGCCACCAAGCTGCAAAAGGCGGGCATCATCCATTCGGCCCGCGCTTTCCGTTTCGAGGCCAAGCTGCTGGGCGGCAATGCGCAGGTGAAGGCGGGCGAATTCCTGCTGCCCAAGGGGGCCAGTTCCGCGCAAATCCTGAAAATTTTGAGCGGGGCCGAAGCGGTGCGCCGTTTCGTGACCATTCCCGAAGGCCTGCCCTCGGTGCTGGTGGCCGAACGCCTGTCGGCGCAATCCATCCTGAGCGGCCCTGTCGAGGCGCCTGAGGAGGGTTCTCTGCTGCCCGATACCTATGACATCAAAGCGGGGGAGCCGCGCTCTGCGGTGGTTTCGCGGATGCAGGCGGCGATGACCAAGGCTCTGGCCGAGGAATGGGCCAAGCGCGGGCCGGACACCGTGGCCAAAACGCCGGAGGAGGCGGTGATTCTGGCCTCGATCGTGGAAAAGGAAACCGGCAAGCCCGATGAGCGGCCGATGGTGGCGGGGCTCTATTCCAACCGCCTGCGCCAGCATATCATGCTGCAGGCCGATCCCACGATCATTTACCCGATCACCAAGGGCAAGCCTTTGGGACGCCGCATCCGCCAGAGCGAGATTCAGGCCAAGAATGACTATAATACCTATTCGATGACCGGCCTGCCCAAGGGGCCGATCACTAATCCGGGCCGCGCTTCCCTGCATGCCGTGCTGCATCCGGCCAAGACCGACGCGCTATACATGGTGGCCGATGGCAGCGGGGGGCATGCCTTTGCCAGCACTTTGGCCGAGCATAATCGCAATGTGCAGCACTGGTTTGCCCTGCGCCGCGCCAAGGGCGAGATCTGATTTATCGCGCTTTTGCCTGTGGAAAGAAAATTTGGTTTCCGCGGCGCATTTTGGGTTGACCATATCGGGACCTCCCGCTAATTGCGCCGCCTACCCGCTGAACGCAGCAGAGCGAAAGCGGGTTGCCTTTCGGGGCGGAGTAGCTCAGCAGGTTAGAGCAGCGGAATCATAATCCGCGTGTCGGGGGTTCGAGTCCCTCCTCCGCTACCATAAAAACAATAACTTAGGTCCATCGCGATCCCTCCAGATCAGGGCCAGTTTACAAACTCTGTAAACCGCTAGGCGCTGAGGCGCTCCACCATCGACACAATGACACGTGCTTCATCGACGTATCGGCTGCGAATTTCGCTGATCCGTTTGGCCGTCCAGCCAATGGTTCGCGCGATCTCTTCATCGGTCTGCCCGCGCATGGCGAGCCAGGTTGCATAGGTCCCACGCAGGTCGTGCATGGTGCGGTCGAAGCCATCAGGTTTGGCCTTCTGGAACACGCTGCCTAGTCCGCTTTCGGTCCAAGGCTCGCCGCGACTGTTTCTCAGGATTGGGCCTGCCCCAGTGCCAATGGAGTCTAGCAACCCGCGAAGGTCAGGGAGGATTGGTATGATGGCTCGCCCTTTGCGCTTTCGGGTGGTCAGGATGATGGCCTTTTCTCCTACGTCTTCCCAGGCAACGCGAACCAGATCTCCCAATCTCAAGCCGGTTAGGCTCGCAAGGCGCAGGGCACGATCCAGGTGGTCGGAATAGAGGGAGCGACCATTCTTGTCCTTGCTGCCTCGCATGGCCTCCCAGTGCCTGTCCTCCCAGATTTGGTCGGCTTTGTTGACATGATGGAGTTGTCGAATCCCAGTCGCAATGTTGACCGGGAGGATGCCTTCGCCCTGCGCCCAGCCAAGAACGGTGGCCATTGTGACGCTTGCTTTGTCGGCGGTGCGCGGCTGATCTGCCCACGTGTTGCGCCAATCGATGATCTCGGTGCGCATGCGCTGATCTTCAAAGGCAGCGATTGGCGCTTGGCCGAATTTTTCGCTGATGCGATCCAGCCACAGACGGTAATCTCGCTTGGTGCTCTCGGCCAATTTTGAGAATTCGGGACTTTGGCGATAGCGATCCAGAACATCGTCAAGGGTTGCAAGTGCCCCCTTGGTTGGGGAACGGGCCTTCTCTGCCTTCATGATGAGGGCCAGATCGACCACCGGCCGCTCGCCAAATGCCTTGTGGATGCAGGGCCCGCCACGCCACGCATAGACGTACCATATGCAGCCTTTGGCAGATCGCTTACCGACTATGTGCAGTCCGGTCACGACCCTGGTCTTTTGCCTTCCACGCATCGAATGCACTTCCAACTGGTTGGGTGGTCGGGGGGATGAAGGTGACGCCATCGGCGCGAATGTCGACGCCAGCGGCCGTGTGGCCCAAGCTGGTCCACCAGTCATAGGCTTGCTGAATTTCTGCCAATGGCACCAATCTGCGGCGTGAAGTCATTTCAGGGCTCTACTACTGGCAGTCGCGAGCCGCATTTCGACGCTCGATGAAGGCAGGCCGCACATCGAAGCACACGCAAAAGCACTGTTTGCATGAGCGCATCTCCTGTTGTATTTTACAGACATTCATCTGTAAAAAGTTTACATAAGTGTGTTAACTCACATATGTGAGATTCGTCAAGGCCCTTGGAAGGGGAATTTTTGGATGAGCATCGGAGGGCGAATTCTGGAGATCCGAAAGGCACTCGGCCTGAACCAAGCCGATGTCGCCTCGGAGCTTGGGATTTCGCACGGGGCGCTGGTGAATTATGAAAAGGGGCTGCGAGAGCCGCCTGCCAGCGTCATTCTGGGCTTCGCAGAGCGCTATAAGGTAAGCGCTGCATGGGTTTTGACTGGTGAGGGCCGACCGGATCAAGCCGGCCTCGATGAAGCATATGCGCGCTCAATAGAAACCGCTTGGACTTATCTAAGTCGCGGCGGTGACGATGTCGAAAAAGAGGCTTTGGTCAAGCTCGGGGGGGCCTTGTTTCAATATCTTCTTGAGCATGGCGAGATCAGTCCTGCGATGAGTGAGAAAATTTTTGCGTTGAGCGCTTGATATGATTGAAGATCGACTGACATCGATTACTGATGAGCGCTTGCTTGCGGCCTTGAAGGAAGTGAATCCTCCAATTGAAAAATTGATGGCCGATCGATTTGAGCTTCGGCAAGAAATGCGTCGCAAGCAGGCAGAGCTTGATGCGGAGCGTCAGCGTGTGAAAGAAATGCACTTCCTCACGTTTGAAGAGATCCCTCAAAGCTTGGCCTTCGCCAAGCGCACAGTTTTGTTAATTGCATCACTCTCCTTATTTGCCCTGATCATTGCCTACTTTTCAAAAATATTTGAAATCAAAACCATATCAATTATCCTCATCTCGCTCCTTTTGCCGATATGGCTTATAGATAAGGCGGAGGGGAAATTTGGCCGAATTTCATTATTTCGGTTTTGGTCGAAGAAATAAGAATTTATCTGATTTTTCAAGTGGGTGAGAGCTTTGTACACTTCTCTTCAAGCGCATTATCAGGCTCATAAAATCACCCTGGCAGGTGTCGATGATAGTGCATTTACACGGTCATTGACCTCCGCAAGAGTTCAGATGAACCCTCACCAGGTTGACGCAGCTCTGTTTGCGCTCAAGTCTCCGCTTTCAAAGGGGGTGCTGCTGGCAGATGAAGTCGGTTTGGGCAAAACCATCGAGGCCGGCTTGGTACTATCACAGCGCTGGGCCGAACATCGGCGGCGAATGATTTTGATTGTTCCCGCCTCGCTTCGAAAGCAATGGCAGCAAGAACTCTACGAGAAATTTTCGCTTCGCAGCGAGATCATCGAAGCGACCACCTATCGTGCGTTACGGCAGGCTGGAAATCGCCGACCGTTCGAAGCTGTGGATGGCATTGTCATCGTCTCGTATGAATTTGCCGCCCGGAAAGCTGATGATTTGCGACAAGTCCGCTGGGATTTGGTGGTTTTCGATGAAGCTCATCGCCTTCGCAACGTCTATCGCAAGGGGGGCTCTGCCCGAGCGAAAGACCTCAAAGATGCCCTGCAGGATCACTTCAAGATCCTTCTAACCGCAACGCCGCTTCAGAACTCATTGATGGAGCTATACGGCATCATCTCAATAATTGATGATGAGCACTTTGGCGGCGAAAATGCATTTCGGGCACAATATGCAGGTAGTGGCGCATCGTCAGCAGCGTTGGACGTTCTCCGCGACAGGCTCAAGCCCATTTGTCACCGGTCGCTGAGGCGGCAGGTGTTGAGTTGCGCTGAGAATTGACCCGGGATTTTCATTGAGAATTGACCCGGGTGGGTATGGGTTATGTGCTGCCCATGGCGGTCAAGGTCAAGCTTTGGGTTTATACCTTTCTGGATTTTGGGGTG
>NZ_SACO01000012.1 GCF_004005905.1 Novosphingobium umbonatum
GCGGCAAGCTTGCTTCAGCCCAACCAAGCCACACCAAAGCCCTTTTACCCATAGACCAAGGCGAGCCTCACCGCGGGTCGTACTTGTAAGACTTTCGTACGCCTGTCGGCGCCCGAAACCCTTCGACAAACCAGTCTGTCTATCACATGCATCTTTTCGCCGATTGCGACATTGAAACTTGGGGCAGCAGTCCCTCCGCGCAGCGGCCTTAAACCTATTCACAACCCGCCGCATCAAATCTCGCCCATGATCGGGATTGCAGAGGGCCCCCGCCCTTTGCCCGCCGGAGGCACCTTCTTATAAAAACAGAAGGCACCCCCTGAACTCACCCCTACCTCTGCTCCGGCGCCGTAACGCGCCCCGTCCGCTCCAGCTTGCCCCAGCCGGTGCCTACACCACGCACGGCGGCAGCCACGGCGCGCAGCACGACCGAATACATCACCTGACGGTAGACGAAACGCTGGCTGAGCAGGAGGAAGGGGCGGAACTTTTTATCGCGCACGTCTAGGCGATAGGCGATCCAGCCGCAGACGAGGTCGATGCAGGAGAAGGCGACCCAATAAAGGCCCATGCGGAACACGTCGGTCTGGGTCTGCGCCCAACCATGCTGTGCCACGCGCACGGCGGTGCCCAGCATCGAGACCACCAGCGCAAGGTCAATCGCGGGGGAGATGCAGGCGAAGAGGATCTGGAACAGCCAGGCCTGCGGGATGCCGATGAAGGCCAGACCGCCGGGCTTGCCGCGCCGCATCACCTTGCGGTGCTTCCACAGGCATTGCAGCGTGCCATAGGACCAGCGGAAGCGCTGCTTGGCCAGAGCGCTGAAGCTTTCGGGCGCCTCGGTCCATGCCACGGCGTCCTCGTCATAGGCGATCTTCCATTTCTTGCGCTGGATGGCGATGGTCAGATCCTGATCCTCGGCCAGCGTGTCTTCGGGATAGCCGCCCACGCTTTCCAGCGCGGTGCGCCGCCATGCCCCCACAGCGCCGGGCACCACCATGATCGCGTCGAAACGGGTGAGGGCGCGGCGCTCGATATTCTGAGCCGTGGTATATTCCACCGCCTGCCAACGGGTGACAAGGTTCACGCGGTTGCCCACCTTGGCATTGCCCGCCACCGCGCCCACCTTGGGATCGATGAACCAGCGTACGAGGCGCATGATGGTTTCGCGTTCAAATTGCGTATCGGCGTCCAGCGCGACGATGATTTCGCCTGTCGCCTCGGCCAGCGCGCGGTTGAGCGCGGCGGCCTTGCCACCATTGGTCATGGTCATCAGCTTGACGCGCGGATTGTCGCCAAATTTCTCCTGAACCACCGCGCTGGTGCCATCCTTGGACCCGTCATCGGCGACGATCACATCCAGATAGGGATAAGAGGATTCCAGAATGCGCAGCACCGAGGTAGCAATCACCTTCTCTTCATTGAAGCAGGGGATAATCACCGTCACCTTGGGGCGGAACGTGCCATCGGGGATCGGCGCCTTGCGCTTGGGCCGCAACATGGCCAGCGCCACCAGACTGACCGAGCGCAACACGCCCAGCGCGATGGCGAAGAAGAAGGTCCAGTTGAGGCCGACAATGCTGGCGCCGATCATGGTGAACATGAATACGTCGGCGCGCACCGCCAACAGATTATAGCCTTCGACCGGCGGCATCACCTGATCGCGGGTCAGTCCCGCCAGATCGGCCACCGAAACGAATTGATAGCCTTCCTGACGCAGGGCGGTGATAATGCCGGGCAGGGCGGCGATGGTCTGTTCGCGGTTGCCGCCGCCATCATGCAACAGCACGATATTGCCCGAATAGGCGGGGCTGCTGCGGTGAACGCCGCGCAAGGTGTTGTCGATGATCTTTTGCACGCCCGGCGCTTTCCAGTCCGCCGAATCGACATGCAGGCCCACAACCGTATAGCCACGCTCCTGCGCGATGGCGGCGGGCACCAATTCGTCGGCGGTGGTCGGTTCGGCGTCCCCGAAATAGGGCGCGCGGAACAGGCGCATGGAGCGGCCCGTATAGGCCTCCACCAAGCGCTGGGTCGCGTTGATTTCCAACCGGATCGCCGTGTCCGAACTGTTGGCCATGTCGGGGTGGGTATAGGAATGGTTGCCGATTTCCATGCCCGAAGCCATCATCCTTTGCAGGATCTCGCGGTTGGAAACGCCATTTTCGCCGATGACAAAAAAGGTGCCCGGCACCTTATATTGTTCCAGAATGGTCAGGATGCGCGGCGTCCAGTCGGGGTCCGGCCCATCGTCAAAGGTCAGCGCCACTTTCTTGGGCGCATAGCCGGTGCGCTCCACCTTGTAGGGCGTTGGCAGCGTGTCATAGCGGAAATCGGTCACCAGATGGGTTTTGGTGTCAAACTGTACCGCGCGCTTGCCATCGGTGGGCACGGAAGTGATGCGCAGGATTTCGCCGGTGCCTTCCACGTCGGCATTGGCGGCCTGTTTAATCTTGGTCAGATCGGGCAGCGGGGCGGCGGGGGTGTTGCCCGTCTTGCCCCAACTGTCCTTTCCCGCGCGCCAACTGCCCAAAGCGGGCCAGAAACCGGGGTCTTCCGTACCCAGACGCCACAAGGCCACGTTGCCCACGCCCAATTGCGACAGGATGCGCATCTGGTTCCAGCTGGCGGCGGCGTCGATGATCCACACGTCATGGCGCTGGCCATTTTCAAGGAAGGAAAAGCCCGAATTGCCGCTGACCTTGTCATAGACCGGCTTGGTGGCCGAATCATGCGCGGCCAGCCACGCTTCTTCCACCGTCATGCTTTCGGCCATATTCTGGCCTTGCGGGTTGGGGTGCCAGTCATAGGCATAGGAGCCCAGCGCGATGATCACCTTGTTGGCGGGCATGCCCTTGATCGCCTTGGCAACCTTGGCCGCGAACCAGTTGGTCGAGGCAATCGGGCCGGGCGCGCCGCTGGCCCAATGTTCATCATAGGCCATCAGGATGATTTTATCGGCCACAGCGGCAAACTGGTTAGGCGACCAGCCTTCGCCCTCCATCGGCAGCGTTACCGCCACCACGCGGCCCTTTTTATCCAGCGCCTCGTTCACTTCGGCAATCATGGCGCGATAGGCGGGCATGTCCTGCGGCGAGAGGTCTTCAAAGTCGAAGATGATGCCCGCATCGCCCGTCTTGTCCAGATAGGCCAGAACCTGCGTGATCAGCGCGCGGCGGCGCTCCTTGCTGCGGAACAAAGCCTCGGCGGCGGGGCGCGAGAAGCCGTCATCGTCGACATTCTGCAGCACCGGCACGATCAACGGGCGGCGCAAGGCATTGAGCACGATGCGGCGCATGGCGCGGTCATCGCCCACCTCCAGCTTGCCCTGTAGCGTGACATTGAGCGAGGTGGGGGCCACCCAGTCGATTTGATTGATATGGCGCACCAGCGAGGGCGCGGAGACATCCGACCAAGTGGTGTAAAAGGCGACTGTGGTCGTCTGCCCCTTGCTGTTGGCGCGGACCTTGGGCGGGGCGGCAAACAGGTTTTTGATCGAATTGGACAGGCGCGACACCTGCGCCCGCATGGGCAGCGCCGTGCGCCGTTCCAGCCCCAAGGGCAGCGGGCTTGGCACCGGAATATGCACCACGGTGGTGGCAAAGCCTACGGCCACCGCCACAAACAGGATCAGCCCCAGAAAGACGAAACGACGCGTCCAGCGGCGACGGCGGCCCGATGGGTCGAAAAATACCGGCCTAGACAAGGGTCTTTTCCCGCGAAAACGTCATAACTTGTCCCCTGCGGCCGGAATAATGCCCCCGTCCCGCGCTGCAATTCCTGTCAGGCCCGCACAAAGGCCCGTTTCTTTCGCCCACTAGCACCGCATCGGCCTGTGGGGAAGAATGGGCCTGTGCCCGATTGTGGCTTATCCTGCGCTGAACGGCGCCATTTCGGTTGGAAGCGGACGGACCTTCCCCAAGGCCAACCCCTGCCATGGGGCCACCTATCACCCCGGCAAGTTTCATTTGTTTGCCTGTGCGGCAAGGCTGGGGCAGGGAGGGCACACTATGACTATCGCCAATAGATCGCCCGAACTGTCTGCCCAGACGCTGACCCATCTTGAACGGCTGGAGGCCGAGAGCATCCACATCATCCGCGAAGTGGTGGCCGAGGCGGAAAATCCGGTGATGCTCTATTCGGTGGGCAAGGATAGCGCGGTGATGCTGCATCTGGCGCGCAAGGCCTTTTACCCCGCGCCGCCGCCTTTCCCGCTGTTGCATGTGGATACGACCTGGAAATTCCAGGCCATGTATGAATTGCGCAACCAGATGGCGGAAATGACCGGCATGGAATTGCTGGTCTATCACAATCCCGAAGCGCAGGAGCGGGGAATCAATCCGTTCGACCATGGCGCGCTGCACACCGATATGTGGAAGACGGAAGGGTTGAAGCAGGCGCTGGACAAATATGGTTTCGACGCGGCCTTTGGCGGCGCGCGGCGCGATGAGGAAAAGAGCCGCGCCAAGGAGCGCATCTTCTCCTTCCGCACCAGCACCCATGGCTGGGACCCCAAGAACCAGCGGCCCGAATTGTGGAACCTGTATAATGCGCGGAAGAACAAGGGCGAATCGATCCGTGTCTTCCCGATCAGCAATTGGACCGAGCTGGATGTTTGGCAATATATCCACGTCAACAACATCCCCATCGTGCCGCTCTATTTCGCCGATGAACGCCCCACGGTGGAGCGTGACGGCATGCTGTTGATGGTCGATGATGACCGCTTCCCGCTGCGCGAGGGCGAAGTGCCGGTGATGCGCTCGATCCGTTTCCGCACCTTGGGCTGTTACCCCTTGACCGGCGCGGTGGAGAGCAAGGCCAAGACCTTGCCAGAAGTCATTCAGGAAACGCTGCTGACCACCACCAGCGAGCGTCAGGGGCGCGCGATTGACAAGGATGCGGGCGGGGCCGGCATGGAAGTGAAAAAGCAGCAGGGGTATTTCTGAGATGACGCAAGATCCCGTTTACGTCACGGACGCCCTGATCGCCGAGGATATCGAGGCCTATCTCGAAACGCATCAGCACAAGACCATGCTGCGCTTCATCACCTGCGGCAGCGTGGATGATGGTAAGAGCACGCTGATCGGCCGCCTGCTGTACGATTCGAAGATGATTTTTGAGGACCAGCTGGCCGCGCTGGAAGCCGACAGCAAGAAGCAGGGCACGCAGGGGCAGGGGATCGACTTTGCCCTGTTGGTCGATGGTCTGGCTGCCGAGCGCGAGCAGGGCATCACCATTGACGTTGCCTACCGCTTCTTCACCACCGAAAAGCGCAAGTTCATCGTGGCCGATACGCCCGGTCACGAACAATATACGCGCAATATGGTGACGGGCGCTTCCACGGCGGATCTGGCCGTGATCCTGATCGACGCGCGCAAGGGCGTGCTGACGCAGACGCGCCGCCATTCCTTCCTTGCCCATCTGATCGGCATCCGTAACATCGTGCTGGCGGTCAACAAGATGGATCTGGTCGATTATAGCCAGAGCCGTTTTGACGAGATCGTGGCCGATTACCGCGCCTTTGCCGCCAGCATCGGGATCGAGGGCTTCACCGCCCTGCCGATCAGCGGCTATATGGGCGACAATATCACCAGCCTTTCGCCCAATATGCCGTGGTATCAGGCGCCTGCCTATTTTGGTCGCAGCCTGATGGACCATCTGGAAACGGTGGAAGTGGGGCAGGCGCGCGAAGTGGCGCAGCCGTTCCGTATGCCGGTGCAATGGGTGAACCGCCCCAATCTGGACTTCCGCGGCTTTGCCGGCCTTGTGGCCAGCGGCAGTGTGAAGCCGGGCGATGCGGTGCGTGTGCTGCCCAGCGGCAAGACCAGCACCGTGGCGCGGATTGTCACCTTTGACGGCGATCTGGACGAGGCTGTAGCAGGCCAGTCGATCACGCTGACCTTGGCGGACGAGATTGACTGTTCGCGTGGCGATGTGCTGGCTCTGGCCGATAATCCGCCGCAGGTGGCCGACCAGTTCGAGGCGCAGGTGGTGTGGCTGTCGGATGCGCCCTTGATTCCGGGCCGCGCCTATTGGCTGAAAAGCGGCACGCAAATGGTGTCGGCCACGGTGCAGGCGCCCAAATATACCGTCAATGTGAATACGATGGAGCATGTCGCCGCCGACACGTTGGAGTTGAACGCCATTGGCGTGGCCCATGTGACGACCGACCGCGCCATCACTTTTGAACCCTATGGCGAGAACCGCACGCTGGGCGGCTTCATCCTGATCGACAAGATCACCAATGCCACCGTGGCGGCGGGCATGCTGCAATCGGCGCTGCGCCGTGCGGAAAATGTGCATTGGCAGGCTCTGGACATCACCCGTGATGCCCGCGCCTCGGCCAAGACCCAGCGCCCCGCCGTGCTGTGGTTCACCGGCCTGTCGGGTTCGGGCAAATCGACAATCGCCAATCTGGTGGAAAAGAAGCTGCATGCTTTGGGCAAGCACACGTTCCTGCTGGATGGCGACAATGTGCGCCATGGGCTGAACAAGGATCTGGGCTTTAACGAGGCCGACCGGATCGAGAATATCCGCCGCGTGGGCGAGGTGGCGCGTTTGATGACCGATGCGGGTCTGATCGTGTTGACCGCCTTTATCAGCCCCTTCCGCGCCGAGCGTGAATTGGCGCGCAGCCTGATCCCCGATGGCGAATTCTTTGAAGTGTTTGTCGACACGCCTTTGGCCGTGGCCGAAAGCCGCGATGTGAAGGGCCTGTATAAAAAGGCGCGTGAGGGCAAGATCCCCAATTTCACGGGTATTTCCAGCCCTTACGAGCCGCCGGTTGCGCCGGAAATCCGCATTGACACGACCAGCATCAGCCCCGAAGACGCGGCCGAATTGATCGTGGCCAAGCTGCTTGGCGATTACTGGATGCCGGAGATTTGATGGCCATGACCGATGCTGACCTTGCCGCCCATCTTGCACAGGTTGCGGGGCAATTGCTGATCACCGTGCGGCAAAGCGGCGCGGTGAGCGGCAAGGCTTTGGGCAAGGCGGGGGATGCGACCGCTAACCAGTTCCTTGTCCATGCCTTGCAGCATCAGCGGCCTGAGGATGGCCTGCTGTCGGAAGAGAGCAAGGATACGCTGGAGCGTTTGGACCAGAGGCGCGTGTGGATTGTCGATCCGGTGGATGGAACACGCGAATATGGCGAGGCGCGGGCCGATTGGGCCGTCCATGTCGGGCTGGCGGTCGATGGCGCGCCAGTGCTGGGCGCGGTGGCTTTGCCCGATGCCGGCGTGGTCTATCGCAGCGATGCGCCGGTGGCTGTGCCGCCTGCGCCGGAAAAGCTGCGCATGGTGGTCAGCCGTACCCGCCCTGCGGCAGAGGCTCTGTTCGTGGCCGAAAGGCTGGGGGCGGAACTGGTGCCAATGGGCAGCGCGGGCGCCAAGGCCATGGCGGTGATCCGTGGCGAGGCGGATATTTACCTCCATTCGGGCGGCCAGTTCGAATGGGACAGCTGCGCGCCGGCGGCGGTTGTTCTGGCCCATGGGCTGCATGCCAGCCGGATCGATGGTGCCCCGCTGGTCTATAACCAGCGCGACACCTATCTGCCCGACTTGCTGATCTGTCGCCCCGAACATGCGGCGCAGGTTCTGGCTCTGGTGGCGGAATATCAGCCCGCTTGAAGCGTTTAGCTAAAGCTCATCAGGCTTGGCTCATCGCTGCCGCTGAGCAGGCCCATGCGCTTGGCGCGTTTCAGCAAGGCCTGTGCCTGCGTCTGGTGCAGCAATTCGACCATCTGGCCACCGACCTGAATGACGCCCTTGTCCTGATTTTCGGGCAGGGCAAAGGCCTCGATAATCGCCTGCGCCTGCGCCAGTTCTTCGGCTGAAGGGCTGAAGGCTGCGTTGCAGGGGGCGATCTGGTCGGGGTGGATCAGGCTCTTGCCGTCAAAACCGAAAGCGGCGCCCTGCATGGCCTCGGTGGTAAAGGCGTCGATATGGCGGAATTCGTTGCAGACGGCGTCCAGCACGCTGATGTGATGGGCGCGGGCAGCGGCGACGGCCATCGCCATGAAGGGGTGGAAAATACTGCGGCTGGCATCGGGCTTGGCCCGCATTTCCTTGGCCAGATCGTTCAGCCCCAGCACCCAGAGCGCGAGGCGGGTGGATTTGGACAAAGCGCCGATGGCATCGAGATGCAGCACGCTGGCGCAGGTTTCGATCATGGCCCAGAGTTGCAGATCGCCGGGCGCATGGGACAGGGCCTCGTGATAGCGTAGCACATCCTGCGGCCCGTTCACCTTGGGCACCAGCACCGCATCCGCGCCCGACAGCGCCACCGCCTCCAGATCGGCCGCGCCCCAAGGCGTATCCAGCCCGTTGACGCGTACCGCCACTTCACGGTCGCCAAAGCCGCCCGAATAAAGCAGCGCCATGGCCGCATCGCGCGCCTCGTCCTTCTTGTCGGGCGCAACGGCATCTTCCAGATCGAGGATGATGATATCGGCGGGCAGGCTGCGCGCCTTGGCCAGAGCCTTGGGGTTGGAGGCGGGCATGTAGAGGGCGCTGCGGCGCGGCCGGTCAAGCGAGAGAGCGGGCATGAACGGGTCTCCTAGGGCTACAATCGGGGTGCTACAGGCGGGAACAATCGGCATGCCCCGCCCGCTATGCGCCAGCATGAGGCAAGCCAAGCCTGCCTTCCTTGACGGAAAGCAAATGCCATTCCTGCGATGTTCCCTGATGAAGCCGCGCCCGTCAAGCCTGCGACTTGTGATGCTTTAGAACATGTGGCTCATGTCATTGCCCGCCACCAGCGCCAGATTGAGCACCAGAACCATCCGGTCGCCCACCGGTGCCAGACCGTCGAGGAAGGCCGAAACGCCATCATCGCCCAGAGCGGGCGGTTGTTGCAGCGCATCCGATTCGAGCGCCACCAGATCGGACACGGATTCCACGATCAGGCCAGTCGATTTGCCGTTAATGTCAATCACGATGATCGCGTGGCGGTCGGTCGCCTCACTCATTTCCCAGCCGAGGCGGGCGGCAAGATCGATCACCGGCAGGATTTGCCCGCGCAGATTGGCCATGCCCGCCACATAATAGGGCACGCCCGGCACGCGGGTAACCGGTGACCAGGCGCGAATTTCGCGGATGGCGATAATATCCACCCCGAACAATTGCCCGCCAACCTCGAAAGTGATCAATTCCCGCTTCATGCCCCACCAAGCCCCCGAAATTCTTCAGGGGAACTTGTGACGGGGGTGATGCTGGCGGGCAATCACAATCACATTCAATTCGGCGGGAACAAAAATTTATGGTTAGCGATTTGTAAAGGTTCCATAGGAACCGCGATAATAAAGCAGCGGATCGCCTTCACGCCCGACCTCGAGACTGCGCACCGCGCCCAGCACGAAATCATGGTCGCCCGCATCGCTGGTGCCGGCAATATCGCATTCGATGGTGACCAGCGCCCCCGCCAGCAGCGGCACATTACGCTCGCCCAGCCTATATTCCACGCCAGCCCATTTGTCGCCACGCCCCGCCAATTGCCCGCATAGTGCGCCCTGATCCAGGCCCAGCACATTGACCGCAAAGCGCCCCGTGGCGGCAATCGCGGCCCAGCTGGCCGAGGTTTTGGTGGGGAGGAAACCCACCAAAGGCGGATCGAGCGAGACCGAGGTGAACGTGCCCACGATCATCACCAAAGGCTGACCATTGGCATCAAGCGAGGTGATAGCGGCCACGCCAGTGGGATAATGGCCCAGCACTTGGCGGAATTGTGCCGGATCGATCGCTTTGGCGGTCTCGCTCATAAATCTGCTTTTTCACCCCGATATATTGTGTGCGTTCGATGCCAGAGCGGGCCCTGCGCCGCAAGTGCGCTAAAGGACGCAAGGTTTATGAGAAAGGCTCAAGCGGGGCGGACGAAGCTGTCCAGCACCCGCTTGCGGTCGCCGTTTTCAAAGTCGATTTCCAGCTTGTTGCCTTCCTGAACAGCCACTTGGCCATAGCCGAACTTGTCATGGAACACGCGGTCGCCTTGTTTGATGTCCATGCGGGGCTTGGCGGCGAAACTGGCCGCACTGCGGGTAGACGGGCGGGTGGGAACCACATTGCGCGGCGTGGGTGTGTAGCTTTCTGTCGCTCGCTCGGTGGCTCTTTGCCAGCCCGGCCCGCGTGCCGCGTTGCTGCGCTGCTGGTCCACGCGGGTGGCGACATGGGCAAAGGGATCGTCCCGCTCGCTCCATTGCGCGCGCCATAGTGAGGCGCCGCCGCTCATCGTGCTGCTCTGGTCCACATGGGCCTCGGGCAATTCGGCGATGAAGCGGCTGGGGATCGAGCTGGTCCATTGGCCATAAATACGGCGGTTGGCGGCATGCAGGATGGTGCAATGGCGGCGCGCGCGGGTGATGGCCACATAGGCGAGGCGGCGCTCCTCCTCCAGACTGGCCAGCCCGCCTTCATCCAGCGAGCGCTGCGAGGGGAACACGCCTTCTTCCCATCCGGGCAGGAAAACATGATCAAATTCCAGACCCTTGGCGGCGTGGATGGTCATGATGGTGACCTTTTCCACATCGTCGCGGGCTTCATTGTCCATCACCAGACTGACATGTTCAAGGAAATCGCCAAGCGATTCATAATCCTCCATCGCGCGGGCCAGTTCCGAGAGGTTTTCCAGACGGCCAGCGCTTTCCGCGCTGCGTTCGGCCTGAAGCATGCCGGTATAGCCGCATTCATCCAGTACCATCCGCGCCAGATCGGCGGGTGAGCTTTCCTTGGCCACATCGCGCCAACGCGCCAGATCGCGCATCAGCGCCAGCAAAGTGTTGCGCGCGCGGGCGGGCAGTTCATCGGTATCGGCAATGGCCAAAGCAGCCGCCGCCAAGGGCATGGCCTGCGCGCGGGCAAAGCGGTGCAGCTTTTCCAGCGTCTTGTCGCCTAGGCCGCGCTTGGGCGTGTTATAGATGCGTTCAAAGGCCAGATCATCGCTCGGCTGGGCGATCAGGCGGAGATAGGCCAGAGCGTCGCGGATTTCGGCGCGTTCATAGAAACGGAAACCGCCGATGATGCGGTAATTAAGGCCGATGGCGATAAAGCGGTCTTCAAACTCGCGAGTCTGGAACTGGGCGCGCACCAGAATGGCGATCTTGTCCAGCGGCAGGCCTTCGCGCTCCAGCCTTTCAATATCCTCGCCCACACGGCGCGCTTCCTCCGGCGCATCCCAGACGCCGGTGACTTTGACCTTGTCGCCACCGGTGGCCTCGGTCCACAGCGTTTTGCCCAAACGCTCGCTATTCTCGCGGATCAGGCCCGATGCCGCGCCCAGAATATGCGGGGTGGAGCGGTAATTCTGCTCCAGCTTGATCACCTTGGCGCCCGGAAAATCCTGTTCAAAGCGCAGGATATTGGCCACTTCGGCCCCGCGCCAGCTATAGATCGACTGGTCATCATCACCAACGACACAGATATTGTGGCGCGTCTGGCCCGTCTTTTGCGCCAGCAGGCGCAGCCACAGATACTGGACCGAATTGGTGTCCTGATATTCGTCCACCATGATATATTTGAAGCGGCTCTGATATTGCTCCAGCACGTCGCGATGGCGGCGGAAGATGGTCAGCATATGCAGCAGGAGGTCGCCAAAATCGCAGGCATTGAGCGCCTTCAGCCGGTCTTGATAAAGGCGATACATCTGCTGCCCGCGCCCGTTGGCATAGGCCTCGCTTTCCATCGCATCGACATCCTCGGGCATCATGCCGCGGTTTTTCCAGCGGTCGATGCAAGAGGCCAACAGCTTGGGCGGCCAGCGCTTTTCATCCAGCCCTTCGGCCTGAATCAATTGCTTGAGCAGGCGGTTCTGGTCATCCATGTCGATGATCGTGTAATTGCTTTCCATGCCCGCCAATTCGGCATGGCG
The DNA here is from genome assembly GCF_004005905.1 of Novosphingobium umbonatum. Classification (GTDB taxonomy): domain Bacteria; phylum Pseudomonadota; class Alphaproteobacteria; order Sphingomonadales; family Sphingomonadaceae; genus Novosphingobium; species Novosphingobium umbonatum. The sequence goes on from NZ_SACO01000012.1 coordinate 11,863, forward strand.
GCGCAGCATCTTGGCCGCAATCGCGTGGAACGTGCCCAGCCACGGCATTCCCTCCACCGCTGGCCCGATCAGATGGCCCACCCTTTCGCGCATTTCCCGCGCGGCCTTGTTGGTAAAGGTGACGCAGAGGATCTCGCTGGGCCAAGCCCGCCTTTGCGCGATAATATTGGCCAGACGCGCCGTCAGCGCCGCCGTTTTCCCCGTGCCTGCCCCTGCCAGCATCAGCACCGGCCCGTCCAGCGTCATCACGGCCTCCCGCTGGGGCGGGTTTAGACGGGTGAGCCAGTCAGGTGCGGAGTCGGAGGGGGGCGTAAGCTGCGTCATGTGGAACGCCTAGGGAACATGGGCGCGGCTGACAAGGGGGCGGGCGGGCAGGCCTGCCTGATTTTGGCCCGATTATGGGTTGACCTTGGCGCAATCCCCTAGCAACCAACGGGCCATGAGCCAGTCTGTCCACCCCGTTCGCCAACACGCCCGTATCCTGACCGCCGCTTTGGTCGGAACCTCGGTCGAGTTCTATGATTTCTATATTTTCGCCACGGCCACGGCTTTGGTGTTCGGGCCGATGTTTTTCCCCGATGCGGCGCCGGGGCGGCAATTGCTGCTGGCTTTCATGAGCCTTGGCATCGCCTTTGTGGCGCGGCCGGTTGGCGCTATGGCCTTTGGCCATTTTGGTGACCGGATCGGGCGTAAATCTACGCTGGTGGCATCCTTGATGCTGATGGGTGGATCGACGGTGGCGGTGGCTTTCCTGCCTTCTTACGCACAGGCGGGGATTATCGCGCCGATCCTGCTGTGCCTTTGCCGCTTTGGTCAGGGCTTCGGCCTTGGTGGCGAATGGGGTGGGGCGGCTTTGCTGGCAGTGGAAAATGCGCCCAAGGGCTGGGAATCGCGCTTTGGCAGCGCGCCGCAATTGGGGGCGCCGGTGGGCTTTCTGGCGGCTAATGGCCTGTTCCTGATTCTGGGGCTGGTGATGAGTGAGGCCGACTTCAAGGCTTGGGGCTGGCGCGTGCCCTTCCTGCTCTCCACCGTGCTGGTGGGTGTGGGCCTGTGGGTGCGTTTGAAAATCACCGAAACCGCCGCTTTTGCCGAGGCCAAGGCGCATGGGAAAGCCCCCGCTGTTCCCCTGCGTGTGTTGATGGGCCAGCATTGGCAGGCTTTGATCGCGGGCACAGCGGGCGTGGTGTCCTGCTTTGCGCTGTTCTATCTGTGCACCGCCTTTGCCTTGGCGCAGGGCACCGGCCTGCTGCATTACCCGCGCACGGGTTTTATGGTGGCCCAATTGGCCGCCAATATCGGGCTGGCTTTGGGCATTATCTATGCCGCCATCTGGTCCGACCGTTTCGGCGCTTGGCGGGTGCTGGCCAGCGGCGCGGGCCTGGGCGCGGTGGTGGGCGCGCTTTACTGGAGTGGCCTGTCCTCGGGCAGCCTGCTGCTGGTCTTCGCCACTTTGTTCAGCGCGCTTTTCGTGATGGGCATGGCCTATGGCCCGCTCACCAGCTGGCTTTCCAGCCTGTTTCCGGTGGAGGTGCGCTATTCGGGCATTTCCATGGCGTTTAACGGTGGCGGCATTATCGGCGGCGCGGTGACGCCGGTGGTGGCCCAGTCCTTTATCGAGCAGGGCCATGGCCATTGGATCGGCCTGTTGCCCGCTACGGCGGGGCTAGTGACGCTGGCCGGCATTGGCTGGTCGCGGCGGATGCGCCGGAAACGGCTGCGGGTGGTGTAAAGAAAAAGGGGAGCTGGTTGGCTCCCCTTTCTGTTTCAGGCTTCGGTGGCTTCCAACCGCATCAGGGTCAGCTTGCCCTTGCCGACCTTACGCTCTGCATCAATGGCAAAGCCTTTGACGCGGGGCACTTCCTTTTCGCCGGTTTCCAGCGCGACCCATGTGCCTTCGTTGATCCAGCCCAGACGGCGCAATTTGTCGATCGCCACCTCGCCCGCGCCCGTGCCATAGGGCGGGTCCAGCAGCACCACATCCAGCGCCTGCTTGGTGGGGCCCAGCGCCATCACGCTGGTGGCGCGCACATCGCATTGGGCCTGTGCCTTCAAATTGGCGACATTGGCGCGGATGGCGCGCAGGGCAGGGGGGGCCTGTTCGGCAAAGATGCAATGGGCCGCACCACGGCTCAAGGCTTCCAGCCCCAGCGCGCCCGATCCGGCGAACAGATCGGCAAAGCGCAATTCCTCAAAACTGCCCAGACGGCTGGCCAGCATGGAAAACAGCGTTTCGCGGGTGCGTTCCGAAGTGGGGCGGGTGGTTTCCTCACCCTCGGGCGTTTGCAATTTGCGCCCGCGCCATTGGCCAGAGATGATGCGGATCATGCGCCCTCTCCCTTCTGGCGCTCCTCGCGGGTGGGGGCGGGTTTCAGCGTCTTGATGAAATTGTCGACCATCTTCTGCGGGATCTGCACCGCCTGACCACGGGCCAGATCGAGCAGTTCGAACGGACCATATTTGGTGCGCATCAGGCGGCTGACCTGCAGGCCCAGGGCTTCGAGCACACGACGCACTTCGCGGTTCTTGCCCTCGGTCAGCGTCAGTTCGATCCATTGGTTGCGCCCCGTGCGGCGCTCCATATTGGCGTCGATCCGGCCATAGAACACGCCTTCCACCTCGATGCCTTCCATCAGCTGTTCCAGCTGGTCCTGCGTGATGTCGCCAAAGGTGCGGGCGCGATAGGTGCGGGGGATGCCGCTGCTGGGCAATTCCATCGCGCGCTTCAATTCGCCATCATTGGTGAGCAACAGCAGACCTTCGGTGGCAAGGTCGAGCCTGCCCACCGGCATCAGGCGCGGCGTGCCCTCGGGCAGCGCGTTGCGCAGGGCGGTGTAGATGGTGGGGCGACCCGCCGGATCGCGCTCGGCGGTGATCAGGCCTTCGGGCTTGTGGAAAGCGTAAAGCTGGGCCGCTTGCGGCTTTTGCACCGGCTCGCCATCCACCGTGATGCCGTTCAGGCTGGTCAGCAGCATGGCGGGGGTGGTGATCACTTCATCACCCTGTTTCACGCGGCCTTCGGCGATCAGGCGCTCCACTTCGCGGCGGCTGGCGACACCGGCGCGGGCCAGCAGCTTGGCAATGCGTTCGCCTTCGCCTTCCAGACGCTGCAGCGGCTCGGCGGGCTTGGCATAGGGATTGCGGCGCTTGGCCATGGCCAGCTTGGGCGGGCGGCTGGTTTGACCTCCACGGTCCTTGCTAACCCTGTCCGGTGCGGCATTGCGCTTGTCTCCAAAACGGCCACGCGAAGCGCCACCGCGCGCCGAATCGCCAAAGAAGCGCTCGCCATGGGCACGTTCGGTGAAGGAGCGTTCGCCACGACGGGGTTCGGCGGCGGGGCGTTCGCTGCGTGTCAGAACGGGGCGGGGGCCTGCGCTGTCAAATTCTTCGCGACGCTTGCTGCCATAACGGGCCGAACCGGCGCGAGGCGCTTCGCTGCGATCGCTGCGCGGAGCGGCGTCACGGCCAGCGGGGCGATGATCGCCAGTGGCCCATGGTGCAGCGTCGCTGCCGCGTTCTGCGCGTGCAGAAGGCGCTCCGCGATGCGAAGGCGCGCCACGGGGACGGTCGATCAATTTGCCATCATCGCGGATACGGCGCCCTTGTGCGTCACGCGGGGCGCCCATGCGGGGCTTGTCACCGCCGGAACGCGGGCCAGCTTGCGAGCGTCCACCGCCATTATAGCGGTCGCCTGCACCGCCGCCAGCACGGCGCGGCGAATCGCCATAGCGATCTTCCTCGCCACGCGGGGCGCCACGGCCGCCGGTACGAGGCGCGCGCCGATCATTCTCGCGGGAGTTGTTATCTTGGGGGCCATCGCCACGCGACGAGGAGCCAAAACGGCCTTTGCCAGACCGGGGTCCGGAAGGCGAACGGGGAGGTTTGTTAAATGCCATGCGCGCCCCATACGCTGCTTGGCCGGAATCGTCAAAAATTGCGGGGGCGAAGGCCAGTCCCATTCCGGCGCGTCAAAAATCTGTGGCGGATATTTGTGCGCCTCGGGTCTGGCCATTAACCGCGCGGGGCTCTAGCCTGAGGGGCAATACGCAACAGGAGCTTAAGTTCATGGCGAGCAGCGCCAATTCCAGCGATCAGGTCGAACAGCCGCAGGCCAAGCCGCGTCCCAAGGGGCTGGCGCTGCTGCGTGTGGCGCTTTCCACGCGCAAGGCGGCCTGTATGCTGGGCTTTGGCTTTTCCTCCGGCCTGCCCTTCGCGCTGTTGATCGGCACGCTGAACGCGTGGCTGGGCGAGGTGGGGGTTAAACTGGCGACGATTGGCGTTTTGTCATGGATCGGCCTGTCCTATTCGTTCAAATTCCTGTGGGCGCCGGTGGTGGATCGGGTGAAGCTGCCGGTGCTGGAGGCTTTGGGCCGCCGCCGTAGCTGGATATTGCTGTGCCAGTCGGTGCTGACCTTGGCGCTGGCGGGCCTGTCCCTGACCGATCCGGTGGCCGCGATTGGCAGCTTTGCCGTGCTGGCCTTTGTCGCCGCCTTTGCCAGCGCGACTCAGGATATTGCGTTGGACGCATGGCGCATCGAAAATGCCGATGAACAGACCAGCGTGGAATTGCTGACCGCGCTTTACCAGTTCGGCTATCGCACCGCCTCGATTGTGGGGGGCGCGCTGGCCTTGATGCTGGCGGCGCGGATCAGTTGGCCGCAGGTGTTCGGGGCGATGACAGTGGTGATGGGGCTCATGGCTTTTGTCACCCTACGCGCGCCCGATACCGAACGCACGATCACCGCCCGTCTGCATAGCGATCTGGCGCAGGTGGGCGAGTTGACCGCCGCCACGCGCGCGGCTTTGCTGATGGTGGTGCTGGCCAGTTGGGGCTGGGCGGTGGCGTGTATTGCCCGTTTCATGATCCATATGCTGGCCCCCGCCGCCGCCGGAACGAAGCCGCCCAGCGTGGCCGAATTTACCCGCGCCCAAGGGCCGTGGATCGTGGTGGCCACGGTGTTTGTGCCCTTGATCGTGGCCAGCATCTCCAATCTGCTCAAGGCGCGCGGTGTGGCGGTGCAGGCGCAAGAGGATAGCGCCGCCGGTCCGTTGCGCGCGATTGGCAACCATATTTATGCCGCGCTGGTCACGCCCATGGCCGAACTGGCGGGGCGGCTCAAAGGCGGGGTGCTGGTGGTGATGGGTTTCATCCTCACCTATGCGTTTTGCTATAATATCTGGTCTAGCTTTGCCTTCCCCTTCTATCTGGACCATCTGCATTACACCAAGGACGAGGTGGCCTTCGCCTCCAAGATCTTTGGCATCATCATGACGATGACCGGCATTTCGCTGGGGGGCTATCTGTTCCTGCGCATCGGGCGCTTCCCCACGGTGCTGCTGGGGGCCTTGCTGCCGCCTTTGGGCAATCTGCTCTATGCCGATCTGGCCGATGGCGGCCATGCGATTGATGCATTTTCGGGCGCGGTGGGCCTGCAGCAACTGGGCGCATGGTTGGGGGCGGATCTGCGCATGCTGCGGCTGCTGCTGGCCATTTGTTATGAAAACATCGCCACAGGCATCGCGGGCACGGCTTTTGTCGCCTATGTGTCCAGCGTGGTGTCCAAGCGTTACACCGCGATTCAATATGCGCTGCTATCCTCGCTCACCTTCCTTGTCGGCACTTTGGGACGCGGCGTGGCGGGCGAGGCGTTTGACACCTATGGCTATGGGCCGGTGTTCCGTTACACCGCGCTGGCCGGTGTGGTCAGCGTCAGCTTTGTGCTGCTGGAATGGCTGCGGGTGGGGAACAAGGTGGCGGAAAAGGCCGAAGGTTAATCCTCGACCAGTTTGAAGCCGGTAAAGCGCTGGAGCGCCCAGAGCAGTGCCAGCGCCACCGAAATGGCCGCCGTATCGGCCAGCCAGTCATTCCACTGGCAATCGCGGTGCAGGCTGGGGATGGCCTGAAACACCTCGATCAAGGCGCCAAGGAAGGACAGGCGTTCCAGCACTGTGCTCCAGCGCGCCTTGGGGAAAGCGGCGCGGGCCAGAATGGTCAGCACGAAAAAGGCCAGCATATGGGCGAATTTGTCGCCGAACTTGTCAATCGGCAGGCTGGGCGGCTTAGGCGTCAGCGCCATATAGACCGCAAACAAGGTGGCGCCTGCAAAAATTGGGCGGGCAAGGTTTTGAATTTTCATGACATTCACCTGATGGCCGGATGCAGACCTTAGCAGCATGAAAGCAGAGCCATGTCCAGCCTTAGTCCGGAAACTCTTCATTCCGGCGCAAAACATCGCCCGCAAGGTAGAGCGAGCCCGCGATCAACACATCACCTTGCGGCGGAAGTGCCGCCAACGCCTGTGCCACATCGTCGAAAGACCGTACCGGCAGCGCGGTAAAAGGCGCAAAATCCTCTGGCCGATGCGCGTCATGGCCGTGGGCGGGCACGACCGATACCGACAATAGGCGATCGGCCAAAGGTGCGATAATTGCGCCGGGGTCTTTATTGGCCAACATGCCGGTGATCAGGTGGAACTTGGGCGCATCGGCAAAATGGCGGGCAATGGCACGCCCCGCATCGGGATTATGGCCACCGTCCAGCCAGACTTGGCGGTTGCCTGCCAGAGCCGTCAGCGGACCATTGCCCAGCAATTGCAGGCGGGCGGGCCAGCGTGCAGCAAGGATGCCCTGCGCCATGGCTTCGGGGGTAACTTCTACCTCCGATTGATGGCGGATCAGCGCCACAGCCAGCGCCGCATTTTCCGCCTGATGCACACCGGCAAGGCGGGGCAGGGGCAAGGTCAGTTCGCCCTTGGCATCGCGGTAATGGATGACATCGCCAATTTCGGCAAACCAGTCGCGTCCGCGTTTCAGCCATGATGTGCCGACACCCTCGGCCAGCGCCGCAATCTGTTCCTCGGCCTCCGCAGGGTAGCTCTGCGTCACCAAAGGCGCGCTGGGGCGGGTGATGCCTGCCTTTTCCCATGCGATCCGCGCCAAGGGCACTTGCGGCGCGCCTTCCTCGGGGCGCAGCAGGAAACCTTCATGGTCAATGCCCAGCGTGGCAATGCCGGTGGCGACAGGGGTGGGGATCACATTGGTGGCGTCCAGCCTTCCGCCAAGCCCGACCTCGATCACGCAAGCATCGGCCGGAATGCGGCTGAAAGCAAGGAAGATAGCGGCGGTGGTCACTTCAAAGAAGCTGGGGCCAAGGTCGCCGCCCGCCTCGTTGGCGTCCAGCACTTCGGCCAGCAAAGAGGCCAGCAGATCATCCTCGATCAGCTTGCCCGCCAGCCTGATCCGTTCATTGTAACGCACCAGATGCGGCTTGGTCGCGCTATGGACCGTCAGCCCCTGCGCCTCCAGCATCATGCGCAGATAGGTACAGGTGCTGCCCTTGCCATTGGTGCCCGCGACATGGAACACCGGCGGCAGCTTGCGCTGGGGGGTGCCCAGACGGTCGAGCAGACCTTCGATAATCTCCAGCCCCAGCCGCCCTTGCGGCACGGATAGCTGGCCCAGTCGCGCCAGTTGCGCGGCCACGCCGGGGTGGTCGGAGATGGCAAAATCCTTCACCTGTCCACCCCTGCTTGAATCACGCCGCCCGTGCCGCGCCCAGATAGGACAGCACTTGCGCCAGACGTTCCTTCAGATCGCGGCGATGCACCACCATGTCCACCATGCCATGGTCATAGAGATATTCGGCACGCTGGAAGCCTTCGGGCAGCTTTTCGCGGATCGTGTCCTGAATAACGCGCTGTCCGGCAAAGCCGATCAGGCAGCCCGGCTCGGCAATTTGCACATCGCCCAGCATCGCATAGGAAGCTGTCACGCCGCCGGTGGTCGGGTCGGTGAGGATGACGATATAGGGCAGGCCCGCCGCGTTCAGGCGGCGCACCGCCACCGTGGACTTGGGCATTTGCATCAGGGACAGGATGCCTTCCTGCATGCGCGCACCGCCAGCGGCGGTCACGATCACATAGGCGCATTTTTCCTTCAGCGCGCGTTCGGCACCGGCCACAAAGGCCGCGCCCACCGCCATGCCCATGGAACCGCCCATGAAGCCGAAATCCTGCACGCCCAGCACAGCCTTGTTGCCGTCCACCGTGCCCAAGGCATTGGTCAGCGCATCAGGGTGCGGATTGGCGGCGCGGGCGGCCTTCATGCGGTCGGGATACTTCTTCGTATCGCGGAAACGCAAAGGGTCGTCCTTCACCTTGGGCGAGGGCAGCACCTTGAAACCGGCGTCCAGCAATTGCGCGAAACGCGCATCGGTGCCGATTCGGCCATGATGGTCACAGCGCGGGCATACGGACAGGTTCGCCTCATATTCCTTGGCGAACAGCATCTCGTTGCAGTTCTTGCACTTGATCCACAGATTGTCGGGCGTGTCGTCTTTCGCCGCAGACAGCGAGGAAAGCGAGTTGCGTACTTTGTTAAGCCAGCTCATGCGGGCTCCCTAGCTTTATGCACCGCCTCTGCCAAGGCCTGCGTCAGGGCACGCACCGGTTCGGCCGCGTTGGCGCCATGCTGCGCCACCAGATCGACCAGCGCGCTGCCCACCACCACGCCATCGGCATGGGCGGCAAAGGCGGCGGCTTGTTCAGGCGTGCGCACGCCAAAGCCGACGGCGATGGGCAGGTCGGTGCCAGCCTTCAGATGGGCGACCGCCTGGGCAATCGTGTCCACAGCGGCCTGCTGCTTGCCGGTGATGCCCGCCACCGAAACGTAATAGAGAAATCCGCTGGAGTTTTCCAAAACGGCGGGCAGGCGTGCCTTGTCAGTCGTGGGCGTGGCCAGACGGATGAAGGCAATGCCAGCCTCGCGCAAGGCGGGGCCGATCTCGGCGTCTTCCTCATTGGGAATGTCCACGCAGATGATGCCATCCACGCCTGCCTTGACGCATTCACCGGCGAACCATTCCGCCCCGCGCGTGATCATCGGATTGGCATAGCCCATCAGCACCAGCGGGGTTTCAGGATGGCGGGCGCGGAACTCGGCCGCGATGCGGAAGATGTCGGCGGTCTTGGTGCCGGCTTCCAGCGCGCGGATGTTCGCGGCCTGAATGGCGGGGCCATCGGCCATCGGATCGGTAAAGGGCAGGCCCAGCTCGATCACATCGGCGCCGCCAGCCACCAGCGCATCCAGAATCGCAGGCGTTGCATCGGGCGTGGGATCGCCACCGGTGATGAAGGTGACGAGAGCGGGGCGGCCTTTAGAGAAGGCGGAAGCGAGGCGGGTCACAGTTCTACTCCCAGACGGTCTGCAACCGTGAAGATATCCTTGTCGCCACGACCACACAGGTTGGCGACGATGATCTGGTCCTTGCCCATGGTAGGGGCAACCTTTTTCACGGCTGCAATGGCGTGGGCAGGCTCCAGCGCGGGGATGATCCCCTCGGTGCGGCAGAGCAACTGGAAGCCGTCCATCGCTTCCTCGTCGGTGACCGAGGTGTAATCCACGCGGCCAATGTCGCGCAGGAAGGCGTGTTCGGGGCCGATGCCGGGGTAATCCAGACCGGCGCTGATCGAGTGGCCTTCCGTGATCTGGCCATCCTCGTCCTGCAACAGATAGGTCTTGTTGCCATGCAGGATGCCGGGGCGGCCACCAGCCAGACTGGCGGCATGTTCCTTGTCCAGACCATAGCCTGCCGCTTCCACGCCCAGCATCTTCACGCTGGTGTCGTCAAGGAAGGGGTGGAACAGGCCGATCGCGTTGGAACCACCGCCGATGGCGGCCACCAGCAGGTCGGGCAGGCGGCCCGTGCGCTTTTGGATCTGCTCGCGCGCTTCGCGGCCGATCACGCTTTGGAAATCGCGCACCAGTTCGGGATAGGGGTGCGGGCCGGCGGCGGTGCCGATGATGTAGAATGTGTCATGCACATTGGCCACCCAATCGCGCAGGGCCTCGTTCATCGCATCCTTCAACGTGCCAGCGCCAGCGGTCACCGGCACAACGGTCGCGCCCAGCAGCTTCATACGGAACACATTGGGTGCCTGACGCGCCACGTCGGTCGCGCCCATGAAGATGGTGCAGGGCAGGCCAAAGCGGGCGCAAACCGTGGCGGTGGCCACGCCATGCTGACCCGCGCCGGTTTCGGCGATAATGCGCTTTTTGCCCATGCGGATCGCCAGCAGGATCTGGCCGATGCAATTGTTGATCTTATGCGCGCCGGTGTGGTTCAACTCGTCACGCTTGAACCAGACTTGCGCGCCGCCCAGTTCCTCGGTCAGGCGGGGCGCAAAATAGAGCGGGCTGGGGCGCCCGACATAATGCTCCAGCAGATCGTCGAATTCGGCGTGGAAAGCGGGGTCCGCCTTGGCCGCCTTATATTCGCGTTCAAGGTCCAGGATCAGCGGCATCAGCGTTTCGGCGACATAGCGCCCGCCAAACTGGCCGAAATGGCCGCGATCATCGGGGAAATGGCGAAAGGAGTTGGGCATGGTCTGGTTCATAGCGCGCAAACGCCTGCCATGGGCGCGCCGCCCTGTCCAGCCTGCGCATGGGGATAGGGGCAAATTGCCCGTCGAGCCATGGGGTTGCGCGGCAGGAAGGCCCGCGTTGTTACCATTGGCGACAATTGCGGCCGAACCGCGCCACAATGCCCGAAACATCGGGGTTTTGTCGGATGCCTTTCTGATTTCTGAACGATTTCTGACAATTGGCTGACCGGCCAGTTCACCTAAGCGTCAGGGCGAGGGGCGCAGACAGGGATCAGACGCAGCGGCGCTTCACCTCTCACGAAGCGCATGGCGTCTCTAAAAAGACTTAGGAGGAATTTTATGCGTCTGGTTCTCATCCCGCTCCTCGCCTCGCTGGCCGTTGCTGCGCCCGCCATGGCCGAAAGCACCCCGGACAGCAGCAAGACCACCGGCGCCCGCTTTGACGTCCATGGTGGACTTGGCTGGGCCGATGGGCAAACCGCACAGGGCACGCTTGGCGCCACGCTGGGTTATGACATCGCCACCGGCGGCAAGACCTTTGTCGGTATCGAACAGTCGGTCGACAAGGTGCTGACCAGCAGCGACAAGGCCCGTTGGAGCACCACCGCCCGTGCCGGTTTGCAGGTGACCCCGGCCAACAAGCTCTATGGTCTGGCCGGTTACAGCTATGGCGTTGGCCCCAATGGCACCCATATTGGCGGCGGCGTGGAACATGCCTTTGGCCCCTATTTCACCAAGGTGGAATATCGCCACACCTTCAACGAAGATGCCGCCAAGGACAGCAATGCCGCGCTGGTCGGTGTGGGTCTGCGCTTCTGATCTCGGGCTAAAGCCATGAGACAGCCCTGCCCATCACTCCGATCCGCCTTCGCAGGGCAGCCTATCGCAGGGCATTGTTGATCCGGAAAGCCTCCCTCGTATTTTGCGGGGGAGGCTTTTTGCCATTTGGTGATTCGCGGCAATATTCCAAGGGGCGCGATTGAGGCATTATTTACGGCATAATGGCTCTATAAATTTGAAAAACAGATGAAATTTCTGGCTGCTAGTTGCGCGAAACCGGTGTAGAAACCGCTTTGGAAATCGGACGCGATGGCCCAAAGGACCCTTGTTTCTGATTTTCAAGGAGCTCTTATGTTGAAGCGCATGGTGGGCGGGGCTTTGGCTCTTGCTGCTCTGGTAGCGGCCACTCCGGCAACGGCAGGTCAGTTGCGGGTTGAAGGTCGCGCTGGTCTGGGCTGGGCCAATGGCGGCGGGACCAAGGCTACGATGGGCGCTGCTGTGGGTTATGACATGTCGGTAACGGCTTTGGGCACGGGCGTATTTGCCGGTGTGGAACAGTCGATCGACAAACAGGCCAAGGATGGCGATGCCCGCTGGGGCACGTCGGCGCGGCTTGGGGTAAAAGTGCTGGCTTTGGGCAGCCTTTATGGGGTTGTGGGCTATCACTATGGCGGCGCCTATGAGAGCACCTCGGCGGGCGTGGGTTATGCTAAGTCCTTGGGTCCGGTGTTCGCGCGGGTGGAATATCGCCGCATGTTGAACCAGGGCGTAAGGTCGAATGGCGACCGGCTGCTGTTGGGTTTTGGTGTGACGTTTTGAAGTTTTGCCTGCGATGGCGCAGGCCGTCGAGATCGGATCGTGCGGGCATTTGCCGCCGATCCCACGAGCCCTGACCGAGGGCGTGGCGGGGGCCGTTCCTTTCAGCCCCCGCCATGTATGTGCTACGGTTGGCTGCAAAAAAGAGGGCAGGTTCATGCGCTTGGCTGAACCTGCCCTCTTCCTGTCCCGCTTGCTCTGGATAAGAGCCCTGACCGAGCGCCCTGTATGGAGCCTGTGGCCTAAGCATGGAGTCATGCCAAGAAAACACAGGAGAGGCGATGAATGCGGGTATCGCCTTTCTGGTGACAGCTTAGGCAGGATTTGGTTATTAACAAGATAAAACAATCGACTGCGTGCGAAGTCTTGTGCCATTTCGGCGCATCTTCGGCTCGTTTCGTCGCTTTGTTCTTTAAGCGGGGCTCCGCGCTGCCTTGCAGAAAGCCGCGATCAAGGTCTCGTCCTTCACGCCTGCCGAGCTTTCCACCCCTGATGAACAATCGACCAAGGGCGCACCGGTGCGCGTGATTGCTTCGGCCACATTGTTGGGCCCCAGACCACCGGCCAGACCCCACCCTTGGGCAAATCCGCCCGCGCGATAGCCCGCCACCAATTTCCAGTCGAAAGCCAGACCCATGCCGCCGGGCAGAGTGCCCTTGGGCGTTTTGGCGTCAAACAGCACCATGGAGGCCGCGCCGCGATAGGCATCGGCCCGCGCTACATCCTCTGCGCTGGCCACGCTCAGCGCTTTCCATGCGGGAAGGCCATGGCGGGCGGAGAGCTGCGCCACGCGTTCGGGCGTTTCGCTGCCATGCAATTGCAGCACGTCTAACTTGGCCGCCGCCACCGCCTCGGCAATGGTCGAATCATCGGCATCGACAAACAGGCCAACCCGCTGGATGCGTCCAGCGGCCACCGCGCCCAGCACGGCTGCTTGTTGCAGCGTTACATGGCGCGGGCTTTTGGGAAAGAATACAAAGCCGACATGGCTGGCCTGCGCCTTGATGCAGGCCTCCAGCGATGGCGCCGTGGAAATGCCGCAGATCTTGATCCCAATGGTCATGATAGAGCCTTGGCAAGGACCACCATCTCCAGATGGTCAATATCGGGCAGGGGGAAGGGGCGGATTTCTCCAGTGCGGGCATAGCCGCGCCGTTCATAATAGGCGATCAATTCGGGGCGGGCGGAGATGACCGTCATCTCCAGCGCCTTGGCGCCTTGCTCTGCCGCGCTGCTTTCGGCCTGCGCCAGCAATTGCCGCCCCAATCCGCCACCCTGTTGCAAGGGATCGACGCAAAGCATGCCCAGATAGGCCAGTTCGGCGTCCTTTGCCGTTACCGTCACCGTGCCGATCAGCGCGCCATCGCGTTCGGCCAACCAGATGCGGTTGGCGGGGGAGGCAAGGCTGTCGGCCAGTTCTTCCATGCTGATCCGCTCGCCTTCCAGCAGGTCGGCCTCATTGGTCCAACCTGCGCGGGCAGCGTCTCCGCGATAGGCGCTTTCGACAAGTTGCTTCAGCGCGGGCAGATCGCCCGCCTCGGCCAGTCGGAAAGTCAGCATGGGCTTACAGTGTGGCCTCGATCGCGCGGGCGGCGGCAGCGGGGTCCTCGGCGCGGCTGATCGGGCGGCCGATCACCAGCACGCTGGCACCGGCATCGCGCGCGGCGCGCGGGGTTACGGCGCGCTTCTGGTCGCCCAAAGTGGCATCGGCAGGGCGCAGGCCGGGCACAACAAAGAACCCGTCCTTCCACTGGCGCTTGATCGCGCCCACTTCATGGCCCGAACAGACAATGCCATCCAGACCCGCGCTATGGGCCAATTCGGCCAGGCGCAAAGCCTGTTCCTCGGCGCGGGCCTTGACGCCCACGCTGGCCAGATCATCATCGTCAAGACTGGTCAGCACGGTGACCGCCACCACCTTGGTATGCTCGCCCGCCGCTGCCTTGGCATCTTCCATCATGGCGCGGCCGCCGCTGGCATGGATGGTGACAATCGCCGGTTCCAGCACATGGATGGCCTGCATCGCGCCGGCCACCGTGTTGGGAATATCGTGCAGTTTCAGGTCAAGGAAGATCGGCAAGCCCACCTTGGCGATTTCATGCACGCCATGGTGGCCATGGGCGAGAAAGAATTCCAGCCCCAGTTTCAACCCGCCCACATGGTCCTTCACCTTCTGGGCCAGCGCTTGGGCGGCATCCAGACGGGGCAGGTCAAGGGCGAGATAGACGGGGTTGTGGTTCATGGGATAACTCGCTTCAGGAATGGACGGGATCGGCAGCTTTGGCCGCTTCCAACTGGGTCGATGTTGCCAGTGGAGGCGTGGGGGTAAGCGCCTGAATATTGTTTTCCAGCATGGCAATCCGCCGTTTCAGCCGCCAGCGCCGCGCCTTGTTAAGCAAGGCCGTGGGCAGCGCACCCAGCAGATAGAACACCAGCGCCACAATGCCCACCGGCCATTCCACATGGAGATAGCCCGATTCCAGTGGCCACAGGTTCAGCGGTGCCTTGTGCCAGTTGATAGCCACAAAGGCGGTGGCCAGCATGGCGATCAACAGCCAGAGCGCATTGCGCAGGATTTGCATGGCTAACCCTTCTCGTTTTGCCGCTTTCGCACAGACATTGTGGTCAAGACTAGGCGGGAATGGCGGCGAAGGGAAGAGGGCGCGCAAGGACAGGCCTCACGCGCCCCGATGATCGGAATTAAGCGCCGAACACGCGGTCAAAAATCACGTCCACCGCCTTGAAATGATAATCAAGGTTGAAGCGTTCTTCGAGCTGTTCGGTGGTCAGGGCTGCGGCCACTTCGGGGTCGGCTTTCAGCAGTTCCAGCAAGGACAGCTGGCCGTCCGATTCCCACACTTTCATCGCATTGCGCTGCACCAGACGGTAGGAGGCGTCACGCTCCAGACCGGCCTGCGTCAGCGCCAGCAACACGCGCTGCGAATGGACCAGACCGCCCATGCGGTCGAGGTTCTTCTGCATGCGCTCGGGATAGATCACCAGCTTGTCCACCACGCCGGTCAGGCGGGCGAGTGCAAAGTCCAGCGTGATCGTGGCATCGGGGCCGATGTAGCGTTCGACCGAGCTATGCGAGATATCGCGCTCGTGCCACAGGGCCACGTTTTCCAGCGCAGGCGTCACCGCCGAACGCACCACGCGGGCAAGGCCAGTCAGGTTTTCGGTCAGCACGGGGTTGCGCTTATGCGGCATCGCGCTCGAACCCTTTTGGCCGGGCGAGAAATATTCTTCCGCTTCGAGCACTTCGGTGCGCTGCAGGTGGCGGATTTCGGTGGCCAGACGCTCGATCGAGGAGGCGATCACGCCCAGGGTGGCGAAGAAGAAAGCGTGACGGTCGCGCGGGATCACCTGCGTCGAGACAGGTTCCACCGACAGGCCCATCTGCTCTGCCACATATTCTTCCACGCTGGGGTCGATATTGGCAAAGGTGCCCACCGCGCCCGAAATGGCGCAAGTGGCGATTTCTGCGCGGGCGAATTGCAGGCGCGCCTTGTTGCGGCTGAATTCGGCATAGGCCTCGGCCAGCTTCTTGCCGAAAGTGGTGGGTTCGGCATGGATGCCATGGCTGCGGCCGATGGTGGGCGTATATTTGTGTTCAAACGCGCGGCGCTTGATGGCGGCCAGCAGCGCGTCGAGGTCTTCGAGCAGGATGTCGGCAGCCTTGGCCAGCTGGACCGACAGGGTGGTGTCCAGCACGTCCGAGCTGGTCATGCCCTGATGCATGAAGCGGGCTTCGGGGCCAACCTGCTGGGCCACCCAGTCAAGGAAGGCGATCACGTCATGCTTGGTCACCGCTTCGATCGCGTCAATCGCGGCGACATCGATGCTGGGCTTGGTCGCCCACCAATCCCACAAAGCCTTGGCGCCCGACATGGGTACGACGCCCAGTTCACCCAGCTTCTGTGTGGCATGGGCCTCGATCTCGAACCAGATCTTGTAACGGGCTTCCGGTTCCCAAATGGCGGTCATTGCCGGGCGGGCGTAACGAGGTACCATGCTTTCCTCCGCAGTAGGGGGCGCAAGGGGCTCGCTATGCAGCGGATATTGCGCCCTGCGCGTCAAATCTGCCGCGGGCGCTAGGCGGAGTGGGGGCGAAAGGCAAGAGGCGGCTTGGCCTAAAGCGGCGCTTCATGCCCGCTTCAGGCCGGTTTTAGGCCGTCAGGCGGGAACCGCGATTTTCTCCTGCACCGGCAACAGCGCCAGATCTTCCAGCAGGTTGGCGATCTCTTGCGGCGCGGCGCTGTTCATATCGGCCAGTTGCGGCACGCGGGGCAAATCCAGATGGGTCAGGCCCAGCAGGAACAATTCGCGATAGGCCACGCGCTCGCTCATCCCGCGCCCGATGCGGAAACCGGCCACGGGTGCCAGATGGGCCAGTGCCGCGTCGAAACGCTGCTGGTTGACGCTGGGACCTTTGGCTGCGCCGCCGCGCAGGCGGTTGGGCACCACAATCCAGTCGGTGCCATTCATGCCGCGCCGCACTTTTTCGTCGCGGATTTCATTGACCATGCGGGCAAAGAAGGCCGGTCCCAGCAATTCATGCGTGGTCGGGTTGAACCGGCCCAGCAGGTCCAGATCGACAAAGGAGGCATTGATCGGCGTCAGCAAAGTATCCGCCAGAGCGATAGCGCGGCGGGCCAGCGGCGAATCCGATCCTGCCACATCGAGCAGGATGTAATCGGCCTGCCAGCCAATCCGCACCAGTTCCTGACACAGCATCGCGCCCGAACTGTGCCGAAATACGGTATGGGTGGGGCTGGGCAGGTTGATCGAGAGGCGCTTGGCCGTGGCTTCGCGGAAGGCCAGCGTGCGGGCGACCGATTGCTGGCGCGGGTCAAGATCGAGCACGGCCACCTTGTAACCGGCATCGCACAGCGCAATCGCGGTGTGAAAGGCGAGTGTCGATTTGCCTACGCCGCCTTTTTCATTGGCCACCGCGATGATGCGGGCCTTGGGGCGGCTGCGGCCGATAATGTCATGCACCACCACCAGCGGATGCTCGCCCTCATTGGCGACATCGCGGCGGGGCGTGTCGGCCTTGGGCGTGATGGCCATGCGCGGCGGGCTGTTTTTGGTCAAAGTGTCGGTAAAGCGGTTATCCGCTTCACGCGGTTTCCAGAGGCGGCTGGCAGTGGCAGTGGCAAATCGCTTGAACACGTGCAGACCCTTTTATACGACCGTGATGCAAGGTTGCCTGCCGCCCGTCGCGCCATCATGGGTTTGCGCGCCGATAGTCGGCCTGCAAATTCCCTTTCAGAAGCGTATCTTAAGCCGACCCCCAGCTTGGAAACCGCCCGATAGAGGCGGTATGTTGCATTGTGGTTGCACCATACTCGCCGCGACTCGCTCGATTTTGGAACAAGTTACTCCGTTTTCAGGGAAAGGCATCAGTTCGAATCACGTATTTTGCGCCGAAACGTATCATTTTGGCGCAGCATTGGGGGTTGGCCTACAGCAAGCCCCGGGCGCGGAGTGAAACATGCCCCTCGCGGCCGATGATCACATGGTCATGCACCCCGATGCCCAACAGGCGTCCGGCCTCGGCGATGCGCTGGGTGATCTGGATGTCGGCGCGGCTGGGTTCGGGGGAGCCTGACGGGTGGTTATGGACCAGAATGAGCGAGGCCGCGCCCAGATCCAGCGCGTGGCGGATCACCTCGCGCGGGTGAATGGCGGCTTCGTCCAGACTGCCATCGCCGACATGTTCGTCATGGATCAACCGGTTTTTGGTGTCGAGATAGAGCACCCGCACCCGCTCCTTGGTCAGATGCGCCATGTCGATGGTCAGATATTCGAGCAAAGCAGACCAACTGTTGAGCAGTGACGCGCTGCTGGCCTGGGTGCGGGCAAAACGGCTGGCGGCCAGCGCGACGATGCGGATGGCCGCGGCGCTGGTTTCGCCCATTCCGGGGTGCTGCACCAAGGCGGCGGCATCGGCGTGAAAGACACCGGCCAGAGAGCCGAAGCGGGCGAGCAGCGAGCGGGTCAGAGGTTTGGTATCGCGGCGGGGTATCGCGGTGGTGAGCAGATATTCGAGTATCTCGTGATCGCCCAAAGCCTCTGCTCCGCCCTGCAGCAATCGCTGGCGCAGTCTTGCGCGATGGCCGGTGGGATCATGGGCTAACACTTTGAGTTGGTCCTGCACCAAGGCATCGCTGGCAGGGTCGAGCGCGCCGAGCAAATGGCCGCCATGGGCCTCGCGCAGGCGGTTGGCCGACGTTGACCGACGCTCTCCCCGATAGGTGAAGGGTGGTTTGCTCATAGGCTTTCTCCCTTGCAGGCAGGGTTGTCTCCCTGCGGATTATTGCGGATTAACTTGCCTTCTTCCGCGCGCATGCGCAAGAGGAAGCCATGGCCGAAGCTGAGCGACACATCGAGGCAAATGAGCAGGATGGCGGGCGGCCAAATTTCCGCCTGCGCGCGCGCCACGGATTGGCGATAGGGGCGGGTTTGCTGGCCCTTGGTCTGGGGCTGGGTTGGAGCCAGCGTGTATCCATTGCCGACCGGATGATTACGGCGCAGGCCTATAGCCTGCATCTGCCCGCGCGTTATCGCATCGTCGAACTGGATTCATCACATGTGGTGCTGGCCGATGTGGTGATTGGTGATCCGGCGCGTCCCGACGCCAGCGCAAGGCGGGTCGAGGTCTTGCTTGGCTGGGCGGGGGGCTTGCCGGGCATGACGGCGGTGCGGGTGGATGGCGCGCGCGTGCTGGCGCGCTGGGTGCAGGGGCGGGCCAGTTTCGGCGCGCTGGACAAATTGATCTATGCGCCCTCCGATCAACCGGCGCGACTGCCGGACGTGGATTTGCGTCTGAACGATGCGCGGCTGTCCTTTGCGGGGCCGACAGGGCCGGTCGGCGTTGCGTTGGCAGGGCGCGGGCGGTTGAGCGACGGGTTTTCAGGGATTGTGGCGGTGTCGGCGCCGCATATCCAGGCTGGTGCCTGTTCGACGCAGGCCTCGCTGACGGGCCGGATTACGACATCCAATGGGGCGCCCATGCTGGATGGGCCGCTGCATCTGGGTTCGCTGGCCTGTGGCAAGGACATGCATCTGGCCGGTGGATTGGTGGCGGTGAAGGCGCGGCTAGCCTCGACGCTGGATAGCGGCGGGGCGGATCTGGCGCTGGCGGGCGGTGTTTTGCGCTATCGCGGAGCCTCGGCGGCGGCGATCAGCGGCCCGCTCAAACTGGCCTACGGTCAGGGCGCGGTGAATGCGGTGTGGGATCTGGCGGCTGTGCATGCGCAGGCGGCCGGTTTGACGGCGCAGCGCTTTGGCCTTGCCGGTCACCTCCGTTTGGGCCTCGACAATTTCCGCATGGATGGCGAGGGCGAGATTTCGGGGCAGGCTCTGGCGCCCGACAAGGCCAGTATGGCGGCTTTGGCCCGTGCAGGCGCGGCGGCGCAGGGCACCTTGGCCGCGCCTTTGCTGGCCAGCTTGAGCCGTAATCTGCAACGCGAGACTGCCACAAGCCAGTTGAAGGGGCGTTTCGTCCTGCATGCGGGGCAGGGGCGGATGAGCGCGGTGGTGCCCGAAATGATGCTGCGCGGGACCAGCCTTTATCCTTTGCTGGAGGCCAAGCGGCTGACTTTAGTGGCGCAGGGCGGGCATATGCGCCTGTCGGGCAGTCTGACCAGTGCGACTCCGGGCCTGCCGCGCATCGCCGCCAGGATCGAGGGCGACGGGCAGGCCTTGCGCTTGTCCATGGCCGATTATGCCGTACAGGGGGCAAGGCTGGCGCTGCCCGAACTGGTGGTGATCCGCAAGGGCACGCAAGGGCTGGCATGGCAGGGCGAGGTGATCGCCACGGGCGGCTTGGCCGAGGGCGTGCAGGTGGCCGATCTGCGCCTGCCGCTGAACGGTTCACTTGACGGCAGCGGCCTGTCGCTATGGACCCGATGCAGCAGGGCCGAGTTTGGCGGACTGAAGGCCGGTGAATTGGCGCTGGATGCGGGCGCGGTGGATTTCTGCCCCAGCGGTGGGGCGGTATGGCGCGGAGGCCGTTTGGGCTTGCGCTTGCCGGAGCTGGCGCTGCGCGGGCGGATGGGCGATCAACGCCTGACGCTGGATAGCGGGCCGGTGGAATGGAACGGAGCGCAGATGTCGGCGCGCAAGCTGGCGCTGAACATGGGCGCTGGCGACAGCGCGGTGCAGATGCGGCTTGGTGCGGTGACGGCTACGCTGGGTGCTGCGCCTCAGGGGCAGTTTAGCGGTCTGGATGCCACGATGGGCGTGGTGCCGATGGCCTTGCAACAGGCGGGCGGCGCTTGGCACTGGGCCGATGGCGGGCTGACGCTGGACGGTCTGGCCTTGACTGTGGCGGATCGGGAGCGGGTGGCCCGTTTCTCGCCGCTGGTCGCGCGAGAGGCGAAGCTGACTTTCCGCCATGGCGCGGTGGCGGCGCAGGCCGAATTACGCGAATCGAAAAGCGACCGGCCGGTGGTGCAGGTGGCGCTGGGGCATAATCTGGGCAGCGGGCGCGGCTTTGCTGATCTGACGATCCCCTCCTTGCGCTTTGACCAGAATTTCCAGCCCGATATGCTCTCCCCCTTGGTGCAGGGCACGATTGCCAATGCCCGCGGCACGGTGGACGGGCAGGGCCGAATCGATTGGGCAGGCGGGCGCGTGACCAGCCATGGCAGCATAAGCAGCAAGGGCTTTGACTTTGCCGGTCTGGCAGGTCCGGTCAAAGGCGTCGAAGGCAGGATCGAATTTATCGATCTGCTGGGGCTGGTGACCGCCCCGCATCAAACGCTGAAGATTGCCTCGATCAACCCCGGTATCGAAGCCACCGATGGTCTGGTGCGTTTCACCATGCATCCGGGCGCCTTGCTGGAGGTGGAGGACGCGCGTTGGCCCTTCCTCGATGGGCAGATGGTGATGAGCCCTGCACGCCTGCAATTGGGCGGCGTGGCGGTACGGCGATTCGAATTGCAGGTTTCAGGCATCAACGCCGCCAAATTCGTCGAGCAGATGAATATGAGCAATCTAGCCGCGACCGGCTCGTTTGACGGGCGCCTGCCTCTGGTGTTCGACCATAATGGCGGGCGCGTGGTGGGCGGTGAACTGGTATCGCGTGCAGGGGGCGGCAGCGTCTCCTATGTCGGCGCGCTCAGCTATCGTGACCTGTCGCCAGCGGCCAATATGGCCTTTCGCATGTTGAAGTCCCTGCGCTTTACCGAAATGCGGATCGGGATGGATGGCGATATTGCGGGCGAAGTGGTGACGCGGGTCAGCATGAAAGGCCTGTCGCAGGGCAAGCTGGCCAGTCGCAACTTCCTGACGCGCCAGATCGCCAAGTTGCCCCTGCAGTTCAACATCAATCTGCGCGCGCCTTTCTATGCTTTGATCGGTTCGCTGCGCTCGCTTTATGATTCGAGCTATGTCAGCGATCCGCGCGATGTGAAATTATCGCCCGCGGCCAAGCCTTCTTCCACCATTCAGCCTCCAGCAAGCGAGTCCCGCCCATGATGCTTTTAACCCAGATGATCCACGCCAAGTCGTTTCGAGGCTTGAAAGTGGTTAGCCAAGGGCTGGTGTTGGGGGCGATGGCCTCGGCGCTTTCGGGCTGCATCACGGTGCAGGCGCCGGACAAGCCGATCGTGATCGAACTCAACATCGCGATTACACAGGATGTTACCTATCGTCTGGCGCCCGATGCGGCCAAGACGATCCAGAACAACCAGGGGATTTTCTGATGGGCCGGATCATGATAAGCGTGAAGAATATGGGCTTTGGCCTGATGGTCGCCGCGCTGGCTTTGCCCTTGGTTGCCACGCCCGCCATGGCGCAGGGGCGTGATCCGGCCTATGCCGCCGCGCGTGCTGCGGGGCAGGTGGGGGAAATGCCCACGGGCTTTCTGGGTATCGTGGGTTCGCCTACCCCGGATTTGAAGCGGATGGTCGATGACATCAACATCCGCCGCAAAGCGGTCTATGCCGAGCGGGCGCCGGGCCAGCATGCCACTTTGGAACAATATGCCTTCACCATCGGTTGTCAGCTGATCGCGCAGACTTTGCCGGGGGAGAAGTATCAGTCGCCCGAAGGTCAGTGGCTGATCCGCGGTAACGGTGCGGCGACCCGTGATGCGCGTTGCCCTGCTTGAAGGGCGCAATAGGCTGATGAAATAAGCCTTTTCCCGCCTCCTGCCGATGGTGTGCAGGGGGTGGGCGGGGCGCCGAAGGCGGCGCCCGAGTGATTCGCGGATGCGCTCCTGAAAGCTGCGGCAAAAGCAGCGATATTGCCCAGCGCGGCAATTTTCCCGCATACGAACCCATAGGAAAACGCCCCGATTGGCTCTGGCCTGCGCGATGCGACCTTGCGACCGGTTGACTTGATGTTACCCCCCGCCTAAGGGGCAAGCGCCCTGGGCAGACAGCCGTTGTTCAAGCACGCCTTGTCGCAAAAGATTCCGGCTGCGGAATCGGGCGCGAGGAGGTGGGAATGGACGATCGGCCAGAAGCGCAGGATTGCGGCGATAGGGACGCGCGCATGCAAGCGATCGATCTGCGGCTTCAAGAGTTGCAGGAACGCGAGCAGGCCCGCAAGGCGCCGAACGGGGGGGCTCAAGCTGATGCTAATTATCGGCTGGGCAATCGCGTTCTGACCGAACTTATTGCCGGAATTGGCGGCGGCGCATTCTTTGGCTGGGTCATTGACCGATTTGCCGGAACGCGCCCCTGGGGTCTGTTGGTGGTGATGGCGCTTGGCACCATTGTCGCTTTCAGGAACATCATCCGGATTTCGTCCCCGAGTCCCGACCAGCCTGAATAAGGCGGGGGCGAAGGGCGCAGATAGACAAGAGGGCATTATCGTGGCTGAGCAGGGCAAAGTCGATCCGATGCACCAGTTCATGATCGAGCCGCTGTTCGGCACCGATCATTTGACGCTTGGCGGCTATAATATCGCCTTTACCAATTCGGCGCTGTGGATGCTGATCACCACTGTCGCCCTGTTTGTATTCGTGGCTGGCGGTTCGAAGAAGCAGCTGGTTCCCGGCCGTTGGCAGATGGCGGTGGAAAGCCTGACCGGCTTTATCGACAATCTGCTGGCTGCCAATGTCGGCCCTGCTGGCAAGAAGTATGTGCCTTACATCTTCTCTCTGTTCAGCTTCATCCTGTTCGCCAACGTGCTGGGTCTGCTGCCGCTGGGTCTGGTCGGCGTTCACCCCTTCACCGCGACCAGCCATTTCACGGTCACCGGCGTGCTGGCAGTTCTGTCTTTCGCCATCGTGCTGATCGTTGGCTTCAAGCGTCACGGCCTGCACTTCTTCAGCCTGTTCGTGCCGCATGGCACTCCGGGCTGGCTGCTGTGGCTGATCCCCTTCATCGAGCTGATCTCGTTCCTCGTGCGTCCTTTCTCGCTCGCCCTGCGTTTGTTCGTGGCGATGATGGCAGGTCACGTGCTGCTTGAGGTTCTGTCCAGCTTCGTTATCGCCAGCACCAACTCGGGCTTCCTGTGGGGCACGGTGGTCGGTCTGCCCAGCTTCCTGCTGATGATCGCCATTTGCGCACTGGAAATTCTGGTGGCTGGTATTCAGGCTTATGTTTTCGCTCTGTTGACCTCGCTGTATCTCAACGACGCTGAGAACCTGCACTGAGTTTTTCAAAGTTTCTTACTGCAATACAAGTCTTTCAACCCAACGAATTTCGTTCAAGAGGAGTTATGGAAATGGACGCAACTGCCGCAAAGCTGATCGGCGCTGGTCTGGCTGCTATCGGTGCTGGCCTTGCCGCCATCGGCGTGGGTAACGTCTTCGGTTCGTTCCTCGAATCCGCACTGCGCAACCCCGGCGCTGCCGACGGTCAGCAGGGCCGCCTGTTCATCGGCTTCGCCGCCGCCGAACTTCTGGGTCTGCTCTCGTTCGTCGTGGCGATGATCCTGATCTTCGTTGCCTAAAACGAAGTTTTGGCGACGGGGGGATCTGTCGCTGGTGGTTTGATGCCACCGTATAGCGCCTGATCCCCTCCGCCTTATGAATTTACCCCGGCTTGGTGCCTTGGCCTATGGCTCTGGTGCCTCCAGCAGCGGTGAAGCCCTCCGGCCTTCGGGTCGGGGCGCACAGCAACCGGAACCTACGATGCCTCAGATTGCGCAGCTATCCGCAACCTATGCGTCCCAGATCTTCTGGGCGCTGATCTTCTTCGGCTTTGTCTTTTTTGTCATCGGTCGCGGCTTTGTGCCCGGCGTGCTGGCAACCGTGGCAAACCGTGACAAGCAGATCGCCGACGACCTCGCCGCCGCCAAGGCTGCACGCACGGCCGCTGAAGCTGCCGAGGAAGCGTGGAAGCAGACGGCCGCCAAGCAGCGCGCCGACGCGCATGCCCTGATCGCCGCTGCAAAGCATGATGCGACCTTGGCAAGCGAAACCCGTTTGGGCGAAGCCGCCGCTGCGGTGGATGCGCGTATGGCAGAAGCCGATGCGCGTCTGGCCGCCGCCAGCGCCAGCGCTTTGCAAGAAATTGAAACCGTCGCCAGCGAAGCGGCTGTGTTGATCGCCCAGAGCCTTGCCGGCCTGACGCTCGACGCCGATGCCGCCCGCGCTTCGGTGAAGGAGGTGCTCCATGGCTAACCTCGTAACTCTGGCTATTCTGGCCGCTGGCGCTGTTGCCGAACATGGTGGCCATGAGGCTGCCGAACCGGTGGCATTCGGTGGCGTGTCGGCTGCCCAGATCGTCGCTGCCTCGATGGCGGTGCTGATCCTGGTCGCGCTGTTCCTGAAGGTTCCGGCCACGGCTGCCAAGGGTCTCGACGGTTCGATCGCCGAGATCAAGAAGGCACTGGACGATGCCAAGGCCCTGCGCGGTGAAGCCGAGCAGCTGCGCGCCGACTATGCCAAGCGCATTGAAGGCGCCCAGCAGGAAGCCGCTCAGCTGGTGGCTCATGCCCAGACCGAAGCTGCCGCGATTATCGCCAAGGCCGAAGCCGATACCAGCGCCATGATCGCTCGCCGCGAGAAGATAGCTGGTGAAGCCATCGAAGCGGCTGAGCGTGCCGCTGTTGATGGTCTGCGCGCAAAGGCTGCTTCTGCTGCCGCAGCCGCTGCCCAGCAACTGATCGCCAGCAATTATGGCGCTGATGCCGACAAGGCTCAGGTGGATGCGGCTATCGCTGCTCTCTAAGTCCTCAGTCCCTTTGGCACGAAATAGAAAAGCCCCGCCTTGGCGGGGCTTTTTGCGTTTGGGGTGCAGGTGGCGCCCGTGGCTTGAACGCTGCTTTGTCGTAACATATGCCCTTACGCAGCATTGCGCTTGATGCGGTTAACTAAGTGTCCGACAGAGACGTGCTGACGCCGCGCTCCGGAGATATTACCACAGCAGGCGATCTCCGCGACCAGCACTAGCTAATCGTCGAGCGTTCAGATTTGCCCGCGCCCAGCCATCTCGGCCAGCCTGCAACCCGCTGGAGTGGCCTCAGAGCAGCATCGGTATCGGTGTCCAGAGGGCCTAGAACAGCGCTCACGATTATATCGCCGTGATACTCCACAACAGAGGTTGATCGCTCCTGTGCCCTGCACAAGGCGTGCAAAGGAAAGGGGCCGGAAAGCGTAATGCTCTCCGGCCCCTGTTTAGGCGACTAAAGGGTAAAGTTTAGTCTTCCTTGCTTTCATCCAGACCTAGCACGGTGGTCGTGCGCTGCCACCAACCACGACGCGGGGCGGGGGCGGGTTCGTCCACAGCGGGCTCTGCTTCTGCCTTGGGCGCAGCTTCCACGACAGGCGCAGCTTCTGCTTCAGCGACAGGGGCTTCCACCTTCTTCTTGCGCACGCGCTTGGGCTTGGCAGGTGCTTCCGCGGCAGGCTCCACCGCCACGGCCGCTGCTTCTTCGGCCACCGCGTCCACCTTCTTCTTGCGCACGCGCTTGGGTTTGGCAGGAGCTGCCTCGGTGGTCGCTTCAGCAGGCGCGGCTTCCGCCTCCGCTTCTACAGCCACGACTTCCGCCTTCTTGCGACGCGGTGCGCGCTTGGCCTTGGGCTTGGGCCCTTCTTCGGTTGCGGCTTCAGCTACGGCTTCCACAACCGGTTCCGCGACAGGAGCAGGCGCAGCCTCTACGACAGCCTCGACCGGTGCTTCCACCACGTCATCGGCAGCTTCGCCTTCAGCTTCGGCACCGGCTTCTTCGTTGCCCTGTGCTTCGCCCTGTTCGCCACGGCCACGACCACGACGACGCTTGCGGCGGCGGCGCTTGCGGGTTTCGCTATCGGCAGCTTCACCGCCATTGTCGCCAGCGACCTCGCTAGCTTCACCGGCTTCGGCGTCTTCGCCTTCACCTTCGTCGGAGGTCTCTTCCTCGGCGCCTGCCTCACCGTTCACGCCATCTTCGCGGCGGTCACGGCCACGGCCACGGCGGCGCTTGCGGCGCTTGCGACGGTTGACATCATCGCCTTCGCCCTCGCTGTCACCGCGCTCGCTACGGGCGTCTTCGACGGCTTCTTCGGCCTCGTCTTCAAACTCTTCCTCGGGCAGATCGTCGAAATCTTCCTCGATGATGATCGGTTCGAAACGGGGCACGAATTCGTTGCGCGGACCGGAGGAAATGACGCGCATCTTCGCGCCTTCATTCTCGCCTTCGGGGATCACTTCCACGTTCACGCCATAGCGATGCTCGATCTCGGCCAGATCCCCACGCTTGTGGTTCAGCACATAGACCGCCGCTTCCTGGCTGGCATACAGCGTGATGTAGATGCCCTTGCCCTTGGCGGCTTCATCCTCGATCAGACGCAGCGCCGACAGGCCCGCCGAACCGGCGGTGCGGACCAGACCCGAACCATCGCAATGCGGGCAGGAACGCGTGGTGGCTTCCAGCACACCGGTACGCAGGCGCTGGCGGCTCATTTCCATCAGGCCGAAGGAAGAGATGCGACCCACCTGAATGCGCGCGCGATCGTTCTTCAGCGCGTCCTTCATGGCCTTCTCGACCTTGCGGACGTTCGAGCCATATTCCATGTCGATGAAGTCGATCACGACCAGACCAGCCATATCGCGCAGGCGCAACTGGCGGGCGATTTCGCGCGCGGCTTCAAGGTTAGTGGCAACAGCGGTCTGCTCGATGCCATGCTCCTTGGTCGAACGGCCCGAGTTAATGTCGATCGACACCAGCGCTTCGGTCGGGTTGATGACAATATAGCCACCCGATTTCAGCTGCACCACCGGATCATACATAGCCGAAAGCTGGTCTTCCGCGCCAAAGCGCTGGAACAGCGGCACCGGATCGGCATAATGCTTCACGCGGCGGGCATGGCTGGGCATCAACAGCTTCATGAAATCGCGGGCGGCGCGATAGCCGTCATCGCCCTCGACAATCACTTCCTCGATCTCGCGGTTGTAAATGTCGCGGATGGCACGCTTGATCAGATCGCTGTCCGAATGGATCAGCGCAGGGGCGGCCGACTTCAAGGTGATTTCGCGAATATCGTCCCACAGGCGGGCCAGATAGTCGAAGTCGCGCTTGATTTCGGTCTTGGTGCGCTGAAGGCCGGCAGTACGCACGATGCAGCCCATGCTCTTGGGCAGGTCCATCTCGGCAATGATGCTCTTCAAACGCTTGCGGTCAGCCACGCTGGAAATCTTGCGGCTGATGCCGCCGCCATGGCTGGAATTGGGCATCAGCACGCAATAGCGGCCCGCCAGCGACAGATAGGTGGTCAGAGCCGCGCCCTTGTTGCCGCGCTCTTCCTTCACCACCTGCACCAACAGCACCTGACGGCGATGGATGACGTCCTGAATCTTGTAACGGCGGCGCAGAGCCATACGCTTGGCGCGCAGTTCTTCGGCTTCCTTGGCATGGCCTGCCGAGCGGCCCTGACGGCGGCGGCGGCCGCGCTGGTGGCCAGCTTCCTCGGCGGCTTCCTCGGCTTCATGGTCGCCGTCAAAGCCTTCTTCGACATGGCCAGCCTCGATCGTGGCCACGCTGCCCTTTTCGGACGTGTCCACCTCGATCAGCGAGCCAGCATCTTCCACGCTGCCACCGGCGAAATCATCGGCCAGACCTTCGCCCAGCTCGTCATCGCCCATGAAGTCTTCTTCACCCTCGGCCACGGCGCGCAGGGCGGCTTCTTCTTCCGCATGGGCGGCCTCTTCGGCCAGCAGGGCCTCGCGGTCTTCCTTGGGGATCTGGTAATAATCGGGGTGGATTTCGGAAAAGGCGAGGAAACCGTGACGGTTGCCGCCGAAATCGACAAAAGCGGCCTGCAGCGAGGGCTCTACTCGCGTGACCTTGGCCAGATAAATATTGCCTTTGATCTGCTTGTGATCGGCAGAATCAAAGTCGAATTCCTCAATACGGTTGCCCTTGAGGACCGCCACGCGCGTTTCTTCGCGGTGGCGCGCATCGATCAGCATGCGCGTTGACATTGTGTAATCTCCGGAGGCGTCCGGCGCTGCCAAGGGCTGTTTGCCCATCGGCCCGCTGCGCGACGCCTGATATCGTGAACTGTTGGGGGGCATCGCCGGTGGCTTGGCATGGCATAGGGCCATCCCTGTCCTGCAAGGCGATGAAAGGCGTTTCGCCGCCATGGCCATGCGCAGAGATCATGCTCTGCGCAAGGTGGGCGGCTGTTTGCGTGTCTGCAAAGCGGATGGGGCGCTTGATTTGACTAAGCGCTGGCCGTGGCGTGGATGCCGAAATGGCTGCCATCGGCCCGAACACCGCCCACGCCGCAGGCCCGCCAAGGGGCTCTGCATCACGGAACGGGTTACGGCTCATCATACTTGCATCAACCTGTTGCATCCGGCCCTTGTTGTATGGGCCAAATGTGTGCCGGTTTGCGGACCTGTATCCCTTTTTATCCGCGCGTTTTTCCGTCCGCTTCTCCACATGCCCGCTTGTCGCGGGCGATGCTGGCGCCGAAGCCGGTTTTGGGGGCTGCCTTTGCGTCTGTTGCGCATGGGGCATTCCGTTGTCCGGCGGCAAAACTCGCGGGGACATGGTTTCCCCGGTTCTTGCTTGCTAGCACCCATCAACCCCATGGGCAAGTTTATTGCGGCATCGGCATTATTGCGTGATTTTATGTGCCAGCGCGGATTTTCTGTCGTCTTTGATCCATTACGGCGTCAAGCTGGCCCTATCGGACCTAAATCATTGCGTGGCGCGCAACGGCGGCCTACGGATGGTTACGCAGAATAACAGGTTGTCCTTCATGCCCTTTGCTTCCGATTCCGCCCGTCCGATTGCGCTACCCGATGGCGCGGGGCCGGTTCAGGCCGTTGCGCAGGATGTTGAGGGGCAGGGGCGCGAATTGGTGCCAGTGCTGGGTTGGCGGCGCGGTCTGGTGCTGGGATTGGTGGCCTTTGCGCCTTTGCTGACCCTGGGTGCGGTGGTCGCGGTGAATATGGCCATGGGGCAATCGACCTTTCCGCCTTCCTATGCCGCGCGGATCGAATTGCCCGCCAATGCGGTGCAGATCGGATTGCCATCGATCGAAGGGCCTGCCGATCCTACGCGGCCTTTGGTGGTGATCGATGCGGGGCATGGCGGCCATGATCCGGGCGCGCATGGTCCGGCCTCGGGTGGCGGCACCCATATTGAAAAGGATATGACGCTGGCCCTTGCCTTGGCCTTGCGGGATCAATTGCTGGCCAAGGGCGGGGTGCGGGTGGCGCTGACACGCAGCAGCGACCGCTATCTGTTGCTGGAGGAGCGTTCGGGCATTGCGCGGCGGATGAAGGCCGATCTGTTCATCTCGATCCATGCCGACAGCGCCGAGGTGGAAGGGGCCAGCGGGGCGACGATCTATACTTTGTCGCAACGGGGTTCTTCGGAAGAAGCGGAGCGTTTGGCCAATGCCGAAAACCGCGCCGACACGGTCAATGGCGTGCCTCTGGCGCAAACCAGCAGCAGCGTCTCGGCCATTCTGGTCGATCTGGCGCAGCGCCATGTGGCGGAACTGGCCGATGATTTTGTCAAACTGGTGCTGCGCGAAGGGGAGGGGCACATCGCCTTCCGCGCCAATCCGGTGCAGTCGGCGGCCTTTGTGGTGCTCAAATCCCCCGATGTGCCCTCGGTGCTGTTCGAGGCGGGCTATATCACCAATCCCACGGATGCCGAGCGCCTCCATTCGCCGCAGGGGCGCAAGGAATTTGCCTCGGCCACCGCGCAGGCGATCCGTTTGTTCTTTGTGCGTGAAAGATCAGCCGAAGTTTTGCCCGCTGGAATGTGATTGGCCCGCGCCGCGCGATGCAATCCCTCTGGCCTAGCACGCCGCCGCCATGCTAGGGGCTGGCCCCGATATGGCCGACCAGCATAGTGACCCGACCCCGCCCGAAGGCGGTCCTGCTTCCTCCCCTGTGCAAGAGGACGCCACGCGCCTGCGGTTGAAGCGCGGGCGTAATGCGGTTCTGCTGGCGGGCAGCGCCTTTGGCAGCCGTCTTGCTCCGGCGCGCGACTGGTTTGTGGAGCGTTGGCAGGGCGGGCGCGCCTTTCGCATCGGGGCCAGCATTCTGGGTGGCGGTGCGCTGCTTTATGGCGCTTTGTGGTTCACGGTTTTGCGCAATCTGCCCTCGGCGGAATCCTTGCTGACCTATCAGCCGCCCTTGCCAACCATGGTGCGCGGATCGGATGGGGCGACCATCTATTCCTATGCCCGCGAACGCCGCGTCCAATTGCGCTTCGTCGATTTCCCCAAGCCAATGGTCAACGCCTTCCTTTCGGCGGAGGACAAAAACTTCTTCAGCCATGG
Organism: Novosphingobium umbonatum; assembly: GCF_004005905.1. GTDB lineage: Bacteria > Pseudomonadota > Alphaproteobacteria > Sphingomonadales > Sphingomonadaceae > Novosphingobium > Novosphingobium umbonatum. Next base: position 42,532 of record NZ_SACO01000012.1, read on the forward strand.
CGGGGTGGACTTGCTGGGGCTGGGGCAGGCGGTGGTCGATTACGCCATGAAATTCGGTTCGGGTGAGCGCGCCCGTGGCGGTTCGACGATTACACAGCAGGTGGCCAAGAATATCCTGCTGGGCGATGAATATTCGATCAGCCGCAAGTTGAAGGAAATGATCGTCGCCTTCCGCATCGAAGGCGTTCTGAACAAGCAGCAGATCCTTGAGCTTTACCTCAACGAAATTCCGCTGGGCCGACAAAGCTTTGGCGTGCAGGCCGCCGCCCGCGCCTATTTTGGCAAGGATGTGGACCAGTTGGCGCTGCATGAAGTGGCCTTTCTGGCTGTGCTGCCCAAGGCGCCCGAAACCTATGGCCGCGCCAAATTTGCCGACAAGGCGATGACGCGCCGCAATTGGGTGCTGGACCAGATGGTCAAGAACGGCTTTGTCGACGCCGCCAGCGCCGCCGCTGCCAAGGCGCAGCCTTTGGGCCTGATCCAGCGCCATGCCGAAACCTATGACCCTTCGGTGGGCTATTTCGTCGAAGATGTTCGCCGCCAATTGATCGAGAAATATGGCGAAAAGGCCGAGGACGGGCCAAACAGCGTCTATGCGGGCGGTTTGTGGGTGCGCACCTCGCTGGATAGCGAATTCCAGAAAGCGGCGCAGGAGGCTTTGCGCAATGGCCTGCTCCGCTATTCGGCGGGTAAGGGCTGGCATGGGCCCATCGCCCATATCGATCTGGACCCTGACCATTGGCAGGGGCAACTGGCTTCGCTCAACAAGAGCATCGCCTATCAGAATTGGCGGGTGGGCGTGGTGCTGTCGCGCGGGGCTTCGGGCAAGGTGGGCTTTGCCGATGGCACGACGGCGGCGCTGACGGGCCTTGTCGATGGCGTGCGGCGCGGTGATGTGGTGACGGTGGCGCCTGTGGGTGCGGGCACCTATGGGCTGCGCATCCTGCCCGGCGTGGGCGGCGGCATGTTGGTCGAACAGCCCGGCACGGGGCGGGTGCTGGCCATGGCTGGCGGTTTTGACTTTGGCCTCGACAGTTTCAATCGCGCCACGCAGGCCCAGCGCCAGCCCGGCTCCACCATCAAGCCTTTCGTCTATGCCACCGGTCTCGACAATGGCATGACCCCCGCCAGCATGGTGGCCGATCAGCCTTTCTGCGTTTACCAAGGCGCGGGGCTGGGCGAGAAATGCTTCAAAAACTTTGACAATCGCGGCGTGGGCGGCGTGCATACCATGCGCTGGGGCCTTGAACAGTCGCGCAACCTGATGACGGTGCATATCGCCGACCAGACCGGCATGGACAAGGTGGTAAAGACCTTTGCCAATGTCGGCATCGGCAAATATCCGCCCTATTTCGCCTTTGCGCTGGGCGCGGGCGAAACCACCGTGGCGCAGATGGTCAATGCCTATGCCGCGCTTGCCGCCAATGGTATCCAGCACGAACAGACGCTGATCGACTATATTCAGGACCGCCATGGCAAGGTGATCTGGAAGTCTGACCAGCGGGCCTGTAACAATTGCAACCTGCCCGATTGGGATGGCAAGCCCATGCCCCGCTTTGCCCCGCGCGGGCGGCAGGTGATGGATGCGCGCACCGCCTATCAAACCGTGCATATGCTGGAAGGCGTGGTGACGCGCGGCACGGCGGCCACTCTGCATGACCTTGGCCTGCCGCTGTTTGGCAAGACCGGCACCACTACCGGCCCCACCAATGTATGGTTTGTGGGCGGATCGCAGAAAGTCGTCGGCGGGGTCTATATGGGCTATGACAAGCCGGTGTCGCTGGGCGGCTATGTGCAGGGTGGCACCTATGCCGCGCCGATCTTCAAGCAATTCGTGCAATTGACCAAGCCGCGTTGGGACCACACGCCTTTCGTGGCCCCCGCCGGTATCCGCATGGTCAAAATCAGCCGCTCTACCGGACAGCCGGTGTTTGGCGGCGTGGCGGGCACCGATCCCAAGGCCGAAGTGATCTGGGAAGCGTTCAAGCCCGAAACCCAGCCCGAACGCGGCAGCCGTCTCGAGCAGGTCGCCGCCAAGCGCAGCGAATTGCTGGAAGCGATCCGCCGCGGCTTTGACGCGATTGGCGGTCGCGTCAGCCATGGTGGCGAGGATATGGTGGTGGAGCAATAAGCTCCTAGAATGTGTTTTTAGCCTCGCGCAGGGCGGCAAAGGCGGTGATGGCATCGCCGCCCCAGCGGGCCTGAATCTCCGGCGCATCGGCGCGCAGGAAAGGATTGGTGGCAAGCTCGCGCCCCAGCGGGAAGGGCACGGTCGGCTCTCCGCTGCCGCAGAGGCCTGCCACATCCTGCGCATAATCGGCCAAGGCGGCATTGTCCGGATCGGCATGGCGGGCAAATTTGGCGTTGCTGGCCGTATATTCATGGGCGCAATAAAGCATGGTTTCGGGCGGCAGCGCTTTGAGCCTTTTCAGTGAGGCCCAGAACTGCTCCGCCGTGCCTTCAAACATCCGTCCGCAGCCCAGCGCAAACAAAGCGTCGCCCACAAAGGCCACGCCCGCCTCTGGCAGGTAATAGGCCACATGGCCCACCGTATGCCCGCCCACATTGATGACCTGCGCGGTCAACCCGCCCAGCGCCACCGTGTCGCCCTGATCCACCTTCCGGTCCACGCCCTCGATCTTGGCCGCATCGCCCGCAGGCGCGGTGATGCTGGCCCCCGTGGCGGCCTTGATCTCCAGATTGCCGCCCGCGTGGTCCTTATGCCAATGCGTGTTCCACACCTGCGTAATCCGCCAGCCTTTCAGCCTGGCCTGATCGAGATATTCCTCCGCCTCGGGCGTATCGATGCAGGCCGTTTCCCCGCTTTGCGCATCGTGGATCAAAAAGCCGTAATTGTCCGAAAGGCAGGGGAATTGATGGATGAGCAGGGGCATTTTTTTTTGGGGTGGCCTTGTTGATGGCGTTTGATGTGCCTTGTGTAGCCTTTTTGCCTCCGGCGGGCAAAGGGACTCGTTCCTTTGCGATCCCTTTATTGAATATGGTTTTGGGGTTATTTTGAAGGAAGTTTCTTTTTCAATGACTTATGTGATTGCACTAAATGCAAGTTGATAAAACACAAGCGCAGAGCCTGTTTTTTCCTGAACCAGTTCCAACCATGAGAAAGAGCGCCACGAGTATGACGCTCTTTGGCTGTGTAGGACAGGGGAGGGGGATCGTTGGGTGGAGTTAGTTGCCTCCGGCGGGCAAAGGGCGGGGGCCCTTTGCAAACCCTTTAATGAGTGGTCCGCGGGAGGCTGCGTCGGGTTAGGGGAAAGGTTAGCAGGATTTAGGCCGCTTCGCGGGATGGGCGGGAAGTGGACATTTCTCCCGTTTCAGGGCCGTCCTTCGAACGGCAGGTATAGCCATAAACTGCGGCTAATGGACTAACGTCATGAATATTCGCATCTAAATTATGCGAATGCCCGGCGCAGAGCGGCCACCTTTGATGCCGTGAAATCCTTGGCCACTTGGCTCGATGAGCCAATTCCGTCGAAACCATGGAACGCACCGGGCACCACTTCCAGTTGGGTTGGCACGCCAGCATCGATCAGGCGATTGGCATAGGCGATGTCCTCGTCGACAAAAAGATCGATCGCGCCCACACCGATGAAGGTTGGCGGCAGGCCCGACAAATCATGGTAGCGTGCCGGGACAGCCGCTTGTGGGATTTTGTCCGTGCCCGGCGCCATGCCCAGAAACGCCTGCCATCCAAAACGGTTTTTCGCCACATTCCAAACAATTGAACCGATGGGCGCGGGCGGCGTTTTTGTGGTGCCCGTGCGGTCATCGAGCATGGGATAGACAAGAATCTGCGCTACCAGCGGAATCTTACCAATGTCGCGTGCTTGCAGTGCCAGCAAGGCCGCATGGCCGCCGCCAGCACTTTCGCCCATGACAGCAATACGTCCAGCATCGATACCCAAAGCTTTGGCCTCATCATGCAGCCATTGCAAAGCGGCGTAAGTGTCTGCGGTAGAGCCCCGAAAATCGGTTTCCGGGGCAAGGCGATAGTCCACCGTGACGATGGTGCAATCCAATTCCAGCGCCAAACGCTGCAGATCGGCGATCATACTGATAGCCTTGCCGCTAATGAAACCGCCACCATGCGTGTGCAGAATCGCGGGGCGACGCTTTGTCGCATCACTATTGACGACATAAACGCTGACGCTGGGGTTCCCGGGCAGGCCTTTGATATTTCGTTGATCCCATTTGGGGTATTCGAGCGGTGGCTGCGCCCAGGCGCTCATGCTTTGACGCGTAAGGGCGAGTGTATCTGAGGAAAGTTCTGGCATCGACCCGACCAGCTGGAGCAACTTTTGGGCAAAGGGACGCAATTCGGTATGCACGTAGCTTAAATCTGCTGGCTCACCGGCAACCGCTGCTTTTGCAAAGCCACCCAGTCCCATTGAAGCTGCAGTCGCCGCTATGAGGCGGTGTAGATCGCGCCGTGACAGTCCATTCATCCTTGCTTCTCCCTGTGTTTCGGAGATGGATACGGCTGCAACCTCGCATATTCAATCATAGTGTTTTTTTCGATATCCATAGGTCTTAGCTATGGAGCTCCGGCAATCGACTAGCACGATCTCAAATTGGCGGCTGCGCTCATTGGACTCTGTTCGGCAGGAGCGGCCATTCAAATCTCTTCTGTCAAATGGCTTAAACTGGTCGGAAATCTCCCCATCACCGGGATTACAAAGGGCCCCCGCCCTTTGCCCGCCGGGGGCAATAAAACCCCCGCCGGAGGCACCTTCAATCCCTCCCTCATCCCCAACCCAAAGAAAACCCGCCCGGATTGCTCCGAGCGGGTTTGTTCTTGTCAGCCTAGGGCTGCCTGAAAGCTAAAGCTTACTGCTTGGCCTTCAGGGCGGCGCCGAGGATGTCGCCCAGCGAGGCGCCGGCGTCGGAGGAACCGTATTGTTCCACGGCTTCCTTTTCCTCGTGCAGCTGGCGGGCCTTGATCGAGAAGCTGGGCTTCTTCGAGCGGTCGAAGCCGGTGACCATGGCGTCGATCTTTTGGCCAACCGAGAAGCGGTCGGGGCGCTGTTCGTCGCGGTCGCGGCCGAGGTCGGAGCGCTTGATGAAGCCGGTGGCGCCATCGTCGCCAGCCTGCACTTCAAGGCCGCCGTCACGCACTTCCAGAACCGTCACGGTGACGACTTCGTTGCGGCGCAGGTTGCTGCCCGAAGCGGCTGCACCACCGGCGGCGGGGGCACCCTTTTCAAGCTGCTTCATGCCGAGGCTGATGCGTTCCTTTTCGATGTCCACGTCGAGCACGATGGCCGAAACCACTTCGCCCTTGCGGTGCAGGGCCAGAGCGTCTTCGCCCGAGATGCCCCAAGCGATGTCGGACATGTGGACCATGCCGTCGACTTCGCCGTCCAGACCGATGAACAGGCCGAATTCGGTGGCGTTCTTGACTTCGCCTTCGACGGTCGAACCAACGGGGTGCTTTTCAGCGAAAGCTTCCCAGGGGTTCTGCTGGGCCTGCTTGAGGCCGAGGCTGATGCGGCGCTTGTCGGAATCGACTTCCAGAACCAGCACGTCGACTTCCTGGCTCGTCGAAACGATCTTGCCGGGGTGGACGTTCTTCTTGGTCCAGGACATTTCCGAAACGTGGACCAGACCTTCGATGCCGGCTTCCAGTTCCACAAACGCACCATATTCGGTGATGTTGGTGACGGTGCCCGACAGCTTGGCGCCCACGGGATACTTGGCGGCAACGCCATCCCACGGATCGGATTCCAGCTGCTTCATGCCGAGGCTGATGCGCTGCGTGTCCTGATTGATGCGGACGATCTGCACGCGGACGGTGTCGCCGATGGCGATCACTTCGCTCGGGTGGTTGACGCGCTTGTAGCTCATGTCGGTGACATGCAGCAGGCCGTCGATGCCGCCCAGATCAACGAAGGCACCGTAATCGGTGATGTTCTTGACCACGCCATCGATGATCTGGCCTTCGGTCAGGTTCTGGATCAGGCCCGAACGCTGTTCAGCGCGGGTTTCTTCCAGCACAGCGCGGCGCGAAACCACGATGTTGCCACGACGGCGATCCATCTTCAGGATCTGGAAGGGCTGGGGCACATCCATCAGCGGGGTGACGTCGCGCACGGGGCGGATGTCAACCTGCGAGCCGGGCAGGAAGGCCACGGCGCCGTCGAGGTCAACGGTGAAGCCGCCCTTGACGCGGCCGAAGATCACGCCTTCAACGCGCTTGCCTTCGCCAAATTCGTTTTCAAGCTTGTCCCATGCGGCTTCGCGACGTGCACGGTCGCGGCTCAGCATGGCTTCGCCTTCGGAGTTTTCAACGCGGTCGACGTAAACTTCGACTTCGTCGCCAACCTTCAGACCGTGGGGCTGACCGGGCATGGCGAATTCGCGCAGGGCCACGCGGCCTTCGCTCTTGAGGCCAACGTCGATAACAGCCTTGTCGTTTTCGATGGCGGTAACGGTGCCCTTGACGACGCGGCCTTCAAAGCCACCACCGGCGGCTCCGCCCAGCGATTCGTCAAGCAGCGCGGCAAAATCGTCGCGCGTAGGGGTGCTCATAGGATAGTTCCCAAGTTTAACAGTTTTTCCGGCCAGGCGGTTGTTTCCGCCGGTCTTTCCTCCGCCCCCCGCACCATGCCGGGGCCGGGCCAAAAAGGGCCGAACCGCCGTGGAGGCCGAATGCCAGCCACAGCATTCGCAAACAGGCAGACCTGTTTGCGAACGGCTGCGCGCCTAGGCGAAAGTGGCGCGAAAGGCAAGGAAAATAGCCGCTGAGGCGGCGGTTATGCGATCAAGCGTTGCGCGCTGCTTCCACCAGCGCAATCGCCGCGGCAATCGCTTCCTCGCGGGTGAGGGCGGAGGTGTCGAGCAGGGCCGCGCCTTCTGCTGCACGCAAGGGGGCTTGGGCGCGGTTGCGGTCGCGTTCGTCGCGGTCGGCCAGATCCTGCGCGATGGCGGCAAGGTCGGCCGCGCGGCCTTGGGCCAGCATTTCCTTATAGCGCCGCTCGGCGCGGGCCTCGACGCTGGCGATGACGAAAAGCTTGGCTTGCGCTTCGGGGGCGATCACCGTGCCAATGTCGCGCCCGTCCAGCACCGCGCCGCCTGCCTGCGTGGCAAAGGCGCGTTGGCGTTCATACAGGGCTTGGCGCACCGCAGGATGCACCGAGACGCGGCTCGCCAATCCGCCGCTCGCTTCGGAGCGGAGTTCGGCTTCATCGAGCAGCGCTTCGGGAAAGGCGCAGGCGGCCAGAGCGTCTTCGGCATTGTCGGGGTTGCCGCCGCTCAACGCTACCTGCCGCCCTACCGCGCGATAGAGCAGGCCGGTGTCGAGATGAGGCAGGCCGTAATGTGCGGCCAAAGCCTTGGCTATCGTGCCCTTGCCCGAAGCGGTGGGGCCATCGACGGCAATAATCACGCGACCAACCCGTCCATCAGCGCTTCGAAATTGGGGAAAGAGGTGCGGATCGGGCTGGTGTCATCCACCAGCACGCCGCCTTCGCTGGCGATACCGGCCACCGCCATGCTCATGGCGATGCGGTGGTCGAGATGGGTGGCAACCGCCTCCGCGGCTCCGGCGGGCAGGGGGGCACCGCCCGTGCCGTCGATGATCATGCCATCCTCGGTCTCGGCGACTTTGGCGCCAGCCAGTTCCAGCGCCACGCGCATCACGGTGATGCGGTCGCTTTCCTTCACGCGCAATTCTTCAAGGCCGGTGCAGATGGTGCGGCCCGCGGCATGGGCGGCGGCCACGAAGAGGACGGGGAATTCATCGACCATGCTGGGCACGATGGCCGGATCGACGTTGATGCCATGCAGGGCCGAATGGCGCACGCGCAGATCGGCCACGGGTTCGCCGCCGACGATGCGCGGGTTCACTTCCTCGATGCTGCCGCCCATCTGGCGCAGCACGGTGATGATGCCCGCGCGCGTATCGTTCAGGCCGACATTTTCGATCAGCACGTCCGAGCCGGGCACGATCAAGGCCGCGACAATGAAGAAAGCGGCGGAGGAGGGGTCGCCGGGGACTTCGATGGTCTGGCCGGTCAATTCGGCGGGGCCGTGGATGCGAATCACTCGCTCACCGGCCTCGTTGGTTTCCGCGGTCAGATTCGCGCCAAAGCCTTTGAGCATCCGTTCCGAATGGTCGCGGGTGGGGACGGGTTCGATAACAGTCGTCACGCCTGCGGTGTTGAGACCCGCCAGCAGCACCGCGCTTTTCACCTGAGCGCTGGCCACGGGCAGGCGATAGGTGATCGGCACGGCGGGCGAGGCGCCGCGCATGGTCAGCGGCAGGCGGCCTTCTGTAGAGGTGAAATCGGCGCCCATGGTCGACAGCGGATCGATCACGCGGCCCATCGGGCGCTTGGACAGGCTGGCGTCACCGATGAAGGTGGCGGTGATGGCATGGCTGGACACCAGACCCATCAACAGGCGGGTGGATGTGCCGGAATTGCCCATATCCAGCGCGGTTTCGGGCTGGAGCAAGCCGCCCACGCCTACGCCCTGAATGACCCATTCGCCGCTATCAGTCTTGGTGATGGTGGCGCCCATGGCGCGCATGGCGGCGGCGGTGGACATCACATCCTCGCCTTCCAGCAGGCCGGTAACGCGCGTTTCGCCCAAGGCCAGCGCGCCCAGCATGATCGAGCGATGGCTGATCGATTTGTCGCCCGGCACACGGATCGTGCCCTTCAAGGGGCCCTGGGCAACAAAACGGCGGGGAGTGGGGGAAGCGGACGCGCTCACTTTGGGTGCTTTCCTCTGGTATGGGCTATATTGATTGTGGCGCCTTTTAGGGCTTGCTTCCTTGGAAGCCACCCGTCAGAAGCGCGCGGCTTTTGACAGCGCAAACGCGCTATGGCAAGGCGCCAGAGTATAGCGGTCGGGGGCATCCCTTGCAAAAGGGCTTCACCTGCCGTCTTAAATGCATACTGGCCCTTAGTGGCAGATATAGCATCGTCATAACTATCCGCCCGCACATGCGGGATTGAATGAGGAACAGCATGGTCAAGCCAGAATGGGGCGCCAAGCACGGCTGCCCGAAATGCGGCACCCGCTTTTACGATCTGGGCAAGGATGATCCGGTCAGCTGCATCGAATGCGGCTATAGCTGGGTTCCCGAGCCTGTGCTGAAGAGCAAGCAGCCGATCCCGTTTGAGGAAATCCAGAAGAAGGATTCCGAAGAAGTGGCCGATGTGGATCTGGCCGATGAGGATCTGGACATCGACGAGGACGGCGATTCGCCGGACAATGACGTCGATCTGGGCGGTGACGATGATCTGGGCGTGGCCGGTCACGACGACGAGCCCGACGAAGTCTAAGGTTTGTGCAGGTGTCGGTGAGGGTTTGGAAAAAATCTTCACCCACCTGCAAAAAACTTCTTGCCAAGGTCGGGGCATCGTCATAGAGGGGCGGCCCGGCCGGAAGCGGCAGGGCAGAAAACTTCCTCCCACAGAAGTTTTTCTGAAATTTGAATGGTTAAGGGGCCTTAGCTCAGCTGGGAGAGCGCCTGCATGGCATGCAGGAGGTCAGCGGTTCGATCCCGCTAGGCTCCACCATTGTTTTACAGATCTGTTGATCTTTCGCTGGAAAGATTGCAGAGGCGACGTGCAGGATCGCATTCCACACGCGTTATGCTGGCCGACGAGGTTTCGTCCGCCGGCATTTTTCGCATGATGGGTTGATGGTCAACGCTGATCGGCGAGGTTTCGCCCATCGGCGTTTTTTGCGTTTCGCCGGATTTGGTTTTTATGGCTTGGTTCGTTTGGGCTGGCTGACAAAAGGGTTTGATCGATGTTTGACAATCTGTCGGATCGCCTTGGTTCGGTTTTCGCCTCGCTCAAGGGGCGCGGGTCGCTCAAAGAGCAGGACGTGCGCGATGCCATGCGCGAAGTGCGCATCGCCCTGCTGGAGGCCGACGTGGCCTTGCCGGTGGTGCGCCGCTTCATCGATGAAGTAACCGAAAAGGCCATTGGCCAGAACGTGCTGAAATCGGTGACCCCGGGCCAGCAGGTTATCAAGATCGTCAATGACGCTCTGGTCGATATGCTGGGCGGGCAAGATGTCCCCGGTATCGATCTGAACGCTGCCCCGCCGGTGGTGATCATGATGGTCGGCCTGCAGGGTTCGGGCAAGACCACCAGCACCGCCAAGCTGGGCAAGCTGCTGAAAGAAAAGCACGGCAAGAAGGTGTTGATGGCGTCGCTCGACGTCAACCGCCCCGCCGCGCAGGAACAGCTGGCTGTGCTGGGCGAGCAGGTGGGCGTGGGCACGCTGCCGATTATCGCTGGCCAGTCGCCCACCGCCATTGCCGAGCGTGCGATCAATTCGGCCAAGCTGACCGCGGTGGATGTGCTGCTGCTGGATACGGCGGGCCGTCTGCACGTGGATGCGGCGCTGATGGAAGAGATGAAGGCGGTGGCCGCCATCTCTACGCCGAAGGAAACCCTGCTGGTCGTCGATTCGCTGACCGGTCAGGACGCGGTGAATGTGGCGCAGAGCTTTGCCGGTGAGGTGGACCTGACCGGCGTGATCCTGACTCGTATGGATGGCGATGCGCGCGGTGGTGCGGCGCTGTCGATGCGCGCCGTGACGGGCAAGCCGATCAAATTTGCGGGCACCGGCGAAAAGCTGGACCAGATCGAAGTGTTCCAGCCTAGCCGTGTGGCTGGCCGCATTCTGGGCATGGGCGACATTGTCAGCCTGGTCGAAAAGGCGGCGGCGGCGGTGGATGTGGCCGATGCCGAGAAAATGGCCGAGCGCATGTCCAAGGGTCAGTTCGACATGAACGACCTGCGCACCCAGCTGCGCCAGATGCAGAAGATGGGCGGGCTGGGCATGCTGGCGGGCATGATGCCGGGCATGAAAAAGGCCAAGCAGGCGATGGAAGCCAGCGGCATGAATGACCGCACGCTGCTGCGCATGGATGCCATCATCGGTTCGATGACCGAAAAGGAACGCGCCCGTCCCGACCTGCTCAACGCCAAGCGCAAGATCCGCGTGGCCAAGGGTTCGGGCACGCAGGTGCAGGACGTTAACAAGCTCATCAAGATGCACCAGGAAATGGAGCGCGCGATGAAGCAGATCAAGAAGATGGGCGGCATGAAGGGTCTTGCCGCGCTCTTTGGTAAGGGCGGTGGCCTTGGCGGCGCTTTGGGCGGCGCGCTGGGCGGTGGCGGTGCTGCTGCTGGCGGGATGCCGGACCTTGGTGGTCTGGGCGGCGGCGCAGGTGGCCTTGGCGGCCTGCCCGGTCTGGGTGGCGGTGCCCCTGATCTTTCGAAGTTTTTGAAGAAATAATCGTAATTTAGTTGGAAAGGTAGAACAATGTCGGTTTCTTTGCGTCTGTCGCGTGGTGGTTCCAAGAAGCGCCCTTATTACAAGATCGTCATCGCCAACTCCACCGCGCCCCGCGATGGTAAGTTCCTGGAGCAGGTTGGCACCTACAACCCGCTGCTGGCCAAGGACGATGAAAACCGCGTGCGTCTGGTGGAAGACCGCGTGAAGTACTGGCTGGGCGTGGGCGCACAGCCCACCGACCGCGTTGCCCGTCTGCTGGACAAGGCCGGTATCAAGGAACGCAAGGTGACCTACAACCCGAAGGCTGGTGTGCCCGGCAAGAAGGCTCAGGAACGCGCTGAAGAAAAGGCTGAAAAGGCCAAGGCTGCTGCTGAAGCCGCTGCCGAAGCTTCGGCCGAGTAAGAGCGATGGATCGCCCCGTTACCATGGCGGCCATCGCCGCAGCCCATGGCGTGACGGGGGAGGTCCGCCTCAAGCTGTTTGGCGAGAGCGTGGCGGAGTTGAAGCGCTATAAGGCCTTCAACAATGGCACGCTCACCGTCAAAGCGCTGAAAGATGACGGCAAGGGGGGCGCTATCGCCCGCTTTGCCGAAATCGCCGACCGTACAGCGGCGGAAAAGTTGCGGGGCACGGCTTTGACCGTAGCTCGTTCGGCTTTGCCGCCGCTGGCGGAGGGTGAATATTATTATGCCGACCTGATCGGCCTGTCGGCGGTTTCGACGCAGGGCGTTGCTTTGGGTGTGGTGGTCGCCGTCGATAATTTCGGCGCGGGCGACATTATCGAGATCGAGCGGCCTTTGGCTGAAGGCGCGAAAAAGCCTCTGCGCTTTATGGTGCCGATGAGCGCCGAAGCGGTGCCGGAATGGGATAGCGAAAAGCTGGTGGTTGAAGCCGCTTTTGCGGAGGGGTGAATTGGTTTTCCTCGTCGCTTTGGCGGTCATCCTCATTTTATGCCAATGCGGCGGCGCGTTTTTTGTCAAGCGTCGGTATCCTGACATCCCACGCTCCAAGCTCATGTTTGCAGGGGCCTTGGTGGTGCCTGCACTGCTTTTGCTGCTCCTTGTTTTCGGCTTCGTCGAAGATGCCCTGCTGAACGATGACCCGTTGGACGACGCCCCCCAACGTTCTATGCTCATGCTCGCGATGGTTTCGCCTGTGATTTCCCTAATATTTGCTCCATCGGGCGCCATTGTGGGACGGTTGTTGCACCGTTTAGGACAGCCAGGCGCTGACAATCTGCCGGAGACTCCAGAATGACTTTCTCCGCCACCGTCCTGACCCTTTACCCCGAAATGTTCCCCGGTCCGCTGGGCGTCAGCCTTGCCGGTCGTGCGCGGGACGAGGGCAAGTGGTCGGTCGATACGGTGCAGATCCGCGACTTTGCCGCTAACAAACATCGCACGGTGGATGATACGCCTGCCGGTGGCGGTGCTGGCATGGTGCTGAAGGTCGATGTGCTGGCCCGCGCGATTGACCATGCGCGTGCCAATGGCCCCGAGGGGCGCCCCGTGCTGGCTATGACGCCGCGCGGGCGTCCGCTCAAGCAGCAGCGCGTGCGCGAGTTGGCGCAGGGGCCGGGCGTGATTGTGCTATGCGGGCGGTTTGAAGGTTTTGACGAGCGGATCTTTGAAGGCCGTCAGGTCGAGGAAGTCTGCATCGGCGATATTATCCTTTCGGGCGGCGAGCCTGCCGCGCTGATGCTGCTGGATGCTTGCATTCGGCTGCTTCCCGGCGTAATGGGCGCGGCTTCCAGTGGGGATGATGAGTCGTTCGAAAGCGGGCTGCTCGAATATCCCCAATATACCCGACCACAAGAGTGGGAGGGGCATTTGATCCCTGAAGTGCTGCGATCGGGGGATCACGGTAAAATTGCAAAATGGCGTCAAGCCATGGCGCAAGCCGACACTCGGTCACGCAGGCCGGACCTTTGGGATCGCTATGGTAGCGATCGGGGCCTGTCTGCCTCTGGCGCGCGGCAAAATGGTAAGGACTTGGGTTAAATGAACCTGATTCAGCAGATCGAAGCCGAAGAAATCGCCAAGGCTGGCAAGGACATCCCCGAATTCCGCCCCGGCGACACCGTTCGCGTTGGCGTGAAGGTGGTGGAAGGCGAGCGCACCCGCGTTCAGGCCTATGAAGGCGTTGTCATTGCCCGCTCGAACCGCGGCATCAACTCGAACTTCACCGTGCGCAAGATGTCGTTCGGCGAAGGCGTGGAACGCGTATTCCCGCTGTATTCGCCCAACACCGAATCGATCACCGTGGTCCGCCGTGGTGTCGTGCGTCGTGCGAAGCTGTATTACCTGCGCGGCCGCACCGGCAAGCGCGCCCGTATTGCCGAACGTCGCGATCCGCGCACGGCTGGCTAAGCCGAAAGGGACTAGTCCCTTTAGCCGTATTACGGAAATTCGTGAAAGGCGTCTCGGCACTGGCTGTCGGGGCGCCTTTTGCTTATGCATGCCATCCTTTTCCCGCTTTTTTGACAGGACGTCAGACCTTGCCATGCGCCACGCTGCTCTTTTGCTTGCCGCCACATTCCTTGGCGCTGCCCTCTGCGCCACTGTGCCAGCCTATGCCGAGCAAGCTGCTGTGAGCGCGCCTGTGGCCTCTTCGCTGACGCTGGAGCGGGTGTTTGCCAGTCCCTCGCTCAATGGCCCTGCGCCGCGCGGGGTGAAGCTGTCGCCGGACGGGCGCTATCTGACCTTGCTGCGTAACCGCGCCGAGGATCGCGAGCGTTATGACCTGTGGGGCTATGACCGCGAGAAGCGCGAATGGCGGATGCTGGTGGATTCGCTCAAGCTGTCCTCGGGCCGCAGCCTGTCGGAAGCGGAGAAGATGCAGCGCGAGCGCGCTCGTGTTGGCGATCTGAAAGGCATTATCAGCTATACTTGGGCCGCCGATGGCAAGACCATTCTGGTGCCGCTGGATGGCGAATTGTTTTTGGCGGGCCTTGATGGTTCGGTGCGCAAGGTCGAAGGCGCTGGCGCCGACAGCCTTAACCCGCGCCTCAGCCCCAAGGGCGGCTTTGTCTCCTTTGTGCGCGATCGTCGCCTCTGGGTGGTGCCGGTGGCGGGCGGTGCGCCCACGCCGGTTACCCCTGCCGAGGCCAGCGAGACGGTGCATTGGGGCGAGGCGGAATTTGTCGCGCAGGAAGAAATGGCGCGCATGGCCGGTAGCTGGTGGTCGGGCGATGACCAGCATATTGCCGTCGAGCGCTTTGACGAAGCCAAGGTGGGCATTGTCACCCGCGCGGCGATTGGCGCAACCGGCACCAAAGTGTTCGACCAGCGCTATCCTGCCGCTGGCACGCCCAATGCGGAAGTTTCGCTTTACATCGTCTCGCCCAAGGGTGGCGCTCCGGTGAAGGTCGATCTGGGCGCGGACCCAGACATTTACCTTGCCCGCGTTGATTGGGCGCCGGATGGGAAGGCGCTTTATGTCCAGCGTCAGAACCGCGCGCAGACGCAGCTTGATATGCTCAAGGTCGATCCGGCAACAGTCGCCTCGACCGTGCTGTTTTCGGAAAAGGCGCGGGAGAAGAGCTGGGTTAACCTGTCGGATTCCTATCGATTCCTGAAGGACGGCAGCCTGATCTGGTGGAGCGAGCGCGATGGTTTCGGGCATCTCTATCGTCTGGCCGATGGGCACTGGAGCCAGCTGACCCAAGGGCGCTGGATGGTGACCTCGCTGGATGGCGTGGATGAGAAGGCAGGCAAGCTGTTCTTTACCGGCACCAAGGATGATGTGTTGGCGCATCAGGTCTATGCGCTGGACTATAAGGCCAAGGGCGCTCAGCCCCATCGCCTGACCGAGCTGGGCTTTATGAATGCCGCCAGCGTCGACCGCAGCGGGCATACTCTGGTGGTCACCCGCAGCGGGCAGAACCAGCCTGCCCAGACCTATCTGGCCGATGTCAGCGGCAAGCGTCTGGCTTGGGTGGAGGAAAACAAGGTCGAGGGCGCGCATCCCTACGCGCCTTTCCTTGGCAGCCATCGCGCGCCGACTTTTGGCACGATCAAGGCTGACGATGGCAGTGATCTGCATTGGAAGATGATCACCCCGGTGATGGAGCCGGGCAAGCGCTACCCTGTGTTCTTTGAACATTACGGCGGGCCGCATAGCCAAGTGGTCAACAAGGGCTGGACCGGCGCCTTGGCGCAGGCGATTGTGGCCAAGGGTTATATCTATTTCGAGATCGACAATCGCGGCAGCGCCAATCGCGGGGTGGATTACGAAAGCCAGATCTGGCGCGCGATGGGCACGGTGGAAGTGGCCGACCAATTGGCGGGGGCTAACTATCTCAAGTCCCTGCCTTTTGTCGATCCGGCCAAGATTGCCACCTATGGCTGGTCCTATGGCGGCTATATGACGCTCAAGATGTTGGAGGCCAATCCGGGCGTCTATGCGGCGGGCATCTCGGGCGCTCCGGTGACCAAATGGGAATTGTATGACACCCATTATACCGAGCGCTATATGGGCGATCCGCGACAGGTTCCGCAGGCCTATCAGGCGTCCAATGCCATCGACAAGGCGGCGGCCATCCGCGACCCCTTGTTGCTAATACATGGCCTGTCGGACGACAATGTGGTGTTCGAAAATTCCTCCGCCTTCATCGCAAAGATGCAGAATGATGCGCGGCCCTTTGAAATGATGCTTTACCCGGGGCATACACATCGCGTAGGCGGGCCCAAGGTGAGCGTCCATCTGTGGAACTCGATTTTCGCTTTCCTGGCACGGCATGGAGTGACGCCGCCGTAATTAAACTGCCAGTTGTGTAATGCGGCTTTGCGTCTCAGGCCGCGTGAAACAGGGCCCTTGAAGGGCATCAGGAGTAGTACAATGGGTTATCGGGTAGTCGTCGTTGGCGCCACGGGCAATGTGGGCCGCGAAATGCTCAACATCCTTGCCGAGCGTGAATTCCCCATTGCCGAACTGGCAGCGGTGGCTTCGCCCCGTTCGCAGGGCACCGAGATCGACTTTGGCGAAACCGGCAAGAAGCTGAAGGTTCAGAACATTGAACATTTCGACTTCACCGGTTGGGACATCGCCCTGTTTGCCGCAGGTTCGGGCCCGACGAAGATTTACGCCCCCAAGGCCGCTTCGCAGGGCTGCGTGGTGATCGACAACAGCTCGCTCTACCGCATGGACCCCGATGTGCCTTTGATCGTGCCCGAAGTGAACCCCGACGCGATCGACGGTTACAAGGCGCGCAACATCATCGCCAACCCCAACTGCTCGACCGCGCAGATGGTGGTGGCGCTGAAGCCGCTGCATGACAAGGCGAAGATCAAGCGCGTTGTGGTTGCCACCTACCAGTCGGTTTCCGGCGCGGGCAAGGAAGGCATGGACGAGCTGTTCGAACAGAGCCGCGCGATCTTTGTGGGCGATCCGGTCGAGCCCAAGAAGTTCACCAAGCAGATCGCGTTCAACGTGATCCCGCATATCGACGTTTTCCTTGATGATGGTTACACCAAGGAAGAATGGAAGATGGTGGCCGAGACCAAGAAGATCCTCGACCCCAAGATCAAGCTGACCGCGACCTGCGTGCGCGTGCCGGTGTTCATCGGTCACTCCGAAGCGCTGAACATTGAGTTTGAAGAAGAAATCAGCGCGGCCGAAGCTCAGGACATCCTGCGCGAAGCCCCGGGCGTGATGCTGATCGACAAGCGCGAAAACGGCGGTTACTCGACGCCGGTGGAATGCGTTGGCGATTTCGCCACCTTCGTGTCGCGCGTGCGTGAAGACAGCACGGTCGACAACGGCCTGTCGCTGTGGTGCGTGTCGGACAACCTGCGCAAGGGCGCTGCACTGAACGCGGTGCAGATTGCCGAACTGCTGGGCCGCCGCCATCTGAAGAAGGGCTGAGCCTTTTTGAACGGCTGTAAGGCTTGAAAAGGCGCCGCTGGCGGGGTTAAGGCCCTTCTGGCGGCGCTTTTTTATGCGCGCATCAAGGAGCAAGGCATGAGTGAAGAGCTGACCACCGAGTTTTACCGTGGCTGGGCTGGGACGCGACTGGCTTTGCACCGGATGGGTAGCGGGCGGCCTTTGGTGCTGATCCATGGGCTGTTTTCCTCGGCCGCGATCAATTGGGTGAAATATGGCCATGCCGCGCGTCTGGCGGCGGCGGGGTTTGAAGTGATCATGCCCGACCTGCGCGCCCATGGCATGAGCGAGGCGCCCCATGACGCCACCGCCTATCCCGAAGATGTGCTGGTGACCGATGCCTTGATGCTGGCGCGCCATCTGGGGCTGGAGGCGGGCGGGTTTGACCTTGGCGGCTTCTCGCTGGGCTCGCGCACGGCCACCCGCGCCGTGCTGGCGGGGCTGGAGCCGCGCCGCCTGATTCTGGCCGGTATGGGGCTGGAAGGGCTGGCCGGTTGGACCAAGCGCAGCGCTTTCTTTCTGGATGCTATCGCCCGCTATGGCACGATCAAGCATGGTGATCCGGCCTATGTGGCGCAGCAATTCATGAAAGCGCAGAAGGTGGATCTGATCGCTGCCGGTCATCTGCTGGGCAGCGTGGATGATACGCCGCCCGAACAATTGGGCGATATCACGATGCCGACTTTGGTGATCTGCGGCGATGTCGATCAGGATAATGGTAGCGCGCCGCGTCTGGCGCAGGCTTTGCCCAATGCGCGCTATGTCGAAATCCCCGGCAACCATATGAGCAGCGTGACCCAGAAAGAACTGGGGCAGGGGATCGTGGATTTTCTGGCTTAATCG
Source organism: Novosphingobium umbonatum (assembly GCF_004005905.1). Taxonomy (GTDB): domain Bacteria; phylum Pseudomonadota; class Alphaproteobacteria; order Sphingomonadales; family Sphingomonadaceae; genus Novosphingobium; species Novosphingobium umbonatum. Next base: position 60,541 of record NZ_SACO01000012.1, read on the forward strand.
GTTCGGCAGCGCAGGGGGCGGTTAAACCCCCTGCGCGCCTTGTGTTGCTTAGGCTTCGGCCAGAACAGCGGGGCGGTTACGCCAGCTATCGGCATAGGCGTCACGCGCCACTTCCGAATAGGGCACAGGGGCTACCACCGCCTTGATTTCGGTCTGCACATGGGGCTCCACGGTGGGCTTGCGCGTGCCGCCATTGGGTTCGCCCCACAGCAGCGTCACTTCGGTACCCGGCGTGGCCACGCTTTCATCCACCATGGCCAGCGTCAGGAACTTGCCTTCATTGGCGGTATAGCCGATCCATGTCGACAGGCCGACCAGCTTGCCATCCTGCAATACCTGATCAAACGGATGCATGGCATAGACCGCGCTGGGATATTCCATGAACTTGGCGCGCTCGCCCTTGGACAGGGCCGAGGATTGCACGCGCATCACATCTTCGCCATCCAGCGCCAGCGTCACCTTGCGGCGATGCGGGCCAGCGGCCTTGGCTTCCAGCGCCTCACGACCGATGAAGTCATGGTCGAACTTCACAAACGGCCCATAGCCCAGATCCCACGGGGTCAGGTAATAGCCCTCGATGGATTCCGGCACATAAGAGCCGCCGATCGAGCATTTGGCCTCGTAGGAATTGGCCGAGAGCCATTCGCGATATTCGCGCATGGATTCGCCGGTGTAGATCGCGGGCAAAGGCGAGGGGATCCAGCCCGATTCCAGCGTGTTGGACGAATAGGTGCGCCCACCGCACAGGGTCAGGCCGTAATCCTTGCCCGCCTCGACCAGCGCGCCATGCACGGCAGCATAATCTTCCCAAGGGCCGAACAGTTCATAGCCGGGCTGGCCCGCCATGCCGTGACGCAGCGCGCGCACCTTGGCGCCGCCGAATTCCAGCGTGGTCATGTGGAAGAATTTGAGGTTGGGCGCTTCATAGCCCAAGGCCTTGGACAATACCGCCATGGCGTTGGGGCCCTGCAACTGGAAGCGGTAATTCTTGCGCTTGCCATCATTGCGCATGGCCCAGCGCTCGTCGCGCTCGACCTTCACGTCCCACTTGCCGGTCTGGGCGTGATATTCGATCCATTCGATCGTGGGAGCTCGGCCTACCAGATTGAACAGGTTTTCGGCCAGATAGAACAGGATCACGTCGCCGATTACATAGCCTTCGGGCGTGACGGGCACGAATTGCTTGGCGCGATCGGGCACAAAGCCCTTGAAGCTGTTGATGCCCAGATAGTTGAGCATGGCGAAAGCATCGGGGCCCGACACTTCCAGATCGACCATGTGATAGGACTGGTTGAACAGCACGGCGGTTTTCGCCCATGCGGCCTGTTCCACGCGCCAGTTGGAATATTCGGCCGGAACGCCCGGATAGACATTGGGGCCTACCTGCGCATTGCGCAGCAGCTCGACAATATCGCCGCTGGAATCCAGCACAGCTTGCAGGGATTGGGTCATGGTCTCAGGCTCTCCTCTTATATGGGATCAGGGGTGGATGTTCAGCCAGCGGGCGATGGCGGCGTTAAAGGCCTCGGCTCGCTCGATGGGAAGGAAATGGCCGGCCTCCGGGATAATCTCCAGCGTGGCGCGGGGGGCGGCATCGGCAATCGCCTGCGCCTGTGCGGGCGGGCTCCATGCGTCCAGCGCGCCGGTGCAGGACAGCAGCGGGCAGGTGATGGTGGGGAGCAGGCTTTCCAGCGTCGGGCGGCTTAACAGCGCCGTGATTTGGGCCTCGAAGGCAGGCAGGCCTTGCTCCGCCGCCATGGCGTGCAAAGGCGCATAGAGCGCCGGACGGTTGTCCGGCGCGATCATCGGCGGCAGCCATTGGTCGACTAGCGCGGCCATGCCTTGTTCGCGCCCCAGATCGCGCAAAGCATAGCGCTTTTCTGCCTCGCCCTGTGCCACGGGATGCGTGCCGGTGGAGACCAGCGCCAGCCTGTCGATTCGCTCCGGCGCCATGCGATAGGCCTCCAATGCCACCCGCGCGCCCATCGAATGACCCAGCAGCGCAAAGCGTTCCGGCGCCTTGTCCAGCAGGCGCTGCGCCATGGCGGCCAGGCTGTCGCAAGCGCCCCAACCGCCAAGGCATTGGGCCTGCGGAAAGGCGGCGGCCTGCGCGGCAAAGACCCGCGAATCGCAGATCAGGCCGGGCACCAGCAGCAGAGGCAGGGTTTCAGACATCATTGTTTTGGTACTGGCCTCGGAAAAATTCTCATTCGTGAAAAAATCATCTATCCGAAAAATACGACCTGCGCTAGAGGGGTTTCAACGGTGCAGCCAAATTCACGCGATGGGCTTGCTTCGGCATATTAGTATGTGTAGCTTACAAAATAATACGGCCCCATGCAGACCCTGCTCGATGGTGGACCGCAGCAAAAAGGGATGAGGACGATGGTGGCATTATCGCAAATCCACCCCAATTGGGAAAAGGCGCCAGACGGGATTACCGATGGCTTCTCGCTGGAAATCACGGCCAAGGATGTGGACAGTCTGCGCGCCGCCGCGCCGAATATCCCGCCGCAAACGCCGATTGCCGTCACCTTCCTGCCGGGCGAGGAAGCGCCTGCGCGCATTGCCGCGGCCAAGGCGGTGCGCGATCTGGGCTTTGAACCCATGCCGCATTTCTCGGCCCGCCGGATCACCAGCGAGGCTGAATTTGCCGATTATCTGGCCGCCGTGGTGGAAGGCGCCGGTGTTCGCCGCTGTTTCGTGATTGCGGGCGATCCGGACAGGGCGGCGGGGCCTTATGAGGATTCCAGCGCCCTGATCGCTACCGGCCTGTTTGAAAAGGCGGGGATCAAGGCGATTGGCGTGGGCGGCCATCCCGAAGGCCATCCCAATATGACCAAGGAGCAGTGCTGGGACGTGCTGGCCCGCAAATGCACCGATATTACCGCACGCGGCATGGCGCCTCTGGTAGTGACGCAATTCGGTTTTGATCCCGATGCGGCGCTGGAATGGCTGGGCGAATTGCGGGATCGGGGCATTGCCGCGCCGGTGCGGATCGGCGTGCCCGGCCCTGCGGGGATCAAGACTTTGATGCGCTTTGCCGCGCGTTGCGGGGTGGGGGCTTCGGCATCGGTTCTGGCCAAATATGGCATCTCCATCACCGCCCTGCTGGGCAGTGCGGGGCCGGACAAGCTGGTCGATGCTCTTGCCAAGGGGCTGGGCGAGGGGCATGGACCGGTTCGCCTGCATTTTTATCCCTTTGGCGGTTTGGAAAAAACGGTGAACTGGATCGCGCAATATCGCGCCAGTCACGGTTGAGAGATAGCGTGCCGGTGGCGCGCCATGCGTGCTGACCGGCGGAAAGAGCGGTCATAAGCACCGCCTTGGGAGAGAGAAAGGAAACGCTAAGTGAGCACTGTTTGTACGCTGAGTCTGTCCTGCGCCGACCAACCGGGTCTGGTGGCCCGCGTGGCCAGCTATCTGGCGGGCCGTGGTGGCAATATTACCGATGCGCAGCAGTTCAACGACCGGTTGACCGACCGTTTCTTCATGCGCGTGGTGTTTTCGCTGCCCGATGGCGATACGGCGCAGCAATGGCGTGAACATTTCGCCGAGCTGGCCGGACCTTTGGCCATGGACTGGAGCCTGCGGGTGAAGGACGAGCGGCAGAAGGTGCTGCTGCTGGTCAGCAAGTTCGACCATTGTCTGGGCGATTTGCTCTATCGCTGGCGCATTGGCGAGTTGGACATGGATGTGGTGGGCATTGTCTCCAACCATCCCAAAAGCGTGCTGACCACCTCGCTGATCGGCGATCTGCCTTTCCACCATCTGCCCATCACAAAGGACACCAAGTCGCAGCAGGAAGCGGGCATCAAGAAAATCGTGAACGAAACTGGCGCCGATCTGGTGGTGCTGGCGCGCTATATGCAGATTTTGAGCGATGACATGGCCGCTTTCCTGTCGGGCCGTTGCATCAATATCCACCACTCCTTCCTGCCCGGTTTCAAGGGCGCCAAACCCTATCATCAGGCCCATGATCGCGGGGTGAAGATGATTGGCGCCACCGCGCATTATGTGACCGCCGATCTGGATGAAGGCCCGATCATTGCGCAGGATGTGGGCCTGATCAGCCATGCGGACGAGCCCGACGATCTGGTGCGCAAGGGCCGCGATATCGAACGCCGCGTGCTGGCCACCGCCGTGCGTGCCCATCTGGAAGACCGCGTGTTCCTGAACGGATCGCGCACGGTCGTGTTTCCGGCCTAAGCGTGATGGACGCGCTGGCTGCGCTGCGCCCTGCGGTTTCTGCTGCCTATGTGGTGGAGGAAACCGTGGTTCGGCTGGACCGTTTCGAGGTGATGGCAGCCGTCGGCGTCAACCATGGCGAGATCGGGCGGCGGCAACCTCTGGTGATCTGGACCGAGCTGGGTCTGGGTTGCGGCGCGGTGGAAAGGCTGGAGGATACGGTCGATTATCGCGCCATTGGCGCGGCGGCCGAGCAATTGGCGCGCGAACATATCGATCTGATCGAGAGTTTTGCGCGCCAATTGGCCGTGGCCTGCCTGTCCTTTGGCCGCGAGGCAGGCGTGGTGCGTTGGGCTCGCGTGCGGATCGACAAGCCGGAGGCGGTGGATAATGGGTTGGCTTCGGTCAGCGTGACGGTGAGGTCGCTTTAACCGTCCATGCGCAACAGGCTGGCGCGGCGGAAGAGTTCCAGCACCACAGGGTCGCTTTCCTCTGCACGGATGGCGGCCTGAAATTCGATCCGCCCCTTGGGGCTGGGCCAGACGCGGGCGAGGCGGCCAGCGGCCAAGGCCTCCCGCGTCATGGCTTCGGGCAGCAGGGCGACCCCTTGGCCCGCGGCGACAATATCGATCAAGGTGCGGACATTGTTGCAGGTGCGGATGGCGGGCGGCGGGGAGGGGCGTTCCTCCATCGCGGCCAGCATCAATTGGTGCAAAGGCGAGTGGCGCGGCAGCGACCATACTGGCGGTTGGCTGCCCTGCGCCACGGCGGCGGCTGTAGCAGGCGCGCCCAGCCATTCCAGCGCTACAGCGCCAATCGAGGCGGTGCGCACGCCCGGACTTGCCACAGGCCCCGCCAGTAGCACCAGATCACAGGTCGCGCCCAGCAGGTCCTGTAGCAATTGCGCGGTCAGGCTGATGCCAATGTCCAGCGTGACACCGGGCAAATCGCGTTCCACCGCCGCGACAAATTCGGGCAGGCAGGAAGCCGCCGCTATCTCCCCCGTGCCGATCCGCACGATACCCCGCGCCCCCGACAGGCCATCGGCGGCCAAAGTGCGTTCCAGCGCGGCCCATAAAGGTTCGCAATCGCTGACCAATTGCCGCCCCCGCACCGTCAGCAGCATCCGCCGCCCTTCGCGCCGGAACAAGGGGTAGCCGATCTGCGCCTCCAGTTCGCGCACCCGCGCCGATATGGTGGGCTGCGCGGTGTTCAGCCTTTCCGCCGCCGCCGCAAATGTGCCAAGCCGCGCGATCCAGAGCAGGGTTTCGAGGTGGTAGAGGGCGATGCGGTTCATGGTTTGCCTCCGGCGGGCAAAGGGCGGGGGCCCTTTGCAATCCCGATATGGGGTTGGGTATTAAAGCTGCGGTTGCCTAGCCCTTCCGCGAAGCGGCTTTAAAAGCCTGCGGCGCTTCAACCATGCGCGACAATTCCATCTCAGCGCATTCCATTAATGGGATTGCAAAGGGCCCCCGCCCTTTGCCCGCCGGAGGCATAATTCATCACCATCCCCTATCAATAAACCAAAAAAACTATCACTAGAACACATGAATTTCCCGCGATAGGTTGCGCCGCAAATACAGTCCCAGCGAGAGGGAGTTTTATGGCGAGCAAGATTTACCCCAGTGCCGAAGCGGCGCTGGAAGGTTTGTTGCGGGATGGCCTGTTGATCGCCAGCGGCGGTTTTGGCCTTTGCGGTATTCCCGAAAGGCTGATCGATGCGATTCAGGCCAGCGGCGTGAAGGATCTGACCTTTGCCAGCAACAATGCCGGTATCGACAATGAAGGCATTGGCAAGCTGCTGCGCACGCGGCAGGTGAAGAAGATGATTTCGTCCTATGTGGGCGAAAACAAGGAATTCGAGCGCCAGTATCTGGCCGGTGAACTGGAGGTGGAATTTACCCCGCAGGGCACTTTGGCCGAGCGTCTGCGCGCGGGCGGTGCGGGCATTCCGGGCTTTTACACCAAGACGGGCGTTGGCACTCTGGTGGCCGAGGGCAAGGAAACCAAGGTGTTTGACGGTCAGGAATATGTGCTGGAGCAGGGCATTTTCGCCGATCTGGCCATTGTGAAGGGCTGGAAGGCCGACACGACCGGCAATGTGGTGTTCCGCAAGACGGCGCGCAATTTCAACGTGCCTGCTGCCACCGCCGGCAAGGTGACGGTGGTGGAAGTGGAAGAAATCGTCGAGGCGGGCCAGTTGGACCCCGACGCGATCCATCTGCCCGGCGTCTATGTGCAGCGTATCGTGCTGGGCGCGCCTTATGACAAGAAGATCGAATTCCGCACTGTACGCGAAAGGGAGCAGGCATAATGGCTTGGACTCGTGACCAGATGGCCGCCCGCGCCGCGCGCGAGCTGCAGGACGGCTTTTATGTGAACCTTGGCATTGGCATTCCCACTTTGGTGGCCAACCATGTGCCCGAAGGCCTGACCGTGACGCTGCAGAGCGAGAACGGCATGCTGGGCATCGGCCCTTTCCCTTATGCCGACGAGATTGACGCGGACCTGATTAATGCGGGCAAGCAGACGATCAGCGAGTTGCCCCATTCGGCCTATTTCGACAGCGCGCAGAGCTTTGCCATGATCCGTGGCGGGCATATTGACCTGACCGTGCTGGGCGCGATGGAAGTGTCGGAAAATGGCGACATTGCCAATTGGATGATCCCCGGCAAGATGATCAAGGGCATGGGCGGCGCGATGGATCTGGTCGCGGGCGTGAAAAAGATCATCGTGGTGATGGAGCATAATGCCAAGGATGGCAGCGCGAAATTCATCCCCGCCTGCACCCTGCCGCTGACGGGGCGCAATGTGGTGGATATGATCGTCACCGATCTGGCCGTGTTCCAGCGGCCCGACCATGACAGCCCGTTCAAGCTGGTCGAACTGGCCCCCGGCGTTACCGCCGAGGAAGTGCGCGCCAAGACCACGGCGCATTACGTCGATTAAGTTGACGGGGCCGGAGCGGGACTTCCTTCTCCGGCCCTTGGCTCTTAGGCAGGCGCCAGAAACGGCTGCTGGATCTGGATGAATTCCGACAGGTTTTCCGCGCGGCGGGAATGGTCCTCCAGATCGGGATAATCCGATAATCGGACCAGCGGCGCATAGGCTTCCGACAGGAAGCGCGCCACGCAGGCGACCGCAATATCATCATGGCCCGGATCGGCGCCAAACCACCAATTGCCATGCCGATCCGCGCAGTGGATGTTCAAGGCGTGCAGGCCGGTGATAATCTGTTCCTCGCATCTTGCGGCAAACCATGGGTCTACTTCGCCGCCAAACCGCTTGGTGTAGAAATAGGCGACCGCCTTGTCGGCAATGGCGGTGGCCAGCGCGATTCGCTGTAATGCGGCGCGGCGGGCGCGGCCATCCTGCGCGATCAAGGCGCGGTTGCGACCATGGGTTTCGTCCAGATAGTCAAGGATCGCGCCGCTTTCGGTCAGCACTTCCCCGCTGTCCAGCACCAGCGTTGGTACGCGTTTGAGCGGGTTGAACTGGGCGAATTTCTCGCCATCGCCCATCACCGAAAAAGGCACATGGTCAAAATCCATGCCATAGCGCATGAGGGCAACGCCCACGCGCCGGACAAAGGGACTGTCATATTGGCCGATGAGTTGCATCACGGTCATAAGCTCCTGTTAGAATTTGATTATTCTCCAAGGCCTGCGGCATTGGCAAGAGGTTTGCGCAGATTGCGCGATGAAGGATGCACGGGAGATGAAGGAAATGGCTCGTTCTTGGCACATTGGCGTGATCGGTGGTTCGGGGCTGGCCGAAGGGCTGGGGCTGGACAACGCGCAGGAGATTGCCGTGGAAAGCCCGTTCGGCGCGCCCAGTGGTCCGGTGACGCAGGGCTGGCTGGGTGGCGTCAAATTCTCCTTTCTGCCGCGCCACGGTCGGGGTCATGCCTTGCCACCTTCTGCGGTCAATTTCCGCGCCAATATTGATGCGTTAAAGCGTTGCGGCGTGACGGACCTGCTCTCGCTATCGGCTGTCGGTTCCTTGCAGGAGGCCTATGCGCCGGGGCAATTTGTGGCGGTAGACCAATTGATCGACCGCACGCAGGGGCGCGTGGGCAGTTTCTTTGGCCCCGGATTGGTGGCCCATGTCAGCCTTGCCGATCCGGTCTGCCCCCGCTTGGCGGAGCTGTTGATACAGGCCGCGCGGCAGGCAGGCGGGATGGTGCATCCTACCGGAACCTATGTCGCCATCGAAGGCCCGCAATTTTCCACCCGCGCCGAAAGCCGCCTCTATCGCCAATGGGGCGCGGATGTGATCGGCATGACCGCCTTTCCCGAAGTCCGTTTGGCGCGTGAGGCGGAGCTGCCCTATGCGATGTTGGCGATGGTTACCGATTATGACGCATGGCGCGAGGATGCGGCGGGCGTCGAAGCGGCGGAGGTCTTTGCGATCATGAAGGCCAATGCCGCCTTGGCGCGCGAAGCGGTGCGGGCCTTTGCCGCGCTGTTGCCGTCTGAACGCGTGGCCAGCCCGATTGACACCACGCTGGATACAGCGCTGGCCACCGCGCCCGCCGCGCGCGATTCCCGCATGATGGCGATGCTGGACGCGGTGGCGGGGCGGGTGTTGCGCTGATTATTTGTTGAAAGCGTCGGCGATCGAGCAGGATGCCGGACCCAGAATGACGATGAACAGCACCGGCAGGATGAACAGGATCAGCGGCACGGTCATGATCGCGGGCAGGCGGGCGGCTTTTTCCTCGGCGCGCATCATACGCTCGTTGCGGAATTCAGCCGACAGCACGCGCAGGGCGCTGGCCAGAGGCGTGCCGTAGCGCTCGGTCTGGATCATGGTGGTGGTCACCCCGCGTACCGAATCCAGCGCCACGCGATAGGCCAGATTTTCGAACGCCTGCCGCCTTTCGGTCAGGAAGGACAGTTCGATACCCGTCAGCGAGAATTCCTCGCCCAATTCGGGATAGGCGCGGTTGAGTTCGCGCGCCACGCGTTGAAAGGCAGCGTCCACGGTCAGGCCCGCCTCGGCGCAGATCACCAACAGGTCCAGCGCATCGGGCAGGCCCTTGCGGATGGCATCGGTGCGCTTGGTCACCATGTTCTGCACATAGATGTCCGGGCCTTTATAGCCGCCGATCACCATGGCGGCGAAGGCCAGAAATTTCTTGAAATCAGACCATTCGGGGAATTCATTCAGAGCATAGATGAAGATGGCCGCCGTGCCGCCCAGAATGATCGGCGCCACCATGCGGCCAAAGATGATGGCCACGGCCCATTCCTTGTTGCGGATGCCCGCCTGCGCCAGCTTTTGCTGGGCTTCGGCCAATTGGCTGTCCTGCAACACTTTCAACTTGTCGAGAATGGCGCGGATCGTGTCGGTTGTCTCGCTGCGGCGGACGATCGAGGTGCGCTTTTTGGGCGTATGGGCAACGATGCCCGCCTTCAATTCCTCGCGCCGCTCGTTCAACGCTTTCACGCGCTTGGTCATCGGATCGCGCACGCCCAGCGCCAGCCAGATCGACACCAGCATCATCGCGCCCGCAAATAGCGCCAGCAACGTGCCCAGCGTGGTGGGCTGCATTCCGAAAATCAGGGGGGTGGTTTGCATGGGTTCCTCTCCCCCGTTCAGATTTCGAAACTGACCATCTTGGCCATGATGAACACGCCGATGCCCATCCAGACCAGACCGCCAAGGCCGGTGATGATCAGGCGCGTGTCGACAAAGAAACCAGCCAGATAGAGCGGGTTCACCATGTAGATCATGAAGAACACCATGAAGGGCAATGCGCCCACGATATAGGCGCTGGCCTTGGATTCGCTGCTCATCGCGCGGATCTTCAACTTCATCTGGTTACGCTTGCGCAGCACGTCCGACAGATTGGCCAAAGTTTCGGCCAGATTGCCGCCCGTCTCGCGCTGGATGGCCAGGCTGATGCAGAAGAAGTTGAATTCAGGGATCGCCAGACGGTCTGCCGTTTCCTGCAAGGCTTCATCCATCGTGCGGCCAATGCGGATGCGTTCGGACACCAGCTTGAATTCCTCGCCCACGGGGCCGGGGATTTCGGTGGAGATGATCGAGAGGGTTTCCGACACGGGCAGGCCAGAGCGCAGGCCACGCACGATCAGTTCGATGGCATCGGCAAATTTGGCGTTGAAATCGGCGGAGCGCTTGGAAATCAGATAGTTCAGCGCCAGATGCGGAATGCCTGCCCCTGCGGCCAGACCGACCGCCAGACCCAGCGGGAGCGAACCGCTTTTGAGCCAAACCACCAAGGCCACCACCAGCGCAACCCCGCCGCATCCCTGCAGAAATTGCTGTAGGGTCCAGCCCTTGCCGCTGCGATGCAGGCGCTGGATCAGGGCGGCGGTGCGGCTGTTGGCATCGGCCAGCGCAGCGGCGGTGTTGCCACGGCGCTGGGACAGGGCCTTGCGCAATTGGGCCTCGGCCTTGGCACCGGCATCATCGGTGTGGCGCAGGCGCAGGCTTTGCAGGCGGCGCGCGCTTTCCTTGTCGGGAGAACCGCCGCCCATGGCCAGCACCACCAGACCCAGCCCTGCGGCAAGTCCAATGGTGATCAGCAAAAGCTGGAATATGTCCATGGCTGCTTATTGCCCTTTTACCCGTAATCCGCCGTTCACGCCGTTTGGGTCGCTTTTTCCTTGCGGCCCAGCAAAGCCTTCCAGTCGATCTTGCCCAGCAAGGATGCCTTGGCAGGCGTGCCCTGCATCCCGTCGGGGGCGGCATCCTGTTCGATCAGCGCGCGCACCGATTGGGCCATTTCGCGCATCACCGTGCCCGCCTTGCTGGTAGGATTGGCCTGCGCAAAGGTCTGGCCCAGCTTGGAGGCATGGACCGCACCCTTGGCGTCATAGGGCAGGGCGTGCAGCAGTTTGCGTTCGATCGAGGCTTCGAAATCGGCGCGGCTGATTTCATTGGTGCCTGCCAGAACCTTGTTGGCCACCACCATCACATGGGCATGGGGGGCGTTGGCTTTGAGCCAAGACAGGATGCGGATCGTGTCGCGTGCCCCCGCCAGTGTCAATTCGGTGGCCAGAATGACCACATTCACTTCACTCAACACATGAGGAAAGTTGATCAAGACATTGCGTGGAAGATCAATCACCGTCATCTCGAAGGCGTCACGGAACTCTTCCTGCAGGCGCAGAAAGGCCGAGCCATCGGTGATCAGCGGTTGATTGATCGGCGCCTCGGCCGATAGCAGCGAGAGATTGTCCTCCGCACGGATCATCGCGCGTTCGATGAACAGGCTGTCGATACGGGCGGGGTTCTCGATAGCATCAGCCAGCCCGCGCCCCGGTTCCAGATCAAGCGCCAATGCGCCGGTGCCGAAATGGATGTCCAGATCGAGCAAGGCGGTGGGGTGCTGGTGATCATGGGCAAAGATCCATGCCAGCGAGGTGGCCAGCGTGGAAGCACCCGACCCGCCGCGCGTGCCGATGATCGCGGTGGACAGATGCGGATGGCTGCGTTCGCCGTCGCGCGGCGCGGCCAGCACGGCCTGCGCCTGCAACAGCGAATCGCGCATCATCGAGGCCGAGAGCGGCTTCAACAGATAATCATGGATACCGCTGGCCAGCAATTCGCGGTAGAGACGCACATCATTGATGGTACCAATGGCGATCACGACCGTGCCCGGTTCACATACTTCGGCCAGCGAGGCGATATCGCCCAGCGGATCGTGGCATTCGGACAGGTCCACCACCAGGATGGTGGGGCTGGAGGTGACGGCCAGCGACTGGATCGCGGTGCGTAAGCCCCCCTTCAGGCATTTTTCCGGTGCCCAGCCAAAGTCTGCGGCCAGGGGGCGCAGCACATCGATGGTGGCATCGTCGTTGACATAGGCGGCAAAACTGTCGCGGTCGGGGTTGCGGCCGGGGCGCCATGGAGCGTTCATCGCTTAATTGCCTCCGCTTTGCGTCGAGACCTTGCGGGTCAGCGTGCCACCTTCGCCGGTGGGCTTGGCCGCGCGATAGGCGTCGATCGCCTTGTTGCTGGTCATCACCACGGTCTGGCCCTTGCCGCGTGCGCCCGAAACCAGATGTTCCGGATCGGCGACCATCGCGGCCAGATTGCCATTCACCGCGCAGCCGAAATTGGTGCTGGTGGCATTGTGGGGGTTAAACTCGGCATTGGCGTTCCAGTCCGGGCAGCCGGGCACGCTGGCGGCGGCGCGGGTCAGCACCACGCGGGCGCTGCCTGCCTGCACAAAGCCTTCGTGGACGGCGGGCTGGCGGTTGATGGCAATACCGCGCCTCGCGGCCACATCGGCCACAGCGGCCAGCACGGCTTCGCTGTGCAAGGGATCATCCACGGCAATACGGTCGCCATAACGCAGGTTCATCGCCTCGAACCAGCCATCCAGACGCTTGGCCTCGCCAGCGGAAAGGCCGCCTGGGCCCGTGGTCAGATCCAGCGCATAGGCATTATGCGTCACGACCGGCTGGTGGACGCTGGTCAAGGCTCGGTTGGTGGGCAGGCCGCCACAGGCAGCCAGCATCAGCGGGAGGGCCAGAACGAGAAGGGAGGATTTGCGGTGGGCCATGCTGGTCTCGCTCAATTCAGGCTGAAGCCGGGGGCGGCTGCATTGGGGGCAGATTTCGGATCGGACAGGCCGACCTTCACCGGAGCGGCTTTGGGCTCGACCTTTTCCGGTGCGACGCTGGGCAGCGCGCGGCTGCCGCCGGTCACGCCATCGCTGACCTGATTGCCCCAGATGCGCTGGATATCGTCGGGGTTCTGGAAACCGTCGGTGGGCAGCTTGATCTCGCCATCATTGACCGGCTTGACCAGATAGGGGGTGATCACGATCACCAGCTCGGTTTCGCCACGCTGGAAATTGGTGGATTTGAACAGGCTGCCCAGCATGGGAATATCGCCCACGCCCGGCATTTTCTGGATCGTGTTATTGGCCTTATTCGACAGCAATCCGCCGATCATCAGGCTCTGGCCCGAACCCAGTTCCACCGAGGTTTCGGCGCGGCGGGTGGTGAGCGCCGGGATCGTGTAACCGTTGAGCGTGACCGCGCCGTCGCTGGACAATTCCGACACTTCGGGGCGAACGCGCAGGGAGATGCGGCCGTCGGCCAGCACGGTGGGGGTGTAGCTCAGGCTGACGCCATAGCGCTTATATTCCACCGATACAGTGCCAAGGCCCGAGGAAATGGGGATGGGGAATTCGCCGCCCGCCAGAAACTCGCCCGTTTCACCCGACAGAGCGGTCAGGTTGGGTTGCGCCAGCGTGGTGACCAGCCCCATCTGTTCACCGGCATCCAACGAGCCAAGCAGGGTCATGCCCAGTACCTTGGCTCCAATGCCGATGGCCGTGGAATTGGCCAGATTGCCCGCCATGTTGTAAATGGTGGGGGCCTTGGTAATCGTGCCGGTGGCGGCATCGCTCAGCACAACGCCTTGCGGATTGGTGATCGTGCCCTGATTATTGCCGCGCGCCACGCCAAACAGCACGCCACCGCTGTTGCTGGAAACGGCCGTCAGATTGGTGCCCAGCACCTTGGTCATCGAACGGCTGACTTCGGCGATGCGGACCTGCAGATTGACCTGCAAGGGGGTGGCGGTTTTCAGGCGGGTGATGACATTGCTGTCCTTGCCCAGATAGGCCTGCACCAGACGCTGCGCCTCGGCGGCGTCCTCGGGTGCGCCCACCATGCCGGTCAGCAGCACTGTGCCCGCGCTGACGGTGGAAACGGTGATGCGGGCGTCCGGCATGGCCACGCGCAGCATCTGGTCCACGCTGTCAATATTGCTGGCCACGCGCAAAGTGGCGGACCAGATGATCTGGCCGGTGGCATTGCTGGCATAAAGCGTGGTTTCGCCCGCGCTGCGGCCAAAGATATAGAGCTGGCTCTTGGACTTGACCTGCACATCGGCGACCTTGTCATCGGCGATGAACACATCCTTCATGGCCGAGGGCAGGGTGATCAGCTGACCACGCCCGATCGAGAGCAGCACTTCGCCGCTGGGGCGGGTGATCGCCACCGCGCTGGTCGCGGGATTGAAAACCGGCTGGTTGGCGGGGGCCTTGCTGGCCATGCTCTTGGTCACAAGCGGCATACGGGCGGCGGGCTTGTGCTTGGCAGGAGCGGCCGCAAGGGCCTGGGCAGCCATGGCCAGCGAGGAAACAGCCAGAAGGGTGGAAAGGCAGCGGGTCATTAGTGGCTCCCCTGATCAAAACCGAGGTTGGCAGGGGCGCCGCTAGCTTGGGTCGAAGCGCCGGAGAAGGATACGGTCTGGGTTTCCTTGCCACGCGTGACGCGCACGCCGAAAGCATCGCCACGCGGGCGGGCGGGAGCTGTCGCGGCTGGTGCCATACCGCCACCGGCATGGGCCAGACCCTGCGCCGGAGCAGCCGTGGGCAGGCTGCGGCTTTGGAAGCGCGAGATGTCGCCGCCGGTGGTCAGGCTGCTGCCGGTGTCCTGCGGGCGGGTCATGGCAAAGGCCAGAGCGCGTTCCTCGTCCTTGCGGTCTGCGCCTGCGGGCAGTTTGACGGCGCCCTGCGCCACCGCGCGGTCCAGATCATTGGCGCCATCGGCCAAGGGGCGCAAAGTCAGGCTGAGCGCACCGACCGCTTGGGCCACTTCGATCTTCTCGGCGATCTTGGGGGTTACTTCCAAAGTGACCGTGTGGAAGGTGCGCACCAAAGTCTTGCCATTGGCGGTTTCATTCTCGGTCGACTGGTCCGTGGCCAGCACGCGCAGATTGCGCAGCACGGTTTCGGTGACGTTGAGCGATTGGGCATCGCTCAACCCCTTGATCGACTGGGTGAGCATCACGTCCACGCGGTCGCCGGGGAAGATGAAACCGGCCACGCCGCTCTTTTCCGAAACGGTGATGGTGACGGCGCGCATCCCTGCGCCCAGTGCCGCCGCCAGAAAGCCGCGATCGCCCGGTGCCACCAGCGCACCTTGCGTCAAGGGCTGGCCAGCGGTGATCGGATAACGCACCACGGTGCCGATCAGCTTGTTCATATCCACCGCGCCATCGACCAGATAGGCGTTGCCCACCATGTTCTGCGGCCAGTCCTGAAAAGTGACTGCATCGGCGGTGATGATCGTGCCGGGGCCAAGAGCGCGCTGGGCCACCAACACGCGCGGTCCACGGGGCGCAACCGGCAAGGCGGCCTGAACCGCAGGGGCGGCGCCATTGTTGCTCAGCATGCTGCGGGCGGCCATCGCCGTCGCCACGGCCATAACCGTCGCCCCCAACAACAGCATCAGCTTCTTACGTTCCATGGCTTTAACAGCCCCCTTGCGGTTTTGCGCGTTTACTTTCGACAGAGTCCGCGCTTGGTATATGGGCCGGAATTATCCGGTTAATTGGTTAAGATAGGTTCAAGAGGTGGCTGCATGGGCTGCCAGAGGGATCTGGTAGGCCCAAATTACCCACAGGCCTGCGCCCGCAATGGCAATGCCATAGGGTATGGCCAGCCTGTCGCGGCGGCGTTTGGCCACATGCCATGCCCCCATGCCCAGCGTCAGGATGCCGCCCGCCACCGCCATCACCAGCAGCAGCTGGGCAAAGGGCAGGGGCGGGGTCCACAGGGCCAGCGCGACCAGCAGCTTGACATCGCCGCCACCCATGGCGCCGATGGCAAACAGCCCGGCCAGCACCACCAGCGCGGCCAGCGCCAGACCCAGTTGCCATGCAATATCGCCCCAACCCCAACGGCTTGCCCACCAGAAGGCAGGCGCCGCTGCGGCAATGGCCAGATTGAGCGCATTGTCGATCTGGCGGCGGCGAATGTCGGTATAGGCGGCCACGAGCAGCGCCAGCGCCAAAGCGCCGAGCAATCCGTAAACCAATGATACACCTTGCATGGAAACCCTCATGTTCCGTCTGAGGGCCATTGTTAGCGACAAGGGATTAGCAAAAAGTAACCAAGTTTTGGCTTGGATGCCCCCAATTGCCGTAAAATGGCGCGAAAGGGCCTTTCCGATCACTTCTGTATATTCGCGTAGCTGATTGGGCGGGATGTCTTTGTGATAGTTTCGCGCCCGATTCGGTTTTTGCCCGCGCGATGGTCTTGACCGCGCTGACGGATAAGGCTTGGGTCGCGCGCGATGAAAGAGCATTACGATATTGCGATTATCGGCGCAGGCATGGCGGGCGCTTCGCTGGCGGCGGAACTTTCGCGTTTGGGCACGGGCAGCGTGGTGATGCTGGAGGCGGAGGACCGTGCAGGCTACCACGCCACGGGACGCAGCGCGGCTTTCTGGCAGGAAACCTATGGCGGGCCGGTGGTCCAGCCTTTGACCAGCGCATCGGGGCCGGAGCTGGAACGGCTTGGCTTTTTGCGGCAGCGGGGCGGGCTGCATCTGGCGCGGGAAGGTGAGGTGGCGGCTTTAGAGTCCTTTGTCGCCGAATTTGCCGCTTGCGGTGTGGCGCTGGAACCGCTGGATCGCGGTGCGATGGCGGCGCTGGTTCCGGGGCTTGATCCGCAATGGGTGGCAGGCGCTTGGGAGGCTTCGTGCCGCGATATTGATGTGGCGGGGCTGCACCAGCATTATCTGGCGCAGGCGCGCAAGGGCGGGGTGGAATTGGTCTGTCGCGCCGAATTGGCGGCGGCGCGGCGTGAGTGCGGTGTTTGGGCTTTGACCCTGCGCGATGGGCGCGAGTTGCGTTGCGGGGTGCTGGTCAATGCGGCGGGGGCTTGGGCCGATCAGGTGGCCGTGGCCGCAGGGGCGCAGCCTTTGGGTATTCAGCCCCTGTTGCGCACCATGGCCCAGATCCGCGTGACGCCGCAGGCACAGGCTGATCTGCCGTTGGTGATGGATGTGTCAGGCACGTTTTACTTCAAGCCCGAGGCGGGCCGCCTATGGCTGACCCCGCATGACGAGCGCGCCGTGCCGCCTTGCGATGCAGCGCCAGAGGAACTGGATGTGGCCATCGCCATCGACCGGTTTGAACAGGTGGTGGACTGGCAGGTCGAGCGTGTCGAGCATAGCTGGGCAGGGCTGCGCAGTTTCGCGCCGGATCGGGTGCCCGCCTATGGCTGGGACGCACATGTGCCGGACTTCTTCTGGTGCGCGGGGCAGGGCGGTTTTGGCATCCAGACCGCGCCGGCTGCCGCCCATATGGCGGCGCGGCTGTTGCTGGGGATGGAGGCGGGGGAGGTTGATCCTACGCCCTTTGATCCCAAACGTTTCAGTCGCTGATACGAAAACGCCCCGCCATGGCTGACGGGGCGTTTCCTTTAACAAACAGGGCAGAGGTTAGACGAGTTCAACCGCCACCGCCGTGCCTTCGCCGCCGCCGATGCAGAGCGCGGCCACGCCCTTCTTCAGCCCGCGAGCCTTGAGCGCCGCGATCAGCGTCACCAGAATGCGCGCGCCCGAAGCGCCGATCGGGTGGCCCAGCGCGGTGCCGCCGCCATTGACGTTGACCTTGGCATGGTCAAGGCCCAGATCGCGCATGGCGAACATGGCCACGCAGGCAAAGGCTTCGTTCACTTCAAACAGGTCGACATCGGCCACGGTCCAGCCAGCCTGATCCAGCGCCTTTTGAATGGCGCCCACCGGAGCGGTGGTGAACAGCTTGGGATCATGGGCATGGGCGGCGACAGCCTTGACCACGGCGACAGGCTTCAAACCCTTGGCCTCGGCCACGCTCTGGCGGCTGAGCACCATGGCGGCGGCGCCATCCGAGATCGAGGAGGAGGAAGCCGCCGTGATCGTGCCATCCTTGGCAAAGGCAGGGCGCAGGGTAGGGATCTTGTCGGGACGGCCCTTGGCAGGCGATTCGTCGGTATCGACAATGGTTTCGCCCGCGCGGGTCTTGATGACCACCGGCACGATTTCGTCCGCGAAACGGCCTTCCTTCACCGCAGCCTGCGCGCGGGTCAGGGATTCGATCGAATAGGCGTCCATTTCCTCGCGGGTCAGGCCATAATCATTGGCGGTAACCTGCGCGAAGCTGCCCATGGCTGCGCCTTCATAGGCGTCTTCCAGACCGTCGAGGAACATATGGTCATAGGCGGTGTCATGACCGATACGCGCGCCCGAGCGGTGCTTCTTGAGCAGATAGGGTGCGTTGGTCATGCTTTCCATGCCGCCCGCGATGATGAAATCAAGGCTGCCGGCGGCCAGAGCTTCCGAAGCCATGATCACCGTCTGCATGCCCGAGCCGCAAACCTTGTTCACCGTGGTGGCCTGCACCGACTTGGGCAGACCGGCCTTGATCACCGCCTGACGCGCGGGAGCCTGACCCAGACCTGCGGGAAGCACGCAGCCAATGTAAGCCCGCTCAATATCTTCGCCGTTTACGCCAGCACGCTCGACAGCGGCCTTTACAGCCGTTGCGCCAAGTTCGGTGGCGGGCACATCGGACAATGCGCCCTGCATCGCGCCCATCGGGGTACGGGCATAAGAGAGGATAACAATTGGATCATTGGCAGAAATTTGCGCCATTTTTAGGCTCCCAAATGTTGGGGCACACCTGCCGGCCCCAACCTCGATTTAAGAGATAGTGTTGCAATGCACTAAACGCAATCTGCGTCGAAACACTTGCTAAAATTCCTTGCAATCCATGCTATTGCGAGGCGTTCGCAAAGATAATGCCCTTGCGCCTTCGCTCCTGCACAGATTGGGGCCAACGGGCACTTGCGCATGGGCGAAAGCCGGACTAGGGCCGGAAAAGATCAACTTAACACTGCGAGTCAGCTCTTGGTCGACCTTTCGCATACACTGGCGCAATATCTGCCGATCCTGATTTTCCTGGGCGTTGCCCTTGGGCTCTCGTCGGCATTTGTTTTCCTGCCCATCTTGGTTTCGCGTCTGACCGGCTCTTACAAGCCGGAAACGGACAAATTGTCGGAATATGAATGCGGTTTCCCCGCCTTTGAAGATCCGCGCAGTCAGTTTGACGTGCGTTTCTATCTGGTGGCGATCCTGTTCATCATTTTCGATCTGGAAGCCGCCTTCCTGTTCCCTTGGGCTGTCAGCCTGAAGGAAACCGGCTGGGCGGGTTGGCTCACCATGATTGTGTTCCTTGCGGAACTGATCATCGGTTACGCCTATGCCTGGAAAAAGGGAGCTCTGGACTGGGAATGAGCAACAATACCTCTCTTGAGCCTATCATGGCCGCAAATGGTCGCCTGGTCCCACCGGATCAGGCGTTCTTCAATGACCTCTCGGCCGAAGTGTCCGACAAGGGCTTTCTCGTCACCTCGACGGAAGAGCTCTTTCATTGGGCGCGTACCGGTTCGCTGTGGTGGATGACCTTTGGTCTGGCTTGCTGCGCTGTGGAAATGATCCACGTCAACATGCCGCGTTATGACATGGAGCGCTTCGGTGCTGCTCCGCGCGCTTCCCCGCGCCAGTCGGACGTGATGATTGTTGCCGGTACGCTGTGCAACAAGATGGCCCCCGCGCTGCGCAAGGTCTATGACCAGATGTCGAACCCCAAATGGGTGATTTCGATGGGTTCCTGCGCCAATGGCGGTGGTTATTACCACTATTCCTATTCGGTGGTGCGCGGTTGCGATCGCATCGTGCCCGTGGATATTTACGTGCCCGGCTGTCCTCCGACCGCCGAGGCGCTGCTGTATGGTATCATGCAGTTGCAGCGTAAGATCCGCCGCGTCGGCACGATCGAGCGTTAAGGGGAGGCATCATGGCTATTTTGCATTCCGCCCCGACTTGGTCGTCGAACGAAGGCGTCATTGATACGCTGACCGCCGCTTTGGGTGACAAGCTGGTCTCTGCTGTCGAGGCGCGTGGCGAGGTGATCCTCACCGTGGCGCGCGATAGCGTGGTCGATGCCTTGCGCATCCTGCGCGATGAGCATGAATATCAGCAATTGATGGAGATGGCGGGCGCCGACTATCCCGATCGCGATGAGCGGTTCGAGGTGGTCTATATGCTGCTCTCGCTGACGAAAAACCATCGTCTGCTGGTCAAGACCTCGACCGACGAAGCCAAGCCCGTGCCGACCGTCACCGGTCTGTGGCCCGTGGCCGGTTGGCTGGAGCGCGAAGTGTTCGATATGTATGGCGTTATTTTCGCCGGCAATACCGACCTGCGCCGCATCCTGACCGACTATGGTTTCGAAGGTCATCCGTTCCGTAAGGACTTCCCGCTCACGGGCTATCAGGAACTGCGCTATTCCACTGAGGAACAGCGCGTGGTTTATGAGCCGGTGCGTTTGGCGCAGGATCTGCGCCAGTTCGATTTCACCTCGCCGTGGGAAGGGTCTGATTATGTCCTGCCCGGCGACGAGAAGGCGGAAGGAGCTTCCAAGTGAACGGACTCGTTCTTGAGGAATCGCCGACCACTGGCGATGAAATCATCACCAATTACACCATCAACTTCGGCCCCCAGCACCCCGCCGCCCACGGCGTGTTGCGCATGGTGACCGAGCTGGACGGTGAAATTGTGACCCGTCTGGATCCGCATATCGGCCTGCTGCACCGCGGCACCGAAAAGCTGATCGAGCACAAGACCTATCTGCAGGCTTTGCCCTATTTCGACCGGTTGGACTATTGTTCGCCGCTCGGCATGGAGCATTCCTACGTTCTGGCGGTGGAAAAGCTGCTGAATGTGGAAGTGCCGCTTCGTGCGCAATATCTGCGCGTGCTGTTTGCGGAACTGACCCGCATCTGCAACCACATGATGAACATCGGCTCGGCCGTGATGGACGTTGGCGCCATGACCCCGATGCTGTGGATGTTCGAAATCCGCGAGGATTGCCTCAACTTCTTCGAGCGCGCTTCGGGCGCCCGTATGCACTCGGCCTATTTCCGTCCGGGTGGCGTGCATCAGGATGTGCCGCAGAAGTTGATCGACGACATTTCGGCCTGGCTGGATAAGCGCATGCCCGAATTGTACGAAGACGCGATATCCCTGTTTGCCGACAACCGCATCTTTAAACAGCGCAATGTCGATATCGGCATTGTGACCAAGGAAGACGCTTTGGCCTGGGGCTTCTCCGGCCCGATGCTGCGCGGTTCGGGTATTGCCTGGGACATCCGCAAGAGCCAGCCTTACGACGTTTATGACCGCGTGGACTTTGATGTTCCCGTGGGCACGAGCGGCGACTGCTATGACCGTATGATGTGCCGTGTGGAAGAAGTGCGCCAGTCGATGCGCATCATGAAGCAGTGCATCAAGGACATGCCGCAGGGCCCCGTGATGGCGCTGGACCGCAAGGTTGCTCCGCCCAAGCGTGGCGAGATGAAGCAGTCGATGGAAAGCTTGATCCACCATTTCAAGCTCTACACCGAAGGTTTCCACGTTCCCGCCGGCGAAGTCTATGTGGCCACCGAAAGCCCCAAGGGCGAGTTCGGTGTCTATCTGGTCTCGGACGGTTCGAACAAGCCTTATCGTTGCAAGATCCGCCCGACGGCTTTCAGCCATCTGCAGGCGATCGACTTCATGACCCGTGGCCATATGCTGCCTGACATCACCGCCATTCTGGGCGCGATGGATATCGTGTTCGGGGAGTGCGACCGGTGAGCCATCTAGCTACTGCCGAGGCGATGATCGCGGCCTATAACGCGCAGGATGCCGACCTTTACGTGTCCTACATGACCGATGATGCCTGCGAAGCGGGCTATCGCGGTGCTGTGGTACGCGAAGGCAAGGAAGGCACCCGCACGGGTCTGGCCGCAGCCTTTGCCAAATGGCCGCAGAACCATGCCGAAATCCGCGAGAAGCAGGCGATCGGCAATTATGTTCTGTTCCGCGAATATGTCACGCGCGGTCCGGCAACGGATGGTTCGGAACTGGTCGAGCCGTTTGAAGTCATCGCCGTTTATTCTTTCGAGGGCGACAAGTGCGCCCGTGTGGAGTTCATCCGCTAATGGCTGATCGTCACCTTTATCCGGACACGCCGGAATTGCGCGCCCGCTGGGGCGCTTTCGCGTGGACGGTGGAAAATGCCGAAAAGGCAAAGGTCATTGTCGCGCGCTATCCCGAAGGGCGTCAGCGCTCGGCTGTGATGCCTTTGCTCGATCTGGCCCAGCGTCAGGTCGGCGCGGAAACGCAAACGCAGGGCTGGCTGCCCATTCCCGTGATGGAATATGTGGCTGCCTATCTTGACATGCCGATCATTCGCGTGATCGAAGTGGCTACCTTCTACACGATGTATAATCTCGTGCCGGTGGGTAAGTTCCACGTGCAGGTTTGCGGCACCACGCCTTGCATGCTGCGCGGTTCGGATGATCTGATCGCGGCTTGCAAGAAGCGCAAGATGCCCACCGGCGGCGTTTCGGAAGATGGTCTTTGGACCTTCACCGAAGTGGAATGCATGGGCAATTGCGCCTCGGCTCCTATGGTCCAGATCAACGATGACAATTACGAGGATCTGACCGCCGAGCGTCTGGACGCTGTTCTGGATGCGCTGGCTCGCGGCGAAAGCCCCAAGACCGGCACGCAGGAACCGGGCCGCCACACGGTGGAACCGGCCGGAGCTTTGTCGAACCTGACCGCAATGGTTTCGGAAAATCACGATTATCGGGGGGAGTGGTAAGTCATGGCCCTTCAGGACAAGGATCGCATCTTTACCAATGTCTACGGTTTCCAGCCGTGGAACCTGGCAGCGGCGCGTGCGCGTGGCGATTGGGACAATACCAAGGCGCTGCTGGAACGCGGTCGCGACGCGATCATTCAGGAAATCAAGGATTCCGGTCTGCGCGGGCGCGGTGGCGCCGGCTTCCCCACTGGCATGAAGTGGAGCTTCATGCCCAAGGAAAGCCGCGATGGCCGTCCCAGCTTTCTGGTTATCAACGCCGACGAATCCGAGCCCGGCTCGTGCAAGGACCGCGAAATCATCCGCCACGATCCGCATAAGCTGATCGAAGGCGCGCTGGTGGCTGGTTTTGCGATGGGGGCCCGCGCGGCCTACATCTACATTCGCGGTGAATATATCCGTGAAGCCGAAACGCTGTTTGCCGCTGTGGCCGAGGCTTATGACGCCGGTCTGGTGGGCAAGAATGCCAGCGGTTCGGGCTATGATTTCGACGTCTTCGTCCATCGCGGCGCGGGCGCCTACATCTGCGGCGAAGAAACCGCGATGATCGAATCCATCGAAGGCAAGAAGGGCCAGCCCCGTCTGAAGCCTCCGTTCCCTGCTGGCGCTGGTCTGTATGGCTGCCCCACCACGGTGAACAATGTGGAATCGATCGCGGTGGCCCCCACCATCTTGCGTCGTGGCGCGGGTTGGTTCTCCTCCTTTGGGCGCGAGAACAACAAGGGCACCAAGCTGTTCCAGATCTCGGGCCATGTGAACAAGCCCTGCGTGGTCGAGGAAGAGATGTCGATCCCGTTCAGCGAGCTGATCGAGAAGCATTGCGGCGGTATCCGTGGTGGCAAGGACAATCTGCTGGCCGTTATCCCCGGCGGTTCGTCGGTGCCGCTGGTGCCTGCCGAGCAGATCTGGGACGCGCCAATGGACTTTGACGGTCTGCGCGCTCTGGGTTCGGGCCTTGGCACCGCAGCCGTGATCGTGATGGACAAGTCCACTGACATCGTGCGCGCCATCAGCCGCCTTTCGTATTTCTACAAGCACGAGAGCTGCGGTCAGTGCACCCCTTGCCGCGAAGGCACGGGCTGGATGTGGCGCGTGATGGAACGTCTGCGCGAAGGTGATGCCAGCGTGGAAGAGATCGATATGCTCTTCAACGTGACCAAGCAGGTCGAAGGCCACACCATCTGCGCGCTGGGCGATGCGGCGGCCTGGCCTATTCAGGGCCTGATCCGCCACTTCCGCCCCGAGATTGAGCGTCGTATCGCAGAGCGCGGTGCGTTGCAGGAGGCCGCTGAGTAATGCCTAAGGTCAAGGTAGACGGCGTTGAGATCGAGGTGCCGCAGGGCGCCACCGTTCTGCAAGCCTGCGAACTGGCGGGGAAGGAAATTCCGCGCTTCTGTTATCATGAACGCCTGAGCATTGCGGGCAATTGCCGCATGTGTCTGGTGGAAGTGAAGCCCGGACCGCCCAAGCCGCAGGCTTCCTGTGCGCTTCCGGCGGCTGAAGGTCAGGAAATCCGCACCGATAGCGAGATGGTGAAGAAGGCTCGGGAAGGGGTGATGGAGTTCCTCCTCATCAACCACCCGCTCGATTGCCCCATCTGCGATCAGGGTGGCGAATGCGACCTGCAGGACCAGAGCGTGGCCTATGGCCGCGGCACTTCGCGTTACCACGAGCATAAGCGCGCGGTGACCGAGAAATATATGGGTCCGTTGATCAAGACGGTGATGACGCGTTGTATTCAGTGCACCCGTTGCGTGCGTTTCAGCGAGGAAATCGCTGGCGTGGACGAAATCGGCGCGCTGTATCGCGGCGAAAACATGCAGATCAGCACCTATCTGGAAAAGGCTGCGACCCACGAATTGTCGGCCAATGTGATCGACCTGTGTCCGGTTGGCGCCTTGACCTCGCGTCCCTATGCTTTCGAGGCTCGCCCTTGGGAGCTGAAGAAGACGTTGTCGATCGACGTGTCGGACGCTGTGGGGTCGAACATCCGCGTGGATGCCCGTGGCCGCGAAGTTCTGCGTATCCTGCCGCGCATCAATGATGACGTGAACGAGGAATGGCTGAGCGACAAGGGCCGCTACATGGTCGATGGTCTGGCCAAGCGTCGCCTTGACCGGCCCTTCATCCGTCTGGATGGCAAGCTGAAGGCTGTGAGCTGGGACGAGGCTTTGGCCGCTGTGGCCAAGATCGCGCCGGGTTCGTCGGTGGCGGCGGTTGCCGGTGATCTGGTCGATGTGGAAACCATGTTTGCCGCCAAGCAATTGCTGGCTGGCCTTGGCTCCTCGCTGCTGGAAGGCCGTCAGACCGGTCTGGCTTATACCGCGACCAATCTGGCCGCCGTGAACTTCAATTCCACCTTTGCCGGTATTGAAAGCGCTGATGCCATCCTGATCGTGGGCAGCCACATCCGTTGGGAAGCTGCTGTGCTGAACGCCCGTCTGCGTAAGGCGGTGAAGCGCGGCGCCAAGGTGTTTGCGATTGGCCCCGTCTGGGATGCGACCTATCCGGTCGAATTCCTTGGCGAAGATGCTGCGGTTTTGAACCAGCTTCCCGCCCATGTTTGGTCAGCTCTGCAGGGCGCAACCCGTCCGGCGCTGATCCTTGGCGGTGCGGCTCTGGCCAAGGGCGCTCTGGAAGCGGCTTTGGGCGTGAGCGATCAGCTGGGTCTGGTGCGCACCTTGGAAGACGGTTCGGGGTGGAATGGCTTCAACGTTCTGCACATGGCGGCTTCGCGTATGGGCGGTCTGATGCTGGGCTATGCTCAGGCTGGCGGTATCGCCGATCTGGCCGCTGCCAAGCCCAAGATGCTGCTCTCGTTGGGCGCTGACGAGGTGGATTACACCAAGTTCGCCGACAGCATGATCGTTTATGTCGGCCACCATGGCGACAAGGGTGCGCATGCTGCGGACGTGATCCTGCCTGCTTCGGCCTTCACCGAAAAGGCCGGCATTTACGTCAACACCGAAGGCCGCGTGCAGTTTGCGGAAAAGGCCGTCTTTGCTCCGGGTGATGCCCGTGAGGATTGGGCGATCTTGCGTGCTCTGGCCGAAGTGCTGGGCGTGAACGTCGGTTTCGACAGCTTTGACGAATTGCGCGCTGCGCTGTTTGCTCAGGTTCCTGCTTTCGCGCAGGAAGGTCTGGTCGATTATGGCGCGCTGCCCGCCGGTGTTACCGGTTCGGCCTCCGGCCAGATCACCTATCCGATCAAGGACTTCTATCTCACCAACCCGATCGCCCGTTCCAGCGACACGCTTGCGCGTTGCTCGGCCGAGCTGTTGCATGGTGAAAAACTCGCGGAGGCTGCGGAATGACCGCCTTCTTCCAGTCGCTGGGCCTGCCTTTCGAGGCGGCCTGGCTGATCGCTACTATTGCAGGCATTCTGCTGATCGCGCTGCCGCTGATGCTCAGCGTGGCGATGGTCATTTATGTCGACCGCAAGATCTGGGCCGCCATGGCGCTGCGTCGTGGTCCCAACGTGGTGGGCCCGCTGGGTCTGTTGCAGTCCTTCGCCGACGGTTTGAAGGTGTTCCTGCAGGAAACCATCGTTCCCACCGCCGCGAACAAGGGCATCTTCCTGATCGGCCCCATCGTTACCTTCACGGTGACCTTGCTGGCCTGGGCGGTGGTGCCTTTCAACTCGGGCGCCATTCTGGCCGACATCAATGTGGGCCTCCTCTATGTTCTGGCGATTTCGTCGCTGGGCGTTTACGGCACGATCATGGCCGGTTGGGCTTCGAACTCGAAATATCCCTTCTTCTCGGCGATGCGCGCATCGGCACAGATGATCAGTTATGAAGTCTCGATCGGCTTCATTCTGCTCTGCGTTGTGCTCTGGGCGGACTCGTTCAACCTCGGCACGATTGTCGAGGCGCAGAAGGGGCATGTGTTCGGCATTTTGAACGGCTTTGGTTTCAACCCGCTGCTGTTCCCGATGTGGGTGTTGTTCCTGATTTCCGGTCTGGCCGAAACGCAGCGTGCGCCTTTCGACTTGACCGAAGCGGAATCGGAACTGGTTGCTGGTTATCAGACCGAATATTCGTCGATGAGCTTCGCCCTGTTCTGGCTGGGTGAATATGGCAATGTGTTGCTGATGTGTGCGCTGAATGCGACGCTGTTCTGGGGTGGTTACTTGCCGCCGCTGGATTGGGCGCCGCTTTATGTCGTGCCCGGCATCATCTGGTTCCTGCTCAAGACCGCCTTCTTCTTCTTCGTGTTCAGCTGGGTCAAGGCAACGGTGCCCCGTTACCGCTATGACCAGTTGATGCGTCTGGGCTGGAAAGTGTTCCTTCCCATGTCGCTGCTGTTCGTCTTTATGGTCAGTGGCTATCTTATGCTTACGAGGTATGGCGCATGAGTGTCGCGCATCTCATCAAGAGCTTTACTCTCTGGGAATTTGTGAAGGCCCACGCCTTGACCCTGAAGTATTTCTTCAAGGAAAAGGCGACGGTTAACTATCCCTACGAGAAGAACCCGCTCAGCCCGCGATTCCGCGGGGAACATGCGCTGCGCCGCTATCCCAACGGGGAAGAGCGTTGCATTGCGTGCAAATTGTGCGAGGCGATTTGTCCGGCGCAGGCTATCACGATCGAGGCTGAACCTCGTGACGATGGTTCGCGCCGCACCACGCGCTATGACATCGACATGACCAAGTGCATCTTCTGCGGTTTTTGCCAGGAAGCATGCCCGGTCGACGCCGTCGTTGAAGGGCCGAACTTCGAATATGCGACCGAAACGCGCGAAGAACTGCTCTATGACAAGGCTAAACTGTTGGCGAACGGGGACAAGTGGGAGCGTGCTATCGCCGCGAACCTTGAAGCCGACGCGCCCTACCGCTAAGGCAGGCAGCAGGGGACGGAAATCATGATTCAACTGCTCGCCTTTTATCTCTTCGCCGCGCTGGTGGTGGCGTCGGGTTTGCTGGTCATTCTGGCCCGCAACCCGGTGCATTCGGTCCTTTGGCTCATCCTCGCCTTCTTTAATGCGGCGGGTCTGATGATCCTGATTGGCGCCGAATTCATCGCCATGTTGCTGGTCATCGTTTATGTCGGCGCGGTCGCCGTGCTGTTCCTCTTTGTGGTGATGATGCTCGACATCGACTTCGCCACTTTGCGGGCGGGGCTGGTCAAGAACTTCCCGCTGGGTCTGAGCATCGCTCTGATCCTGCTGGCAGAACTGGTGCTGGGCCTTGGCGCGAATTCGGCCGGTGTGCTGCATCTGGGCGTTGCTGATGGCAACGCCGCGCCGCTGGCTGGTGCTCCCAACATCGAAGCGATCGGCGCTGTACTCTACAGCCGCTATCTCTTCCTGTTCGAAGCTGCCGGTGTGGTGCTGTTGGTTGCCATGATCGGTGCCATTGTGCTGACGCATCGCGAACGTGGCGGGATCAAGCCGCAGAATATTTCGAAGCAGGTCGCCCGTCGGCCTGAGGAAGCCACCGTCAACACCCAGCCCGAAGTGGGCAAGGGCGTGTCGCTGTAAAGGGGGCGCTGATGATCGGCATCGAACATTATATCGTCGTCAGCTCGATTCTTTTCGTGCTTGGCGTTCTGGGTATCTTCCTCAACCGGAAGAATATCATCGTCATCTTGATGGCTATCGAGCTCATTCTGCTCTCGGTGAACATCAATTTCGTGGCCTTCAGCGCCTTCCTGCATGACCTGGTCGGTCAGATCTTCGCGATGTTCGTGTTGACTGTGGCCGCCGGTGAAGCAGCGGTGGGCCTGGCCATCCTCGTCATCTACTTCCGCGCACGTGGTTCGATCGCGGTGGACGACGTCAACCGGATGAAGGGGTAAGCCTCGTGCAATCCATCCTGTTCATTGTCTTCCTGCCGCTGATCGCTTCGGTGATCGCCGGTCTTGGTAACAAAAGCCTTGGCGCCATTCCCGCCAAGGTGCTGACCACCGGCGCGCTGTTCATTTCCTGCGCGCTGTCGTGGCCGATCTTCATCAGCTTCCTTGGCGGCAATGCCGAGGCGGCTGTCGTCCCTGTGCTCAAGTGGGTGCAGTCGGGCAATCTCAGCTTTGACTGGGAACTGCGCGTCGATACGCTGACGGCTGTTATGCTGGTGGTGATCACCAGCGTGTCGGCTCTGGTTCACCTTTATAGCTGGGGCTATATGAGCGAGGAACCCGATCAGCCGCGCTTCTTCGCTTACCTGTCGTTGTTCACCTTTGCGATGTTGATGCTGGTTACGGCCAACAACCTCGTGCAGATGTTCTTCGGCTGGGAAGGCGTGGGTCTGGCCTCCTACCTGCTGATCGGCTTCTGGTTCCGCAAGCCGTCCGCTGGGGCAGCTGCCATCAAGGCTTTCGTGGTCAACCGCGTGGGTGACTTGGGCTTCATGCTGGGCATCTTCGGCGTCTATCTGGTGTTTGGCACGGTTTCGATCCCCGCCATTCTGGCGGATGTTGGCAACCATGCCGGCAGCACGATCGGTTTCCTCGGCTATCGCTTTGATACGCTGACGGTTCTGGCCATCCTGCTGTTCATCGGCGCGATGGGTAAGTCGGCGCAGCTCGGTCTGCACACCTGGCTTCCTGACGCGATGGAAGGCCCGACCCCGGTGTCGGCGCTGATCCACGCCGCCACCATGGTGACCGCGGGCGTGTTCATGACGTGCCGCTTGTCGCCCTTGTTCGCCGCCAGCCCCGCAGCGATGGAATTTGTGACCATCGTCGGCGCTTGCACCTGCTTCTTTGCAGCGACCATCGGCACCACGCAGTGGGACATCAAGCGCGTTATCGCTTACTCGACCTGTTCGCAGCTGGGCTATATGTTCTTTGCTGCCGGTTCAGGTGCGTTTGGCGCGGCCATGTTCCACCTGTTCACGCACGCTTTCTTCAAGGCTCTGCTGTTCCTGGGCGCCGGTTCGGTGATCCATGCGATGCATCACGAGCAGGACATGCGCTATTATGGCGCGTTGCGTAAGAAGATCCCGCTGACTTTCTATGCTATGATGGCCGGTACGCTGGCGATCACTGGCGTGGGTATCGTGGACGTGATCGGCTTCGCCGGCTTCTATTCGAAGGACTCGATCCTTGAAGCTGCTTATGGTTCGGGCACCGGCGTTGGCCATTTTGCCTTCTTCGCTGGCATCACGGCTGCTCTGCTGACCTCGTTCTACTCGTGGCGTCTGGTGTTCCTGACCTTCTTCGGCAAGGCTCGGTGGTCGCAGTCGGAGCATATCCAGCATGCCGTGCATGACGATCACGGCCATGGCCACGATCACGCGCATGACCGTCACCATGGTCACGGGCATGATGACGGCACCGCTGGCTATCACCCGCATGAAAGCCCGCTGGTTATGCTGCTGCCGCTGATCATTCTCAGCATTGGCGCGGTGGCCGCCGGTTTCGTGTTCAACCATGCCTTCGTTTCCGAAGGTGAGGGTGAATTCTGGAAGGGTAGCTTGATCTTCAGCGAACATCTGATCCACGCGATGCATGGCGTGCCGATGTGGGTGAAGTGGGCGCCGTTTGGCGTAATGGTCACCGGCTTCCTCGGCGCTATCTATGCTTACATTCTGAACCCCGGCTTCCCCGCGGCTTTCGTCCGCGTGATCAAGCCCTTGCACACCTTCGTGTACAACAAGTGGTTCTTCGACGAGCTCTATAACTTCCTGTTCGTGCGTCCTTCCTTTGCGCTGGGCCGTCTGTTCTGGAAGCAGGGCGATATTGGTATCATCGACCGCTTTGGCCCCAATGGTGCGGCCTGGGTGGTGGTGCAGGGCACCGGCCTTGCACGCCGTATTCAGTCCGGTCTGCTCACCAGCTACGCGCTGTGGATGCTGGCAGGTCTGGTCGCGGCGGTGAGCTGGGTTCTCACTCGATAAGGGCTTGGGCAGCGATAAGGTTTTATGGCAATGACCGATTTTCCCATCCTTTCGCTGATGCTGGCCGTGCCGGCGGTGGCAGCCATGGGCTGTCTCGCGGTTTCGGCCAGCACAGCCCGAATGCTGGCGCTGGCGGCCACTCTGGTCGACTTGGTGCTTGGCATTGTGCTCTGGAAGAATTTCCAGATTGGCGGGCCGCAGTGGCAGTTCGTCGAGCACGCGCAATTGTTCAGCGGTTTCAGCTGGGCGCTTGGCATTGACGGCATCGCGCTGACGCTGGTCGTGCTTTCCACTTTCCTGATGCCGATCTGCATCGGCGCCAGCTGGGAAGCGATCGAAAAGCGCGTGCCCGAATATATGGCGGCCTTCCTTTTCATGGAAACGCTGATGATCGGGGTGTTCTCGGCGCAGGATCTGTTCCTGTTCTACATCCTGTTCGAAGCGGGCCTGATCCCGATGTATCTGATCATCGGTATCTGGGGCGGCGCAGAGCGTATTTACGCCAGCTACAAGTTCTTCCTCTACACGCTGCTTGGCTCTGTTCTGATGCTGATCGCGATGCTGTGGATGGTGAATGAAACTGGCACAGCCGATATCCCGACGCTGATGGCCTATAATTTCCCGCGTGGCGTGCAGAACCTGCTGTGGCTGGCCTTCTTTGCTTCCTTTGCGGTGAAGATGCCGATGTGGCCGGTGCATACCTGGTTGCCCGATGCACACGTGCAGGCTCCGACTGCCGGTTCGGTTATTCTGGCCGGTGTGTTGCTGAAAATGGGTGGCTATGGCTTCATCCGCTTCAGCCTGCCGATGTTCCCCGAAGCCAGCGCCTATTTCGCACCTCTGGTGTGGGGTCTGTCGATGGTGGCAGTGGTCTATACCTCGCTGGTTGCTATGGTTCAGACCGACATGAAGAAGCTGATCGCTTATTCGTCGGTGGCGCATATGGCGATCGTGACCATCGGTCTCTTCGCTTTCAACCGTCAGGGTCTTGAAGGCTCGGTGGTGGTGATGCTGGCCCACGGTCTGGTGTCGGGTGCGCTGTTCCTTTGCGTTGGCGTGATTTACGACCGCCTGCACACGCGTGAGATCACCCGTTACGGTGGTCTGGCGATCAATATGCCGCGTTATGCGCTGTTCTTCATGTTCTTCACCATGGCTTCGGTGGGCCTGCCCGCCACGGCCAATTTCGTCGGCGAATTCCTTGCGCTGGGCGGCATCTATCAGGCTTCGAGCTGGGTGGCGCTGGTGTCGGGTACGGGTATCATTCTGGGCGCTGCCTATATGCTCTACCTCTATCGCCGCGTGGTGTTTGGTGAGCAGAAGAACGCAGACGCTGCGGCCATGCCCGATCTGTCGGCCCGTGAATTCGCGTTGCTGGCGCCTTTGGTGATCGCCACCTTGTGGATGGGTATCTATCCCGAGAGCTTCATCGCGCCGATCCGCAATGATATCGTCTATCTCGATGCGCGTCTGGCCTCGGCCAAGCCGCAGGGCGATGCTCAGGTGACTGCGGGTCATCCCGCTCCGGCTGAGCATGCTGAACATCATGAAGGCGCCGAGCACGCCGAAGGGAGTGAGAAGTAATGAACTGGGCCGTTTCCCTTCGCCTGGTGGCGGCAGAGGAATTCCTCAGTGTCACCGGCCTTGTGCTGCTGTTGATCGCCGGTTGGGCCGGTGACAAGGCAGCACGCGCCATCACCTGGCTCAGCGTTGCGGCGCTGGCGGTGGCGGCAGTGCTGGTGGCGCCTGCTCTCACCCATGGTGCCATGGGTGCTGAAACCAGCGCCTTCTTTGGTCAATTTGCCGCTGACAGCTTTGCATCTTTTGCCAAGCTGCTGGTCTATGGCGCGGCGGGGGTGTCGCTGGCGCTGGCTCCCGGCTTCTTTGAACGCTTTGGCCAGTTCCGCGCTGAATATCCGATCCTCGGCCTGTTCGCCGCGCTGGGTATGGGCATCATGGTGTCGGCTACCGACATGCTGACGCTCTATATCGGTCTCGAAATGAACTCGCTGGCGGCCTATGTGCTGGCGGCCATGCTCAAGACCGATGACCGTTCGCCTGAAGCCGGTCTGAAATATTTCGTGCTGGGTTCGCTGGCCTCTGGCATTCTGCTCTTCGGTATCAGCTTGACCTATGGCTTTGCTGGCACGACCAATTTCGCCGGTATCAGCCATGCTCTGCAGGGCACGATGAGCACGGGCGCGCTGTTCGGTCTGGTGTTCATTCTGGCCGGTCTGGCGTTCAAAATCAGCGCGGTTCCGTTCCACATGTGGACTCCCGACGTGTATGAAGGCGCGCCGACCCCGGTGACTACCTTCTTCGCCACGGCCCCCAAGGTAGCCGCTCTGGCGCTGACCATGCGCGTGGCTCTGGTGGCCTTTGGCGCCCAGATGGCCGCTTGGCAGCAGATCATTGCCTTCCTTGCGCTGGCGTCGATCATCGTTGGCGCGCTGGGTGCAATCGGTCAGGGTAATATCAAGCGGCTGCTGGCTTACTCGTCGATCAACAACGTTGGCTTCATGCTGATCGGTCTTGCTGCGGCAACCGCTGGTGGCGCTTCGGCAGTGCTGGTTTATCTGGCCATTTATATCGTGATGTCGCTGGGTGGTTTTGCCGTGATCCTGCAACTGCGCGATGCCGAAGGTCAGTCGGTCGAAAGCATCAGCGATCTGGCTGGTCTGTCGCGGACCAAGCCCGGTCTGGCTTTTGTGCTGGCCATGGTGATGTTCAGCCTTGCCGGTATCCCGCCGCTGTTCGGTTTCTGGGGCAAATTTGTAGTGTTCCAGGCTGCTGTGGCTGCTGGCCTGGTGCCTTTGGCCACTGTCGGTATTGCCGCCTCGGTGATTGGCGCCTTCTATTATCTGAAGGTGATCAAGGTCATGTATTTCGACGAACCCGCCGACAAGGTCGCTGGTTCGCTCGATCCGGTACATGGTTTGGTGCTTTATGCTTCGGCACTGTTCATCTCGCCCTTGGGCTATCTGCTCACCGGTTGGTTGGGTGGTCTGGCCCATTCGGCGGCTGCCGCTCTTTTTCATGGCGCCTGATAGCTTCAAGTTGTCGGTGTTTTGATTGAGTGCATTGATATAACCGGCTCCACCAATGCCGATCTGGTTTCCAGATTGGCGGCGGGGGAGCCGGTTTTTGCTGGTTCATGGTTGGTAGCCCTGCGCCAGACCGCTGGCCGTGGTCGGTTGGGGCGGGTTTGGAATGACGGAGCGGGCAATTTCATGGGCTCAACCGTGCATTTCCCTCGCGCAGAAGATCCACCCTTGGCATCTTTGGCCTTGGTCGTTGGGCTGGCCGTTCAACGCGTTGTGGCTGACATTTTGCCCTTGCCCCATCAGGCCCAGCTCAAATGGCCCAATGACGTGATGGTGGGCGATGCGAAGCTGGCGGGTATTTTGCTCGAACGCGCCGGTGAGGCTTTGGTGATTGGCGTGGGTGTTAACCTGACGCAGGCCCCAGACTTGCCGGATCGCGCGACCGTTGCCCTCTCGCGCTTCGGCCCTGTGCCTGATGTGGAGGAGTTTGCTTCGCGTCTGGCTGCCAGCTTTGCCAGCGAATTGGGTTTGTGGCGCGATTATGGGCTCGCCGCCATGTTGCAGAGGTGGCTGGCGGTGGCTTACCCCTTGGGAACCGCAATGTCGGTCAAGGGGGTAAGCGGCACAATCACTGGTCATTTCGCGGGTTTGGATGAAAGCGGGGCCTTGCAGCTTGCTTTGCCCGACGGGCGGCTGCACATAGTGCACGCGGGCGATGTGCAATTGCTGTAACGCCGGTTATTTGAGGAGAGGCGCTGCATGTTGCTGGCCGTTGATGTCGGGAACACCAATGTTGTTTTTGCGCTCTATGATGGGCGCAAGGGGCTGGCGCGTTGGCGCATCGCCACCGATCCGCGTCGGACGGCGGATGAATATGCCGTATGGCTGATGCAATTGTTGGCAATCGAGGGTGTCGAGCGAAGCGCGATCGAGCGGATCATTTGCTCCACCGTGGTGCCGCGTGCGCTGCATAATCTGACGGTGTTGGCCAACAAATATTTCAATGTCGAATTGCTGGTGGCTGGCGTTGGCAAGGCCGATTACGGCATTGATGTTGATGTGGATTCGCCCAAGAGCCTTGGCGCAGATCGCGCGGTTAATGCCATTGGCGCGCATGAGATTTTCGCCGGAGATCTGATCATCGTGGATTTCGGCACCGCCACCACCATCGACCATATTGATGGGCGCGGCGCCTATAAGGGCGGGATCATTGCGCCGGGCCTCAATCTCTCGTTGGATGCCTTGGTGGGTAATACCGCCAAATTGCCACGCATTGCCATTGCCGAACCGGCCACCAAGAGCGTTATCGGCACCAACACCGAAGACCAGATGTTGATTGGCATCTATTGGGGCTATGTGGCGATGATCGAAGGTTTGATCACGCGTATGCGGGCCCAGATCGGGCGTCCCGCGACCGTGGTCGCCACCGGAGGTCTGGCTATTCTATTCAACCGGCAAGAAGGTCTGTTCGACGCGATCGACCCTGATTTGACGCTCAACGGTCTTGCCATTTTGGCCGAACGGGCCGAGCACCGATGAAGATTTTAGGAGAATGACCATAGCGCGCGAAGTTAAAAAGAAAGATCCCTTCACTCCGGGCGAGGAACTGCTGTTCTGCGCTTTGGGCGGTTCGGGCGAGATTGGCATGAATGTCAATCTCTATGGCGCGCATGGCAAGTGGTTGATGGTCGATCTGGGCATGACTTTCAGCGGCACCGAATATCCGGGTACGGAATTGGTGTTCGCGGATCTGTCCTTTATCGAGGACCGCCGCGATGACCTGTTGGGTATCGTGTTGACCCATGCCCATGAGGATCACATTGGCGCGGTTCCCTATTTCGCCGCTGATCTGGGCGTGCCGCTTTATGCCACGCCCTTCACGGCGAAATTGGTCGCGGCCAAATTGCAAGAGGCTGGGATCGATCAGGAGGTGACGCTCAACGTCATCGACCATTTCGACAATTTCGACCTCGGCCCGTTCAGCATGCGCTATGTGCCGCTGGCCCATTCGATCGCCGAAGGCAATGCGCTGGTGATCGAGACGCCCTATGGCCGCGTGTTCCACACCGGCGATTGGAAGCTGGATGACGAGCCTTTGATTGGCACGCCCGCCAGTCCGGAAGAATTGACGCAGATTGGCGATGAAGGCGTGTTGGCACTGGTGTGCGACAGTACCAATGTGTTCAATTCCAAGCCTTCGGGCAGCGAAGGGGCTGTGGCCCGCGCGATGCAGGCCGAAGTGGAACGGCATAAGGGCAAGAGGGTGGTGGTCACCACCTTTGCTTCCAACGTGGCGCGTTTGCATACTCTGGGCGAAGTGGCCAAGGCGACGGGGCGCAGGCTTTGCGTGTCGGGCCGCTCGCTAGACCGGATTATTACGGCGGCGGAAGGTTGCGGCTATCTGGGTGGTCTGCCCGATTTGATCGATCCGGAAACTGCAATGGGCCTGCCGCGTGGTGAGGTGCTGATCGTGGCCACCGGCGGGCAGGGCGAGCCTCGTGCGGCTCTGGCGCGGATTGCCGATGGCAACCATCCGATCAAGCTGGAAAAGGGCGATGTGGTGCTGTTTTCCAGTCGCCAGATCCCCGGCAATGAAATCCCCATTGGCCGCATCCAGAATCAACTGGCCGCCGATGGCATCACCGTGGTCACCGACCGTCAGGCCGGTATTCACGTGTCGGGCCATCCGGGCCGTCCGGAACTCGAAGCGCTTTATGGCTGGCTGCGCCCGCAAATTCTGATGCCGGTGCATGGCGAGATGCGCCACATGCGCGAACAGGCGCGGGTGGGCAAGGAATTCGGCATCCCAGCCCAAGTTGTGCAGAAGAATGGCGATCTGGTGCGTCTGGCACCGGGTAAGCCGGGCAAATTTGCCGAAGTGACCAATGGCCGGCTTGTGCTGGATGGCGATATTATCGCGCCCGCCGATGGTGATGCGATTGTCATGCGCCGCCGTATGGCGTGGCAGGGGGCGGTCATGGTGGCGGTCTCTGGCCGCGCTCGTTCGCAGGATTACAAGGCGCAAGTGGCGGGTCTCGGCCTGCCTCTGGTTGAGGATTACGATGCCTTTGTCGCTGAGGCCGAGGCTGATGTGCTGACCGCGCTGGGCAAGCTGAAAGGGGCTGACCGCCGCGATGCTGATGCCTTGAGCGAGGCCGCCCGTCTCGCCGCGCGCCGTGCCGCGGTGCGCTGGTGCGGCAAGAAGCCGCAGGTCAAGGTGATGCTGATGGTGGAAGGGTTGGAGGCGTGAAACCAGCCTCGATCGTCGCGATCTATCTGTTGTTCTGGGTGATCTCGGCGTTTCTGGTGCTGCCTTTTGGCCTGCGCACACCGGACGAGGCGGGTGAGGAATTGGTGCAGGGGCAGGCCAACAGCGCCCCTGTCAATTTCCGGCCCGCCAAGGTCGCCCTGCGTGCCACGCTGCTTTCGGCGGTGGCCTTTGCGCTATTCTATGCCAATTATGTCGAGGATTGGGTGTCGATCGAAGATATCGCCCCGTTCCAGCTTCCGGCCTCCTTGGCGGAAAGCCAATAAAAGAGGGAGAGGCCGCCACAGCCTCTCCCTTTCTTGTTACCCGCGCAGCCTTTCGATCGCTTGCGCCAAGGCAACATAGAGCTTGCCCATATCCGAGGACAGCAGCGTTACCGAAACGGCGTGGCCGTCGCGCGTGGCCAGAATGATCCGCAGCATCGCTTCGAAATCATGGATATAGCGGTTGACATGGGCCTGAAAATGGCTGTCATTTTCATAGAGTTGCAGGATTTGCTTGGCTTCGGTGGCATCCAGCAGCTTGACCGCGCGGCGGGTGAAAATACCCCGATCCCCGCGCAAATAGGCCGCCCATGACGTGTCGGCCACATCGCTGTCCAGCACCTTGGCAATATCCACCGCTTCGGATTGCAGCGTATCGGCAATGACGGCCATGCGGCGGGCAAAGTCATTGTCCGCCTTGTCCTGAGCATGGTCACGCGCATCGGCCACGCGGCGTTCCAGATGGGCGGCCATCGCGTCCACCTCGGCAATCTCCTGACGCAGCGCACGGGCGGCTTCTGCGCCCAGACCGCTGGCCTTGGTGGTGGCCTGCTCCAATTGTACCGCAATTTCTTCGACACGCGCGCGCATCTGGCGCTCCACAGCGGCGCAGCTTTCCTCGGCCAGACGTTCGGCCATTTGCGCCACGCGGGCCGCGCCCTCGCTTTCTATCGTATCGACCGAGGCGCGCAGAGCTGTGGCCAGCGACGTGATCGCTTCCTTCAATTCACCCTGCGCATGTTCGGCCAGACGCCCGCAATCGCTGTCCAGCGCGGAGAGGGCATGGCGCAACATGGCCAGCCCTTCGCCATGCGAGGCGATGCGGGTCGCTACACTAGCCTGCAACGTGTCGATGTCGGTGCTGGTGGTCAGCAAGGCGCCCTGCGCCGCTCCTACGCGCGCAGCCAAAGCCTCGCCGCTGGTCGCGGCGCCTTCGATTTCCTCGCGCAGGCGATGGATATTTTCCGAGAAAGCCACCAGACGCGCCTCGCTTTCGGCAAGGGCAGGGGGCAATTGGTCGCGGCTGTGCTGGGCGGTGGACTGGATCAGTTCCAGCAGACGCACGCTGGCCTCGGTCAATTGCTCCAAAGTCTGACCGGTTTCCGACAGGCGGCGCTCCAGCGAGGTCAGGCGCTGTTCCATGCTGGCGGAGGTGACGTGGTCGGCAATAGAGATTGCCTCGATCCGCGCCTCGGCCTGTGCCAGACGCACACTGGTCTGTTCGGACAGGGCGCCCAATTGCTGGGCGCGTTCGATCACTTTCATCTGGCGCGCACCGACCAGACCGTCGAAACGGTTCAGTTCCTCGTCCAGCGTGCTCATCGCCTTGCGCCAATCGTCCAGCGCGCTGTTTTCCACTTCGCGCATGGAACGGGCAATCGTCGCCCCTTCGTCGCGCAAGGCCGATACGCGGGCGCGCAGCGAGGTGATCGCCTCGGCCTCTTGCTGGTCCAATTGGCGGCGGTTGGCGGAAATCTCCTCGGCCAGACGCGCGGCGCGGTCGCGCATCTGTTGCAGGCTTTCGGCATGATGCCGTTCCAGATCCAGCGCAAAGCCGGTCGAACGTTGGTCCAGCGCGTCAAATTGCGCACGGATGGTCGATTCCAGTTGCAACATCCGCATTTCCAGCAGGCCCAGCGCCGTGTCGCTATCATCGCGCAGGCTGGACACCTTGCTGTCGGTGGCTTGCGCATGTTCGCCCATCCGGTCGACCTCGCGCGCCAGTTCCTGCGTCAGCGTTTGCGCCACGCGGCCGACATGGGCGATATTGCTGGTCACATCCTTGGTCGCGGCGGCAATTACCGGCAATTGGTCGCGCAATTGCTCCATATTGCCCACGGCCACTTGGCTGACGCTGCCGATGCTTTCCACTTGCTCGGCATTGTCGCGCACCAAAGCGGCCAGATGGTCACCATGGGCGCTGATCCGCTCCACCGCCAGTCGCCCCAGCGCATCCAGATCACGGCTTTGCGAGGAGAGAAACTCGCGGGCAAGGCTAAGCTCGCGGTTCACGGTGTGCAGACGCGCCTCAAGCTGTTCGGCCTCCTGCCGCAGCAATTGGCTGGCGGCGACAAAATGGCTGGCCGCGCGGCGGCTTGTTTGCGTGGCGATCAAATAGACGCAAAGCACCAGCAGCGAAGGCACCGCCCATTCCAGCGCCCATTGCGACCATTGCGCTAGGGGGACATTGGCCTGCATTTGTGGCGCATGGGCGGCCACCACCAAACCTGTCCAGCCCAGCACCACCGCAATCGCCGCCGCTGCCGTCAGACGTTCACGCAGGGTAGGAGCCAAGGCCTCGGCGGGGTCTTCTTCTTCCACCACAACCGGAACCGCTTCGCTAAAACCGGCATCCTGATAGGGCGCGCTGTCATACGCACCGTCACCCGAACCGGTGTTCTCCCCTAATCCCGAGTCGCTGCTAAGCGAGGACTCTTGGACATTATCGGAGTTGCTGCTGCGAAAACCACTGATCATGCATAAATGCTTACCACATTGCGGCGTTAAGGAAATAAGGTCTTAACCCCAGCGGCGTAATCCTCTGTGCATGGTTTATGAAGCAAGCGCTCTGGACTCGACTCTGGCGGCGGCGGCGGGTGATGATCCGGCGCTGCTGGCCGAGTTGCGCATGGCGTTTTGCGACAGTCTGGCCCGTCAGATCGACCTGCTGCGGCGTTCGCGTTGCGATGGCAATTGGCACGTGGCGGCCATGCGGGTGAAGGGGCTGGCGGCCAGTTTTCAGGTATGGCCCTTGATGGTATTGGCCGATGAAGTGTTGGCCAGCGCGCCCGGCGATCCGGTGATCTTGCGCAAGTTGCAGGCCTATCTGGACAATCTTTCGGACAACTGACACCGTATAGCTTCGTGAAACCGGTATCCTGGCGCTATCGGTGCTTGGCAGTTGTGGCCCTCTCCATTACACTCTGGCGCTCTTGGGGGATTAGGCCTGCATAGTGGGCGGTCGGAGATATTTTGCGCGTAGCCTTGCTGTTCCTGCTGGAAAATGCCGCTGGTGAGGCTGTTGGCCTGCCACGCGGATTGTTGCGCGTGGGCGGGCATGTGTTGGCGCGGCATCAATTGGCGCTGGCTCTGGCGCTGGGTTGCGAAAGGGTGGTGTGTTTCGCGCGCCAGTCCGATCCCGAAGTGATTGCCCTGCATCATGCCGCCGAAACGGGCGGCGCGATTTTCCATCTGGCCTCCAGCCTGCATTCGCTGCTTTCTCTGGTGACGGCGCAGGACGAGGTGATTGCCTTGGCCGATGGCGTGTTGGCCTGGCCTGATCTCGCGATCGACTTGCTGGGCAGCGCGGGCGTTTTGGCCCAACCGGCAGAGGGCGCGATCGAGGCTGGTTTCGAGCGTCTGGATGCCAGCCATGCCGCCGCCGGTGCGATCCGTTTCCCCGGCCGTCTGGTGGCCAAGTTGGAAGAATGGCCCAGCGACATCGACATTTT
This sequence comes from Novosphingobium umbonatum, assembly GCF_004005905.1. Lineage (GTDB taxonomy): Bacteria > Pseudomonadota > Alphaproteobacteria > Sphingomonadales > Sphingomonadaceae > Novosphingobium > Novosphingobium umbonatum. The sequence continues at coordinate 101,070 of NZ_SACO01000012.1, forward strand.
CTCTACTTTGCAACGCTTGGCCCTGCAGGCGGGCGTGCCGATGCGTGTCCTGCCTGAGGATGTGGCGGGCACGGCGCGGTGGAACCTGTTGCGGTCCGAAAATGATGCCCATGCGATAGAGGCGCCATGGATCGCCCAGCATATTGCCGAGGCATCACCCACGCCGACGCAGGCCTTGGCCATGCGCTGTGTACGCAGCTTTGGTCCTGCCCTGATGCATGCCGGATCGGGGGGCACGGCGGTGGCAATTGCGGGCGGTGTGTTTGCCGCTTTGGGCGTGTTGGCGGGGTGGTTTGGCCATGGTGGGCTGGGCCTGTGCCTTGCGGCGCTGGCTTGGTTGGGCTTTTCCAGCGCCTGTGTGATGGGCCGGTTCGAGCGGCGCTGCCTGTTGTTGCCGCGGCCGCGTACCGCGCCTGTGCTGATCTATGCCGGCATTATGGATGGGGCTTTGTTGCTGCTGTTGACTGCAGGCTTGGCCAGCCCATCGCAAGGCCTGTTGCAAGCCGCTTTCGCGCCTTTGATGCTGCTGGGCCTGTTGCGTCTGGTGCCGCGATTGCCCGATATTCGTTGGGCGGCCCTGCTGGAGGATCGGGCGCTATGGGCGCTGGCTTTGGCCGTGGCGGAATTGTTTGGCTTGTTGCCGTTGGCGGTATGCCTGTCGGCTATGGCGTTGTTGCTGGCGGGAGTGTTTACGCTTTCTCGCCAAAATCAGCTAACGCCGCGTTAACCATTTGTCAGCTATATTCAAGAGATGAGCCCGCCCGAGCCTTTGCCCACCGATCCTAGTGAATCGGGTTTGCGCCTGCAGATTGCACGGGGCGATGCGGTGGTGGATGCGGTAGAGCCGGTCTTGCGCCATCTGCTTAGCTATCGTCATCAGGCGTTGTTTTCCGACGATGTGATGGCGCGTTTGCGCGCGATGCTGGCCGATCTGGGCCGCCAATTGGCCGAGGCTTTGGACCATGCCGGTGCGCCGGTGGTGCAGGGCGCGCAATTGCTGACCTCGATCCTGCCCGAAGTGCCCGGTTTGATTGCGCATCTGCATGCGGTGGCGCTGGAATGGCAAGTGACCGAAAGGCTTGCCGCAAGGACGGGGTTGGATCCGGTTCTGACGCCTTTGATTCAGGCCCTGATCGGGTCAAGCGATGGCGAGGTTTCGGCCCGCGCCATGCGCTTGCTGGCCGCGCAGGCCCGTTTCGCCCAGATGCAGCGGCGGATGCAATTGCCCTTGGCCGAATTGCCGCCCGAATTGCTGCATGGCGTGCTGGTGGCTTTGCATGTGCTGACCGAGGGGGATCGTGCGCTTCAGGCCGGCGCCATGCGCGCCGAGGCCGATTTGCGCGCGGCCTATGACGAAGCAGGCACGCGGCAGGGGCTGTTGCAACAGGCCGTCGCGGGCATGGGGCAGGGTGCGGTGGCCGGTTTGGCGCTGGGTCATGCCGGTGTGGCAGTATTTATCACCGCTTTGGCGCAAGCTTGTGCGGATAAGCGCCGCGATCCGGCGGTTTTGCTGCTGCAAGAAGGACAGCAAACGCGCCTTGCGCTAACCTTGCGGGCAGCGGGGGCGCGGGTTGAGTCGGTGCATGAGACTCTGATGGCGCTCCATGGGCATATGGAAGGGGCGGCGCGGGTGCCATCGGCTTTGGACCGAATCACTGTTGAAGGCGCAGCGCATGTTCTGACGCAGGCGGATCGCGCCGGAGGCGGGGCGTGAGCGTGTATGACCGCATCCAGATCGAGGCGCGCAGCGACAGCGAGGACCGGCTGATCAGCGCCGACGAACCGCTGGCCACTTTGCAGGCGCGCTGCGGGGGCAAGCTGCCCGGCGCGATTGCCATTCCCGAATTGCGCGAATTGGTGGCCAAATCGCGGGGCTATGGGCTGAAACTGGCCCGCCCGATCACCGCTCAGGACGGGGTGGAAGTGATCCGCGCATGGATCGAGGTCAGCCCGCTGGATGGCGGCTGCCGGATTATCCTGCGCAATTGGCACGCCACACCTTTGCCTCCCGAGCCCAGCGATCTGACAGGGCGGCGCAAGGCGGAGATTGACCGCGCTCTGGCCGAATTGACCGCCAGGCTGGATGCTGGCCAGAATGTCTTGACCGTGGAATGCGAGGCCAGTGATCTGATGCCCGTGGCCAAGGCGATGCAGGCGGGGATTGGTCGGCCATGGACCGATTTTGTCGAGCTGGGCGCGCTAAGCAGTCAGAAACCGTTGCATTGGCGCTTGCTGGATGGGGCAGAGGTTATCATCAAGGGGTCGCAGAGGCCATGGCGGGCCAGTGTGCTGCCACAGCTGGGGCTGGAGGGGGAGACCCTTGGCTTTGAACTGTTTTTGACCAGCGAGGTGCCGATGAGCGGGTCTGACCTAGTGCCGGAGGATCAGGCCGATCAGACCGTCGGGCCGCCCAAGGGGGACAAGGCGCGTTCGGCGCTGATTGGGCGTGAACTGGCGCCCATCCTGCGGCTGCCTATTGCGCGCATCATTGCCAATGCCGAAACGATCCGCACGCGGCGTGTGGGGCCTTTGCCCGAGGAATATGCCGATTATGCGGGCGATATTGCCGCGGCGGGGCAGCATTTGCTGGCGCTGATCGATGATCTGTCCGACATGGAAGTGATCGAGGCGGAGGGCTTTGCTCCGGCGGCGGACCGGATCGATCTGGCCGATCTGGCGCGGCGGGCCGCAGGTATTCTGGGGGTGAGGGCGCGCGAAAAGGGCATCACTCTGCAATTGCCCGATGTGCAGGAGCATTTGCCTGCGATTGGCGAATTCCGCCGCGTGTTGCAGGTGCTGCTCAACCTGATCGGCAATGCCATCCGCTATACGCCTGAAAACTCGACAGTGTCTTTGCAACTCACCTCCTGCGCGGATCGAGCCCGCATTGCAGTGGTGGATCAGGGCGCGGGGTTGAGCGCCGAGGAGGCAAGCCGCGTGTTCAACAAGTTTGAACGTCTGGGCCGTAGCGGCGATGGTGGATCAGGGCTGGGCCTCTATATTTCGCGCCGTCTGGCCCGCGCCATGGGCGGCGAATTGACGGTGGAAAGCCGCCTTGGCCATGGCACCCGCTTCACGCTGGATCTGCCCAAGGGCGGGTAAGGTTTCAAAAAATCGTCGGATAAACAAAAACGCGGCAAGAGGCTAAACTCTCGCCGCGTTTTTGTTGGGCAAAGCGCCGCCAAAGGTTCGGACGCCCGCGAAGGCGTCCTTGCCTCTGGTGTTCTTAGCGCTTGTCGACCGGCACGTAGTCGCGCTGCACCGGACCGGTGTAGAGCTGACGGGGGCGACCGATCTTCTGGCCTGGATCGCTGATCATTTCGTTCCACTGCGCCACCCAGCCCACGGTGCGGGCCAGAGCGAAAAGCACGGTGAACATCGTGGTCGGGAAGCCAATCGCCGACAGGATGATGCCCGAATAGAAGTCCACGTTGGGGAACAGCTTCTTTTCCTTGAAGTAAGGATCGGACAAAGCCAGTTCTTCCAGACGGATCGCGGTTTCGAACAGCGGATCCTGCACGTTCAGCGCTTCGAACACTTCGCGCAGGGTCTGCTGCATCACGGTCGCGCGCGGGTCATAGTTCTTGTACACGCGGTGGCCGAAGCCCATCAGACGGAACGGATCGTTCTTGTCCTTGGCGCGTTCGATATAGTGCGGGATCTTGTCGGGCGTGCCGATTTCGCGCAGCATATTGAGGCAAGCTTCGTTCGCGCCGCCATGGGCAGGGCCCCACAGACAGGCGATGCCGGCAGCGATACAGGCAAACGGGTTGGCGCCCGAAGAACCGGCCAGACGCACGGTCGAGGTCGAAGCGTTCTGCTCGTGGTCGGCGTGCAGGATGAAGATGCGGTCCATCGCCTTTTCAACGGCGGGGATCACCTGATATTCTTCGGCGGGAACGCCAAAGGTCATCTTCAGGAAGTTACCGGCATAGGACAGCTTGTTGTCGGGATAGACAAAGGGCTGACCCACCGAATATTTGTAAGCCATGGCCGCGATCGTGGGGATCTTGGCGATCAGGCGGTGGGCCGAAATACGGCGCTGCACGGGGTCCGAAATGTCGGTGCTGTCGTGATAGAAAGCCGACAGGGCGCCGACCACGCCGGTCATCACCGCCATCGGGTGTGCGTCACGGCGGAAGCCGTTGAAGAAGCTGGCCAGCTGTTCATGCACCATCGTGTGGCGCGTGATCGTGCTTTCGAACTTGGTCAGTTCGTCGGCATTGGGCAGCTCGCCGTTCAGCAGCAGGTAGCACACTTCCATGAAGGAAGACTGTTCGGCCAGCTGGCCGATGGGATAGCCGCGATGCAGCAGCACGCCTTCGTCACCGTCGATATAGGTGATCGCGCTTTCGCACGAAGCCGTCGAGGTGAAGCCGGGGTCATAGGTGAATGCACCCGTTTGACCATAGAGCTTGCGGATGTCGATCACATCCGGCCCGATGGTGCCCTTCAGAACGGGGGATTCAATATCCTTCCCGCCGATGTTGATTTTAGCCGTATCACCCACCGCAATACCTCCTTGTTAAATTATTATGCTGCTTTGGCTTGAGCGCTGATGCGTGCGAGACTTTCCTCGCGCCCAAGCAAAACCAGAACGTCGAAAATGCCGGGGCTGGTCGTTTGTCCGGTCAATGCCGCGCGCAGGGGCTGGGCCAGTTTGCCAAGGCCCAATCCCAATTCGCCAGCCATGCTTTTCAGCGTGGCCTCCAACGCTTCACTTGTCCAGTCTGTTTCTTTTGATAACGTTTCGCAAACGCGATAGAGTAATTCGCGCGCCTCGTCCGACAGCAGGGCGGCGGCCTTTTCCTCCAGCACCAGCGGGCGCTGTACGAAAAGGAAGCGTGCGCCAGCGGCCAATTCGTTGAGGTCCTTTGCCCGCACCTTCAGGAAGGGCATGGCGCGGGTCAAAAGGTCGCTGTCCACGTTCAGATCGGTGATGCGCGGGGCCACCAGCGCGGCCAGACGGGCATCATCGCTCTCGCGGATGTAGTGACCGTTGAGGTTGGACAGCTTGGCAAAGTCAAAGCGCGATGCGCCCTTGTTCACGTCCTTCACGTCAAACCATTCAATGGCTTGCGCGATGGAGATAATCTCCTCGTCGCCATGGCCCCAGCCCAGACGCATCAGATAATTGAGGACCGCCTCGGGCAGCAGACCCATTTCGTCGCGATAGGCGTCCACGCCCAAGGCACCGTGGCGCTTGGACAATTTGGCGCCATCGGCCCCATGGATCAATGGGATATGGCCATAGGCCGGATCGGGCCAGCCACCTTCGATGGCATTCATCGCGCGGATGATCACCAATTGGCGGAAGGCGTTGTTAATATGGTCATCGCCGCGGATCACATGGGTAACGCCCATATCGTGATCGTCCACCACCACGGCTAGCATATAAGTCGGCGTGCCGTCCGAACGCAGGATGATAAAATCATCCAACTCGGTGTTCTGCACGGTGATGCTGCCCTGCACCAAGTCGTCGATCACGGTCTCGCCGCTGGTGGGCGCCTTGATGCGAATCACATAGGGCAGGTCGGTAGGGAACTGGTCCGGCGTGGCATCGCGCCAAGGCGACTGGATGCGGAAGGGGCGCTTTTCGGCCTGCGCTGCCTCGCGCATGGCGGTCAGTTCGGCTTGAGTCAGATAGCAGCGATAGGCATGGCCCGCTTCGAGCAGCTTGTTGGCCACCTCGGCATGTCGCGGGGAACGTTCGAACTGGAAGGTGGCGGCTTCATCGCCGTCCAGACCAAGCCAGCGCAAACCATCGAAAATAGCGTCAATTGCCGCATCGGTGGAACGGGCGCGGTCGGTATCCTCGATGCGCAGCAGATAGGTGCCGCCATTGGCACGGGCATAGAGCCAATTGAACAGCGCGGTGCGCGCGCCGCCAATATGCAGATAGCCGGTGGGAGAGGGCGCGAAGCGTGTGACGACTTTTTTGCCGTCCGCCGATCCGCCTGCCAAACCCGCACTTGCCATCCCAGAATCCTTTCTGTCCTATGGGCTCATGGGCCCATTTGACGCGACCAAACAAATATATCGCGAGTGCGAACCCCGTGCTTCTGCTTATGGTGGGGGCGCTGCGATGCAACATGGCCCTTGGCGCAGCGGCGAGCGCTTGGCAAGATTTGCTTTCGTCTTAGAGCAATTTCTTGGAAATGCCGGATTTGACCGTGCGCCATGGTTGGCGGTGGGTTTGGCCACTGGTGTAACGGCTTGGTTTGCGCTGCCTTTGCGCCTGTATTGGTGGATGTGGATTGGCGGAGCCTTGGCTGTCGCGGCGCTGTCCAGCTGGACCATGGCACGAGAAGGGCGCTTTCCCTATTTGCGGCAGGCCTTTATCTCGATGGGGCTGATGTTGGCGCTGGGGTGTGCCCTGCCTTGGGCCAAGAGTGAATTGGCCGGAACGCGGCCCATTTCCCAGCCCTTGACCGGCCAGTTTCGTGGGCTTGTGCTGGAGCGGCAGGCGCAGCCCGCGCAAGAGCGTTTGCGCTTTTTGCTGTTGATCCGTCCTGCCGAGGGTGAGCCTGCGATCAAGGTGCGGGTCAGCGTCAAGGCAGGATTTGATGCCTCCGGTGCCGTCGAGGGGGCTGTTTTGCGGGCAAAGCTGCGCCTGATGCCGCCTTCGCCGCCTTTGGTGCCGGGGGGCTATGATGCGGCGCGGGCCGCTTGGTTCGGCGGCATTGCGGCCAGCGGCAGCGCCTATGGACCTTTGGAAGTAGAGCAGCCTGCGCCCGCCGTGAAGGGTTTGGCGGCGTTGCGGCATGCTTTGGCCGATCATGTGCGGGCATCGGTGGGCGGCTCGGCGGGGGGGATGGCTGCCGCCTTTGCCAGCGGGGACAGGGGCGGGATTGCGCCTGCGGATGAGGATGCGATGCGCGATTCGGGGCTGACGCATTTGCTTTCGGTATCGGGCCTGCATGTCAGCGCGGTGGTGGGCGGGACCTATTGGCTGGCGATGCGACTGCTGGGTCTGTGGCCTTGGCTGGTGCTGCGGTTGCGCTTGCCCCTGTTGGCGAGTGGTTGCGGCGGGGCGGCGGCGGTATTCTATACCGCGTTGACCGGCGCGGAAGTGCCGGCGATGCGTTCCTGTATCGCCGCTTTGCTGGTGCTGGCCGCCGTGGCGCTGGGGCGGCAGCCTTTGTCCATGCGCTTGCTGGCGGTGGCGGCGGTGGCGGTGATGCTGCTCTGGCCCGAAGCGGTGGTAGGCCCCAGTTTTCAGATGAGTTTCGGTTCTGTGCTGGCGATTATCGCGCTGCATGAGGCGGGGCCGGTCAGGGCTTTCTTGACCGCGCGGGAGGAGCCTGTCTGGCAGCGCTGGCTGCGGCAGGGGGTGATGTTGTTGTTGACCGGCGTGGTGATCGAACTGGCGCTGATGCCGGCCAGCCTGTTCCATTTCCACCGCGCGGGCCTCTATGGTGCGCTGGCCAATCTGGTGGCGATCCCGTTGACGACGGTGGTGACCATGCCCTTGATCGCGCTGGCCTTGTTGCTGGACGCCTTTGGTTGGGGCGCGCCTGCATGGTGGTTGTGCGGACAGAGTCTGGACGCTTTGCTGGCCTTGGCACGGTTCGTTGCGAGGCAGGCGGGGGCGGTGTCGATGCTGCCCGCTATGAGTGGGGTGGCCTATGCGGCTTGCATAGGTGGCCTCTTGTGGCTGGCGCTGTGGCATGGTCGGGTGCGGTTGTTGGGGCTGGTGCCGCCTATGGGGGCGATATTGTCCTTGGCCTTTGTCACGCCGCCCGATGTGTTGATCAGCGCGGATGGGCGGGACGTTGGTGTGGTGGAGCAAGGTGGGCGGCAATTGGTGATGCTGCGCTATCGCCCTCCCCAGCAAGACCGCGTGGACTTTGCAACCTCGGCCATGGCGGAAAATCTGGGGCTGGATCCGATGGCGCCGGGGGTAGTGGTGCCGCTGGCGGCTTGGCCGGGGGCGCAGTGCAATAATGCCTTTTGCCGCGTGGGCGTGCGGCGGGATGGGCGGATATATTGGCTGCTGCTGGCGCGTGGCAAGGCCATGGGCGATGGCGCGGCCATGCAGGCGGCCTGCGCGGCGGCGGATGTAGTGGTGGCGCAGGGGCGGATCGATGGCGTTTGCCAACCCCGCCTGCTACGGGCCGATGAGGCGATGCTTTATCGCAGCGGTGGTTTGGCGCTGGATCTGGCCCATGGGCGATTGCAGGCGGTGGGGGGGCAGCAGGGCCAACACCCATGGTGGCGCAGGCCCACTTGGCGTGGGGAAGGGTGGCGTGGTGCGGGGATCATGCCAAGCCGATAGTGGCGCGATCCCCTAACCATCAGTGATAGCGGCGCAGCAAACCCGCCAGTTTACCCTGCACCTGCACTTCGCTGGCCTGATAGAATTGCGGGTCATAGGCGGCATTGGCCGGATCGAGCCTGATCATACCCTTTTCACGGCGCAGATATTTCAGCGTCGCTTCCTCGCCACGCACCAGCGCGACGATGATCTCGCCATCGCGGGCCATGTCGGTCTTGCGGATCAGCGCCAGATCGCCATCGAAAATACCCGCTTCCACCATGGAATCGCCCGAAACTTCCAGCGCATAATGTTCGCCAGCGCCCAGCAGGGCGGCGGGCACGGGCAACATGGAATGACCTTCCAATGCCTCGATCGGGACACCTGCGGCAATCCGACCATGCATGGGGATTTCCACCACATCATTGGCTGGCGCAGGCGCAACAGGAGCGGGCTCCAGCACTTTGCGCGGGGCCTTGGCCGCAGGGGCGGGCGGGGTAACATCTTCAGGCTGGCGCAAGACTTCCAGCGCGCGGGCGCGGTTGGGCAGGCGGCGGATGAAACCGCGTTCCTCCAATGCGGAGATCAAACGATGCACGCCCGATTTCGACTTCAGATCCAGCGCTTCCTTCATTTCCTCGAAACTGGGCGATACGCCCGATGTTTCCAGACTGGCCTGAATGAAGCGCAGCAATTCATGTTGCTTGCGGGTGAGCATAGGGAAATCTCCCGTGGGGCATGCGTGAACGTATGTGGAACAATTACGCAACAATTCCGCACCCGTCAAGCAACACCGCCATTTTAGAGCAAATAGGCCCGTACCAGCCCCCCCGCCTGCACCGCATCTGCGCCAATCGGGCGTTCGATCAGGCAATTGGCGCTGGCCAAAGCGGCCAAGGCACTGGAATCGCGCATAGGATTGGGTTGGATAACGGCCCCATCCCATGCCCCGCGCAGGAACTCGCAGCGCTCGCCGCCCGCTGGCAGAGAACTGGCAACGGGGGCATAAAAGGGCTTGGGCAGGGGATGTTCCGCGCCTTGCAAGGCGCGCAGCAGGGGGAGAACAAACAGGAAGGCGGTGACATGGCTGGATACCGGATTGCCGGGCAGGCCAATGATGATTTGCCGCCCCTTTTGCGCCACCATCAAGGGCTTGCCCGGACGCAAGGCCACGCGCCAGAACGCCAGATCGGCGCCCCATTGCTCCAGTGCGGGGCGGATCAGGTCATGGTCGCCCACAGAAGCGCCGCCGCTGGTGATGATCACGTCGGCCTCGCTTGCAGCATCCAGCGCGGCCAGCAAAGCGTCCATCCGGTCGGAGACGGGGCCTAGCCGGTCGATGCGCCCCGCTTCGGGTTGCAACTGCGCGGCCAGCATGGCGCCATTGCTGGCGGGGATTTGATGGGCTGCGGTGGGGGCGCCGATGGGGGCCAATTCGTCGCCGCTGTCCAGAATGGCGATGCGTGGGCGTTGCCGCATGGGCAGGCTGGCATGGCCGCCGCTGATCGCCAGCGCCAGCGAGGCAGGGGTGATGCGTTGCCCTGCGCGCAGCAAGGTTTGGCCTTGGGCAAAGTCGAAACCCGCGCGGCGGATATGGCGGGGCAGGGGATGGGGCAGAGTGCCGGTCAGGTGTAGCCTGTCGCCCTCGCGCCGCGTGTCCTCCTGTAACAACACCCAGTCCGCGCCCTCTGGCAAAACCGCGCCGGTCGAGATGCGGCAAGCCTCGCCCTTTTGCACCACGCCTTGATAGGGATGGCCTGCCGCGCTTTCGCCGCGCAACCGCCACGGGCCAGAGGTGTCCTCTCCGCTCAAGGCATAGCCATCCATGGCGGATAGATCGACCGCCGGTTGCTGGCGCAGGGCGGGCAGGTCTTGCGCCAGATAGCGCCCCATCGCGGCCTCGATCGGCACCTGTTCGACGGGCAAAGGCACTGCCATGGCCAGCAAACGCGCCTGTGCCTCGGCCAGATCGAGCAATTTGCTCATAGCTCGGCCTTCCAGATGCCCGATTTGCCGCCGCGCTTTTCGATCAGGCGGATATTTTCGATCACCATGCCTTTGTCGATCGCCTTGGCCATATCGTAAATAGTCAGCAAGGCCAGCGAGACGGCGGTTAGCGCTTCCATTTCCACGCCGGTTTTGCCGGTCAGGCTGGCCATGGCGGTGGCGCGCAGCCCGTCTTCCTCGAAGGCAAAGTCCACGCTCACGCTATGCAGGGGCAGGGGATGGCATAGGGGTATGAGTTCCGAGGTTTTCTTGGCGGCCATAATGCCGGCAATGCGGGCCGTGGCGATGACATCGCCCTTGGGCACCGCGCCATCGCGGATGGCCAATAGGGCCGCGGCCCCCATGCGGATCCGGCCAGAGGCAATGGCCACGCGGGAGGTGTCCGCTTTGGCGCCAACATCCACCATGCGGGCGGCGCCATTCTCGTCTAGATGGGTCAATTCGGTCATTCTTCCTTCTTGCCAAAGCGGAGCGCTTGCGCAACGACTATTCCCGAAGCATTGGCTAAACCATTGGCAAAAGGGACTTCATATGGATGGCGCCTCGGCCCGCATCGTCGGGCGCGAATTGGTTTATGATGGCTGGTTTCCCTTTTACCGCTTGCGGGTGGAAATGCCCGATGGCCAATTGGCCGAAAGGCACCTGTTGATGCAGGATGAGGGCGCGGCGGTGCTGGCCTATGATCCGGCGCGGCGGGTAGCGATGTTGGTCAGCCAGCCTCGCTCGGCGGTGATGAATGCGGGCGAGGCGCCGGTTCTGGAAGCCATCGCGGGCGTGGCCGATGGAGCAGGGCCGGAAGAGCGCATCCGTGCCGAGGCGATGGAGGAAGGCGGGATTCAGCTAGGCGCGCTGGAATTCGTCGGGCGTGTCTGGAAAATTCCGGCGGTTTCAACCGAAAGGGTGACGCTCTACCTTTCCCCCTATAGCGCGTCGGACCGCATTGCCGAAGGCGGCGGTCTGGCCGCCGAGCAGGAGCATATTACCGTGCATGAAGTCCCGCTCGACGCCCTGCGCCAGATGGTGGAGCAGGGCGAGGTGCAGGATGTGAAAACTCTGGCGCTGGCGCAGGCCTTGATGCTGCGCCATCCGGAATTGTGGGCTTAACCTTCGAGCAGAGCCTTGGTTGCGGCGGTGACATCGGCCTGCCGCATCAGGCTTTCCCCCACCAGAAAAGTGCGTGCGCAGGGGGCAAGGCGGAGCAGGTCGGCATGGGTGTTGATGCCGCTTTCGGCCACCAATAATGTGCCCTCCGGCGCCAGCTTGGCCAGACGCTCGGTGTTGGCAATATCGGTCTTGAAGGTTTTGAGGTCGCGGTTGTTCACCCCGATCAACCGCGATTGCAGCGCATGGGCGCGTGCCATCTCTTCCTCGTCATGGACCTCAACCAGCACCGACATGCCATGCTCGATGGCGGCTTGCTCGATCTCCTGCATCTGCGCGTCGGACAGAGCCGCCACGATAATCAGGATGGCGTCCGCGCCAATCGCGCGGGCCTCATGCACCTGCCACGGGTCGACCATGAAATCCTTGCGCAGCACCGGCAGATCACAGGCTGCGCGGGCGGCGATCAGGTAATCCTCATGCCCCTGAAAATAGGGTGCATCGGTCAGGATCGACAGGCAGGCCGCTCCGCCCGCCTGATAGGCGCGGGCATGGGCGGGCGGATCGAAATCAGGGCGGATCAGGCCCTTGGATGGCGAGGCCTTCTTGATTTCGGCGATCAGGGCAAAGCCCGTGGCGGCGCGGGCGCGCAAGGCGGCCTCGAAACCACGGGGCGCGCTTTGCTGCGCGGCGCGGGCCTGCAAGTCGGCCAGCGAGGTCAGCGCCTTGCGCTGCGCCACTTCACCGCGCTTGGTGTTGCAAATTTCGGTCAGCTTGTCGGTCATATGGTTGCCTTAATCCAGCAGTCGAGCAAGGCCTTGGCCAGCCCCTTGTCCAGCGCTTCGGCGGCTTCTTCCACGCCGTCGTGCCAATTGTCCACTTCGCCCGCCACCATCAGCGCGCCAGCGGCGTTAAAAAGCACCGCATCGCGATAGGGGCCATGTTCGCCCATCAGCAGGTCTTGCAGGGCGCGGGCATTATAGGCCGCATCACCGCCCTTGATGGCATCCACCGGCGTCACCGGCAGACCGGCATCCTGCGGGCCAACCCGCTTCATCGCCACGGCATCCTCGCGCACATCGGCCCATTCATTGCCGCCCGCAAGGCTCAGCTCGTCCAAACCTTCATCTCCTGAAACCACAAAGCTGCGCGCCGTGCCCAGACGGCGCAAAGCTTCGGCATAGATGGGCACATAGGCGGGGCGGGCGATACCCACCAATTGCCTTTGCACCCCCGCCGGATTGGCCAGCGGCCCCATCAGGTTGAAGATGGTGCGGCGGCCCAAGGCTTTGCGGATGGGGGCAATATGTTTGAGGCACGGGTGATGGGCCTGCGCAAACAGGAAAGCGATGCCGATGTCTTGCAGCGTTTCCTCGGCGCGTTCGCCCGCCTTGGCCAGATCCAGCCCTAAAGCCTCCAGCGTATCGGCCGCGCCCGATTTGGACGAGGCGGCGCGATTGCCATGCTTGGCCACCGGCACGCCGCAAGCGGCCACCACCAGACTGACGGCGGTGGAGACATTGAGCGTGTGATGCCCGTCTCCGCCCGTGCCGCACACGTCAATCGCATTATCTGGTGCGGACACAGGGATCATCCGCGCCCGCATGGCCATGGCAGCCCCCGCTATCTCGCTGGCCGTTTCGCCACGGTCGGACAGTGCGACCAGAAATTGCGCAATCGCCTCATCGTCAACCTTACGGTCGAGAATGGCGGCAAAGATCGCTTCGGCCTCATCCTGCGCAAAGGGCTGGGGCCCGACTTGCGGCAGGCTGTTCATGCCAATTGCGTCGCATGGGCGGGCAAAGTGGTTTCGATGCCGCAAGTCTTCAGGAAATTGGCAATCATGGCATGGCCATATTGCGTGGCGATGCTTTCGGGGTGGAATTGCACCCCATGGATCGGCTTGGTGGCATGGCGGAAACCCATCACATGGCCGTCATCGCTGCGCGCGTTGACGATCAGGCAATCGGGAATATCGGTCACGATCAGCGAGTGATAGCGCGTGGCGGTAAATGGCGAGGGGATGCCTTGGAAAACGCCGCTATTGTCATGGGTGACAGGGCTGGTCTTGCCATGCATCAAGCCGCCGCGCACCACGCTGCCGCCGAAATATTGGCCGATCGATTGGTGACCAAGGCATACGCCCAGCAGTGGGCGTTCGGCATCGGCCGCTGCGCCCACCAGATCAAGGCTGATGCCCGCCTCGTTGGGTGTGCAGGGGCCGGGGCTGAGCAGGAAGCCGGCAGCGCCGCTGTCCAGCGCCTGCGCAGGCGTCAGCGCGTCATTGCGCACCACTTCCACCTCGGCGCCCAGTTCCATAATGTAATGGACCAGATTCCAGGTGAAGCTGTCGTAATTGTCGATAACGAGGATCTTGCCGCTCATTGTCCAAACCCTGCTTCCTGCGCCACGCGCACGGCTTCACGGGCTGCGGCAAAAAGCGCGCCCGCCTTATGTTCGCATTCCCGCTGCTCATAGGCAGGGTCGCTGTCGGCCACAATGCCCGCGCCTGCCTGTACGTGCATCACGCCATCCTTCAACACGGCGGTGCGCAGCACGATGCAGCTATCCAGATTGCCGTCCGGCCCGAAATAGCCCACGCCGCCCGCATAGGCACCGCGCGTTTCAGCCTCCAGTCCGGCGATGATTTCGCAGGCCCGCACCTTGGGCGCGCCCGACACGGTGCCAGCGGGGAAACCGGCAAACACCGCGTCAATCGAATCCGCCCGCGCCTCGTCCAGATCGCCCACTACATTGGAGACGATATGCATAACGTGGCTATAGCGCTCGATGGTGTAGCTTTCGGTCACTTTCACCGTACCCTTGGCGGCCACGCGGCCCACATCATTGCGGCCAAGGTCCAGCAGCATGAGATGTTCGGCGCGCTCCTTGGGATCGTCCAGCAGGCTGATCTCATTGGCCTTGTCCTCGGCGGGAGTCTTGCCGCGCGGGCGGGTGCCCGCGATGGGACGGATGGTCACCTCGCGCTGGCCATCCTCCTTGGCGCGCACCCGCACCAGAATTTCGGGGCTGGAGCCGACCACGGCAAAGCCGGGCAGGTCGAGCAGATAGAGGAAGGGCGAGGGGTTCACGCGGCGCAGGCTGCGGTAAAGCGCCAGCGGCGGCAGCGGGAAGGGGGCGGTGAAGCGCTGGGCCAGCACCACCTGAAAAATATCGCCCGCCTCGATATAGCCGCGCGCAGCTTCCACCATCTCGCCATAGCGGCCCGGCGCCATGGTGGGGGTGAGTTGGGGCATGGGCAGATCGGCGGGCACCGGCTCGCTCTTGGGCGCAGGCGCGGCAAGGCGGCGCAGGGCTTCGTCAATGCGTTCCTGAGCGGCCTCTAGCGCGGCTTCGGGCGATGCGTCCGAAGGCCAGACCGGCGCGATGGTGAACAACTGGTCGCTCAACCGGTCGAACACCAGAATGACCGTGGGGCGCACGAAAAGCATGTCGGGCAATTCCAGCCCGCTTTGCGGTGCGCGGGGCAGCTTTTCGACCAGACCAAAGGTCTCATAGCCGAAATAGCCCACGATACAGGCCAAGGCGCTGGGCAGTTCGGCCGGAACATCCATGCGGCAGGATTCGACCAAGGCCCGCAATTCCGCCAAGGCATCGCCCTCCAGCGGCTCGAAAGCATCGGCACTATGCTGCCATTGGCGGTTGATTTCCGCCGCATGGCCCGTGGCGCGGAACACCAGATCGGGGGCAAGGCCAAGCAGGCTGTAACGCCCGCGCACTTCGCCGCCTTCCACCGATTCCAGCAGGAAATCGCCGCGCCCTTTTTCGAACAGCTTGACCGCAGCCCCCACCGGCGTTTCCGTATCCGCAATCGTGCGACGCCAGACCAGCGCAGGCTTTCCATCGGAAAGTAGCGCCCGGGCAGCGGCCCAATTGTCGGGATAGTGGGAAGTTTCGGTCATAGCTCTTTCGTTTTGCTGTGTTTTGTTGGGGTGGTAAAACTTAGTTCGCGCCATTCAGCTGGGCGTTGACGGTCTGGATCGACTTTTCGTTGCGATCGACCTTCACCTGCGCGCGGATGGCATGGCGCAGAGCCTCGCCCTGTTCACGCGCGGCCAGTTGCTTCAGCTCGCCCGCCACCTGACCCAGCAGCGGGTCCTTGGCATCAACCGCGCCGGTGGTGACCGACTTCAGCTGCACCACAAACCAGCCCTTGTTGCCGGCGATCGGCAGCAGCTTGGTCGTGCCCTTGGCCATGCCAAAGAACAGGCCCAGCGCGGGCGGGATACGGCCACCCATGGCCGCAATCTGCTGACGGCTCATGGTAACCGGCTGAACGGGCGGCAGGGTCACGCCCAGAGCGGCCACTTGCGGGGCAAGATCGGCGCCCTTCTTGCCCGCGGCCAGCAGCTTCATGGCGGCGGCCTTAGCGGCAGTGGCACCCTTGTCCAGCGCGATGTCGGCGATCACTTGCGCCTTGACCTGATCGAGCGGGGCGGGAGCGGCGGCGTCGATGCGGCTGACGTCAAAGATCACAAAGCTCTTGCCCGCCACCAGTTCGGTGATCTGGGGCTGGCCTTCATGTTCCATGCTGAAGGCGGCCTTGACCACGCCCAGCAGGTCGGCGGGAACGCTCTGGCCTGCCTGACCATAGACCTGGCCATCGGCGGTCACCGCGCCAGTTTCGGCCAGCGTCAGGCCCAGTTCCTTGGCGCTATCCGACAGCGCGCCGCTCTTGTCGAAATCCTCGTTCACCTTCTCGGTCAAGGCGGCCAGCGCAGCCTTGCGCTTGTCCTCGGCCAGAGCGGTGGTGATTTCGCCCTTCACCTGTTCCAGCGTGCGGGCGGGCTTGGCATCAATGCTGTCCACACGGACCAAAGCCCAGCCCAAAGTGCCCTTGGCGGGGCCAGCCACGCTGCCTGCCTTGGCGGCAAAGGCAGCCTCGGCGACGGCAGGGCCGCTGCTCATCGCCAGCTTGTCCTTGGTCATCAGGCCCAGCGAGGCAGCCGACAGGCCCTTGGCCTTGGCGGCGGCTTCAAGGCTCTGGCCCTTGGCAATGGCTCCGGCAATGTCCTTGGCCATGCTTTCGCTGATGACGATCAGCTGCGTCACCTTGCGGCTCTCGCTGGCGGCATATTTGGCCTTGTCGGCGTTGAACTTGGCGGCAATTTCGGCCTCGGTCGGCGCGGCCACATTCTTCACCACGCTTTCGTCAAAGCGGGCATAGCGGATCACGCGGCGTTCGGGGCGCGTATAGGCGGCCTTGTGATTGTTATACCAAGCGGTGATTTCGGCGGCGCTGGCCTCGCCCTTGGGCGCAAAGGCCTGCGAGGGCAGCAGGCTGATCGCGCCGCTGCGCTGTTCTTTCAACAGACCGGCATATTGGATCAAAGCGGCCTGCGGCACATCGGCGCCAAAGCGGGCAGGAGCCAACAACTGGCGGCTCACCAGATCGCGGGCGAAACTGTCGCGCACCTCGCCATCGGTCAACTGGCGCTGGGCCAGCAGCGAACGATAGGTGGCATCGTCAAACTGGCCGCCCGCACCCTGAAAGGCAGGGATCTTGGCCAATTCGCTGTCGATCAGGCGCTTGCCCGCCACAATGCCGTTCTTCTTGCCAAAGGCCATCATGGCTTCGGCATCGATCATCTGGTCCAGCACCTGACCCACGCCGCCCTCGGCAACAAAGCCCTTCATGGTCAGACCCGGCGCCTGATTACGGGCGATTTCCAAAGCCTGCTGCGATTGCTTGATAAGCTGGGCAGTGCCGATCTTAGTGCCATCCACGCTGGCCACGCGATCCGCGCCGCCAAGGCCGACCGAATTGCTCAATTGCGCCACGTCACCAGCGGCAAAAGCCATGGCCAGCATAACAATCAAGGCCAGAGCCGCAAATACGCCGCCGGAGGATTTGAAGAACTTACGGAAAAACTGCAGCATCACGCAACCTATCAGGATGGCCTTGTCTGGTTTCGGGTCCGTTTTTCAGGCGAAACAGGCAGGCCGCCGGTTCAATCTGTGGCAGGCTTTAGGCGGCAATGGGCCATAGGGCAATGGGGCAGGCGCTTTGGCCTGTCTGCCCCCGCATTTTTGCCGGTCCTGTCTTTGACATGGGGGCGGGCTTGGCCTAACCGGCGAATAGCTATGCAGTTCATCGAGCGGATTCGCTGCCTGTTCAAGGCGGTAGTCGTTCGATCCAGCCACAAGGATGAGGTGATCGATGGCCCTGCGCCCCTATGTTGTCGGCAACTGGAAAATGAACGGATTGCGCGCCAGCCTGGCCGAGGCCCGCGCGATTGATCGCGTTGCCGCGCGTTATCCGCAGGTGGATGTGGGCGTTGCCCCGCCCTATACGCTGGTTCTGGCTCTGGCCGAACAGGCCGAACATAGCGCCGTGGGCGGGCAGGATTGCCACGCACAGGCCAAGGGTGCCTTCACTGGCGATGTGGCCGCTCCCATGCTGGCCGATGCCGGCGCGGGCTTTGTGATTCTGGGCCATAGCGAGCGCCGCGCCCTGCATGGCGAAAGCGATGCCTTGGTGCAGGCCAAGAGTACGGCGGCTTTGGCTGCTGGTCTGGGCGTCATCCTTTGCGTGGGTGAAACCGAAGCCGAGCGCGATGCGGGCGAGGCGATCAAGGTGGTCGCAGGCCAGCTCAAGGGTTCGCTGGTCGAAGGCGCTGCGGCGGCCGCCAAGCTGGCCGTGGCTTATGAGCCGGTCTGGGCGATCGGCACGGGGCGCGTGCCTTCGGTGGAGGATGTGGCGGCGATGCATGCGGCCATTCGCGCCGAATTGCTGGCTTTTTATGGCGATGCGGGCGCTGCGGTGCGTATTCTCTATGGTGGCTCGGTCAATGCGGGCAATGCGGTGGAATTGCTGTCCGTTCCCGAAGTGGGCGGCGCTCTGGTGGGCGGTGCCAGCCTGACGGCGGAAAGCTTTGGCGCGATCATCCACGCGGCCAGTGTCGCTCTGGGCGATTGATGTCCCGATGGGGGAGGGCGGTATCGTCCGCCCCCTCTTGCATTCACAGGTTCTGACGCCTAGATGGCCCCCTGTTGGCGCCGGAATGGGCGCGTTTTGTTGAAAGTTGCCGTTCCCATGTTCATCTTCCTCATCGTGCTTCAGGCCCTGGTCGCCGCCGCTCTGGTTGGCGTGATCCTGATCCAGAAGTCCGAAGGCGGCGGCTTGGGTGTGGGTGGCAGCCCGACCGGCTTTATGTCGGCGCGCGGCGCGGCGGACTTTCTGACGCGCGCCACCTCGATTCTGGCGACCGTGTTTGTGGGCCTTTCGATTGTGCTGGCGGCGCTGGCGGTCGAATCGGCCAAGGGGCAGAAGGTTGACACCTCGCTCAACCGCGCTGTGGCTCCCGCCGCTGCCCCGATTACGCCTGCGGCCACTCCTGCGGCTCCGGTTCCGGCCGATCCGCTGGGTTCTGCGGCAAAGAAGTAATCGCCCTTTTAGGACGTTGTAACCCCGTCGCGGCTAGCGATGGGGTTATGTCGTTTGGGCGGAGCATAAATGGGCAATTTCGCGGTTTTGACGTCATTTTCCAAAATGGCGCAAAAAGCTTTGTGGATTGCCTTCGATTGGCGCGCATCGGCGCTTGGATAAATCGCAATTAGAGAGTAGGGCGCAATTCCCATGGCGCGGTACATTTTCATCACCGGCGGCGTGGTCTCCTCGCTGGGCAAGGGTCTTATGGCAGCTTCTTTGGCTGCCTTGTTGCAGGCGCGCGGTTTCCGCGTCCGCATTCGCAAATTCGACCCCTATCTCAACGTCGACCCCGGCACCATGAGCCCCTATCAGCATGGCGAGGTTTTCGTCACCGATGACGGTGCCGAAACCGACCTTGACCTTGGGCATTACGAACGCTTCACCGGCGTTTCGGCGCGCAAGAGCGACAATATCACCTCTGGCCGCATCTATCAGACGATCATCGCCAAGGAGCGTCGCGGCGACTATCTGGGCGCGACGGTGCAGGTGATCCCGCATGTCACCGACGCGATCAAGGCCTTTGCGCAGGATGATACGGACGATCTGGATTTCGTGCTGTGCGAAATCGGCGGCACGGTGGGCGATATTGAAGGCCTGCCCTTCATTGAAGCCATCCGCCAGATGCGCAACGAGCTTGGCCGTGAGCAGACCTGCTTTGCCCATGTCACGCTGGTGCCCTATATCGCGGCGGCGGGTGAGTTGAAGACCAAGCCGACCCAGCATAGCGTGCGCGAGCTGACCGGCTTTGGCATCCAGCCCGACATTCTGCTGTGCCGTTGCGAGCAGGAATTGCCGGAGAGCGAGCGCGCCAAGATCGCGCTGTTCTGCAACGTGCGCAAGGAATCGGTGATTCCCGCGCTGGATGCTCCCAATATTTACGCTGTTCCGATCCAGTATCACGAACAGGGTCTGGACGCGGCGGTGCTGCACCACTTTGGCCTGAAGTCGCCTGCGCCCGATCTGAAGCGTTGGCAGGCTTTGACCGATCGTTACGCCGCCCCCGAGGGCGAGGTGACGATTGGTGTGGTGGGCAAATATGTCGTGCTGCAGGATGCCTATAAGTCGCTGAATGAAGCGCTGGTGCATGGCGGTCTGGCCAATAAGGTCAAGGTCAATATCCAGTGGATTGACGCCGAAATCTTTGAAAAGGACGAGGAAGAGATCGTCTCCACGCTTGAACCGCTGCATGGCATTCTGGTGCCCGGCGGTTTTGGCGAACGTGGCACTGAAGGCAAGATTTCGGCGGTGCGCTTTGCCCGTGAGCGCAAGGTGCCTTTCCTCGGCATTTGCCTTGGTATGCAGATGGCCTGTATCGAAGGTGCGCGCAACACGGCGGGGATTGCGGAAGCGTCCTCCACCGAATTTGGCCCGTCGAACGAACCGGTGGTGGGCATCATCACCGAATGGATGAGCGAAGAAGGCCTGCAACAGCGCAGCGCCGACACCGATCTGGGCGGCACGATGCGTCTGGGCGCCTATGAGGCCAAGCTTTCGGGCAATAGCCGCGTGGCGTCCATCTATGGCAGCGAAGTGATCTCCGAACGTCACCGCCACCGTTACGAGGTGAACGTGGCCTATCGTGAGGCGTTGGAGCAGGGCGGTCTGGTCTTCTCGGGCATGTCGCCCGATGGCTTGCTGCCTGAAATCGTGGAGCGTCCCGACCATCCGTGGTTCGTGGGCGTGCAATTCCACCCCGAATTGAAGAGCCGTCCTTTCGAGCCGCATCCTCTGTTTGCGGGCTTCATCGGCGCGGCGCTGGCGCAGGCGCGCTTGGTATAAGGATCGCAGGCGCGGGCGGAACAACACCCGCGCCCCGATACACAAACGGCGGCCAAGGCTGATCGGTTCAGCCTTGGCCGCCCTTTTTCGTTTTAGGCGGCGTTCTTACCGTCCACCACGGTCAGCGCCGCGGTGGCTTGGCCATTAACGGCAATCTTCTTGGGCTTCATCGCCTCGGGCACTTCGCGCAGCAGGTCGATCATCAACAGGCCATCTTCCAGATTGGCCGCGACGACGCGCACGAAATCGGCCAGTTCAAACCGGCGTTCAAACCCGCGCTGGGCAATGCCCAGATGCAGATATTCGCCAGCGGGGGCGTTCTGGTCATCATGCTTGCGGCCCTGGATCACCAGCAGGTTCTGCTGCGCGGTGATGTCGATATCGGCAGGCTTGAAACCGGCCACGGCCAGCGTGATGCGATAGGAATCTTCGCCCTTACGCTCGATGTTGAAAGGGGGGTAATTGTCGCCAGCGCCGGCCCGCGTGGCATTTTCCAGCAGGTCAAACAGGCGGTCAAAGCCCACGGTGTTGCGACGATAGGGGGTGAAGTCAAAACGGTTCATACAAAAATCCTCGTCAAAAGAGCAATTTTCGGTTTGGGTGAGGCCCGTCTCCGGCACCTCGGTGGCTGTGTCTTGCCCTGAGTGGCGCATGACACGCCTCTTGAGATATGTTAGCGCGACACCATTTCAAGACCCCCGATGTTGCTTTCGGGCAACCGATAAAGGAACCGCGCATGTCGACCCCCAAAGTTGAAATCTACACCCAATGGGGCTGCCCCTATTGCGTCCGCGCCAAGGCGTTGCTGGATGGCAAGGGCGTTTCCTATACCGAGATTGACGTGACGATGGACACCGCCAAGCGCCGTGAAATGGCCGAGCGCAAGCCCGGTGCGCGCACGGTGCCGCAGGTGTTTGTCGATGATGTGGCGCTGGGCGGATGCGATGACATTCACGCGCTGGACGCTGCGGGCAAGCTTGACCCGATTTTGGGCCTGTAACCTATGGCACGGCTCGCCCTGTTGCAGATGACCAGCGGGATCGATCCGCTGGGCAATGGCTCCACGATGGCGCAGGCGGCCAAAGAGGCCAAGGCTGGCGGGGCGGCCATGCTGTTCACGCCCGAGATGTGCGGGCTGATCGACCGTGACCGCGCCCGCGCCGCGCCGCATATTGTGGCCGAGGCGGAAAACCCCGTTCTGGCCCAGATGCGCGAGGTGGCGGCAAGGGAAGGGCTGTGGATCGCGCTGGGATCTCTGGCCGTGCGCCACGAAAGCGACGAGCGCGCCGCCAACCGCTGTTTCATCATTGATGACAAGGGCGAGATCGCCGCGCGTTATGACAAGATCCATATGTTCGACGTGGATCTGGCCAATGGCGAAAGCTGGCGCGAAAGCCGCGCCTATTGCCCCGGCGAGCAGGTGGTGACCGTGGAGACGCCTCTGGGCCGCCTTGGCCTTGCCATTTGCTATGACCTGCGCTTCCCCGCCCTGTTCGAGGCGCTGGGGCGGGCGGCTTGTGATCTGATCTCCATTCCCGCCGCTTTCACCGTGCCGACCGGCGCGGCCCATTGGCACATTATGCAGCGCGCTCGCGCCATCGAAGCCAGCGCCTATGTCGTGTCCGCCGCGCAAGTGGGCCAGCATCAGGATGGCCGCGCCACCTATGGCCACAGCCTTGTGGTGGACCCTTGGGGCGAGGTTTTGCTGGACATGGGCGGGGAGCAGGAAGGGCTTGCCTTTGCCGACATCTCGCCGGCAAGGCTGGCCGAAGTGCGTGCGCAAGTGCCCAGTCTTGCCAATCGGCGCGTGTTGACTACATCGCCTGCATCATGATTGTTTTCGATCTGGAATGCCGCCCCCACGGCCACCGTTTTGAAGGCTGGTTCGGTTCGTCGGAGGATTTTGCCCGTCAACAGGAGCGGGGGCTTTTGGCCTGTCCGCAATGCGCCAGCCCCGATGTGGCCAAGGCGTTGATGGCCCCGCGCCTGACCCGAAAGGGGAACCAGCGGAGTGATAGCAAGCCTGTGGCTGCGCCTCTGCCTGCTCCAGCCCCGCAGGCCATGGTGCCGCCGCCGGTGGAGGCTGCCCTGCCAGCGGAGATGCGCGAAAAACTCCATGCCGCGCTGAACATGGTGGCCGCCGCGCAGGCCGAGGCGCTCAAATCCTCGCGCTGGGTGGGCAAGGATTTTGCGCAGGATGCCCGCGCCATGCATTATGGCGATATCGAGCCCGAAGCCATCCATGGCCAGACTACACCCCAAGAAGCCAAGGCCTTGATCGAGGAAGGTGTCGAGATCGCACCAGTTCTTTTCCCCGTTGCCCCGCCCGACAAGATCAATTGAGCGCGCTTGGTTGCATTTCCCGATCAGGCCCTATATTGGCTTGCCTCGCGTGCACCCGTAGCTCAGCCGGATAGAGCACCAGATTCCTAATCTGGGGGCCCCGCGTTCGAATCGCGGCGGGTGCACCAATTTTTCAATAACTTACGTCATTTTCTGTGAGGTTTGTTCCTTCGTCTGAGCTGCTAGCAAGCACATAGCAAGCACCAGAACGAATCTCGTTCAACGCTGGCCCAGTTGCCCCCTGATAGCGTTCAAAACCTGCATCATGCTTTGCCCGCATTCGGCTTCCAGTTGGCAGAATCGCTCAAGGTGCTTTTCGTAGGTGCGCTGCCACATGCCTTTCGGGCGCGGGAATCCCTCATCCCAGCCTTGGGGAAGGCCCAGCTTCTTTTGTAAGGCCTGTAGCCGCTCAAATGGTCGGTCGCGGTGGCTTACGCGCTGGATATGATAGCCAATGCCCCATGCCTTGCGCGAAGCGAATCTATCGCCTGTAGGGGGCTTATAGAGCAATCCTACGCGGCATTTCTGATAGGGGCAGATCATCCACCAGCGCTTGCCGCCATAATGGGGCGTTGTGTGGCAAAGGGGGATGATTTGCTCCGCGCTTTCGCGCTGGCCTTCCGGGCCGCGATTGTATGACAGGATCAACCTTTCCTTGCCCGGTTCATCCATGATGGCGGCATAGCTGATGGAGCCAGCGGGTTTGCCACCGTAAGTCCAATGTAGCAGGCCATCCACACGATAGCCGGGCTTGGCGCGTCCGGTGCGGATCATCCAGCCAATGTCTATCCTATGCGATGCTTCAGTCGTAGGCCTGCCACCTGTGCGCCCAGAAGCCCAACTTCCCATGCGTAAAATGCTCCGCCAGATTTTCCTAAATCAATAGTAGATTGGATGTTGAGCGTTTTATAGACTGTCCTGCAAAGCCGGTAAAGAATGTGAGGGTATTGTGAAAAATAGTAATCTAAGCAGAATTTTAAAAAAAGGCAATTCAGGAAGATTTTGAGAAAATAAATAAACATATTTCTGGATTAAGTGAAGGTAGGTACACCAATATAGAGTTTAAATTTGAAAATTCGTTTATAAAACATATTGAGGGCGCCACAAAAAATATAACGTGCAGCGAAGTTGGTTCGAGGAACTATTTTGGCAATAGGAAAGGTGGTCGTCTTGATTTGGTGGTGGTAAATAATGAAAAGTATGAAGTGGGTATGGAGTTTAAAGCCGTTCGGATGCCACGAAAAAAGGCAAACTGCCTGTTTGATATTAGCCAACTATCCAGTGATTACCTTAGGTTAGCGAATGCAAAAAAACTTGCTGCGGGGTGGGTGGTCGCCTTTGTGTACGGCCCAATGGTTGATGATGCGACCAGTGGGGCCGACCTCATGCGACGTTTTCAAAACCAAATGTATGTAGAATGCCAAACCGCAAAGATTGCAGGCCTTATGAAAGAATGTCTTACGTCGGATCATCTTGGTGCATGTGAATCTATGGGATGGAATTATCCAACCCAACGTGCCACCAATACTGAAGATGTGTTTGGCGTATTGGTTAAATTTAGTGGAAAATCCTTGGGCGCCGTGGCTATTAGGGCTAAGTGAATTTTTCTAAAAATTATAG
Organism: Novosphingobium umbonatum; assembly: GCF_004005905.1. Lineage (GTDB taxonomy): Bacteria > Pseudomonadota > Alphaproteobacteria > Sphingomonadales > Sphingomonadaceae > Novosphingobium > Novosphingobium umbonatum. The sequence goes on from NZ_SACO01000012.1 coordinate 125,630, forward strand.
GCGCGGGCGGGTCTGAAAGCCCGCGACCATATATTATATATAGGGAGAGGGTGTGGCGCAGCTTTGGCGCGCAATGGCGCAAGGTTTTCTGCGGTTTTCGGCATGGGGTTGGCGCGTTTGGCGCATAGGGTTAGCGCAGGGGGTTGGCGCAGGATCACGGCTCTGGCGCAGGTGGTTCGCCGGTCGGTTCCACACTCTCGCCCGCCAGCCTGATCCCCCGCTTGGGGTGGCGATTGTCGCCTGCCCATAGCACGCAATCCAGTTCGATTTTCTTGGTGTGCAACAGGCGTTCCATGGCCCGCGCAAACGCCAGCTTCTTGGTGCCTTTGGCTTCGGGCATACCGGCGAAGATTTTGGGCGCGTAATTGATGCCGGGCTGGTGCGATACATTACGGCGCTGTTCTGCGCAGGCGGCAAGGCAGCGCAGGAAGGCATCATTCTCGGCATTGGCGGCAATCAATTCTGCATATTCGCGGGCGCTGTCTGGCTCTCGGTCGCTTTCCAGCACAAAGGCCCATTCTTGCCATAGGAAGCGCATGGCCTCTCCTTTCCTTGCGTAATTGGCTTTGCCCACTGTGATGGTGCGCAGATCGCTTTGGGTGTCATGCTCCACCACGAATTGAGAGCGCACTGCATTAACCCAAGCGGTGCTGCCCGAATGCGCGTTGCCTTGGGTGTTGCCTTGTTGGTGTGGCCCAGCAGCAAGATCGCCGCGCCACTCTCGCCCGCCAGCCGGTTAAGGGCATTGGCAAATTGCGTTACCTCGGTGCGGTCGTTCTCATTGCCCGCAAACAGGTGCGCCAGATTGTCCAGCGCCACCAGCTTAGCCCCTGTTTGGCGGATGAAGGCTTTTAGGCGGCCATAGGAGCGGGAAAGGGTGAACCTGCCTTCTTTGCCCACGCTGCCTAAAGTGTTGTCCAGTCGCCCGCGCAGGCTGGCCAAATGCAATCGCCCGTCAAGGTCGGCCATCGATACGCCAAGGGCTTTGCAGATATGCGCCTGCCGCCAGTGTAATTGCTCTGCATCATCCTCGCAGGTTAGATAGATCGCGGGTGCCTGTTTCATGGATAGGCCTAGAGTAGGCACATTGGCGGCCAGAGCGGTGGCCACCTGTTGCGCCCATAGGCTTTTGCCCGCGCTGCCGGGGCCGGTAAAAAGCGTAACTTCACCGGCTGGCGCAAGCGAGGGGATGATAAAGGCCTTGGGGCGCGGCTCCACGCTGGCAAGGGCGGCAAGGTCCAGCGGTTCAATGGGGCTTTCATCCTCGGCCCTATCGGTGCGGCTGCTATCTCCTGCCGGGTGATATTCCGGCGATGCCATGCGCGGCGGCGCAGCACGGGGCGAGCCTGCCCCATCGGCAAGCCCGCGCTCCACCTTTTCGGCAATGGCTTCTGCCGTCCATTTGTTGCGCGGGTCATAGCTGGGCATAGAGAGGCCAGCGGCCATCAGTTGCGCCTTGGCAGTCGTCATGGATAACTCACCCCCAGCCACCAAAGAGCCAATTTTCAAAGCGGCCTCATTCAAGGCGCATTCCTGCTCACCATTGCTTGCCCGTAAAATGGCTTCAGATTCGCGCCGGAGGGCGGCAAGGCCGTAAGGTGAATCACCAGTTCCAGAACAAGGCAAAGGCGCTCTGGTGGCTTGCTGGGCGGTTTGCGGCTCATTGTCGTTCTGCCTTTGCATACGGCGTAGCAATTCGGGCGGTGCTGCTATGGGGTCGCAATCCTCGGCCCATGCATACAAGCGCCCGGATGGGTGGCGCGATGGCGGCAAGATCACATAGCCCCCTTCGCCGCGCACTTCGGCCCCCGGCAAATCAGGAAAGGGCCAGCCGTGCTTTGGGTGGCGTTGTGCATTGCGCACCTCGTTCCCTTCCCATTGCCAATAAAGATGATGGCCTTTGCCCGTGATCGCCTTACGGGTGGTTGGCAGGTGTGGCGCTTCGGCGGCGAAGGCTTCGGGGTCGTCAATGTCCAGAACCCAAACGCCAGAGGCTTCCCCCGTTGGCATACCAATCATGGCGCAGGGCCAGCGCTTCCACCAATCCGATATGGTCGCCGGATCGGCGGTTGCGTCCCTAAAGCCGTTGGCGGTCAATGGGCGCTTGTTCTCGCTGTTGCACGGGAACACGGGAAAGCCTTGCTGGGCATATTCCAGCGCAGCGGTGCGCAGATCGGGCGTGTTCATTGCGCACCCCCTGCCAGCCGTTCGCGGCCCAGTTCGGTGAGGCGCAGGACGGCAGCCGATTTGCCGGTTTCCGGGTTGCGGCGGCGTTGCCCTGTAGGCTCCGCCAGTCGCTCTGCAATCAACTCGCTAAATCGTGGCTGTAAAGCGCAGGCTTTCACGCCAGACAGTTTGACCGCTTCAAACGGGGCCAGCGCACCATGCAAGGCAAGCGTATGGATCGCCAAAGAGTGCAGGCGTTTGCGGTGGCCAGACATAGCGGAGGCTGCATCTTCGCTTGTGCCAAAAGTAGCGGAGGTGAGGCCCTTTGCGCCGGGCTGCTTGGGATAGCGTTTAGCCATGACAGTTCCCCCCCGAATGCGAGGGCGGCCACGGTTGCGGCCAATTCCGGCGTGATGCCGTAATGCAAAGCGATAAATTGCGCCTGCATGGCGATGGTGCTAAAGGGGGCCTGCATCTTGTCGGCAAACAGATTGCAGGAAGCCCGGCTGCCATTGGTGGTCGGGTTTTCCATTATCACGCCTCCACCGTTTCGCTGGTGGAGCGCACAAGGCGGCTGGCAATCCATGCGTCCAGATCGGCGCGGCGATAGCGCACGGGGCCGCGATTGCCGGGCGTAAGCTTTGCAAATTGAGGGCCGTTGCCGGTGAGGCGTAGGCGTTCCAGCGTAGGGCAGGAAATTGCGAGATATTCGGCAGCGCCTGCCGTGTCGAGAATGTCAGGTGTCATTTGAGCTATCTCCTGATGGACGATAGCCCCGCAAAGTAATCACAAATTTCGCTTATGCACCAATATCACCATGAGCTAATCGACGCTATTTTCGGGGTAGTTAGCGCACGGTGTCTTTCTTGCCCGCTCTATCGCCTTCCTTGCGTAGTGCTGCGGGTTAGCGGCGGTTCTGCCGGTAGCAGTTCCTCCTTCAAGGTCCGTATAAATTTGGCCAAGTAGCATGACAAAATTGTGGTCTTGGTTTGAGCCCGCTTCCCTCCCCGCAATCATCGGGTAAATTTCCAGCAATGCAGTTGCCACGGCTAAATAATGATTTTGAGGTTTTGGGCCGGCTTTCGGATGTTTGCCTTTATATAAATTGCCATAGGCGAAATATGCCATGTCCATCTGAAATTTTGGGTCCATCCCGTTAGATATTAGAATTGATACGGCATCATCGCTTTCTAAAATTTTTGAAACTTCCCGTCTTAATTTTTCCAATTTTTTAAATTCTGGCTTTTTGTTTAAATAAATGTCAGGCCTATAGGACATTACTATTTGGCGAGAAAAGCCTTCCATGCCAGCTTCGTCATACTCTCTAACAACGCCCGTTGAGTGTAGAAAAAGTGTTTTTTGTATCTTTGTTTGCCGATGGCGAAAATTTTCTACCGTCCATTTAACGTCACGTTCCCATTCAGAATCGGATACTTTCCGCATTAATTTATCCTTTCTGATCGGTTTCAGACTGATTGCTTCGCGGCGCTGATCGGCACCACGTTGCCGGTTCCGCGCTCCACCGGCTTCCCGCCATTATCCACGCAAGCCCTGATATAGGCCCGCCATGCGGCGGCATCCGCTTCGCCATGGTCATTCACAAACTGGCTGGGCCGGTGTCCTGCCGCGATGGCTGCCACGTTTGCCGCCCATGCGCGCAAGGCTTCCCGCTTTTCCTCTTTCCAATCGTGTTGCTGGTAAATGCCTGCCACGCCACTCTTGGCCCCGCTAACATGGTTCAAGGTCGCCTCGGTCACTTCAAAGCGAACCCCAAGACGCTGAAAGCCGGTGGCCAGAGTGCGGCGCAAATCGTGCACGCGCCATGCCGCAACGGTTCCTGCTTCGGTGGCATCATCCAAACGGCGCTTGGCCCGCGAATAGCAGGTGAGGGGCTGTTTGCCTTTCAGCGAGATGACCGAACCGGCTTTGGGCCAGCGCTTGGCATCGGGTTTGTCGGCCTTGGCCTTAACCTGTTCGGCAAGTGCCAGCCGATCCAGCAATTCCACCACAGCCGGGGCCAGGGGCACCATGTGGGCATTACCATTCTTGGCCTTGGTTGCGGGGATGATCCACATAGCTGATGCGCGATCTAGTTCTGCCCAGTTGATAGATGCCACTTCCTCGCGGCGCTGTCCGGTAAGGGTGAGCAAATGGAAATATGGTCCGAACGGATCGCGCAGCGTTTCGGCTGCTTTCCAGATCGCCACCAATTCATCATCAGTCAAAACACGGTCACGCGCCTCTGGAGCGGTAGGCTTGGCCATCATCCGAACAGGGTTATCGTTTATCTCGCCGCGCTCCATGGCCCAGCGGAACAAGACGGACGCATAAGCATAAACAGCCAACCGACTGGCGCGATATTTCACCGGGATGCCGTCGATGATAGGTTGCAAATCTGCGCGGGTTATGTGGGGCAGGGGCTTGCCCTTCAAGGCTGGTAGGAGGTGTGTGTTCACCACATGCTTGGCCTGCTCCACTGTGCGAGGGCGGCGGCCCTTCTCGTCTTCGTAATGCTCAAGCCAGCGTTCGGCCACTTTCTCAAAGGCCAACTCGCCTTCATGGCGGGCCTTTTCATCAGCGGCGCGCTGTGCCGCTTCTCTGGCTGCCTTGGCATCATCCTCGGCCTGTCGAGGGTCAATGCCGCGTTCAACCATTGCGGCGAGAGCTTTGGCCTCCTTTCGTGCCTGATCGGGTGTCAGTGCGCCATGCTTGCCGATGGTGTAGCGCCGTGTGGGATTGCCGCGCCCACCGATCCGGTATTGGAAAACATAGACCTTACCGCCAGCCGGGGTAACTTTCAGGCCAAAGCCGGACAGGGTGTCGTCCCAAATGAGGTAATCCGCATTCTCTGGCTTGGCTGCATCGACCGTGCGCTTTGTGAGGTTGGCAGTTGCCATCGCGGGTTGCTCCTGTGCTCGCTAGCAAGCACATAGTAAGCACCAGCAATCACATATGCAATGGAGTGTGATGGCGTGAGATTACAAAAATCCAGTAAAACGTGGGTTTGGTATTTTGGGGCGGCGTGGTTAAGCCAGAAAACCTCAAATTCCTAATCTGGGGAACCCGCGTTCGAATCGCGGCGGGTGCACCATTCACGTTCAGCTTTGGGCACCAAATGTGGTGGTGTTCCCATGGCGGCTTTTGATAGTCGCGATTTAGATCCGCAGATTCGAATTTCGGTCGTGCCCACCTCGACTCGGTCGACGA
>NZ_SACO01000013.1 GCF_004005905.1 Novosphingobium umbonatum
AGCTTGGCAGCCGATTTTGGGCTGGAGGGATTGGGTCTCATCTGCGTTCCTTACGTCACTACGACGAGACCCAATCCCTCCATTATCCGCAACCCCTTTTCTGGGCCATAGGTGCTGACGCCGAACAGGCTTTCTCAAGCCCAGCCTGATCGGGATGCTGAAGCACCCACATGCCGGTCGAAGGGTCGAACTGCGTGGCGAAGAACTCGTCCAGCACGGCGTGGCCGGTCTTGACGGTAGGATCGATGCGGAGCGACAGCGTGTCGAAGTCGGCATCCGAGATCAGGCTGACGTCATGCACCTCATAGGCATAGGCGAAGACAGACAGCCTGATCCGGTTACGCTTCTCAGTCTCCTCTGGGGAAGGCTGGAAGCGCGCCATTAGATGGACTTGGTGTTGGTCACGATCAGACGCGCCGTCGCGCCTTGGGTGGGCCGGTTGTCGATCAGTTGGTTGGTGTGCATGGCGTCGATCACGATGCCGAGGCTGGCCATGGCGTGACCGAGGTGGCTCTTGCTGCTTTCAGGGTCGGTGTCCTCGCCATCCAGCCATGACAGGAGGTGGCGCAGGGTAGCGTTGACGTATGTCATCGCCTCCACCTTGGTCTCCCGCCAGTTGAACGGGCCGTACTTCTTTGCGCCCAGCTCGAAGACCCCGGCCATCTCCACCATGGCAGCGCCGGGGACCAACGCTAGGCTGGGCTTGGCGGCACCGAAGGCAGCTTTGGGGTTCGCGGGGGCAGGCTCCTGAAGCGCTGTCCCAGAGCAGGAGCCGAACGCATGTGCCTTCTCCACCGGAGGCTTCCGAAAGCAGGTCTCGCAGCCGGGGGTGTGGCACATCAGGCCACCGCAGTCCACGATAGGGGGACCGCCGTTGTGGCCGATGGTAGGAGCCTCTCGGGGGCCGTGTGGATCGAGGCTGCGGCAGTGACTGTAGCCCCTACACTTGGACGGCTGGGGGCAGCCGCTCACCCACTTACAGGCAGGCTTCGGGAAGGCCAGCGAGTGGTCCACGACCTTGCAGCCGTCACACTCAGGGTCCCGGCAGTCATGTCCACAGGCCCATCCGGGTTTCTTAGAGGTCGGCATTGTTGTCTTGCTCCTTATCGAATGGGCAGCCTCCGTCCTCGTCCAGAGGACAGGGTTCCATGAGGCCGGTGGTGGTGTTGAACTTGAGACCCAGCAGGATGCCGACACGGTCCCCGTGGTCTCGGTACTTCAGGAAGCGGAGCTTCGTGGGGTCCTCGTTCTCCTGCTTGTTCCGTTCGAGGCCGATCATGCAGTGGCTCCATCGTGCGATGGCGCGGCTGCCGGTGAAGTGCTTCTCGAAGATGCGGCCACCCTCTTCGTGAGGGGTACCGGCAGGGGTCGTGAGGTGGCTCACAAAGTGCAGCGTGAAGTCATGCGCTTCGACCATGCCCGATATGTCGGCCATGATGGTGTCGAGGGCACGACGCTCGTCCTCTTCACCGGCAACCAGAGCGGTCAGCGGATCGAGGAAGACGTCCTTCACGCCTTCCGACAGCACGAGGTAGAGGATGTAGGAGCGGATCGCTTCCCAGTCCTTTGCGCCGTAGCAGTCGATGGGGAAGAACAGGCCGTCGAAGCTGTCGATAGCCGCGCTCAAGGCCTCCTCGGTGACCTCCACGGTAGGGTCGTTAAGCCGTAGCTTGAGCGACATCCCAGCGAGGTACCGCAGGGTCTTGCCGGGGTTCTCTTCGAACAGCACCGCGCCCACCTTGCGGGGAGCCGGTCGTTCCAAAGGTTTCCCGTAGCCGTCGATGATGTGGCTGTGGTCTTCCAGCAGGTCAGGACGCATGGTGGTCAGCATGAGCTGGCGCATCAGCGTGGTCTTGCCAGAGCCAACACCGGCACCCCAGCCATAGGCATAGCGGCGCTGGATGCCATAGGTCTTGAGGGTGAGGTCCGCCCACGGCCACGGCAGGCCATACTCGGTGGGCTTCATTGCATCTTGGCGCAGGTCCGCCACGGTGCGGACGCCATCAGGACGCCAGATGCGGGCACCCCAGATCGCGTCCACCAGCTCGGCAGAACGGTTGGCCGTCAGCATGTCGCTGGCGTCCTTCAGGGGCAGGCTGGCAATCTTAATCTTGCCGGGGGTGAACATAGCGGCCACCTCGCGGGCAGCGGTCTGGCCCACCTCATCCATGTCGAAGCAAATCACGACAGTCTCAAAGCTGTCGAGCCATGCCATGTGTTTGGCGAGGTCCTTCTTGGCGTTCGATGCGCCGTTCGGAATGGAAACCGCAGGCCACCGTAGGCCCATCGCTTGGGCCACAGACATGGCGTCGATCTCGCCTTCGGTGATGACCAGCATCTTACCGCCAGAGCGGCAGAGGCGCTGACCAAAGAGGCCTGCCCGCTTAGGTTCGCCGGTCCAAGTGAAAGCCTTCTTGCCCTCCTGCTTGAACCGCACCTTCTGGGCGCACACCATGCCGGTGTCGTCGTCGTAATAGGGGGCGATGTGGGCAGCGCGCCCACGATACTGGCCGATCTTGTAGCCGTACTTCTCACAGGTATCTGCGGTCAGGCTACGGTTTGCGATGGGCCGTACTTCGCCGGTAAGCAGTTCCGTCATGCGGCGCTCCTTCGGCTCAGGGGCGGTGTAAGTGCCGTCCCCGTGTTCGTAATAGTGACACCCGAAACAAAAACCGTGCCCATCGGAGTAGCGCCCGAGGTTGTCTCGGGAGCCACAGGACGGACACGGTTCTTTTGCTATGCAGGTGGACCCCTCGTGGTCCTCTCGGGTCACTTCTTGGGGCGACGGGGCCAGCGGATGCCGACACCGGCCCGCATCTTGTTGACGATCAGGCGACCCAGCGGCGACTTCGGGTCACCCTTGGTCTGCTGGAAGGCAACGCGCATGGAGGTTTCGAAGGGAAGATTAAGCAGCATACTGACGGTTCTCCGAGAAAGCGGTGGTGTTGGTGTTGGCGGCGTTCAGGAAGGCCGGTGCGGCGTCCACGAGGCGGTACTCAGCGAACACATTGCCCATGACGTCCTCGCGGAGGACCGTGCGGATGAGCTTGCCGGGGGGAACGAGATGGCTGTAGCGGTTGCGCAACTGCCAGATGGCGTGGGCCAGACTGAATGCGCCATAGGCGGCGCGGGCGGTGGCGTCGGTGATCCGACCCAAGTGCAACAGATGCGAGATGACGATCTCAGGCTTCTTCTTACGAGCCATGCTGGTTTCCTCTGGTTGTGTTGGGGATGCAGAAAGGGGGACCGAAGTCCCCCTAGGTGGTTAGTCTGCGTGTTCGAGGTTGCTGACCAAGTAGGTCATGCAGTCCCCTCGGGAGTCCTTGAGCCACGCTTTACCTGTATCAAGGCACAGCACGGTGTAGGCCCACGAGCCGCCCTTCAGCATGACCTTGTCGCCCACCTTGATGGGAGGCTTGGCCTTCTCCACGGTACCCTGCAGGTCCTGCTTTTCGGTCAGGTAGAACGAGTATCCAGTACCTGCCGGATCGCCTGCCAAGAAGACCTCAACGTCACCCTCGAAGTCCACAGGGTTCTTGACCACCATCGTCACCGTAGCGGTGATCTTGTCGCCAGCCTTCAGGGACTTCAGGTCGATCTTGGAGGGACCGGCGGGCGGCACCGGAGTCGGCGCAGGGGCAGCTTGCGTGGCCTCGGGACGATGCAGCAGGGCGAAGCGGTAGTCGTACAGGTTGTGCGTTGCGCCCGAGCGCGTGGTGAAGGTAACAAGGTTATCACCGTAGGCCCGTTCCACGTAATCAACCGTAGCGATGTCGCCCACCGTCACGCTGTCACCGCCGCCTTCAGCGTCAATACGGACGACCGTATCGCCACTGCGCAGGTCACGAGCAGGGACCGGCTGCGCCTTCTCGAAGCGATAGGCGTACCACTTCCGCTCCGTGCCAGCAGCGCGGTTGTCTTCCTTGAGTCTCAGCCAGCCCCCGCTGGAGTCCTTGGCCACAACATACAGGCGACCCTTGGTCAGGTGGCGGCTGCCGCCGTCGTCAATGCAGCGGACGATGTCGTTCTTCTTGAAGGTCATGGGTTCTCTTTCTCTGTGCTGAAGCGTCTAATGGATTGTTGCGGGTATTAGGCGTGAGCTTGGTGGACGACTTGGTAGCCAGCCCACCACGAGGGGGCGTCGAACGTGGGGCATTCCTTCAGCCATTCGTTCGGGCTGATGACCTTGTCCTTGTTCTTGTCGGGGCTGAGGTCACGATGGCCGACCACTTCCACCTTCGGATGAGCCTCACTCAGGGTGCCCAGCAGGGTCCGAAGGGCGGCGTATTGTTCCGGCGTGAAGTTGCACTCGGCGGTCTTGCCGTCAGGCTTGGTGCCGCCCACCATGCAGATGCCCAGCGACCGGCTGTTGAAGCCTTCGACATGGGCACCGGGCTGGTTATCGGGACGGCCCTTCTCCACCACACCGCTGCGGCGGATCACGTAATGATAGCCGATACCCATGAAACCGCGCTGGCGGTGCATGATGTCCAGCTCTTTGCGACCGATGTCGCGGGTGGCAGGCGTAGCAGAACAGTGGACCACGAGGTAGTCCACCGACTTGATCGGGGTAAATGCGGGCATGGTTTCTTATCTTCCGAAGATAAGCCGAACCGACATGCCTGTCTCTTCGCCTTCGGCTGCCCATCGTTTCGATGACAGCATCTGATGGACCTGTGTGTCGTCCTTCCAGATAGTCGTTGCCATCGACAGGGCGTCGAGCAAGGACTTCTCGTAGTTATCAAGGTCAGGCTTGGGGAAGGACAGTTTGGTCGTCTTCGGCGGGGTGACGATGTATTCTGCGGTCACTTCGACCGGCGCTTCCAGCAGTTCACTCGGGGTGTGCTGGACTTGTTGGTACACGTAATCGGCAACGGCCCTCTTCCAGTCCATGTATGCCTTGGGCATGTAGAAACTGGCGAACTTCCCGATAACCCGCGCTTGGGGGCGCGGGCTAGGGATAGGAGCAAAGGGCAGGAAGAACGTGATCTCGTGCTTAGAGGTCATCGTCCCCGTCAGCGTCGTCGCCACCTTCGGCTGCGCCGGTTGCGGCTTCATCTTCGATGTCGTCGCCATCTTCCTCTTCGAAGCCACGCTCGTCAGCCGAACGGGCACCGCCGGAAACCAGCGAAATAATCTGGACGGACTCCAGACGCAGCGACACGCCGATCTCCTTGTCCTTCTCGGACAGGTAGGCGAACGGCTCGACTTCACAGCGCAGGATCGAGCCACCGCTGATGCGCGGCGGGTTCTTCAGTTCCTTGCGTTGGCTGTTGAAGATCGGCACCGAACGACGCCACGACTTGCCAGCCTTGGTCACGCCCGATGCAGTGGCGGCGACCTTGATGGTCACGAAGCCGGTCTCTTCACCGCTGTCTTCATCGACTTCGATGTTGCCGACTTCCACCTTCTTGAGCTGGTCAGCGCGGGCCTTCTTCTTGGCCGCGACCAGAGCATCATATTCTTCCTGATACTTGGCGTCGCGGATGGCTTCCAGCTTGCTCTTCAGCTCCAGCCACTTGGGGTCATCCACTTCGAAGCGCAGCTTGCTGTGGTACTGGCCCTCGGCTTTCCACTTGGTGTCAGGGCCATTCAGGTGGGGCCAGACAGCGGCGGCGCGAGGGGTGATAAGGGTCTTTTTCAATGCCATGTGTTGATCCGGTAGATGGAATGTTGCGGTTATTGGGCGGCGAGGATGGACTCAACGTCCTCCTCAAGGGCGGACAGTTCGTAGCCTTCAGCGGCCAGCTTGGCCTCGGTGTCCGCGAAGGTGAACCCGAGGGCCTTCACTTCGCGGGCGGCTTGGCGCAGCAGCGCCTCAATGGCGCGGGGCATCAGCGGGTCACCTGCAGGGAGGCGACATAGTCCGTCAGAGGGAACTGGACGTAGATCGAGAAGACCGTGCGGCGACCTTCGGCTACGTTATAGCTCGTGCGGTCGAACGAGATGCGGGCCTTGATCGGGTGCTTATAGCGGTGGCGCTCAAAGATGAGGCGAAGCTTAGGGAACTTCATTGCGATCCTTTCGAACGATTTCTTCAGCCGCATAGTCGCGGATGGCTTGGACATGGTAAGTGTGGGGGCCTTCGGCCTGAGCGCACATGCGGCGGGCACGTTCGATCTCGTCATGAGGATCGACGCCCACCGCTTCGGCGGTCACCGCAGCGGCAAGGAACAAGGCCCGGACTTGGTCCGAGGGGTGGATGTCTTGCATGCGGTCGCAGATTCGGAAGGCAGGCTCACGAAGGCCAGCGACTGTGCTGGCGATCTTGACCCCGTCCCCGATGGCTTTCAGCAGGTTCACAGGAGGTGCCCCATTTCCCGCAGGTAGCGGGTGATCCGGCCTTCAACTTCACGCGAGACGTCGCGGGCAGCTTCACGAAGGGCCGAGCCGAAGAGACGGCGGGAGTCCGAAGGTTCGCGCAGGCCGTGCGGGTAGCACTCAAAGGGGCTACGCAGGGCCACGTTGAGCGTGGGACCAGCGAAGCTGACCTCCATGCGAGGGACGGCAGCGGTCAAGGCCATCCCGCCGAACCCTTCTGCACCGAGGATGCGGATGTTACCGATCATGATGTCTCCAATCGAAAATGTGTTCGTCTTCCTATAGCCTCGATTTATTCGACGCTTTTGGTCGGGAGGCCTCTCAGGCCTCGAAGCAGCGCCGGAAGGCCGAGGCTGGGTAGGTGGTGATGTGCCCATAACTCCGACTGGGGATAGTCCCCATGCCGAGACCGTGGCGGTGGCAGAAAGCATTCATCCTCTTCCCGATCTCGCTGGACGAGAGCTTAGGCGTCAGGCCCTGAGCCAGCGCCCCACGGGCAGTGATGAACTCTTCAGGCTTCATCTGTTCGGCGGCCACGGCCAGCAGTTCGTTAAGGTCCGCGATCTCCTTGCGCTGGAGCGCGACTTCACGATTGGTTGCCTGCAGGGACTCGTTGCTCTGCGCCAGAAGCTCGGTGATCTTGGCGAAGGCTGCCGCGAAGTCCGCAGGCAGGGGCATCTCGGTTCGCCCGTGGTCGGCCAGCGCATACTTGCCGGTCTTCCGAATGCTCGGCAGGACTTCCGAAGCAATCCAGTGCTGGAACTCCAAGGCCTCCTTCTTGTCCGACCGCATGATGAGCTTGTAGAGGCCGGACTCGTTGACAATCGTGAACTTCGTGTGGGCACGGACACCCCCATGACTTGCACAGGGCTTAAATTCCGGGTCAAGTTCGCCCATCGTGATGAGGCGCTTCTCAGTGTCGAGCAGTTTCTCAACATGCTTTCGGGCACCGTAGGTAATGCTGAGTCCGAGGGCGTAACACACGTCGTTCGCCACGAACCACGGCTCCTTGTCGATCAGGGCCGTGCGGATGGTGGCGTCGTTGAAGGCGAAGACGGTCTGGGTATTCTCGGTCATGCTCTGGGTTCCTCTGGTTACGTTAGATGCAATGATGCGGGCATCAGGCAAACATGTAGTCGGCAGCGGCCATGTCCTGCAGGTCCATCAGGCCTTCTGCAGGGGGTGGCGGGAGCTGCTCAACGAACTCTTCCGGTAGCTGTTCACTGATCTCCTCATAGAAGCGTTGGAGGACATTGGGCGTGTATTGGTCGATGAAGGTCTGACGCAGGATGTCAGCCAGCTCCCCTGTGCGGGCAGCGTGGGTGCCGAAGCTGTCATGGATGACCGCAATCGACTTGATACCCGCATCATTGCATCCATTGGCTACGGATTGCAGGTGCGCGCCGTCGAAGGAATGCACGAAGTTAGGTGCAATCCCGTTGGCCTGACCGTTGCTGTTCAGCGTGGTCTCCGCGCTGGGCGTCTTGATGACCAGCTTGGTGCGGGCACCACCAATGTGGACGTCGATCTCCCTGCCCTCCATGTTGGTATACATCTGGAGGACCGGCAGTCCCGTGGGAGTGGTCCACCAGACCGGCACAGTGGCCTTCGTGGCGACCTTGGCGACTTCCCGAAGCCACCCCATGGCCCCTGTGGCAGCGACCACGACCTGACTGATGGCATCCCAGACCACATAGGACAGGTAGCTGGCAGCTTGGTAGTTGTCGAAGCCTCCGAGGTGGGGCTGGCCCTTGTCTGCGTCGATCTCCCGCAGGGTCTGATGGATCATGTCCACCATCCCGAAGCGGGTGGCCGAGTAGCAGTAGGTCATCGTCGGGCGCTTGGCGATAGCGCGGGTGACCTTCCCGTTCATCCACGGGTTGGCCACTTCGATCTCCTTGTCCTCGCCATCCTTGCCCTTCACCTTGATGGTGATGACCGGCGTGGCATCGACAATCGCCTGCGCCTTCACGGCGACCTGCATGTAAACGTCCTGCGGCTTATCGCTGGGCAGGAGGTTCACCGCAGCGGCGCCGACAGGGTCTCGGAGCATCGCTGAGAAGTGCTGAAGTCCCGAGTTGGAGCCGTCCAGAGCCACAGGGATGTGGCTGATGTGGGCAGCGCCGTCTCGGCAGTACCCTGCGTAGTCAATGCAGGCAGCCAGAGCGCACCACGGGCTATCCGCAGTGGTCCAGAAGCGTCCTCCGTCGAGCGGGTTCTCGCCGCTGTCGATGATGGCCGCAGCGTTCTCCGCGACCCACTTGATGCGGTCGCTGAAGCTGACCTTATCAACGCCGAAAAGGTTGGCCACATGGATGGTCAACCACATTCCGCCAGTCTCCCCGATGGGCATGCCCTCGGAGAACTCCAGCAGCGCCTTGGCAGCGTCATCACCCTGCGGGTGGGGGCCGCCAGTCGGCACCGGATAGACACGGCCACGGAAGTCCAGCTCGTGAGGGAAGTAAATGGCTTCCTCGTCGCGGAACTTGTTGGCGATCCAGAGGCGCTGGCTCAACTGCAGCCGCTTGGACTGCATGAAGGCGTTTGCTTCGTGGACCTTCGCGGCCTCGCGGAACCAGACCGAGCGGGCCTCGTCGTTGACGTCAAAGTCTTCCGGCTTGGCGGGAACAGGTTCGTCCTCGCGCTGCGGAAGGCCACCGAGGTTTCCGCCGTCCTCCCAGACCTGCGTCATGAGGTCGAGGATGCGACTGCTGATGCGCCAAGGGGACTCTTGGATGGTGTTCACGGCCTTATAGACCAGCGGCATGTCAACGTGGCGCAGCTCAGAATGATAGGCATTCTGCCACTGCTTCACGAGGCGCAGACCGGGCCTCTTGGTGAGGTAGCCACCCCAGAACGGGGTACGCCACCGCCGAGGGCGGACGATCATAGGCATGTGAATGGGTTCGAGGAGTTCGCAGCGGGCATGCTGCTTGTCCAGCCAATCGACCAAGGTTTCAGTGGCGCGGACGATGCGGCTGTTGCCTCGACCAGCGGGCTGCTCAATGACGAACAGGCCGGTCGAGTCGCACATCAATTCGATAGCCTTCAGGCCGACCTGAAGTTGCTCCGCTTGGGGAACCGTAAGGCGTGTGCCCTCGGCATCCATGATCTTCTTAAGGGCCTGCCTCCACTTGTGGTCCGAGGCCTTCTTCTTGGAGACCTTGGTCAACCCTCGGTAGCCCTTCTTGTTCGTCTCCTTGAGGCGGACCATCTCGATATGTTCGATCAGCGCAGCCGCAACGGCAAACGCTGTGGCCGTCAACCCGAGCCTTGAAGAGACCGAGTTGATGACCACACGAGCGGTGAGGTACGCGACTTGATCCGGCAGGCAGGCATTGAGGAGCCGGAAGGCACCATGGCGACGACCAGCGCCACCATTGGCGATCTGGGCACACCATTCAGCCACTGCCTGTTCGACAGGTTCGATGCACTGTTTGAGGAGCATCTTCCCCGGAGGCAATGCGGTCTCTTCGGAGACTGACGAGGCGTCACCCTTCCACGGCAGCGGGCGGGCAGCACGATAACGAGTGGCACCAAGGCCACGGCTTTCATCCTCCAGCTCAAGCTGACGGCGGACCAGTGCGCGGGCTTCAGTCTGCATAGGTAAACTCCAGTGTCGTGTGGGTCAGGACGTCATAGTGTCGATGGACGGGGCGGTATGGAGTGGGGCTGAGATAGTCCCCATCAGGGCGCAGCCAGAAGGCAGTCGGTGTCTTGAGGTACTCAGCCTGCTCCCGTTCGAAGTCGGGATCGACTTGGTTACCCATGAGCCGCCGACAGACAACGACAGGTCTCCCGCAGAAGAAGGGCTGGTGGTCCATCAGGTCTCCTAAGTGGACTTAAAGAGGACTTAGAGGGGACCGGACTGGATCACCTCCTATAGCCTCGCATAATTGAATGGGGTTTTTCGGCAGGCCGGTGTGACGGGGTGTGCCATATCCGCAATGATGCGGTTATTCGTGCCACAACGGCAGAAAACTGCGGGTTTCCGAAGGTGGACTGGGGGTGGCACAGGGGTGCCAAAGGGGTGCGCTGGGTTCCGCTCGTGGGGTGTGCCAGCAGAGGCTTCCTGATTTCAGAAGCTAAGTGATTGAATTGTGGGGAAATATGTGGCGGAGAGGCAGGGATTCGAACCCTGGATACCCTCACGAGTATGCCGCATTTCGAGTGCGGTGCATTCGACCACTCTGCCACCTCTCCGCAAGGTTTTGGATGAAACCACAAGGGCTTCGTCCCGGTCGGGAGCCGCCCTCTAGCCAACGAATCACACCTTGCCAAGCATTATTTTTGCCCTTGTGCATTTTTTATCCGGCGCCGCGCCAAAGGTCCCGATTTTCCACAAGCGCCGCCCTTGTTTGCTGGCCCCGCTTTGCCTACATTCCTTAATATGGACAGAACGAGCTTTTTCTCCCTTCAGGCAGGCCGCCGCATCGACGTACCCCGCGCCTCCCGCGCAAGATTTGCCATTGGCGATGTGGTTCGCCACCGCGAATTCGACTTTCGCGGCGTGGTGTTCGATATCGATCCGGTGTTTGCCAATAGCGAGGAATGGTACGAATCCATCCCGCAGGAAAAGCGCCCGGACCGTGACCAGCCCTATTACCACCTCTTCGCCGAGAGCGAGGAGGAGAGCTATATCGCCTATGTCAGCCAACAGAATCTGACCGGGGACATGGAAGCAGGGCCAGTGGAACACCCCGCCCTGCCGCAATTGTTCGAAAGATTTGACGGGCAGCGCTATCGCCTGCGTGCAGGCCTGCGGCATTAATCCGCAGGCCACGGAAGGGCTGGATCAGCCTTTCAGCTTCCAGCCCGACTTCAACACACGATAGACCAACAGCGCCAGCACTGCGTTCAACACGCCCAGCGCCAGCGCACCGTGCAATACAGCCTCATTGGTGCCGCCAATATCGCTCTGCCCCAGAAAGCCGAAGCGGAAGCCGGAGATGACATAGAAGAAGGGGTTCATCCGGCTTACCGACTGGAACATGGGCGACAGATTATCAATCACATAGAAAGTGCCCGACAGCAGCGCCAAAGGCTGCACCACAAAATTGGTGACCGCCGCGTTATGATCAAACTTCTCCGCCCAGATCGAGGACAATAGCCCGATCAGCGAGAGCAGCACCGTACCCATCAGGCCAAACCACAAGACCGCCCAGGGATGCGCCACGGTCAAAGTCACCCCCGGCCACAGCAACATCGCCCCTGCCAGCGCCAGTCCGACCAGCACGCCGCGAGTCACCGCGCCCGCAATCATGCCCGCCATCATCTCTCCAGTGGAAAGCGGCGGCATCAGATAATCGACAATCGTCCCCTGAATCTTGCCTGCAAGGAAGCTGAAGGAAGCATTTTGGAAGGCATTGTTCATCATGCCCATCATGATCAACCCCGGCGCGACGAAGGTGGCAAAGTTCACCCCCAACACTTCACGGTTGCCGCGCCCCATCGCCACGGTAAAAATCACCAGAAAGAGCAAGGTTGTGACCGCCGGAGCCCAGATTGTCTGCGTCTGCACCTTGATGAAACGGCGCACCTCTTTCATATAGAGAGTCCACAGGCCCAACCGGTTGACACCATCGATGATCGGCACCCCCTGTTGCGGGAACTGGCGTTTGTCCGAACCGCTATGGGGCTGATTGTTGTGCGACGGGGCGGTAAAGTGGGGTTGATTGGCCATACATGCCGGACTATCGGGTGTAACAAGGGCTGGCAAGCCTCAGCCTGCTTCTGGCGCGCATTATGCCTGCAAAGGCAAGGTGCAAGCCTTGGGCATGGGAAACAGAAAGCATTGAAGCAACCATGAGCTGGACCGAAGAACGCATCGAAAAACTGACCCGCATGTGGGAAGGCGGCTCCACCGCCAGCCAGATTGCCGAGGAATTGGGCGGGGTCAGCCGCAATGCCGTGATCGGCAAAGCCCATCGCCTCGGGCTGAAGGCGCGCCCCAGTCCGGTAAAGTCCAACGACCGCAGCACAGAGGATGCGCCCGCCGCCAAGGTCGTGCGCGCTGCGCCTCCTGCGCCACCACCTGCGCCTGTGGCTGCCCCGCCTGCCCCTGCGCCCGCTCCGGTCGCGCCGCCCGCGCCACGCGCTGCGCCTGCGCCGCGCCCTGCACCGGCTCCCGCCCCTGCTCCTGTTGCAGCGGCAACCGATGGCGACGCGCCTGCCGCGCCGCCCGCACCGCGCATCGTGTCGGTCGGCCCCGGCGGCTTCCTGCGTCAGGGGCCGGGTGAGCAACAGGCGCCGATTCCCCCCGCTCCGCCCCGCCGTCTGGTGCCTGCCAAGCCCAGCCCCGAGATTGCGGACAAGACCAGCCTGCTGGATCTCAACGACCGCATTTGCCGCTGGCCGATGGGGCATCCGGGTGAACCGGACTTCCACTTCTGCGGTGACAAGGTGAACCCCGGTTTCCCCTATTGCGTGGAACATTGCGGCCGCGCCTATCAGGCGCAACTTCCGCGTGGCCATCGCCGCCCGCCGCCGCCACTGCCTTTCGGCAATCCGCGCGTGCGTTAAGGGCTTAGGCCTTACCATTGCTACAAAAACTGACGGGCGGCTGGTTCATCCTGCCGCCCGTTTACATTGGTGCTCAGCAGGGCCTTGCGCAGGCCGCCATGCTGCGCCAAGGGAAGCGAAATTCGACACGCGGGGCGACAGCATTTTTCCATGAACAAGATTGACGGCAGGCTGTTTGCCCATTTGCGCAAGGCTGTGGTGTTTGGTGTTTTGCTGGCGCTGGTGGCGGGCATGCTATTGCCGGTTTACACCGACGAAATCGGTTGGCGCCTGCAGGAACGCGCGTGGCTGGACGGGGTGGACAAGCTCTATTCCGACAATTGCGGGCCCAATACGCTGGCCGCGCCGCCCTTCTTCATGTGGCCGGTGCGCTGGTATTCCGCCTTTTTCAACACGCATTTCCCCGATCCCCTGTTCATCCGCATTTCGGGCGTGGCCTATGCGATCGCCTTCATCTGGCTGGTGCTACGCCTTGTAGGCCGCATTGGACGCAGTGGTGAAGAACGCGATGTGCTGGCCATTATCGCTGCCTCTTTGATGGGGCTGGGCGTTATGCCGCTGTTGCTGGTGTGGAGCCGTCCCGAACAGCCAATCTTCCTTGCCGCGGCTTCTGCCGTGCTGATCGCCAGTGCGGGTTGGCGCTCGCCCGGCAATATGTTCGCGCCTTTCAACGGCATTGCCTATTCACCCGCCTTGGCCAGTCCGGGTACGGCGTGGAGGCGGTCACTGATGATTCTGGCGCTGGCCTTGGTGGCCTTGTCCTATCACTTCAAGGCGGTGCTGCTGGTGCCAGCCTTCATCGCCTGTATCGCCTTTGCCAGTCGTGGCCGCGCCGCACTGGGCGCAAGGCTGGCGGCCATTGCCCTGCTGCTGGCCGCCACCGCCAGCGGCAGCCATTATTGGGTCAAGCGTATGGAATGCCCGATGGACCCCATCGTGGCCAAACAACATGCAAGGCAAAATCTGGCAGGCCAACTGAACATGGGCACGATCAGCAAGGGCCAGTTGGTGCTGAAAGTGCTGGGCAATTACAAGCTGCACAATTACGTCGAGCGCGCCGCTCCCTCGGTTGATCCGATGTCATCATGGCTGCCGATCAACCGCGTCAGCAAGGACGAAATGGATGGTTGGCGCGGCGGCATGACCATCATCTGGGGTGTGTCTTTGGCCTTTGCCGTCATCAGCTTCATCGGCGGCAGCATCGCCATGCTGCGCGAAAAAGTCGTACCGCCAGAACCCGTCATCGCGCTGATGTTGCTGGGCGCGGTGTCGATCTGGTGCGTCAGCCAAATTGACCGCAACGCCTATGAGGCCAGCTATGTGCTGCCGCTGTTGATGCTGTCGATCATTCTGGCGCTGTCCAGCCCGCACCGCTGGGCGCCGGTTCGCAAATATCTGGGCGCGGTGGCTTTGGCGGTTGGCCCGCTGACGCTGCTCTCCATCGTGCTGGTGGCCCAGCTTTACGGCCCGATCCTGCTTTATGATGCGCGTCAGCGTAACTTCCTGCCCTATCACCCTTGGTCGGTGCCGGTTTTTGGCTATCACGACAGCTATGCCGAAATCATGGGGGCCGCGCGCCAATGCCACATGCCCTTTCCCAAAGATGCGCAGAACCTGCTGATCGATGACGTCACCTATTTCGCCTTCATGCAGAGCCGCCTGCCCGATCATGAATTGGCCGTGATGGCCCCTCAATTCCGCGGCAAGATCAGCGACCCGATCGCCTATCTGAAGGCGCATAACAGTTCGGGGATCATCATGCGTTGCCGTAAAATGCTGCCCGAACTGCGCGAAAAGGCACAGCGCAACGGTGATTTCTGCTGCATCGCCCCGCCCGATTGGGGCGACGGGCCAAAGGGCTGACACGTACCTTTCCCTAGCCCCGCCTCCATGGGAACTACACCATGCAGGAATAGGACATAATCCTATGACTGCGCATGATTCTTCGCTGCACCGCCGCCCTGCCAAAGGGCTTCTGGGCTGGCTACGCGGCGCGGGGAAAGAGGATGATGATGCCTCCCCCGCCCCGTTCTCCGGCGATGAATCGGCGCAGGCGGTCCACGCTGACCCGCGCCGACAAGCCCGTGCGCAGGTGCTGGGCGATATTGCCGATTTCCTGCTCAACCATGATCTGGAAATCAGCCCGTTTACCCTGACCATCGCGCATGACTATCTGAATGGCGGCGACGGGCGGATGATGCGCCGCATCGATGAACGCCTGCGCGCGCGCGAACCTTTGACCAGCGACTGGCTGGAACGCACCGCAAAAGAGGCTGGCGGCGATCAGGCCGAGGTGATCAACCGGCTAATGCATCGGTTGGAAACCAATATGGAGGCGTTTGACCGCACCAGCACCGCCGCCAAATCCGCCGCCAGCGATTATACCGTCGCCTTGACCGCGCAGGTGGACGGGTTGGACAAGGCCCCTTCCGAAGCCTTGCTGTCGCCAGCCCATGACACCAGCGAGATGGTGCATGAACTGGTCGGCATCGCCCGCAACATGCTGGAGCGGACCGCGACGCTGGAACAGGATATGGCGCGCTCCATGCTGGAAACGCGCGCCTTGCGCCGCAGTCTGGAACAGGCCCGCCGCAGCGCCGAAGAAGACCATCTGACCGGCTTGCCCAACCGCCGCGCCTTTGAACAGCGCTATGCCGCCGATTACAAATCAGCACGCGACAATGGCGAGCAACTGGCTGTCGCCTTCTGCGACATCGACAATTTCAAACGCATCAATGACGAACATGGCCATGAGGCTGGCGACCGCGTGCTGAAAAATGTCGCCGCCGCCCTTTCGCGCATTTCCGATGATCGTTGCCATGTGGCGCGTCACGGGGGCGAGGAATTTGTCGTGCTGCTGCGTGGCCGTTCCCTGCATCAGGCGTGGGAATTGCTGGACGATGCGCGGTCCGCCATGGCCGAAAGGCGGATGGTCAACCGCGCCAATGATACGCCCTTCGGCAAGGTGACCTTCTCCGCCGGTGTGGCCGATGTCTTTGCCTTCCCCGATCCCCGCAGCGCCTTGCGCGGGGCAGATCGTGCGCTTTATCGCGCAAAAGCGGAAGGTCGTAACCGCGTGCTGCTGGCGGACGCTAACACCGACCTGCGCGGCAAAAGCGACCGGCGCGAAAGCTAGAGCCGACACGCCCAGCCAAAGAAAAAGGCCCGCTTACCTATCAAGGCAAGCGGGCCTTTTCATGTCTGTCAAAGGGAGGAGGCCAAGCCCCCTCCCCTCAACGGATCAGTCTTCCGACTTCAGGAAAGCCGGGATGTGATCGGGGTTACCGCCTTCGCTGCGTTCGCGACGCCCTTCACCACGGGGACCACGGTCGCCACCTTCACGGCGGGGACCACGGTCACCGCGATCGCCACGGGGACCACGACGGTCGCCACGGTCACCGCGATCAGCGCGGGGTTCGCGCGGTTCGCGGGCGGGACGGGTGTCTTCCAGTTCCGCGCCGGTTTCCTGATCGACAACGCGCATCGACAGGCGAACCTTGCCGCGCTGGTCGATTTCCAGCACCTTGACGAAGACTTCCTGGCCTTCCTTGACCACATCGGTGGGCTTTTCCACGCGCTCGTTCTTCATTTCCGACACGTGGACGAGGCCGTCCTTGCCACCCATGAAGTTCACGAAAGCGCCGAAGTCAACGATGTTGACGACCTTGCCCTTGTAGATCTTGCCGACTTCGGCTTCTTCCACAATGCCCAGAATCCAGGCCTTGGCCGCTTCGATCTGCGCACCGTCCGAGGACGAGATCTTGATGATCCCTTCATCGTCAATGTCGACCTTGGCGCCGGTGGTGGCCACGATTTCGCGGATCACCTTACCGCCGGTGCCGATCACATCACGGATCTTCGACTTGTCGATCGTGATGGTTTCGATGCGCGGAGCATGGGCCGACAGTTCGGTACGGGCTTCGCCCAGAGCCTTGGTCATTTCGCCAAGGATATGCGCGCGGCCTTCCTTCGCCTGATGCAGCGCCTGGGCCATGATTTCGCGCGTGATGCCCGCAATCTTGATGTCCATCTGCATGGTGGTGATGCCTGCGCTGGTGCCGGCCACCTTGAAGTCCATGTCGCCCAGATGATCTTCATCACCCAGAATGTCCGACAGAACGGCGAATTCATCGCCTTCCAGAATCAGACCCATGGCAATGCCCGACACGGGGCGCTCGATCGGAACGCCAGCGTCCATCATCGACAGACAGCCGCCGCAAACCGTGGCCATCGACGACGAGCCGTTCGACTCGGTGATGTCCGACAGAACGCGGATCGTGTAGGGGAAGTCTTCCTTGCTGGGAAGCACGGGGTTGAGCGCGCGCCATGCCAGCTTGCCATGGCCCACTTCGCGGCGACCGGGGGCGCCAAAGCGGCCCACTTCACCCACCGAATAGGGAGGGAAGTTGTAGTGCAGCATGAAGCGCTGATACGACAGGCCGTCCAGACCGTCGATCATCTGCTCGGCATCCTTGGTGCCCAGCGTGGTGGTGCAGATCGACTGCGTTTCACCGCGCGTGAACAGCGCCGAACCATGGGTGCGCGGCAGGAAGCCAACGATGGCTTCAATCGGGCGAACCTGCGTGGTGGTGCGACCATCGATACGCGTGCCGTCCTGCAGGATGGCGCCACGCACGATGTCGGCCTCGACCTTCTTCATGGTCTTGATGGCCACCATCTGCGTCTGGGCGCTTTCATCGGCGAAAGCTTCCTTGGCCTTGGCGCGGGCAGCGTTCAGAGCGTTCGAACGGGCCGACTTGTCGGTCAGCTTGTAAGCGGCGGCCACATCGGCGCCAACCACGTCCTTCAGCTTCTTCTTGATGTCGGCGGTGTTGTCCGACAGGTCGATTTCCCAAGGCTCCTTGGCAGCCTTTTCGGCCAGATCGATGATCAGGTTGGTGACCTTGCGGATTTCGTCATGCGCGAACACAACGGCACCCAGCATTTCGTCCTCGGTCAGCTCCTTGGCTTCCGATTCCACCATCATCACAGCGGCGTCAGTCGCGGCCACCACCAGATCGAGGCGGCCTTCGGCAACCTGCGCCATGCTGGGGTTGAGCTGATATTCGCCATCCTTGAAACCGACGCGGGCAGCGCCGATCGGGCCCATGAAAGGCACGCCCGAGATAGTCAGCGCAGCCGAAGCGGCGATCATGGCCACAATGTCGGGCTCGCTTTCGCCGTCATAGCTCATCACCTGAGCAATGACGTTGATTTCGTTATAGAAACCTTCGGGGAACAGCGGACGCACAGGGCGGTCGATCAGACGGGAAACCAGCGTTTCCTTTTCCGTCGCGCCGCGTTCACGCTTGAAGAAGCCACCGGGGATACGGCCAGCAGCCGAAAACTTTTCCTGATAGTGGACGGTCAGCGGGAAGAAGTCCTGGCCTTCCTTCACGCTCTTGGCCGCCGTAACGGCGCAAAGCACCACAGTTTCGCCATAGGTGGCCAGCACAGCGCCATTGGCCTGGCGAGCGATACGGCCGGTTTCGAGGGTGAGGGTCTTGCCGCCCCATTCCATCGATACGGTTTTGACGTCGAACATTGTCTATCCTTCAGCCCCCAAGCCCTATTGCAAGGGGGGTTTGCTGCCGGGGATACCGTCCCGGTCCGGTGTGGGGCCTAAAATTCAAACCCCTGAGCCGCCCGCCGGATTGCGGGAAAGCCCGTAAATCATACCGCCTGAAAACACAGGCAGCCCCTGATCAGGGGCTGGGCGCTTCTCTAGCGGAAAGAAGGCGATGAAGCCACAAAGAAGAAGCGCCCCCGTTTCCGGGAGCGCTCCAAAGGATCTTACTTACGCAGACCCAGCTTGGCGATGAGAGCGTTGTAGCGCGCCACATCCTTCTTCTTCAAGTAGTCGAGCAGCGAACGGCGCTTGTTCACCATCTGGAGCAGACCGCGACGCGAGTGGTTATCCTTCGCGTGGGTCTTGAAGTGCTCGGTCAGGTTCACGATGCGCGTGGTCAGAATCGCCACCTGCACTTCGGGCGAACCGGTGTCGGTTGCGTGCGTGGCGTTGCTCTGGATCAGTTCTTGCTTCTTTTCGGGCGAAACCGTCATTGTACTACTCCGCGACATCCACGAGGTTGAACCCCCGCTCGACTGTGGCCGAGCCTCCTTCCAGCATCACCAGCGCCACCGGAACATCGTCCAGCTTTGCACAGTAAAGCCCGTCGGATTGGGGCATTCCGGTCAGAACGCGGCCCTGACGGACCGCCCGTGCCATATCCGGGGTGAGAGCGAGAGCCGGGATGTCGACCAGCCCCGCCTCCAATGGCAGGAGTTTATGTTCAAGCGAAGCGCCCTTACCGATTTCGTTGAGAGAGTCCAGCGAAATCGCGGCTTCCAGCGTAAACGGCCCCGCCTTGATGCGGCGCAGATAGGTAACATGGCCGCAGGAGCCAAGCGCCAGCGCGATGTCGCGCGCTAGGCTACGAATATAGGTGCCCTTGGACACATGGGCGCGCAAGGTCGCCCAATCATCCCCCGCATCGACCAGATCCAGCGCATGGATGGTGACAGAGCGCGAAGGCATCTCCACCACCTCCCCTGCCCGCGCACGGTCATAGGCGCGCCTGCCATCGATCATCAGCGCGGAATAGGCGGGGGGCACTTGCTCGATCGGGCCGGTAAACTGGTTGAGCACACTGGCGACCTCTGCCGCGATGGGGCGCACATCGCTGGTGGCCACAACCGCGCCTTCCAGATCCAGCGTTTCGGTCTGCGCGCCAAAGCGGATGGTAAAGTCATAGATCTTGTCAGCGTCCAGCATCCGGCCGGTCAGCTTGGTCGCCTCACCCAGCGCGATGGGCAGGATGCCGCTGGCCAACGGGTCCAGCGTGCCGCCATGGCCCACCTTGATCCCGCCTTTCAGCTTCATATTATAGCCCGCCTCGCGCAGGTTGCGCTTGACCGCCGAAACCGCCTGCGTGCTGCCCAGTTCCAGCGGCTTGTCGAGAATGATCCAGCCATGCAGGCTCATTGCGTGCGGCTTTCGGCAAAATGCTTGCGGCAAAGGGCTACATAGCGGTCATTGCCGCCAATCTCGGTCTGGGCGCCTTCGATCACGGCACGGCCATCGGCATCGACGCGCAGGTTCATCGTCGCCTTGCGCCCGCAATGGCAAACGGCCTTCAATTCCACCAGACTGTCGGCAATGCCCAAAAGCACGGCAGAACCGGCGAACAATTCACCCTGAAAATCGGTGCGCAACCCATAACACAGCACAGGAATGCCCAATTCATCGGCAATCCGCGCCGCCTGCCACACCTGGGCCGAGGACAGAAACTGCGCCTCATCCACCATCACGCAGGACAAGGGCTGATCGGCATGGGTCTGTGCCACCTGCGCGAACAGGTCCGTTTCCGCCGCAAAGCGATGCGCGTCAGCGGCCAGACCGATCCGGCTTTCAATCGCATTATCCCCGCCGCGATGGTCCAGCGCCGCGGTCCACAGCATGGTGGCCATGCCTCTTTCGCGATAGTTGAAATCAGCCTGCAGCAGCGTGGTCGATTTGCCCGCATTCATGCTGGCATAATAGAAATAGAGCTTGGCCATGGATTATCGCAAGCTGCCCAACCATTGCAGCAAAAGCGCGGTCAGCTTCAGCCGGTGATCGGAAAAGGAATGGTCGGTGGGCCAGAGAGCGGCGGTCAGCGGGCCATGCTTGCCCTTGGCTGCGGCCAGCTTCTGACCATATTGCCCACCAATTCCGCGCTTGGCATAGATCAGCGCCAAGGGCCGATCTGCGATCACGCCAACCGTTTTGGTCAGATCGAACTCTGGACCAACTTGCGAGATTTCCGTCAACAGAGCCTCTGCGCTGGTGCCCGACAGCGGGGGCAGATCGCCCTCCAACTCATTGCGACGGAAATCTTCCAAACTGGCTGGCGACTGGTTCTGACGCCGCTGTTCGGCAATGTCCCAAGGGTCGATCAGGAATGCGCCACGTAAGCCCGAAACCTCGGCCATGGTGCGGGCAGCCATCATGCCGCCCATACTGTGCCCCGCCACCGCAATACGGCGAGGGTCGATGCGATAAAGCTTGGCAATCTCGGGCTTTTGCAGCCAACGCGCGGCGGTGGCGGCATCCTGCGCGCAATGAGCAAAAGAAAACGCACCTTCGCTGCCCCATGACCCGCGATAATGCAGCGTCAGCACATTCCAGCCAGCGCGGCGGGCAGCCTGCGCCAGATCGAGATTTTGCTCATTGCCCGGAAAACCATGCAGCAACAGCAAGGTAGGATGCGGAGCGGAACCAGCGGCCAGATAAAACACCGCGTTAATCTTCGCCCCATCGACCGGCAACTGAAACGCGACCATCCGCGCGGGTGCCTTTGCGTCCACCGCAGGGTCTTGCCACAAGGCGGACGATACTGGCTTGGCATAAGCCTGCACAGGACCACCCAAAACCAGTGCGACGGCTAGAGCAAAGCGCTTCACTCCCCGCCCTCACCCTCGTCGCTTTCCACATCGCGGCGCACGCGGGGATCGGAAAGCAGCGCGTCAATCCGGCTCGCCTCGTCAAAGCTCTCGTCATTGAGGAACTTGATCTTGGCGGCAAAACGCATCTTCAACTTGCCCGCCACTTCCTTCTGGAAATAGGCAGTATGGGTGCGCAGGGCCTTGAGCACGATTTCCTCGTCCTGCCCCAGCAAAGGCTTGGCAAAAACCGTGGCGTGGCGCAGATCAGGGCTCATGCGGACCTCAGTGATCGACACGCTATGCGCGGCCAGAATCGGGTCATGCACCATCTGGCGCGCCAGAATCTCGGAAATCACATGGCGCACTTGCTCCCCCACTTTCAGCAGGCGAACCGAACGGGTTTCAGGCGTAGCAGTGGGACGGGCCATTAGTCTTCCATCTTTTCCAGAATACGGCGCAGGCTGCGCATATTGCGTGCCGTGCCCCTGCAACCCAGCCTGCGCTCGATAAAGGGACCGGTCAGCCGAGAGGCACCTACGCCATTCACATAATCAACATAAAGCGAGCGAGGCCCCGCCGCCAGTCTTTCCGGCCCGCGCCCCGCGTAGGCGGCGAACAGGTCGTCGAAACGATCCGGTGCGGGTTGTTGGCTGAGGAAATGGGTGTGGACCTGATTTTCCTCACCTGTCGCGCTGAAAGGATTGCCCTCAATCGCCTGCCTCACCTCGGCGGCATTACGCACGGCGGCAAAGGAATCCATATCAAACCGGTCGGCCATCATATGGCCCAGCAATTCTTCCAACCCATCACTCGGTCGGTCGTCATAGTCGAACAGCACATTGCCGCTGGCCACCACGGTTTCCACATTCTCGAACTCTTCGCGTTCGAAAGCGTAGCGCAGATCGGCCATGGTCAGCCGATTGCTGCCGACATTGATGCTGGAGAAAAAGGCGATGTAGCGGGCCATTAATAGTCTATTCCACAATCATAATAGTCACCGATAAGGCGGGAACAGGTAGCGATGTCGGCCCCTTCCTCCTTGATCAAACGCTTCGCAGGATGACCGGTGCCGTCCCAAACAATCGCGTTTGTATTGTCGAGAAACCCATCATAATCCCAAAGCAATTGCCGAGGGTGCGGCTTTGCCAGCTCAACTGCGACTGCACGCTCGTAACTGACATAGTGCGCCGCCAAAACAATATATGTCTTCAACCTGCTACCCAGAAACAGTGCAGGCCATAAGAGCGCCACGCCAGTTGCAAGCGTAAGAAGCGGTATAGACACGCCTTTCAACCAAAGAGCCCGATAGCTCGCTATCGATTTTGCCTCTTGCCATGAATCGCGCAACGATTGCACCGCCAAAACCAGCCAAGTCAAACCAAACCCCAGAAGTAGGGGAATGGATAAAAAAATTGCAATTATTCCATAAAGCGCCAAAAAAAGCGTGAAAACGGAAATGACGAGAAAGCTCACCCATTTACCGTATGGGCAACCCCAAAACATTGCCCAAAAGGCGGCGAGGTGAGAACGCAAAGCCGTCATCACCTCGCCCCTCTCATTACAGCGTGCGCTCGCGCATTTCGACTTCAAAGACTTCCAGCGTATCGCCGGGCTTGATGTCGTTGGTATCC
Source organism: Novosphingobium umbonatum (assembly GCF_004005905.1). GTDB lineage: Bacteria > Pseudomonadota > Alphaproteobacteria > Sphingomonadales > Sphingomonadaceae > Novosphingobium > Novosphingobium umbonatum. Next base: position 22,902 of record NZ_SACO01000013.1, read on the forward strand.
TCCAACACCACGCCGCATTCCAGACCCGCCCGCACTTCGGCAACATCGTCCTTGAAACGCCGCAGCGACTTGATGTGGGTCTTGGACACGATAACGTCCTGACGGGTAAGACGGGCGTAAAGCCCCTTCTTGATATAGCCTTCCAGCACCAGCAGACCGGCGGCCTTGTCGTGCTTGCCCGCAGGGAACACTTCCTTGACCTCTGCACGGCCGACCACGGTTTCGATGCGCTCCGGCCCCCAAACGCCGGCCATTTCCTTCGAAACGTCCTCGGTCAGGTGATAGATCACGTCGAAATACTTCATCCGCACCTTGTTGCGCTCGATCATCTCGCGCGCCTTGGCATTGGGACGGACGTTGAAACCCACGATGGGAGCATTGGAAGCCGCCGCCAGATTGACGTCGCTTTCCGTGATGGCGCCCACGCCGCTCGACAGCACGCGCAGCTTGATCTCGTCATTCGACAGACGGTTGAGCGCGTTGCAGATCGCTTCGGTCGAACCCTGCACGTCGGCCTTTACCACGATCGGATATTCGATCACGGCATTCTTGGCCGCCAGAGCAGAGAACATGTTTTCCAGGCTGGCAGGAGCGGTGGTCGTGCGCTTGGCGGTGGCCTGCTCCTGACGGAAGGCGGCCACTTCACGGGCACGGGCTTCGCTTTCCACCACGGTCAGCGTGTCACCGGCCATGGGCACCCCGCCCACACCCAACACTTCGACCGGCAGCGCGGGCGGAGCAACCTTCACCTGACGTCCCTTGTCGTCCAGCATGGCGCGCACGCGGCCCGACTGGGTGCCAACCACCAGAATATCGCCAACTTTCAGCGTACCACGGTTGATCAGCACGGTAGCCAGCGGCCCCTTGCCCTTGTCCAGCTTGGCCTCGATCACGGTCGCTTCGGCGGCGCGGTCGGGATTGGCCTTCAGTTCCATCAGTTCGGCCTGCAGCAGGATCTTTTCGATCAGCGTTTCCAGACCGGCGCCGGTCTTGGCCGACACTTCAACGTCCTGCACATCGCCCGACATCTGCTCCACGATGATTTCGTGTTCCAGCAGACGTTCGCGGATCTTTTGCGGGTTGAACTCGGGCTTGTCGCTCTTGGTGATCGCCACGATCATCGGCACGCCAGCGGCCTTGGTGTGGTTGATCGCCTCGATCGTCTGCGGCATCAAACCGTCATCGCCTGCCACCACCAGAATGACGATATCCGTCACATTGGCGCCGCGCATACGCATTTCGGTGAAAGCCTCGTGGCCCGGCGTATCCAGGAAGGTGATCAGATCGCCAGACTTGGTCTTGATCTGGTAAGCGCCGATATGCTGCGTAATGCCGCCAGCTTCACCCTTCACCACATCGGTGCCGCGCAGAGCGTCGAGCAGGCTGGTCTTACCATGGTCAACGTGGCCCATGATCGTCACCACCGGCGGACGTGCCTTCAGCGTATCTTCGGCGTCAACGTCGGCCGAATGGTCGATGTCAACGTCATTGTCGCTCACGCGCTGGATGTTGTGGCCGAATTCGGTCACCAGCAATTCTGCCGTGTCCTGATCGATCGTGTGGTTCAACGTCACCATCACGCCCATCTTGAACAAGGCCTTCACCAGATCGGCGGCCTTTTCAGCCATACGATTGGCCAGTTCCTGCACAGTGATCGCTTCGGGCACCACCACATCGCGAACCTGCTTTTCGCGGCTCTGCTGCTGGCCACCGAAATGGGCGCGGCGTTCCTTTTCACGCGCACGCTTCAGCGCGGCGAGGCTGCGGGCGCGGGCGCCTTCATCCTCGTTCAACGCGCGGTTGACGGTCAGCTTGCCACCACGGCGGTCCTCGGTCTTGCGATCGCGGCTCGGCGCGGGCTTCTTGGCGGGCGCGGCAGCTTCCGGACGGCGAGCAGGCGCAGGAGCGGCCACCGGCGTGAAGCGGCGCGGCGCAGGAGCGGCCGTGCGAGTTTCTGCCTGCTTGGGCTCGGCAGCCTTGGCGGCAGGTTCAGCAGCCTTGGGCGCTTCGGCCTTGGGGGCCTCGGCCTTAACCGCTTCCGCCTTGGGCGCTTCTACCACGGGGGCCGCTTCAACCTTGGGCGCTTCCTCTACCGGCGCAGCAGCAGCGGCAGCGGCGGCTTCAGCAGCACGGCGGTTTTCTTCGGCGCGGCGCTTTTCTTCTTCCATCGCGCGCTGACGCTCTTCCTGTTCACGGCGCGAAGCGGCTTCCAGCGCCGCCATACGGGCTTCTTCAGCTTCACGCAGCAGACGGGCCTGCATTTCCTGACGCGTTTCGCGGCTAGCAGCCACAGCAGCCGGACGCACCGGCGGCATCGGGCGCGCAACAGGCGCTGCAGGACGCGGAGCGGCAGGCGCAGGTGCCGGAGGAGCCTTGGGGGCAACGGTCTGCGGCGCAGGCGCTGCGGCAGGAGCGGCTTCAGCAGCAGGCGCCGATGCGGTGCCCTCACCGGGCTTACCCGGTACGATTTTACGACGCTTCACCTCGACCACCACCTTGTTGGTGCGGCCGTGGCTGAAGGTCTGCTTGACTTCGCCCGCTTCCACCGAGCGCTTCAGCCCCAGCGGCTTGCGGCCCAGTGTCGGTTTGTTGTCGTTCTCGCTCATCTCGTCAAACAGCCCTTCAATCTCAAATCATCATGTCAGCACCAGACGCGGAGTCTGTCGCTGTGTCGCCACCCAAGGCGCGGTTTTGCTCGTCCTGTGCAGGCGGCACATCACCGCCCTCTGTCGGCGAAGTCTCGCCGCCTGTCCCAAGAAAATGGTTGAGGCGCGCCAGCAGAGGGTTCAGCCTTTGTGCCGAAGCCCGATCCGTTAACGCCAGATGCACGACATTCTCGCGGCCCAATGCCACAGACAGGGTCGCCCGGTCCAGTGGCAAGGTAATACCCACGATGCCCGAACCTTCTGCTTCAAGCCCCACACGGTAGGCCTGATCCAGTTTTCGATTGCCATCCTGCCCAGCATCCGCCGCATGGGCCAGAAAAGCCACCCTTCCAGACCGCGCGTTTTCAGCAATCCGGTCAGAACCGACCAGCAATCGCCCGCTGCGCATTTCCAGACCAAGCCGATCGGTAAAGGCGCGAATCAGCGCCGCCTCGATACGGGCAGGCAAGTCCTCGGGAATGGCCAGTTTGGCGCCCTTGAAGGCACGCGCCATGGCACCCTTCAGGCGCCCTTTGGCAATCGCCTCTTCCAGTTCCGCACGGGTCACGCCAATCCACGCCCCGCGCCCCGGCGCCTTGGCCAGAACATCGGGGGCGACCATGGCAACACCATCCGGCCCGTCCGGCGAAATCGCCAGACGGATCAGCGCATCACGCGCGGCGTTCTGGCCGGAAAGGATACATTTCCTCTCCGGACCGTCGCCAGCGATGTCGGAGCTTACGCGCTCATTGCGAAGAGTCCGCATCGGCGGCCTCCTCAGCATCGTCGAACCAGTGGGCACGGGCAGCCATGATAATCTCGTTGCCCTGCTCTTCGCTCAAACCAAATTCGCCCAGTACGCCACCGCGGCTTTCCTCGCGCTTTTCTTCACGCTTGGAATCGCGCTTGTCGTCCTTCTTGTCACCGCGACGACGCTGGTCGTTGCTGCGCTTCTTCGCGATCAACTCGTCGGTGGCCAGATCGGCCAGATCGTCAAGCGTCTTGATGCCTGCCTTACCCAGCACCACCAGCATGGCTTCGGTCAGATGCGGCAGCTCGGCCAGTGCATCTTCAACGCCCAGACCGCGACGTTCCTCGCGGGCCACTTCCTCGCGGCGCTCCAGCGCTTCGAGAGCGCGGCTCTGCAATTCCTGACCCAGTTCTTCGTCGAAGCCTTCGATCTGCGCCAGTTCGGCAATGTCGATATAGGCCACTTCTTCCAGCTCGGTGAATCCTTCGGCCACCAGCAACTGCGACAGGGTTTCGTCCACATCCAGCTCTTCTTCGAACAGCTTGGACTTTTCGGCGAATTCCTTCTGGCGCTTCTCGCTAGCTTCCGCCTCGGTCAGAATGTCGATCTGGCTGCCGGTCAACTGGCTGGCCAGACGCACGTTCTGCCCACGGCGACCGATGGCCAGCGACAGCTGATCATCAGGCACCACCACTTCGATGCGGCTGTCTTCCTCGTCGATCACCACGCGGCTGACGGTGGCGGGCTGCAAAGCGTTGACCACGAAAGTCGCGGCGTCTTCGCTCCAGGGGATGATGTCGATCTTTTCGCCCTGCAATTCCTGCACCACCGCCTGAACGCGGCTACCCTTCATACCGACGCAAGCGCCGACGGGGTCGATGGAGGAATCGCGGCTGATCACACCGATCTTGGCGCGCGAACCGGGGTCACGGGCGGCGGCCTTGATCTCGATGATGCCATCATAGATTTCGGGCACTTCCTGCGCGAACAGCTTCTTCATGAAGTCGGGATGCGCGCGGCTGAGGAAAATCTGCGGACCGCGGTTCTGGCGGTCAACGCGCAGGATGATGGCGCGAACGCGTTCCCCAACACGGGCCGCTTCACGCGGGATCTGCTGGTCGCGGCGGATCACGCCTTCGGCGCGGCCCAGATTGACGATCACATGGCCAAATTCCACCGACTTGATCACGCCGGTGACAACTTCACCCACGCGATCCTTGAATTCGGCATATTGGCGGTCACGCTCTGCGTCACGCACCTTCTGGAAAATCACCTGCTTGGCGCTCTGGGCGTCAATGCGGCCCAGATCGACCGGAGGCAGCGGGTCAACGATGAAGTCGCCAATGCTGGCGCCCGGTTGTAGCTTTTCAGCCTGCTTCAGATCGACCTGCTTGAAGTAGTCTTCCACCACTTCGACCACTTCCACCACGCGCCACAGACGCAGGTCGCCGGAACGGGGGTCGAGCTTGGCGCGAATGTCGTTTTCCGCACCATAGCGGTTGCGGGCAGACTTCTGGATCGCCTCTTCCATCGCCTCGATCACGACCGACTTGTCGATCATCTTCTCGGTGGCGACGGCGGTGGCAATCGCTAGCAGTTCGGCGCGGTTGGCGGAAATCGCACTGGCCATATTCAGTCTTCCCGGCTTTCGTTGGTATCTTCAGCGGTATCGTCGAACTCGTCGACATCCTCGTCGAGTTCGATGGGTTTGGTTGCCGCCAACAGCTTGTCGGTAAAGACAAGCTTGGCAGAATGGATATCTTCCAACCGCAATTCGACGCGGCCGGATTTCTTGTCGTCGAGCAGGATGGTCACCCCATCCTCCGCCAGACCAGCCAGATCACCGTTGAGCGCCTTGCGGTTGCCATCAACAGGGACGATCAGGTTGAACTTGGCCTCATGCCCTGCCCATTGGGCAAAATCTTTAAGGCGGGTCAGCGGGCGGTCGATACCGGGCGAACTGACCTCCAGACGATAGGCCTCTTCGATCAGCGTCTCGCCAGCTTCTTCCAGCGCATCGATCTTGTCGGAAATGCGGTGGGAAAGCGCGACACAATCCTGCATCACCATCTGGCCCGTTTCGGGGCGCTCGGCCATGATCTGCAGCGTATGCTCTTCGTCGCCCACTTCGCTTTTGCCAAACAGGCGCACCCGCACGAGATCGAAGCCAAGGGCCTGCACCTCCGGCTCAACAATCTCGATAATACGCGCAATATTGGTCATGCTTACTCCGTTGACGCACCTGACCTGCAACCCTGCACCAAAGCCCTATCGTGCCGGCCCCTTTCGGCGCCAGCCCGGCTTTGCGGATCACAATGTCGGGATTGAGCGGGCCTATACGCTTAGCCAATGGCAAAAGCAAGAGGGGGCCAAGACAAAGAGTCTAGCCCCCGACCACCGCCTCCACCCGCGCCAGAACCTGCGCCAAGGCTTTGGCTGCGGCTGATCGCTTGGCATATTCGCCAACCGGCGCCCGCTTTACCCCCATGGATTCTATCGTGCTGGAATGCGGGATGCTGGGCCAATCCGGCGCGGAATCGGCCATTTGACGGTGCAAAACCTTGCGCCGGTCCACCATGGACAGCACGGGCAAGGCGATTGGCGCTTTCGGCCCGCGCGTCTCCTCCACATATTCCAGCATTTTATCCAGAACGCGAAAGGACAGAGGCGCTGGCACCACAGGCACCACTAACAGGTCTGCCGCGCGAAAAATCTGGTCGGAAATTCCGCTCAATCCAGGTGGGCAATCAAGAATCACACGATCATAATCCTGCCGCAACAGATCGAGCATCTTGCGCAAACGCTTGGGACTATCCTCGGCCAGATCGCTTTCCAGATTGCGCAAGGACAGGTCAGCCGCAATCAAATCCAGATCAGGCCAGTTGGTGGGCACAATATAGCCCCCTACATCGCGCCCCTTGGTGAACAATTTGCGCGCCAGCCCATCGGCAGCCGCCACACCCAGCAGAAAAGCCACCGCCCCCTGCGCATCAATATCCCAGATCAGTGTGCGCAGCCCCTTGACCGCCATGCCATGGGCCAAATTGACCGCCAGCGAGGATTTCCCCACCCCGCCCTTCATCGCACAAACCGCGATCACCTTGCCCATATGCGCCCCACTTTCTTTAACGGCAAACCCCAGAGCCGATCAGGATGACAAAGGCATGACAAGTAGGAAACCCTTACAAAAGCCCATGCTTGCGCATCGTGTGGCGCAATTGGTCATAGGTCAAGGACAGCGCCTTGGCCGTTTGCCGCTGGTTAAAACGATGGCGGGCCAGAGCCGCCTCCACAATCGCCTTTTCATGCCCATCCACCGCCGCGCGCAAATCCACCACCTCGGCCAGATCCGCCGCCAACAACGGAGCGGGAGCAACACCACCCCCTTCGACCGGCGCACGCATGGATTGCGCGGGCTTCCACGGCGAATCAAAGGGATCGAAGGTGATATGCTCCACCGGATTTTGCGGGTTATCCCAACGATAGACTGCCCGCTCGATCACATTGCGCAATTCACGCAAGTTGCCCGGCCAGCCATATTTCTCCAGAGCCATCATGGCCGCAGGCGCAAAACCGGGCCAGCGGTCCCAACCCATCTCGCTGGCCATGCGGCGACCAAAATGCTCGGCCAGCACCGGAATATCGCCCTCACGCGCCCGCAGCGGAGGCAAAGTGATCACCTCGAAGCTTAACCGGTCAAGCAAGTCGGCGCGAAAACGGCCCTCGCGCGCCATGCGGGGCAAATCCTCATTGGTGGCCGCCACTATCCGCACATCCACCCGCAAAGGGCGCGAGGAACCAATGCGCGACACTTCGCCATATTCCACCGCACGCAACAGGCGCTCCTGCGCCCCCATGCTCAAAGTGCCCAATTCATCGAGGAACAAAGTGCCGCGATCGGCTTCCTCAAACCTTCCGGCGCGGGTCTTGGTCGCGCCGGTAAATGCCCCCGCCTCATGCCCGAACAATTCCGCCTCGATCAGCGTTTCGGGCATGGCCGCGCAATTGAGCGTAATCAGCGGTTCGTCCCAGCGCGAGGACAGTCGATGCAGGCGTTCGGCAATCAGTTCCTTGCCCGTGCCGCGCTCGCCAATCACCAATACCGGTCGGCGCAGGGGCGCTGCGCGACTGGCGCGCTCCACCGCATCCAGAAAGGCGCTTGATTGACCGATCAATTGCGCTTCGCGGGCCGAGCCTGCCATCTTCCCTCCGGACCAAACTGACTATTGGTGAAATTTCCTGAAACTTGGCCAATTTTACCGATACCGTCAAGCGCCAGCCTTCCAGAAGCGCCCATTTCCCGCCACCTGCGCAAATTGGCACGAGCTTTGCTGATACTCTGGCATGACCAAGCCAACGCCTCTCGATCCCTTTCTGCCCGCCCCTACCCATGGCGGCGCAGGGGATATGCCCCTTCCCCCCGCTGGATGGAGAGGCGCAGGCTGGTCGGGGACCGGATCGGGGCCCGCCAACCAACGCCAAGCCGCGCAGCCCCTGCGGCAAGGCGCAGGCAGCGCCCCGATCCGGTCACTTTTTCAGCAAACACCCCGCAGCAGACTTGACAGAGAAGTCGAAAAGCTCCGACCCTTCGCATCAATTCTTTCCCCTTCAGGAGGCCTGACCATGGGCATCTTCAGCCGCACCCGCGACATCATTGCCGCCAATTTTGCCGATCTGCTGGAAAAGGCAGAAGATCCTTCGAAGATGATCCGCATGATCATCATGGAAATGGAAGAAACGCTGGTGGAAGTGCGCGCCAGCGCCGCCCGCACCATTGCCGATCAAAAGGAAATGCGCCGTCACATCGTGAAGCTGGACCGCCTTCAGGCCGATTGGGCCGACAAGGCGCAACTGGCCCTGTCCAAGAACCGCGAGGATCTGGCCCGCGCCGCTCTGGTGGAAAAGCGCAAGGCCGCAGACATGGCCGACCAGCTGAACAGCGAAGTGGCTGTGCTGGACGATTCGCTGCGCGCCTTTGAAGCGGACATCGAAAAGCTGCAAACCCGCCTGCGCGAAGCCCGCAGCCGCCAGACCGCGATTGCCGCCCGTCTGGAAAGCGCGGAAAACCGCGTGAAGCTGCGCACGCTGCTGGCCAGCGAGCGTGTGGATGAAGCCATGGCCCGTTTTGACGCGCTGGAACGCCGCGTAGACCATGCCGAAGGCCGCGCCGATGCGCTGGGTCTGGCCGATAGCAAGCCCAGCCTTGCCGACGAAATCGCCGCGCTGGCCGCTGGCGACAAGGTTGACGAGGAGCTGGAAGCGATGAAGCGCGCCCTTAACGCTGGCAAGGAAGGTTAAGCGCGATGGAAGATATTGTCGTCCCGCTAGTCGCTTTCCCCACCCTGTTCATCGGCTTGCCCTGGCTCATTTTCCACTATGTCACCAAGTGGAAAACCGCCCCCACCCTGACCCACAGCGATGAAGCGCTGCTGGAGGAACTCTATCAACTCGCCCGCCGACTGGACGAGCGGATGGACACGGTGGAGCGTCTGGTGGCTGCCGAACACCCGCAGTTCCACCCTGCCGTGCCGCTGCCCAACCGCGAGGTGGACAACCAGCCGCTGCACGAAATTGCCGAAACGCTCAACCGCCGCCGCGACCAGCGCCGCTGAACCGCATTAGCCAAGGAACCGACCGATGAACTCGCTTCGCACCCGTTTCTTTAAAGACAAGGCCAATGGCAAGGTGATGGGCGTTTGCGCCGGCATTGCCGACTATACCGGTATCGATGTGCTCTGGGTGCGGATTGCCGCGCTGATCATGCTGTCGGCCACGTCGGGCACAGCTTTCATGGTCTATCTGGCCATTGGCATTCTGGCGCAGGACAAGCCCAAGGAACTCTATGCCGACCGGCAGGAACAGCAGTTCTGGCAAGGCGTGCGCCAATCGCCCAGCCGCACCGCACGCGAAGTGCGCGCCAGCTTCCGCGACATTGACCGCCGTCTGGCAGCGGTAGAGGCCTATTACGTCTCGTCCAACCCGCGTTTGGCCGAAGAAATCGAAAAGCTGCGTTAAGCGCGGCGACAAGGGGGAATGTCATGTCTTTTGGCGCCAATATTGTGCCCATTGTTGCCCTGTGCATCCCGATCGTCGCGATCTGGACCAGACACCGCACACGCATTGCCGAAATGCACATCAACGCCGCCGCCCGCCAGAATGCCGAATTGGGCGGTTCCAGCGCGGCGCAGATGGCCCAACTGGAAGAGCGGGTGCGGGTGCTGGAGCGGATCGTGACCGACCGGAATTACGATCTGGCCCATCAGATCGAAGCCCTGCGCAGTGACGAGGGGCGTCTGGATGACAAGAGCCCTCGCCCCGCCAACCTTACCCATAATCTGTAACCACGGAGACGGACCATGCAATGGGTTGAAGCGATTGTGCTGATCGTGGCGATTACCTCTTTCGCCAAAGTCATGCGCGCCCGTTACAACAGCCGCCTCCATCACAACCCCATGCCGGATGAGGCAATGCTGTCGGAAAACAATGCCCTGCGCCGCGAATTGCAGGAATTGCGTGAGCGCGTGAAAGTGCTGGAACGCATCGCCACCGATGACCGCCAAAGCCGCGCTCTAGCCGACGAAATCGACGCGCTGCGCTAAGCGAGGAGACTGTATATGGATGCTGTTACTCTTCCTGAATTGCTCGCTGGTCTGACGGGACTGGCCATGTTCAGCCTTGCCGCGCTGCGCGGATGGCAGGGTTGGCTGACGCTGAAGCACCGCGAACTGGAACTGAACGCGCGTGTGCAGGAAGGCAATCTGCCATCCGCCATGCAGCGGATCGAACTGGCCGATCTGAAGGACCGACTGCGCAAGCTGGAAGCGATTGCCGCCGGTGTTGACCTTTAAACCGCATTGATCCGCATGGCCGAACCGGCTACCGCAGGTCCCATGCGCAGCTTGAACGATATTGCCGAGGAATATGATTTCCTTGATGCCGACGAACGTTACCGCCTGTTGATCGAACTGGGCCGCGCCCTGCCCCCCATGCCCGACGCCTTGAAAACCGATGCCACGCTGGTACGCGGCTGCTCGGCCAGCGTCTGGGTCTATCCGGTGGCGCAGGATGACGGGCGGCTCAATTTTCTGGCCGACAGCAATGCCGCCATCACCAAGGGCATTATCGCGCTGGTGTTGAGCGCGGTGCAGGGCAAACCGGCCAGCGAAGTGGTGGCGATGGACATTGCCGAGGCGCTCGCCCCGTTTGACCTAAAAAACCAGCTTTCCAGCAACCGGACGCAGGGCGTGCCCAATATGATCGCGCTGATTCAGCAGCACGCCGCGCGTATCGTGGCAGGATAGGAAGCCCATGCGCCGCCATCTCTATCGTATCGGCGGCCTGTTTTTTGTCGGGCTGGGCGTGGTGGGCGCCTTCCTACCGCTGCTGCCCACGGTGCCGTTCCTGCTGCTGGCGCTGTTCTGCTTTGCGCGGTCCAATCCGGCGTGGGAGCAGCGCCTGCTCCACCATCCCCGCTATGGCCCACCCCTGCGCCAATGGCGTGAAAGACGCGCCATTCCCCGCCGCGCCAAGATAGCCGCATTGAGCACCATGGCTTTGTCTGTGGGCATCACCGCCGCAACAGCGGGCTGGCCTTGGGTTCTGATCCCGCTGGGCGTGATGGCGCTATCCGGCACTTGGATCTGGACTCGGGCGGAATAAAACAGGGGCGGAATGAAAAAGGGGGCCGTTCAAGCCCCCTTCCCCTATCTTCAGGCTGCCAGCCTCAATTCCATCCGTTCCCAGATTTCCACCAGAGCCTTGGTAAGTTCCACCATCATCTCTTCGGTATGCTGCGGACCGGGGGTAAAGCGCAGGCGCTCCGTCCCGCGCGGCACGGTGGGGAAATTGATCGGCTGCACATAGACGCCATATTCGGCGAGCAGAATATCGCTGATCGCCTTGGCCTTGACCGGATCACCCACCATCAAGGGCACGATATGGGTGGTGCTGTTCATCACCGGCAGGCCAGCCTCACGCATCAGGCTTTTCAGCATGGCGGCGGCGGCCTGCTGGCCCTCACGCTCCACGCTCGATTGCTTCAAATGGCGCACCGAGGCCAAAACCCCCGCCACCAGCACAGGCGAGAGCGAGGTGGTGAAGATGAAGCCCGGCGCATAGGAGCGGATCACATCGATGATGCGCTTGTCCGCCGCGATATAGCCGCCCATCACGCCAAAAGCCTTACCCAGCGTGCCTTCGATAATGTCGATGCGATGGGCCGCCTCGTCGCGGTCGGTGATCCCGCCGCCGCGCGGGCCATACATGCCCACAGCGTGCACCTCGTCGATATAGGTCAGCGCGTTATACTTCTCGGCCAGATCGCAAATCTCGTGGATGGGAGCGATATCGCCATCCATCGAATAGACGCTTTCAAACGCGATCAGCTTGGGCACCGAAGGATCGGTTTCGGCCAGCAATTGCTCCAGATGCTCCACATCATTGTGACGGAACACCTTCTTTTCCGCGCCCGAATTGCGGATACCGGCAATCATGCTGGCATGGTTGAGCGCGTCGGAAAAAATCACGCAGCCCGGCAGCACCTTGGCCAGCGTGGAGAGAGTGGCGTCATTCGACACATAACCGCTGGTGAACAGCAGCGCGCCTTCCTTGCCATGCAGGTCGGCCAGTTCTTCTTCCAACTGGATGTGGTAATGCGTGTTGCCGCCAATGTTGCGCGTACCGCCTGATCCGGCGCCCACATCATGCAGGGCCTCCTCCATGGCGGCGATCACCTTGGGGTGTTGCCCCATGGCCAGATAGTCATTGCTGCACCACACGGTGATGGGTTTAGGCCCATTATGCCCCGCAAAGCAGCGGGCATTGGGGTAGGCACCCTTGTTGCGCAGGATGTCGATAAAGACGCGATAGCGCCCTTCGGCATGAAGACGGCTGATGGCAGCATCGAAAATCTGGTTGTAGTTCACTGGCTCTTATCCTGCGTGGCGCCCGTCAACAGGCTCCTCCGTCTCCCGACTAGGGCATATCCGGCGCAGTGGAAAATGACCAGAGTCAAACTCTCTTATCGGACATTCTGTCCTAAAGAACGATGGAACTGCTCAAGAGGTGATCAAAAAATGGCCGTTTCACAAAGGCCACGCTGGGCCAAAGCTGGAGCCAGAGCCGCAATATCCTCTGCGCTGGTAAACAAAGCCATGTCGGGTTTGCTGCGGGAAAAGCCCTGTCCGGCGGTCAAATAAGCGACTCGGCGCGCGATTCCGGCGGCGCCGTCGATAAATTGCACCGATCCCAGCAAGTCACCTAACTCTTGCGTCAGGAGCGGGAAATGGGTGCAGGCCAGCACCACCGTGTCGATCCTGTCGCCATCTGGCTGCATGCGCAAACCATCCACCGCGCGCTGGATCAGACGCGGATCGACGGGTTGCCCGCGCAAACGCGCCTCGGCCGCCTCCACCAGTTCGGGCGCTCCGTGGCGGATCAGGCGCTTTCCCTGCGCAAATTCATGCTCCAACCGATCGACATAGGATTGGCGAATGGTCGCCTGCGTGCCCAGCAGGCCGATCACGCCGGTCTTGGTCATGGCGGCGGCGGGCTTGATAGCCGGAACCGTGCCCACAATCGGCACCTCCAAAACTTCGCGCACGCTGGCCAAGGCAATCGTGCTGGCCGTGTTGCAGGCGATGCAGACCAGACGGGGGCGCAGCCTTTCGGTCATGCGCCCCAACAGGCCCGACACGCGGGCGGCAATCTGTGCCTCGCTTTTGGTGCCATAGGGCAGGCCAGCATTGTCCGCCGCATAAATCACCGGTGCATCGGGCAATTCCCGCCGCAGCGCGTCCAGGACGGTCAACCCGCCCACACCGGAATCGAACAAAAGAATGGGCGCGGAGGGGTCTTGGGTCACGGGCTTGTCTGGCCTTTGCTGGATAATGCCCTCCCTTTAGGCCGGATCGGCGGCAAAAGGAAAGCGGGGGAAAGGCCCCAAGCAAATGCTTCGACAAATGCGCAAGGCGGGTTAAAGATGGCTCCTAACGATAAATGCGTAACGCGCGACTTGAATGAGCAGGTGATGGAATGTCTTTGATGGTGGCCTCGGTGCTGGGCTATGCTTTGGGTTCGGTGCCCTTTGGCCTGTTGTTGACCAAGGCGTTTGGCGCGGGTGACCTGCGCAGCGTCGGTTCGGGCAATATTGGCGCCACCAATGTGCTGCGTACGGGGCGCAAGGGTCTGGCGGCAGCCACTTTACTGCTGGATGGCGGCAAGGGCGCAGCGGCGGTGTTGATCGCCCGCCATGCCTTGGGCGCGCCTGCCGATGGAGCCGAAGTGTTGGCACTGACCGCTGGTGCCTTTGCCCTGCTGGGTCATTGTTTTCCGGTCTGGCTCAATTTCCGTGGCGGCAAGGGCGTAGCCACGGTGCTGGGCGTGGCGCTGGGGCTGGCTTGGCCGGTGGGGCTGGTCTGCCTGCTGGCTTGGGTGGGCATGTTCAAGATCAGCCGCATTTCCAGCGTGGGCGGCATGAGCGCGGGCGTAGCGGCTCCTCTGGCGGCCTTGGCGCTGGGCCATGCTTCTATGGCTCCGGTCTTGGCAGCGCTGGCCCTGCTGGTGCTGTATCAACACCGCGAAAATATCGCCCGTTTGCGCGCAGGCACCGAGCCCAAGGTAGGCGCCAAGAAAGCGCAAGACGCCTGATGGCTGGCGAGGCTGCCCCTTCCTCGACACTCAGCCGCGAGGAAGGGCTGGCCCGTATTCGTCTGATCCGTTCGCCCCATGTGGGGCCGGTGACCTTTGCCCAATTGCTGCGCCGCTATGGCACGGCGCAGGCGGCACTGGAGGCGCTGCCCGAACTAGCGGCGCGCGGTGCATCGGGCCACAAGGGATCTCCAAAAGCACGCGCCTATGTGCCCGTGCCCATGGCCGAGATCGAGGGCGAGATCAAAGCGGTACGCGCGGCGGGTGCCCGCTATATCTTCCACGATTCGCAGGATTACCCCCCCCTGTTGCGACAGGTGGATGCCGCTCCGCCCGTGCTGATTGCCAAGGGGCGAATGGATCTGGCCAAGGCTATCCCCGTAGCGATGGTCGGCGCCCGCAATGCCAGCGCGCCCGCGCAAAGGCTGGCGCGCGATCTGGCCTGCGGATTGGCGGAGGCAGGCTTTCCGGTGGTATCCGGCCTTGCGCGCGGCATTGATTTGGCCGCGCATGAAGGCGCTTTGGCGGGGCGTATGGGTTCCTATTCCGCTGCCAGCACGATGGCCGTTATCGCGGGCGGTATCGATGTCGCCTATCCGCCCGAACATGCCGCGCTACAAGACCGGATCGCGGAGGAAGGCCTGCTGCTGACCGAAGTGCCCCCGGGTGTAGAGCCGATCCAGCGCCATTTTCCCGCCCGCAACCGCATCATCGCTGGGATCGCCGCCGGAACCGTGGTGGTGGAGGCGGCGCTCAAATCCGGATCGCTGATCACGGCGCGTCTGGCGGGCGACTATGGGCGCGAGGTGATGGCGGTGCCCGGCTCGCCCCTCGACCCGCGCAGCCATGGTTGCAACGAGATGATCCGTGAAGGCGCCATTCTGGTGCAGCGAGTGGAGGATATTATCGAGCTGCTCTCCAGCTTCGACGGCGTCCCCCTCTCCCGCTTTCACGAGGATGGCGAGGATGTGTTCGGCATTGGCGCGGAAGGCGATTGGGGCTTGGAGGAAGAGCATCACCTGCCGCAGGCCGCGCCTCTATTCCGCTGGCCAGAGGAGGAAGCGGCGACAGAGCCAGAGGACGATCTGGGCGAACGCTTGCTGGACATGCTGGGCATCACGCCGGTGGGTATGGATGATCTGGTTCGGTTAAGCCATGCCAGCGCCGCGCAGGTGCAAACCGCGCTGATCGAACTGGAGCTTTCCGGCCAGATCCTGCGCCACGCGGGCGGGCGGGTCAGTCGGCAGGTCTAGTTTCCGCCTTGTCCAGATTGCACGGCTCCACCTGATGGAACCGTGTGTAATCCAGCGTGCGCGCGCCATCAGGGTCCAATCCCACAATATCGGCAAAGCGGGCATCCCAATGGATATCCTGCGCATTATAGGCCCAGCGGCCATGGACCACTTGCCCGCTCACCTCGTCGGTGCCGGATACAAGGATCACCAGTTCCGAGCGCGGATCAGGCGCGCCATTTTCCAGCCATGCTGCCAGCGGACTGTCGGCATCGATGCGATGCATGATCAGCCAGGTCATGGGAAACACCGGATTGCTGGCGCGGACCAAGGGCAGGTCGACAAAGCGGCGCAAGGGAATGCCCCCCACCTCGCCATCCATCAGCACCGCCAATTGGGCCTGCGCGGCATAGAGCATATTGTGCCGCTGGTTCGCCGCACGCAGCATCAGCACTGGCACGCCATCGGCCCGATGCACCACCGCGACTTGGGAAAACAGGATGCGTGCCGTGGGCCGCGAGAAACGGGCAAAAGCGATGCCTGTCACCAGCGCGAAATAGAGGATGCCGCAGGTAATTTCGACCACCACCATAATATTGGCATAGGCAGAAGCGGGATAGACATTGCCATAGCCAATCGTCGCCACCGTATGGACCGAGAAAAAGAAATCCTGCCAGAACAGCGAAATATGCGCCATATCTTGCGTGGCGACCAAGCCTTGCGGATCAAGGCGATAGAGCGCGGCAAACAGCAGGTTAAAGGTCAGGAACACGCCCGCGAAAAGCCCCAGCAGCGCGGGCCAAGGCATTTGCATCAGGCGGTAATAGGCATCCTGCGCCCATGCATCGGGCAGCCCTTTGGCGCGGAGGGTAAAGCCCCCCTTCCTCACGGCGAGTTTCAGAGTCGTGCTGGGATGGCTGGGTTCAGGCGGGCTGTCGGTCATGGCGGCAAGGCTATAGCCTGCGTTAATCGGGTCAAGCCTGTCAGGGGGTCAGGCCAGCGCAGGCGTGATGCCGCAACAGCGTTGTTGACCGGCAACATTCTGGCATTTTGCGGAGCTTCTATCCCGCATTGCAAAAAACAGGCTTGCCCCTGCCCGACAAGACAGTAGACAGGCGGGCAAGAGCGAGGCTATGCGGCCCGCAAGTTGAATCGCAGATTTCAAACGGAAAGCAGCGGATATGGCTCAGTTCTCCCTCCCCGCCAACAGCAAGATCAGCAAGAACGGCAAGGTCCACAAAGCCGAGGGCGGCAGCCAGATCAAAAAGTTCACGGTCTATCGCTATGACCCGGACAGCGGTGAAAACCCCCGCTATGACAGCTTTGAGCTGGATCTGGACCAGACCGGCCCGATGGTGCTGGACGCGCTGCTCAAGATCAAGAACGAGCTGGACTCGACCCTGACCTTCCGCCGTTCGTGCCGCGAGGGCATTTGCGGTTCCTGCGCCATGAACATCAATGGCCGCAATGGTCTGGCCTGCACCACCGCGATCGAGGACCTGAAGGGCGACGTGCGGATCACCCCGCTGCCCCATATGGAAGTCATCAAGGATCTGGTGCCCGACTTCACGCGTTTCTATGCGCAATATGCCAGCATCCGCCCTTGGCTGCAGACCGTTTCGACCACGCCCTCGGGCAAGGAACGCCTGCAGAGCCCCGAACAGCGCGA
This sequence comes from Novosphingobium umbonatum, assembly GCF_004005905.1. Taxonomy (GTDB): domain Bacteria; phylum Pseudomonadota; class Alphaproteobacteria; order Sphingomonadales; family Sphingomonadaceae; genus Novosphingobium; species Novosphingobium umbonatum. Next base: position 39,846 of record NZ_SACO01000013.1, read on the forward strand.
GAAGCTCGATGGCCTGTATGAGTGCATCCTCTGCGCTTGCTGCTCGACCTCGTGCCCCAGCTATTGGTGGAATTCGGACAAATTCCTTGGTCCGGCCATCCTGCTTCAGGCCTATCGCTGGCTGGCCGACAGCCGCGACGAAATGACCGGCGAGCGCCTGGACGAGCTGGAAGATCCCTTCCGTCTGTATCGCTGCCACACGATCATGAACTGCGCCAATGTGTGCCCCAAGGGCCTGAGCCCCGCCCGCGCCATTGCCGAGATCAAGAAGATGCAGGCCGAGCGCCAGATCTAACCAGCCTTTGGCTAAATATCTGATACATCGCCAACATCTACGTACAAAAACGTAGTTGTTGGCGATTTTATGCTTGCATAAAATACCCAAGAAGCGCTTTGCCTATTACGAAGTGCGGTGGCGTTTTGCAGTCGCACGTGATCGGTATGGCGACACGGGTGATCTCTATGGTTGGTTTTGGCAAATGGGCGGCACTGGCTCTGGCAGCAGGACTGGCGCTTTCGGCATCGCAGGCGCAGGCGCAAGCCCGCCGGTTGATCTATTTGAAAAACACCTGTTCCCGCCCCTTGCGCCTGATCATCGGAAACACCGATCAACGCGGCTTTCACCAACAGGGATGGTACTATTTTAACCCCGGCGATGCATCCTATCTGCGAAGCAACGCTGGTGACAAGCTGGTGCAGATTGAAGACCGCCCGCTTTATGCCTATGCCGAAACGGTGGACGATGGCCGCCGCCTTTATTGGCAGGGCAACGGACCGGAAGTGTCGGTGGATGGTGGCATCTATCGCGTGATGGTTCTGGCAACGCGGTTGGATACAGATGGCGATATTCTGGCCCGCATAACTTGCGATTAAGGGCCGTACAAACAGGCAAAAGGTCGCATGATGAGTGAAGCCAGGGGCGTGTTGGCCCGTTACCACGCTTTGGTTGCCGACGGGCAATTGCGCCCCGATGCCGAACAGGCGGCGGCGGCCCAGCGGCTTGACGCACTGCAACAGGCACTGGAAACACCGCCCGCAACCGGATTGCTGTCACGCCTGTTTGCCAAGAAACCGACCCGCGCGCGTGGCCTCTATGTGTGGGGCGGCGTGGGGCGCGGCAAGTCGATGTTGATGGACCTGTTTGTCGACAGTCTGGCCATCCCCGAAAAGCGTCGTGTGCATTTCCATGCCTTCATGCTGGAGGTGCACGAAATCCTTCGCGATGTTCGGCGCGAGGAAAAGGGCGACCCCATCCCGCCCGTGGCCCAGCGCATTGCCCAAGGCCTGCGCGTGCTGGCCTTTGACGAGATGGTGGTCAACAATTCCGCCGATGCGATGATTATGAGCCGCCTATTCACGGCGCTGATCCGCGACCATGATCTGACTATTGTCACCACCAGCAACCGCGCCCCGTCAGAGCTTTACAAAAACGGGCTCAACCGCGAGCATTTCCTGCCCTTCATCGCGCTGATCGAGCATGAGCTGGAGGTGATGACATTGAACGGGCCGGTCGATTACCGCTTGCAACGTCTGGCCGGTATCCGCAGCTGGCACCAGCCCTTGGGCCGCGCCGCGACCGAACGCGTGCGTGAAGTGTTCTTCCGCCTGACCGATTTCCCGCCCGAAGACGCCGAGCATGTGCCCAGCGCCGATCTGGATGTGGGCGGCGGGCGATTGCTGCATGTGCCTAAAAGCCTGAAGGGCGTGGGCGTCTTCAGCTTCAAAAAGCTCTGTGCCGAGGCGCGCGGGGCCAGCGATTATCTGGCCATTGCGCGGGCCTATCACACGGTCATTCTGGTCGGCATTCCCCATCTTTCCGCCGACAATCGCAACGAGGCGGCGCGTTTTGTCACGCTGATCGACGCGCTTTACGAGCATAAGGTCAAGCTGTTCGTCACCGCCGATGCCACGCCGGAAGAGCTATACGGCAACACCAACCGCGAGAACGACACGGGCGCTTTCGAATTCGACCGTACCGTCAGCCGCCTGACCGAGATGCAGAGCGAGGCTTATATGGCCAAGGGGCATGGGGAAGAAGATTGAGGGCTTAAACCCTCACGCCAGCCCCAGCCTTGCCAAGGATTTATCCAGCATCACCAATTGCCACAACAGGCGCGAATGGTCCGACAGGCCGGAAATATGCGCCTGCGCGATTGCGCCCAGCGCATCAGCGTCAAACCAGCCTGTCCGGCCCAATGCGCTGCTCGACGCAATCGCCTGCGCCGTACCCGCCAGCGGCCCGCGAAACCATTGCGCTATCGGCGTAACAAAGCCCTGCTTGGGGCGGAACAGGATGTCCTCGGGCAGATAACGGCGCATCGTATCCTTCATCAACCATTTGCCCTGCCCGCTGCGCACGCGCAGCCCCTCGGGAATACTGGCGGCAAATTCGATCAAACGATGGTCCAATAGAGGCTCACGCGCCTCCAATCCCACGGCCATGCTGGTGCGGTCCACCTTGGTCAGAATATCCCCTGGCAGCCAGAATTTGAGATCCGCATATTGCGCGCGATCCAGCCCCGAACGCGCAGGAGCCTTGGCCATCATCTCCATGAAGGGCCGCTCGGCACGATAATCACCACGCAGAGCCATATAGGCAGGCGAATAGAGCGCCTGCCGCAAATCCGGCCCCGTTACGCCAATCGCACTGGCATAGGCCTGTTCGCTACTGCCGGCCAGACTGAGCAAGGTAGTCTTGGCGCGCAAAGGCCGCGGCGCCCAATCGGCCTTGGGATAGTACCGCCCCAAAGTGCCGAACAGGCCAGCGCGCAATCCTTCGGGCAACAAGCCCCGCACCCGATCCTCGCCATGCTGGAACACATGGCGGCGGTAACCGGCCAGCGCTTCATCCGCCCCGTCACCGGACAGGGCCACCGTCACCGATTCCCGCGCCAATTGGCACACCCGCCATGTGGGCAAGGCGCTGGCATCGGCGAAGGGTTCATCAAACATGGCCACCAGATCATCGATACCGGCATAATCATCGGGCGATACGGTACGCGCGCTATGATCGGTGCCGAATTGCGTCGCGATCCGGCGGGCATAGGCGCTTTCGTCAAAAGCCTTCACATCGAAGCCAATCGAACAGGTCTTCACCCGCGAGGCGCTGGCCTCCGCCATCAGCGCCACCACGCTGGAACTGTCCACCCCGCCCGACAGGAAAGCGCCCAAGGGCACATCGGCCACCATCCGGCTCTGCACCGCATCGCGCATCAAATGCAGCAATTCCGCGCCCAGATCCGCCGCGCTACCCTTACGCCTCTCGGCAAAGCTGACATCCCACCACTGGCGCGGTTGCGGGCAAGGCTTGCCCGATTGCAGCAGCAGCATATGGCCTGCAGGCAATTTGCGTACGCCTTTTAGCAGGCTGCGATGGTCGGGCACATAGCCCCAGGCCAGATAATCCTCCACCGCCAGCGGATCAATCTCGCGGCGCAGCAGGGGATGGGCGATCAAGGCCTTCAATTCGGAACCAAAGATCATGCTGCCATCGGAGAGTTCCGCCATGAACAAAGGCTTCACCCCCAACCGGTCGCGCACCAGAAGCAGGCTGCGCGCTTCCAGATCATAGAGCGCAAAGGCAAACATACCCGACAGGCGTGACACACCCTCCACGCCCCAGCGCTGATAGGCGGCAAGGATTACCTCGCTATCGCCATCAGTATGGAACACCGCCCCTTGCGCCGCCAGTTCAGCGCGAAGTTCGCGGTAATTGTAAATCTCGCCATTGAAGACCAGCATCAGTCGCCCGTCGCTGCTGGCCATGGGTTGCGGGCTACCCTCCAGATCGATGATCGACAGGCGGCGGTGGCCCAGACCGATGCCCGGAGCGGTCCAGATCCCGAAACCATCCGGCCCACGATGGGCGATGGCATCGCACATCAACTCCACCCGCGCAGGGTCCACCGGCTTGGGCGTGGTGAGATGGAATATTCCGGCAAAACCGCACATTGTCGTCTAATCCTTCTGCGTGTTGTCAACTTGCGCAACACGATCCATCCATGGCCCCAGCGGCCCCATCGCCTCCCGGAACGCGGCCAGCGCAGCCTTAGCCTGCTGCCCTTCGCCATCCTCGGCGGACAGGATCAGCATCATAGTCACCCGCCGCCGTAATAGCAGGCGATCGGCAAAATTGGCCATCCGCAGGCGCAAGCCGCTGCCTGTGGTTACTCCCCCGCTGCGATAGGTGGTGGCGGCGATGCGCTCCACCGGCCCGTCCGCCTGAAGCCGCTCGACATGGGAATCGGGCGTGGACGGCTCCGGCGATTGCCATGACCAGCCACTCTCCGGCGGCAAGGCCCCCTCGCCAAAGCCGCTGGCCTTGCGCCCAACGCCTTGCGCGCCATAAAGCGCGAAGAACACATCCACCTGCTGCCCCTGCGCATTGGCATAGCGGCCCAGCAGGCGATGGTCTGCCCCGCCCGCGCGCGGCTCCCACCAATGGCGCGGGCTGTAATCCACACGGTGCCAGCCAGCCACCTCGGGCAGATCGATATGGGCAGGCACCGGCGCCACCAGCCTGTCCGCCGCCAAAGCCCAGCCCTGTGCCAACAAGGCCATCACCGCCAAACCGCCCAAAGCCTGTCTTGGTGACGAACTCTTCCCTTCCCAACGGGCCAACACAGGACGCGCCATAATCGCGTCCACATCCACCATAGCCCCGCCCACTGGCCGGTCAAAATAGCGCCATCCCAGCGCCAGAATGCCCGCGATCACGCTGGCGAAAAACACCCAGCCATAGATGATATGGTCCACCCCGCCCGCCACAGCGCGGCCCACATATTGCGCGACATAGACTGTGCCCCATGCCCGCACTCCATTGGCCAGCACCGGCGCCACCACGCATAGGGCCATGAACCCCGCCCGCCGCCGCCAGTCCAGAAAGCAGACATGCGCCGCCAGCGCGCCAAAGGCCAGCATGGCCACCAGAAATTTGACGCCAGAACAGGCCTCTGCCACTTCGAACAGACCGGCGGGCGTGCTGATAAACACGCCGTCGATTTGCGCCGGCACCGCGCTGATATGCACCAAGGCCACGGTGATCCGCGCGGTTACCATTTGCAGAAGAGGGACCGCTTCATCGCCAAAGGGCACCAGAAAGCCCATATAGGCCAGCGGGAAAGCCAAACCCGCCGCAGCCCTCACGCCCAGCATCAAGGGAACGCAGGCCATCAGCATGGCCACTGCCGCAGCTTGAGTCACCTGCGCCACCCCCGCCAAAGCGCCCAATGCCCATAGCAATAGGCAAGCCCCCAGCAGCGCCAGAGCAGGTCTCCACAGCGATACCGGCAGGCTCCACAAGGCAGGCAGCCTTTGCGACACCAGCCAACCGATGATCACCGGCACCAACAGGATGTGATGATAGGTGGAACTATCCCACCATTGATGCGCCATGGCCTGCCAATCGGCATGGAATATGGCCAGCAACAGCCCCCAAGCCAGCGCCAATCGCAACAGCCCTGCCCGCCATGCCTCCGGCACAGCCACGCTTTGGGTGCTTATCGTGAGGCTATCCGCCTCTCCGCCCACCATCACGCCGCATCATGCATAGTGTCGACAAGCTGGAGGCGCGGCACATGGCCCAGCATTTCCACCAAGGGCAACAAAGCGCTCTGCCAGCTTTGCTTTTCCACCACCAACCGGCGGGCATCCTCGCCGATGCGCTTGCCCTGTTGCGGGTCGGCGGCCATGGCCACCACCTGCTCGGCCAAAGCCTCGTCCGTATCGGCCACCAGAAAATGCATGCCCGCCAGCGCATTGATGCCGGTGGCCGCCGCCGTGGTCAGCACCACCGGCAGTTCCATCGACATGGCCTCCAGCACCTTGTTCTGCACCCCGCGCGCAATTTCCAAAGGCACCAGCGCAATATCCGCCGCCTTTAGCCACGGGCGCACATCGGCAACGCGGCCCCAGATATAGACGCCATCCAGCTTGTCCAAGGCCTTCACCGCCTCGGTCGGGCTACGCCCCACCACATGGAACGTGGCATCCGGGCATTGCTGCCGCACCAGAGGCAGGATGCGATGCGCCACACGTTCCACCGCAGCAATGTTAGGCGGATAATCCATCTGTCCGGTAAAGACGATGCGCGGCCCGCCCTGCTCCATCATCTGCGGCTCGCGCTCGACAAGGCCGGGGTCGAAATATTCCGAATCAATGCCATTGCCCAGCACGCGCACATCCGCCACCACATCGGCGGGCAAGCGGTGGGTGAACAATTCGGCTTCCTTGTGGCTGACCAGCAGGCTCAAATCCGAACTGGCGGCCAGTTGCGCCTCCTCCTGCTGCAACAGCCGCGCCTCGCGCCGGTGGACCCAGCCCATCACGCCCTTGCGCTGCGCGCCATAGGCCTGGAATTTGGCCGAATCCACATCGACAAAATCCATGATCACCCGCCCCTGAAAGCCATCAGGAACATATTGTCCCATCTGGCCAGAGAAGACATAGATCGTGCCGATGCGTCCGCCCGCCACCAATTCGTTGATATAGGCGGCCAGCAATGGGTCATAAAAGGCGGTCAGGCTGATCGGCTCGCCGCGCTTTAACGCCTCCAGCCCTGCCCATACCAAGGGCTTGGTACGCCGGATCAGACGATAGGACCGGCATAACGTGGCCAGTTCTACTTCCTCGGCCATATCGGCATCATCATCGGCAAAGCACACCACATGCACCGGCGCCAGACGCGCCAGTTGCTTCAAAATGTGGTGCGACCTTATCTTGTCCCCCCGATCGGGCGGAAAGGGAATGCGATGGCACAGAAAGAGGATCTCGCCGCTCATCCCAGCCCCCTTGCGATCCATGGCCCCAAGACATTCGCCACCGGCAAAGGCAGCTTTTTCCACAAGGCGATCCGTCCGGCATGCGCGCTACTGGTCGGGTCTGCATCGCGGCGCGGGGCGCCGGGCGCGGTCCATGTGGCATAGGCCAAAGGCTCTGGCGTAAAGCCCCAGTTGCGTTTGAAATCAAAGGCGCCGCTGCCGGTCTTGCTGCGGCCAAAGTCGAAATGCGTGCAGCCGCGCCGACGGGCGTGGCGCATCAATTCGTAATACATCCGGTCATTGGCGCGCAAAGCCCGCGCCCCCCATGTGCCGCCGCCCCAATAGGGCATCACCGCCCCGCGATGGTAAAGCGAGAGCACGCTGGCCACGGGCTGCCCGTAATGCAGGATGGTCAATATATCGGCATCCTCGCCAAAACCATCGAGCACGGCTTCGAACAGAGAGCGGGGGAAGACCGGCGTGCCAAGGTTGCGCACACTTTCGGCATAGATGGCATAGTGATCGGCGCGGTCCTGCGCGCCGGCGCCGATGCGGACAGTAAGCTCACCCGCCAATGCCTTGCGCACCTCTGCGCGCTGCTTGCGCGGGATGGCGTTCAACTGGGCGGCATCATCGGGTTCCAGCGCAAGGATAAAGCCGCAATGGCTTTGCGTCTTAATCTGCCAGCCTTCGCGCTGTTCCGGCAAAGGCCCGCCGCGCAATTCCACGCTGGGCGCGCTATGGCGCAGAGCCAGTTCCTCCACCGCCGCGAACAGTGGCGCCGCATCCACGCCATCCTCCACCAACGCGCCCCCGCCCACGGCAAAGCCGGTCGAGGCCAGCACACGGCCAAAGATCGGCGAATGGATAAGGCTGACCGGCAAATAGGCTTCTACCCGCCCGCCGCGCTCCTGCACCAAGGCCAGCGCCTGTTGTCCAGTCCCACGCTCCACAGCGGCCAGCCAAGCAGGCCGTTGGAAAACCGTGCCTTGCGCATGGCGCGCGACAAAGCCTTCCAGCGCGCGCGACTCATCGGGCTCACGCAAGTTGGCCAGCCGGACAATTGTCTTGTTTTCAAGGCGGAACGGAGCATTCACGGCGTGAAGTCCACCGCCCTTGCGGCCTCCACCTGCGCCACCTGATCCATACGGCCCCATGCAAAATCTTTCAGCATACGGCGCAATTTTGGCTCCATACCGTCAATATTTGTATAATGCCGCAGACGGGAACGTAGCGGAGCATTGTCCACACGGGGCTGATTTTTGTCGATTTCCCATGGGTGGAAATAGAAAATGATCGGGCGTCCTTCGTGCTGGGTCACCCGTTTCATCGCCCAATGGCTGAAAGCATAGGGCAAGACGCGGAAGAAACCGCCCCCGCCAGCCGCCATGCGCCGGTTGCCAAGTTCGACCGTGGTGACCGGAATTTCTATCAGGTCCGCCCCCGCCACCGGACGAAACGCAAAACGCGGCGCGCTGCGCCAGCCGTAATGGTCATGGGCAATCGGGGCCACGCTGCTGGAATAGGTATAGCCCTGCTCGGCCAGAATGGGATGCGCCCATGGGGTGCGCTGGTCGATGGAAAAGCTGGGCGCGCGATAGCCCTTCACCGCAACGCCCGCGGCATCTTCCAAAGCCTTTCGCGCATCGCCAATGTCGGCCGCAAAACCGGCCGCATCCAGCGTGAACACGCGCGCATGGGCCCAGCCATGGCTGGCCAGTTCATGCCCCTGCTCCACAATCCGCCGCATTAGCGCGGGATGGCGCGCCGCCACCCAGCCTAGCGTGAAGAAGGTGGCCTTCACCCCCAGTTCGGCGCACATATCCAGCAGGTGGTTGGTATTATGGTCCACCCGCACCGTCAGACTGTCCCAGTCCTTGCGGTCAATCACCTTTTCAAAGGCGCCCACCTGAAACCAATCCTCAACATCGACCGAGAAGCCACTGATAGGGCTAACGAGAGCCACGGTTGGCCTCCTCGCGCTCGATCCATTCGATCAGCATGGTCAGCGTGTGGCGGATGGTGCGGTCCTGCTCCACCATCTTGGTTTCGATCGTATCCAGCCGCAATTGCAAGGCGGCCAGTGCCCCGTCCGGCACGGCAGCCTCGCCCGAGGGCGTAGCGGCAAGGTCGCCCTGATTGGCCAGCTCGATCACCGCCTGCTGCAATTCGGCAATCTGCGCATCACGATGCACCAGCGCGGCTTCCATCTGCGCCAGCGATACCATCGCATCGGATGGCATAGCCGCCTGCGGCTTATAGCTTTGCGGCGCAGCAGCGACCGGCTCCACCCGTGCCTCCACCGGCGGCGGGGCCAGTTGCAAGCCGCCATCGGCGGTCAATTCCGCCAACACCTGCGCCAGCATCACCCCGTCGATCCGGCGCCTCTGCTCCACCGCGCCCAGAATGAGCAGACGGTTGACGATCTGGTTGATGCGGCGCGGCACGCCATGGGTGGCGGTGTAAAGCTCGGCAAAGACGCGCTGGTCAAACACGGGATTGCCGTTCCAGCCCACCACGGCAAGGCGGTGGCTGATGTAGGGCTCCAGCTCGCCCGGCTCCATCGCGTCCAGATGATGGGCGGCAATCACCCGCTGGCGCAATTGCTCCAACTGGGGATGGCCTTGCAGGCTGTCGCGGAACTCGGGCTGGCCCAGCAGCAGGATTTGTAGCAAAGGATGGCTGCCCAGCTGGAAATTGGACAGCATGCGCAATTCTTCAAGCGCGCTGATTTCCAGATTTTGCGACTCGTCCACCACCAACAGACAGCGCCGTCCGGCCCGCGCCTCGTCATGCAGGAATGCCTCGATCGCGCCCAAGGTGCTGGCCTTTTCCGTGCCATGGCTTTGCACGCCAAAGGCCTGTGCGACCAGTTGCACCAGTTCCTCGCCATCCAGCTTGCTGGTCACAATCTGCGCCGCCGTCAGCCGCAACCGGTCAATCGTGGCCATCAAATGCGCGACCAGCGTTGACTTGCCCGCCCCCACCTCACCGGTGATGACGATAAAGCCTTCGCCCTGCGCCAGACCATAGCCGAGGTAGGACAAGGCCTTGCGATGGGCCAGACTTTCAAAATAGAAAGCCGGATCAGGCGTAAGCTGGAACGGACGTCCGCTAAAGCCGTAGAAATTGTCGAACATCTGTGCCCCTCTTGCCCGTAGCAGCCGGACCGAAATCTAGAAACTGTAGCGCATGCCCACGGACCCGGCGGTGGCCCAAACGTCCTGCGCGTCCTCCCGCATGATGCCATCCAGCGCGAGCGAAGCATTGGCCGTCAGGCGACGCGACAGGAAATATTGGTACAGAGTGACTGCGCGCACCCCGAGCAAATCGCCAGTGGAACTCACTCCGCTTTGGAATTTGTATCCACTCAAAGTGGTCTCAAGCGAGGAACGCTCGCTGGTGCGATAGCCAAGGAAGGCCGAGCCCCACAGCACCTGATCCACCTTGCCATTCAGGCTGGCCAAGACAGTGCCCGCAGCCGCGATATATTGGCGACGATCATAGCCAACACCCATGCCGGCCCGCACACGGCGCCAGTCAAGGCTATAGCTGGCCGAGACCCCGCGACTGCGATAGGCGGTGGAATTGACCGAACCCACCGCGCCGCCGAGGCAAGCGCCCGATGCCAGTGTCGACACACAACTCCCCAGATTGCCGCTGACGCCATCGCGCAAGGCGACAAATTGGGTCGGCAGGTTCATCAAGGAATTGGTCAAAGCCCCGCCAAAGCCGGTGATCCCCTGATAGACCACCAAATTGAAGCTGGAATAATCATTGGGCTGGTATTGCAACGAGCCATAGCCGCCCAATTGACCATAGCGGCGACCGACATGAGCCTCCATTTTGGTGCGCGGGCCAGGACGCCATATCACGCCCGCATCCCAAATCAGGCCTGACGTATCAAAGGCAATCTGGCGCGGTTGCGAATAGTCGGTCAGCAAGCGGCCATTGGCGTCGCGCGAGGCATTGCCGCTGGCATCGCGTTGAGCATCGCGGGCAGAAATTCGCACTGCTTCATAGCCTACCCCGCCGACAGCCAGCAGATTGTCCGCCACGGGGATCTTCACCTCGGCCCGCACATGTTTGTCGGAAACGCGCTGGGTCAGGTTGGAGATGTCCTCCTGATACAGGCCCGCCTCCACGCCCAGCCCAACCGGCAGGGCATCGCCCGCCTCGGTGCTGGCGGCCACGCGGGCCTGTTGCATGGTGGAATGGTCAAGACGGTCGCTCAGTGTGGTGCTGGATGCGCCGCGCGAGGTGACGCTATTGCCCACGCTGGTATAGCCCGCGTGGTAATCGGCCTGCATAGCCACCGCGCCCACCTGTTGGCGCAGGGTAGGCCCAGCATAGACCGAATAGACCTGCGTCAGCGCATCCATCGACCCGCCGGTAGCCCCCACAGAGGCGCCCGAAGTGGTAACATAGCTGCGGTTGGCATAGCCGCCATAATCGATCCGCAAAGTGTCGCCTGCCACTGCGCTGGACATGCGGGCAATACCGGTCAGCCCGTCCCCATGGCTGCGCCGCGTCCATTCATAACGGCGTTCATAACGCAACGAGACGGTGCCTTGGTTGTTGCGCCCGTTCAAACTGGCGTTCACGCCTGCGGCCAGCACCGAATAGGTCACGAAATCATGGCCCGGTGTCAGCGTATATTGCGCGACTTGCGCCGCCTCGATGAAAGGCTTGATGGTCAGCTTGCGCCCGCCGTTCGCCCCCTGATCGAACACGCCCAGACGCCCCGGACGCACCCCGCCGCGCGCGGCATCGACTTGCGGCATATCACCGCCCGAACCGCCCTGTTGCCATGCGTCATTCTGGGCGTAGTCCGCGCCATAGGTGGCCCCGCCGGAACGGGCTGCCTTGGCAGGCGTACGTTCCTTGCCTTTGCGCGGCGGAGCATAGGTGACTTCAGAATCATAGGTGTAGAGATTGTAGGGATTGGCGGGCGCTGGCGCCTCGTCATTGCCCATGGCCTGTGCCAACAGGCTGGGATCCGCCGCCGTGCTGGCCGCTGGCTGCGGCCTACCCTGTGCGTGGACTTGCGGCGATGCCAGCATGACAGCCAGCACCACCAAGGAAACCGCCGAGTCCCGCGCGTGAATGCCCCCCTGCATCGCTCTTAACCCCGATAATTGTAATAAGAGCCGAAGCGACGACCGCTGGGGCTGAATTTCGCGCCATTGAGCAAGGCCTGCACATTGGGGCAGCCGCCCAGCAGGCTGGCGGCATCCTGCACAGCGCTGGCCGCCGTGGACTCCGCCTTCACCACCAACACGGTCTGCCCCGCCAGCTTGGCCACTTCGGTTGCCAAGGAAGCGGCTAACACCGGCGGCGTATCAATGATGATCACGCGACGGGGATGGCCTTCCACCAATTGCTCCAGCACTTGCCTTGCGCGGGCGGAGGCCAGATATTCGGCATCCGAACTGGTCGGGCGTCCACCGGGCAGGACGGTCAGTCCGGGAAGATCGGTATGGATCAGCAATTGGCCGACATTTTGCGCCGGATCGGCAATGGCATCGATATAGCCCGCCCCGTTGGGCAGACCCAGATGTTCCAGAACCGCCAAACGCGCCATATCCAGATCGACCAGCACGGCCTCGCTGTCGCGCTCCGCCGCGATGGAAAGGGCCAGATTGATGGCGCAGAAGGTTTTGCCCTCTTCGGGTAGGGCGGAGGTGACCAGAATGACCTTGGCCTCCACGCCCGCGCCTTGGCGGCGCAGGTCTTCCACCTGTTCCAGCAATTGGCGTTTCACCAGACGAAACTCTTCCAACTGCGCACTGGGGGCGCTGCCGGGCAGGATATAGCCGCGTTCGGCCAATTGCTGTTGGTTGATGCGATAGGCCATCGGTGTGGCGACGGGCGCGGGCGTGACCTGAACCGTGGGCGGAGCCTTGGCGGCGGCTGCCTCGTGATCGGCCTGCGTCATGCGGTTGAAGGCTTCGGCCATGGACGCTACGTTGGGCACGGGTTGCACCGGCGGGACGGCCTGAACCGGCGGGACGGCGGCTACCGCCGGTTGCACGGGAGCCACGACCGGAGGAACCGGCCTCTGTTCAAAAGCCTGCATCGCGCGTTCCAGCAAGGACTGCCCATGGGGCGGCACTTGCGGCATGGCAGTCACCGGAGGGACCTCGGCCAAGGGCACCGGTTTTTTAACGGCTTCGTTCATGGCAGCCTCCTTATGCAACCGTGCCGCGCTGGATGAATTCCATCACCAGCAGCAATGCGAAAACCCCGCCAAGAGCTGCCGAGGCGGCGAAAAACTGGCGCATCTTGCGCGCGCGTTCCGCCATGGCGACAGGGCTGACGACTTGCGAAATCGCGCCCAGCACCGGCAGGCCGACAGCCCGCTCCAGCTTGGCCGAGGTCGAAAAGCTCGACTGCAATTCGCTGGCAAGAAAGGCCGCACCAATGCCGGCACCAATGCCCGCCACCAGCACCACCAGCAGCAACAACGGACGGTTGGGCGCCACAGGCGCACGCGGCAGCACCGGCGGGTCCAGCACCTCCATCCGCGCCGTGCCACGCGCCGAGACAACCTGCCCCTTGAGCCGCAGATTCTCGCGGTCGGTCAGCATCTTGTCATACTGGGTTTTCAGCACGTCATAATCTCGGCTGATGTTCTGCGCTTCCTGAATAAGTTCAGGATTGGAAATCTGCTGCGAGGAAATGCGGGCAATGTCGCCTTCTGCCGCAGCGCGGCGAGCCTGAAGGGCCTGCACATTGGCCACACGTTCCGCGCGGATCGATTCCAGTGATGTATAGGCCGGATTGGGCGCGCCACCGACGACTGCCCCACCCTCGCTCTTGGCCTGTTGGCGCAAAGCGGCAATCTGGTTGCGGGCGGCAATCACATCGGGATGGTTCTCGGTCAGCCCACGGGCGCGCATTTGCGCCAGATCGGATTGGGCCTGCGCCAATTGCCCCCGCGCACCGCCCACAGCGCCACCGGCACCCAGCGTTTGCGGCATGCTGGCCATTTGCGCGTTGATCGCGGCGACCGAGCTTTGCGCGGCGGCCAGATCGGCATCAAGTTCGCGCAAGGTAGCGCGCCCCTGCTCCATGCGCTGGATCAGCGACATGCCGCCCTGCGCCAGTTCGGGATGCTGCGACTCAAAGGCCAGACGGCGCTGTTCGGCAGCCTGCAATTCGCCCTGACGGTTGGCCAATTGCTGGTCGAGGAATTGCAGCGTCTGCTTCATCTCGCCCAAGCCGCCGTTCAGATTTTCCTCGCGGAAAATATCGATCAGCTTTTGCACGATGTCGCGCGACAGGCGCGCATTCTCGCCATCGGTAAAGCGCATGGCCGAGGACTTGGCTGAAATGGTGAACAGATTGTCCTGCTCACTGGAAATCTGGATCGCCTTGGCAAGCCCTGCCACGGTCGCATCCATCTGCTTGCGCGAGGTGATGCCTTCGCCCAACCGCGTGCTGCGGATCACTTGTTCCAGATGCAAAGTGCCGGTCAGCGAATCGCGCACGCGGTCCACCGCAGCCTTGCGGTCATTATCATTGATGCCCACTTGCGTGGCCAGTGGGTCATAAAGCTGCACAAAGATGCGCGCCCGCGATTCATAGCCATTGGGCACCAGCGACACGCCCAACCAGCCCAACACGCAAACACCCCAAGCCACGCACAGCCCCAGCCAGCGCTTTTGCCAGACGCCATGCAAAGTGGCTTTGATATCTTCCAGCATCCCGCTCAAAACACGCTCTCCGGAATGATGATGACATCGCCGGGCATCAACAGCACATTGGCCTTGGCATCGCCCTTCTTCAGCAGATTGCTCAGGCGCAGCTTGTATTCCTGCTGCTTGCCGGTGCTTTTATCGAAACGGATCAGCTTGGCGCGATTGCCCGCCGCATATTCGCTGAGCCCACCCACCGCGATCATCGCGTCCAGGATGGTCATATTGGCGCGATAGGGCAGCGAGGCGGGACGGCCTGTTGCGCCAACAATGCGGATCTGTTCTGAAAAAGTACCGGCAAAGCGCGTAACGATCACCGAGACCAGCGGGTCCTGAATATATTGGCTCAGTTGTAGCTGGATATCCTGCGCCAGCATCGAAGGCGTCTTGCCCGTGGCGGGCAGATCGGCAATCAGCGGCGTGGTGATGCGGCCATCGGGGCGCACCTGTACCTTGGCGCCCAGTTCGGGGTTGCGCCAGACGAAAACGGTCAGCTCATCCATCGGCCCGATGATGTAATCCTCGCCCGGTCCTTCCTGCAGCGCCACAAAATTGGCGGCGGGCAGACGCGGCGCATCCCCGGCTTGCGCGGTGCCGGCAAGGGCCAAACTGGCCGCAACCAGACTACCTGTCGCGACTCCGGCCCAGCGCTGGGCTTTACTCTTGCTCGACATCGGTCCTCAATCCTCACAGACGCCGCCACAAGGCACCGTTGAACGGCGCAAAAAGGCGGCATGGCAAGTTTGGTATGGAGGATAAGGGTAAAGATCAGGTTAGCCATTGCGGTGATGCGCCGGAGGCGGGGGCAAGGCAAGGATGACGCAGACGCAACGCAAAACCTGCGAAAAGCCCGCAAATCCCGAAGGATCGCGGGCATTCCGATGGGCCACTCAATGCTAGGGAAAAATATCTATATGTGTGGTTAAAACAGGCGCGTCAGAGCAAGACTTCTTGCGCCGCGCCCTGCCCCAAAAAGGCCGAGGGGCTGGCACTGGCGCCATAGGCACCGGCGCAGAACACTGCCACCACATCCCCCACATCGGCACGGGGAAAATACCCCTTGTCGGCCAATTTGTCGAGCGGAGTGCACAGGCAGCCGACCACGCTGGCCTCTTCGGTGGCCTCCGCCTCGAAATGCGAGGCAATGGCGACCGGATAGTTACGGCGCACCACCGTACCGAAATTGCCGCTGGCCGCCAATTGGTGATGCATGCCGCCATCGGTGACCAGAAAGACCTCACCATGGCTCAGCTTGCGGTCGACAATACGGGTCAGATAGACCCCCGCCTCGCCCACCAGATAGCGGCCCAGTTCCATGCAGAAATGGGTTTCCTGCAACACATCGGGCAAATGCGCCAATTGCTGCGCCAAAGCCTCACCCACGCGGGCCAAGTCCAGCGGCTTGTCACCGGGGAAATAGGGAATGCCCAGCCCCCCGCCCAGATTGCAATGCGGCAGGCCCACGCCCGCCTCATCCGCCAGCCTTGCGGCCAGAGCGATGGTTTGGGCCTGCGTGTCCACGACGGCCTCGGCATCCAGCGCCTGACTACCGGCATAGATATGAAAGCCCCGCCACTCGGCTCCGGCCTCCACGACCTGCCGCGCCAAAGCAGGCACACGTTCGGCATCCACGCCAAAGGGCTTGGCCCCGCCGCCCATTTTCATGCCCGAGCCTTTAAGGTCGAAATCGGGGTTCACGCGAATGGCCAGCCGCGGAGCCTTGCCCAGCCTTTCGCCAATGGCCAAGGCGCGGGCGGCCTCGCCCTCGGACTCCAGATTGAGCGTGACGCCCTGCATGATCGCGGCCTGCAATTCCATGTCGCGCTTGCCAGGGCCTGCGAAACTGATCAGTGATGGGTCCAAACCCGCACGCAAGGCCATGCCCAATTCGCCGCCGCTGGCGATGTCAAACCCATCCACCAGCCCTGCCATCAGCCGCAGCAAAGGCCCGAAAGGATTGGCCTTCATCGCATAATGCAGGCCCAGTTGCGCTGGGAAAGCCTCACGCAGAGCAGCCACTCTCTGCCGCAGCAGGGCGGAGGAATAGACGAACAAAGGCGTCTGGCCGCCCGATTGCGCGATAATATCGGTGACTTTCACGCCATCAATGGCCAACACGCCATCACGCGCGCAAAAGCCTGCAGGAATAGGGCCAAGCGGTTTCATCGAGCTTCCTCTAGGCCAGCAGCCAGTTCTTCGGCAAGGCCATTGCGGTCCAGCTTGCCATTGGGGCTGAGCGGCATGACCTCGCGCCAATGGATGACGGCGGGTTGCATGAAATTGGGCAAGTCCTGCTTGAGTGTTGCCGCGAGTACAGCACTATCCTCCGCCTGCCCTGCCGCAGCGCGCACCACCAGATGCACCGCCTGCCCCAAACGCGGATCGGGCAGGCCCAAGGCCACAGCCTCGGCCACCAGACCGGTAGCGATGGCCGCCTCCTCTACCTCTTGCGGACTGATCCGGTTGCCCGATGATTTGATCATCGCATCGCGCCTGCCAACAAAATAAAGCAAACCATCCGCATCGCGCCGCACCCTGTCGCCCGACCATACCGCCATGCCGCCATAGGCCGAAGCCTCTGGCGCAGGGCGAAAACGTTCGGCGGTGCGGACGGCGTCCTGCCAATAGCCTTGCGCCACCAACGGGCCGCAATGAACCAATTCGCCTTCCTCGCCATCCCCCGCCACTTGGCCATCGTCATTCATCACCAGAATTTCGGCATGGGGAATGGCCTTACCCATGCTGGTGGGATGGGTGCCGATCAGCGCCGGATCAAGGAAGGTGGAGCGGAAAGCCTCAGTCAATCCATACATGGCGAACAGGCGCGCCGCCGGAAACAAGCCGCGCAGCCGCGCCACCAGATCCACCGTCAATGCGCCCCCGCTATTGGTCAGCCGCCGCAAACTATCCCCCGCGCCATCGGGCCAAGCCGCCTCGGCCAATTGCACCCACAGCGGGGGCACACAGGCCAAAGTGGTCACGCCATAACGCGCCACCGCTTTCACCACATCGCGCGGGGTCAGATAATCGAGCGGCACCACGCTGCCCCCCACGTACCAGTGGGACAGCAACTGGTTCTGCCCATAATCAAACGACAAAGGCAGCACGGCCAGCGCGCGATCATCCGCTGCCAGCCCCAGATAATGCGCCACACTTTGCGCGCCCAGCCAGAGATTGGCATGGGACAGCATCACCCCCTTGGGCCTGCCGGTGGAACCGCTGGTGTAGAGAATGGCAGCCAGGCTTTGCGGATCGAGGCTGGAGGGCGGCAGAGCGCCACAGTGCTCCGCCTCGGCCAACACAATATCCTCTGCCACAGCGCGGCAGCCAGTTGGCAGATCACCCGCCTCCAATGTTGCCAATCTTGCGGGCGTGCCCACCAACAACAATGCCCCGCTGTCCGCCAGAATATGCGCAACCTGCGCACGTTTGAGCAAAGGGTTGATTGGCACATGCACCATGCCCGACCGCGCCGCAGCCAATGGCATCAAGCAGGCCAATTCCCCCTTGGCCGCCCAAGTGGCCACACGAGGCGGCACATCGCCGACACAAGCATCCCCCACTTGCGCTTTAAGCCATCCCGCCAGACGAGACACACGGCTTGTTAAATCCTTGTAGTCTATCACTTGCCCGCGCAGCACCAAGGCAGGCGCCTGCCCCTGCCCCCGCAACAGCAGATGGTCCAGCGGAAGCGGGCTGTTTTCAAGGGCGGAGCTAAGCGTCGTCATGCATTTCCTTGCACGGATATTTTTGTGATCACCGTCAGCTACCATGCCAATCTTAAAGAAATCCCCGCTGAAATTGCGGCGATCTTTGCCCATGGGCAAGGTCCGTTTGATGCTTTGGCGTGGTTTGACCTGTGTGTCGAGTATAACGGTCTACAGCCTCTGCTGGCCGTGGCGCAAAATGGCGAGCATGGGGCCGTCTGGCCCTTGGCCGAAGGTCCGGATGGATTGCGCCCTCTGGCCAATTGGTACGCCTTTACCGTGGGGCCAATCATCACACCTCAGGCGGACGGCTTGGCTATGCTCACCGCCATTGCCGCGGACCTGAAACAGGCAGGCCACGCGCGAATCACCCTATGGCCGATGCCCGATGAGTCGGGTCTGGCCAGCCTTGTCACCGCGTCCTTGCGTCGGGCGGGCTGGATCGTCGGGCGCGAGGTTTGTGATACCAACCATCACCTAATGGTCGCTGGCCGCAATTTTGCCCAATATCTGGCCGCTCGCCCCGGCCCTTTGCGCAGCACGTTAAAGCGCAAGGCCAAAAAAGTGGATGTGATCCTGCATGCGACATGGAGCGAGGCAGCATGGCAGGATTATAAAGCAGTCTATGCCGCCAGTTGGAAGCCCGAGGAAGGCTCCCCCGCCCTGCTGCGCGCCTTTGCCCAACAACAGGGCGAAGCAGGGCAATTACGCCTTGGGCTGGCCTATGCAACGCTAGATGGCAGCTATCAACCGGTTGCCGCCCAACTTTGGACGGTGGAGGCGGGCACGGCCTATATTCACAAGCTGGCCTATCATGAAGCGGCCAAGCCGCTATCGCCCGGTACGACTTTGTCCGCCGCCTTGTTCGCAAGGGTGATCGACGAGGACAAAGTGGATGTGATCGACTTTGGCACCGGCGATGATCCCTATAAGCGCGACTGGATGGAGGCGCAGCGACCACGCTATCGCATCTGTGCCTATCGCCCAGATGCCCTGACACAATGGCCAGCCATTGCCAAATGCCTTGCGAAGCGCCTATTGCGCCGGTCATGAAAGGGATGGGCCTAAAACATTTTGGCAAGACCCATGCCTTATAGAGACTAACGCGAAGGACGGCCCAGCCGACCGAGACCCGACGGGGATTTATGCAAAACGATACTGACGACCTGTTGCGCGCTGTGCTGACCGATGTTCTGGGCCTGAAGCCCGGACAAGCGGCCGGTTTTACCGCGCAGACCGGCCTGTTTGGCGCGCTGCCGGAACTGGATTCGATGGCGGTGGCCAATCTGCTGGCCGAGATCGAGGACCGCATGGGCATCACCATTGATGACGAAGATGTCGATGGCGATCTGCTGGCCGATTATGGCTCGCTGCTGGGCTTTGTCGCCGCGCGGCGGGAAGCGGCCTGAGGCCTGATGCCAGCCGCGACTTGGCCCTGCCCCAGCGGATATGCCGCCCATGCGGTGATCATGGGGCCGGATACAGGGTCGCGACTGCTGATCGTGCCCGCCCTGTTTGACGAAGGGCACAAGCTGCGGCGCTTTACGCTGGAGGTCATGCGGCGACTGGTAGGGGCGGGTTTGGGCTGTGTTTTGCCCGATCTGCCGGGGCTTAACGAAAGCCTTGCTCCGCTGGAAGCGCAAACGCCCGAAACATGGCGCGGGGCAATGGCGGCAGCGGCGGCGCATTTCACTTGCAGCCATGTGCTGGCCATGCGCGGGGGATGTCTGGTGGCGCCTGACCTCCCCGGTTGGTTCTATGCTCCGCTGGCCGGTGCGAACCAGCAACGGCAGATGTTGCGCGCCCGTATTATCACCGCGCGCGAGGCTGGCCGCGAAGAAACGCAAGACGGCCTGTTGGCGCAAGGGCGCGAACAGGGGCTGGAACTGGCAGGCTATCGCCTTGGCGCTGCTTTCCTGCAAAGTTTTGGCGCTTTGGTGCCAGAGGCGGGAAATCAGATTTCCACCATCTCGCAGGACCAATTGGGCGGCGCGGGCCTGTGGATGCGCGCCGAGGCAGGCGAGAATGCAGCGCAGGCCGATGCTCTGGCCGCCATTGTGGCTGTGGCGTTGAAAGGGCAAGGCTGATGGCCCGCCAATTTCTCAGCTTCCCCTGCGAGGGCGCGATGCTGGCCGCCACGCTTGACCGGCCGGAAGGCGCGGTCAAGGCAGGCTTGCTGATCGTCACTGGCGGCAATGAATTGCGCAGCGGTGCGTTCAACGGGCAGGCGCAACTGGCCGATGCCTTGGCGCAGGCGGGCTATGCTGTGCTGCGCTATGACCGGCGCGGCGTGGGCGATAGCGAGGGCGAGAATGGCGGCTTCCGCTCCGCCCTGCCCGATATTGCAGCAGCCATGCAGGCTTTGCGCTCTGCGCTGCCCGATGGCACGCGCATCATCGCCCATGGCAATTGCGATGCGGCCACCAGCCTGATGCTGGCCGCAGGCGGCGGGGCGGACGGACTGGTGCTGTCCAACCCATGGCCGCATGAGGGCGAGGAAGCCGCAGCGCCTTCGGTGGCCGTATTGCGTTCGCATTACCGGCAGAGGCTGATGAATTGGGGCGCGATCAAGCGCCTGCTGACTGGGCAAGTCAATCTGAGCAAATTGCTGGCCAGCTTGATGAGCGCGGCCAAACCAACGCCCGCGCCACCTTCGCTGGTGGCGCAAATGCGGCAGGGACTGGAGCAGTTTGACGGCCCTGTCCGCATCCTTTTGGCGCAGCGCGATGCTACGGCGCAGGCCTTCCTCGGCCTGTGGGATAAGCAGGACCAGCGCCTGAACACCTGCCCCGATGCCACCCATGCCTTTGTAGAAAGCCATGCGCGGATCTGGCTAACCGAACATTTGATCGCGGCGCTCGACGGGGGCTGAGCCAGCCCCCGCCTCCTATGCCTTAGCCGCGCTTGGCATGATCCCAAGCGGCCACGAAACGTTCGGCATCCAGCGCCGCCATACAGCCAGTGCCCGCCGCCGTAACAGCCTGACGATAGGTATGGTCCATCACGTCACCGGCGGCAAACACGCCGGGGATCGCCGTCTTGGGCGTGCCGGGCTGCACCACAATATAGCCGCTCTCGTCCAGTTCCAGCTTGCCCTTGAACAATTCGGTGGCAGGCGCATGACCGATCGCCACGAAGGCGCCCTGCGCCGGCTCAATGGACTTCTCGCCGGTCACCGTGTCCACCAGAGCCACGCCGGTCAGGCCTGCGCCGCCAATGGCCGTATCGCCGACAAATTCCTCAACCGCCTTGTTCCACAGGACTTTGATGTTGGGATGGGCAAACAGACGCTCTTGCAGGATCTTTTCCGAACGCAGGGAATCGCGGCGGTGGATCAGCGTCACGTCATCGGAATGGTTGGTGAGGTAAAGTGCTTCCTCGACTGCGGTATTGCCGCCGCCGATCACCACCACCTTCTTGCCGCGATAGAAGAAACCATCGCAAGTGGCGCAGGCTGAAACGCCCTTGCCCGACAATTCCTGCTCGCCCTTGGCGCCCAGCCATTTGGCCTGCGCGCCGGTGCAGATCACCAGCGTGTCGCCTTCATAGACATCGCCGCTGTCACCAATCGCGCGGAAGGGAGGGCCCGACAGGTCAATATCGACAATCGTGTCCCACATCATCCGCGTGCCGACATGCTCGGCCTGCGCCTGCATTTCCTGCACCAGCCAAGGGCCCTGGATCGCCTCGCGGAAACCGGGGTAGTTTTCGACATCGGTGGTGATGGTCAATTGCCCGCCCGGTTGCAGACCTTGCACCACAATGGGTTGCAACCCTGCGCGCGCGCCATAAATGGCAGCCGTCAGGCCAGCGGGGCCGGAACCAATAATCAGCATACGGGTTGAATGGGTTGCCATGCGAATCTCTCTTTCCTGGTTGCCGCGAGATAGGCACACTGGCCCCATATTGCCAGTGCGCGCCTTTGTGCGATGCCGGAAAACTGGTGCTGCGGGCGCGAGATGCCCGTGAAAGGTCCGTTCTTGTCAGGTTCATCTGCTTCAAGGCATAGGGCGCGCATGGGTGGAATGGGGAAACAGGCGTTGGGGAGCGTATTCCTGCTGCTGATGGGCGGCGGGACTGCCCTTGCGCAAGAAGCGCCCGATGCCCCGACCGCCGCGCCACCAACCTTGTTCCAAAGCCTGATCGATGAACCCATGGAGGTCAGCGAGGTCGAGGACCCCGTCATCCTTGCCGACGAACTGGCGCCCGACATCCAGCGCGGGATGGATGCCGTGCTGGCCGCCTCGATTGCTGCCACGGGGCAATTCACCGGATTTGACGTCGAAAGCTGGCAGGTAATTCCCGACAATGGGCCCCATCACCGCCCTATTGTGGTCAATGGCCTGTCCGCCAAACGTGGGGCGATGGTGGTGGATCCGGGTCTGCAATGGTCGCAATTGGGCAAGGGGCAATTTGCCCTGCCCGGCAGCGTTGCGCTTGGTGTGGAACAGAAATTTGCCGACGCGCGCACTTGGGCCACGCAAATGCGCCTGAGCCGGGTGGCTGGACCGGTGGATCTGGCGGTCAATGTCAAAGGGAACAAGACGCTGGTGTCGGACAAGCCGATGCGGCTGTCCTATGATTCGACGGCATTGGTGCATGTGAACAGTGCGCTGGCTTTTGGCATGGTGGCAAAGGGCGATCTGGGCACATTGGATAATTTCGCGCCCTATACGCGCCATGATGCCGGCGCGGTGGCGAGACTAAAGCTGAAAGGCAAATATAGCAGCCTGTCGGCCGAGACCGGCTATGACGTCCGCATGGGTCCCGGCAGCGACACCATGCCGTCGCGGGTCTATATGAACCTCAATTTCAACTGGAAATTATAACGGATTGGCGGCAGGCATAGGCCATGCTTTCGCAACCCGTTTCCCGCCGTTTTGCCTCCCAACGCCTGAGCCTGCATTATTGGGAATGGGGCGCCAAGGATGCGCCCGTCCTGATCCTGCAACATGGCGGGCGCGATCATGCGCGCAGCTGGGACAATGTCGCGCGCGAATTATGCAAGGATTGGCGTATCATCGCCCCTGATCTGCGCGGCCATGGGGACAGCGACTGGTCACCCGATGCCGATTACAACATGATCACCTATATGGCCGACTTTGCCGATCTGGTAGCCCATCTGGAGGTCGAGAAAGTGGCCATCTGCGCCCATTCTCTGGGTGCGATGATCGCTACACGCTATGCGGGCCTCTATCCTGAACAAGTGTCGGCGCTGGTCAATATCGAAGGGCTTGGCCCCTCCCCCGAACGCATATTCCGCCGCGAGGGTGAACCGTTCAACGAAAGGCTGCGTGACTGGATCGCCAACCGCCGCCGCGCCTGCCAAATGCGCGCACCGTCAGGCTATGCCGATGTGGACAGCGCGCTGGCCAGAATGGTCGAGCAGAACGGCCATTTAACGCCAGCACTGGCGCGCCATTTAACCGAATTTGGCCTGCGTCAGGGGGAGGATGGCCGATACCGCTGGAAATTTGATCCCATGCTGCGGGTCTGGCCCGTGCTGGACATGCCCCAGCGCGAGATCGAGGCCCTCTGGCGTGCAGTGTCCTGCCCGATGCGTTTCTTCCACGGGACCGAGACCTTCATGTCCAACCCGCGCATCGACGGCCGGATGGCCTTTTTCCCGCAAGCGGACATGGTGGAATATCAAGGCGCAGGCCATTGGCTGCACCATGATTGCTTTGAACAGTTCATGGCCGATCTGAAGAGCTTCCTCCAGACCGGCCAATAGAAAGCATTTACACCGGAAGCCCGACGTAATTTTCGGCAATGCTGGTCTGGGCCGCCACGCTATTGGCGATATAGTCCAGTTCGGCCACCTGCATGGCGCGTTCAAACGGACCGTCATCGGGGAAGCGATGCATCAGCTTGGTCAGGCTCCAGCTGAAACGCTCCGCCTTCCACACGCGGGCCAAAGCCTTGGTGGAATAGGCGGGGATCGCGTCATTATCCGCCTTCTTGAAATAGGCGGTGATCGCTTCGGCGGCGTAATGTACGTCGCTGGCGGCAAGGTTGAGGCCCTTGGCGCCGGTGGGCGGCACGATATGGGCAGCATCGCCGCAAAGCAGCAGGCTGCCATGGCGCATCGGCTCGAACACATAGGAACGCAGCGGGGCGATCGACTTTTCGATGCTGGGGCCGCGGGTCATGTTCGCCGCAGCGTCAGGGCCAAGGCGGATCGCCAATTCGTCCCAGATGCGGTCATCGCTCCAATCCTCGATCTTTTCGGTCAACGGCACGTCGACATAATAGCGGCTGCGGGTATGGCTGCGCATCGAGGCCAGAGCAAAGCCGCGCTCGTGATTGGCATAGATCAGCTCATGGTTGCAGGGCGGCACATCGGCCAGAATGCCCAGCCAGCCAAAGGGATAGACGCGTTCATATTCGCGGCCCACACTGGCAGGGATCGCCTTGCGACTGGGGCCATGGAAGCCATCGCAACCGATGATGAAGCGGGCGTCGATCCGCTCTTCCTTGCCGTCCTTGGTATAGGTGACATAGGGCGCATCGCTCTCGATATCATGCACCGCCACATCGCCCGCCTGATAGATCACCGGCAGGCCACGCGGCGCGGCGGCATCCATCAGGTCCTTGGTAATTTCTGTCTGGCCGTAAACCACCACCGTCTTGCCGGTCAGATTGGCGACATCAATGCGGATCAGGCGTTCGCCATCGGCCAGATTGAAACCTTCTTCCACCAGACCTTCTGCCTTCAAACGGGCATCAAGGCCAAGGCGCTCCATCAATTGCACGGTGATCTGTTCAAGCACACCGGCGCGGATACGGCCCAGCACATAATCGCCGGTCTGGCGTTCCAGCACCACGCAATCAATGCCTTCGGCCTTCAACAAATGACCGAGCAACAGGCCGGAAGGACCGGCGCCGATAATGGCGACCTGAGTTTTCATGGATCAATATCTCCCACAGGCGCGGTCTGTGTAAGGGGGATGGCGCGCCTTGCTTTGTGATCGCATATTGACAGGCCAGCCTTTCGGGCGAAAGGGATGGGACAGTCAATCTTCTGGTACTATCCGGACACGATATGAGCCTCACCTCGATTCCCACCTATGGCCTTTTTGGCGAAAGCCATGCGCCCAACCCTGCCGGTTTTGCCCATATCGAGACGATAGCCGAGCGTTCCAGCCTGCATGATTGGGAAATTGCCCCGCATCGGCACGAACGCGGTATTCAGGTATTAATTGTCGGCGCGGGCCATGCGCAAGTGACGGTCGATGGCGCAAGTTTCGCGCTGGAACCGCCAGCCTTTGTGGTGCTGCCAGCAGGCAGCGTGCATGGCTTTCGGTTCAGCCCCGCCACCCATGGCCATGTGTTGACACTGTCTCAGGATTTTGCAGGCAGAGCGCATGGGCGCGAGGATCCCCTGCAGCGCCTGTTGAGCCAAGGCAGCCACGGCCCCCTGCCTCAAACCACCGCGGAAAGGATCACTTTTTTGGCAGGCGAAATGCTGGGTTTGGCGCAAGCATGGCAGGCCGGTGACTTGCTGTTCCTCGCGCTGGCCGAAGCCTTGCTGCGATCTCTATGCGGTTTGGAAATGGCGGATGCGCCCCAAGGCGAGGACCGCCGCCTCGCCCGCTTACGCCATTTGATCGAGGTACATTTGCGCGAGCATCGGCCTTTAAGCTTTTACGCGCAAAGTCTGGGCTGCACCGAACGCACCCTTACCCGCCTGTGCCGCGCCAGATTGGGGATCAGCCCGCTGGACCTGCTCCACCGCCGCATGGCGTTAGAAGCGCAAAGAATGCTACGCTATACCAATGCTACCGTGGCGCAGATCGCCCATGAATTGGGCTTTGCCGATCCATCCTATTTCTCGCGTTTCTATCTGCGGGTGATGGGGCACCGCCCGCAGATAGAACGCTTGGGAAATTAACGCAGCAGCATCAGCGCATCGAGGGCAACAACCCCCTCACCCTGCGGATGCAGGATCACGGGGTTGAGGTCCATTTCGGCAATGCTCGGTTCGGCCAGCAAAACAGCACTGATCTGGCGGATCAGCTTGGCCAGCGCGGCCACATCCAGCGCGGGGCTGCCACGATAGCCGGTCAACAGCGCCGCTTGCTTCAGACCGAGCAGTTTGTCGACAATCGCCGCCTCGGAAAGGTCGGGCGTGATCAAGGCAACGTCAGCCAGAATTTCCGCTGTCACGCCGCCAAAGCCAGCCAGCACCACCGGCCCCCATTCGGGATCATTCTTGGCGCCGACAATCATTTCAAGACCCCGCTTGCCCATCTTTTCGATCAGCACGCCGTCCAACTGGATGCTGGCATCATAGGCCGCCACATTGGCCACCATTTTGGGGAAGGCAGCGCGCACAGCATCGGCATCGGCCAGATTGAGCATCACCCCGCCCGCATCAGACTTATGGCCCAAAGCCGCCGCCTGCGCCTTCATCGCCACCGGATAGCCGACCGCATCGGCCGCAGCCACGGCAGCTTCCGCATCTTCGGCAAACTGCCCAGCGGGGAAACTGATGCCCAGCGGGCCCAGCAGCGCCTTGGCCTGATATTCGGCCACCACCCCCAGATAGTCACCGATACCAGCCACCGCCAAAGGTTCAGGCGCGGCATCCGTCAGATCCACCGAAGCACGGCGCGTCAAAGCGGCCAAAGCGCGGAAGGCGCGTTCCGTGGTGGGGAACCATGGAATGCCACGGGCGCGCAGATCGGCGATGTAATGCGCGGGCATATCCGCGCCTTCATCCAAACCGGCAAACACCAGCGGCTTGGCCACGGTGCGCCCGTCCAGCGCCGCGACAATGGCAGGCACCTTGATTTTGGCCGTGATGGGATCAGACTGGATGATACCAGCCACCACCGCGCCCACGCGATCATCATCCATCAAAGCACCCAGCGACTGGGTGTAGATCACCGGCTGCGACAGGCCCTGCGCGGTGATGTCCAAGGGGTTGGACACGGGCACGAAAGGCGGCAAGGCAGCACGCAGTTCAGGACTGTCAGCATCATGCAGATCGGCCAGCGGCAGACCAAGTTCCTCGGCCAGATCCAGCGTCAAAGCCTTGAAAGCACCCGATTCGCCCAGCACCGCCGCCGAAGGTTGGACCAGCGGCGCACAGCGGATCAGGATCTCGGCAATATCGCCCAATTCCTGCAGCGTTTCGGCAAAGATCACGCCGGTACGTTCGACCTTGGCACGCATCAGCTTGTAATCGCCTGCCATAGCGCCAGTATGCGTTGCGGCGCTTTCACGCGCCGCGCTGCTCTTGCCGGGGTGCAGCAAGACAATGGGCTTACCCGCATCGCGCGCACGCTTGGCCGCCGCGATGAAGCGTGCCGGATCGCGGAACTGTTCCACAATCATGGCGATCACCTGCGTGTCGGCATCATCGACCAGCCAGTCGAGGTAATCCTCCACCCCGCTGGCCGCTTCATTGCCGGTGCTGACCGAATAGGAGCAAGCCACTTCACGCGCCAGCATGGTGGTGCACAGCACCGCAGCCATAGCGCCCGATTGCGACACGACCGACGATGAGCGACGGCCCGCAGGCGGCACAATCGCCGTTTCAACAAAGGTCAGCGGCACGCCGTCCACATGGTTGACCATGCCAAGGCAGTTCGGGCCTTCGATCACCATACCGCTTTCAGCCGCGATGCGGCCAATCTCGGCCTGCTCGGCCATACCGGCCTCGCCATCCTCGGCAAAACCGGCGGCAAAGATAATCGCGCTGCCAACGCCGCGCGCGGCCAAACCACGCACAGCGTCCAGCACGAAAGCGCGGGGAATGGCCAGAACCGCCACATCCACGCCATCGGGCAAGGCATCGACCGAGGGCAGACATTTACGCGCGCCCAGCATCTCGCGGTTGGGGTTGATCGGATAGATCTCCCCCTTAAACCCTGCGCGATCCAGATTGGTGATCAGCGTTGCGCCCAAAGCGCCCGGCTTGTCACTGGCGCCCACCACGGCCACATTGCGCGGCTTCAGCAGGCGCGCAATCGCGCCATGTTCCAGTCTGCCCATGATCTTTGCCTCTCCCGATCCGTCTTACTTCTTGATCTTGGTGATATCGAACGTGCCAAGACCCGGCTTGAAGGTCTTTTCGTCAAGGAATTGCTTGGTCGCTTCCTTGCGCGCTTCCAGACCGCCAAAGCCGTTGAGAGCTTCCTGCGCGCGGATCAGATAATCCTCGGCATTGTCATAGGTCATTTCGACCATGCGGCGCATCGCCCATTTGGTGGCGCGCAAAGCATTGGCGTCCTTCTTGAGCAAAGCCTCGGCGATTTCCACCACGCGGGCCTTGAGTTGGTCGTGCGGCACGCTTTCGGTCACCAGACCCTGAGCCTCTGCCTGCTTGCCGGTCAGGTTCTCGCCCATCATGGCGTGATACATGGCCTTGCGCAAAGGCATCAGTTCCTGCGCCACCTTGGACGCGCCACCGCCGGGCAGAATGCCCCAGTTGATTTCCGAAAGGCCAAACTTGGCATCATCCGACGAAATGGCGATATCCACGGCATAAAGCGGACCATAGGCGCCGCCAAAGCACCAGCCATTGATCATGCCAATGGTGGGCTTTTCATACCAACGCAGACGTTCCCACCAGTTGTAGGCTTCACGCTGTGCCTTGCGGGTAGCCCAGAGGCCCTTCTGCTCGTTCTCGCGGAAATATTCCTGCAGATCCATGCCCGCCGAGAAAGCAGCGCCCTCACCGGTCAGCACCACCACGCCCACGTCTTCGCGGAATTCCAGATCGGCCAGCACGCGCGTCATCTGGCGGTTGAGCTTAGGGCTCATGCAGTTGCGCTTGTCGGGGCGGTTGTACTTTACCCAGGCAATGCGGTTTTCGATGGTGACGGCAACGGTTTCCAGTTCGCTGGGATCAATCTGTTCACTCATGGCATTCCTCCAAAGCCCATCGGGGCATTTTACCGAGCCCCTTGGGGACTTATGTTATGGTGTATAACATTTAAGCTGGCGCGGTCAACGCACAATGTAAAAGTCTATTTCCACGCTGTCGGGTCGACGGATGCCGCGCGCCACGAACACCGAGCGCTTCATCCATGCATAGGCGCCATCGGTGACATCAAAGCGCGGCGTGGTGCGGAAATAATAGGCGGAAGGGTCCACTGGCTCACCTTTGGCCAGCTTTTCGGTCACTTCCGTACTGGCCACGCGCACACCAGGGTTGGTGACTTCCACCACCACACCATCGACGCTTTTCAGGAAGTAGCGCGCTTCCACCTTGGCCAGACCGGCAGGCATGATGGTTTGCCAGTCACCCCCGCCCGCCAGAACAGCGCCATTGAACATCGGGCCAGCCACCGTGCCGCCCTTGATGCCAATGAACCGGCGGCGACCGCCATCGATCTGCCCAAGTTCCACCGGCGGATCGAGTTGGGCCCGCACGGTAAAAGCATATTCCAGCGTAGGCGCAGGCGCGGCCGGTTCGGCAGTGGCGGGGCTGGACATAGCCAGTCCCGCAGCGGCCACGATTTTCTTGATCGTCATCACGCTTCTCCAGCTCAGATCGGGAAATGCCCGTCCTGCGTTTCAACGGTGATCCAGCGGGTTTCGGTGAAGCTGTCGATGCCCTGACGCCCGCCAAAGCGGCCATAGCCCGACGCACCCACGCCGCCGAAGGGCATCTGCGCCTCATCATGCACGGTGGGGCCGTTCACATGGCAAATGCCGCTCTTGATCTGCTTGGCAAGGGTTAGGCCCTTGGCAATGTCCTTGGTAAAGACCGCAGCGGACAGGCCATATTCGGTGTCATTGGCCAATTCGATCGCATGGGCTTCATCGCGGGCGCGGATGATGCCGACCACGGGGCCAAAGCTTTCATCGCGGAACAGCTTCATCTCGGGAGTCACATGGTCCACCAGATGGGCCGGCATCACCACATTGAGGCTGGTTTCTCCACCGGCCAGCAATTTGGCCCCATGCTCCAGCGCATCGGCGATCAAGCTTTGGCAATGGGCCACCGTCTTGGCATCCACCACACCGCCCAAAGGCGTGTTGCCTTCACGCGGATCGCCCGCGGTCAGCGTCTTGACCTTGGCGGCAAATTTCTCGGCAAAGGCATCGGCCACCGCTTCGACCACGATGATCCGTTCGGTGCTCATGCAAATCTGGCCCTGATTCATGAAGGCGCCAAAAGCCGCCGCCTTGACCGCCTCATCCAGATCAGCATCCGCGCAGATCACCAAAGGCGCCTTGCCGCCCAGTTCGAGCAGGCAGGGCTTGAGGTGCTGCGCGGCGCGGGTGGCGATGATGCGGCCCACGGCGGTCGAGCCGGTGAAGTTGATGCGCTTCACTTCGGGCGCATCGATCAGCGCCCCCACCACATCGGCGGCGTCCGCAGGCGCGTTGGTGACGCATTGCACCAGACCTTCGGGGAAACCGGCCTCGGCAAAGGCTTCGATGATCAAGCCATGGGTGCGCGGGCATTGTTCCGAAGCCTTCAGGATTACGGCATTGCCGCAAGCCAGCGGCACCGCAATCGCGCGCACGCCCAGAATGATCGGGGCATTCCACGGCGCGATACCCAGAATGACACCCACCGGTTCCTTCAACGCCATGGCAAGACAGCCGGGCTTGTCCGAAGGGATCACCTCGCCCGCGATCTGGGTGGTCAGGCTGGCGGCTTCACGCACCATGCTGACGGCCAAGCCAAGGTTGAACATCGCCCAACCGGCGGTGGCACCGATCTCGCCCATCATGGCGGCGACGAAAGCATCCTTCTTGGACGCCAATGCATCGGCCGCCTTTTGCAGCACAGCGCGGCGACCATTCGGCCCCATGGCGCCCCATGCAGGCTGCGCCGCCGCAGCAGCAGCGGCAACAGCGGCCATATCGGATGCCTGCATGGCAGGCGCCGTCGAGGCGACCTCGCCGGTGATCGGATTCAAGCGTGAAAAGGTCATGGACACTGGCTCCTCTGCATCCCGTCTTATGCTATCTTTCATAGCAATAATCCGAGTCACGCAGAGACGCAAGCGCCAAACAGGTCAGGCAATAATTTCGACCAGATCCCCACGCGCCAGCAACAGCAGATGCGCCATGCTGCGCCTTGCCGCCTCCGCATCCCGCGCAGCAATCGCATGAAAAACCGCCTCATGTTCGGGCAAGGAATTGCGCGGATGGGGCGACAGGTTCTGCTTGAAATAGGTGGTCCAGCGTACCGCCGCCCCGACCGATCCCACCAAAGAGGTCAAAGCGCGATTGCCCGCCGCATCCAGAATGGCCGAATGGAATTCCTGATCCGCCGCCTGCCCTTCAGGCTTTGCCAAACCATAGCGCCGCATCCCGTCCAGCGCGTCCTCCATAGCGTTCAGATGATCGTCGCTGGCCCGCAGTGCCGCCAAGGCTGCCGCCTCTGGCTCGATAATGCCGCGCAATTCGAACAGGTCGCGGACAAATTCCTCGTCCGGACTTTCCGAAAACATCCAGGCCAGAATGTCAGGGTCGAGCAAATTCCAACGCCTGCGCGGCAGGACATGCGTCCCCGCCTTGGGACGGCTGTCCACCAAGCCCTTGGCAATCAGAATGCGGATCGCCTCCCGATAGGCCGTGCGGGACACCCCCAGTTTCTCAGAGGCGTCAATCTCCCCCCCCAGATTCGCACCGGGAGGATAGTGCCCCGTCAGAATTTGCGAGCCCAGCTTACAGGCAATCGCCTGATGAATGCGCAGCCCCTCGCTCTTGCGTCGGCGCCGAGATGGAGCGGCATCCGCATTTTTCTTTATACGTGGAACATCCATTCTTGTGCTTACCCCCGATGCCTAAAAGTAGGACATATTGGCAAATCAAGCAAGCAATGCTGAAAAGTTAAGGTTAATCAGCGCAAAGCACTGTAAGGCAATAAATTTCAGTAATTTGTGCGGAACATAAGGAAGAAAACCTACCAAAATGGCGTCATTATCCAGAAAATTGCCCCTTTATCCGGGAAAACTCCCTATCTATCACATCCATTACTGCACGAATGCGCGGCATATGTCGCAAATCCGCATGAACCCCTAGCCATACTTCACGCTGCGGGCCTGCGCCTACTGCTTCAATCCGCTCCAGTCCCTCCACCCCATCGGCCAGAAAGCAGGGCAGGCAAACCACCCCCAATCCCGCCTTGGCATAGGCCAATTGGGCATCGCGGCTATTGGTCCTGACCGCCACACGGGCGCCCGCCATCACACCACGTAGCCACACCGCTTCGGGCATGTAGGCCTGATCCTCCAAAACGGCGATAATGGCATGGTCCGTTCCCTCTGGCGGCATGCCATGACGGGCCAGATAGTCCGAAGAAGCGTAAAGAGCCGTGCCGGAGGTCGCCATGCGGCGTGAGACCAATTCATTGCCTTCAAACCGCGTCATGCGAATCGCCAGATCCGCCTCGCGTTTGGACAGGCTGAGCGAGCGCGATTCGCTCAAAACATCCACCGTGATCCCCGGATATTGCGCATGCAGGGCTGCGATTGCATTGGGCAGGACCAGATTGGCAATTACCTCCACCGTGGTCAGACGCACGACGCCGGATAGAGCGACATCCCGTCCCTGCACCACGCGCTCCACGGCTATGGCTTCGGCCTCCATCCGCTCTGCATTGCCCAGCACCGCCTCGCCCAAAGGCGTCAATTCATAGCCGCGTGGCGTTTTTTGCAGCAGACGCGCGCCTGCCCTTGCCTCCATCGCCTCCAACCGCCGGCTCATGGTCGATTGCTGCAGCCCCAATTCGCGCGCCGCCCCCGAAAGGCTGCGGTTGCGGGCGATGGCCAGAAAGCTGCGAAGATCATCCCAATCCATTTATCCATCCGTTTTCGCATGGCTGATTTGCAAATATAACGAATGGTGATGCAAAAATCATTAGCCTATCTATCCATCAGCGTCTCACAATAGAGGCCCAATGGAGTTAAGCCTGTGCAGCCCACCCTGTTCATTTCCCACGGATCGCCGATGTTGGCGCTGGAGGACAGCCCTGCCCGTCGCTTTCTGCAAGGTCTGGGTGAACAACTGGAACGCCCCAAGGCGGTGGTTGCGGTCTCGGCTCATTGGGAAACCGATGTCCCCATGGTCAATAGCGTGGAGCGCAATGACACGATCCACGACTTCTACGGCTTTCCGCAGGCCCTGTTTCAGGTTCAATATCAGGCCCCCGGTTCTGCAGAGACCGCCAATCGACTGGGGGATCTCTTGGCCGAGGCAGGCCTGCGCTCAGGCATCGATGCAAGGCGCGGGCTGGACCATGGCGCATGGGTGCCTTTGTCGCTGATGTGGCCGGAAGCCGATATTCCGGTGGTGCAACTCTCGATCCAGAGCCGCCTTGGCCCCGGCCATCACTGGCAACTGGGTCGCGCTTTGGCAGCGCTGCGGGCCGAAAACGTGCTGGTGATGGCCTCGGGCAGCTTCACCCATAATCTGCGCGCCTTGCAACGCCTTGCCCCCGGCGCAGAGCCGGAATGGGTAACGCGCTTTTCCGAATGGATGCATGAAGCGATCATGGCCAACCGCACCTGCGATCTGGTGTCCTATCGCCGCCTTGCCCCATTCGCGGTGGAGAACCACCCGACCGACGAACACTTGCTCCCCCTCTTCGTCGCCATGGGCGCGGCGGGTGACGGCGCGCAGGCCCAACGCCTGCACACATCGGTTGAACTCGGCTCGCTCCGCATGGATTCCTACCTCTTTTCCTGAACCTAACCTCTCTTAACCCAATGGAGATTTCCCCCATGTCCAATATTCTGGTTATCCGCTCGGCCGCCACCGGTGACGCCTCGGTCAGCAACAAGTTGATCGACGCCTATCTGGCCGCCCACCCCGAAGCCACCGTGGTGGAACGCAACCTCGACGCCAACCCCGTCCCCCATGTCACCTCGGCATCGCTGGCTGGCATCGGCCGTCAGGCGCCCGAAGGCGAAGGCTTTGCCGAGGCACGCGCCCTGCAGGACGGCCTGATCGCCGAAGTGTTTGCCGCTGACGTGCTGTTGATCGGCCTGCCGCTCTACAACTTCGGCATTCCTTCGACGCTGAAGAGCTGGTTTGACTACATCCTGCGCGCTGGCACCACTTTCCAATACACGGCTGAAGGCCCCGAAGGTCTGGTCAAGGGCAAGCGCGCCATCGTGGCTCAGGCCCGCGCAGGCAAGTATGACGATGCCTCGGGCTTCCCCTTCGCCGTTCCGCATCTCAAGGGCATGCTGGGCTTTGCCGGTGTGACCGATGTCACCGTCGTTACGGCAGAAGGCCTCGCCTTTGGCCCCGAAGCCGCCGCTGCGGCCATCGAAGCAGCCTCGGCTGAAATTGCCGCTCTGGCCTGATTTGCAAAGGACCCTTCCCATGCGCAAGATTTCAAGCCTTCTGATCGCTGCCGCTGCCTTGGCCGCAGCCCCTGCGACGCTCCACGCCCAATCGCCCGTGGCCAATCCGGCCCCTGCCGCTGTGCAGGCGGGCAATTACAAGGTGGAAACCAGCCACACGCGTGTCCAGTTCACAGTCAGCCACATGGGCTTTTCCGACTGGTATGGTGATTTTACCGGCGCCACCGGCACGTTGAGCCTTGACCCCAAGGCGATTGCCAAGGCCAAGCTGGAAGTCACCATTCCGGTGGCCAGCGTCAGCACCACGAATACGACGCTGGATGGCGAGCTGAAAAGCAATGCGTGGTTTGATGCGGACAAGTTCCCGACCATCACCTTCACCAGCGCGAAAGTGACCCCGACCGGTCCGCGGACTGCCTTGGTCGCGGGTAACTTGACCTTCCACGGCGTTACCAAGCCGGTTGTGCTGAAGGCCAGCTTTCTGGCCAGCGGCGTGAATCCGTTGAGCAAGGGCTACACCATCGGATTCAACGCCACCACCACGCTCAAGCGTTCGGATTTTGGCGTGAAGACATACGTGCCTTTGATCGGCGATGAAGTTACCCTGCGCATCAGCGCGGCATTCGAAAAGGCCCAGTGATAACGCGATTTTCGCGTTTGACAGGCAAAAGTAACCCCCGCTTTCCACTCGGAAGGCGGGGGTTTTCATGTCATGGATTCAAACGGATCGCCCATTCATGCGCCGCTGCGGCATAGGCATAATTGGCATCGCATATTTTCATGTCACTCATCGTCGCCAGGACGGTTTCGGCGGGGGGGATGTCAGAAAGCTGGGCACTTGGATCTTGGGCGGTGCGGGCGGGATCGGCTTTGGCGGCGGGCTGCAAGCGGTGAGCAGCGATATAGGCAGCAAGACGGGCATCACCCTCGGCAATGCCTTGAGCATAGGTGTGATCAGCTTCATGGGCTAAACTCCGATATCGGGCTTCGGCAGCGCGGCGCGTGGTTTCGGCTTGCAGGCGGGCAGCGTTGAAAGCGCTCTGTGTCTGCTGGGCTATGTTCTGGAAATCGCGTGATCGGTGGTTCTGCCAGATGGCGACCACCATTGCGCACAAGGCAACCACGGCCCAAATACGTGCCGCGCTGCCCAAAGCCCAAGAAAAGCCGGATGCCACAACCGCCCTGCCCCAGCGCAGCCAGCCCAGCGCGTGAAACAGCAAAGTGAAAAGCATCGCGTTGTTTCCCTTGCATCGTCCGAGGGCAGGACACCAACGGACGCGCAAAGGATATGCAAAAGCGCCCCCTGTAGGACAGAGGGCGCAAGCAATAAATAACCTATAAGGTTATATCACGCTTTGATCACGAAAGGGATGCGAACCAGACCACGCACCATCACCGCCTGTCCGTCACGCATCAAGGGCGACCAGCGCCATTTGCGCACCGCTTCCAAAGCGGCATTATCCAATCGCGCAAATCCGCTGCTGCTCGACACGGAAATGTCGGCGACGCGCCCTTCGGCCGACAGCAGCAGGCTCAACACCACCGTGCCTTCCTCACGCTTGCGGCGCGACTCCAAAGGATAGGAAGGCGCGACAAAAGACACCATTTTCGCCGACAGATCGCCACCTTCGGCAGGACCTGCTGGACGCGCAGGCGCAGCGGGAGCCGCTGCAACCACAGGTGCGGGAGCGATTGGCTGCGGCGCGGCAACCGGCGCGCTGGGCTGTTCGACGGAAAGGCTGACAGGCGCTACGGGTGCCGCCACTTGCTCAACCGGTGCAGCAGCTTGCGCAGCAACTGCGGCGGTCTGTGCCGCTTCAGGCTGAGGCACAGACTGTGGCGGCGGCGGAGGCGGCGTGACAGAGAGATCCATCGTCACCACATGACGCTCATGCTTCAACTCAGGCGCAACATTCATCGCCACCATCGCCGAAAACAGAACCCCGACCGCCACGGCGGAAGCGAAAAAGGCCTTACCCCGCCCCTGATCATGGCCCGAAGCATAAGAGCGCGACGAAGGCGACCAATCCGCATCGGCCACCAAACGCAAAGGCATGCGCGGCGATTCGACCAGCATGGCTTCAGCTTCTTGACGGGAAAGGGCAATTTGCGTGGCGAGCATGGAGTCGACCTTCATCAGCAACATCTGCTATTGCTAACGCTTATCAACAAAAGCTGGGACAGGAAAGCGCAAAATAGCCTGACCTGTTACAAATCGGTGCAATTCCCTTCGGCCAACCCCTGCAACACAGACTCCGGCCGAGCCGCCAGCCATTGGCCAAGCTGTGCCCTGAAGCGCTCGTGGCCCAACGCATAGGCTTTACGCAACCAAGGGATAGCATCGTCGATCCTGCCGCTATCGACCAGTAAGCGCGCGTGGTTAAAGCAACCACGAAAGTCGCCACCCTCGGCTCCACGCGCATAGTGATAGGCGGCCAGTGAGAGATTGGCAGGCACTGCCCAACCATCCTCATAGAAACTGCCAATCATCGTGCTGGATTTGGCATGCCCCTGCGCGGCGGCGGCGCGGAACAAAGCCAAGGCGCGAGGCAGATCTTTATCCACCCCGCGCCCCAAGGCCAAAGCCGTGGCAAAATTATACTGCCCCCAATCAAGGCCAGCCTGCGCAGCCGCCTCGAACCA
The DNA here is from genome assembly GCF_004005905.1 of Novosphingobium umbonatum. Lineage (GTDB taxonomy): Bacteria > Pseudomonadota > Alphaproteobacteria > Sphingomonadales > Sphingomonadaceae > Novosphingobium > Novosphingobium umbonatum. The sequence goes on from NZ_SACO01000013.1 coordinate 76,940, forward strand.
AGGCGCGGCAGCGGCCGGATCCGCCGCAGCCCCCGAGCCCTGATCAAGACAACGCCCAACCATATTCATGCCCATGGGCAGGCCAGCCTTGGCGGCCGTATGGAACCAGCCCAATGCTGCACGCGGATCGGGCGGCGTGCCATGCCCATCAAGCAAACACTGCCCCCATTGCAGGGCGGCCTGCGGATCACCCGCCTGCGCCGCCTCCATCAACGCCCGAGCGGCAAATTCCGGTGGACCAGACAGGATCGCCTGCCACTCTTCAACCGTCCGCTCGGGCGCCTGACTCATGGGATCAGTACTTCAGGCTAAGCGTGGCGATCACCGTACGCCCTGCCGCCTGATGGGCATAGTGGCTGGTGAAGGCCGAGTCATAGTAGAGCTTGTTGGTCAGGTTCAGAGCATTGACCCGCAGCGAGGCATGGTCATTGATCTTATAGGCTGCATTGGCATCAAAGCGCCAATAGGACGGTGCATAGACCGCACGCACGGTGGCAGCCGTAGAGCCATAGCCATAGCCGCCATAGACCTTGCCCATATAAATCGCGCTGCCGCCCAGCGTGAACTTGGGCGTAACCTTGTAGGTGGTGTTCACCGTCAGACTATCGAGCGGGGTGTTGGCAACACGCTTGCCAGTGGTGACCGCCGGAACATAAACACCGCCGACCGAGGCATAACCGCCATTGAGCATGACCGAAGGCATATGGGTATAACCGCCCGACAGCGCCCATTTCTCGGTTACATTGCCGCTGATGCCCAGTTCAATACCGCGCACACGCTTGTCACCGATGAAGGCAACGCCACCATTGTCGCTGGTCACACGGGCATTTGTGGTCCTGGTCTGGAACACGGCCAGATTGACCGCCAGAGCGTCACCAAACAGGTTCCACTTGGTGCCAGCCTCATAGCTGGTGGTCTTTTGCACCTTCAGGCTGTTGGGATCGATAGTGGCAGATGCCACGGCATTATCTTCCAACCCCTGAGCCAGGAAAGTACCCGGCGCAATGGCCGAGGTCGAGGTGCTGACGTAAATGCTGCCATTGGCCGAAGGCTTGTAGACCAGACCGGCCTGATAGGTGAACAGATCATCCTTGCGGCGCTGCCACGTGCGGTTGGTGGTAAAGGGTGCGGCTACCGCAGCGCTGGCATGGGTGACAAAGCGATCATAACGACCGCCAAGGTTCACCATCCACTTGTTCGACAGGGTGATCGTGTCGAACACATAAGCCGACAACGTCGTCCAATCCGCCAAGGTGCGCGAATTGGCAGGTCCCTTTTCTACAACACCCGTCCAGACATCATAGGCATTGGGCGTACTGGCGCTGGTGCAAATAGCATTGCCGACGCTGGTGGCGCTGGCGCAGGCTACAGCCGACGCAATCGCCGTTCCGGCCACGCCATTGCTGAAATAATTGCCGATGGCCGAGTCCTGAGCATTATATTCCAGGCCCGCAGCCAGACTGTGCTTCAACCCGCCGGTGTTGAATTTGCCATACAGATCGATCTGGTCAACCAGACCATTTTGCGTGCTGTAACGGCTGTTGGCGCGACGCGAGACAGTGCCATAGAGGTAAAGATTACCCCGCGAGTCATCCGGCTGCGTCCAAAGGTAATCCTGCTCGGTGCTGCTGTAACGCAGCGTGTTGCGGATGGTCAGATCCTTGGAAATCTGATGCTCGAAACGCGCGGTGAAGGAATCGTTGTTGGTGGTGCGGAAATCGCGATTGACCAGACCATAGAATGTCCCGCGCGAACGCTGCACCGTGCTACCGCTAGCGGTCGTAAACGCTCCCGTGCCCAATGGCGCGACTTCGGTGTAGCCAGCAGGCAAAGACGAAGCGATGCGGGTATAGGGAATGCCCTGATCGGGCAATTCGCTGGACTGCATATGATACCAGTCGAGCGTCAGGCTGGTCGGACCATTCAGCCCGAACTTGATCGACGGCGCAATACCCCAGCGGCGCTGCCAGACATAGTCGCGGCCAGCCACGCCTTGATCGTGATACATGCCCGCCACGCGTACCCCGACAAAGTCATTGATCGGTTGGTTCACGTCGACGGTGAAGCGCTTGTAATCAGCGCTGCCATAGGCTGCGTCGCCCGCCACGAAGCGGCGCTTTTCCGGAGCCTTGCTGACCATATTGATCGAGCCACCAGCGTTGCCGGAACCATTGGTGACGCCATCGGAGCCCTTGGTAACTTCGATTGCTTCCAAAGCGAAAGTTTCACGACTGGATGCAGCAATGTCGCGCACGCCGTCGAGGTAGATGGAATTGGAACTGTCCGAGCCACGAATGAACGGACGGTCGCCCAGAGGATTGCCGCCCTCACCCGCGCCAAGCGTGATACCGGGCACGTTGCGCAAAGCTTCTGCCAGCGTCGTCGAATTGGTGTCATCCAGCAACTGACGCGACACCACTGTGATGCTGCGCGGCGTATCGACCAGATCAGCCGTCGCTTTGGGCGATGCCTGACGCTCGACCTTATAACTGCCTTCATCAACGGCTGTGTCGGAAACCGTAAAGCCGCCAAGATTGGCCTGCCCGGAGTCGGGCGTGGCGGGCGGCGTGGTTTGTGCGACAGCCGGTTGCGCCAGCAGCGAAAAACACCCCAATGCCAGAGAGCTAGCACCTTGACTGGCGATACGGGAGCGAAGCGTTTGCATGGGACCTCTTGTTGCGATTGAACCGCAATAGCCTATTCAACTGATGCGAATGAATTGCAATAGAGAAAATGAACAGGCCTGCAGAATTCTCCGCTCAAGCAAACCGGCGAGCGCCCGCCACACAACCCACCACCACAAATGCGACACCGACTGTCATCGCATCCACCCGCTCGCCCAATAGCCACGCAGCAAGCCCCAAACCCATAAATGGCTGCAACAATTGCAATTGGCCCACCCGCGCAATGCCTCCCAAAGCCAACCCACGATACCAGAACACAAACCCGATCAACATCGAGAACAAGGAAACATAGCCCAAGGCCAGCCAGCTTGAGAGACCGATACCGCTCCACGTCACCGGATGAGCATAGAAGGACAACGTAACCGAAAACGGCAAACTCAACACCAAAGCCCAGCAGATGACCTGAGCGCCGCCCAAACGTCGCGAAAGGGCGCCACCTTCGGCATAGCCAAGTCCACAGGCCAAAACGGCCGCCACCATCAGGCCATCACCGATCGATGAAGCCACTGCCCCCTTGAATAAGGCATAGGTGACAACCGCCCCTGCGCCCAAACCTGCGAAAATCCAGAAAGCAAAAGCGGGCCTTTCCCCGCCACGCAAAACACCGAAAATAGCCGTGGACAGCGGCAACAGCGCCCCAAACACCAAAGAACGGGTGGCCGTAATCGACTGCAGTGCCACAGCTGTTAACAGCGGAAAGCCCAGCACTACCCCCGAAGCGACCACGCAAAGGCGCCCCCATTCCCGCCCCTCTGGCAAAATCACATCACCCGTTCTGCGCCACACGGCTAGCAGCAGTAAAGCAGCCAGACCAGCAACAAGGGCGCGAACCGAGGTAAGTAGCAAAGGTGCGAAGCCCTCTAAGGCCATCCGAGTCGCCGGCAAGGACCCACTAAACACCGCGACGCCCAGTAAGCCGTTCAACAGCCCCTTATCCATCTTCCGCATCAACACCTCCATCCGAGGTGAATTATGCGGAGGACACTCAAAGCGACAAAGATACGGAATGCCGTTTATCCGGCGTGCTGTTCCGGCAAAAAAGCCAGCACAATTTGGCACGCAAGTCGGGCAAAGAAAAAGGCCGCAGCAGTTTCCCGCCGCGGCCCTTCCTTAAAGCCCAAAGGCTCTAGCGTTTATTCGTCGCCAGCTTCCACTTCGGCGACAGGACCGGAGTCCTGCCCCTTGGCGGCAACGTCGCGATCAACCAGTTCGATCACAGCCATCTGCGTGGCGTCCGAAGCGCGGACACCGGCGCGGATCACGCGCGAGTAGCCACCGTTACGGTCGCTGTAGCGAGCTGCCAGAACGTCGAACAGCTTCACCAGCTGTGCATCGTCCTGAAGACGGGCGTGCGCCAGACGACGGTTGGAAAGACCGCCACGCTTTGCCAGCGTGATCAGCTTTTCAACGTAGGGGCGCAGTTCCTTGGCCTTGGGCAGCGTGGTGATGATCTGCTCATGCTTGATCAGCGAAGCCGACATGTTACGCAGCATGGCTGCGCGGTGCTGGCTGGTGCGGTTCAGCTTACGCTGGCCGTATTTATGACGCATAATCTTTTCCTTCAGGTTCGTAGGGGGGCCGTATAGCGAGTTCAGCGAACTCTCTGGTACCCCGATCCAGGCAGCACTTGCGGTGGCCGCCCATAACCGCTTGGCGGGACCGGTTTCCCGATCCCGCCTGAAGCCTTAGCCCAGCAGCTCTTGTTCGAGCTTCTTGGCCATTTCCTCGATGTTTTCCGGCGGCCAACCAGGGATATCCATCCCCAGACGCAGACCCATCGAAGACAGCACTTCCTTGATTTCGTTCAGCGACTTGCGACCGAAATTGGGGGTGCGCAACATTTCTGCTTCGGTCTTCTGAACCAGATCGCCGATGTAGATGATGTTGTCGTTCTTGAGGCAGTTGGCCGAACGCACCGACAGCTCCAACTCGTCCACCTTCTTGAGCAGGTAGCGGTTGAGTTGATTGGTATCGCCTTCTTCCGGAGCAGCAGCAGCAACGCCGCCGATCATCGGAGCAACGCCAACCGGAGCAATATCTTCGAAGTGAACGAAGAGTGCCAGCTGGTCCTGCAGAATGCGCGCAGCATAAGCCACGGCATCCTCGGGCGTCACCGTACCATCGGTCTCAACCGTCAGGTTGAGCTTATCGTAGTCCAGTTCCTGACCGATACGTGCGTTATCGACCTTGTAGCTGACCTGACGCACCGGCGAATAAAGCGAGTCAACGGGGATAAGCCCGATCGGCGCATCAACCGGACGGTTGTGCACGGCAGGCACATAGCCCTTACCCGTGTCTGCCGTCAGTTCCATGTTCAAGGTCGCTCCATCGTCGAGATGACAGATCACCAGATCCTTGTTCATCACTTCGATGTCGCCAGTAACCGCAATATCGCCTGCACGCACTTCGCCCGGCCCGGTGGCCGACAACTGGAGACGCTTTGGGCCTTCACCCTGCATCTTCAGCGCGATCTGCTTCACGTTCAGGACGATATCCGTCACGTCTTCACGCACACCGGCCAGCGACGAGAACTCGTGCAACACGTTCTCGATCTTGATCGAGGTGATCGCGGCGCCCTGAAGCGACGAGAGCAGCACACGACGCAGGGCATTGCCCAGCGTGAGGCCGAAACCGCGTTCCAGCGGCTCGGCAACAAACGTTGCACGGCGCTTGGGGTCGTTCCCCGGCTTGACTTCGAGGCTGTTGGGCTTCTTCAGTTCCTGCCAGTTCTTGATGTTGACAGTCATGGACTTCCCCTGATTTCTCTACTGGCGTGAACGACCGCCAAACTGCTTGCGCGCAGCATAAGGCGGCCGATCTTTATGGCAACGCGGATGACACCATGCCACCCGCGTTCGCACCATCAGACGCGGCGACGCTTCGACGGACGCACACCGTTGTGCGGAATCGGCGTCACATCGCGGATCGAGGTGATCGTAAAACCAACAGCCTGCAGAGCACGGAGCGCGCTTTCGCGACCCGAACCAGGACCCTTGACTTCCACTTCCAGAGTGCGGACGCCATGTTCGGCGGCCTTCTTGCCAGCATCGTCAGCAGCCACCTGAGCGGCATACGGGGTCGACTTACGGCTACCCTTGAAGCCCATCATACCGGCCGAGGACCAGCTGATCGCATTGCCCTGAGCGTCGGTGATGGTCACCATCGTGTTGTTGAAGCTGGCATTCACATGCGCGATGCCGCTGGTAATATTCTTACGTTCCCGCTTGCGAAGGCGCTGGGGTTCACGTGCCATGGGATGTTATCCTCGTGTATCGGTGAGACAGAAAAAGGCTAGTAAACTAGCGCTTACTTCTTCTTGCCAGCGATGGGCTTAGCCTTACCCTTGCGGGTGCGAGCGTTCGTGTGCGTGCGCTGACCGCGAACGGGCAGACCCTTGCGGTGACGCAAGCCACGATAGCAAGCCAGATCCATCAGACGCTTGATGTTCATCGCGGTTTCACGACGCAGGTCACCTTCAACGGTGTGCTCGGCGTCGATGGTCTCACGGATATGCAGAACTTCCTGATCGGAAAGATCCTGAACGCGACGGCTGTGGTCGATGCCCAGCTTGTCAGCGATCTGCTTGGCCTTGAACGAACCAATGCCGTGAATATAGGTCAGCGCGATGATAACGCGCTTATTGGTGGGGATATTTACCCCGGCAATACGTGCCACTTTGTTCTCCATGCTCCACAGGGATCGCCCAATTCAACCGGAACGCGCCCCATCTCAACGCTCAAATCACACGCTGAAAACGCAAAGGCCAATAACGGCAAAAAGCCCGACCGATGCACACAGCAAGGTGACATCTGCCGGACCGACCCGTTTTCAAGGTGTGGAGGTGGCGCGTAAACCGATTCTTGACGGTTGTCAACGCCACCAACTAACGAAAATAACCAAAACTCAAACAGGCATGAAAGTAGCTGCCAGCAGCCCCTCTGCACCGCTTAGCCAGCGATGATCTTCTCGATCGCAGCCGTCACGTGATCCATCTCTGCCATGCCATTCACGCGCGCGACAATTCCCTGCCTTTCATAGAAAGGCAGAATGGGCGCGGTCTTCGCACGATATTCCACCATACGCGTACGCACCGTCTCTTCATTATCGTCAGGACGACGACGAAACTCGGTGCCACCGCATTTGTCGCAAACGCCCACAGCCTTGGGCTGCTCAAACGTATCGTGGTAACCCTTGCCACAAGACGCACAAGTGAACCGACCCGTGATCCGCTCGACCAACGCATCTTCATCCACTGCCAGCTCGATCACATGCTCAAGCTTGCGACCACGCTCGGCCAGAATGGCGGTCAAAGCCTCGGCCTGAGCCTCCGTGCGGGGATAACCATCAAAGATGGCGCCCGCCTCGGGACCCATGGCATCCAGCTCTTCCCCGATCAGCGCCGACACGATGGCGTCAGATACCAATTCGCCGCGATCCATCACCGCTTTGGCCTGAATACCAACCGGCGTCCCCGCTTTTACAGCGGCACGCAGCATATCACCGGTAGAAAGCTGACGGAACCCATGACGCTCCACCAAACGTTGCGCCTGGGTACCCTTACCCGCACCCGGCGGACCTAGCAGAATGATATTCACGGGTTCCCTTCCCCCTCTTTTTATCAAAACACCGCGCGCCTTCCTCTCAGCGCATACGACCTTTCAGCTTCGCCTTCTTCTTCATCAGATCGCCATATTGGTGCGCCAACATGTGCGACTGAATCTGGGTGATAGTATCAACGGTGACGTTCACCACGATCAGAAGGCTAGTCCCGCCGGCAACCACCAGCTTCAGGCCGGTTTGCTCCATAAAGAATTCGGGCACAACACAGACTATAGTAATATATGCAGCGCCGATCACGGTGATGCGGGTCAGCACATAATCCAGATAGGTCGCGGTATTCTTGCCAGGACGGATGCCGGGAACGAAGCCACCGTTGCGCTTGAGGTTGTCGGCCGTTTCTTCCGGATTGAACACCACTGCCGTGTAGAAGAAGCAGAAGAACACAATGCCCAAGGCATAGAGAGCCATATACAAAGGCTTACCATGGCCCAGATATTGGTTCAGCGTCACAATGACCTTGCCCAGAACGGAATCAGGCGAAACCGATTTGCCCGCAAATTGCGTGATCGTCAGAGGCAGCAGCAACAGCGAGCTGGCGAAAATGGGTGGAATCACGCCGGCAGTGTTGATCTTCAAGGGCAGGTGGCTGCTATCCGCGTGCATCATACCGTTCTGGGTCGCGCGCTTGGGATACTGGATCAGCACACGGCGCGAAGCACGCTCCATGAAGGCGATAAACAGGATCATCCCGACAACCAGCGCGACCATGGCAAAAATCGTCAAGCCATTGACCGAGCCGGAACGGCCACCTTCAAACAGCTGGACAAAGAACTGCGGCATTTGCGCCACGATACCCGCCATGATGATCAAAGACGTACCATTACCGATACCGCGACTGGTGATCTGCTCACCCAACCACAGCAAAAACATCGTCCCGCCAATCAGCGAGATCACGGCGCAAACGCGGAACAAGGGCCCCGGAATAACCACAGCCTGCAAGCCCGACGATGTGCCGTAAGCTTCCAAGCCGCTGGCAATCGCCCAACCCTGAATGGCGGTCAGCAAAACCGCGCCATAACGCGTCCACTGGTTCAGCTTCTTGCGACCGCTCTCGCCTTCCTTTTTCAAAGAAGCCAGCGCGGGATGAAGCGAAGCGGCCAACTGCACCACAATCGACGCAGTGATGTAGGGCATGACGCCGAGCGCGATGAGGCTCATGCGCTCAAGGCTGCCGCCCGAAAAAGTGTTGAAAATGTCCAGAATGCCGCCCTGAGTCTTGGCATACAACTGCTCAAGCACCAGCGGGTTAACGCCGGGGAGCGGAACGAAGCTCAGGAAACGGAAAACGATCAGCGCGCCAACCGTGAACCAGATACGGCTCTTCAGATCGGTCGCCTTGGAAAAGTTGGCGAGGCTGAGGGTGCTTGCGATATTATCGGCGCGCGATGCCATGGGACTGCTCAAATCCTGCCCTGTGCCGCTAGGAAGCGGCGAAGCTACACAAAAGGTAGCTTAGGAATAATGTGCGCGGGCAAGGATACAACCCCTGCCCGCGCACTTTAACGGTACTTATTCAGCGTCAGCCTTGGCAGCAGGCACTTCCACCGAACCACCAGCAGCTTCCACAGCAGCCTTGGCACCGGCCGAAACACCAGCAACCTTGAAGTTGGCCTTCACGGTGAACTGCCCCTTGGCGAGCAGACGCACGCCATCCTTGCCACCACGAGCAAGACCAGCGGCCTTCAGCGCGTTGTGGTCGATGACGGCATTGGCGTCGAGCTTGCCATTTTCGATCGACTTCTGGACAGCGCCCAGATTGACGATTGCATAGTCCTTACCGAAGGGATTGTTGAAGCCACGCTTCGGCAGACGCATATGCAGCGGCATCTGACCGCCTTCAAAGCCGTTGATCGACACGCCCGAACGCGCCTTGGCACCCTTCTGGCCACGGCCAGCGGTCTTGCCCTTGCCCGAGCCGATACCACGGCCAACGCGCATACGACCCTTGCGGGCGCCATAATTGTCGAAAAGTTCGTTCAGCTTAACCATAGTTTGCACTCGCTTTCGCTTTGTTCGCGCTAAAAGGAAGGGGCGCCCTTAGGCCAGAAGCCGGCCAATGTCACCCCTTTTTGATGGTGGAAACATAATCCACCAAAGGAAAAGGGCAGACCTAGCAATAGGCCTGCCCAAATCCATATACCTCAATGGCTAGGTGATCAGTCGATCACGGCAACCATGTGGGGCAGCTTGGCGATGGCGCCGCGGTTTTCGGGAGTGTCTTGCACTTCCACAACGCGGTGCATCTTACCCAGGCCAAGACCGATCAGGATCTTCTTCTGGGCAGCAGGGCGACGAATCGGCGAACCGATCTGCTTGATCTTGATGGTAGCCATCGCGCTTACTCCGTAATCGCGGCGGCAGCGGCTTCAAGCTGCGCCTCAGTGTGGTGATGACCATCACGGTTCAGCAGGTCGGTGACCTTCTTGCCGCGACGCTGCGCCACCGACTTCGGGCTCGACTGGTTGGTCAGAGCGTCGAAAGTGGCGCGGATCATGTTGTAGGGGTTCGAAGTGCCGACCGACTTGGTCACCACGTCATGAACGCCCAGGCTTTCGAACACGGCGCGCATCGGACCACCGGCGATGATGCCGGTACCAGCAGGAGCCGTACGCACGCTGACGTTGCCAGCGCCGAAGTGGCCCTTGCCGTCATGATGCAGGGTACGACCGTCCTTCAGAGGAACGCGAACCATCTTCTTCTTGGCAGCAGCGGTTGCCTTGGTGATGGCTTCAGGCACTTCGCGAGCCTTGCCATGACCAAAGCCGACGCGGCCCTTGCCATCGCCGACGACGACCAGAGCAGCAAAGCCGAAGCGCTTACCGCCCTTAACCGTCTTGGAAACGCGGTTGATGTGAACGAGCTTTTCGATCAGCTCTTCACCCTGTTCCTCTTCGGGTTTGCCACGACGATCATCGCGACGGCCGCGACCACGGCCTTCGCCATCACGGCCACGACCACGTCCACGACGACCTTCACGCTCGTTGCCCTCGGGGGCAGCTTCGAAGCCAGCGGGGGCTTCCAGGTTGGTTTCGTCAGCCATTGTCAGAACTCCAGCCCGCCCTCACGGGCGGCATCGGCCAGCGCCTTGACGCGACCATGGAACAGAAAACCGCCGCGATCGAACACGACAGTGGTGACGCCAGCAGCCTTGGCGGCTTCGGCCAGTTCCTTGCCAACCACAGCAGCGGCATCGACGTTGGCGCCGATATCCTTGCTGCCCTTCTTCAGCGACGAGGCCGAAGCAAGGGTACGACCAGCAGCATCGTCGATGATCTGGGCATAGATGTGGCGACCCGAACGATGGACCGACAGGCGGGGACGACCGCCAGCGCGAGCCTTCAGCGCGGTACGAACGCGCCGACGACGGCGCTCGAACAGAGACAGCTTGGCCATTACTTCTTCTTCCCTTCCTTGCGGAAGATGAACTCGCCAGCGTACTTGATACCCTTGCCCTTATAGGGTTCGGGCTTACGCCAACGACGGATCTCGGCCGCAACCTGACCCACCTTCTGCTTGTCAACACCGGAAATCAGGACCGTGGTGTTATCCGGGGTCTTGATTTCAATGCCTTCGGGAACGTCGAAGTTGACGTCGTGGCTGTAACCCAGCTGCAGCTTCAGGATCTTGCCCTGAGCGGTGGCGCGGTAACCCACACCAGTGATCTGCAGGGTCTTGGTGTAACCTTCAGTCACACCCGTCACCAGGTTCGAAACCAGCGTACGCTGCATGCCCCAGAAGGCGCGAGCGCGGCGGGTGTCGTTAGCCGGCTTCACCGAGATCAGACCGTCGGTCAGATCATAGGTGATGTCATCAACGAGGCTCAGCGTGAGCGTGCCCTTCGGGCCCTTCACGGTCAGCACGCCATCGGCGATATTCGCCGAGACGCCTGCCGGAATGGCAACAGGCTTCTTGCCAATGCGGCTCATTAGAACACCTCCGCCAGCACTTCGCCACCGACGTTGGCAGTGCGAGCTTCCGCATCGGAAAGCACGCCGCGCGGCGTCGAGACGATGGTGATGCCAAGACCGTTGCGCACAACGGGGAGCTCCTTGCTACCCGAATAGACGCGACGACCAGGCTTGGAGACGCGAGCAAGATGCTTGATCGCCGGCTCGCCTTCAAAATACTTCAGCTCGATGCGCAGCTGGGGGTGAGCCCCGGTTGCGTCTTCGCTGAAGCCACGGATGTAACCTTCACGCTGCAGCACTTCGAGCACGCGAGCGCGCAGCTTCGAAGAAGGCGAAAGGACGGTGTCCTTCTTCGCCTGCTGGCCGTTACGGATACGGGTGAGCATATCACCCAGAGGATCGGTCAATGCCATCGCTTCGGGTCCTTACCAGCTCGACTTGGTGACGCCGGGGATCATGCCCTTATTGGCAAGATCACGCAGCTCAACACGGCACAGGCCGAACTTGCGATAGTAGCCGCGCGGGCGGCCGGTCGTTGCACAGCGGTTGCGCACGCGGGTGGGATTACCGTTACGGGGAATCTCGGCCAGCTTCAGACGTGCAATCAGACGCTCGGTTTCATCAACCGATTCATCATCAGCGATCGCCTTCAACGCAGCATACTTTGCAGCATACTTCTTGACGAGGGCCTTACGGCGCTCGTTCTTGTTGATCGAACTCAGTTTCGCCATGGACTTAAGCTCTCTTTCTCAATCTTGCTCGCTCACGCCGCCTGCTTGGCTTCGGTGGTGGCAGTGAACGGGAAACCGAAGAGACGCAGCAATTCGCGTGCTTCTTCATCGGTCTTGGCGGTGGTGGTGACGATGATGTCCATACCACGCACCTTGTCGATCTGATCGTAGCTGATTTCCGGGAAGATGATCTGCTCCTTCAGACCCATGGCATAGTTGCCACGGCCGTCGAAGCTCTTCGGGTTCAGACCACGGAAGTCGCGAATGCGGGGCATTGCGATCGTGATCAGACGATCCAGGAATTCATACATACGTTCGCGACGCAGCGTGACCTTGCAACCGATCGCCATGCCTTCGCGCAGCTTGAACTGGGCAACGGACTTCTTGGCACGGGTCACAACCGGCTTCTGACCGGCGATCAGCTCCATTTCGGCGGCGGCAGTCTGGACCTTCTTACGGTCCTGCGTGCCTTCGCCAACGCCCATGTTGATCGTGATCTTCTCGATCTTGGGCAGTTCCATCGCGTTCTTGTAACCAAACTTTTCCGTCATCGCCTTCACGATTTCGGCGTCATACTTGGTCTTCAGACGCGGAACATACTTATCAGCCATCGATCGCCTCCCCGGACTTCACGGCCACGCGGACCTTCTTGCCGTCCTTGATCTCGAAACGAACGCGCGTAGCGGCGCCCGTCTTGGGATCGGCCAGACCGACCTTGCTGATAGCCATCGGCGCTTCACGGCGCTCGATACCACCCTGCGGGTTCGCCTGGGTCGGCTTGCGGTGACGGGCAGCGACGTTTACGCCGGCGACCACAACCTTGCCTTCCTTGGGAAGAACCGACAGCACCTCACCGGTGCGGCCCTTGTCCTTGCCCGAACGAACGACGACATTATCGCCCTTCTTGATCTTAGCAGCGGACATTAGAGGACCTCCGGAGCCAGCGAGATGATCTTCATGTAGCCCTTGGCGCGCAGTTCGCGAACCACGGGACCAAAGATACGCGTACCGATGGGTTCGGCGTTCTTGTTGATCAGCACAGCAGCGTTGCCGTCAAAGCGGATGACCGAACCGTCTGCACGACGGACATCCTTACGGGTACGCACGATCACCGCACGGTGAACGTCGCCCTTTTTGACCTTTGCACGCGGCTGAGCTTCCTTGATCGACACCACGATGATGTCGCCCACGCCGGCAGTCCGGCGCTTAGAGCCGCCCAGCACCTTGATGCACTGGACGCGCTTGGCGCCGCTGTTGTCAGCGACGTCAAGCTGAGATTGCATCTGGATCATTGATCCGGTTCCTTACGTTAGGCTTGCCGAAACCAGTCCGGCAGTTCCAAAAATACGGAGCCTGATCACTCAGACTCCGCACAATGCGGTGCGGCGCCCTAACTCGATTCGAGTTAGAGCGCCAGCATTATTTTAGCAGTCTCAAACGTCCGCTTCGACAGCGACGCCCTTGCCTGCCTGAACCCGCTCGATCACCTTCCAGCTCTTCAGCTTCGAGATGGGGGCGGTTTCTTCAATGCGGACAACCTCACCGGGCTTGTACGCATTGTTTTCGTCATGAGCGTGGTACTTCTTCGAACGACGGATGATCTTCCCATAAAGGGGGTGCTTCACCTTACGTTCGACCTTCACGACCACGGTCTTGTCGGTCTTGTCGGAAACCACAGTCCCGATCAGAATACGCTTGGGCATGGTTTCCTCCTTACGCCTTCGCGGCAACAGAACGCTCGGTCTGGAGCGTTTTGATGCGAGCGATATCGCGGCGCACTTCCTTGATACGCGCAGGGCGTTCAAGCTGGTTCGTAGCCGCCTGGAAGCGGAGGTTGAAGGCCTCGCGCTTCAGTTCGGCCAGATCGGCAACCAGCTGGTCATCGCTCTTGGTACGCAGATCAGCGATCTTGCTCATTATTCACCCCCCAGATGCGAGGTATCGCCCAGACGGGCAACAACCTTGGTCTTCACGGGCAGCTTCATCGCAGCGCGCGAGAAAGCTTCGGCGGCCAGCGGACCGGGAACGCCGTCCAGTTCGAACAGGATGCGGCCCGGCTTAACGCGAGCAGCCCAATATTCGATCGAACCCTTGCCCTTACCCTGACGGACTTCGGCAGGCTTCTTCGAAACCGGAAGATCGGGGAACACGCGGATCCAGAGACGCCCCTGACGACGCAGGTGACGCTGAATGGCGCGACGAGCAGCTTCGATCTGACGCGCGGTAACGCGTTCGGGCTCAAGAGCCTTCAGACCGTAGGCACCGAAGTTGAGATCGGTGCCACCCTTGGAGTTGCCGTGCAGACGTCCCTTGAACGCCTTACGGAACTTGGTTTTTTTCGGTTGCAGCATGATTTTCCTACCTCAACCTCAACGTGCGGGACGCACGCCGGAGGTCTGAGCCTCCATCATGAGACGGTCCTGCGCCATCGGGTCGTGACCAAGGATTTCGCCCTTGAAGATCCAGACCTTGATACCGATGATGCCATAGGCGGTCAGTGCCGTGGCTTCAGCGTAATCGATGTTGGCGCGCAGGGTGTGCAGCGGAACGCGGCCTTCGCGGTACCATTCGATACGCGCGATTTCAGCGCCGCCCAGACGGCCCGAGCAGGTGATCTTGATGCCTTCGGCACCAAGACGCAGAGCGGACTGCACCGAACGCTTCATCGCACGGCGGAAAGCCACACGACGGATCAGCTGGTCGGCGATGCCCTGAGCCACAAGCTTGGAGTCAACTTCCGGCTTGCGGATTTCGACAATGTTCAGCTTCACGTCGCTGCTGGTCATCTTGGCCAGTTGCAAACGCAGCTTTTCAATGTCGGCGCCCTTCTTGCCGATGATCACGCCCGGACGGGCAGCGAAGATCGAGATGCGGCACACCTTGGCAGGACGCTCGATCACCACCTTCGAAATCGCAGCCTGGGGCAGCGACTTCATGATGAACTTGCGCAGCTTCAGGTCTTCCTCAAGCAGCTTGCCGTAATTGCGACCTTCCGCATACCAGCGGCTGTCCCAAGTGCGGTTGATCTGCAGACGCAGACCGATCGGGTTGGACTTATGACCCATGGATCAAGCCTCCTGAACTTCGCGCACCACAATGCGCAGACGGCTGAAAGGCTTCAGAATGCGGGTCGACTTACCACGACCGCGCGTGTGAAAGCGCTTCATGGTGATCGACTTGCCGACCGAAGCTTCAACCACCACCAGCGAGTCAACGTCGAGGTTGTGGTTGTTTTCCGCGTTGGCGATGGCCGAAGCCAGCACCTTGCGAGCTTCAACAGCCATGGCCTTCTTCGAGAAGGTCAGGATGTTGAGAGCATCTTCAGCCTTCTGGTTGCGGATCAACGCAGCCACGAGGTTGAGCTTCTGTGCCGAGCCACGGATTTGCGTACCGACCGACAGAGCTTCGTTGTCGCCAACGCGACGGGGAGCCTTAGGCTTGCTCATTAGCGCTTGCCCTTCTTGTCAGCGGCGTGGCCGGGGAACGTGCGCGTGGGCGCAAATTCACCGAGCTTGTGGCCGACCATGTCTTCGTTAACAGACACGGGGATGAACTTGTGCCCGTTGTAGACGTTGAACGTCAGACCAACGAACTGCGGCAGGATCGTCGAACGGCGCGACCAGGTCTTCACCGGGCCGGCACGAGTTCCAGCATCCTGCGCGGCTTCCGCCTTCTTGAGCAGGTGCAGGTCGACGAAAGGACCTTTCCATACGGAACGAGCCATTGTCGATTACCTCTTCTTCTTGGCGTGGCGCGAACGGATGATCATGTTGTCCGTACGCTTGTTGTGACGCGTGCGAGCACCCTTAGTAGGCTTGCCCCAAGGCGTAACCGGATGACGGCCACCGCTGGTGCGGCCTTCACCACCACCGTGCGGGTGGTCGACCGGGTTCTTGGCAACACCGCGCGTCAGAGGGCGACGGCCCAGCCAACGGTTGCGGCCAGCCTTGGCCAGGTTCTGGTTAGCATTGTCGGGGTTCGACACGGCGCCAACGGTGCCCATGCAGTCACCACGCAGATAGCGCTGTTCGCCAGAGTTGAGGCGCACGATCACCATGCCGCGGTCACGACCAACGACCTGCACATAGGTGCCGGCCGAACGCGCGATCTGACCGCCCTTGCCCGGCTTCATTTCCACGTTGTGGATGATGGTGCCGACGGGCATTTGCGACAGAAGCATAGCATTGCCGGGCTTCACGTCGGTCTTTTCGCCGGCGACAATGGTGTCACCAATGGCCAGACGCTGGGGAGCCAGCACGTAGGTCTGCTCGCCGTCTTCATACTTCACCAGAGCGATGAAGGCGGTACGGTTGGGGTCATATTCCAGACGTTCCACCGTGGCGGGCATATCCCACTTACGACGCTTGAAGTCGATGAAGCGGTACTTCTGCTTGTGACCACCCGCGATACCGCGGCTGGTTACGTGACCCTTGTTGTTACGGCCACCGGTCTTGCTCTTACCTTCGGTAAGCGCCTTGACCGGCTTCCCCTTCCACAGGGACGACTTGTCGACCAAGACGAGGCCACGACGGGCCGGGCTGGTCGGGTTGTAGCTCTTGAGTGCCATGTTCTACCGCCCTCAGATCCCGGAGGTCACGTCGATCGACTGGCCAGCAGCCAGGGTCACAACGGCCTTCTTGACATCGCTACGGCGATAGGGCTTGCCCTTCCACCGCTTGGTCTTGCCCTTCTGGGTCAAGGTGTTGACGCTAACGACCTTGACGTCGAACAGCGCTTCAACAGCAGCCTTGATCTCGGGCTTGGTTGCCTTTTCCGCCACCTTGAACACCACGGCGTTATGCTCGGAGAGCAAGGTCGCCTTTTCGGTGATGTGCGGTGCCACGATCACGTCGTAGTGACGCGTGTCGATGCTGTCCTTAGCCATTGAAACGGGCCTCCAGCTTCTCGACAGCGGCGCGGGTCAGCACCAGCGTGTCATGCTTCAGGATGTCGTAAACGTTGGCGCCCACAGCGGGGAGCACGTTCACGCCGACGAGGTTGTTGGCAGCGCGTGCGAAGGCTTCGTTCACCTGCTCGCCGTCGATCACCAGCACCTTGCCGACCAGACCGGCCTTGGCAAAGGTAGCGGCCAGCGCCTTGGTCTTGGCTTCAGCCAGTTCCAGGCTATCGACAACCACGAGGTTGTTGACCTTCGAGGACAGAGCCAGCTTCAGGCCGAGCGCACGGATCTTCTTGTTCAGCGAAATGTTGAATTCGCGAACGCGGGGACCATGAGCCTTACCACCACCGATGAAGATGGGAGCCTTGCGATCGCCGTGACGAGCGGTACCGCCACCCTTTTGATTGCCGAACTTCTTGCCGGTGCGGGCAACGTCCGAACGCTCGCGAGCGCCGCGGGCGGTGCCGCGACGGTTTTCGAGCTGCCAGGTGACAACGCGATGAAGGATGTCGGCGCGCGGCTCGAGGCCGAACACTGCATCGTTGAGTTCGATTTCGCCATTGGCGAGCGAACCGTCGAGATTCTTGATCTGGACCTTCATGGCTTAGCCCTCCTGACCAGTTGCTTCGGGAGCGGCAGCCTCAGCAGCCACAGCCGACTTCACAGCGGCGGGATAGGGAGCGTCGGCATGGCGAGCAACCTTGACGGCATCGCGAACCAGCAGCCAGCCATTCTTCGCGCCGGGAACCGAGCCCTTCACGAAAACCAGACCGCGCTCATCGTCGGTGCGAACAACTTCAAGGTTCTGCTGGGTGCGCTGACGATCACCCATGTGACCAGCCATCTTCTTGTTCTTGAAGACGCGGCCCGGGTCCTGACGGTTACCCGTCGAACCATGCGCACGGTGAGAGATCGACACACCGTGGGTAGCGCGCATACCGCCGAAGCCCCAACGCTTCATGGCGCCAGCAAAGCCCTTACCCTGAGTGTGACCCGTGATGTCAACCAGCTGGCCCGACACAAAGTGCGAGGCGGCGATGGTCGAACCAACTTCCAGCACGGCGTCATCGGCCACGCGGAATTCGGCAACTTCCATCTTCAGCGGAACTTCAGCCTTGGCGAAGTGTTCGCGCTGCGGCTTGGCGACATTCTTTTGCTTCGCTTCGCCCGCACCCAGCTGAAGAGCGACGTAACCGTCACGCTCTTCGGTACGAACCGAAACGACTTGGCAGTTTTCCAGAGAAAGAACGGTCACGGGAACGTGACGTCCATCCTCCTGAAAAAGGCGAGTCATCCCCACCTTTTTAGCGATCACGCCAGTGCGCATGATCTTGCACTCCTTACAGAGGCCTGCGGGGCCCATCCCCAACAGGCGTGTTCAACCCAATTATGCGAAACGAGCCCCGTCCGGGCTGAATGCTGCCAAGGCGATGCCCGGACAACGAGACGGGGGACGCTACCCGATTACTGGCTTTTTCAAGCAGCAGAACCGGAGGTATCCCTAAATCCGCGGAAGAAACCTCCCGCAGGCGCCAAGGGCGGCGCCGGCCGAATCAACGACCAAGAGAGGGGCCCTTAGCAGCCCCTTCCCCATTATGCCAGCTTGATTTCAACATTAACGCCAGCAGCAAGGTCGAGCTTCATCAGAGCGTCGACGGTGGCCGCGTTGGGCTGCACGATATCCAGGAGGCGCTTGTAGGTGCGCACTTCAAACTGTTCGCGCGACTTCTTATCGATATGAGGACCGCGGTTAACGCAGAACTTTTCGATTTGGGTCGGCAGCGGAATGGGGCCACGAATCAGAGCGCCCGTGCGGCGTGCGGTGTCGGCGATCTCGCCAGTGGCCTGATCCAGCACGCGGTGATCGAATGCCTTCAGGCGAATGCGGATATTTTGAGCTTCCATGTCCTGCTACCGATGAGAAAGAGCCAAGGGGCTTTCACCCCAACCAACAGGGCCGAAGCCCCGACAAATTCGAGTGCCGCCCTTAGCCCGCATGAGGCCTTAGTGCAAGCTTCGATTTCAACAAAATCAGCCCAACCCGAATGGGGCGAAAACTTACAGCAAAAAGCCCGACCTCCATGAAGGAGGCCGGGCCCTTTACTTGGGTGTTACCCGATGACGAAGCTTACTTCGTGATCTTGGCAACCACGCCCGAACCGACGGTACGGCCGCCTTCGCGAATTGCGAAGCGGAGACCTTCGTCCATGGCGATCGGAGCGATCAGCTCGACCTGCAGCTTCACGTTGTCGCCAGGCATAACCATTTCGGTGCCTTCGGGCAGCGTGACCGAGCCGGTGACGTCGGTGGTGCGGAAGTAGAACTGGGGACGATAGTTGGCGAAGAACGGCGTGTGACGGCCACCTTCATCCTTCGACAGCACGTAAACTTCCGATTCGAAGTTGGTGTGCGGGGTGCAGGTGCCGGGCTTGGCCAGAACCTGACCACGCTCAACGTCTTCACGCTTGATGCCGCGGCACAGAGCGCCGATGTTGTCGCCAGCTTCACCCTGGTCGAGCAGCTTGCGGAACATTTCCACGCCGGTCACGGTGGTCTTGGCGGTTGCCTTCAGACCGATGATTTCGACTTCTTCACCAACCTTGATGATGCCGGTTTCGACGCGGCCGGTCACCACGGTACCACGACCCGAGATCGAGAACACGTCTTCCACGGGCATCAGGAAGGGCTTGTCGGTCGGACGGGGGGGCTGCGGAATGTACGAGTCAACAGCAGCCATCAGCTCCTGGATCGAGTTCTTGCCGATGGCGTCGTCGCGGCCTTCCAGAGCGGCCAGAGCCGAACCCTTGACGATAGGAATATCGTCGCCGGGGAAGTCGTAGGACGACAGCAGTTCACGAACTTCCAGTTCGACCAGCTCGAGGATTTCGGCGTCGTCGACCTGGTCAACCTTGTTCATGTACACGACCAGAGCGGGCACGCCCACCTGGCGAGCCAGCAGGATGTGTTCGCGGGTCTGCGGCATCGGGCCGTCAGCAGCGTTCACCACCAGGATAGCGCCGTCCATCTGGGCAGCACCGGTGATCATGTTCTTCACATAGTCAGCGTGACCCGGGCAGTCCACGTGAGCATAGTGACGGTTTTCGGTCTCGTATTCCACGTGGGCGGTCGAGATCGTGATGCCGCGTTCGCGCTCTTCAGGAGCCTTGTCGATGTTGGCATAGTCGGTGAAAGTCGCGCCACCGGTTTCAGCCAGCACCTTGGTGATGGCAGCGGTCAGCGTGGTCTTGCCGTGGTCAACGTGACCGATGGTGCCGATGTTGCAGTGCGGCTTGGTCCGCTCAAACTTAGCCTTAGCCATGTTTCAAACCTTCTTTTGGTAATGTTTGATTTCTGTTCGAGACGGCACCTGCCAGACTCGCCTGAAAATCAGGCGCCGCCCCTAGCCTGATCCGAGAGATCAGGCAAGCATATCCTTCAACCCTTCCCCAAAAAGGGGTTAGGCCATTTTCGCCTTCAACTCGGTGGCCACGTTTGCGGGCACTTCGTCATAGTGCGAGAAGATCATCGTGTACTGTGCACGACCCTGCGTGAACGAGCGAAGCTGGTTCACATAGCCGAACATGTTTGCCAGAGGAACCATGGCTTCGACAACCTGGGCATTGCCGCGGCTGTCGGTGCCCTGGATCTGGCCACGACGGGAGTTGATGTCACCGATGACGTCACCCATGAATTCTTCAGGGGTAACCACCTCGACCTTCATGATCGGCTCCAGCACCTTGATGCCGGCCTTCTGAGCCACTTCACGCATAGCGCCGCGAGCACAGATTTCGAAGGCCAGCGCCGAGGAGTCGACGTCATGGTAGGCACCGTCATACAGCGTGATTTCGAAGTCGATGATCGGGAAGCCGATCAGCGAGCCCGTAGCAGCCGTTTCACGGAAGCCCTTTTCAATCGCGGGGATATATTCCTTCGGAATGTTACCGCCCTTGATTTCATCCTTGAAGATGATGCCCGAACCGCGCTCGCCAGGAGCAACCTTGACCTTCACGCGACCGAACTGACCGGTACCACCCGACTGCTTCTTGTGAGTGTGGTCCAGATCAACCGGCTTGGCCAGATATTCGCGGTAAGCCACCTGAGGAGCGCCGACGTTGGCTTCAACCTTGAACTCGCGACGCATACGGTCAACGATGATGTCGAGGTGAAGTTCGCCCATGCCCTTGATGATGGTCTGACCCGATTCATGGTCGGTCGACACGCGGAACGAGGGATCTTCAGCCGACAGACGATTGAGCGCGATGCCCATCTTTTCCTGGTCAGCCTTGGTCTTGGGTTCCACCGACAGTTCGATCACCGGCTCGGGGAATTCCATGCGTTCCAGCACGATGGGCTGACGTTCGGCGCACAGCGTGTCACCGGTGGTCGTTTCCTTCATACCGGCCAGAGCAATGATGTCGCCCGCGAAGGCTTCTTCAATGTCCTTACGCTCGTTCGCATGCATTTCCAGCATACGACCGACCTTTTCCTTCTTGCCCTTCACCGAGTTCAGGTAGCTGCCCTTGGTCAGCGTGCCCGAATAGATGCGGATGAAGGTGAGCGAGCCAACGAAGGGATCGTTCATGACCTTGAAGGCCAGAGCCGAGAACGGAGCGTCGTCCGCAGGCGGACGGCTGTCCTTCTCGTCGCTGTCAACCTTCACGCCCTGCACGTCAGGAATATCCAGCGGCGAAGGCAGGTAATCGACCACAGCGTCGAGCAGGGGCTGCACGCCCTTGTTCTTGAACGCCGAGCCGCAGCAAACGGGAACGAACGACTGGTTCAGCGTACCCTTGCGGATCAGCTTCTTCAGCGTGTCCACGTCGGGCTCAACGCCCTCCAGATAGGCTTCCATCGCCTCATCGTCCTGCTCAACGGCAAGCTCGATCAGCTTGGAGCGGTATTCAGCCGCTTCGTCAGCCAGTTCAGCCGGGATTTCTTCATAGAAGAATTCGGCGCCCAGCGATTCATCCTTCCAGATGATCGCACGGTTGTGCACCAGATCGACCAGACCCTTCAGGTCGGCTTCCAGACCGATCGGGGTGTACAGAACGGCAGGCTTTGCCCCCAGACGATCGATGATCGACTGCACGCAATACTTGAAGTTCGCACCGGTACGGTCCAGCTTGTTGATGAAGCACATGCGCGGAACGCCGTACTTATCTGCCTGACGCCAAACGGTTTCCGACTGGGGTTCCACGCCGGCCACGCCGTCGAAACACGCCACGGCACCGTCCAGCACGCGCAGCGAACGTTCCACCTCGATGGTGAAGTCCACGTGCCCGGGGGTGTCGATGATGTTGATGCGGTGGTCGTTCCAGAAGCAGGTCGTGGCAGCCGACGTAATCGTGATGCCGCGTTCCTGTTCCTGCTCCATCCAGTCCATCGTCGCAGCGCCGTCATGCACTTCGCCGATCTTGTAGGACTTGCCGGTGTAGTAAAGGATACGCTCGGTGGTCGTGGTCTTGCCGGCGTCAATATGCGCCATAATACCGATATTGCGGTATTTCTCAAGCGGATGGCTGCGGGCCATATGAGCTTCCTTGGGTTCGGGTTATATCCGTGACGGATATCCCCCTTAGGTTCATTTTTGTGTCAACCGTGTGACGGAGCTGCCGCAGCAGCGCCGCCACAAGACATTACCAGCGGTAGTGGCTGAACGCGCGGTTGGCGTCGGCCATACGGTGGGTGTCTTCACGCTTCTTCACAGCGTTGCCGCGGTTGTTGGCCGCATCCAGCAGCTCACCCGACAGACGGGCAGCCATGGTGGTTTCGCTGCGGTTGCGCGCAGCGCCGATCAGCCAACGGATGGCCAGAGCCTGGGCACGCTCGGGACGCACTTCCACAGGCACCTGATAGGTCGCACCACCAACGCGGCGCGAACGCACTTCGATGGCAGGCTTCACATTGTTCAGGGCGTCGTGGAACAGCTGCACAGGGTCAGCCTTCGCACGCACCTGCATGACGTCCAGAGCGCCATACACGATCGATTCTGCAACGGACTTCTTGCCGTCCAGCATCAGGTTGTTCATGAACTTCGACAGCACCTGATCCCCAAACTTGGGATCGGGCAGGATTTCCCGCTTCTCGGGACGACGACGACGCGACATCGCTTATTCCTTTAATTCTTCAAAAGACCAACAAGTTAGAGCGAGTAGCCCTTACTTGGGACGCTTCGCGCCGTACTTCGAACGGCTCTTCTTGCGGTTCTTCACGCCCTGGGTATCCAGAACGCCGCGCAGCACGTGGTAACGCACGCCGGGAAGGTCGCGCACACGACCGCCGCGGATCAGAGCAACCGAGTGCTCCTGCAGGTTGTGGCCTTCACCCGGAATGTACGAAATCACTTCGCGGCCGTTGGTCAGACGGATCTTGGCCACCTTGCGAAGTGCCGAGTTCGGCTTCTTCGGCGTGGTGGTGTAAACGCGGGTGCAAACGCCGCGCTTCTGGGGGTTCTGCTCAAGAGCGGGAACCTTGCTCTTGGCCTTCTGCGGGTCGCGCCCGTGGCGGATCAGCTGGTTGATTGTAGGCATGAAACTTCTTCACCTTGTTTGCGTGACGGCCATTCACCGCCACATGAGCGCCCTTCGGACTTGTCGGAAAAACCAACAGACCATCCGGTGCGAAAAAGCCAAGCCAGCCCGAAAGCCAAGCCCAGCCATCTGGCGCCATCAAAACAAAATGAAACGAATACCCGCGCAGGAGCGAATCATCGGCGCCACGCGCCACCAATCCTCAAGCACGAGCCGAAACGCTCCACCCCGCCCCAACGGCACCGGGTTACTTTGACGGTTTACACCGGATTCCAAGCGATTACCGCCCAAACCCAGCACGCGCCGGCAATGTTCAGCTCTTCAAATGCAAAAGGCCAGACCAGCTAGCCCCCGCACGAATGCCCCGCCCCTTAGGCCCATTGCTGGAGAAGGTCAAGGATGGCGGGGGTTGTGTGTGCTGGGCGGGATTTGTTGATGGAACTGGCGCGCCAGCGGCGCGGTTTTGGCTGTGCGCCTCCGGCGGCGGGAAGATTCAAGATGCCTCCGGCGGGCAAAGGGCGGGGGCCCTTTGCAATCCAGTCATTTGCCGGCGGGATACTTCACCAAACAATGGCGCGGATAAACATCCCGCATCTAACTCCGGCAGAACGTCCAACAGCACAAACCGCCACCAAGCCCCACTTCGCCACTTCGCCACTTCGCCACTTCGCCACTTCGCCACTTCGCCACTTCGCCACTTCGCCACTTCGCCACTTCGCCACTTTAGAACCAGGCCTGACCGCCTGCCAGCCTCCGCCGAAATTTAATTCCGGAAACACTTGCGGCTTTTAATGCAAAATCAACCACACCAGAAAGCAATGCACAAAATCTCGCCGTATGCCTTTCAGTAACCCAGTAAAATGCATAAGCAAAAACCACGCAAACGCAAACGCAAATCAAAAAAATCCCGATCGACAACTGATTAACAACCAAAAACGGCAAAGAACGTCCTGACAATATTCTATGCAACTTACAGATAAATTCAACAACTGGCGTATGAGTGCAATAAAGAGAAAACGAAAATTCAGCAAACCGCCTAGTCGGCAAAATTGCTGGAGGTCTCACCAAATTAACAGAAAAAGCCATCCTATTCATCAAGTTGGCAAATGAAAATCCCAAAAATGCGTCATAATAAAAATTATGACCAAAGAATTCATTTCTTGAATCCCCATTTACTTTTAGGCGCCACAAAACAACTGCCACAACAAAAATCACCAAGGCTATCTTCTCACCTCCCAAAATTTTGGGAAACTTGCAGACTCCTGCCGCCACCCCGAACACCCATACAAAAAAGTACAGCAGGAAGTTAGCCCCATCCTTCTGATAAAAGGAAACAATTAAAGCCAAGACTAATATGAAAAATGGCATAATGATTTTTTTAAAACCACACAACGCAAACGCCATCATCAATATCGGCCATGCAATATAATACCAAAATTCATTAAATAGAGACCAAAGAGCACCGTTGTTGCCATAAGGATCGCAAGCAACCAACTGAAGAAAAGCAACATTGCACGAAAAACTAAATAAATCTAAAGCACTATCAATTTCAGCCCTATCAATAATCCCCAAACTTTCCGTTATCCGCGGAAGCAAACGGGTCAGCAACAAACTCGGTATCAGGACAATCCAAAGCCTCGCCAATCTAGCAACGACAAAATCCCTCCAAGAAAAATTGCCCGCTTGGATTTTTTTAAAAGCACTACCGCCCACCAAAAAACCGCTCAGAACAAAAAATATCATGACGGCACCAACGCCAAATGACGACGGCATATACATAATATACATCAAGGCATTCACTGCCGCTGGATCAAGATCCCGGAAATGAACCACAACTCTATGACTTACATGGGAAAGAAGCACTAAAAAGGCACAAAAGCACCTAAAAAAATCTAGCCACGACGACATACTTTCAGATATTTTTACATAACGAAGCGACATCACCCAGCCGATGCTTTCATACTAAACAAGGCGGACATCATACAGCCTAAAGCAACGCGAATCTAGACAAATAAGACAATCACTTAGGCTTTGTCTGATATCGGAATGCAGTGCTCCAATTGCCCCCATAGAAAATCGCTAGGCAGCGTGGACAAATTTGAGCCAGTATCGGGCGGTGGCGAGATAGACCATCCCGAGGAAGCTGCTGGCCAGTTGGTCATAGCGGGTGGCGATAGCGCGGTTGATTTTGAGATGCCCGAACATG
>NZ_SACO01000014.1 GCF_004005905.1 Novosphingobium umbonatum
ATCACGAAAGTCTGGGCAATGTGACGCCCGCCGACGCCTACTTCGGCAGAGACCGGCAGATCCACGCCCAGCGTGCCGCCATCAAGAAGCAGACCATCGAACATCGCCGCTTGCAACACCGCAAGCTGGCCGCCTAAAACCCAAACCCAGACGAGGCCATATCTCCGTTACCAACATACCAACTTTGCGCCAAATGTTTCGACGACGGACAGTCCTATGTCCACCACCACTCCGTTCTCCACGCTGGAAGCCGTCAACGAGATGCTGATGAGCATTGGACAGGCCCCGGTGAACTCCCTCTCGGTTTCCGTAGGGGACGTTAATATCGCCCAGTCGGTTCTCGGTATCGAGACCCGCTATGTCCTGTTGTACGGCTTCGCGTTCAACACCGACACCTCCTATCCGCTGACCCCGGACATCAATAAGTTCATCGCGCTCCCTGCCGGTGCCCTCCGTTGTGACCCTACGGACTCCAATCAGGACCTCGTGATCCGCCGTCATCCCACCTACGGGATGGGCTTTTGGGACCGAGCCAACCAGACTTGGCAGATGGGCGCTGCGGTTCCCTGCGAGATCACTTGGGGTTACTCCTTCGAAGACCTGCCGGAAACCGCTCGGAACTACATCGCCATCTCGGCGGTCCGTAAGTTCCAGAAGCGGACCATCGGTGCCCCTGAGCTGGACGGGTTCTCGCAAGAGGATCAAGCCCGCGCTTGGGCGCTGCTCCTGCGTGACGAACGCCGGGTCCGTGGCACGAACTCCTTCAAAAGCTCCAAGAGCCTCCAGCGGACCACCTACCGTAACGGCTGGGGCATCGCTGGTAACATCGGGCCGGTCACTTCGTGAGCCTGATCGCTGACACGATCCCCGCGCTGTATAACGGCGTGAGCCAGCAGGCTCCTATGGTCCGCGCAAAGGACCAGTTAGAAGGCCAGCGCAACGGCTGGTCATCCATTGCGGAAGGTCTCGCCAAGCGCCCGCCGACCGAACACATCGCCAAGTTGCTGACGACCACGCCGACCAACGCGATGATCCATGAGATCAACCGTGACGCTTCTGAGCGTTACATCGTGATCGCCCAGTCGGGTGCCCTGCGCATCTTCGATCTGGCCGGGAATGAGCAGACGGTCACCGCGCCACAAGGATGGGGCTATCTGGCCTCGGCCACCGACTACGTCAACGACATCGCCATGACCACCGTGGCCGACTACACCTTCGTGGTGAACCGCAAGGTCACCGTGGCGATGAAGCCGGTCGGTGCTGACCAAGTCGCCCAACCTCTCTCGAACGTCTGGATCAACCGTGACCGAGGTGTTGATGAGTACGGGATGGCTTACGGCCCCGGCATGCCTGCGCAGTACGACCCCAATCTGGTCGGCGTCTATGCAGGTCAGGTCCAGCGGTTCGACAAGCTCCCTGCAACGGGGACCCAAGGCGACCTTTATGCTGTGGCAGGGGACAACACCAACTTCTTCGGTACCTACTACGTCATGTTCAATGGCGGCGTGTGGAACGAGACCGTGGCCCCCAATCTGGCCAACGCCATAGACGAACAGACCATGCCATGGGCACTGGTCCGTCAAGCAGACGGCACCTTCAAGTTCGCTCCGTTCTCGTGGATGCCGCGCCGAGTGGGTGATATGGATAGCAACCCGAACCCCGTGTTCGTGGGCCGGACCATCCGCAAGGCGTTCATCTATCAGAACCGACTGGTTCTCCTGTCCGGCGAGACGGCCATCATGTCCGTCACGGGTGACCTCGGGAACTTCTATCGGACCACCGTGGTGGACGCGCTGGACGCTGATCCCATCTCGGTGTCAGCCACCAGCACCAAGGTGTCGATCTTCTATGACGCTGTGCCCTTCAATGACGGGATCATGCTGACGTCCGACCAGACGCAGTTCAGCATGACCAACGGCGACTTCGGGTTGTCCGCTTCGTCCATGGCGATCAAGCCTGTGACGAACTACGAGGTCAGCATTCGGGCGGGCATGGTCGCCATCAATGACGGCGTTTACTTCGCTGCGGAGCGTAACGGCTACGCAGGGATCAAAGAGTATACCCGCCTGAGCGGCCAGTCTGCCACCTCGGCTTCCGACATCACGGCCCATGTGCCACGCTATGTCCCTGCCGGTGTCCGCAAGCTGATCCCTGCAAGTGACCAGAATGCCCTCTTCGTGTTGACCGATGGTGCCCCCGGCTACATCTACGTTTACCAGTTCTACTGGGTGAGCGGCACGGAGAAGGCCCAGTCTGCATGGCACCGCTGGTACATGGGCGACAACACCCAAGTCCTCTCCGGTGTCTATCTGTCTGGCTACCTGTACCTGCTGCTCTCTCGGGGTGGCGGTGTGTATCTGGAGCGGATCAACATGCAGCCGGGGGTCGTACCCTCGGGCGCTCCTGTGCAGGTCCATCTGGACCGGCGCGTGAGCTTGACCGGCGCGTACAACAGCTCGACCGGCAGGACCACCTTCACGGTGCCCTATGCTCCCCTGCAGTCCGCCTTCCAGCTTGTTCGTGGGTCTTCTGATCCAACCCGCCCCGGCTCACTGATCGACCCCTCCACTTACCAGTGGACGACTTCGACACAGGTGTCGGTCCCCGGTAACGAGCCTGCGCTGGCCTTTGGTGGCGAGAGCTATAGCTTCAAGTTCATCTTCAGTCCGGTCTTCGTCCGCAAGGGCGACGGCTCCGCTGTGACGACCGGCAGGCTTCAGCTCAAGACATGGCAGGTCTCCTTCAAGGACACCGGCTACTTTCACACGGAGGTGGCTCCCTATGGTGCCGCTGGTCAGATCATCAGCGGGGACATCATCCCCGCGAAGGTCAAGGACTACACCGGCAAGACCGTGGGTGCGTCCGATCTGATCTTGAACAGCCCCCTGCTGCACACCGGCAAGTTCCCCTTCCAAGTGATGGGGGATGCCCAGCAGGTGGTCATCACGATCACCAACGACACCCATGTAGGCTCCACCTTTCTGGCTGCCGAGTGGGAAGGCATGTATTTCAACCGGGCGAGAATGTGATCCAATTCAAGAATATCCGCGAGGTTCCTGAGGTTCAGCTTATCGGCTGGCTTAAGGTCCTCGCGGACAACCTCCGTGCTGCCGACAAGGCAGAGATCGAGGCCACCCATGGGCTTGACCCGCTGGGGAGCCTGATCAAGTCCGCTGACCTATCGACCCTCTGCTGGGTTGCTTTGGACGGCGATGTCCCTTTCTGCATCTTCGGCTGTGCCCCTTCCGTTGCCCCTCAAGTGGGCATTGCATGGCTCATGGGTACCGACCGCTTAGACGACATCCCGCACACCTTCGTGCGCAACACCCTCCGCCATCTCCGTCAGATGCACAGTCTCTACCCCTGCCTGTTCAACTACATCGACGCCCGCAATGACCGCTCCATGCGGTGGCTGACGACATGTGGTTTCAGCATCCTGCAGGCGATACCTGAGCATGGACGCGAGAAACGCCCCTTCATTCTTTTCGCAAGGCTAGACAACCGACATGTGTGACCCAGTCTCTATGACAGTCGCCGCTGTCGCCTCGACTGCTGTGTCCCTTGTTGGCACCATGCAATCCGCAGAGGCCCAGCAGGCTGCCATCCGTAACCAGCAAGAAGCTGCCTCCACCCAGATCGCCAAGCAGGAGCAGGCCCAGACCAACGACCGCCTCCGCGCTGCGCGTCAGGAGGACTCCCGCATTCGCGTGGCTGCCGGTGAGGCAGGCCTGTCGCTGGGGTCTCAGTCCATCGAGACCATGCTGATGAACAATCAGATGCAGACCGGCCTTGGTGTCGAGCGCATCGGCCTCAATGCCGACAATCAGAACGAGAACAACACCGCCGAGGCAAACGCCGCGCTTTCCCGTGCAGCCACCCCTTCGGCCCTCAGTGCGGGCCTTCAGCTCGGCCTGTCGGGTTACCAAGGGTTCAAGGCCGGTGAAAACCTCAAGCTCCAGAAGAGCCTCGCCTCCACCAAGATCGCCGCAGGAGCCTAACAGATGCCATCAGTGAATCTGGCGCAGGCCACTGGCCGCAACACCGCCGAAGAACTCAAGACCAAGTTCAAGTCCGAGACGATCCCAACCAACGACCGGCTGGCTCAGGCACCCAAAGTGGACACAGCGTTCTCCATGCGAAACGCCGAGCGCCCTGACTCGCAGGCCAATGAGATCAGAAAGGTCCTCGGCATGCTCGGGGACACGCAGACCACGCTGGCGCAGAACTCAATGCTCAAGCACGAGGCCTCTGAACGGGCCGCTGCTGTTCAAGCGGCGGGTGACCTTGTGTCCGGTAACGTCAACGCAGAGGTCTCCAAGCGTAGCCAAGCCTATCGGGAGGTCATCGCGGATGGCCGTGTGCTGCAGAAAGCGCAGGTCGAGTTTCCCAAGTGGGATGAGTCCGTCAACAAGCTCGTCCTCGCGGGCGCGAACGCCGATCCCACCAAGGGGGAACACGGGGTTACCTTGGAGGACGTCAACGCCCACATCGACACCCTAGCCAAGGCTATGTTGGTTGATGATCGTGGGCAGCCGATTGACTACGGCGATGCCCACGCCAATGCGACCCTCTATAAGGCGGTCGAGAAGAAGCGCGGGCAGCTCCTCCAGACGGCAACGCTCCAGATTAAAGAGCAGATGGAGACCAAGGCGGTAGCTGCCAACGTCGCTGTGGCCACGCTGGAAATCTCCGAGACCAAGAACCCTGCTGCCTTTTCGAACGCCATTGCCAAGGGTACCGCTCTAGGCATCGCCCCTGAGAAAACCAAGAAGGCACTGGCGGAAGGCGCGCTGGCCAACGCACTGGCTACCAAGGACGCTTCCATCCTCCAGATTGCAGGCAGCGCCATGGACACCGATGGGAAGACCCCGTTGTTCGACCCGGCCACCCGAGCCTTCCTTCAGGAGCGCTACCAGTCCCTGCATCACACCTTTGATCTGGAACAGCGGGAGAAGGACGAACGCCTCGCCCATCAGAACATGGGCAACATCTATACCGAGGTGCTTGCAGGCAAGCGGACCCTATCTCCGACCGACATCCACGACCTAGCGGTCAAGGGACCGAGTGCCGGTGGCATCCGCTTCGAAGACCAAGAGATGCTGGCAGGCTTAGTCCACCGGACAGAGGAGTGGAAGCTCCAGCGCCTCAATGAAGCTCGACAGGCTGTCCAACAGCACCGTCAGGACGTCCAGTGGGGCTGGGCGGTGCAGGCCCATAACAAGCAGGAAGCCGAGCAGCGCGTCCGCGATCAGTCGTTCAAGACACTGGCGACCTACTTCTCAGGCCAGAAGACGCCCGGACAGCTCACCAAGGAGCTGACCCTAGATTACAACAGGGGCCTACTGACTCCCGAAGCCTACTCGTCGTCCATCAATGTTATCAAGCAGATACCCTCTCCAGCCAAGCTGGTGTCGCAGAACGGTGCCCAACAGCACCTCGACGCGCTCAACGAGGACCTGAGGAATATGGACGCCGTGTCCCGTCAGCGTAAGCCGGGATATTGGTCGCCTGAGCAGTGGGCCACCAAGAGGCCACAGGTCATCACGACATTCTTTCAGACCTTGGCAGTGACTGGCGACGCCAATCTGGCTCTCACCTCTTCGCTCGAAACCATGAACCTAAGCTCGAAATATGCGCAGTCCCGCGCCCGCACCGCAGGCCATGCGTTCGCTCTCCACCAGTCTTCCATAGCGAAGGCACAGGGGGAGACGGCGCAGACAGGGACTTACCTGCCCAACGACTAACCACCAAGGAGACCTATGGGTTACGATCCCTCGCACAGCAATGACGCCACCTATGGCGCGAACAGCTACAGCTCCATGCTGGAGGCTTACGAACCCACTCCATCCCCCACGGCACCCGAGCGTGACCTTAAGAACCCCACCTCAAGCTGGCTGAAGGACTATGCGGTCCACGGCCTGCTGGGCGGGGTCGAGGCGGGCATCCGGCAGACCATCAGCGGCTTTGTCCATGCGGAGTCTGTCGTGGATTACGTGGACGACTTGGCTCACAACCTCGCCGCCACGGCAGCCTACAAGTTATCCGGCAGCACCTACAAGGTTCCTGCAGTCCACCCTGACGGGACCGTCCGCATGGTCGCTCCTGACTTCATGAAGGGCACCACCTACCACGGTGACGAGATCGTGAAGACGATGGGACTGGATGGCCAATGGATCGACAAGCCGGAACGCACCGGGGCCTCCATTGTCCACGGCATCGCTTCTTTCGCTGTCCCCTTCAGCGCCGCAAGGAAAGCCATGGGGACCGCAGAGGTCTTTGCCAACTGGGGCAAGGCAGGTGAAGTAGCCAAGGGCGTCCTAGCCTCGGCGGGCGTAGCCTTCTCGTCGGTCCATCCGGCAGAGCAGAACCTCGCCAACGTCGCGGAACACTTTGGGCTGGACAAGACGGCCTTCGCCCAGTTCACCCATGTGGACTCCCTGATCAACGCGCTGTCTGTCGATCAAGACGACAACGCCCTCGAAGCGCGCCTGAAGACAGCCATGGCTGACATGGGCGGCAACGTCCTCGTGGAGGGCGCGCTGTCAGGATTGGTGCGCTCAGTGCGCGCTGTGAGGGACATCAAGCTCACTCGCCGGTCCTTTGAGGTTTCCTCGGAGGCCGCTGACATCACTGTCCCTATGGAGACCGCCGGTCTCGGCGCTGACGCAGAAACCTTCGCAAATGAAGCTGCAGGCGGCGAAGCTCCTCACGCACCAGCGGAGGAAGTCACTCAGGCCCCAGCGGCAGAGCCTCCGGTCACCGGCAAGTCGCCAGAAGCCAAGGCAGCCTCGGACCCTATCGCCCAGCGTCGAGACACCGTGAAGCCCATCACCACGATGGACGACATGGTGGCCAACCTTGAGAAGCTGGGCAAGACCGTGACCGATGATGAGCTGCACGGCCTCATGGACGACTTCCGTAATGGCGTCGGCTTTGAAGCTCTGGAGCGCATGGGCGTTGCCCCGGCCCGCCAAGACTGGTCCACCTTCCTCGGTAACTTCTCGAACCCGAAGGAAATGGAGCAGGGCATCCATGACATCCTAGAACGGATCGCCGCTGCCCCTGTCACCCAGCGCATTGCTGGTCAGCTTGGGGTCACGGCACGGACCGACACGAACGTGGCGTTTCTCTCTCGAATGCTCGGTAGTGATGTCGTGAAGCTCACTGGGGGACTGGCTGCAAAGACCAAACACCTCGACATGTACGTCCGGGCTGCCTCGTCGCTTGTGGCGGGCGAAGCTGCCAAGCTCGTAGCTTTCGCCAAGAAGCTGGAAGCCGCTGAGAAGGCGGGAACCTTCAGCTTCGAGGATGCCAGTCACGCTGACTATGCGCTCTTTGAGAAGCAGTTCCACACCCTCATCACCCTGCAGGCTGCCATGCGTGGCAGCTTTTCGGAGATGGGGAGGGGCCTTCGCGCCATCCAAGTCATGAACCAAGCCCGTATGGGCAACACCGTGCTGGACACGGCCAAGGAAGTGCTTGGCGAAGAGGGCACCAAGGAAGCCGGAAAGCGCCTTGGGAAACCCCCTCGTCCCCCGAAGAAGTCATGGGAAGAAACCATGAAGGAGATCGGGGAGGCCAAGACACCTGACCAGCGCCGTGTTCTCGTGGAGAAGGTGTTGAAGTCGAAGGGTAACCTTGCAGACGTCGCGGAGCAGGCTGCCCGTGACGAAGGGACCCTTGGTGCCCGCGCTGCCCGCATCTCGCGGGAGTCCGCCGGTAACCTCTTCAGCATCGGCACGTTCACCTCCACCGGCCTCGGTGCCACGGTCTATGCATCCATGCACCTGATCGCTGGTCTCGTGAACGTCCCTATGGCCGCATGGCTGAAGACGGATGGCTACCGAGCTGCTGCTGCCGCAAACAATGCGCGGTGGGCAGTCCTCGGCCCCGCTCTGGGCAACAGCATGGTCCGCGCAATCAACCGCACTGTTCACGTAGCGATTGAGGAAGCGGGTAGAACTGCTGACGCCATCTCGTCTGAAGCCGGTCGGGCCACCCGTGACACCCTGAAGAACAAATGGGACGCCAGCTTCGTAGGCAGTCGCCTGAATAAGTTTACCCCGGCGTATGCCAAGAAGTTCGCAAAGGACGCCGCCGATCACACGGTGAACAAGTTCGAGCGTTCTGAAGTGAACCACGGTGCCGCCATCTACATGAAGCCGGAAACGGTGGACATGCTGGCTGGGCAGGACAATCACGGCCTCGCCACCCTTCGCATAGGACTTGCCCATACCCTCGGCTTCATTGTCAACGGGTTCGGCTCGGCCACCCGCATGACCACCCACATGGCCATCGGGTTCCTTGATGAAGTCGTGGGGTCTGCCCTGTACCACTCCAACAAGTACGCCGAGGCCACCGCAGCCGCCACCCGAGACGCCATTGAGCGTGGTCTGGCAGGCGAGGAGGCCAAGAAGCATGTGAAGGACATGGCAGAACGCCTTGTTTCAGCATCCTCCGGGGACACTGCAGCAGCCCTGCAGAACCTCGTGGAAGCGGGGAGCCGTGACACCGTCCGCCTCAAGCAGCTTGCGACCGACGTCGTGATCCGCAAGGGGATGGAAGACCAAGCTGGTTCGGAAGCCCGCATGCTTCTCTTTCAAGACGAGATGCAGACCGGGCTGGGCAAGTGGGCCAAGAAAGGCATGCAGGGCATGGACCCTGCCGGTGTTCTTTTCCCGTTCGTTCACACGCCGCTTCGCATCCTTGAGACCGGCCTACGGGACTTCACGCCTCTCGGTGCCTTCCAGCGGAAGCTCTACTCTGACCTCCGGTCTGGCGACAGCCGGTCGGCGGAAGCGTGGGCGAAGATGGCCATGGGCACCTTGGCGATGCTGGAGGGCTACAACATGGCTGCCCGTGGGGAGGCCGTGGGTTATGACGGAGGAACCTCCTCGTCGGCCCGCGCTGCCCGCCCTCAATACAGCATGAAGGTAGGCGGCAAGTGGGTGGAATATGGACGCATCGACCCGCTGGCTTTGGTCATCGGTATCGGCGCAGACATCCACCAGTTCGAGCAACAGCTTCACGCTTCGGGTCTCCATGATGATCCTGAAGCCCAGAGCAAGCTGGCCGACTTCGCTAACGCCTCATGGATGGCACTGTCGGCCAACGTCTTGTCCAAGACCTACCTGTCGGGCCTCAAGAACCTGACCAAGCTGCCTATCCCAGAGCAGTCTCAGGAGGGCTTCTTCGCTATCCTGCAGGGACTTGAGCAACGCTTGGTTCCCGGCGGCGGCATTCAGAAGGGCCTGTCCAACGAGATCACCGACTCCACGCCGCAGACCATGGACCCAGCCAGTGTGCAGAAGCAACTGCTGAACCAGTATGTCTCGTCGTGGTTCTTCTCCAAGAACGCCCTGTGGGAACAGCGCGACCCCTTCTTGGGACAGGTGGTCAACTATGACCGTGACGCTGGTATCAAGGTCGCGGATCACGACAGCGACCCCCTCTACAAAGCTATGGGTGACCTGTCGTTCCGAATGCCCAAAGCACCCACTCGCCTTCATGGCGTCCGCCTCTCAGGTGACCAGATGCACACGCTTCTGCAGCACCTCGGGGAGGACAAGATCGACGGCAAGACTCTTGCGGACACCCTTCGGGAGTACGCAGTGTCGCCTGAGTGGGAGACCTACACGCCTGCACAGAAGCTGCAGGTAATGAAGCTGGTCCGCCAGCCTTACCTCGACAACGCACAGCAACAGCTTCTGACTGGCGACAAGGACCTCAACAAGGCCGTCCAATACTCCCTGTTCCGCAAGGATGTGGAGAAGAGTGGCGCTCCTGAAGAGATCATGAGCCAGCAACTGAAGACGTTTAGGGACCAACTCGACAAACTCTAATGACCTACACCACGAAGTCCGTGGTTGTGGCAGGGCAGGGGCAACGGGATTTTGACATCCCGTTCCCCTACCTTGACGCCTCTCATATCCAAGTCCGTGTGGCCGGTAACGCCGCAACGTGGTCGCTGGTCACCAGCGGTCGCCTTCGGTTGGACTTCCCGGCCAACGCTGGGAATGCTGTTGAGATCAGCCGCCACACCACCATCGACAGCGCACTGGTTCAATTCCAGAATGGCGCGGTCCTCACCGCAGAGGACCTAAACAAGGCCGTCCAGCAGACCC
Organism: Novosphingobium umbonatum; assembly: GCF_004005905.1. Classification (GTDB taxonomy): domain Bacteria; phylum Pseudomonadota; class Alphaproteobacteria; order Sphingomonadales; family Sphingomonadaceae; genus Novosphingobium; species Novosphingobium umbonatum. The sequence continues at coordinate 10,125 of NZ_SACO01000014.1, forward strand.
TGTTCGTGCAGCAGGAACTGAGCGACCTCTATACCAGTTCAATCGGAAACACCCTCGTCCAGATCGCCAACGCAAATGGCGTGGTGGTTACCGATCCATCCAACATCGTCTCGATGATTGCGGAGCAAGCGCTCAACACCTCGGCGCTGGCGTCCTTCAACGCCCGTGTTGCGGACATCACAGCGAACTCCCAGTCCATCCTTCTGGCCCAGACCCAGCTCCAGAACCTGACCACCACGGTCAACGCTCTGGGCACTTTCAACGGGCAGGGCATTCAGACCGTTCTCCAGAACGAGACCTCTCAGCGCATCGCTGGGGACACCGCCATCACCACGCAGCTCAACCTCATCGGGGCCGCTTCGGGTGACGGGAAGTCGATCATCCTGAACCAAGGGACGGTCAAGGTGTCACCGACGCAGACCCTTGGGGATTACATCTCGGGGGTCGCTTCGTCGCTGGCCTCGAACCTAGCGGCGATCCAGACGGAAACCCAGACACGCGCCGATGCTGTGTCCTCTCTGGCCTCCCAGTATACCACGCTGGCAGCCCGGACGTCCGCTGCAGAGTCCGCAATCGTCACGAACTACAACACGCTGTCCACCACGGCCTCAACGCAGGCTCAGGCGTTGTCCTCTTTGGTCAGCCGCATGAACGCTGCAGAGTCGTCCATCGCCACGAACTACACCACGCTGACCGGCACGACCTCAACGCAGGCCCAGTCGATCACCACCCTGACATCCCGCATGAGCAATGCGGAGTCGAACATTAGCGCGAACGCCTCGGCCATCGCAGCTAACACCTCGACCATCTCGGCCAACTACTCGACCCTCTCCACGGCCACCTCGACGCAGGCTCAGGCCCTGACCGCGCTCACCTCACGGGTGACGGCGGCAGAGTCCAGTATCATCACCGAGGCCAACACCCGGTCCTCTGCGGACACCGCAATGGCCCAGCAGTTCACCCTGTTGGGGGCCAAGCGGGCAGACGGGCAGGCTTGGATTTTGGATGAGTCCAAGGTCCTTGTGGATGGCGGCAACACCTCTTTAGGTACCCGACTGTCCGGCCTCTCGGCTGCCATTGGTAACGTGTCGTCTGCTTTGGCGACCGAGACCACGGCACGAGTGGACGCCACGGGCGCGCTGGCGACCTCGCTGACGAACCTGCAGACCACCGTGGGCAACAACACTGCGACCATCTCCACGCTCCAGCAGACCACCAACGGTCTGTCGGCGCGCTACTCGGTGGCAGTGAACATCAACGGCCACATCTCGGGCTTCCTGCTGAACTCCTCTGGGGCCACCTCCACCTTCGCGGTGGTGGCGGACAACTTCCAGATTGTCAGCATGAACGGCGCAACGGCTCTCCAGCCTTTCAGCGTTACCGGCGGCAAGGTCTATATCGACAGTGCGGTCATCAAGGACGGCTCCATCACGAGCGCCCAGATCAGCAACGTGACCATCGGGACCGCCCAGATCGCGGACGCCAGCATCTCCCGGCTGAAACTCGGGGATCAGGTGGTGGACTATAACAAGATCGCGGACGGCACCGTGACCGGCATGCAGCAGGCCTACAACGGCTCGATCATGAACGGGAATGGCGGATGGCAGACCTTGGTCAGCTTCACGGTCCCTATGGACTACCCCGGCGACATCCTTGCGATGGTGACCCTCAAGCAGGGTTTCACTGCCGGTGCCCGTAACTGGGGTGCCCGTATCAAGATCGATGGCGTCATGGTCTTCAGCTCCGGTGGCTCGGCCATCGCTGACTCCGTGGCACTGTCCGGTAAACGCTCGGTCGGCACGGGGTCCTTCCTCGTGTCCGTCGAATGGTACGGCCAAGACGGCTCCCTCTATGTGGACGCTGGTCTGGCCTCGCTCATCTCCTTCCGAAGGTACAAGTGATGTACGCCATTGGCATCAAGGGGCAGACCCCCCGCATCCTTCTGGACACCACGGACCCCATCAAGCTGGCAGCAGAAACGCTGGAAGGCGAGGTGGCGGTCCCCGTGGATGGCCCCGGAGGTTACCTCCTGTCCGACTGTGGGACCTGTGCGTCCCCTGTTGAACCTCTCGCCGCCGCGCCGGTCTGGACCTTCCGCTCTTGGTTGGACCAGTGGCCACGCTCGGTGCAGCTCTCGCTTATCCGCAAGGTCCAGTCGGACCCTGAAGTCAAACTGGCATACGACCGCCTCGTCTCCGAGAACATCTTCCCGATAGACGACGCCGATGCTGCCTATCTCGAAACCATTATCTCCAAGGAAACCCAATGACCGCGACCCAACAAGTCAACGCTGTGCTGCAAGAACAGACCAACCTGCTGGCCCAGAAGGCCCGCATTGACGACCGCCTGCGCGTTCTCGATGCCCTTGTCGAAGGTGTGAACCTTGGCGGCAAGCTGGCCGAAGAGAAGGCTGAAGAAGCGAAGACCGCACCGGAAGCCTAATGGCTGACAGCCTGTCCAACGCAGCGCTGGCCCAGCAGATTTCCACCCTAGTTTCCGCTTGGACCGCCCGTGAGGCTGAGTTCAAGAACTGGGTGGGCGGGCTGGCGAATGGCGGGGCGAATGGTGACGGGCGTTATCCTCTCACCGATTACCTCGGCACTTCCACTCTCGTCTCGTGCCCTGCAGCCATCATGTCGTCCGTCAGTGGACCGGCGGTGGCCGCAGGGTTGAGCGCAACGGCTGCGGACCAGTCGGCCACAGCGGCCCACCAGTCTGAGCTGAATGCCGCAGCGTCGGCCTCCTCGGCCAGCACTGCTGTCGCTGCTGTTCAAGCGGCGGCGACCGGCGCGGTCAATGCGCGCAACCTAGCGCAGACTGCTGCGAACAACGCGCTGTCCTATAAGGACTCTGCGCAAACCTCGGCCACCGCAGCGTCGGCCAGTCAGTCTGCAGCATCGGCTTCGGCCACGGCAGCGGACGGAAGCAAATCCGCAGCGGCTTCAAGCGCCTCTGCTGCTGCTGCCTCGGCTGCTGCTGCTGCCACCTTCAACCCCTCGCTGTACCTCCTGAAGACCGGCGGCGTCCTTACAGGGTCCACCCGTGTCGCCTCGACCGGCAACAACTCCGTTGAGCTGACCCTTGACGGAGCTATCGAGATCACCCGCGCAGGCAGCGGTGCCTACATCGACCTGAAGACCACACTGGCTCAGGACTATGAGGTCCGCCTCCAAGCAAACGGGACCGTTCTCGACATCCTCGCCGCTGGCTTCCGCTACAACAACAACACGGTCTGGCATGCCGGTAACCTGACGCCTTCGAACTACCTGCCGGTGGCTGGAGGTTCCATGACGGGGACCCTGACGGTTTCCCAGCTCAAATCCGACAACATCTTCTTCCCATCCTCGGGGACCGCCGAGACCATGATGTACCGACACGCCACTGGCGGTTGGACTATCAGCGTCAACCGGCAGGTGCCCGGAAGTGAACACTATCTCTCCTTCAGCGCCGATGGCTCCCTGAAGCTCGACGGAGGGAACGTGTGGCATGCCGGGAACTTCATTCCGGGGAACTACCTCCCGCTGACCGGCGGCACCCTGTCGGGCCACCTGACGCTGCCTGTGGGGGGCAACATCCTGACAGTAGGTAGTCCTGCCCTGTTCTACCTCCCGTCTAGCGGTGGTGAAGAGGCTATCATCCGCTCTGCCGCCTCGCTTGCCGGTCGCCTGACCCTTCAGACTTCGGACGGCGTGGTGCGCGGGTCATTCTACGCGAACAAGACCAACCAAGTGGGCCTCCTCAACTCCGCTGGGGGGTGGCGTCTCATCTGCAATACGGAACGCTTCTACCGTAACACCGATGCAGGGGTGACCTACGGCCTCTGGGATGAAGGAAACTTTACCCCCAGCAGCTACCTACCGCTGACCGGCGGAACCCTTACTGGTTCCCTGCAGCTTGCCAGCGCGTGGGGGTGGAATGGGTTCCAGTCTGGTACCGGCGACGGTGCCTCTTGGACGACCTATAACACCTCCATGAAAATCTGGTGGGGCCTCGGGATGATGACCTATGATGGCTCGATCAATGGCTACTATGACGCCCGTCAGGGCCTCTGGAACGTCAAGGGAGGCTATCAGGTCAATGGTAATGCTGTCTGGCATGCTGGTACCCTGACCCCTCTCGACCGTAACACGGGCGGAACCATGATCGGTCCCCTGACCCTTGCGGGTGATCCTTCGGGTTCCCTGCAGGCTGCCACCAAGCAGTACGTGGACAACGGCCTGTCGGGCAAGCAGGCCTCTCTGGGCTTCACCCCTGTCCGCCAAGGTGGAGGCAGCGGCCAGACCAACAACACGGTGTTCATCGGTTGGACGGCGTCGGGCAAGCTGGGTCTCCAGATCGACGTCACCAGCTTCGGTACCAACTGGCCCTTGGACATCCAAGGGAACGCCGGGACGGTCACCTCGATCACCTCGACGCAGGTTACTTCGGCCCTCGGGTACACCCCCGCGAACGGCTCGAACTACCTCCCGCTGACCGGCGGTACCATCGCTGGGAACCTCAACGTGACCGGCGCGCTCTCTGTCCAAGGCAAGGCTCTCGCCTATCGCCTCGACGGGAGGTCCAGCTCTGGCATCACCTTCTCCACCGCAGCGCCCTCGGGTGGCTCCGATGGAGACCTCTGGTTCACTTACACATGACCTTCGGCATCAACGTGGGCGGGGCTTGGAAAACAGCCCTGCCTCGCATCAACGTGGGCGGCACATGGAAAACGCCGACCGCGATCTGGGCCAACGTCAGTGGCGTGTGGAAGAAGGTGTGGTCGGCTACCTCCGCAGCTCTCTCGCCTACAAGCCAGTCCGCCAGCGGCAAGGCCTTCAACTATATCTTCCCCGGTGTGACCTGCACCGTCACCGGCAACACCGGCACTCCGTCCTACAGTTGGTCGGTGGTCAGTACGCTGGGCGACGGCTCGTGGGGCATCAACTCGGGGCAGGGGACTGCCACTGCAACTGTTGCCTTCAACGGCATCAACGCTGGTGACAGCGATACCGCCACACTGACCTGCGTGGTCACAGTGGACGGCCAGACGCTTCCTGCAGTCACCTGTGCGCTCACCTACACCAACACCCAATCCCCCGTTTAGGATCACAATGACCCCTGAAGAACAACTGAAGGCTGCGCTGGTGGCCTTCGATACCGGCCTTGAGGCACTTCGCGCCGACGCCAAGACTGCCGTGGAAACCCTGCAGAGCAACGTCCTCATCACCACCCTACAGCCGTTCTCGGCCCTCCAGATGGCTGCCTACGGCGGCACTGACACGGGCGTGACGTCTGCCATCAAGGCTCTGGAAGACCGCGCTAAGGCGCTGGCCGAGGCCCCGTAATGGCTGACGACAACCTGCACATCGCCTTTGGCGAGGTCAAAGGTCGGCTCGACATCGTGATCGATCAGAACCGTGAAGACCGCGCCCTGCTGCTGAAGATTTGCGACAGCATCGACAAGCGCGTCTCCGTGCTGGAGGCCCACATGGCCACCACCAAGTCCACCAACGGCCTTGTCCGCTGGGCCGGTCTGGCCATCGCCAGTGCCGTCGCCAGTGTCCTCGGCTGGTTTCTGCAACACTTCTGGAGCGTACTGAAATGACCGGACGCGCCTCTGAGTCCCTGCTGGATGCCCTTCACGGCATGCTGGCGGGGGCACTCACAGACGAACTGAAGCGGGCAATGGAGGCTGTCGATAGCGACGGCGTCCCCGTGCCCATCAATCCCCAGCTCCTCGACAAGGTGATGAAGTTCCTCGCCCAGAACGGCGTTGACGCCCCCAAGTCAGCACCTCGCGTGGACACTCTCGCCGCCCAACTCGCTGAAGTTAACCTAGACGACGTCGCCCTCGGGCGTCCTAATTAAGGAGTCCACATGGACCTTACTGTTCCCCGCTCACCCCGCCAGACTTCTGCGGTGGCCTCGCCGGGTTATTCTGTTGACCCTGAGACCGGCCAGCCCATGGTCTACGGGACGGCTGCCACGGTCACGCCCGGTACCGCCAACGGTGCCATCCTGATGAACGTCGATCTGACCTGCGTGGGCTTCGTCGTCTTCAACCCCACGGGCACCTATGTCGCCACCATGGCTTACGAGCAGACCCTTGACGGGACCAACTGGTTCGCAGTCGCCGGTCTCCCTATGGCCGGTGGCGTCCCTGCTGCAACCGATACGGCTTCCACTGCTCAGGCCCGCGCCTTCCCTGCTGTGGGCAAGGCGATGCGTGTCCGTCTGACGGCTTATACCTCGGGCACTGTGAACGGACAGGCGCTGCTGGTGAATGGCGATGTTCCCATTCCGTATGCCCCTTCGCTGACTGGTTCGCAATCGTCCACCACCCTGATCGGGTCTGTCAGTTTCTCCACCCGCGCTTCCGGCGGCTGCTCGACTGGCCGTATCGTCACGGGCACCTCGGGGGTCATCAAGAACTCCAGCGGTCAGCTCTATGGCTACGACCTGATGAACGTCGCTGCCGCCACGCGCTACCTGCAGTTCTACGCCAAGTCGTCTGCAGGTGTCCCCGGAACCGACACGCCGTTCCGAACTCTGCCTATTCCGGCAGGCCAGCTTGCTGACAGCCAGTTCATCATGGGCGTGGCCTTCACCTCTGGCATCTCGTGGGCGATCACCACTGACGCCGTGGGCACCACCCTCGCCGCCTCCACCGACATCGTCGGCTCCGTTGAATACGCATAAGGATTTGTAATGCCTGCAACTTTCACTTCTATCGGGGACGGCACTCGCACCGTCTTCCAGCTTCCTGTCGCCGTCCAAGCGACCTCTGATGTGACCTCGGTCCTCGTCAACGGCTCTGCCGGTCCTGCGGTGAACGCCGTGGCCGGTGACCTCGTCACCCTCGCTTCGGCTCCTGCCAGTGGCGCGGTGGTTGCGCTGACGGTCAAGGATCGTCGCATGGATGAGTACGCGGATTTCGTGGATTACAACGACCGCCCTGTGCTGACGAGCTACACGCCCGCCACGCACACTCTGGTGGGCACCGCGATCCCCGGCAACATCATCGACATCTATGCGGGCCAGACCTATGTTGGCTCGTCCATCGCTAACCCTGACGGCTCCTTCACGGTTGTCCTGTGGACCTTCTCGGGTTCCCAGTTGATCACCGCAACCCAGCGTCGTCCCGACTATCAGCTCACCATGCGTGGTGCCGCTGATGGCTACGGCATCACCTCGGCTTACTAAGCCCTGAGAGTCCCGTAGGAGTCCTTCAGTGCCCCGCTGGCTACCCTAGTAGCACAAGCGCCTGACCTGACCTCCTACGGGCTTCCCAGCCCATCCTAGAGGACATCCATCACCCAGCTCTCATCGAAGGAGCAGCTCCAGGAGAACTTCCTCAAGTTCATCTGGTACGTCTGGAAGTATGTCATGCTGCTCCCGCAGCCGACCCGTGTCCAGCTCGACGTTGCCCGCTACCTTCAACTCGGCCCCGCCCGACGCTTCATTCAGGCGTTCCGTGGGGTGGGCAAGTCCTTCCTAACCTGCGCCTATGTGGTGTGGCGTCTCTGGAAAGACCCCCAGCTCAAAGTCGTCATCGTGTCTGCCAACGAAACCTTGGCCACCGAATGTGCGACCCTCATCAAGCAAATCATCGAACACTCCGCAGGCGATGGCCTGTGGGATGAGCTGCGCCCCAAGATGGGCCAGCGAACCTCGGCACTGGCCTTCGACGTAGGCCCTGCGGTTCCCGACAAGTCCCCCTCGGTGAAGGTCGTGGGCATCTTCGGTCAGTTGACCGGGAGCCGCGCCGACCTCCTGATCTCGGATGACGTCGAGGTCCCCAAGAATGCTGAAACCGAATCCATGCGGGAGAAGCTGGAAGGACGCACTGCAGAGTACGCCGCGATCCTGAAGCCAGACGGCGAGATCGTCTATCTGGGTACCCCGCAGTCCCAAGAGTCGATCTATCGTCGTCTCCCCGAGAAGGGCTACGAGGTCCGTATCTGGCCCGCCCGTTATCCCACCGCCGACCGCTTCAGCAACTATAAGGACCACCTCGCGCCCATCCTCAAGGAGGACATGGAGCGGGACCCCAGTCTCTGCAAGCCGGTCGCCTCAACCCTCGGCGGGAAGCCTACAGACCCTGCACGTTTCTCTGAGCTGGACCTCATGTCCCGCGAACAGGAACTCCGGGCTGCCGCCTTCCTCCTGCAGATGCAGCTCGACACGAGCCTGTCTGACGCCGACAAGTACCCTCTGAAGACCAAAGACCTGATGGTCATGGACATCGACCGCAAGATCGCTCCTGTCCGTGTGGCATGGGGCAGTGGTCCTGAGCTGGCGCTCAAGGACTTGGCCAACGTCGGCTTCGACGGTGACCGCCTGCATCGACCCATGTACCTCTCCCCGGAGTTCTCCGAGTTCACCGGAAGTGTCCTGCATGTTGACCCCTCGGGTCGTGGTAAGGACGAGACCGCATACTGCGTGACCAAGTTCCTCAACGGCGTGATCTATGTCCGCCAGTGGGGAGGCCTGAACGATGGCTATGCGGACTCCACCCTCCACGCCTTGGCGAAGATCGCTGCGGACGAAGAGGTCAACCTCGTGGTCACCGAAAGTAACTTTGGTGACGGCATGTTCAATCGCCTGCTGGAGCCTGTCCTAGCCCGCTACAGAGCCGTTCCCGTTGAGGAGGTGAAGAGCAGCGGTCAGAAGGAACTCCGCATCCTGAGCCTCTTAGAACCGCTCCTAGCGCAGCACCGTCTCGCTATCGACACCTCGGTGGTGCGGAAGGACCTCGCGTTCCCCGACACCGTCAAGCGTGGTCTCTATCAGCTCACCCATCTCACCGCCCAGCGCGGAGCGCTAAAGCATGACGACCGTCTGGACGTCCTTGCTCTCGCTGCTGCTTACTGGACCCAGTACCTCAACCGGGACCAGATGAAGGCCGAGGAGGACTGGAAGAGGCGTGAGGAGGCCAAGTGGGAGAAGGAGTTCTTCTCTGGCACCATCATCAAGGAAGCCCCTGTGGAACCTGCTGTGGTCTCTAAGAGAGCCAAGGGTAGGATCAGTGGAAGGGGATGGGGAGGGAAGGTCAGGGGAGGGAGGTGATACCTCTCTCCTGATGGCCTCTGGAAGGGAACCTGAAGTTACCTGTAGTGTATCTATAGGTAACTTATAGGGGACCTTCCCAGCCCCTCCCTATAGCCTCGCAAAAAAGGAAGTGACTGATCTCAAATGGTTTTGGGGTCAGTTATCCGAACCCCCTTATATACGTGCGCTCGACCCAGTTCCCCCCATGGCCCCCTTGGTGAGCCTCGCGGGAGTTTATATACCGCGCGGGAGTCTGTTATCCACCGCGCAAAACCCCCTGCAATCGGCCATTGGCACGGTCTAGCCGTCACCCCTTGGCAATCCGCCTAGGCTTTCCGCCGTTCGTATCCCCTGCGAAGCGCCATGTGTGACTAGGGGAGACCGGAAGGGGAGCGGCAAGCGGCGCTAGGGGAGACCGGAAGGGACTTGCGGTGACATTTGACCGCGCCTCTGGTCTCCCCTGTTTTTTTCGTGGTGACCTAGGGGAGACCGGAAGGGGCAGGGAGCGGCGCTAGGGGGAGACCGGAAGGGCCTAGGGGGAGGCGATAGGGCAGGGCCTAGGGGGAGGCGATAGGGCAGGGCCTAGGGGAGACCGGAAGGGCCGGAAAGTGGGCAGGGGAGGCCCTAGGGGAGACCGGAAGGGGCAGGGATGATGAAAAAAGTTTGCCTAGAAATCAGCCTTTTAACACATGGAATGATGCATCTATCAAAAAAAATGAGATAACCGCATTGACGCGGTTATCGAATGGGCCTAGGTATGGCTTCACCGGACGGCGAGACGCCAACCGGCCCCGCTCTTTCTCATTGTTAATCAAGCGCAAGTGACTTGCGGTTCCCCTTGGCTTTCCAGCGCCTTCCTAACGGCTAGGCAAAGTCTCCCAAAGGTAACCGCCGGTCACCCTAGGGCCGGTCTTTCCGGTCTTATGGTGACTGTCGAAAGGATTTCACATGACCAAAGAAGAAACCGCAGAGGTCCGCTCTGTTCTTCACTTTGCCCGCGCTGCAGACATCCCCGTGTGCATCGGGGTGGATTACATCCGCCGTCGCCTTCGCCGTGGGTGGCTCTTGGCTGACGCCGTGGCCGCTCTGGACTCTTGGGCCGAGAACCGTCTGTCGCGTTCGTAATACCCGCAACATTCCATCCTCCGCAGCAATGCGGGGGTGACACAAGGGCCGGTTCGCCGGTCTTTCTGTCACTCTTTTGGAGCTTCCCGCATGTCAAAAACACCTGCAGGCGTCATCCTTTTCGAGGGGCCTTCGCAGATCGACGGCAAGCCGATTGTCGTCATTGCCACCGGCCTAGCGAAGGCAAGCCGCAACGCCAAAACCGGCGCGATGGTTCAAACCTACATCATCCGCGCTGACATCCACCCGCTAGAGGCGGTCCGGTCCGGTGAAGACGCCTCTATCTGTGGCACCTGCCCACATCGTGGCGATGGAACGGGCAAAGACCGCTCTTGCTACGTTACCCTAATTCATGGCCCGCGCACCGTCTTTGAGGCTTACAAGCGCGGGGTCTATCCCAAGGTGACCGCAGCGGAAGGCCGCGCACTTCTCGCCGGTCGCATGGTTCGCCTTGGCACCTATGGTGACCCTGCAGCCGCTCCATTTTCCATCTGGTCCTATGTGACCGGCGCGGCGCAAGGCTGGACCGGCTACACCCACCAGTGGCGCGCTATCCCTGCCATGTGGTCGCGCCTTGTCATGGCATCCGCAGATAGCCTTGCGGATGTGTCCGAAGCGCAAGCCAAGGGTTACCGGACCTTTCGCGTTACCGCCTCCGAAGGCGAGAACGTCAAGGGCCTAGAAGTCATCTGCCCCGCCTCCGAAGAAGCCGGAAAGAAGACCGAATGCGCCGCCTGCAGGGCCTGCATGGGCACTAGCGGCAAGGCCAAAGTCTCCATCGCCATCGCGGCGCATGGGGGAGGGGCGAAGCATGCCCGCAAGAGGGCTTCCTAATATCCGTAACGTTGCATCCTCCGCCTTAGGGCGGGGGTGACACAAGGGCCGGTTCGCCGGTCTTTCTGTCACTCACAAGGGAGCCGGTAAAATGGCAATCACAACCAAGAAGGCGCTTAAGGAAGCCGTGCGCGTCCTGCCTGACATCGTGGTCAAGAAGACCGAATGGCAGGAATATCGCGTCACCCTGCGCCAGACGGCAATCACCCGCCTTTTCGGGCTGGAGACCCAAGACGACATCCGCGAAAAAGCGGAAGCGCTGGCCTACTATGCCGCAGACCCTGCGGAGGCTTTCGACAACGCCCTAGGCCTGCAGGAATGGGCCACCGCGCTGGACATCCTGAACAAGGGGAAGAGCGCATGAGCCGCCTTGCATACCCCGATGGCTACAATGGGAGCCATGCGCCGCACTGTGGCGTCCTGTCGGTCGCGCTCTGCGCTGGGGTCTCCTTCGAAACCGCTTGGGAGACCGTCAAGGCTGCTGGCGGCTATGGCGAAGGCTGGGAAGGCCGGACCTATGCGAAAGACCGCCGGTCTGCCCTGCAGACCCTTAACGTGGCCTTTGTGGAGCTGCTGGCCGTCCCTGCTGCCCGCTATGCGTGGCTCAAGGATCGTCGGGAAGACCTCTTCCCCTGCTGCACTGTGGCCACCTTTGCCAAGAAGCATGCCCGCGCTGGGGTGACCTACATGCTCAACATCAAGGGCCATGTGGTGACCCTGAAAGACGGCCTTGTGGCTGACCAAGGCGGCATCGCGCCCGCTGCCTATCACCCAAGCGGCAAGAAGCGCCTGCAAATCGTCGTCGAGATCATCGCCTAACCGCTTCCGCCCTTCGGGGCGGGGGTGTCACCAGCGCCGCGCCTGTCGTGGCCCTGCTGTCACTCTGTGGAGACCCACAACATGCAAAAGACCTTCACCGTTTTCGCTGACCCGTCCCATGCGTGGGGCAAGGTGCCTGCCAATGTTCTCTATGCCCTCGGCCTGACCGCCAAGGACTTCTCGGGCTATTCGTACCTTGCGCATGGTCACATGTTCCTTGAGGAAGACGCTGACCTCACCAAGTTTGCCAAGCGCTACCAACAGGTGACCGGCAGTGCCCCTAAGTGGCGCGAGAAGCACTGCGAAGGCCAGAGCGCCATCCGCTTCAAGCCCCGCAACACCCCTAACAATGCGTGGCAGCTCGTGCCCGCCATCGCCCACTGATGGCCCGCGCTATTCCCTTGCGCAGCCTTAAGGCACCCGCCGAGACGCTGCCCACCCCGCGCTATATCGTCAGCACCATGACCTATGAGGACGGCCCCTATGAGATGCGCCTGACCTTTGAGGACGGGCACACCATGTCCACCTATGCCTCTGGTCCGCTGGCTTATCGCTGCCTGTCCATCGGGGTCGAGAACTGGATCGACAACGACTGCGATGCAGACGGTCCGCACGGCCCTGTCGCCAAGCTCCAGCTCTTCTGCGCTGGCGTCGAAGTGGAGCCTTTCTGATGGCCCGCCGCTACCCCTCGGCCCGTTTCATGGCCGGTTACAACAGCCGCCGCATCGCCACGCTCGAAAAGAGCCGCGAGGTCTGCGCCCAAGAGAACCCCAAGCCCACCAAGGAGGACCAAGAGCATGCATGATTATAGCCCCACCGCCGTGCAGCGCGAGATCGACAAGCACAACCGCCGCGCCCGCCGTGGTCGCATTGGGAAGCGCGAGGGTCGCCTTATTCATGCCCTGCTGGCTGGTCATGATAGCCGCGAGGTGACCGCTGATGTTTGACCTCGAACCCTACGTGTCCCTGCAGACCTTCTGTCACCTCTGCATCATCGCTGTGGTGGTCTTCGCGGCCACCTGCGGTTCCCCTGCCCAGTAACACTAGCCCATCCCCGCCGTGGCGCGGGGGTGATCTGAGGCCCGCCTAGCGTGGGCTTCTGGTCACCATGAATGGAGAACGCCATGTTCAGCACCTACCTGCGCCTGAACCTGCATGCGGACGACACCTACATTGAGGTGATCCGCCGCGCCCGCCGCAAGATTAAGAAAGAGGCGCGGAGTGATCCCGCCCAGCGCGATGCCCGACATCGCTTCTACAGTCGCATGATGACGTACCACCGGCAGTCGCGGGAGCTGTTCCGCGAGGTGGTCTATGGGGAGATCAACGATGCCTGACACTGCCAAAAAGATATTCAAGGTCCGCTACCTCGTCACCGAGGTGACGCCTTACGAAGCGCTGATCGAAGCACCTTCTGCCGAGGACGCGCAAGCCTTCGTGGAGAACAACTGCGCCTTCGAGGGAGGCACCCGTTACAACGGGATGCGCAGCCTCGGTCACTGGGCTGACAACCCGCAAGAGTCGCGGGACTTCCACTGGGACTTTATGGATGCCGAAGAGCGGACCTCGTGACCATCGTGTTTGAAATCTGGGCCATCGCGTTGGCGCTGGTCCTCCTATGGAACCTTGCAGGCTGGGCAGCGCGTGGCCTGCATGGTGTTGGAAACATTCTGCAACAAATCGGCAATGTCCTGAAACGGGACAGTGACACGCTGTGAACAAACTGAGAACATACCCTTTCCTACGTCGATAGGAACCTCTAGGAGAACGACCCCCAGCAGGCTCGACGGCCAACATGCTGGAAACATGGTCCTCTCCTGACGCGCTGGGATAGCCAAGGTCGCTGGCTCTCCGCATCCCAAGCGTGAATGAGGGGCGCAACAAGACGGAGTAAAACAAGAATGGTTGACACTACCACCGCCGCATCACAGGAAGGCTGCACTACCGCAGGTCAACTGAAGGATGAACGCAATGTCACGGAGACCGAAACAAGCCATATCTTGGCCCGCTTTGAGTTCCACCGCCTACGAGTTAGGGAACTTGAGCGCCGCGCTGGCTACGCTGGCCGAAACACTGCCTGAGCGCACCACCCTTCGACAGGTCTATGCCCTCGTTGCTCTGATGCACCAGCAGGCGATGGGCAAACAGCTCACGCTGACCCAGTTGACTGACGACCTAGGCGATGACCTCACGGGAGCGCCTCTGTTGGGTTCGTCACCCGAGCGTGTGATGGATAAGTTCAAGCCTGCCACACGTAAGGCTATAGCAGAAGTCGCTGCGCTCCCTAAAGAAGAGCGGGAGAAGGCCAAGCATAAGCTGCCTAAAGGATGGGTTGAAGCTGTAGAGAATGAAGATGACCGCCGTCATAAGTTCTTGGAGCTTACGGCTGAAGGCCGCGAAGTTGCTGTCGGTCTGGCGGCTATTATCAAAGGAAGCAGAGATGAGACTTAGACAGAAAGACTCGGGCATCTACATCCTCGACCATGAGGTTGAAGGCGTCCGCAAGCGGGTGTCACTGGGCACCCGTGACCTCGTGCTGGCCCGCAAGAAAGCGCAGCGCATCCTTATGGGGCTGGACCCTGAAGAGGACCGGCTGCAACCTGCTGCGGTCGAGCAGAAGACCAAGGGCGTGACTGTGGATCAGCTCTTCGATCATGTGTATCGGGAGCATTGGAAGGACGTTAAGTCTCAGGCCACGATCCTGAGCAACCTCCGCATCCTGAGCAGCTACATCGGGAAGCTGCAGGTCACCGAGGTGACTGACGAGGTCATCCGCGATGTCCGCAAGCGCCTTGAGGACAAGGGCAACCAGTCGGGGACAGTGAGCCGCAAGCTTGACTCCCTCTACAAGGCCCTCGACTTCGCTCTCGATTGGGACGGAGGGAACAACACGGGTGTGCCCATCCTGCAGCGCGTACCTCGCCGCCCCAAGATCAAGAAGGGCCGGAAGAGGGAGCGCGTCCTCTCCGCTGACGAGCAGGCGCTGATGTTCCAGAAGGTGGCCGAGCTGCAAGCAGCCAACCCCTCCTTGAAGTGGGGCCGGATCGCTCTCCTCCTCCGCTTCCTTCTGCACACCGGCTGCCGTCTTTCGGAAGCCCTGCAGGTCAGCCTTGATGACTCCGCAGGCGCGCTGGTCACCGAGCTGGGGCGCACATGGGTGCAGTTCCCACGCTACACCACCAAGAACGACAAGCCCCGCCGCCTGCCTCTCACCGAAGACCTCGCAGCGGCGCTTCAAGACCTCGTTGAGGTCCGCCGGAAGGAGATCGCCCTAGCGAAAGAGCATAACGTCGAACATGCGGTCACCCTGTTTGACCTCAGAACCAGCACCGCGCAGGACTACTGGGCCAAACTGAGGAAGGAACTGGGGCCGGACTGGAAGGACGTCTGCCACCACTCGCTGCGCCACACCTGCCTGACGCTGCTGGCCAAGCAGATACAAATCCACAAGGTCAGCATGTGGGCAGGGCATAGCGATGTGCGGATCACCATGCAGAACTACGTCCACCTCCAACCGGAGGACTTGTTGAGCTGTGTTGATGCGTTGGATGCAACATTGCGGTAGTTCCGCCATCTAATTACGAACGCATCGTTACGTTTAACCGTGCCGTGGGCACAGGAATATGTGGCAGGGGCGGCAGATTTCAGCCATTTAAATCCCTGCCTCTCCGCCACTTACCTTCCAAGTGGCAAGTTAAGTTGAAGCAGATGGCGAGGCTGAAAAGTCTCGCCATGCTTGTTTCTACGCCCTGCGCTGGTTCACCCGATAGCGCGCCAGACGCGCCACCGCCTCGTCCAGAACTTCATCCCCTTTGGCAAAACACAGGCGCAAATAGCCGGTTTCGGGCGTATCGGCATAAAAGGCGGATACGGGGACAGCGGCTACGCCGGCCTCGCGCACCAGATCCTGCGCCAGTTGGGCGTCATCGACCGGCAGGCCTGACGCGGCCAGATCTACGCTTACAAACCACGTGCCGCTGTTGGGCAGCACGACATAGCCTGCCTGCTGCAATCCGCGTACCAGCCTTGCCTTGGCCTGTGCATAGCGTTGACGATGCGTGACAAACCAATCCTCGGGCAAGTTTAACCCCTGCGCCACGCCATGTTGCAAAGGTGTGGCGGTGGTAAAGGTTAGGAACTGATGCTGCGCAGCAATCTTTTGCGCCAGTGCCGGCGCGGCAATGGCCCAGCCTACCTTCCACCCGGTCAGCGAGAAAATTTTACCCGCAGAGCCAACCTTTACCGTGCGGTCGCGCAGGGAGGGGATGTGCAGGGCGGAGAGATGCTCGCTGCCATCCACCAAGGTCGCTTCCCATACTTCGTCGCATAGTAAGGTGATGTCATGCTGCTGGCACAGCGCGCCAATCGCCTCCAGCGTGGAGCGGTCGAGGCAGGTGCCGGTGGGGTTGTTCGGCGTGTTGAGCACCAGCAGGCGGGTGCGAGGGCTGATCGCATCGGCAATGTCTTGTGGGTCCAACCGCCATTCGGGGGGGCGGCAATGCACCAGTTTCACCAGGCCCCCTGCACGCCGAACCAAGGGCAGATAGGCGTCATACAGGGGCTGGACGAGGATCACCTCATCCCGAGGTTGCACCAGCGCCAGAATGGCGGCGGCCAGCGCCTCTGTCGCGCCGGAGGTGACGAGCACCTCCTCCTCGCTCAGAGGCAGCCCCTGATGGCGTGCGTACCAGCCCACCAGCGCTTGCCGCAATGCGGGCAGGCCGCGCATCGGGGGGTATTGGTTAGAGCGCTGTAACAAGGCCTCTGCCGCCGCTGCCAGCAATTCGGGCGGCTCTGGCATGTCGGGGAAACCTTGCCCCAGATTGATGGCGCCCGTTTCCTGCGCCAGACGCGACATGGTTTCGAAAATGGTGGTAGTGGGTGCTGGGGCTGTCATGGGCAAAGGGCTATCGCCTATCCCGCCGGTTTCAAGCGGAAAATCGCGCCGGTCACCCCATCGGCCAATCGGCCAGCGCATCGCTCTCGATGGACACACTGGGCTTGCCCTGCCGCACTTGGCTTCCCGCAGGCACCGATTGCGTCAGCCAGACATTGCCACCAATCACGCTGCCCGCGCCAATGGTGACGCGGCCCAGAATGGTGGCGCCTGCGTAAACCGTCACGCGGTCCTCCAGCACGGGATGGCGCGGCGTGTTGACCAGATGGCCCTGCGGATCGACTGTAAAGCTGCGCGCGCCCAAGGTCACCGCCTGATAAAGGCGGACATGGCGGCCGATGATCGCGGTCTGGCCGATCACCACGCCGGTGCCATGGTCGATAAAGAAACTCTCGCCAATCTGCGCGCCGGGGTGGATGTCGATACCCGTATGCGAATGGGCGATCTCGGTGATGATGCGGGCCACCAGCGGGGCGCCTTGGTTGTACAGCACATGGGCGATGCGATGCGGGATCAGCGCGGCGAGCGAAGGGTAACACAAAAGCACCTCGTCCACACTGCGCGCGGCAGGGTCTCCGGCAAAGGCGGCCTCCAGATCGGTGTCCAGCAGGCGGCGAATGTCGGGCAGGCTTTGTGCCAGAGCGCCCACGATGCGGCGCGCCTCGGCGCAGATTTCGGCCTCATGCGCGGCGCGGCCAGCGTGCAATTCCATGCGGATCTGCTCGGCCAGATCGTCCAAAGCGCGCGACAGGGATTGCAGCACAAAGGCATCCTCCGTCTCCTGCGTCAGATGTCGGGGCCCAAGGCGCATCGGGAACAGGGCGGCGGCCAGATTGTCGATAATCGCGCCCAGTTTTAACCGTGATGGAAAGCCATGCGCGCCATAGGCCGAATCATGATCCTGCGCCACGCGCCACTGGCGGCGGTACTGGCGCAGCGATTGCGTCACCGCGCCCAGATCATAGGCACCCATGTCAGAGACCGAGCCGCTGCCAGAATTCGTCGGCGGAGATGTTGGATTTTGTTTGCTCATTGCGAAGACCGGTTTGGCGCCACGAGGGATGCGGCAGGGGAGCGCTCAACGAGCGCAGGACAAGTGGCGGGCGGGGGAGGTCGGTATGAACATGGGACTGGGGCACGGGTCAATATCCTTGTGTAAAAGGGTTCAGACACGAGCCCCCTTCAGGCTTGATCGCCGAAACAGGGTTCGTATCGCTTTAGCGGTTGGTGACGCGGAGCAAGCTGACACAGGATCAAAGGCCGCGGTCTCATGGGGGATCCATGGGACGAGAAATTCTCTACCGATAAAGTGGAGTTATGTCGCGCAATGGCTGATTGACCGGTTTGAAGAAAATCTTGGCGGCCATGCCTTGTTGGCAAACGTCCAGAAAAGCCGTGTGTCGCGCGCCGCTTTGGTCCATGGCGCCTCCAACTTTGATGGACAGGACGATTCTATGCAGACCCGCGAATTGCTTGGAAAGGCGCAAGTGCCCGGCGGCGAGGAATTGACGCTCTACAAACGCGGTGGCGATTTCATGATCGTGATGGGCCACAATGAATTAATGAGCACGCGGATGAGCGGCTCGGAAGAGGCCTTGGCCAATCTGACCCATGAGCGTCTGGGGAACCGCCCCGCCGAACATTGGCTGATCGGTGGCTATGGCATGGGCTTTACCCTGCGCACCGCTCTGGCGGCGCTGGACGCCAAGGCGAAGATCACCGTGGCCGAACTGGTGCCCGAAATCATCCAATGGGCGCGCGGGCCGATGGCGGAAGTGGCGGCGGGTTGTCTGGATGATCCGCGCGTTAACCTGCAACATGGCGATGCCGCTGATGCGATTGCGGCGGGCCATCTCACTTATGACGCGATCCTGCTGGACGTGGACAATGGGCCGGACGGTTTGGTGCGCCCTGAGAATGACCGCATCTATTCGGAGAAGGGTCTGCGCGCCGCCAAACACGCCCTGCGCCCTGGCGGCGTCTTGGCGATCTGGTCGGCGGGGCCGGACCCCAGCTTTACCCGCCGCCTGACGCGAGTGGGCTTTGCGGTGGAGGAAGTGGGCGTCCGTGCCCGCAGCAATGGCAAGGGGCCGCGCCATGTGATCTGGTTCGCCACCAAACCGGCGACTTAAATTCCATGAAAAAACCCCCGAAGGAGATGGTCCTTCGGGGGTTTTTGTTAAGCAGGCAAAGGACGGGTCAGATTTTCCGGCCCGCTGATCAGCGTAGGACTACCGGCCCTGCGGCGCTGCTTGATCCACTCGCTCAACATTTCTGCTGTCGTGTGGTCCATGCCATGCACCTCGTGCAGATCCAGATGGACCTTCAGATCATAGGGCACACGCTCCAGCTTCGCGGTCAGGCTGGTCAGCGTCACAAAAGTCGCCGCGCCTTTCAGCGTCACGTGATGCGTGTCCTCATGCTGGCGTTCTTCCACCTTCAGCGCCACGCGCTTGCCATGGGGGATCACCTCGATCAGTGACAGGGCAAGGCCGACCAGCACGCCGGTCAACAGGTCGGTGGAAACGACAAGGATAAAGGTCGCCGCCCAGATCACGGCGGGTATGGGGCCGTGGGTGTGGAACAGATGGGTGACATGCTTGACGCTGACCAGACGCCAGCCTGTGACGACCAGCACGCCGCCCAGTGCCGCCATCGGCACTTCGCGCAAGAGCCAAGGCAGTAGGGCGACAAAGCCCAAAATCCAAACGCCATGCAGGATAGTGGACAGGCGCGTCTTGGCCCCTGCCTGCACATTGGCCGAGGAGCGCACGATCACGCCGGTCATCGGCAAGGCACCGGCCAGACCGCAGAGCATATTGCCCACGCCCTGCGCCCAGAGTTCCTTGTTGTAATTGGTGCGCACGCCATCATGCATGCGATCCACCGCAGCAGCCGACAGCAGCGTTTCGGCGCTGGCGATAAAGGCCACGGCGATAGCGGCGGTGATGATGGCAGGATTGCCCAAAGGACCAAAGAATCCCGCATCGGGAACGCCAAAGGCGGCAACCAGGGATTCAGGCACGGTGATGCGCGCCACTTGCAGGCCCGCGAAAGAGGCCACGACCGTCGCCGCAGTGACGCCCAGCAAGGCGCCGGGCACCAAAGCCAGCTTGGCCGGACGCAGTTTTTCCCAAGCCAGCATCACGCCAATGGTGATGAGGCCCAGCATCAGCGCCAGTTCATCCGCTTTCCAGTCGGTGGCCGACAGGCCCAGCACGCGGGCAGGCATGGCCGAAAGATTGGCAAGACCGTTGGACAAAGGCTTGGCATCGAACAAGATGTGGAACTGGCCCAGCACGATCAGCGCGCCAATGCCGGCCAGCATGCCATGCACCACGGCAGGGCTGATCGAGCGGAACAGCGCGCCCAGACGCAGCATGCCCGCCACCAACTGGATGGCGCCGGCCAGCACTAGCATTGGCCCCAAGGCCGACATGCCATAATCGCGCACAAATTCGAACACGATCACCGCAAGGCCAGCAGCAGGGCCGGAGACTTGCAGCGGGGAACCGGCAAAAATACCGACGACCATGCCGCCGATCAGGCCGGTGATCAGCCCTTTTTCAGGCGGCACACCCGACGCGATGGCGATGCCCATGCAAAGCGGCATCGCCACCAGAAACACCACGATGGAGGCTGTCAAATCATTGATGAGATGCGAAAACATCCCTGTCTTTTGTGTATTCTGTGTCATTCTGCTGCCTCTGCTTGGGGCTCATCCGCGATCCGCTGAAACGCAGGCAAGGCGACGGGCAGGGGGGCATCTTCGCGCAGCGGCACGAAATGGCCGGTGTCGCCATCCAGCGCCAAGACTTGGCCAGCGTGAATGTCGACAAACCAGCCATGCAGCGCCATCTGGCCCTTGGCAATGGCGGCGGCCACCGATGGGTGGGTGCGCAGATGGGCAATCTGGGCGATGATATTTTCCAGCGTCACGGCGCGCACGCGCTCGCCTTCTTTCAGATGGCCTTTGCAGGTGGAAACAATATGTTCCGCTGCCGCGCCATGCTCCAGCCAAGCCTTCACATTGGGCATGCGTTCCAGACCAACAGGGTGAGACAGGGCCTTCATCGCGCCGCAATCGGAATGGCCACAGACGATGATGTCATGCACGCCCAGCACGGCCACAGCATATTCCACCGTCGCGGAAACGCCGCCCAATTGTGCGCCATAGCTGGGCACCATATTGCCCGCATTGCGGCAGACGAAAAGTTCACCCGGCTTTGCCTGCAGGATATGTTCCGGCACGATGCGCGAGTCGGCGCAAGAAATCATCAGCGCCTTGGGCGACTGGCCCTCGCTGGACAATTTGGCGAAAAGTTCGCCGCTGGCGGGAAAAACAGTCTTTTCAAAGCTGAAAACGCGGCCAAGCAATTCGTTCATGGGTCTCACCTCTGCGAGATAGGTCTCGCCACATGGGTGGCGGCTATGGTGAGAGAATATGTCCGGCAGCTTTCCTGATCCGCGCTGCTTTGTAATAAAATGTTGCTACGGGAACCGTTCAGCCCGTTTTGGCGGGCAGGGCGATGATCGGTAGCCGGATTGTCGCGCAAAGCCCGCCCTCGGGCCGGTTGGACAGGTCCAGAATACCCCCTTCGGCCCGGATCGCGCGGTCTACAATGGCTAGCCCCAATCCCATGCCCGCGGTGTCCCGTTTGCGCGCGGCATCCAAACGGATGAAGGGCTGCAGCACCTTTCCAAGGCTTTCCTCGGGGATGCCCGGGCCGCTGTCTTCAACGCGAATGACCACCTCACGCGGGCTGCTGGTGATGATGACCTGCACATCGCCCGCATAATGCAGGGCATTTTCCACCAGATTGGACAAGGCGCGGCGCAGGGACAGCGAACGCGCCACAATCGGCATGGTGTTCGGCCCGCGATATTCGGCGGCGAATCCGCGATCCTCGGCGCTTTCGACCAAGGTTTGGGCCATGATGGCAACGTCCACCCTTTCCTTGGCTGCATCAGCCGCATCGGCGTCGACAAAGCTTTGGAGCGAGGTGAACAGGTCGCGCATTTCGGAAATATCGGCGTCCAGCGCGATGCGGTCCTCCTCCTCCATCTCTAGCGCGTCCAGTCGCAATTGCATGCGGGCCAAGGGGGTGCGCAGATCATGCCCGATGGCCAGCACCGTCTGGGTGTTGGCGTCCAGCAAATCGTCGATGCGGCGCTGCATGGCGTTGAAGGCGCGGATCAGCGCCTGCACTTCAACAGGGCCTGTTTCTTCCAACGGGCGGGCATGGGGTGTGCCCACATGGCGGCTTGCCCGCACCAGTTTGCGCAAAGGGCGCAAGGAGGCGAACACCAGCAACCACGCCAGCGGGGCCAGCGCAGCCGTGGGCAGCAACATGCGCAAAACATGGCCAGCTTTGAGCGGCCAGGTGTCCTGCGTATGGCTGCTGAAGGTCACCACCGACCCATCGGCCAGCACCAAAGTGCCAACCAACCCATGCGACAGGCGGATCGGGGCCAGATGCAATTGCAACCCGTTGCGGGCCAGCGACGGCTGATACTGCACCAACTGCCTTTGCAGTCCGGCCAGATCGAGCGATGCGACCGGCCTTTCATCATGCGGAGCCCAGCGCAAAGACAGGGCAGGGCTGGTCATTTCCTGCGCCAGCCTTGCGCGATCCTGTGGCGCCTCGGCCTCCAGCAGCTTGATCGCTGTCGTCAGGCTTTCGGCAAGGCGTGCGGCCTGTTCCTCCTGCAGCGCGAAATCATTGGCGCGCTGGAACAGCAGGGCGTTGGCGCCAAAGTCCAGCAACATGACCACCGCCAAAATAGCCAGCACACGAGCGGGCAGACCCCAGCGGCGCATCCATGGCAGGGGGGGCAGCTTGATGGCTGGCAAGGTCAAAGTTTGCTGACCTCGGCGGTGAACATATAACCGATGCCGCGCACGGTGGCGATGGGCGACTGGCCACTGTCGCCCGACAGCTTGCGGCGCAAACGGCTGACCAGCACGTCGATGCTGCGATCCGAACTGTCGGACAGGCGGGTGCGCGACAGTTCGATCAGGCGCTGGCGCCCGATTACACGTTGTGCATGGTCGATAAAGGTGGAGAGCAGATCGAATTCCGCGCCGGTCAGGTCCACCAACGTGCCTTCGGGGCTGCGCAATTCATGGCGGGTTAGCGAGAGGGTCCAGCCATCAAAGGTGACATCGCGGCGGGTGGAGGGCTTTTCGCTCTCCCCGCCGCCACGGCGCAGCACCGCGCCGATACGCGCCACCAGTTCGCGCGCGCTGAAAGGTTTGGGCAGATAATCGTCCGCCCCCAATTCCAGCCCCAGCACGCGGTCTTCCTCGCTGCCACGGGCGGAGACGAAGATGATCGGCGTATCGCCTTCACGGCGCAGGCGGCGGAACAACTCTATGCCCGACGTGCCGGGCAGCATGATGTCCAGCACGATCAGATCAGCCGGTGCATTTTCCAGCAGCACCCACATTTCCGCGCCGGTACTGGCGGTGCGCACTTCATAGCCATTGGCACGCAGCGCCCGCGCCGTCAGCAGGCGGAGCGCGGGATCATCTTCAACCAGCAGGATCGATTTTGCAGACATTGTTAAACCAGTTTGCTGCCGGCCGGATCGGCGGACTTGAGCGAAGAAAATGTGCCCCGCGCCAGACATAGAACGTCCGGCACGGGGCATCAAGTTTGCCCGACGGCCACGGGATCGGGGGAGCCATCAGGCGCACCAGACATCACGCGCTGCGTATGGAGGGGGTAAGGGCGCGCGATGCATGGCGAGCTGCGGATATGGCCCGCAGCCTGTGTCGAATAGCAGGCACGTCACCCATCGGGCATGAATTGGATCGGGGGTCGGGAATGGATCATGGCGATAGGCTCTGCGTTGCTATGCCATTCTATGTAACCGCCTGTGTTTTCGCTTTACCTTCCGCTCTGTAAAGAAGTGTTGCTGGTGCACAAAGAGCCTGATCCGATGGGGGCAGACCAGACTCCTTGTGCCTGGGGATCAGAGATAGAAATCGCTTTTGGTCATGGTGTAACTGCCCAGCAGTTCGATGGTGAGGTCGGCAACCCCGTCGCCATTGACGTCGGCATAGATGTAGGTGTTGCCGCCTGATTGCACGTAACGCAGTTCGCCCGCCGTGTTGGTGAAGGCCGAGGTGCCAATGAAGGTAAAGGCATCATCGGCCGTTGTCTTGGTGTTGGCGTCGATGACGCTCAGCGAAATGGCGTCTGTGCCATGGGTGAAATCGGTGATGATGTCGGTTGAACCCAGATCGGTGGTGCGGAACAGGAACTGGTCCTTGCCATCGCCGCCGGTCAGGATGTCCGCACCCGCGCCGCCCTCCAGACGGTCATCGCCCGCGCCTCCATACAGGGTGTCATTGCCTTCGGCGCCATAGAGAATGTCATTGCCGGCATCGCCATAGATGATGTCATTGCCTGCATTGCCATAAAGGATGTCGGCGCCATTGCCTCCGTAAATTGTGTCATTGCCGCTGCCGCCAACGATGGCGTCGGCGCCGTCCATGCCGTAAATAGTTTCGTCGCCGGAAGAGCCGTTGATACGGTTGTCCTGATCATTGCCGTATACGGTCAGATTGCCGGTGCCCAGCGTGAGGGTTTCGACATTTTCCGCCAACGTATAATTGGCATAGGCGACCACACTGTCGGTTCCGCCATCGCTGGCTTCGATGACTGTCGTGGTGGAGGAATAGATATAGTAGGTGTCGTTGCCGTCGCCGCCCATCAAATAATTATGGCCAGCGGCTGTATCATACAATTTGTCAGAACCGGCCGCGCCGTAGACATAGGTGTAGCCGGTTGATGTTGCGCTCAGGCTGTCGTTGGCATCGGTGCCGACAGCCGAGGAATAGCCGGTCGTGGCGGTAACCGAACTGGTCGTGCCGAAAGAGGCGTAAAGCGCTGCCTCGGTCAAGCTGTTCAGCTGTGTGGATACCAGATCATGGGTTGCAGCCCAATCCAGAATGTAGCTGCCCCAGGAACCGGTGTTGATTGCCAATTTCACATTGTCGCCCGACGCCACGGCGGAAAGCGTGCTGGAATCCGTGAGATAGGTGGTCGCAATATTATCGCTGAAGGTAAGCGCGCTGGACGCCGTCAGCATGTAAATCCAGGATTTCTGGTCAGCATATCCAACCACGATATTGTCGGATACCGTTCCGCTTGCCACGCCTCCGGCGGTGATGCCCTGATACAGTGTGCCCAGCATCACATTGTCGGCAATGGTCACATTTTGATAGGACAGACCACCGACCTCGTCGCGCATGAAAATGCCCTGGACGGCTGCCCCGTCGCCCCGGACGAACAGATTGTCGGTAATGGTGATGTTGGATGCGGCGGTGGTGGTGTTTGTGGTCCAGAACTGGATACAGTCGCCATGATCACCCGATGCGGGGTAAAAATCGGTGAAGTAATTGGAGGAAATTACAATATTGGAATTTCCGCCACCACGAATGCCGTCCATACGAATATCGTGAAAACTATTATTGGAAACCGTGATGCCGTCGCAATCCAGCAGGTTAAGTCCAGAATAGAGGTTGTAGAATTCACAGTTGGTTACGCTGACGCCGGAGCTGTTGCGAATAAGAAGTATTTGAGATTCTTCGCCTGAACCCACATTGTCCGGCCCGTGCAATGTAACATTGTCGATGGCGATATCGGAGCAGTTGGTGATCGTGAAGTTCCAATAGGTCCCCGCATCTTCTTCGTAAAAGTCGAGATTGGAGAAGGTGATGCCACTGCTGTTCTTGACGGACAGGTCGGTCAAAACGGCAGGGTTGCTGGCATCTGCCGAAGTTATGGTGACATTACCATCAATGTTTATGTTGCTGATCACTAATCCTGAATAATCGCCAGATGCCAGAGCAATGATGTCGCCATCAACTGCGGAGCTTAGGGCCTTTTCGAGTTGGGCAGTGGTGCTGACATTGAAGGTGGTCATAAGATTTTCCTTTGGTCAGAGCCTACGGAAATCATGGGAGTTGGTAAGACTTTCGCGGTCCCGCAAACCATATTTCTGGCTGCTTGGTGTGAGGTCTTGCTCAATTCTCTAGTAGGGATGCTGACTTCTAATGAGCGGATTTACAAAGGAAAAATCAGTCCTTCGCTTTGATTTCTCGCAATTTTTTGGCGACAGCCATTTTTCACCCCGTTTCACGAATATCGTCAAAAACACCATGGGTGACCCAAAATGCCGGGATATTTCAGTCTAGAAGGCTGTCAGCGTTGTCAGACGCGCGCTCAGGCGCATCTTTGTTGAAACACGGGCATGAAATTTCGTCACTTTTGCGCATTGCCGATCCCAGCGAGTTTCTTGAATCCATTCGGCTATGCCACTGACATTTTTATACTTTATGTCAACACTTTGTATGAGGCTGGGGGATTTGCCCAATTTTGTATCAGCACCAATTTGCCGCGCATGTGACCGAGTCAGGGGGTGATTCGCCCCTTGGCTATGACCTGCACTGCGAGCGCTTCTATCGCCCGATCAATTGCACAAACATCTCGGCCAGCTTCCGGTTGTCGACTGCATAGACGACCTCCACCTCGCGCTCGCCCAGACCGGGGCCGCGGTCCAGGGGCCAGGTCAACAACGCGCCATAATTGGCGCCTTGCATCAGGTCGACATCCATGGCCAGACGCCCTTTGCGCGTCACAATCGCAGGATCCAACCACACGGCCGCCTGCAATTCATCCCACAGGGGGTAATTGGCCTGCGCAATCTGTTTTACATAGCGCGCGGCGGGTGATCCGCTGGCCGTGGCACGGTCCAGCAAGTCCTGCGTGCCGATCGCGCCCTTGGTCGCGTCATTGGTCACCAGCGTCAGCTTGGGCCAAGGCGCGGTAAACATGATATGTGCGGCCTCTGGGTCAAAGAAATGGTTGAATGACATGCGCGGGGCAAAGGCCACCTGCATGTCGAACTCATCCTGTTGCCCGCCCAGATCCTGCCCCAGCAGATTGCCGCCCTCGGTCACCACCTCTTTCACCTTGGGCGCGAAATCCTCGTCCATCCGCGCCGCCAGCGCGAGGTTAGTCAGCGGTCCCATGGCCAGGATAGTCACTTCCCCCGGATAGCGGCGTACCTGTTCCACCATGAATTGCGCGGCGCTGATCGGCAGGGGGCGGGTGGTCGGCATGCCTTCCGGCATGGCGGGCACCACATCGGCGGCGTGAGGCGCGCGGCGGGCGATGGTGTTATAGGATGGCCATGCATCCATCCACGCGCCCTTGTAGGGCATCGGCCCATACAAAGCCTCGCGCCGGTTGGTCAGCGCCTTGGTGTTGACCAAGGGATAGGTCGCCCCCGCAATCACGGGAACATCCTTGCGCCCTACCAGTTCCAGCATACGCAGGGTCGCGGCGGTCTCCTCCGCTTGCCAGCCATCGCCGGTGACGGTGGTGATGCCCAGAACTTCCACCGAGGGATCGGCTAGCAGCATCAGGATGGGCTGCAGGCCGGGTCCTTCAAAAGCGTCCTGATCAATGATGACCTTTCGCTTCTGGACCGTTGAACGTTTTTCGATGGATGGCTTTTCCGTTGCCTTCACGCCCATTGCCTTTGCGGGCGAGGCGAAAACGGGTGTGCAGGGCAGGGTAAGCGCGGTGCCCAAAGCCAGTTGCAGGCAAATCCGGCCCATTTTCCGCAGCATATTTCAACCCCTTCCTGATCTCTACCGGCCTACGCCTTGGCTTTATCCGGTGGTCAAGGCCATACGGCAAAGCGCGAAGCGGCGCTGTAACCAGAAAAATACGGACTTCCCCTGATGTCCTATCATGCGGAATCTATGCCTTTTCTGGGGCAAAACGATAAAAGTCGCCCCCCAATAATCAAGCAATCGAGACCTGAAATCACCCGACATGCTCAAGCGGATTGACCCCACACAGGCGCGGATCGGCATGTTCATCCACAAGCTGGAGGGCAGCTGGTTCAGCCATCCCTTTTGGAAATCGCGTTTTCTGCTGACCGATGCGGTCCGGCTGGAGCAATTGCACAATAGCGATCTGACCGGCATTGTTATTGATACGGAAAAGGGGCGGGATGTGGACGGCACCTTGCCCGCCACGCCTGCGCCCACGATCAAAAGCCGTTGGCGTCGCGCACCCGAACCCGATGTGGTGCAGCCCACAGGCCTGCCCGGCGGTGGCGGAGCGGTGGCGGCGTTGAAAGCGCGGCTCGGCCTGTTGACGCCCAGCACGATCCAGCAGGAATTCCACCGCGCAGAGCAAGTGGCCGAACATGGTGCCCGTGTCGTGTCCCGCGTGTTCCTTGATATGCGGTTGCGAAAGACAGTGCAGCCTGAACTGGTACAACCGGTGATCGAGGACATCTTCGCCTCGGTCCAACGTAACCCGCATGCTTTCGATGGCTTGATGCGATGCAAGCGCGACATTGAATATCTTTATCGCCACGCCTTGGCGACCAGCGCTTTGATGGTGGCTTTGGGCTGTACCTTGAAGCTGCATCCGGTGCAGGTGCATCAGGCGGGGACCGTCGGGCTGCTGCTGGACACCGGCCTTGGCATGCTGCCGGTCAATCTGGCCGATTATGGTGGCGACCCGCATCTGATTCCCGCCAATATTCAGCGGGAACATGTGCAATATAGCTATGACTTCATTCTGGGCAGCAATTTTGACCCCGAGGTGGCGCGGGCGGCCTATGAGCATCACGAGCGGATGGATGGTACCGGCTATCCCCAAGGCCTCAAAGGCGAGGACGTGAGCCTGCTTGGCCGGATGGCGGCGGTTTGCGACAGTTTCGATGATCTGGTGAACGATCTGGACGGCTCGACCGGCCTTGATCCGGCCAGTGCGCTGGAAAAGATGAAGGCGGACCATGGCGCCTATGATCCGGATATCCTGATCGCTTTGGAGCAGGCCTTGGGTATCTATCCCATCGGCTCCGTGGTGGCTTTGCGCACGGGGCGCTTGGCGATGGTGGTGGACCAGAATGTGCATGAACCGGCATCGCCACGGGTGCGTACCTTCTATTCGCTGCACCTGCGTCGCCAGATTGCACCCGAAGTGATCGACCTAGCCCATTGTTTTGGCGCTGACGCGATCGACCGTAGCGTCAATGTCGATACGCTGGACGTGCCCGATCTGGGCAAGATGCGGCTGCGGATGCTGGCGACTTCCTGCGCGAGTTAATCCGCCGCTGCTTGATAGCCCAGCGCGGCAAAGCCCTGCTGGATCTCGCTCAGAACCAGATCGGCGGCATAGGATGGCGCGCGCGAACTGGCGGTACACAGGGCAAGGATCAAGGGTTTCAGAATGGGGTCGGTGATGCGGGTAAAGGCCAGTTGGCCCGATGCCACTTCGGTCGCCACATCCAGCGAGGTCAGCACGCCCACCCCAAGTCCCGCCTGCACCATCGAGGTGATCATCTGGATATTGTCCGAAGTGCTGACCTTGTTGAGCGGCATCTGCGTTGCGGCCTCCAGCACGGCCACCTGATGATGCACGGCCAATGGCGGTGCGGGAAGGATCATCGGTAGATCGGCGGCGGCTGAAAAACGCGCGCTGCCACGTCGGGCCAAAGGGTGGTCGGGCAGCGAGACAAAGCCCAGATGCACTTCGGCATAGGCGCGCACGGTCAGGTCGCGGATCGATTGCGGCTCGAAGCATATGCCGAAATCCACCTCGCCCTCGGCCACCACCAGTCGGATCGCTTCGCTGTCCAGCACGCGCAGGCCCACGCTGATGCCGGGATAACGCTGATGGATCGCGGTGATGATCGCGGGGATAGTTCCCTTGGTCAGCGCGTGGATGATGGCAATTTCCACATGGCCGCGCTTCAGGCCGCGCAGATCGTCCACCTGAGTGCGTACCTCTTGCAAGGACTTCTGCCATTTGCCCCCCGCCGCCATCAAAATCTCGCCCGCCGCCGTCAGGCGTAGGCCGGTGGGCAGGCGCTCGAACAGGGGCATGCCCAATTCGGCCTCGGCATTCAGGATCTGCCGGTCGATGGCCGAAGCCGAGACATTGAGTTCATCGGCAGCCTTGCGGATCGAGCCACAGCGACCAACCACCAGAAAATAGCGCAGAAAGCGGGAGAAGGCGGGCATTTGGGGTGCTCTCATTTTGCGACCGGAAGTGGCAATCTGGCAAAGTGCTCTGTTTTTTGCAACGGGCTGTGAGATTCATTGCGTTTGATTGCAATGATTACGTGTTTAAGGCAGGGGCGTCATCCAAATTGGAGCAGGGCTGGTGGCCGCTGCAGGGATAACGGGCGCAACAGGGGGCATTTGTGGGGTTTGATCGGGCAGGCAAGGCTGGTTTGCGGCTGGGTGTCGCGTGCATGGCTGGGCTGGCTGTTGCGGCCCATGCGGCGCCCGCTGGCAAGCCCGCCGCTTCGGGCGAACAGGCTGTCGCGGCTATCATGGCCAAGCTGGCCGATGATCCACTGGCTTTGCATCAATTCCTGCGGCCCATGCCCAAGGGCGGCGATCTGCATAACCATCTGTCCGGCGCGATCTGGGCCGAGGATTATATCGCATGGGGCGCGCAGGCGGGCTATTGCGCCAGCGCCGATGGTCTGACGGTCGTGCCGCCGCCATGTCCCGCCGAACGCGCGCTCAGCCTTCCGCAGCCGCAAGGCTCGGATGCGCCCTCGCGCCTGATTGACAGCTTTTCCACCCGTGGCTGGCAATTGGGTGTGGGGCGCAACGAGCGTTCCGGCCATGACCAGTTCTTTCAAACCTTTGGGCAGTTTGCGCCCATCGCCCATATTGCCACGGGGAAAATGTTGGCCTCGGTGCGGCGCAATGCGGCTTTGGAACAAGTGTCCTATCTGGAGCTGGACCATAACACCAACGCTCTGTCGGCCCATGTGATGCAGGCGCCTGCCAAAGGCATGACCGAGGCCGAAATCCCCGCGCTTTATGCCGAGGAACTGGCCGCGCTGGGTCCGGTGATGGATAAGGCGCAGGTGGAATTGACCGGCGACGAGGCTGAGGCGGAACGTTTGCTCGCCTGTCAGAGCGCTGCGCCGCAGTCTGCCTGCAAGGTGAAGGTGCATTATCTGTGGCAGGCGATGCGGGCGCTGCCCGCGCGGCAAGTGTTCCGCTCGCTGGTGGCGGCCTTCGCCATGGCCGATCGTGATCCGCGCTATGTCGGCATCAACATCGTGATGCCCGAGGATGCCGAACTGGCGCTTGCCGATTACGATTTGCACATGGCGATGATCCGCTTCCTCTCCGCCAAATACCCCAAGGTGCGCCGCACTTTGCATGCGGGCGAACTGGCGCCCGGATTGGTCGCGCCCCAGCACATGCAGGACCATATTGCCAAGGCCTTGGCTGCCGGTGCCGAACGCATCGGGCACGGGGTGGACATTGGTTATGAGGCCAATTCGCGTCAGACTTTGGCGCAGATGGCCCGCCATCACGTGGCGGTGGAGATCAACCTGTCCAGCAATGATGTCATTCTGGGCGTGAAGGGCAAGGATCACCCGCTGGGCCTCTATCGCCGCGCGGGCGTGCCTTTCGTGTTGAGCACCGATGATGCGGGCGTGTTGCGCACCGATATGACGCGCGAATATGTGCGCGCCGTGCGCGAACAGGGCCTGACCTATGGCGAGCTGAAACAGGCCGCTCGCGCCAGTCTGGAATATAGCTTCCTGCGTGGCCCCGGCCTGTGGGCCGGTGGCAGGATCGGCACGGCGGTGGCAGGCTGCAAGGTCTCCTTTGCTGTGGAAAGCTGCAAAAAGCTGCTTGATGCAAGCGAGAAAGCCAAGGCACAGGCCGATCTCGAAACGCGGCTTGCCGCTTTCGAACGTGGCGCAATTGCCATGGCCGCGCCCAAATCGACAGGGATTGCGCCATAAAGCGTACACCGCAGGATAAGCCGACAAGGCAAAAGCGGAGGGGATTTCAGTCACTATTCACACTGGAGCGGTGGGGCGGCAACAGGGGCCGCGCCAACGCTCCCTCTCTCATGGGGGCATTTGATGCAAAGACGTTTTACCACCTCTCACGCTCGCCGCGCGGTTACGCTGGCCGTAACGCTGCTTTCCTGCACCGCCTTGACCGGCCATGCCATTGCGGCAGAGGCTGATGCTGGCGAAGAGAAGAAGGAAATCGTCGTTCAGGGCTCGCTTGGCGCGTTGCCGCTCAAGGATGTGGGCACGATCTTTGGTTTCAACAAGAATCTGGTGGAAACGCCCCGTTCGGCGTCCACCATTTCGAAGGAACAGATGGAGCGTTTCGGCGCCACCGAAATCTATGACCTGATGGCGCAGTCGCCCGGCGTGTTCACCAACTCCTTCTTTGGCGTTGGCGGTGCGCTCGACATTCGCGGCACCCCCGGTGAAGTCTATTTCCGTGGCGTGCGCCGTCTGGACAACCCCGGCAACTATCCCACCCCGCTGGGCGCTTCGGATCGCGTGGACATCGTGCGTGGTCCTTCCTCGCCGATCTATGGCCCGTCCAAGACCGGCGGCTACATGAACTTTGTTCCCAAGTCGGCGCGCGCGGGCAAGGGCAAGTTCCTCGACAAGGCCGAGGGTGAGGTGAATTATACCGGCGGTAGCTGGAGCAAGAATGTGCTCTCGGCCACCATCCGTGGTCCGGGCAAGATCGGCAGCAAGGAATTCGGCTACAGCCTGTATGGCGAAGTGGAGGACAGCGGTTCCTACTATCGCAACATGAGCACCAAGCAGACCATTCTGCAGGCCAGCTTTGACGTTGATCTGACCTCGAACCTGCGCCTTGAATTCGGCGGCATGTACCACAATTACAAGGGCCAGCAGAATGGCGGCTGGAACCGTCTGACGCAGGCTCTGGTCAACAATGGCACCTATCTGACCGGTGAACCGACCCTGTCGATGGACAGCAATGGTGACGGCAAGATCTCGGCCCGCGAAATCGAGGATCTGTCGCCCGGCGGCCTGTCGCCCTTTGGTGGCTTTACCTGTGGCGGTGGCGTGTTTGCTTCCAGCATCACCAATGGCTGCTTCAGCAACAAATATATGGTGGTGAACAACACTGGCACCACCACGCTTTCGCGCAAGAATGTGCTGACCGGCCCGAATGACAAGCTGTGGAACAAGGCCACCACGCTCTATGCCGACCTGATCTGGGACGCGTCGGACACGCTGGAGATCAAGAACCAGCTGTTCTATGACGGCTATGACAATCTGAACGAGAACGCCTACGGTTTTGCCCAGTTCCACAATTCCTATGTCATCGAAGACAAGATTGTGGCGACCAAGAAGGTGGAAAATGATCTGGGCAAGTTCCAGTTCCAGCTCAGCCCGTCGATCCGCTACACCGACTTCCTGCATGGCGATGATTACACGTATGAATATTTCCATCGTGTCGATCTGACCAAGGGCTACACCGCACTGTCGACCCGCGCGCTGGCGACGCAGTGCAATTGCGATTACACCAACTATCTGCGCGGCTATTACACCGATGCGGCCTTTGCTGCCCTGACCGACTTTGATTTCAAGTTCGGCCTCGATGTCACGCTGGGCGCGCGTTATGACAGCATCCACGTGCAGACTGGCAGCGATAATGCCCACTTGCAGAACCCGATCACCGTGGCCGCGAACAAGAGCGGCAAGGACACCAACGGCCTGTGGAGCTGGTCGGCCAGCGCCAATTACAAGCTGCCCTACGGCCTCGTCCCCTATGGTACCATCTCGCGTCAGTCGACGGTGATTGCCGGACAGGGCGCCGAGGTTTATGCCTCGAACGTGAATAACAACCAGTGGACGACGGCGTCCAAGATGTGGGAACTGGGTATCAAGGGGTCGTGGCTGGGCGGTCGCCTCTATGCCGCCGTGGACACTTATAACCAGAAGCGCACCGATTTCGCGATCCAGTCCTCGACCGTCAACCAGTCGGTGGAAACGCGCGGCGTCGAAGCCGAAGTGCGTTGGTCGGTGGACAAGCACCTGCTGCTCTCGGCCAACTATACCAAGACCAAGGTGTATAACCTGTCGTTCTTCAATGCGGGCAGCACTTTCAGCTTCCTGGGCATTGCGGATCTGACGGGCGTGACCAACCCCTACCTCTATCTGGGCGGTCAGCCGGGCGGTTTGGTGTTGACCAATACGATGGAAAAGTCGCGCCGCGCCGGTATCCCCACCAACACGGCCTCGGCCACGGCCACCTATGCATTCGACAATGGCCTTGCCTTTGCCGCCAGCGCTACGGCGGTGGACTCGGTCTATTCGGGCCAGTCGCAGGCGGTGAAGCTGCCCGCCTATACGCTGGTGGACCTGTCCGCCTCGTATAAGACCGGCCCATGGCTGTTCCGCGTGGTGGTGAAGAATGCCACCAACGCCACGTACTTCCGTGCGAACTTCACCGAACTGTTCGGCAGCACTATCGTGCTTCCCGAAAAGCCCCGCAGCGTGCAGGGCTCGTTGGTCTACAAGTTCTGATAATGCAGGCGGGGCGTGTCACCTTGGCGCGCTCCGCCTCTTTTCCTTCCATTCCTGCCATGCCTCATCCGGTGGCCTGCCTGCCGGAGTGGGCTTTGTATTGCCGAAAGACCTGTGATGCGTAACGCCTGCCGCAAGGCTCTTGTCTCCACCCTCTCGCTGCTGTCGCTGACCTGTGCCACAGCGCAGGCCACGCCCGTCGAAACGGCCAAGGCCAAAGCTGCGTTGAAAGCGATAGCCGCTTGCAAACCGGGCGCTGCCTGCGCAGCGCATCTGCCGGTGAAGGTGGTGGTGGTGACGCTGTTTGAAATCGGCAAGGACGAGGGCGACGCCGCAGGCGAGTTTCAATTGTGGAAGCAGCGCGCAGGGCTGAGTGAGAAGATTGCCTTCCCGCAGGGCTTCCATGACCTTTATTACAACCCGCAAACTCAAGTGCTGGGCATGGTGACCGGCATGGGCAATATCAAATCCGCCACCGCCACGCTGGCGCTGGGGCTGGATCAACGGGTGGACGTGTCCAAGGCCTATTGGCTGGTGGCGGGCATTGCGGGGATTGACCCTGCGGCTGGCGCGGTGGGTAGTGCTGCTTGGGCGCGCTATGTGGTGGATGGTGATATGGCGCATGAGATCGATGCGCGCGAAATTCCCGCAAAGTGGAAATATGGCTATTTCCCCATCCATGGTTCGACCAAGGTGGAGGATGATCCGATGGGTGGCACCGCTCCGGCCCCCGCCAATGGCGAGATGTTCGCGCTGAACCCCTCGCTGGCGCAATGGGCCTATGGGCTGACCAAGGATATCAAACTGCCCGATGATCCCTCCGTCGCGGCGCAGCGTGCCACCTATACCGGCTATCCGCTGGCCCAGACCCCGCCCAAGGTGATGATGGGCGACCAACTGGCGGCGATGACCTATTGGCATGGCGAAAAGCTGACCCAATGGGGGCGTGACTGGGTGAAATACTGGACCCATGGTCAAGGCACTTTCGTCACCTCCGCTATGGAGGAAACCGGCACGTTCCAGAGCCTTGAATATCTCACCCGCATCGGCCGCGCTGATCGCAACCGCGCCATGGTGCTGCGCGCCGGTTCCAATTTCACCATGCCTGCGCCGGGCGTGACGCCTGCTGAAAACATGGCACGCGAAAATGCAGGCTATTCGGGCATGACGGCGGCCTTGGAAGCGCTTTATGCCGCTGGCTCCAAAGTGGTGGGCGAATTGGTGACCAACTGGCCGCGCTATGAAAAGGCGCCGCCGAAATGAGCGCACCCTCCCGCCTGACGGTGGTGGCTCATGCCGATGTTCTGGCCTGTATCGATGATGCGGGAACGGAAATCCGTGATGGGGCCATCGCCTTTCAGGATGGGGTGATTGTGGCCCTAGGCACCAGCGCGGAAATAGCCGACTGGATCGCCCGCGCCGATGAGGTGGTGGAGGCCAGAGGCTGTGTGGTGACGCCCGGCCTCGTCAACACCCATCACCATCTCTATCAAAGCCTGACGCGGGCGGTTCCGGAATGCGCTTCCTCCTCGCTGTTTTGCTGGCTCAAGACGCTATACCCGATCTGGGCGCGCTATACGCCGCAGGATATTTTTACCGCGACGCAGTTGGGGCTGGCCGAATTGGCCCTGTCGGGCTGCACCATGTCCTCGGACCATCTCTACCTGTTTCCCAATGGCTCCACGCTCGATGACTCCATCGCAGCGGCCCAGAGCATCGGCCTGCGTTTCCACGCCACACGCGGGGCGATGAGCGTGGGGCAGAGCAAGGGCGGCCTGCCGCCGGACTCGGTGGTGGAGGAGGAGGACGCGATCCTTGCCGATTGCATCCGTGTGATCGACCAGTTCCATGACGCGGGCGAGGGGGCCATGCTGCGGGTGGCGGTGGCGCCATGCTCGCCCTTCTCGGTCAGCCGCGAATTGATGCGCGATGCCGCGCTGCTGGCGCGGGACAAGGGGGTGATGATGCACACCCATCTGGCCGAAGACCGCGATGATGTGGCCTATTCGCTGGCGCAGTTCGGCTGCCGTCCGGGGGAATATGCGCAGGAACTGGGCTGGGTGGGGCAGGATGTATGGCACGCCCATTGCGTGCAATTGGACGAGGCGGAGATCGCGCTTTTCGCCGCAACGCAAACCGGCGTGGCCCATTGTCCCTGTTCCAATTGCCGCCTCGGTTCGGGCATCGCGCCGGTAAAGGCCATGGCGCAGGCGGGCGTTCCGGTCGGGCTGGGCGTGGATGGTTCGGCCAGCAATGACAGCGGCCATCTGCTGCTGGAGGCGCGTCAGGCTATGCTGCTCCAGCGCGTGCAGCATGGGGCCGAGGCGATGGAGCCGCGCATGGCGCTGCGCCTTGCCACGCGGGGCGGCGCGCAGATTTTGGGGCGGAGCGATTGCGGCAGTCTGGAATTGGGCAAGCGCGCCGATCTGGTGCTCTGGCCCATGCAGACGCCTGCCAGCGCTGGCTCGTGGGACCCTGTTGCTGCCTTGGTGCTGGCCCCGCCGCCTGCCGCGCGGGATGTGTTTGTGGACGGGCGCCCTGTGGTGCGCGGGGGGCTGCTGGTCACGGCAGATGCCAATGCCATTGTCCGCGATGCCAACCAAGCCCTGCAACGTCTGATGCAATGAGAATGAGGGATTAAGCCATGGCCACGATCGCCGCCGATGTTCTGCCCGCCGCTTCTCCGCCGCAAGGCATGACGCCGGAACAGGCGCGTGACCCTGATTATTTCCCGCCGCTGAGCACCGCCGTCCCTCTGGGTATTCAGCATGTGCTGGCCATGTTTGTGTCCAATCTGGCACCGGCGATTATTGTGGCGGGGGCGGCTGGTTTCGGGTTTGGTTCGCCCGATCCATCGGAACTGATCTATATGATCCAGATGTCCATGCTGTTTGCAGGGATTGCCACCCTGATGCAGACCATCGGCTTTGGCCCCATTGGTGCGCGGCTGCCCTTGGTGCAGGGCACCAGCTTTGCCTATCTCTCGGTGATGATCCCGATTGTGGCGGGCAAGGGCGTGGGGGCCATGGCGGCGCTGACCACGGCGGCCTTATGTGGCGGGCTGTTCCATGCGGCCCTGTCGAGAATGGTGGGGCGTATCCGTTTCGCGTTGCCGCCGCTGGTAACGGGACTGGTGGTGCTGATGATCGGCCTGTCGCTCATGCGGATCGCGGTGCAATATTCGGCCGGAGGGCCCACCGCCATCGGCACGCCCGCCTATGGTTCGGGGCAAAGCTGGCTGCTGGCGGGCACGGTGGTGCTGGCCACGATGGGGCTCAAATTCTTCGGCCGGGGCATCTGGTCCACCGCCAGCGTGTTGATCGGCCTTATGGTAGGCTATCTGTTGGCGGCGGCGATGGGGCGGGTGTCGCTGGCGGCGGTGGGGCCTGCGGGTTGGTTCATGCTGCCCATGCCGTTCCATTTCGGCTTTGAACTCTCGGCCAGCGCGATCATCGGCTTTGTGCTGACCGGCTTTGTGTCCTCCATAGAAAGCATCGGCGACGTAGAGGCCATTTGCGAAGGCAGCGCAGGCCGCCGCGCGACCGACAGGGAATTGATCGGGGCGGTGGGGGCTGATGGTGTGGGCACGGCTTTGTCCGCCATATTTGGTGCCATGCCCAACACCACGTTCAGCCAGAATGTCGGCCTGATCGCCATTACCGGCGTGATGAGCCGCCATGTGGTGACGGTGGGCGCGCTGTTGCTGGTGGTGTCGGGCCTGTTGCCCAAGGTGGGGGCTGTGATCACCACTATCCCCATCGAGGTGCTGGGCGGGGGCGTGCTGGTGATGTTTGGCATGGTGGCGTCCTCGGCCCTTGCCATGCTGTCCAAAGTGGAGTGGAACCAGCGCAATATGCTGATCTTCGGCCTTGCGCTCTCGGTCAGTCTTGGATTGCAACTGGAGCCCGCGGCGCTGGCCTATATGGCCGAAACGCCACGGATATTGCTCACCTCCGGCGTGTTGCCCGCCGCGATTATTGCGCTGGTGCTCAACCTCGTGTTGCCCAAAGAGGCTTAATCGGCAAATTCGGACGGGGGGCCGGCTTTCACCCCCCAAGCCGCCACCGCCAAGGCCAGCGCCACAATCCCCCAAGTGTACCACAGGCCCGCATAGGCATCGCCGCGCAGGGCGACGATATAGCTGGCGATCAGCGGCAGGAAACCGCCGAAATAGCCGGTGCCGATGTGATAGGGGATCGACATGGAGGAATAGCGGATGCGGGCGGGGAACATCTCGCACAACAGCGCCGCCAAGGGGCCATAAGCTGCGCCAGCCAGCCCCACCAGCACGATATTGAGCGCCACAATGCCAAGGGCCGCGCCTGCCGATGGGGTCACCTTGGCGAAATTATAGCCTGCGCTTTCCAGCCATTGCTTTATCGCGGCGCTGCGGGCCTTTTTGTCGGCAAGGGGCAGGGCGGCAATGTCTTGCTGCTTGCCGGCAATGGTGAGGCCGGTTGCCCCTTGCGCCTCCAGCTTATAACCCACGCCCAAAGTGGTCAGGTCCGACAGGATCTTGCCGCAAGGGCTGGCTTGTTCGCTGTCAAACGGGCTGTAATGGCAATCGGCACCCGACACGATCACTGGTGCGCGCTTTGCCGCCTGCGCCAGCCCCGGATTGGCCAACGCGCCAATGCCCCAATAGAGCGGGAACAGCAGCACCAGCGTGGCGACATAGCCCCAGACGATGGGCTTCTTGCGCCCCACCTTGTCGGACAGGGCGCCAAACAGGATATAGGACCCGCCGCCCAGAATGGCCGCCACGCCCACCAGCACCTCGGCGTAAGTGTCCTCCATCCGCATCGGCCCTTTCAGGAAGGACAGGACCGAGAACATAGAGGTGTAGAAAATCACCGTCATCCCCGCCGAAACGCCCAGCAAGGCTACCAACAGGCGCTTGCCATTACCGGGGTAGGTGAAGCTTTCGATGAAGGGATTGCCCGCCAGTTCGCCCTCTTCCTTCATGGCGCGGAAAACGGGGCTTTCGGACAATTTCAACCGCATCCACAGCGAAATGGCCAAAAGGATCAGGCTGACCAGGAAAGGCACGCGCCAGCCCCATGCCTCCCATGCGGGACCGGTGATCGCGGTCTTGCAGGCCAGCACGACGAGCAGGCTCAGCACGAAGCCACCTACCACAGCGGCCTGAATGAAGCTGGTGAAAAAACCGCGTTTTTCAGGCCGCGCATGTTCGGCCACGTAGACCGCCGCCCCGCCATATTCCCCGCCCAGCGCCAACCCCTGCAACACACGCAGAGCCAGAACCAGCAAGGGCGCGGCATAACCAATGTTGGCCGCCGAGGGGATCAGACCAACGCCCGCCGTTGCCGCGCCCATCAAGACCACGGTCATCAGGAAAGTATATTTCCGGCCCAGCCTGTCGCCCAGAAATCCAAACAGCACAGCGCCCAAAGGCCGAAAGCCAAAGCCCACCGCAAAACCGGCCCATACCAGCAACAATTGCAAGGTCGCATTGCCCGAGGGGAAGAAGGTCTTGCCGATGATACCGGCCAGCGTGCCATAGATGAAAAAATCATACCATTCGAACACCGTGCCTGCGCTGCTGGCGGCGATAATCAGCCTGATGTCGCTGGCCGAAACCTCTATTTCGGGATGGCGTTGCGGCTCACTCACTTGCTCATTCTCCCCCACAGGCGTCGTTTCCGCGCGCCCCTGTGCCCAACTTGCGGGAAACAGGGGCAAAGATCAACCATGCAGGCGGGATTGTGCCATTTGCCGCTTGACCGGATGTGGTGACGGGATATGTGCTAAATATCTGATCTTGAATGGAGAAAGTTATGTCCAAGCCGCCAATCGGACGCGATACGCGCCTGTGTATGTCGCTGTCCGGGCGGCCGGGCAATGCGGGGTCGCGGCTGCATAATTACCTCTATGCGGCGATGGGGCTGGATTATGTCTATAAATCCTTCACCACCACCGATCTGCCCGCCGCGATTGGCGGTTTTCGGGCGTTGGGCATTCGCGGCTGCGCAATCTCCATGCCGTTCAAGGAGGCGGTGATCCCCCTGATCGACGTGCTGGAACCATCGGCGGCGGTGATCGACAGTGTGAACACGATCCTGAATGATGACGGCTATCTGACGGGATATAATACCGATTATTCCGCAGTGCGGACCATGCTGCGCGCCAGTCCGGCGGATCCGGCCAAGCCCTTCCTGTTGCGCGGCAGTGGCGGCATGGCCAAAGCTGTCGCGGCGGCACTTCGCTATGCCGGTTTTACGCAAGGCACGATTGTGGCCCGCAATCCGGTGTCGGGACCCGCGCTGGCGGCGCAATACGGGTTTCAATGGTTGCCCCAATTGCCGGAGCAGGGCGCGCCCTTGCTGGTCAATGTCACGCCATTGGGGATGGAGGGGCCTGATGCCAGAACCATGGCCTATCCGCAGGCGATGGTGGAGGCGGCCGAGATGGTGATCGACGTGGTGGCCCAGCCCGCCCTGACGCCTTTGATCCGTGCGGCGCTGGCGGCGGGCAAGCCGGTGATTACCGGCGCAGAAGTGGTGGTGTTGCAGGCGGTGGAGCAGTTCACGCTCTACACCGGCGTGGAGCCGGACAGGGCCTTGGTGATCGAGGCGGCCCGCTTTGCCCATGGCGATATGACCGCCGATCGCTTGGCCGCTGCATTGTAAGAAAGGGCCGGATGTGTCGCTGACATCCGGCCCTTGTCTGTTTATTTCGCGCCGACCCAGACGGCCAGCCCGTTTACCGGCTCCGGCGTGAAGGCTGAGAAATTCTCCGCCTGATCGAGCGAACCGGTGCCATTATATTTGGCCACCTGCGGATAGGCATAGACCGGACGGCTGCGCGGGGGCAGCTTGGGTTGCGGCGGTGGCATCATGCCCGCGGGCGGACCGGCAGGCGCGCCTTCGGGACGCGGCCCCATAGCGAACTGGCCATCACGGGGTGGCATTCCATCGCGAGGAGGCATTCCTTCGGGCGGCCGCATGCCATCACGCGGCGGCATCATGCCATCGGGCGGACCACGGCGTTGACCATCAGGGCCATTGGGGCCAGCACCATTGGGACGCATGCCCATCGGCAGGCCTTCGCGGGTTTGCGTGGCGCGCTTGGCCACCATGGCGCTGGGAGCCTCGCCACCTTCGACCCAGCCCATGATATTGGCCAGCAGCGGGAAATCGCTCGGCCCGTCGCCGCCCGAGCAATGGCCCATACCCGGCATCAGAAACAGGCGTACAAAGGCATCGCGCTTGTCCTTGCCCATCTTGGCGCCGACACGTTCGAAATAGTCGATCGTGTTGAGCGGGCTGATATGCGGATCGGCCCAGCCATGCCACAGGATCAACCGCCCGCCATGGGCATAAAAAGCCGAGAGGTCGGCATTGTCCGCATTATACAATGCGCGGGCCGGTTCCAATTGGCGGAACATCGCCTCGGTAAAGGGGAAGTCCTGCACGCTATAGGGCTTGGCCGGATTGGGCGTGAACATCACATGGTTGATCGCATCCAACGCGATCTTGCCCGAAAAGATCGGAGCGTCGGGCGCAAAGGGCACGAAAACACCGATCCAGTTCTTCTCGCTGCCCGGCATCAAGGGTCCGACTTCCAATGCCTTGCCATCGGCGGTGCGCGCGCCCTGATAAATGGCGCGCACCGTGGCGATTTGCGCGGCGGTCAGGCATTTGCCTGCCTCATAGGCACCCACGCATTCCAGCATGGCGGGGTTGTAATGGCAGGCGCGCGGATCGGTGATCTGGCCGTCCTTCAACCCGTCCAGCTTGTCGCAAGCATCCATCACGCCCTTGGCCAATACCGGAATATCGGCAGCGGTCAGGATCGGCTTGCCATCGGGCGCGGTGTTGACCTTGGCCAGCCATGCGTGATGGAAACTGTTCTGCACGCTGAAATTGAGCGCGGGCGCACCGGCAGTGATCCCGTCAAAATCCAGCGGATAGCGCTGCGCCATGATCAGCGCCTCGCGTCCGCCATCGCTGCATCCGGCAAAATAGGAATAGCGCGGCGCCTGACCATAGAAAGCCTTGGCAAAGGACTTGGCCGCCACGGCGGTCAGATGCAGGCTGCGATAGGCGAAATCCTCGCGCTTGTGCTGGTCATCGCCCCAGGCCATGTCATTGCCCTGATGGCCCATATCCGTGCTGGCCAGAATGATGCTGCCATCGGTGACGGGGGCGCAGCCCTCGGCCTTGCCCGTATCGATGCGCAAATTGCCGCAAAGCCCGCCGCAGCCGGTTTGCAGATAGCGCTGGGTCCAGCCTTTTAAGGGCAGGCGGATCTCCACCTTGATCGATGGCGCAATGGTGCCGGTGATCTGGCAATAGGCCTTGTCACCGTTGACTTCGCTGGCGTGCCACTCCGCCTTGGCGCCCAATGCGCTGGACAGATCGGTGGAGGCAAGGCTGGCGCAGGACACCACCGGCGCAACCGGCGCCAGACTGGCGATTCCCGCCGCCTGTGCCGATGGGGCAAAGGCCCATAGCACGGCCAGACCGCATAAAGCGACCCATATTCGTTTCAACAACATAGAAGCACTCCCGATGCTTCCCCAACATGGTGCCCGCCGTGTCGCATCACGCCAAGTCCCACGCCCCGCCTGCATCCCTGACGCATTCGGGCCCTAAGCGCAAGGCTGTGCGCAAGGCTTGAGAGGTTCTGTCAGGAATCCTGTTCTTTTCCCCTATGCAAGGCGCGGCCCCAAGGTTACGCTATGGAACATAACGGCAGCAAATGCCGGTGGAGAGGATGGAATGGACATGCAATCGGGGCAAATGCCTTTGGTGCAGGGGCGCAAAGTGCTGCGCGGCGGATGGTATGCTTTGGCGCTGGTGTCGGCCACGCAATGTCTCAGCCTACTGGACCGCAATATTCTGGCCATTCTATCCCCGCGCATCAAACATGATCTGGCGATTGGCGATGCGGAGATGGGCCTGCTGTATGGCACGGTTTTCGCGCTGTTTTATGCGCTTTTCTCGCTGCCTTTGGGGCGCTTGGCCGATGGTTGGCGGCGCACTTGGCTGCTGGCCTGCTGCATCGCTTTATGGTCGATGGCGACCGGCCTTGCGGGGCTTGCCAGCGGCTTTGCCTTGCTGGCCCTGTCCCGCCTTGGCGTAGGTATTGGCGAGGCGGCCAGCCAGCCTGCGGGTACCAGCCTGATCTTCGACTATTTCCCAAAGGCGCGGCGCGGGCTGGCCATGGCGGTGCTGGCGGCGGCAATCGCTATTGGGTTGGGCCTGTCCAGCGTGCTGGGTGGCATGGCGGCGGATTGGTGGGATGGGCGATTTCCAGGCGCGGCGCCCTTCGCACTGAAAGGATGGCAATTCGCTTTCATCCTCGCCGCGCTGCCCGGTCTGCCCTTGGCGTTGCTGCTGTGGCGCCTGCGCGAACCGGAACGCGGGGCGGCCGATGGCATCCCCACTGTGCCCGAAGCGCGGCCCTTTGCGGCGGCTTGGGCAGTGCTGGGCGCGGTGCTGCCAGTCAGCAATTGGTGGCTGATGGCGCGGCGTGGTGCTGAGGCACGCGTCTGGGCGGTCAATCTGGGGGGCAGTGTGGCGATTGTGCTGGCCATGGTGGCGGCGGCGCGGATGGGGGCAGCTTTCAGCCCGCGCCCGCTGGTGCATTTGGGGCTGGTCAGCCTCAGCCCGCATGATCTGCAATGGATCGTGGTGGGCGTGGGCCTGTTCGCCATGCTGAACCTGATGCAATCGCAAAGGCTGGTCGATCCGCCCGCCTATGCGGTGATGTGCAGCCCATCCTTGCGCCTGTCGATGCTGGCGGGCTCTTTGCAGAGCATGATCAATTACGGCTGCATGGCCTTTACGCCTGCCTTTCTGATGAAAGTCTATCACCTCTCGCCCGCGCAAGCCGGTCTGCAATTTGGCCTGCTGTCGGCGGGGCTGGGCGTGGTTGGGCCGATGGTGGCGGGGCCATTGACCGACTGGGCCAACCAGCGCCTGCCCGGCTTGGGGCGGGTGTTGATTGCCATTTTCGCCATGG
Organism: Novosphingobium umbonatum; assembly: GCF_004005905.1. GTDB lineage: Bacteria > Pseudomonadota > Alphaproteobacteria > Sphingomonadales > Sphingomonadaceae > Novosphingobium > Novosphingobium umbonatum. Next base: position 54,208 of record NZ_SACO01000014.1, read on the forward strand.
GCGGATCGCCGCTGCTGGCTATTTGGGTCTATCATGCGCCCGATGCGGGCAGCTTCTATGCCCGCTTTGTCGCCTATAGTTTTGTGCTGACCATGTGGATGCCGCCGCTTTATGCCGTGCTGTATGATCAGGTTTTGCCGCGCATGCGGGGGATGACATCCTCCACCTATCTGGTGGTGTCGACCATCACCGGCCTTGGCATCGGCCCCTATATTGTGGGGATGATTTCGGATGCCAGCGGGGGCGATCTGGGGCGGGCGATCCTGTCGATCAATTGGGTGGCGGTGCCTTTGGTGGCGGTGTTGGTGGCGCTGGCCATGCGCGTGCGGCGGGATGAAGCCTTGGTGGTGGAACGTGCGCGCGAGGCGGGGGAGCCGGTCTAGCGCTCGGCCTGTCTGGCCAAACGGGGGCAAAGCCTGTAAGGCGCGGCGATGATCCGTATCTCTGACCTGACCCTGCCGCTCGACCACGCCGCCGAGGCGATTGACCCTGCCATTTGCGCCATGCTGGGGATTGCGCCCGACAGGCTGCTGCGGGTGAATATGGTGCGGCGTGGCAATGATGCGCGCAAGAAATCGGCGATCAAGCTGGTCTATGTGTTTGATGTGGAGGTGGAGGACGAGGCTGAAGTGCTAGCCCGCTTCCCCGGCCATAGCCATATCCGCCCCGCGCCCGACACCGCCTATCGCCTGCCGGTGGTGGCGCCCGAAGGTTATGCGGGTCTGCGCCCCGTGGTGATCGGCGCTGGCCCCTGCGGGCTGATGGCGGCGCTGATTCTGGCGGAGATGGGTTTGAAGCCCATCATCATCGAACGCGGCACCGCCGTGCGTGAACGCACCAAAGACACTTGGGCCCTGTGGCGCCGTCATCAGCTTTCCACCGAAAGCAATGTGCAATTCGGCGAGGGAGGGGCGGGCACTTTCTCGGATGGTAAGCTCTACAGCCGCATCAAGGACCCGCGCCACTTGTCGCGCAAGGTGTTGACCGAATTTGTCAAAGCCGGTGCGCCTGACGACATTCTTTATGAAGCGCACCCGCATGTCGGCACTTTCCGCCTTGTCACTATGGTGATGAGTATGCGCGAAAAGATCGAGCAATTGGGCGGCGAATACCGTTTCCAGACCCGCGTGCGCGATTTCGACATTGAAGGCGAGGGGGATGCGCGTCATCTGGTGGGCCTTCATCTGGTCAGCACCAAGGATGGCAGCGAATCCTATCTGCCCGCGCGCCATTGCGTGATGGCGCTGGGCCATTCCAGTCGCGACACGTTTGAAGTGCTGCACGAACGCGGCGTGTTTCTGGAATCCAAGCCTTTCGCTATTGGCGTGCGGATCGAGCATCCGCAAAGCTGGATCGACACGGCGCGTTTCGGACAATGCGCGGGCAACCCCATTTTGGGCGCGGCGGCCTATGCCATATCGCATCAGGCCAGCAATGGCCGCGCGGTTTACAGTTTCTGCATGTGCCCCGGCGGGCGCGTGGTGGCGGCCACCAGCGAGGAAGGCCGCGTGGTCACCAATGGCATGAGCCAATATTCCCGCGCCGAATTCAACGCCAATTCCGGCCTTGTGGTGACGGTCGATCCGGGCAAGGATTATCCCGACGAGCCTTTGGCAGGCATGGCGTTCCAGCGCCAATGGGAGAGCCTTGCCTTTACCGCCGGTGGCGGCGACTATTGCGCGCCGGGGCAAAAGGTTAGCGATTTCCTGGCCGGTCGCCCGTCCGAGGGTGAATTTGGCGCGGTGGTGCCCAGCTATAAGCCGGGGGTGAAGCTAACGGACCTGTCGCTCTGCCTGCCGCCCTATGTGATCGAGGCTATCCGCGAGGCTTTGCCGGTGTTTGGCCGCCAGATCCCCAATTATGACCACCCCGATGTTGTGATGACTGGCGTGGAAACCCGCACGTCGTGCCCCTTGCGCATCACCCGCGGCAAGGATTTCCAGTCGCTCAACACGCGCGGGCTCTATCCAGCGGGGGAGGGGGCTGGCTATGCTGGCGGCATCCTGTCGGCGGCGGTGGACGGGATCAAGGTGGCTGAGGCTTTGGGGGTGGAGGTTTTGCGGGGGTAATAGGCCTCCGTCGGGTTAAGGGCGGGGGCCCTTAACAATCCCGTTTATGGGGTGGCGCTTGGCTGGCGATGTGGCGCTATTGCCCGAAGCGCTTTAAAACCCGCGGGGCGTCGATCTTGCGCTGTGCTTGCAGCTTCGCGCGTTCATTAACGGGATTGCAAAGGGACGAGTCCCTTTGCCCGCCGGAGGCAAATTGCCTGCAAAATTCCCAAGCAATCTCTGGAAAACTTCCCCCCAAACCCTAGCCGCGCCGCGCCCCAGCGGCTAGATGCGCAGGCGTGACTGCATCCATCATCATAGGCGAAGAATCGAACGGCAAAGCGGTTCCGATTGATATCGAGGAATTGCTGGCCACGCGCTTGCTGGTTCAGGGCAATTCGGGCTCTGGCAAGTCGCATTTGCTGCGCCGTTTGCTGGAGGAAAGCGCCCCGCTGGTGCAGCAGGTGGTGATTGATCCGGAAGGCGATTTCGTCACGCTTGCCGAACCGTTCGGCCATATTGTGGTCGATGGCGCGGCCTATGCGACCAAGGATCTGGAGCGTCTGGCCGCCCGCGTGCGCCAGCATCGCGCCAGCGTGGTGCTGGCGCTGGACGGGCTGGAGATCGAGGCGCAGATGCGTTGCGCGGCCACCTTCATCAATGCCCTGTTCGATGCCCCGCGTGAACAATGGTATCCTGCTTTGGTGGTGGTGGATGAGGCGCAGATGTTTGCCCCCGCTGCGGCCGGTGATGTTACCGATGAAGTGCGCCGCCTGTCGCTATCGGCCATGACCAATCTGATGTGTCGCGGGCGCAAGCGCGGCCTTGCGGGGATTATCGCCACCCAGCGTCTGGCCAAGCTGGCCAAGAATGTGGCAGCAGAGGCCAGCAATTTCCTGATGGGCCGCACCTTTCTGGATATCGACATGGCCCGTGCGGCGGATCTGCTGGGCATGGACCGGCGTCAGGCCGAAACCATCCGCGATCTGGCGCGGGGGCAGTTTCTGGCGCTGGGGCCAGCCATCACGCGGCGGCCTGTATCGGTGCGGATCGGCGGGGTAAAGACTACCAGTCGCGCGGTATCCACCGGCCTGTTGCCGCCGCCCTCGGTCACGGGGGATGATCTGCATGCGCTACTCCATGCCGCGCCGACTGCGGCGGAATTGGCCGCCGAGGAAACGCCTTTGCTGGCCGGTATGGCCCGCCCCGATGCGGGCGAGTTGATGGAGCAGATCAGCACCTATGTGATGGCCACGGCGCCGGGCGAAGAACCGCTGGAGGACAATAGCGGCCCCAACCTGTTCAGCGCCGCCCATGTGCCCGCCCCGCCCAGCCTGCCTCAGGCCGAGGTGCAGGACATCATGGCGCAGATCATGGCCGATATTGTCGAGGAGCCGGACTGCACCTATCAGCCGATTGCCAGCCTGTATCAGGACTTTACCGTGCGTTGCCGCATGAAGAAGATTGGCGCGCATGCGGGTGATGTGACGCAATTCCGCCGCCGTTTTGCCATGGCTCTCGCTGGTATCTTCCGCCCGCTGGACGAGGAATGGGCTGCGCTGCTCGGCCTGTCGCGCGCGGTGCCCGATGACCTGTTGGCGCCTTTTCTGGTGATCGCCCGCGCCGCCATCGATGAGGCGCCTTGCCCCGATGATGAGGCCTTGGCTCGTGCCTATGGGACCAGTTCGCCAGGGCGCATTCGCCGCTTGCTGGACCATCTGGAAAAGAGTGGTTTGATTGTGGTGAAGACTGATTACGGCGGCCGCCGGTCTATCGGCATCCCCGAACTTGGCGTTTCTACCGCCGCAGTGTGAACATACAAAAATGGCGGGAAGTGCGATGCACCTCCCGCCATTTTTTGGCCGCCCTTTTTCGCAGGATCAGAAGCGATTAGCCCTGACGCTGGCGGCGCTGACCGTTACCGCGCGGTGCGGCGTCGACATTTTCACGCAGAGGGTCGAACTGGCTGCGCACGGGGGCCGGACGCGCACCACGCGGACCGGCGGCAGCGGGGCGGGCTGCGCCATCGCGGTTGCGACGTTCGGCATCGCGGCGTTCGCCACGGGCGCGGTCGGCCTCGCGCTGGCCTTGGCTGCGGGCACCATCGCGGGGACGGTCACCATGCACGCTCAGGCGGCGGTCATTGTTACTGCGCCCACCTTCGCGGCGCCCGCCTTCGCTACGGCTACCCTCACGGCGCCCACCTTCGCTGCGCCCGCCATCGCGGCGGCCACCGTCACGACGGCCACCATCGCGGCGTGCCGCATCCTGCATTTCGCCACTGGTGCGCTTGGCAGGGGCAGGCAGGCGGGCGGCTTCGCGCAGGAAGTCTTCCGGCAGGGGGAGGATCTTGAGCTTCACGCCAGTCAGGCGTTCGATGGCGCGGATATAGGGGCGTTCGTCCTCGGCCACAAAGCTGAGCGCGATGCCATCGGCGCCAGCGCGGGCGGTGCGGCCAATGCGGTGCACATATTGTTCGGCCACATTGGGGATTTCAAAGTTGAACACATGGCTGACGCCCGAAACGTCAATCCCGCGTGCGGCAATATCGGTGGCGACCAGCACTTTGATGCGGTTTTCGCGGAAACCCTTGAGAGCGGCAGTGCGTTGCGCCTGACTCTTGTCGCCATGGATGGCGGCGGCTTCGATACCGGCAGGGGTCAGGTGACGCACGACACGGTCTGCGCCATGCTTGGTACGGGTGAAGATGATGGCGCGTTCGATCGGATCAGCCGCGCCTTCGGCCAGACCAGCGCGCAGGGTCATGGTCAGCAAAGCCTGCTTTTCCGACTGACTGATCAGGATGGCGCGCTGTTCAACCCGTTCGGCGGTGGTGGATTGCGGGGCAACTTCCACCTTGACCGGATTGTTGATGAATTGCTTGCCCAGGGCTTCGATCGCCTGCGGCATGGTGGCGCTGAAGAACAGGCTCTGGCGCTGTTGCGGCAACAGGCGGGCGATGCGCTTCAAGGGGTTGATGAAGCCGAGGTCCATCATTTGGTCGGCTTCGTCCAGCACGAAGATTTCCACATCGCGCAGGGTAAAGGCGCGCTGGTCGATCAGGTCGAGCAGGCGGCCAGGCGTGGCCACCAGCACATCGCAACCGGGCACCAGAGCGCGGGCTTGCTTGCCCGCGGGGACGCCGCCGAAGATGCACTGGATGCTCATGTTCACAAATTTGGCATAGCCGCGCATGTTTTCGGCAATCTGCGCCGCCAGTTCACGCGTGGGCGAAAGCACCAGCATGCGGCAGGAGGCGCTTTTGCGCGGCTGCGGATTGGTGATCAGGCGGTGCAGCGAGGGCAGCGAGAAGGCCGCCGTCTTGCCGGTGCCGGTCTGGGCCAGACCCAAAAGGTCGCGGCCTTCGATCAGCGCGGGGATCGACTTCTGCTGGATCGGGGTGGGGTCGTTATAGCCCTTGGCTTCGAGGGCGCGCAGCAAGGGCTCGGCCAGACCAAGGTCGGAAAAATAGGACATGACGTGTCTTTCAATAAAACGCATCGGCGCGCGCATAGGGCTGCGCGCGGCAAAGCAGGTGGCATCCGCCGCTAGCCCTGCGTGAAGAGGAAGCGTTACAAACACACAACCCTTGGGAAGCGGGGCGGGCAAATCCATCAAGGGATGCCCTCACGCGGTCCGTTCCTGCGTTTGAAAGGGGCGATAGGCGCCCTACGCCGGTTATGCTTGGGCAGGCCGCTAGCAGGCTTGTTCGCACAAAGCAAGAAAATTACGCGAGTCGATTCAATTCGCTGCGGCCAGCATGGCAAAAGGGGCCAACCTTGCGGCTGACCCCTTGGCCAAGGTCTCGCGGAGGGAGGGAGCTTGCGAGACCTTAATCGGGATTTTCGGGAAAATCAGATGGCGGTTAGGCCAGCTTCCACGTCATCGGGACAGTCAGCGTGGTGGCGCCAGCAGGGGGGGCGGGAACGCGGCCAACCTTCGAAGGCACCGACAGCGCTTCCTTGTCCAGCGAGGCCGAACCCGTGCCAGCCACCAGTTCGGCCTTTTCCACCGAACCATCGGCGCCGATAAAGACCTTCACCTTGGCGGTGCCTTCTTCACCGCGCATCTGGGCGGTCGAGGGGTAGGTCTGCTTCGAGGCAAACATGCGGGTCACCTGCTTGGTCCACTCGGGAGCCTGCGCCATAGCAGGCGAGGCCACCAGCAGCGCACCAGCCAGACCGAGGGTAATCTTGCTGAAAAGAGTGGTCATGATGTTATTGAGCCTTTCGGGTTGCAAAGCTTGTGCTGGATTATGAAGAAAGAATATTGGGGCGAGAGATAAAAACAGGGAAAAATATATAGTTATCGAGTATTTCTTAGGGTCTTAGGTAACTTCCCTGTGGTCAGAATTCCGACCAGTCCTCTTCGACTTTCAACGCATTGGCGCCTTGGGTGCGCGCTGGCATGGGCGCGATGCTGGCGCTGCGGTTAAAGCTGGGCAGGGCGACATCATTGCTGGCCGGGGCCGCGCTGAAGCTGCTGCTGCGGGCCGGAGCATGGCCACCCATGCCGCGTTCAAGGCGGAAGCGTTGCAGCTTTTCCACCAGACGCTGCGTTTCGTCCGACAGATTATGCGTGCTGGCCGAGCTTTCCTCCACCATCGCCGCGTTCTGCTGGGTGAACTGGTCCATCGACGTGACCATTTGCGAGATTTCGTCGATGTTCGACGACTGCTTCTGTGCGGCTTCGGCAATCTCCTCCACCAGTTCGGAAATCTGCGCCACTTCGCCCACGATCTGGCGCAAGGCATCGCCGCTCGCCGTGGCCAGAGCCACACCCGTAGACACCTGATCGTTCGAGGTGGTGATCAGCGCGCGAATATCCTTGGCAGCGTCCGCGCTGCGCTGGGCCAGCGCACGCACTTCATTGGCCACCACGGCAAAGCCCTTGCCAGCGTCACCTGCTCGGGCGGCTTCCACACCGGCATTGAGCGCCAGAAGGTTGGTCTGGAAGGCGATGCCGTCGATCACACCGACAATTTCGGCCATTTCGCGGCTGGAGGCTTCAATCGCCTGCAGACCCTGCACCGCCTGAATGGCTTGCGAGTCCGCCGAGACGGCCGTGCTGCGCGCCACGGCAAGGCGGCTGCTGGTCTGGCGGGCATTGTCGGCGGTGACGCGCACCGTGCCGGTGAATTCATTGAGCGTGCGGCTGGTTTCGGCAATCGAGCTGGCCTGATGCTCGGTGCGGCGCGAGAGGTCGCCACTGGCAGCGGCGATTTCGTCGGTACCACGGCGGATCGCATCGCAACCGTCGACAATCTCGGTCAGCACGGTGGAAAGCTGGCCCACCGCCTCGTTGAAATTGACATGCAGCTTGCCCAACGCACCCTGACCATTTTCCGGCACGCGGTGGGTCAGATTGCCCTTGGCCAATTCGGCCAGACCCGAACCGATGGCATCGATGGTCACCTGCGTTTCCTTGGCGCGCTCCAGTTCGGCCTGGGTGCGTTCCTGATCAGCGGCGAACAGTGACTTGAAGCTGTCCAGTGCGCGGGCAAGGCTGCCCAATTCGTCGTGGCGACCCGTGGCGGGCACTTCGACATACATATCGCCCTGCACCAGACGGGCCACCGCTTCACTCATGCGCGAGATCGGGCGGGCGACGGTGCTCATCATCATGGCCATCATGGCCAGCGCGATCACCACACCGGCGCCGGCGGTGGCGACGATGAAGCTGCGGGCCTGCGCGTAAATGGCGGCAGACTTGGCCGAAACCGCATTGGCGCCTTTGGTGTTGAGGTCGATCAGTTGCAGCAGATCGTCTTCCACGGTGTAGAAACCGTTGAGGGAATCGCCTTCGAACATGGCCTTGGCCGCAGCCTCATCGGTCAATTCCAGCATCTGAGTGTTCTGGGTGGTATAGGCTTCCCAGTCCTGCTTCAGCTTGGAAAAGGCAGCCTTCTGTTCGCCGTCAGCCGTCAGCTTTTCCACATCGCCCAAACGTTCACCAATCGCCGCCTGAGCAGCGCGCAGCATCTTGGTCTGGCGCGTTTTTTGGCCTTCGCTGGTGGCGGTGATATAGGCGCTTTGCTTGATGCGATATTGCGAGATGAAGGCGTGGACATCGCCCAAAGCCTGCGATGCAGGCAGCCAGCGGTCGCGAAGATCAGCCGAAATGGCGTTAACTTCACCGATCTTGGCCACCGCGAAAGTGCCCATGGCGGCCATAACCACCAGCAGGACGGAAAAGGCAGCCAGAAATTTGGCTGATATGCCGATGCGCAGCAACGTTTTTCTCCCCATTGCGGGACATGTTGGAAAATTCGCCGTTAATTATGCGCCTTAGGGTCAGTATTTCGTGTTAGCCCTGATCCGTGGAGGCGCGGGGCGTAGTCGCAACAGGTTGGAAAGCATAATTTCCGCAACGGGATATTCATGCGTCAATCGGCGCAATTGCGCGGCGCTTTGGGCTGGTTTAGATCGTTTGCATGACCAAAAACTATACAATCCGCCTTGCACATGGCGATGATGTGCCCGCGCTCGCCGCACTCAAACTTTTCTGTTTCCGTGAAACTTTTGGAGCCGGTGGTTTTGCGATTCCCTATCCGCCGGCAGATTTGGCGATTTTCGAGCGCGAATCCTATGGCGAGGCGAAGGTGGCCAGCGAATTGGCCGATTCGTCGCACCGGACTTGGGTGGCACAGGATGAGGCGGGCGAATTGGTCGCCTATTGCCATGTCGGCCCCGCCAAAGTGCCGCATCCCGAATGTAAGGAAGGCGATGGGGAATTATACCAACTCTATCTGAAGGCCAGCGCGCAAGGGGCAGGACTGGGCAAAAAGCTGCTCGATCTGGGGCTGGACCATCTGGCGGCGCAGGGACGCCCAATCTGGTTGGGCGTATGGCAGGGGAATCTGAAAGCGCAGCATGTCTATGCCGGTCGCGGCTTTGCCATTGTGGGCGAATATCAATTCGCGGTGGGCGACTGGCTGGACGATGAATTCATCATGCGGCGGGGATAAGAAAAAGGGGCGGTGGTGAGCCGCCCCTTTGTTTGTATCAGAAGCCGCGGGCCACGCCTTCGCGGCGCGGGTCGGCGGCACCGCTATAGCCGCCGCCTTGTTTTGCACTACGGCGCAGCACGATATGGATGCCGGAGTTTTCCCCGCGCGCGGTTTGCAGTACCAGACCCTTGGTGGCCAAGGCCGCGGTAATGTCCTGCGGGAAGGGATCAGCTCCAAAACTGTCGCCACGCGCCACCAGATTGGGCAGGCTGGCCGCCGATTGCGGAGCCATGCCCCAATCGAGCATCGCCACCAGCGCCTTCAGGTCATAGGCGATGATCGCCGAACCACCGGGCGAGCCCACGCCGATCTCGAAATCACCCTTGGGCGACAGGACGATCGTGGGCGACATGCTGGAGCGCGGACGCTTGCCTCCGGCCACCGCATTGGCGGCGGGGGTGCCATCGCTGTCGGTGGGGGTGAAGGAAAAATCGGTCAGCTGGTTGTTGAGGAAGAACCCATCCACCATCCGGCCATTGCCGAAGATGCTTTCCACCGTGGTGGTCATGGATACCACATTGCCCGCCGCGTCCACGATCACGAAATGGCTGGTGCCGCCCGGTTCCTTGGTGGCGTCGGGGCCGACTTTGGGCGCGTCCTTGGGCACGCCATAGGTGACGGGCTGGATGCTATTGCCAATCAGCTTGGCGCGCTGGGCCAGATAGTCGGGCGCCAGCAAGCCCTTGGGGAAGGGCACAAAGGCGGGGTCGCCTTCATAACGGTCGCGGTCGGCATAGGCGAGGCGGCTTGCCTGCGCGAATTGCAGCCATGCCACAGGGTCTTGCGGGCCGCGCTTGTTGATGTCGGTGCGCGCCAGCAGGCCCAGCGCTTCCTGCACGGCCACGCCGCCCGAAGGGGCCTGCGGGGTGCAGACCACATGGGCGCGATAGGGCAGGCACAGGCCTTCGGTCTTTTTGGGTTGATAGGCGGCCATATCCGCCAGCGTCATTGTGCTGGGGTAAGTGCCACTATGCAGCTTGGCGACGATCTTTTCGGCCAATTCGCCGGTCAGGATCGCCTTGGACCCTTGCGCGGCAATCTTGTCCAGCGTGGCGGCATAGGGCTTGTTGATAATATGCTCGCCTGCCTTGTAGGGCGTGCCATCCGCTTTGAAGAAATAGGCCTGAGCATCGGCGCCCTTGGCCTGCGGCGCGGCGCTGACAATCGCGCGGGCCAGCTTGGGGGTCACTTCAAACCCTTCATCGGCCAGCTTGCGTGCCTCGCCGAACAGGGCGCTCCACTTCAGCTTGCCATGTTCCTTTTGCGCCAATTCCAGCATAGCAATCGCGCCGGGCACGCCGCTGGCAATGCCGCCGGTCACCGCCTGGAAATAGGTGAGCGGCTTGCCATCGGGGCCGATGAACTGCTTGGGGTCGGCGCCCTTGGGGGCCACTTCGCGCCCGTCATAGGCGGTCACCTTGCGGGTTTTTGCATCATAGAACAGCAGGAAGGCCCCGCCGCCCAGACCCGAACTTTCCGGTTCGACCAGCCCCAGCACCGACTGTACCGCGACAGCCGCATCCACCGCACTGCCGCCTGCCTGCAGAATGCGGAGGCCCGTTTGCACGGCCAAAGGATTGGCGGCGGCCACCATCACATGCGCGGCGGTACCTGCCTTGGCATCGCCTTGGGCCGGAGCCACGGTGATGGGCTGCATGGCAACAGGCTTGTGCGCGGGGGCCTTGGCAAGGGCTGGTTGCGCCAGCAAAAGGGTTGCGGCGCTGGCAGAGGCAAAGAAGCGCAGGTTAATGTTGGGGTTGGGGTACAAAGGGCCGACTCCGTGTGAACTTTTGCCGCTTCTGTCCGCCAATGCGGCGCTAAGTCAAATGGCGCTTTAAACGTATAGGTTGAGAATTACCCCCGCCGCGCGGTCGCCAGCCTTTCGCCTAGCACCGGATAGCCCAGACCATCGGGTATCATCAGCCAAGCCTCGCCATTTTTCTCGCAAGGTTGGCCGCTGATCGGGCGGATCGGGTGGCGGGCGGCATTTTCCACCGCCTGCGCATAGGAGGCAAATTGCGCAAGGCGCTCCAGATTGCGGCGGGTGGGGAAAATGATACGCAAATCCCCCGCATCGGCACGGGCCAGCACCTGAGCGGGCGTGGCCCAGAACAGATTGGTGTTCTCGGTCGCATCCACCGCCAGATCGACCCGACCGCTGCCCAGATTGGCCAGAAAGAACAGAGTGTCAAATCCACCGACAGTCGGTTGCCGCCAATGGGCAAAGGCGGGGAGGGTGTCGAGGTCGAGCCTTAAATCCAGCGCCTTGAGCACCGGAGCCAAGGCTTTATGCTGCAATAACAGGTGCCGACCTTCGGCGGCTTCTTTGGCACTCAAGCTCCGGTTGAACCCAAGTGCAAGCCCCGTTTCCTCCCAAGTTTCGCGGATGGCAGCGATGCGACCGATGCACTGTGGAGAGGGATCGCCCAGGTTTTCGGCCAGCGTTACGTCCGCTGCATCCACCCGTCCGCCGGGAAAGACCGCCGCCCCTGCGGCAAAGCGCATGGTGGAGGCGCGCTCCACCATCAGCACTTGCGGCGCGGCATCGCCGATGGACTGGCGAAAGACAACCAGTGTGGCGGCGGGGATTTTGTCACTATCTTGGCCAAGCATGGCGCATAAAATGCGGGGGTAGAGGCAAAAGCGCAAGCTGTGTCGGGAAAGTTTACAGATTGGTACGGCGATGCTTGATGGTTTGATATGAAATCACATCATTTCAATGGGTAGTGCGATTTGGCACGCCTTGTGCTTTGATGAAGGCATCAAGCAGTCTCGAAAGAGGTGGCGCGCTTCCCGGTCTCCGCGTTCCACCTTGCTTCCCGCGTCGAGAAAAGCGGGGTCGGTTCCCAGTCTCCCGACCCCGCCACGCTTGACGGGCCGAAACCGGCCCACAAAAAAAGCCGCCCCGTTGCGTAACGAGGCGGCTTTTTTGTGGGTGGGAGCAGGTTAGCCCTGCACCAGACCATGCTGTTGCAGCAGGTCCTGCAACTCGCCAGCCTCATACATTTCCATCATAATGTCGCTGCCGCCCAGAAATTCGCCCTTCACATAGAGCTGGGGAATGGTCGGCCATTCCGAAAACTCCTTGATGCCGGCGCGGATTTCGGGGTCCTGTAACACGTCCACCGTTTCATAGGGCGCGCCAAGGCGTTCCAGAATGGCCACCGCACGGCTGGAAAAACCGCATTGCGGGAAAAGTGCGGTGCCCTTCATGAACAGGACCACGGGGTTGCTGTTGACGATCTCGGCGATGCGGGTCTGTGCGTCGGACATGGTTTTACTTTCTACCACGGTTTCGGGGGAAGGCTTGATTGTGGTCGGTTGCGGCCCGACCGTCAATGATGGCCCTTAATTGGGTGTCGCGGTGGTCAATTGCAAGGCGTGCAATTCGCCGCCCATGCGACCACCCAAAGCGGAAAAGACCGCCTTATGCTGGGCAATGCGCGGCTTGCCTGCAAAGCTGGCCGAAACGACATGCGCGGCATAATGGTCACCATCACCCGCCAGATCGGTGATCGTCACCTGAGCATCGGGAATGGCGGCCAAAATCATGGCCTCGATCTGGTCGGCTTGCATGGGCATGGGGGAATGTCCTTGGTTGGTTGGAATGGCGACGGGTTCAGACTTCGCCCATCAGCGCACGGCGCGCCTCGGTCTCTTTCTGCTTCATCGCGGCGCGCACTTCGGATTCGTCGGCATCGACGCCCGCGCTAATCAAATCGCCCAGCAATTTGCGGACAACGTCTTCGTCACCGGCTTCTTCAAAATCGGCCTGCACCACCGATTTGGCATAGGCATCGGTTTCGGCGGGCGAAAGGCTCATCCGTTCGGCAGCCCAAGTGCCCAGCAGGCGGTTGCGGCGGGCGTGGATTCGGAAATCCATTTCGCCGTCATGGGCAAACTTGGCCTCTTCGGCGCGTTCGCGGTCCTGAAAGCTGGTCATGATGGGGCATCCTCCCGCAAGAGTGTTGGTCAGGCGTTGTATCACGCCTTCGTTATGTCGGGATAGTGCCGCAGCGGCCTCGGTTCAATCCCCCGATTTGGCGCATAGGCCGCTGCGACATCTGCATCATCAGCATTTCGCAGCGGCCCTATCTTTGCGCTAGCGCAAAAAGGCGCAGAAAAAATCAGGCAGCTACTACATTGGCCAGGAAAGGAAGTTCGGCTGCAATCTTGGCCTCATGCGTGCGGATCGCTTCGTCGCGGGCCAAGGTCAGGCCCACTTCGTCCAGACCGTTGATCAGGCAATGTTTACGGAAAGGGTCGATTTCAAACTGGAAACGGTCCTGAAACGGCGTGGTGACCGTTTGCGTTTCCAGATCGATGTCGATCGGCTGATCCTTGGCCACTTCCAGCAGGCGGTCGATGGCTTCCTGCGGCAGAACCACGGTCAGAATACCGTTCTTGAACGCATTGCCGGAGAAAATGTCCGAAAAGCTGGGGGCAATCACACAGGTGATGCCCATATCGAGCAGCGCCCATGCGGCATGTTCACGGCTCGATCCGCAGCCGAAATTGTCGCCCGCGATCAGGATTTGCGCGCCAGCATAGGCTGGATCGTCAAAGATATTGCCTTCTTCGGCGCGGATCGATTCAAACGCACCCTTGCCAAGGCCGGTGCGGGTGATGGTTTTGAGCCAATGGGCCGGAATGATGACATCCGTGTCCACATTCTTGCGGCCAAACGGGATTGCCGTGCCAGCCACGTGCTTGATGGGGGTCATGGGATAATCTTTCAGATCAATCGGTTTCGGGAGCGTCTTCAGGATGCGCGGGCTCTTGCGCAGCCTTGGCCTTGCGGCGTCCGGCATAGATCAGCGCCGCAGCCAGAGCCGCCGAGCCAATCGCCGCACCGGCCAGAGTGGCGGCGCCTGCCCAGCTGCGACCTTCCTTCTTTTCGCTTTCTTCGCTCATATCTGCCTCACCCGATCAGTTCACGAACATCGGTCAGCTTGCCCGTCACCGCCGCCGCTGCCGCCATGGCGGGGGAAACGAGATGGGTGCGTGCGCCCGGACCTTGGCGGCCCACGAAATTGCGGTTGCTGGTGCTGGCGCAACGTTCGCCTGCGGGCACCTTGTCGGGGTTCATGGCCAGACAGGCCGAACAGCCCGGCTCGCGCCATTCGATACCCGCTTCGATGAAGATCTTGTCCAGACCTTCGGCCTCGGCCTGTTCCTTGACCAGACCCGAACCGGGCACAACGATGGCCCAACGGACATTATCGGCCTTCTTGCGGCCCTTCACCACGGCGGCGGCGGCGCGCATGTCCTCGATGCGGCTGTTGGTGCAGCTGCCGATGAACACATTCTGCACCTCGACATCCGACAGCTTTTGCCCCGGTGTCAGGCCCATGTAATCAAGGCTCTTGCGCGCGGCTTCCTGCTTGCTGGGATCGGCGAAGCTTTCCGGAGCAGGCACCACGCCGCCAATGGCCACAGTGTCTTCGGGGCTGGTGCCCCAAGTAACCGTAGGCTGGATATCGGCGGCATCGATCACCACCACCTTGTCATAGGTGGCGCCAGCATCGGTAGCCAAACTCTTCCACCATGCCACGGCCTTGTCCCAATCGGCACCCTTGGGTGCATAGGGGCGGCCCTTTACATAGGCGATGGTCTTGTCATCGGGCGCGCAAAGGCCAGCGCGGGCGCCATGTTCGATCGCCATGTTTGAAATGGTCAGGCGACCCTCGATCGACAGGCTGCGGATGGCAGAGCCGGTATATTCGATCACATAGCCTGTGCCGCCGCTGGCGCCCAGCACACCGCAGATATGCAGCACAACGTCCTTGGCGGTCACGCCTGCGCCCAATTCGCCCTCGACGCGCACTTCCATCGTCTTGGATTGTTTGAGCAGCAACGTCTGCGTCGCGAGCACATGTTCGACTTCCGACGTGCCGATGCCAAAGGCCAGCGCGCCCAGACCGCCGTGGCTGGCGGTGTGGCTGTCGCCGCAAACGATGGTGGCGCCGGGCAGCGAGAAGCCCTGTTCGGGGCCAACGACATGGACGATACCCTGTTCACGGTCAGCATCGCCGATATAGCGGATGCCAAAAGCAGGGGCGTTCTTTTCCAGCATTTCCAACTGCTGGGCGCTTTGAGGATCGGCAATGGGGATACGGCCGCCAGCGGCATCGCGGCGCGCGGTGGTGGGCAGATTGTGGTCGGGCACCGCCAGCGTCAGATCGGGGCGGCGTACCTTGCGACCCGATACGCGCAGGGCTTCAAACGCCTGCGGGCTGGTGACTTCATGGACGAGGTGGCGATCGATCCAGATCAGGCAAGTGCCGTCCTCACGGCGTTCCACCACATGGGCGTCCCAGATCTTTTCGTAGAGTGTTTTTGCGGTGCCAGTCATAATGCATCTGAATTAGGCAGGGGGGCACCGAAAGACAAGGGGCCTTTAGCCGAACTACGGATATAGGGTGGACATTTGGACCGGTGGCCTTGGTGCGGGAAGGGGGCTATAGGGGCCCTATGAGCACATTCTCGATCATCCTTGTCATCGCGGCGACATTCCTTGGCATGGAGGGCGTGGCGTGGAGCGCGCATAAATATATCATGCATGGCTGGGGCTGGGGCTGGCACCGCGACCATCACGAGCGGCACGACCGGATGTTCGAGAAGAATGACCTTTACGCCATTGTTGGTGCGGTGATGAGTATTTCGGCCTTTGCGGTGGGTAGCCCGCTGGTGATGGGCGTGGCGGCTTGGGAGCCGGGCACATGGATCGGGCTGGGCATTTTGCTCTATGGTGTGGTCTATACGCTGATCCATGACGGCTTGGTCCATCAACGCTATTTCAAATATGTGCCCAAGCGCGGCTATGCCAAGCGTCTGGTACAGGCGCACAAGTTGCACCACGCCACGGAAGGTAAGGAGGGCGGGGTGTCCTTTGGCTTTGTCATCGCCCGCGACCCTGCCGTGCTGAAAAAGGAATTGGCCGAGCAGCGCAAGGCGGGCATTGCCGTGGTGCGCGAAGCCTTGCTCAAGGGCGACTGACGGAGCCTTTGCGCACACGCCCTGCCATATGTGCCCGTAAACGCCGCTATGCCAGCGAGGCTGAAGCGGTGGCGGTGGCTTTGGCCGCCAAGGTGACCTTGCGGCCCTATCGCTGCGCCTTGTGCCGTCAGTATCATTTGACCAGTCGCACCAAGGGGATGAAGGTTTTGCGTCCATGATCAAGCTGTTGATGGGTGTTGTCGCTTTGTTGGCGGGTGGGCTGGCCCATGCCGAGGAGGCGAGGGTGTTTGTCTCGCCCGTGGCACTGCCTGCCGATCACATGCGCCCCCGCGTGTTTCTGGGCGGCAGCATCGACATGGGCAACGCGCCCGACTGGCAAAAGGAAGTGATCGCCGCGCTGGGGCAGGATGAGGTGGACCTGCTCAACCCCCGCCGTGCCGACTGGAATCCGGCGTGGAAGCCGGTGGCATCGGAGCCCAATTTCCGCACCCAAGTGGAATGGGAACTGGCCGCGCTGGACAGCGCCGACATCGTGATCATGAATTTCAGCGCCGGATCACAGGCGCCGGTCAGCCTGCTGGAAATGGGCCTGCATGCGCGCGGGGGCAAGCTGATCGTGCTGTGCCCCGAAGGCTATTGGCGCAAGGGGAATGTGGATATTACCGCCGCGCGTTATGGTGTGAAGCAGGTTGCCGATCTGCCCGAATTGCTGGCGGAATTGCGCAAACGCTTGGCCGCCTATCGCCAAGCCCATCGTGCAGTTACAGCAAACTTACCTGCAAAGGCCCCTTGACGGATGGGGCCTGCCGCCTCCACCCTCGTGTGTGCGTGTGAGGCAATGGCTCTCGGGCTAGGCTTGGGGGTGGTTGCCTTGCTTCATGATCGGCGGCAAAAGGGTGGCCTCGATGGCTTCCCCCGCGCCTGCCCGTTTTACAGATTGCCAGAGATACCATGCAGCTAGTCATCGTCGAATCGCCGGCCAAGGCCAAGACTATCGAGAAATATCTGGGCAAGGATTACCGCGTTTTGGCCTCTTATGGCCATATTCGCGACCTGCCGCCCAAGGATGGATCGGTTCGCCCCGACGAAGATTTCGCGATGGATTGGGAACTCTATGGCGACAAACAATCCCGCGTGCGCGAGATTTCCGATCTGGCCAAACAGGCCGACCGACTGATCCTCGCGACTGACCCTGATCGCGAAGGCGAGGCTATTTCGTGGCATGTGCGCGAGCTGCTGGCCAAGCGCCGCGCCTTGCCCAAGGATGTGCAGCGCGTAACCTTCAACGCCATCACCAAGGATGCGGTGACCACGGCGATGAAACAGCCGCGCGATCTGGATCAGGATCTGATCGACGCCTATCTTGCCCGCCGCGCGCTGGATTACCTGTTCGGCTTTACGCTGTCTCCGGTGCTGTGGCGCAAGTTGCCCGGCGCGAAATCGGCAGGGCGTGTGCAATCGGTGGCCCTGCGCCTGATTGTGGAGCGTGAGCGCGAGATCGAGGCATTCCGCCCTCAGGAATATTGGCAGGTCATCGCCAGCCTGATGCAGGATGGCACCCGCTTCCCCGCGCGTCTGGTGAAATTTGAAGGGCAAAAGCTGGACAAGTTGAGCCTTGGCGATGAGGGTATTGCCCTGCGCGCCAAGGCGGCGGTGGAAAGCGGCGCTTTCCGCGTGGAGGAGGTGGAGACCAAGCCGGTCCGCCGTAATCCCTATCCACCTTTCACCACCTCCACCCTGCAACAGGAGGCCGCGCGCAAGCTGGGCTTTTCGGCCAGCCATACGATGCGCGTGGCGCAAACCCTGTATGAGGCAGGCGCCATCACCTATATGCGTACCGACGGTGTGCAGATGGACCCCAGCGCGATTGCCGCCGCGCGTCAGGAAATCCATGACCGCTTCTCTGGCCATTATTGCCCTGAAAAGCCGCGCCATTACGAAACCAAGGCCAAGAATGCGCAGGAGGCCCACGAGGCGATCCGTCCCACCGATTTCAAGCGCGACACCTATGGCAGCGGTGATGAGGCCAAGCTCTATGGCCTGATTTGGAAGCGTGCGCTTGCCAGCCAGATGGCCAGCGCCGCGCTGGAGCGCACCACGGTGACGCTGCGCGATGGCACGGGCATGCATGAATTGCGCGCCACCGGTCAGGTCGTGAAATTCCCCGGCTTCATGGCGGTCTATGACGAAAGCCGTGATGCCAAGCCCGATAGCGACGAGGATGACGGTAATCTGCTACCCTTGTTGAACAAGGGCGATATGCCGGTGAAGGACAAGGTGGAGGCGAGCCAGCATTTCACCCAGCCCCCGCCGCGCTTCTCCGAAGCCAGCTTGGTGAAGCGTCTGGAAGAACTGGGCATTGGTCGTCCTTCCACCTATGCGGCCACGCTTCAGGTGCTGAAGGATCGCGCCTATGTGCGAACCGAGAAAAACCGTTTCTTTGCAGAAGAATCGGGGCGGTTGCTCACCGCATTTCTCGAACGCTTCTTCCCGCGCTATGTGGCCTATGAATTCACCGCGGGCATGGAAGACGAACTCGACGATGTGTCGGGCGGGCGTGCAGGGTGGAAGGCGCTACTCGAAGCCTTCTGGAAGGACTTCAAGCCCAAAAGCGACGAGGTGATGGAGAAGAAGCCTTCGGAAGTGACCGAGGCTTTGGATGAATTCCTGTCCGACTATCTGTTCCCGCCCAAGGAGGATGGATCGGACCCGCGCAAATGCCCGCAATGTGAAACGGGGCGTATCTCGCTGCGCGGCGGTCGCTATGGCGCGTTTATCGCTTGCAACAATTACCCCGAATGCAAATTCACCCGCAAGTTCGCTCAACCGGGCGGCAGCGGTGATGCGGGCGAGGAAGGCGAGCTGGGCAAGCATCCGGAAACGGGAGAGCCCATCCTGCGTAAGTCTGGCCGTTTTGGCCCCTATATCCAGATGGGCGATGGCGAGACCAAGAAGATGGCCTCGATCCCCAAGGATATTGGCGAGATGACGCTCGACTGGGCGGTTAAACTGCTCAGCCTGCCGCGCACCATTGGCCAGCATCCCGAAACGGGTGAGCCGATTACCGCCAGCATTGGCCGCTATGGCCCCTATCTGGCGCATAAGGGCAAATATGCCCGCCTGCGTGGCACGGCTGAAGTGTTTGAGACCGGCATGAATATGGCCGTGGCCAAGCTGGCCGAAGCGGCCGCCGGTGGTGGCCGCAGCCGCAATGCGCCTGCCGAACCGCTCAAGGTCTTTGGCGCACATCCCACCAGCGGGGGCGAGATCAAGCTGTTGGCGGGCCGTTATGGCGCCTATGTGACCGATGGCACCACCAATGCGACCCTGCCCAAGACGGTGGATCAGAACGATCTGACGCTGGAACAGGCGATTGCCCTGATCGACGAGCGCGCCGCCAAGGGGCCAGCTAAGGGCAAGAAGAAGGCTCCCGCCAAAAAGGCCGCGCCCAAGAAGGCTGCTGCGACCAAGGCGAAAAAGACCGACGGTGAGGAAGGCGCGGAAGGCGAGGTGAAGAAAAAGGCCGCTCCGAAAAAGGCGGCTGCAAAAACCACCGCCAAGGCCAGCCCTGCCAAAAAGCCGGCGGCCAAGAAACCCGCCGCTAAAAAAGCGGCTGCTGAATAACAAAAAGCCCGGCGAGAGGATGTCCTCCCCCGGGCTTTTTCGTGGGTGCTATTCCTGCATTTTAACGCAGGGCGATGTTCCCGTCACCCTTGCCCTTGTTCTGAACCAGCAGCGAGGGCGTAGGCTCTGGCTGCGGCGCAGCAGTTGCGGGCTTCAATTTATAGATCAACAGCCCGCGCCAACCCACCGGCAGCAGTGCCTGCAACTGGTAATCGCGGTGCAATTCGTTGAAAATCATATTCCGCGTCTGCCAATTCACCGGCAGGGATGAAGGCTGCACCGTCATCACCACCACTTGCGGGCGGGTGGCCATGATATGCGCCACTTCCTGCGCTGCATTCACACCCAGCGCGTTCACATCGACCATGCCGTTGAGATGGTTGGGGAACACATAGCGGGTGACAAAACAGGTGTTGGTCATCAGATAGAGGATCGGATCGCCTTCGTTGATATAGGCGCAGCCCGTGCCCTGCGGCGTCACAGCGGCGGCGCGGATCGTCGCGGCGGCGGCTTCGACCTGCTCGGTCGTGCCATGGTGGCGGGTGTTGTAAATGGTCACCACGGCGGCGGCGACAATGCCCAGCCCGATCATAAACCGCGTGATCCAACGCAGCGGGCGTGCCTGACCTAGGGCAGGGGCCGAGGCGATCATCAGGGGCACCAGCAAGGGCGCGACATAATGGTCATACCATGTGCCAAAGATCAAAAAGCCCAGCGTAGCCGCGCCTGCCCAATAACGCAGGAAAGACTGGGTGCAGGCGGCATGGCCAGCCAGCTTTGGCAGGTGACGCGGCGCCCAGAATAGCGCGACCCAGACGGGCAGGAGCGCCATGGTTTCCTTGAACAGGCGGAACATGGAGCCGCCAAAATCTTCATGGCGGCCAAAGATCGACAGGAAATTGGCCTGAATGAATTCATCATTATAGCCATGCGTCACATACCAGCCCCACGCGGCCAGCGTCGGCACCAACGCCGTCATGGCCCAGCCCGCTGCGGCAGGGGCAATGCGGGCCGTATGCCAGCCCGCCTTGCGCGCCCGCGCCATCAGGGCAAAGCCAAAAGCCATGCCTTCGAACAGCACCGTATATTTAAGCTGCATCGCCACGCCGATGACCAGCATGATCGCCGCGCCATGCAGGAACAGGCGGCGGTCATTGGGCGCAGTCCACACGCGCACCATGGCCAGTGCGCAAAGCGCGATCAACAGGTTGTAATAGACCGGAGCCTGCCCGCCAAAGCAGAAGAAGGCCGAGAGATAGAGCTGATAGGCAACGCCCGCCCACCATGCGCCCGCACGCGGCGCAATTTCACGCGCGATGCGATAGATGACCAGCGATGTGCCCGCCACACAGGCCAGCGCCACCAATTGATATTGCAGGATACCTTCGCCACCCAACAGGCGCATGGCGGCAAACAGGATGAACAGGCCAACTGGTTTGCGGTCCCAAATGTCCACAAAAGGCACCGCGCCATGCAGCATGCGGTCGCCCACCAGCAGATAGAATTGTTCGTCAATATGGATGACGGGAAAGCCCAAAGTGCCCCCGCGCACCAGCAACCCCACCAGCAAATAGGCAAAGCCGACCAAGGCCAGTTCTTGCCACCGCGCCAGCCCCATGCGACGCTCGGCCCCGATGCCGCGCTCGGCTTCCTCGGGGAAAGCCCCGCGCAAGCGTTGCGGTAAAGCTGCAAGAAATTCGCTCATTGACCCATTACTCCGTCCCGCTTTCCCTTACCCCCTTTTCCCGCCGGACCCCCATCCTGCGAGAAAAAGCATGGGTCAGCCGGTTGCCGGTTCCGTTGCCGCCATGGCTTTGCTCCTGAATTTCAAATCAGCCCTAGCTTTGTAGCACGGCTGATACAATTCCTGCCGCAACAGCGGGCCAGAGGCAATGGCCCGCTGTGGGACAGGATAGGTATTCTGGCGTATCACTTGACCCAATCTAGGCCGATTTCCTCGTAAATCTCACGCGAGTCGGCCCAGTTTTCGTCCACCTTCACATGGATGAACAGATGCACGGGTTGGCCCAGGATCTCGGACAGCTCCTTGCGTGCGGCCTCGCCAATCGCCTTGATCCGCGCGCCGCGCTTGCCCAGCACGATGGGCTTCTGGCTTTCACGCGCGATCACTACCTGCTGGTGGATTTCCACGCTGCCATCCTTGCGCTGGGTATAGCTTTCGGGACGCACCGTGCTGTCATAGGGCAGCTCGTCATGCAGCTGGCGATAGAGCTGCTCGCGGGTGATTTCGCAGGCCATGAGGCGTTCGGACGCATCGGAGACCTGATCCTCGGGGAAGTTCCAGGGGCCTACGGGCATCAGATCGGCCAGACGGGCCTTCAACTGCGCCACGCCATCATTGGTGGAGGCCGAGATGAAGAACACCTCGTCAAACGGAATGATGCCTACCAGTTCCTGCGCCAGCACCAGCAGGGGCTCCTTGGCGATCAGGTCCACCTTGTTGAGCACCAGAATCTTGCGCTCGGGCCGGTCCTTCAGGGTTTCGAGGATTTCGAACAGAGCCTCGCGGTTTTTCTTGGCGGCATCCACCACCATCAGAATGGCGTCGGCCTCCTGCGCACCTTCCCATGCGGCGGCGACCATGGCGCGGTCCAGACGGCGGCGCGGGGCAAAGATGCCGGGCGTGTCGGCCAGAATGATCTGCGCGTTGTGCTTGTCGCTCTGTTCCAGCGCAATGCCCATCAGGCGGGCGCGAGTGGTTTGTGCCTTGGCCGACACAATCGCCACTTTCTGCCCCACCAGCGCGTTGACCAGCGTGGATTTGCCCGCATTGGGCGCCCCGATAACGGCCACAAGACCGCAGGATTCTGCTACTTCACTCATCCAAATTGCCTCAAAAATTCTGCGGCGGCCAAGGTTTCGGCCTCCTGTTTGCTGTTGGCGACCGCTTCCACCTCGCCCACACCCTTGATCCCCACCGCCACGGTAAAGCGGGCGGCGTGATCGGGGCCGGAACGATCGACCAGTCGATATTCCGGAGTCTTGCGACGATTGCCCGCGGCCCATTCCTGCAATGCGGATTTGGGATGCTTGGCTTGGCCGGCCTGACCACCCACCGCCTGAGCCCACAGGCGGCGCACCATGGCGCGGGCCGCGTCAAAGCCATGCAGGTGGAAACAGGCGCCGATCAGCGCCTCCATCACATCGCCAAGGATATTGTCGCTGTTCGATCCGCCATCATCACGGGCCTGCTTGCCCAGACGTAT
This sequence comes from Novosphingobium umbonatum, assembly GCF_004005905.1. Taxonomy (GTDB): domain Bacteria; phylum Pseudomonadota; class Alphaproteobacteria; order Sphingomonadales; family Sphingomonadaceae; genus Novosphingobium; species Novosphingobium umbonatum. The sequence goes on from NZ_SACO01000014.1 coordinate 77,076, forward strand.
GTGTTCGGGCAGGCCAATCTGGCGGGCGATGCTGGCACACATCTGGCGGCTGACCAGCACGTTGAGCCTTTGCGACAGGCGGCCTTCGGCTTCCTGCCCGTTGTTATACAGCCAGTCGGCAATGGTCAGGCCCAGCACGCGGTCGCCCAGAAATTCAAGGCGCTGGTAATCCTGCACGCTCTTGCCCTTGGGGCCAAGCTGGGCGGTAAAGCTGCCATGGGTAAGGGCGGCGACCCATTCGGCCTCGCCCCCGACATTCACACCACTCATCTGCGCCAGAAAGGCGCGGGTTGCTTCATTCAAGGGGGAGGCGCTCAAAAGGTGCCCCCGATGCGGTTGAGGCGGGCAGCGGTGAACCACGTCCAGGGCAGCAGCCAGTTGGACGAGCCATCGGTCGACCACATCATGATTGTGGCGCGACCCACCAGATTGCCCTGCGGCACATAGCCAATGCCGCCCACGTCGGTGGAAAAGCGGCTGTCCATCGAATTGTCGCGGTCATCGCCCATCAGGAACAGCGCGCCCTCGGGCACGATATAGGGCAGGGTATTGTCCTGCGGGGTCGGCTCCATGTCGATGACATTGTAGCTCTTGCCCGGCTTGCCACCATCGGAGGGCAGCGTTTCCTTGAACTGGGGATAATGGCAGACTTTGCTGCCATCGGCTTTCTTCACCTCGTAATTGACCGCAAGGCCATAGCGCGGCTCATAGCAATGGGTGTTGGCCGAAACGGCGATCTCGAAATCCTCGATCCGCTGCTTGGGCATGGCATTGCCGTTGATATAGAGCACGCCACCCTTCATCTGGATCGTGTCACCGGGCAGGCCGATCACGCGTTTGATCCAGTCGTCATGGTTGGCCGGAGGCGCCTTGAAGATCACCACATCGCCGCGCTGGGGCTGGCTGGCGAAAATGCGGCCGGGGATCAGCGGCAGGCTGAGCGGCAGCGAATATTGCGAATAGCCATAGGGCCATTTGGCGGCCAGCAAATAGTCACCATTGACCAGACGCGGCAGCATCGATTCGCTGGGGATGTTGAAGGGCGAGAAGAAAAAGCTGCGGAAGATGCCTACGATAAGCACCAGCTTGACGAGGAAGACGAAAAAATTTTCTTCTTCCTGCGGCTTTTTACCCGCGGCGGGCGCAGGTGTGCCAGCAGCGTTCAGGGCAGGGTTGGTGTCATCGGCGCCGGGCGCGGTATCGGTCATCTTGGCTTAGTCCTCAAGCAGGGCTTACCATAGGCCCATGTTGGCGGAAAGCGCCTGCGTCAAGCCGCTTTGGCCGCTTGGGACAGGTTCCGCGCCGAAAAGAGCCGCTTTTGGCGCTGTTTTGATGTTTGCGGCCTGAGCCTTGGATGAACGTTGAGAGCGGCTTGGGCGGGGCCGGTTTGATCAGTCCTGCTTACAAAGCTTTACCGCGCATGCGAGATGCTGCCTTTCTGCTGAAACGAATTCATGGCCTCTTGCGCGGGGTGAGACTGTCCAGCCCCCTTGGCCGCGCGGCTTTGGCAGGGCATAGGGCGGGGGACAGACCCATTCGACACTCATGCAGGAGACAAGGCGCGTGTCCAATCAACAAACGGTTCAGGCGATCTGGGATCGTCTCAAGGCGCTGCCCAAGCCCACGCTGGCACAATTGTTCGCGCAGGATGCCAACCGGCTTGAACTGCTCTCGGCCCGTATCGAGCTGGGTGAGGACAGCGAAGGCGAGGTTGAGGACGAACTGGCCTATAATCTGGGCGGTATCCGCTTTGACTGGTCCAAGACCCATCTGGACGCGGCGCATCTGGCCGAGTTCGAGCAGCTGGCGCAGGCGATGGATTTCGATGGCCGCCGCGCGCAATTGTTCAATGGCGAGAAGATCAACAACACCGAAGGCCGCGCCGCCGAACATACCGCCATGCGCGGGGTTGGCCTTGATACCAGCGTAGAGGAAGCGCAGGCCCTGCATCAGCGCATGGCGTCGCTGGTCGAGGCGATCCACGAAGGCGCGCTGGGTGAGGTGAAGCATCTGATCCATATCGGCATTGGCGGCAGCGCGCTTGGCCCCGCTCTGGCGATTGACGCGCTGACCCGTGATGGCGCGATGGTGGATGTGCATGTGGTGGCCAATATTGACGGCTGCGCGCTGGAGCAGGCGATTCTGGCTTGCGATCCGGCCACTACCTTGATCGCGGTGGCGTCCAAGACTTTCACCACCACCGAAACCATGACCAACGCCTTGAGCGCGCTCAACTGGCTTCGCGAGAATGGCGTTGAAGACCCCTATGGTCGCGTGATCGCCTTGACGGCTGCGCCGGAAAAGGCGGTGGAATGGGGCGTGGATGAAACCCGCGTGCTGCCTTTCCCCGAAAGCGTGGGTGGGCGTTATTCGCTGTGGTCGTCGATCGGCTTCCCCGTGGCCATGGCCATCGGCTTTGACGGTTTCGCCGAATTCCTTGAAGGCGCGGCGGTGATCGATCAGCATTTCGCCGAAGCGGAAGGCGCGGCCAACCTGCCCCTGCGTGCGGCCTTTGCCGATCAATTCTACACCCGCATCATGGGCGCCCAGACCCGCGCCTGTTTCGCCTATGACGAGCGTCTGGCGCTGCTGCCCGACTATCTCCAGCAATTGGAGATGGAATCGAACGGCAAGAGCGTGACCTTTGACGGCGCGCCGGTCGATGGTCCCACCGCTCCCATCACTTGGGGCGGCGTGGGCACTGATGCCCAGCATGCCGTGTTCCAGTTGCTGCATCAGGGCACGGTGCTGGTGCCGGTGGACTTCATCGCCTCGGTCGCGGCGGGCCATGATCTGGATCCGGCCCATCACCGTATCCTGTTGATGAACTGCTTTGCGCAGGGCGCGGCGCTGATGGCGGGCAAGGCCAGCGAGGATGGCGCGCGCGCCTATCCGGGCAACCGCCCCTCGGCCACGATTCTGGTCGATGATCTGAACCCTGCCGCCTTGGGCGCCCTGATCGCGTTCCACGAGCATCGCACTTTCGCCAATGCTGTGTTGTTGGGCATCAATCCTTTTGACCAGTTCGGCGTGGAATTGGGCAAGGAAATTGCCAAATCGATCGACAATGGCAATGCGACGTTCGATCCCAGCACCACGGCTTTGTTGGCTGAGGCCGGTTTGGCCGACTGATCTTTCATCATCGCGTAAAAAAGGAAGGGGTCGGCATGGTAGCGCTGGCCCTTTTCTTTTTGGGATCGCGCATTTTATTGTGGTTGCCCTTGGGGTTTCAATTTGTTTAACCTTGCGCCTGCGGGCTGGATTTGTTTCCGGTCATGGGTGGGGGTGTTATGAAATCTGCGGGCAAATACGCGCTGGCCATGGGTGCCGGCGTGGTGGGCTATCTTGCTTTGGCGATGGCCAATCCTGCCATGGCGCAGACTGCGTCAGGATCGAATCCGGGTTCTGCCAGTGCCGAGGTAAGGAAACTGTCGGCGCAGGACTATGCCACAATCCCCTTTGTCGAACAGCCGGACCTGTCGCCCAATGGCGAATGGGTGGCGGGGCTGTTCGGCGTGAATGGCACGCGCCAGATGTGCATGATCAAAATTCTGGGCGGAGAATCGGTTCGCAAATGTCTGGGCCTTCCCGATGGCATGACCGCCTCGGGCATTCAGTGGGTCAATGATGATTATGTCGTTCTGTCCGTCACCCAACAGCAGCCGATTGAAGGGCGCTTCATCTATGTCAGCCGCGCCTTGGGTGTCAGCCGCGAGACAGGCAAATTCGTCAAGCTGAAGTGGGATCTGCTGGGGCAGAATGTGTCCCGCGTGTTGTGGGTTTCGCGTGATGCCCGCAACGAGATCCTGCTGTCAGGTTCCAATTCGATCTATCAGGGCGAAGAATTCTATCCCGCGATTTATCGCGTCAATGTCGCCAACGGCAAATCCAATTTTGAACAGCGCCATTCGCATAATGTGCTGTGGTGGAATGCCGATGGGCAGGGGCAGGTTCGCACCGGCGTCACCTATGATGACGACCGCCGCCTGTTCCAGATGTATTATCGTCCCAACGGCACCGACACATTACAGCGTTTGGAACGGGCCGACGCCCGCAAGCGCGAGGATTTGACGGATCCGGAGATTTTTCTGCCCGGTGGCAACCATGTGATCGTTATTCGCAATGGCGATGGCAAGGAGCCGAGCGCGCTGTGGGAAGTGGATCTGGTCAACCATAGCGATGTGGCCAAGGTCTATGAAGCACCCGCCGGCCGCCGCATTGCCTACACTATTCCTGCGCCCGATGGCACCAGCTTGCTGGGGGTGGGTCTGCGCGGGGTGCAGGACGAAACGGTGTGGCTGGATCCGGAACTTGCCAAGATCCAGGAGGCTTTTGACAAGGCCGCCGTTGGCCGCCATGTGCGGATTGTCAGCATCAATGCCAATCGTCAAAGGATGCTGGTCAGCCTTGACCGCCCTGACGCGCCCAGCGCCCTCTATTTCTTTGATACCACCGAGGGATCGCTGCATCGCCTTGCCTATCAGTATGAAAAGCTGGGGATGGGCGTCCTCTCGCCGGTGCGCGCGGTGCGGTATAAGGCGCGGGACGGGTTGGAGATCGAGGCGATCTTGACTTTGCCTGCCGGATTTGAGGACGAAGGGGGCAAGAAGGGCAAACCTTTGCCCTTCATCGTGCTGCCCCATGGTGGCCCTTGGGCGCATGATGGATTGAGCTTTGACTATTGGCCGCAATTTCTGGCCAACCTTGGTTATGGCGTGATCCAGCCCAATTTCCGCGGTTCCACCGGCTATGGCGAGGATTTTGAACGCAAGGGCGAGGGCCAGATGGGGCTGGCCATGCAGGATGACGTCAATGATGCATTGGCATGGGCGGTGAAGGAAGGATTGGCCGATGGCAAGCGCGCCTGCATCATGGGCGCGTCCTATGGCGGCTATGCGGCCATGTGGGGGCTGGCCCGCGATGCGGACCTGTGGCGTTGCGGCATTTCCATCGCGGGCGTGGCCAGCCTGCGGCGTGAAGTGAACGATATGGACGACAATTACCTGATGGGCGGCCTTTATAGTGATCAATGGAAGGCCATGACGCCTGACTTTGCCGCCGTGTCACCTGCCAATAAGGTGGACCGGATCAAGGCGCCCCTGTTGTTGGTGCATGGCAAGATGGACGAGCGCGTGGCCTATGGCCAATCGACCAATATGGCCGACAAGATGCGCGCGGCGGGCAAGCAGGTGGAATTTCTCAGCCTGCCAAAGGCTGACCATTATTACACCCGCGAGCCTGATCGTCTGGCGCTGTTGCAGTCAATCGAGGCTTTTCTGAAAAAGCATAATCCGTCGGACAGCATGGTGCCTTGAGGCAATATTGTCAGCAAGGCATACAAAATTCCGGCGATGACTTGGCAAAGCGGGCCTGGCACTCCATATCGGCGCCAACACCCCGTTTATGGCGCATCCCTTTGACAGGGGCGCATTCAGGAGCATCGCATGGCTGAGTTCGACTATGACCTTTTTGTGATTGGCGCGGGCAGCGGCGGCGTGCGCGCCAGTCGCATTGCGGCCAGCCATGGGGCGAAAGTGGCCGTGGCAGAGGAATATCGTGTAGGCGGCACCTGCGTCATCCGTGGCTGCGTGCCCAAGAAACTGCTGGTCTATGCCAGCCAGTTTGCCGAGGAACTGCATGATACGGCCAAGCTTGGCTGGACCTTGGGCGAAAAGAGCTTTGACTGGGCGGCCCTGCGCGACTTTGTGGCCAGCGATGTTGACCGGCTGGAGCGGGCCTATGGCTCGACCTTGGCCAATAACAAGGTGGAGCATTTTGCCGAACGCGCTACGGTGACCGGCCCCAACACGGTGCGTCTGGCCAGCGGGCGCGAGATCAGCGCGAAATACATTCTGGTGGCGGTGGGCGCATGGCCGGTGATGCCGGACTTTCCCGGCAATGAACTGGCCATCACCTCGAACGAAGTGTTCCATTTGGGAAGCTTTCCCAAGCGGGTGGTGATTCAGGGGGCGGGCTATATCGCGCTGGAATTCGCCGGTATCTTCAACGCGCTGGGCGCGCAGGTGACGGTGGTGAACCGTTCGGACAAGATCCTGCGCGGCTATGAGGAAGCGCTGACCGAGCGCCTGTTGCCGATCATGCGCGCACGCGGCATCGAATTCCGCTTTAACAGCCCGATCGAAAGCCTTGTAAAGCAAGCCGATGGCTCGATCTGCGTCAACACCAAGGGCTTCCTGCCGCTGGAGGCTGATTGCGTGCTGGTGGCCACGGGCCGCCGTCCCAAGACCGATGGGCTGGGGCTGGAAAATGCAGGCATCACGCTGGGCGCTTCGGGCGAAGTGCCGGTGGATGACTATAACGCCACGAGCTGCCCCAGCATCTATGCCGTGGGCGATGTGACCAATCGCGTGCAATTGACCCCTGTGGCCATCCGCGAAGGCCATGCCTTTGCCGACACAGTGTTTGGCGGCATGCCCCGCACCATCGCCTATGACCATATCCCCAGCGCCGCTTTCACCCAGCCTCCCATTGCGGGCGTTGGTCTGACCGAGGCGCAGGCGCGCGAAGCCGGGTATGAGGTGAAAATCTACACCAGCGATTTCCGCCCGATGAAGAATATGTTCGCCGCAAGGGCCGAGCGTGGTTTCTACAAGCTGGTGGTGGATGCGAGTAGCGACAAGGTGCTGGGCGTGCACATGATCGGGCCGGATGCGCCGGAGATACTGCAGGCGGTGGCGATTGCCGTGAAGGCGGGCCTGACCAAGGCGGATTTCGACGCCACGGTGGCGCTGCATCCCTCCATGGCCGAAGAACTGGTGCTGATGCGCTGATGATATAAAGAGGGGGCGGTCGCTCGCCCCCTTTTTTACGCCTGCAATTGATCGCTCAGGAAGGCGGAAACTTCCTCCAGCGTCACATCCTTGGTCAGGAAAGTCTGGCCAATGCCGCGCATCAACAGGAAGGCCAGACGGCCCGCGTCCACCTTTTTATCATGCAGCATATGGGCCGCCAATTGTGCGCCCGATACATTGAGCCCCAGCGCGCGAATATCAGCCGGCAGGCCAACGGCGGCAACATGGGCGGCAATCCGCTCGGCTTCCTCCGCCGCCATCAAGCCACGCCGCGCCGAGAAACGCGCCGCCAGCACGCAGCCCAAGGCCACCGCCTCGCCATGCAGCAGGCGTTCGCCAAAGCCGGTTTCCGCCTCCAGCGCATGGCCGAAAGTATGGCCCAGATTGAGCAGGGCGCGCAGGCCGGTGGTTTCAAATTCATCCTGCGCCACGATCCGCGCCTTGGCCGCCACCGAATGAGCCACCGCAACTTCCCGCGCGGCGACATCGCCCGACAGCAGGGCGGGGCCATGGGCCTCGCACCATGCGAAGAAGTCTGCATCATCGATCAGGCCATATTTGAACACTTCGGCATAGCCAGCGGCCAGTTCGCGGCGCGGCAAAGTGGACAGGGCGTCCAGATCGGCCAGCACCAGCGAGGGCTGATGAAAGGCGCCCACCAGATTTTTGCCCGCAGGCGTGTTGATCGCCGTCTTGCCGCCCACGCTGGAGTCCACCTGCGCCAGCAAAGTGGTAGGCACTTGCACGAAATGGCAGCCGCGCTTCAACATGCTGGCGGCAAAGCCGGTGAGGTCGCCAATCACCCCGCCGCCCAGCGCGATGATGTGGTCGCCGCGCTCCACCTCCAGCGCCAGCAGCCAGTTGACAACAAGGATCAGGTTTTCCCAGCTCTTGCTGCTCTCGCCCGCGGGCAGCACCTGCCACGCCGCCTGCTTGCCAGCGGCCGCCAGCGAAGCCTCCACCGCCGCGCCCCATGCGGCATGCACATTGACGTCGGTCACAATCGGCACCACCGCTTTGCGCAAACGCGCACCGCATTGCTGCGCCAGATCGCCGATCAGCCCATGGCCCACGCGCACCTCATAGGGGCGTCCGGCAATATCGACAGGAATGGTGGTCATGGCTTAGCTTTCGTGGGTGGGTAGAGAAATGTGATGTTCGTCCAGCCATGCCTCGATCGCTTCCATCAGGCAGGAGAGCGTTTTGGCATGCGGGGCCTGACGGCTCATCACCTTGATCGGGGCCTGCGCATAGAAAGGCTCGCGGCTGGATTTCAGGTTGGACAGGATCTCGCGCGGGTTGCCCTGACGCAGCAGCGGGCGGTTGCCCTTGCGCGCGGTGCGCTCCACCAGCGTGTCCAATTCCGCATCCAGCCACACCGCAATCGAGCGCGCCAGAATCAGCGAGCGCGTGGCATCATTGACAAAAGCGCCGCCACCCGTGGCAATCACTTTCACCTCTGGCCGCGAGGACAGGACAGGCGGCAGCGATAGCCCCTTGGCCGCAGGTTCAGCCACGCCCAGCAGGCGCGCGATCACCCGCCTTTCGCCGTCGCGGAAGAAGGTTTCGCCATAGGTGGAAAAAATGTCGGGGATGGACATTTGCGCCGCGCGTTCGATTTCGTCATCGGCATCGATAAAGGCCACGCCCAGCGCAGCGGCCAAACGCTTGCCTAGGCTGCTTTTGCCCACGCCCATCATGCCTACCAGCACGATCGGCCGGTCCAGCCTTGCGATAACGGCCTCCAGTCGGGCCTGATCGGCCTGCCTTGCGGCCTCGGAAAGAGTGTGTTCTTCATCCATTGCCCGCCTGCCTATAGTTTTGCTAACCGGCGGCGCAAGCGCGGGCATGGGGTTCGTGGGGGCGGAAAGATACTTTTCTTGCGGTTTTGCCGTATCAAAAGGGGCTTTGGGAAAAGTTTTGGGGGAAGCTGTGGCAATAGTGATCCGGCGCGAGGATGGCAAAACCGGCTTTGGCGGCAAATTGCGCGCCATGCGGCGGGGGCGTCTGGTGCTGCTTTTCCTGTGCTTATTTCTGATGCTTGGCGGTGGCATCGTGGCGCTGGCATGGGTAAAGGGGGCTCCGCAGGCGATGCGTGTGGTGTCGCAGGAAATTTCGGTCAGCCCCAAAAAGGCTGTTAAGCAGGTGAGCCCATGAAGGCGCAGGTAAAGGCGAAGATGAAATTATCGGTGGCGCTGGCTGGCCTTGCTGTGGCGGGCGGTTGGTGGCTGGGTGCCGTGGGCGGGGCGGGGGCTCTGGCTCAGGGCGCGCCCGAATCTTTGCTGCCCCCCGGTTTTGATCGCCCGTCGCGGCCCGCCCGTCCTGCGCCCTCGCCCAGTGCGGCGCCTGTGGCCAGTTCTCCTGCGCGCGTGTTGCAGCCACGCTTTGATGGTTTGGGCAATGATGCGCCGACCGCCTCGCCCACGCCGGTCGGGGCCTTGGCGCCGGTACTGGCGGCGGTGGCCAAGGGGCCGGTGGCTCTGCCCGAAGGGATCAATTCGTTTGACCAGTTGATGGCCCTGCCGCCGGAAAAGCTGGACCGGATGCTGGGGCTGATCCCCAAATATGATATTCCGCCCGCTGCGCAGCGCGCACTTCGCCACATCGGCTTGCTGGATGAAGGCGAGCACGGGATGCCCGCGCAATCGCTGGCGGGGCAGAATGCCTCGCTGGTGCGCGCAGCGGTGGCGGGCAATGCGGGGCAGATGGTCTCGCGCTGGGGGCATATTTTGTTGCGCCGCGCCTTGGCCTCGCGTCTGGATGCGCCCGATGGCATGGCCCCTACCGAATTTGCCGCCCTGCGCGCCAGCCTGTTGCTGCGCATGGGCGAGCAGGACACCGCCCGCGCGCTGGTGCAGGATGTGGACCCCAGTCTGTATGACGCCGCTTTGGCGCAGGCGGCGTGGCACGCTTATATTGCCACGGCGGACCTGACCGGCTTTTGCCCCGTGCTACAAAGCCAGCCCAGCCTGCGGCAGGATGCCGAATGGCAGGCCATGCGCGGCATTTGCGCCACATTCGGCGGCGCCTCGGCCAGTGGCATGGGCGAGCTTGACCGCATGGCCGCCGCTAAATCGGCCCCACGCATCGATATTCTGTTGGCGCAGAAATATGCTGGCGCCAGCGGCAGCGGTAATCGCCGCACGGTCAATGTGGAATGGGAAGGCGTCACTACCATGACGCCGATGCGTTACGGCTTGACCATTGCCTTGGGCATTACCCCGCCCGAAACCGCGATGAAGGACAGTGGCACCCGTTTCAGCGCCGTCAATGCTCTGGCGCCGATGCTGGGGCTGGGCCTGCGTGCTGATGCCAGCGATAGCGCAGGCGCCCATGGCGTGCTGTCCAGCGCGGCGATGGTGGATCTTTATGCGCAGGTTTACAACAATGACGATGTGAAGGGTGGCCCTGCCGACCGCGCCTTGCTGTTGCGCGATGCCTATGTGGGGATCACGCCCGCAGACCGCCTGACCGCGATCCAGCAATTGTGGGACGGGGCGCAGGGCAATGCCCGCTATGGCCGCATGGTGCTCACCGCCTATGCCGCCGCGCGTTTGACGCCCTCGGCGGATATGGCCGGTGCTGCGGGTGATCTGATTGCCTCGATGCTGGCGGCGGGGCTGGATGGCAATGCGGCCATGTGGCGTTCGGTGGTGGAACTGGGTTCGGATGGCTGGGCGCAATTGGCGGTGGCCATGCCGGTGACCCAGAAGGTGGATGTGGCAGCGATCGAGACCTTTATCGACCGCGACAAGAGCGAGAACAAGCACCGTAGCGCTATGCTGGTGGCGGGCCTGTCGGGGCTTGGCCGTCTGGATGATGGCGCGCGGGCGGATTTGCTCAAAAAGCTCTCCACCTCGGTCGATGGCCGCAGCCGCTGGAGCGATGCGATTGATCAGGCTGCCAATGTCGGCAATCCCACTTTGGTGGCGCTGTTGGTGGGGCTGGGCATGCAGGGCGATGCATGGAGCCGGATGACGCCGCGCTATCTGATGCATATTGTCTCGGCGCTGCAACGGGTGGGGCTGGGCGCAGAGGCGCGGATGATCGCGGCAGAGGCGGTGGCGCGGGGCTGATGGGCCGCCCGCCGCGCCCCTATAAAGAATTGTCCCCCGCGATTGCCGCTTTCCTTGCCATGCTCTCGGCGGCGAGGGGGGCGGCAGCCAACACTCTGGCCGCCTATCAGCGCGACCTGTGCGCGGCGGAGGAGGAGATTGGCGATCTGGAACAGGCCGATGCCGCCACGCTGGAAAAGCTGGGCGCGGCCTGGGCGGGCCTGTCTCCGGCCAGTGTGGCGCGTAAATCCTCGGCCTTGCGGCAATTCTATGGCTTCCTGATCGACGAGGGCTGGCGTGAAGATGATCCGACGCCTGCCTTGCCGCGTGTGGTGGCGCGCCGCCCTTTGCCACGCTTGATGGACCATAATGACGTGTCCACCCTGTTTGCCCGTGCCGAACAAGAGGCGGCGGGCGACAAGCATGGGCCATTGCGGACCTTGGCCTGTCTGGAATTGCTCTATGGTTCGGGCCTGCGCGCCAGCGAGGTGGTCAGCCTGCCGATCAGCGCCGTACCGCGCGATGCGCCCTTGCTGACGTTAACGGGCAAGGGCGGGGTGCAGAGGATGGTGCCGGTGTCGCGGCGGGCATCTTTGGTGCTGGCCCGCTGGATCGCTCTGCGTGGCGGCAGGAAGGCGGGGGATACGCGCTATCTGTTCCCCTCCACCAGCGAGGCAGGTTATCTGACGCGGGTGCGCCTGTTTCAATTGCTGCGCCAATTGGCGGCGCGGGCGGGGCTAGACCCTACGCGCCTGTCGCCCCATGTGTTGCGCCATGCCTTTGCCACGCATTTGCTGGAGGGCGGGGCGGATTTGCGCATCGTGCAGGCCTTGCTGGGCCATGCGGATATCGCCACCACCCAGATTTACACCCATGTCGATGCTTCAAGACTGGTGGAACTGGTCAATCTGCGCCATCCGCTTGCGCAACGGGGCGGGTGATATGCCGCAGGGACTTGCCCCCGCGCCCGCATCGCATTAGGGCCATGGGCCATGATCTCCTATCTCGAATTCGAAAAGCCGGTCGCAGCGCTTGACGCACGTATTTCCGAACTCCGCGCCACGGCGGTGGAGGGCGATATCGACATCACGTCGGAAATCGCACGTCTGGAACGCAAGAGCGCCGATCTTCTGGAAAGCACCTACAAGGCGCTGACGCCATGGCAGAAGACGCAGGTGGCCCGCCACCCGCAGCGCCCGCATTTCGTGGATTATATCGAGCATATCTTTACCGATTTCGTGCCCTTGGGCGGCGACCGTCTGTATGGCGAAGATCACGCCATTGTGGGCGGCTTTGCCACTTTGGGCGGGCGCAAGGTGATGGTGATCGGCCATGAAAAGGGCCATGATACCGCCACGCGCATCAAGCATAATTTCGGCATGGGTAAGCCCGAAGGTTACCGCAAGGCGATTCGCCTGATGGAACTGGCCGGTCGCTTTGGCCTGCCGGTGGTGACTTTGGTGGATACTTCGGGCGCTTTCCCCGGTGTCGAGGCCGAAGAACGCGGACAGGCAGAAGCCATTGCCCGTTCGACCGAAGCCTGCCTTGCTTTGCCGGTGCCGATGGTGGCGGTGATCGTGGGTGAGGGCGGTTCGGGCGGCGCGGTGGCTTTGGCCAGTGCCGAGCGCGTGCTGATGCTGGAACATGCGGTCTATTCGGTGATCAGCCCTGAAGGCTGCGCCTCGATCCTGTGGCGCACCGCCGAAAAGGCAGCCGATGCGGCCGAGGCGATGAAAGTGACCGCGCAGGATCTGCTGGGCCTGAAAGTGATCGACCGCATCGTGTCCGAGCCCATCGGCGGCGCGCATCGTGACAAGGTTGGCGCTTGCAAGGCTTTGGCCAAGGCGCTGGGCGAGGAACTGGACGCGCTGGCCAAGGTGCCCGCCAAGCAGATCATCGCCCGCCGTGAAGAGCGTTTTCTGGCGATTGGCGGCGAATAAGCCTTTCAGCCATAGCGGACAAGGGAAGGGGGCTTTGCGGCCCCCTTTCTTTTTGCCTGTTGCCCGCGTGAGGTCTGGGCAAAAAGAAAGGGCGGCAGGTTGCCCCGCCGCCCGAACTTTTTAGCTGTCAGCCTGCTGATTAAGCGGCCGAAGCGTTGGCAACCGACATCTGCGACGAGGTCGTGTTGAAGGTGCTCTTCAGCTGGTTGCCCAGACCGTTCATGGCGGTGATGGCGGCAACAGCGATCAGGGCAGCGATCAGGCCATATTCGATCGCGGTGGCGCCAGCTTCGTTACGGATCAGCTTGTTGATGAACTTCATGGTCAGTCTCCAGTAGCAGTCTAGTGCGTCGCGGCCAATTTCCCGTCTCGGCCGGCGGTGAAGTCTTTCTAGGCGGCAATCCTTAACAAATGGTCATCGCGGGTCGCCGCTCCCAGAAAAATACTTAGAAATCTGAATTCACGGGTTTACAGAAAACAGGGTTAACAGCGCGTAAATCTTCTGTGGATATGTCATCCGTATTGCGCGCCATGTCCGTATTTTGGCATGTGTATTTCAGGTGTTTCAAGAAAGGGCAGGTGTTGATTTTAGTTAACGCGCTGGCTCGTGCCGAATGCGGGGGCGTCAAAGGTAAACGAGGCGTAACATCCTCTTTATTCGCCTATTCAGTGCGTTGGCTCTATGCCGCCATATGGCCACCGGCCGAACCGCCTTCGCCCCGGCGTTGCTGGTGCCAGGCATCGTCCTTGCCATCGCGCAGTTTGGTGCGGCGTTCGAACACGAATTGGCCGACGATCTTGGCCATGGTGGCGGCCTGGCTGGAAAGCCCACGGGCGGCGGCGTTGGATTCTTCCACCATGGCGGCGTTTTGTTGGGTGTTGAGGTCGATCTGCTGGATCTGCTCGCTCAGTGCCTTCATGCTCTGCGATTGCTGTTCGGAGAAGGAGGCGATGTCGCCCGCCTTGCTGCTGGTATCGTCCAGTCGGATAATAATCTGGTCCAGCGCTTCACGCATTTGTTCCACCAACTCGGCGCCATGCTGAACGTCATCATTGGAGGTGACGATCAGGCTTTTGATGTTTTTGGCCGATTCCGTGGTGCGATAGGCAAGCGCGCGGACCTCGCTGGCCACCACGGCAAAGCCCTTGCCCGCTTCACCGGCACGGGCAGCTTCCACACCGGCGTTCAGCGCCAGCAGGTTGGTCTGAAACGCGATGGCGTCAATCACATCGACAATCTGGGCGATTTCCGTGGCGGAATTCTTGATCTTTTCCATCGCCACCACCGTGGCATCCATGATCTGGCCGCCCTTGCTGGCATGGCCGGACACTTCGGCCACTGATCCATCGACATCGCGGGCATTGGCGGCGGTGGTGATAATGGCGCTAGTGACGCCGCGCATCACTTCGGAAATATGGGCCACGGCGGAAGCCTGATGTTCGGTGCGATTGGCCAGATCATTGGCGGCGCAGCTGATTTCATGGGCGCCGGTTTTAACGCCTTGGGCGGAATCGGTCATCTGGATCACCAGATTGCTGATTTGATAGCGCATGTTGTGAAAGTCATTGGCCAATTGCTTGTAAGTGGCTGGCACCTCGCCCAGTTGGGCGCGCAGATTGCCCGCCGCCACTTGCTCCATTGCCTTGCTCATAGCTGCGATAATCTCGTTACGCTGGGTGGCCTCGGCGATGAAATAGGCGCTGAGCGCGGCTTCCATATCGAACAACGCGGTCTTGACCAATGTTGCTACCGCTTTGGCGCGGCTGCGCTTTTGCCATGGGAACGTGAAAGCTTTCAGCGAATCCTCAATGATGCTTTCCAGCACCAAGGCGTAGCCGCTGATGTAGAGATCCGGTTCCAAGCCTACGCGGGCGTGGATATTGCCGATTTTGGTGGCCCGGGCGACGGCCGCATCGTCAAACGAGCTGCCGAACAGGGACAGCCAATGCTGCAACTGGGCGTTGGCAGCTCTTTCACGTTGTTCGGTGGACGGCAAGATCTTGGCGGCAGCGGGATGACGCGCGATGGCCGCATACAATTTTTCGAGCGCGGCGGGGGCGTAGCGGCTGATCAAAGACCGGATCTGTGGGAACACCCTTTGGTTTGACGCATCGATCGTCGTCACGGTCTCGCGGCGCATGGGCGCGGTGTTGGAGACTTGCTGCATCTGACCTGATTCCTATGCTGTCGGGGGACATTGGGGGATCTGTCCTTCTTGCTAACAGCGATGGTTAAGCCGAGCGTAAACACACTTCTCCGATATTACCCTATTTCCTGAAGTTTAAACGTGATTTTCGGCAGTTGCCTTGAGTAATTATTATCGGCGAAAAGAGGCGATTTATTGTGCACTCGATTGTTCAATTCGGGGCGAGGCATTATGCCTAGGCAGCGTGGACAAATTTGAGCCAGTATCGGGCGGTGGCGAGATAGACCATCCCGAGGAAGCTGCTGGCCAGTTGGTCATAGCGGGTGGCGATAGCGCGGTTGATTTTGAGATGCCCGAACATG
>NZ_SACO01000015.1 GCF_004005905.1 Novosphingobium umbonatum
CTCAGCGCCTCGTACCGGTCAGATAGGTCAAAGAAACTGGGCTGTCCTGCCATCGTCGCCTCCACCGCATCGTCAGCGATATGAATCAAATCTGCCACTCAAAAGCCAGAGTTTTTCGAGGTGTCCAGCTGGCGATTCTGAAGGAGACGACCCAGCCCGGCGTGATTGTGGCAGCGGTTGCCCGTCGGCATGGGATTGGGACGGGTCAGCTCTACACGTGGCGCAAGCAATTGCTGCGCGGCGCCATGGCAGGCTTTGTGCCGGTTGAACTGGTGCAGCCAGAGCCTGCGGGCAAAATGGTGGACACTGGCCGGATCGACATTCGGCGTGGTGGTGGTTTCACGGTCTCGGTGGACAGGCTGGTTGACCGCCAGGCCCTGCGACTGGTTCTCGAGATTGTCGGGGAGCTTGAAGGTTGAGCCTGACATTACCGCCCTCGGCGAACATCTATCTGTCGCTGGCGCCATGCGATATGCGCAAGGGGTTTGACGGACTGTCGGCCCAGGTCCGCAATATACTGCAACTTGATCCTTTCTCGGGTGCGGTATTCCTGTTCCGGGGCAAAAGAGGTGACAGATTGAAGGCTTTGGTGTGGGACGGGTCAGGGCTTTGCCTTTATGCAAAACGGCTTGAACGTGGAAAGTTCGTTTGGCCACGCGCCCGGGATGGCGTTGCCGCCCGGCTCTCTGGCGCGCAGTTGGCGATGCTGATCGAGGGGCTGGATTGGCGGCAGGCCATTGTCCATGAGAAGGTGGCCACACCGACAATTGCGTGAGAGGAAATCGCAGAAAACCGGCACTTCTTGTAGCATTTTCAGGTCTCCTGTCCTATAGGGGCAGGCATGCGGTTCGACCTTGATCGCCTTCCTACAGACCCTGTTCTCCTGCAGAAAATGCTGCGGGAGATGGCGGAGGCTATGGAGGTGGATCGGGATGAACTGAAGGTGACGAAGCAGACCGTCAAAGCCCAGTGCCTGGCCATAGAAAAGCTGGAACACCGTCTTGCACGGCTGTTGCGCGTCCAGTTCGGGCGCAGTTCCGAGAAGATGGACAGCGCGCAACTGCGCATGATGTTCGAAGACGTCGAGGCCGTCCCCGAGCCTGCCAATGATGATGCCGCAGCGCTAAAACCGGAACCGGTGCGCAAGGCCGGCACCCGCGCGTCAATTCCGGCGCATATACCGCGCCTGACCGCCGAGCATCGCCCGGAACCGTGCAACTGCGGCGGGGTGGAGACCGTCATCTGTGAAGATGTCACCGAGGTGCTGGATTATGTGCCAGCCCGCTTCCGCGTCCTGCGCCATGTTCGGCCCCGTATCGCTTGCCGGTCGTGTGAGACGATCCGACAGGCGCCCGCCGTCGATCTGCCTTTGCCCAAAGTCATGGCCAGCAGCGCGCTGCTGGCGCATTTGGTGGTCAGCCGCTTCGTTGACCATCAGCCGTGGCACCGCCAATCCGTGATCCTGCGGCGGCAGGGCGTGAACATTGATCGTGATGTGATGGGCCGCTGGGCCCGCAAGCTGGCCTGGTTGATGGCCCCACTTGGCGAGCGCCTGCTGGCCCACATTCTCAAGGCCCCCAAGATCCATGGCGACGAGACGCCGGTCACCTTGCTGATGGGCGAAGATGGCAGCCACACCGCCTATTTCTGGGTCTATTTGCGCGATGGCCGTTCCAGCGGCGACATGAGCCCGCCTGCCGTGGCGTTCCGCTTTGCGACCGGGCGGGGCGGCGAACATCCCGCTGCTCATCTTGCCGGATATGAGGGTTTCCTTCAGGCCGATGGCTATGGCGGCTACAACGTCTTGTACCGCAACCCCAAAACCAAAGCCCCGCGCCGCGTGACCGAGGTTGGCTGCTGGGCGCATGCGCGGCGCAAATTTACCGACATTCTGGCCAAGAACCCGTCGCCGGTCGCAGCGGAAGCGGTTGTGAGGATCGGCGAGTTGTTCGCGATCGAACGCGACATCAAGGGTGCACCACCCGATGAACGGCGGCGCGTTCGCCAGCAACTGGCCACCCCGAAGCTGGCTGCCTTGCGATCATGGCTCGAAGACCAGATGCGCGGGCTGTCTTCGGACAGCGCGCTGGCCAAGGCATGCCGTTATCCGCTCAATCGCTGGACGGCGATGGCCCGCTATTGTGACAATGGCCTGCTCGAGATCAGCAACAACCTTGTCGAGAATGCCCTGCGCGGTGTTGCTCTTGGCCGCCGCAACTGGATGTTTGTCGGCTCGACCAAGGGCGGAGATGCCTCGGCGCTGTTCTATTCACTCGTGGAGACCTGTCGCCTTAACGGTGTGGAGCCTGAGGCCTGGTTCACCGACGTCATCGCGCGTATCGGCAATCATCCCATCAACCGGATCGACGAATTGCTCCCCTGGAACTGGCAGGCAGCGAAAGAGATCCAGAATCTGGAGCAGGCCGCTTGAGCAATGCCTTCGTCGCAAGGATGACGATCACGCTGGATGATGTGACGCCGGTGGTCAGCCGCGTCATCGAAGTGCCGCTGGGTATTCGCCTCGACAGGCTGCACAGCACCTTCCAGGCAGCGCTGGCGTGGACGGACAGTCACCTGTGGGAATTGACCTTCGGCCACACGGGCTTCGGCATCCCCGATCCCTCGTGCGGCTTTGATGGCCCGCTTGATGCCCGCAAGACAACCTTGGCTCAGGCACTCGAGGGCATGCGGGGCAAGACCTTCCGTTACCTCTATGACTTTGGCGATGCGTGGGAACACAGCGTCAAGATCCAGGGCATCGGCCCTGCCGATCCCCACGGCAGCTATCCACGCCTGGTCGACGCCACCGGCATGCGGCCACCAGAGGATTCTGGCGGCCCCTGGGGTTACGCCGAGAAGCTGGAAGCGCTCGCCGATCCGGCCCACGAGTATCACGAAGAGGCTCTCGATGCTCTGGGCGACGACCATGATCCCCATGCCCCACCCAACATCGATATGATCCACGCCAGCTTTGCCGCACTGGCAAAGAAATGGGCGCCGCGCACACGAAAGGTCAAATAGGCCGCGTCAACGCCGCATTCCGTCGGCGCTTACGTTGGGAGATCTCATAATCCCTCAACACCCGCAGCACCGCGTCCCGCCGCTGGCCCGGTGTCGTCAGACTTTTCCCAGCAGGTCCTTCAGGATCGCGTTGTCGAGCATGCTGTCGGCCAGCAAGCGCTTCAACTTGCCGTTCTCGTCCTCAAGCTGGCGCAGCCGACGGGCGTCAGACACTTCCAGCCCGCCATATTTGGCCTTCATCTTGTAGAACGTGGCCGTGCTCAGCCCATGTTTGCGGCAAATCTCAACAGTCGGCAGCCCCGCCTCCTGTTCCTTGATCATCCCGATAATCTGCGCCTCGGTGAAACGGCTCTTCCTCATACGTCTGCTCCTTCCAGTGGCAGACTCTACATCAGAATGAGGGATCTTTCGGGGGGCAGGTCACCAGCCTACTTTGACGGGGCACCGCCAGAGCCGCCGATCAGCGGCTCTGGTTGTCCTTCCCAAACCGGCCATGCGCTCCAGAAGAAGCACTGGATAAGGGGAATATACTTCTGGAGAGCGGCCGTTCATTGATCACTTGAGCGCAAGCTCATCTGAGGTCGGATAGTTTATCCACCAATTATCTCAGTTCAAGCCACGCCCCCCCACTTGGACCATCAGGAATAACGACCTAGAGTAACATGATAGGGAGATCGTCATGCCTTACCTACACGACCACAAACTCTTCATCAGCCACGCTTGGAAATACAGCGACCGCTACAAGAGGGCTGTTGAGTTCCTGAATGCCGCAAACAACTTCAAGTGGTCCAACTACTCTGTTCCCGAGGACAAAGCCTTCAACGGCATGACATCTGAAGAATTGGGCGAGCAGATGAAGCGTCAAATTCGGCCATGTCAGTGCGTGGTGATCGTCTCCGGCATGTACGTGAACCACAGCGACTGGATCCAATACGAAATGGATTTTGCAAAGCAGATTGGCAAGCCGATCCTAGGTATCAAGCGCTGGGGTGAGCAACGCAGTCCTCAGTCAGTAGTTGACTGCGCGGATGAGATGGTGGCGTGGAACTCTGCCTCTATTGTGGCAGCAATCCGCCGTTTGGTGCCCTAGATCGTGTTCGAATATCCAGCGCTGTATGAAACTGCGGGCGACATGTCTGCCAAGTCGCAGTCTGCTTATCTGTGGCTCATTCGAGCCGAATACGCTCTGCTGTTTCTAGCTGCCGTTTTTTCGATGAACTGGAGCAAGGAACCGACCTTTTTCATCGTCTATGCGATTGTACTGCTCGCTTCGTTGGCGATCCTCATTTGCCGGAGTTGGATGAAGCCAGAGCAGGATTGGTATCGAGGGAGAGCTCTTGCGGAGTCGATTAAGACCTCTTCATGGCGTTTTGTGATGAGGTCTAGCCCATTTGTAGACGCAGCCTCCATCACCATACCGCGCAGTGAGTTTCGGGAGCACTTACTTGCTATCTTGAAGGCCAATCGCTTCATTGGGGATAAGATGCCGACTGACAGCGCTGCCAAACAGCAAATTCCAGCAACCATGGAAGAAGTGCGGGCGCGGGACCTTGAACAGCGAAAAACGTTTTATTCAGAACATCGGATCAAGGATCAGCGAATTTGGTATGCGGCGAAAGCGGGTGCCAACAAGCGGGCGAGCAGGTACTGGATGTTGGCGGGCGTCGCAGCCTACGCGGTCGCCATTGTGCTCGCGCTTTTCAGAATTGAATACCCGGATTGGGAACTCTGGCCCATCGAGCCAGTGATTGTTCTGGCATCCTCCTTCGTTGGTTGGACGCAAATCAAGAAATTCAATGAACTAGCCTCATCCTACACCCTTACCGCGCACGAAATCGGGATCATTCAAAATCGTATTGGGGAAATAGATAATGAGGAGGATTTCTCCGAATTCGTGAACGATGCTGAGCAGGCCTTCTCGCGAGAGCACACACAGTGGGTCGCGCGTCAGCAAGCGCAGTAATGCGGTGCCCGGGCGGCTTTGAATGGAAAGAACTGCAGGTTTGGTCGCATCACACCAGTGGCTAGGGAGCAAGGCGCTCGAGTTCATGCCATTATGTGGCCATTGTAGTATGCCTGCTTACACCGAAACCTGTTATTGGAACAGCTTGCCCAAGGGGGCACTATGGGCCGGCTACCGCCGCGACGAGAGTAGGATGGAGGGCTAAACCGGTATTTTGATCGGCGTTAATAATCGCCGCGAGGTATTGCCGCTTGTAGCCGGTGTCAAAGATGTATTTAGGCACGTTGCCATCCAGCACCCCAATGCTACCGTTCCATAACATCACATCGATCAGCTTGGCTAAATCATCTTGGTCCGGCACCCTCTTTGCCGCAATGTAGCGCAACTTAGCGATAGTCAGATCCTGGCGCGCCTGCAAAATCTCGAACAGCAAGTCGGCTCCGTCCTTCACTAGATCGGAAATCTCGCGGTCAAGATCTTCGAGCACTTGCCAGCCCAGTTCACGCAAAGCCACTCGGTAGTCCTCCGCATCGATTTGCTGACGGTTGAACGTAACGGCCCGACGCCGGGCGGTTTCAAACAGCCGGATCAGATAACGCGGCCGCATCATGCTCCCGTCGATTAAGAAGTCCATGATAGGGACCCCATCGACGGTATCCACTGAGGCCCGCGCCCAAGTCTTTGACCAAGACTCCTCTAGGCGCGGCGCGCTGGCCTGTAGACGCTGTTCGAATAGAACCTTGAGGAGTGCCCGATCGCCCCATTCGAGGCTTTGAACCGCAAGCTTGCCGTAGTCGGCCATACCACGGATAAGAAATTCGTAGACATCTGAACGAACAAAAATGGCCCAACGAAAATCCAGGTTTTTCCTCCGGAACTTGCGGGCGATCTCCTGCATGGACTCGGCCAACCCAATGACAATCAGTGCATCATCGTCGGTGAAGCCGCCTGGCGTCCAAAATCTATCGAGATTGTCGAAAAGGAAAAATACGAAGCCTTTCAAACGCAGATAGTCCATGACCCCGTCACGGAGCTGACGCAGGTCATGCCCGTAAATAGCCTCAAGCACTTTAGAAGACGCAAGTTGACCGATCTCGCCTTCGCCGAGACTGCTGGCTTTGAAGCGATCGACGATATTCTCGGAGAGACGACGCAGTCGCTCGGAGAAATCGCCTGTTCCAGTATCGACGCGTGCCTCAAACAGCGCTTTCAGGGCTCGGTAACCGGGTAGCAGACGATCGTCACGCAGTGAACGCTGCTCGTCCTTTTCCAAGAGCTTATAGGCGATTTCAAGCCAAAGCACATACTCCCAGAATGCCGCCACAACCTCCTTGCGAGTTCCAAAACTTAGTCTGTCGAGGATGAATTCTTTCATCTTGATCAGTTGGTGCCCATCGGGCGTCAAATCGATTACGATATTATCCTTGTTGGCTCGGGTGCGATCCCTCGCCTGCAGAAAGATCGCAGTCTTGCCGCTCCCTTTGCGGCCCACCAGCAAGTTGGCTGCGCCTTCCAGCGTCCGTCGATAGCCATCCGTTTGGAGGAAATGGTCGCTCAGCGTTGCGGCTTCGTTCTCGGCCACCGGATCTCCACACGTAAGCTGCTCAAGCAAGCGCTCGTTCTGGGGTTTGACGACCACAAAGTCGTTTTGGGCATCGGCCACATGGTTCCGGAACTCACCAATCATCTTGTCGAGCTCAGAAAGTTTGAAGAAACGGTCTGCCTGATCTTGGAGATCAAGCGGCAACTCCATTGACTCGTGCGCGATCAGCAACGCGGGGATATTGCGTCCACGGGCGACGCCGTAGATGAATGCTGCTCGCTGATTATTTCGCACCGCCTGTTCGTCGGTTCCGTCCATCCAAAACGCCACCACCCCGAAGGAACACGCTGCATGTTGATATGCCTCACTGGCGTTAAGGCGGCTGATCTCGCTTGGATTGAAATTACGAAACCGAACTCGAGCGATTTTTTTGATCGCACTGACCACACGGCCATTTACATCGCCGGAACCGGGGCGCTGCAAGATAAACAGAGGTTGCTCCTTGTTACGCACAACCTGCGACCAAGTCGTTGTCTCGTCCTTACGCATCAAAATCTTCGTCAGAGCCGGCTGTTGGTCGTAGGCATCATGGCCGAGCGTATCAAGCAGTCCGACATTCTTTACGTCCTGAAAGGAGCTATACGAAGAGCGTATCAGCCGCACTGGTTTGCCCAAGCCGATCGCATAACCGAGTTCATAGGTCACATTTGGATTTACCTGCGAGATGTCAGCGACGAACGCGTCGGCATTCTCGATCCATCCCTCGACTGATTGCGCGATCGGCGAGCCCGAAATATCCTTTTGCGACCATGCGGTTACGGTACGCGTAGTCGAGGAAGCCGCCTTGGCCGCTCCTTCAATGATCTGATTATGGTAGGCGTTGCCCGATGCGTAGGCAATAAACACAGATGTCACTATGCTCTCCTTTGAAGGCTAGCTTAATCAGGCAGTCATCGCCTAACAATCCCCAGCAATATCATTTCCCCACTCTGCCTGAACCGAATACTGACAAGCGACTTGCCATTTGACGAAAGCTTTGGGACCGACAGGAATTTTCCAAGCCTCGGCATTTCGCCGCCTCAAAGCTAGAATGAATTTTGGCGCCGCCGACCAGTGACACGGAACGACCGGTATGGCGACGATACTGATCATAGAATGCTTTGATTTTGAATGCCTTTGATACGCTTGTTGTGTTTCAGTGCATTCTCACGACATTCGATAAGTTGTTCGGGTGTCGAAACAAAGACCACAAGTGTGTGCTTCCAAGCACCCAGGCCTTCCAATTCGAACTCAACGTCTATTTTTAGTTTTTGGTCTGTCAGGTCAAAGTTTGGCACATCAACCCGATTGACTTGATTAACAATGCAAAAGGGCGCTCGATCACTGCCTCGTCTCCTCTTGGCCGGGGCTATAGATGAGAGCCGGATCATCTCCATCTTAGCCAAACGTGCGAACCAGGGCGATTCCTTGTAACGCCAGTAGAGATCGGAGAGATCGCTGCCGCTAGTCAGATCGGCGAAGAAGGTGCCTTGCGCCATGCCCAGGATACATTCAAAGTTTTGGATGTGAGCCGCAAGACCCTTGATGAGTTTGCCGGTCTCACGGCACATCGCGGCGATCTCCGTAGTGGCCTGCTGGCGTTCGGTCTGTTCAAGCAGTTTGAACTCAACCTCGCAGGCATGATCGACGCGCTCGATAACGGGCGGTTCGGCTAGCAAAGCGCCATATCCCAGTTCGTTCAGCAGCACATAGCGTCGCTCCGCCGGCCAAGTTTCAAAGATGCGGGTGAGCGACCAGAGATCGCGTATTGAGCCGTTGACGAAATGAGAAACACGGATGCGCGTGGCTTCGGGGGATGATCGGATGACGCAGCCCAGGACGATGATGTCAGGACCAATCGCGATAATATCGCCTTCGTCTGTCGCGCTTGGCACCCCGATCCGCCGAGAACTTTCGTGGTCCCGCTTGGCCTTGCGCAGGTCATCCGCTGTAAAACGAATTTGGTCGCGATCGACGAGGGTGGCGCACGATGCACACAGCCATATCCCGTTGTCTATGTGAGATCGTTGTTCCGATGTAATCGTCGGATCGTAGCGGCGGGCCCCTGGGCCGGAGGCAGCAGCGCTGATATGGGCAGCTACACCGATCAGGGTGATGGCGCTGGGCCCTTCTTCGCCCGGCCCGACAGTCGAACGCTTGCAGAGCGAGCAATGGTAGCTTGCGCGCAATGCCATATCGCGCTTGGTCTGCGCGCTGAAATCGTCCCGTTTTTTCGACATGGTGTCTTCCTATCGCACAGTCGCGTAACTGCTCCGTGCTGCCAAGCAAAGCCATTTAGACTGCCTGACAACTAATCCTCCGTTTAGTTGTCAGAGAGGCGATCTGGAAGTGAACGACCGGCGGCTATTTAAGCGCTAAATCTGGCAGTCCAACGGCAGCATTTGGGGCGGCAGTGATTGATGGGATGAGGCGGTTGGAATGACCGGATTCGGCGTACACCGACGTTCCCGGCATTGCATCGGAACGGCGTGATCTGGTCGTAACCTGCCTTTCCGGACTGTCCCCCTAAGCCGCAGCCCTTCTACGCACATCCGCCAAAATCTGCACGATTTTCTGAACTTGGGCCTGGGGGAACACGCCGCTGATGCCCTGGTCATCAAAATCGGTGAAGGGGCTTTCATATAAGCGCCTGGGATCCATCGCGCCCTGCTCCGTCAGATGGTCGATGATCAGGGTGACAAATTCGATCTGGTTGGCGTTTAGGCTCTTGCCCGCCATGAATTCCCCGAAGGCTTCCTTGGCAGCATCACGATCAAGGCCGACCAGTGATCGAACAAACAGTCCGAGGCCACCTTCAGCCTTGGCGTCAGCCAGATCAGCCTCGCTGGCCCCACCTTCCTCAATCCAAATACGCTCCAATTCCGCCAAATCCTGGGGGGTAAGCTGCTCATTGTGGCGCAGCTTGTAGATGGCGATGTGATCCTCGTGGGATTTCAGGAAATGGCGAGCCTTCATCTGGAAACGAGCCTTATCGGTGCCAACGGCCACGTCAGGCAGGGCAATTTCTGCCCCTTGGCCAATCTCATCCTCAAAGGTGGTGTATACTATCTGGCGCTGATCAGGCTCGATCAGCTTGATCAGTGAACGCAGGCGGCGGCGCATCTGCTCCAGCGTCCAGGCGTCGATATCCTGCCAATATTCGTCCGTTTGCACCTCAAGGATCAGCGCCATTTCCGCGCGCACCAGCGGCACATTGCTCAGGGTTTCAAGTTTGGCGGCCAGCGCCATCACTTTTTCCTGACAGGCGCTGAAAGTGGCGAGGCTGCGCAAGAGATCCAGTTCACCGCTCAAAACGATGTAGTCGAACTGCTTGGCCGCAATATCATCGTCCTTGAGCGCGCTGGGCAGCCCGGCAATGTCATTGACCAGCTTTTCCCGATCCTCGGTGCTGAAGCTGGCCCATGCGTCCTTCTGCTGGAAATGCTCAACGCTGCGGCGCTTGGCGCGCACGAGGAAATTGTCGAGGCTCATCCCGCTAACTTCCTCGAACAATCTGCTGCGCATATCGGCATTCAGACTGGCCAGATCGCTCACTTCCGCATCACCAGCGACCTCTTGCAGCGTCGCCGCAATCTCTACCCGCTTGATAAACAGGCGTTCGCTAAGCGATTGGCCGGTAGCCCCATCCGTCATCTTGGGGTTCTGGTTGAAAAACTCGAAATTCTGACAGAAGTCGAAAATCCGGAACGTGTCCTTGTTTCGCCCCGGCCCAAACAGATCATCGCACAGGCGAGTGCCGCGCCCAATCATCTGCCAGAACTTGGTCTTGGATCGGACGATCTTGAAAAATACCAGATTGACCACCTCAGGCACGTCGATGCCGGTATCCAGCATGTCGACCGAGATGGCGATATGCGGGGCCTTCTCCGCAATCGAGAAATCATCGATCAGCGATTGGGCATATTCCGTCTTGAAATCGATGATGCGCGCAAAATGCCCCGCCAGATGCGGATAATTGGCGTTGAAACGCTGCTCGATGAACACGGCATGGTCGTGGTTCTTGGCAAAGATGATCGTCTTGCCCAGCCTATCCCCCTCGGCCACCGTGAGGCCGTGGGTCATCAGATGCTCCAGCACCTTGTCGACCGTATCTTCGTTGAACAGCGTCTTGTTCACCTCGGCGGGGTCGATATCGCGGTCGGGGAGCTTATCCTCCCACTCCAGCATGTCCCACTTCTCTTTGTCCTCTTCGGACAATTCCTCGTATTTGATGCCCTCGCGCACGAATTTCAGCGGCACTGACATGGCTGTGGGCGGCACCAGATATTTGTCCGCTACCGCCTCATCCAGATCATAGGCATCGGTGGGCACGCCGCGTTCCAGCTCGAACAGCGAATAGGTGTCGCGGTCAATCTCATCGCGCGGGGTGGCCGTCAGCCCCACCAGCAGGCAATCGAAATAATCGAAAATCGCCCGATATTTCCGGTAAACCGAGCGGTGCGCCTCATCGATCACGATCAGGTCGAAATGGCCAGGCCCATATTTGCGCTGCCCATTCTGGATCTCGTCGATGAGGTTCATCATCGTCGGGTACGTCGCCACACAGACACGGGCACCGTTATGGTCGTTCTTCTTCGAATCGTGCTTTTCGATCAGATTGGCACTGGGCGCGCTGGGCAGGTGCTTTTTGAAATTGTTATGTGCCTGTTTCACCAGCGCCACGCGGTCCGCCAGAAACAGCACGCGCTTGGCCCAATTGGCGCGCATCATCTGGTCCACCAGCGCGATCACCGTGCGGGTTTTGCCCGAACCTGTGGCCATCACCAGCAGAGCCTTGCGCTGTTTGTCCTTTTCAAACACCTCGCCCACGCGCTTGATGGCGCGGGTCTGGTAATAGCGTTCGACGATATCGCGGTCGATCACCGTGCTGGCCAGCGTGCGGCGCGAGGTCTTGCGCTGCAGCCACAGCTCCAGCTCGTCCTTCTTCAGAAACCCATGCACCTGCCGGGGCGGGTAGCGCTCATCATCCCACTGCCAATGCTCATAGCCATTGGTGCAGAAGATCAGCGGACGCACGCCAAACTCCGCCTGAAGGCAATCGGCATAAAGCTTGGCCTGCTGCTGCCCCACCAGCGGCTCGCGCTTGGTGCGCTTGGCCTCGATCACGGCCAGCGGCTTGCCATCATCGCCCCACAGCACATAATCGGCAAAGCCATCGCCCGAAGTGCTGGGCATGCCCTTTACCGGATATTCGCGGTCCCTTGGCTGATCCAGCAGCCAGCCCGCCTCATGCAACAGCTTGTCGATGAAGGCGTCGCGGGTTTGCGCCTCGTTATAATCGTGGGTGTCTTGGGTCTTCTGGTTGGCGGCCTTTACTGCCGCGATCTCGTCCTGCAGTTGTTTGATCTGCGCATCGCGGGCGGCCACTTCCTCCTCGCTGCGCAAGCGGGCGGCCTGTTCCTCGGCCAGAGCCTTGGCGGCGGCTTGGCCCTGCTTGGCAATCTCCTGCAATTTGGCAAGGCCAGTGGCCTCCACCTGCACGGCGCGGGGCAGGGCGTCAGGGTTGAAGGCAATGCCCGCCGCTGGTTTTTCCCCGCGCGCATAGGTGCGCACCAGCCAATAGCAGACATGGAACAGCTCGCGCACGCTGGTGACGCCATGGGCCACCGGCACGGGGCGGGTTTCATGCACGGCCAGATTGCCGAAATCCTTGATGATCCGCGCCTTGGCCACCAGCGTGTTGCCGACAAGCGTGCGGAATGTGCCCTCGTGGATCAGCGCCGAGAGGTTTTCATCATAGGGGGATCGCAGGGCGCGGTCGTTGGCATACATCCACTTGACCGCGCTTTCCAGCGCGAGGCGGGCGTGGAAGCACGCGCTGCGCGGATCGGCCAGCGCCGCAATTTCCGCCTTCTGCGCCAGCACGAAGAGATCGGCAAACTCTGGCTTCAGGAAGGCGAATTGCGACATGGCTTAAAGCTCTCCCCGAAAGGCGCGGTGCTGGAGGGATTGGAAGAGTTGCTCAGCACTCACCATGGCTGTGTACGATTGAATTCGCATCTCAGTCAAAGATCGGGCTTTGTCAGCATATTGCTGCTGGCTATACATTGGCGGGACTATTATTTCGACTTCCTTCAATTTCCCAACCGGAAGCTGCTGAAGGGCAACACCGGTCTGAAGACCCTCTAGCGCACTCTTCATTGACTGCGTCGAAAAAAGCCCAAATAAGTATTCTGAAGTGATAGATTTTTTGTCAGGCCGAAGCAGGACTATCTGTGCATTGATGTTTGAATTTTGATGTCGCCTTGGGACCAGCGAGACATTTCCAATTTGCCCTCGTGTCGTTAAAAGAATGTCCCCTTCGCACAAATGGCCCTTCTTTAATTCGGCGTGCTTTTGGGGCGATATGTAGCGCATGTCTTCGTCTGAAATTTCTCCGGCCTTCATGTTGTTGGCCCTGATGAACGGCACCCCTTGTTCGACAAAGTCATCTTTTGTCGGGTATTTTGATGAA
Organism: Novosphingobium umbonatum; assembly: GCF_004005905.1. Classification (GTDB taxonomy): domain Bacteria; phylum Pseudomonadota; class Alphaproteobacteria; order Sphingomonadales; family Sphingomonadaceae; genus Novosphingobium; species Novosphingobium umbonatum. Next base: position 13,042 of record NZ_SACO01000015.1, read on the forward strand.
TAGTTACCATCAGCAATTTTGATGCCAGTGTCTTTAATCCCAATTTTCGGCCACCGCATTTCATTGCTTGTGGGATCCCCGAACATCTCGTGGAAGATGGCTTGGCCGAGGGCGGAGAGGCGGTCGAGGCTGTGTTGGCGTTTGCGGCGCAAACCGTCCGCCTGATCCAAAATCGCCGCAATCCGCTTCTGCTCGGCAAGCGGGGGGAGCGGGATTGGCGCGTCAGTTAGCATTCCAAGCTTAATGTATTTGATTATCCCGCCGATGCTTTGGGCGCGCAGAGTCTCCAGATATGTATCCATAAAATGATACAGATATCTCGTATCTACTAGGCCTTGGTCTTTGGACGACAAAATGTAGGTGCGCTGATATGCGTCGAATCTTCCGTTGTAATGCTTGACGTTTAGGTCGCCATTGCCTGCTACAAGGATTGCGTCGAGATCATACTTCCAGTCGGATATTCTGAGTGGTTCACGAGCGCAGGTGAAAAACGGGTACTCTCCATCTAGCGAGGAAGCGTTTGCATCCAGCTTTCCCGTCTGAACCGATACCAACTCACCAAGTTTTACCACTTTCATGCCAGCATCGCCTCCAGCTTGGCGAGGCCCTCGCTGATTTCGGCCTCCAGCGCGCGCAGATCGGCGATGATCGCGGCGGGGCTTTCGTGGGTCACTTCCTCATGCTCAACTTCTTTGTAGCGGTTGAGCGAGAGGTCATAGGTGCCGGTGGCGGCAATCTCGGCGCGGGGCACGCAAAAGCTTTGCGCGGTGCGCGGGTTGTCGGCCTCGCCCTCTTCACGCCGCAACCAGCGCGCCAGAGCATCGGGCAGGTTGTTCTTGGCGTGCTCCTCGGTGCTCAGCGCCTGCTTGGGCAGCGCGCCCTGCTTCTCGTCGGGCAACAAGGCGGTACGCTTGTCGTCCAGCGAATAGCCATCGGCCTGACAATCATAGAACCACACCTTGTCGGTGCCGCCCACGCCCGTCTTGGTGAACAGCAGCACGGCGGTCGACACGCCCGCATAGGGCCGGAACACGCCAGAGGGCAGTTTTAGCACGCCGTCGAGCTTGTGGGTTTCCACCAAGAGCTTGCGCAATTGCTGATGCGCCTTGGACGAGCCAAACAGCACGCCATCGGGCACAATCACCGCCGCCCGCCCGCCGGTTTTCATCAAGCGCAGGAAAAGGGCGAGGAACAGCAGCTCGGTCTTCTTGGTCTTGACGATCTGCTGCAAATCCTTGGCGGTCTGCTCATAGTCCAGCGATCCGGCAAAGGGCGGATTGGCCAGAATCAACGAATAGCGCCCGGCATCGCCATCATGCTCCTGCGCCAGACTGTCGCGATAGCTGACATCGGGATTGTCCACGCCGTGCAGCGTCATGTTCATGGCGCCGATGCGCAGCATGGTGGGGTCAAAGTCAAAGCCGTGGAACAGGCCGTTGTGGAAATGCTGGCGCTGCTTCTCGTCGCGGAACAGGCGCGGATGGTTGGCCCGCAGATATTCGCCCGCCGCCACCAGAAAGCCGCAGGTGCCCGCCGCTGGGTCGCAGATCACATCATCGGGCGTGGGGCGCATCATCTCGACCAGCAGGTTGATGATGTGGCGGGGCGTGCGGAACTGGCCATTGGTGCCTGCGCTGGCGATCTTGCCCAGCATATATTCGTAGAGATCGCCCTTGGTGTCGCGGTCGTCCATGGGAATCTTGTCGAGCATGTCGACCGTCTTGGCCAGCAAGGCGGGCTGGCTAAAGCCGAGGCGGGCGTCCTTCATATGGGTGCCATAGCTGGAGCCTTGCTCGCCCAACGTGCGCAGGAAGGGGAAGACGCGCTCGGCCACCACATCCATCATCTCGCGCGCTTCAAAATTGCGAAACCGCGACCAGCGCAGGTCGGACCATGGGCGGCCCTGATCGTCATGGCCATCGGGGAAGATCCGGCGCTCCATGGCGATGCCAAGGTTGGCGGCCTTGTTCTCCTCCAGCGTGTGCAGATCATCGAGGCGCTTGATGAAAAGCAGGTAGGTGATCTGCTCGATCACCGACAAGGGATTGGAAACGCCGCCCGACCAGAAGGCATTCCAGATCTGGTCAACTTGGTTGCGGATTTCGCCTGTGAGCATGTTGGCCTTTCAGATTCCGAATAGTTGGCCGGATTGTTAGCTTTGGAACGCATGGTCGGCAATGGCGCGGCTGCGCGTAATTCGCCGTGATCGCCAATTAACGGGTGGTGACAATCGGCACCGGCGCTGCAATAAAGGGGGAGATGCCGCAGACAGAGCGGCGTGGGGCTTGGTAACCCTGACTGATGACTGAGAACTGGCCAGTGCTTCTGGCCGGGTCGCTGTCGTGCATGTCCAAGGCCTGCCTAAAGACGGCAGCGCGTTCGGACTCAGTCACGGATGTTACCAAGGCCCGGCTTCGACGCAGTGAGGTTAGGGACAATGAAAATCAATTTCAGCAGTCAGTATACGCTTGATGAATTTGAGCGAGCAATGAGAATAATGCTGCTTGATCTTGAAATTTGTGGCGTTGATGGCCTTGGTAAGGTGACAATATATTGCCAGCCCTATCAAGGTAAAAGCATGTTCTTGCTGCGAGATCCCGTCACTAAAAAGGAAATTGATAGCATCATAGTGGAAGAGCCCGTTGTCGTCGATTTAGACAGGGAGGTGTCGTGTTTGAGGCCTATATTGAAATGAAATATTTAAAAATTTGCAAAATATTCATAATTTCGTTTGATAGTAATATGCCGGCAATGTCGATCCTCATGCTTCCTGTCAAACTATTCGGCCTTTGTGCTGTATCGTCACTCAGACGCTCGCCGAATTGTTTCGCCCCCTATACTGTGGCGAATCCGAGGCTTTGGTATTCTTTGAGGGAGGCCGGACGCTAATAGTTCGGCGCGGCGAAAGCGGAATGATACTGAGATAACCGACAACTGTCGCAAGCGGGCTCTTCTCGCGAGCTTCGCATTTTCGGTCAGGCGATTGCGAAAATGCCGGATTGTGTTCTCATCCGGCATCCGGTCCCAAAGCGCGAGCCCCAGAAACCGCAGCCAACTCAGTCGATCCCGGATCATGAACTCCATGCGCGCATCGGACAGGTTGTGTTGCGCCTACAGAAACAGGGCCCTAAACATCATCTTTGGGCCAAAAGGCGAGCGGCCATCTCTGACCCATCGCCATATCCCAGCCTCTCAGTCAGATTCGAAAATATTCAAAACCAACCGCCCGCTGTAAAACCTAAAGCAGATCTCCATCCTTGCTCAAGTCTCCAAGCTGATCGCTCAAGCTTAACAAGGACTTGGGCGCATAACTGGCCTGAGTGAGCGTCCCCATCAATGGATCAGCTTCGCAGTCCAACCGCTACAGGTTTTCCGGGGTTTTTAGCTAATTTCTGCCTTTGGCAGTTGCGTGTTTACAATTCATAAAGTGCAGTAGCGCTTTATGAATTGTAAACACGCTCTAACCCATCTGCCAGAAATGTTTCGTGAACTTTTCTGGCGAGCAAGCATGGAGACTAGGTCTAAGAGTTTACGTTTTTCCAAAAAATTGAAATTGAATTTTCTTTTATGTATGATATTTAATGATTTAAGGAAAAGTTTCCGATTCATTGTCCTATAATGCCAGTAAGGGCCTGTCAGTGAGGCCTTAGAGTTCCCTACCAAGGGGCGGGAGGGCAACTTCCCGCCCCTTTTCTGTGCGCTGCGTCAGGGCGCGACATCCCGCGACAGATTATCACGCAAAAGCGCTGGCCAGATATGGTCTTGCGCTGGCATGGTGATGCCCACTGGATCGGAGGAGTTTGACTGCAATGCGTAAATGGCACCGTTGGTTGAGTTTGTTTTTTGGTGTGTTCATGCTGTGGATGGCGGTCACCGGCGTGCTTAGCCAGATCGTGCCTTTGACGCAGGGCGGGGGCAAGCCGCCGCAGGAAGCAGGAAAGCCCGCCTCGATTTCCAAGCTGCAACCCGATTTCGTCTGCCCCGAGGATGTGATGTGCCGCCCCAAGCAAAAGGGCGGGCAGAGCATTGTCGGCCTGTTGCATCACCTGCATTCGGGCGAGACTTTTGGCCCCGTTGGCGTGGTGATCTCGACGCTGACCGGCTTTGCGCTGATTTTCTTCAGCGTGTCGGGCATCTGGCTCTATGTGCAAATGTGGGCCAACCGCAAGAAGCGCAACCTGTCGCCGCGCTGGCTGTGGAAGTAAGCTAGCCTATCAGGCACAAAAAAGAGGGGGCTTGGCGGCCCCCTCTTTCGTTTTCAGCAAAGAAGCGTTCGATCAGCCGGTGATGCCCGCCGCCGCCAGCACGGCCAGCGTCAGCACATCCGGCGCAATCGCGGTCATCGGCACGATCTGCACCGGCTTTTCCATGCCGATCTGGATCGGGCCAATCGCGGTATTGCCGCCCAGCTCGCGCAGCAGCTTGGCCGCGATATTGGCCGATTGCAGGCCGGGGAAGATCAGCACATTGGCCGGAGCCGTCAGGCGGCTGAAGGGATAATGCTTCATCACCGCCGGATTGAGCGCGGCATCCGGCGTCATTTCGCCTTCATATTCAAAGTTCTGCGGTTCGGCGTCCAGAATGGAAATCGCGCCGCGGATCGGTTCCAGCCACTTGCCGGTGGGGTTGCCGAAAGTGGAGAAGGACAGGAAAGCCACGCGCGGCTCATGGCCCAGACGGCGGGCCACAGCGGCGGTTTCCTTGGCGATCACCGCCAGTTCTTCGGCCGAGGGACGTTCGTGGCAGGTGGTGTCGGCCAGGAAAGTGGTCTTGTTCTTGCCCACCATCACATGGATGCCAAAGGGCAGACGGCCTTCCTTGGGGTCCAGCACATGGCGCACTTCGCGCATGGTCTGGGCAAAGGGACGGGTGGCGCCAGTGACCAGCGCATCGCCCACACCCATCTTCAACAGGGCCGAGGCAAAGCCGTTGCGGTCCTGATTGACCATGCGCTTGATATCGCGCTCCAGATAGCCACGGCGTTGCAGGCGCTCATACAGCATCTGGCCCATGGCCTCCACATGCTCGCTATCGGCGGCATTGTGGATTTCAAAGCTTTCCGGCTTGGATACGCCCAGCTCGACCAGCTTGTCGCGCACGGCCTGCGTGCGGCCCACCAGAACGGGGGTGCCATAGCCAAAGTCGCGGAACTGGATCGCGGCGCGCAGCACCACTTCGTTTTCGCCCTCGGCAAAGATCACCCGCTTGGGGTTGGCCTTCACCTGCTCATACACCTGCGTCAGCACCGAAGTGGTGGGGTTGAGGCGGCTCTTGAGTTGGTGGCGATAGGCGTCGAAATCCTCGATCGGCTTTTGCGCGACGCCCGATTCCATCGCGGCCTTGGCCACGGCCATCGACACCACTTCCATCAGACGCGGGTCAAACGGGGCAGGGATGATGTAATCACGGCCAAAGCTATGGTTCTTGCCATAGGCCAGCGCCACTTCCTCGGGCACCTGTTCGCGCGCCAGTTCGGCAATCGCATTGGCGGCGGCAATCTTCATCTCTTCATTGATCGCCGTGGCGCGCACGTCCAGCGCCCCGCGGAAGATGAAGGGGAAGCCCAGCACATTGTTGACCTGATTGGGATAATCCGAGCGGCCGGTGGCAATGATGCAATCGGGGCGGGCGGCCTTGGCCTCGGGCGGGGTGATTTCGGGCACGGGGTTGGCCATGGCAAAGATGATCGGCTCATCGGCCATCTTCTTCACATATTCGGCCGGCAAGGCACCGGCAGCCGACAGGCCGAGGAACACATCGGCCCCCACCAGCGCCGCTTCGAGCGAGCGGGCAGGCGTGTCGACCGCATGAGCGCTCTGCCACTGGTTCATCGGCTTTTCACGGCCGCGATAGATGGGGCCGTCGCGGTCGCACACGATCACGTTTTCGTGGCGCACGCCCATGGATTTGATCAGCGAGGTACAGGCCAGCGCTGCCGCGCCCGCGCCATTGACCACCACCTTGATGTCTTCCAGCTTGCGGTTGGTCAGCATACAGGCGTTGATCAGACCGGCCGCCGAAATGATTGCCGTGCCGTGCTGGTCGTCATGCATCACCGGAATGTTCATGCGTTCGCGCAGGGCCTGCTCGATCACGAAACATTCGGGCGCCTTGATATCTTCAAGGTTGATGCCGCCAAAGCTGGGTTCCATCAGCGCGATGGCTTCGATCAGCGCTTCGGGGTCTTCGGAATTCAACTCGATGTCGATGGAGTCCACATCGGCAAAGCGCTTGAACAGCACCGCCTTGCCTTCCATCACCGGCTTGGAAGCCAGCGCGCCCAGATTGCCCAGACCCAGAATCGCGGTGCCGTTGGAAATAACCGCCACCAGATTGCCCTTGGCGGTGTAATCATAGGCCGTGGCCGGATCCTTGGCGATGGCTTCGACCGGAACGGCCACGCCAGGCGAATAGGCCAGGCTCAGGTCGCGCTGGGTCGCCATCGGCTTGGATGCGATGATCTCGATTTTACCGGGGCGCATGGTATTGTGGTAAAACAGGGCTTCACGCTCGGTAAAACGAACGTTTGCCTGCTCGGGGCTTTCCTCGGACACCGAAAATTTCTCCTTCTTGCTCCGCATTCGTAACCAGAAAAAATATGTTTTGATAGGGGAAAGCTTGGGATGGAGCCATTCCATGTCATCGATTCTGGGGCTAACCCATAAAGCGATGAGCGAAAATGTGACCCCGATGATGGCGCAATATCTGGCGCTGAAAGCCAAGGCGGGCGACTGCCTGTTGTTCTATCGCATGGGCGATTTTTTCGAGCTGTTCTTCGAGGATGCGAAAACCGCCTCGCAGGTGCTCGATATCGCGCTGACCAGCAGAGGCGAACATGGCGGGGCGCCGATCCCGATGTGCGGCGTGCCATGCCACGCGGCAGAGGCCTATCTGGCGCGGCTGATCAAGGCCGGTTGCCGCGTGGCGATTGCCGAACAGACCGAAACGCCCGAACAGGCCAAAAAGCGCGGCGGGTCCAAGGCTTTGGTCAGCCGTGACATCGTGCGCTTCGTTACCGCCGGTACGCTGACCGAGGAAGCCCTGCTGGAGCCGCGCCGCGCCAATATTCTGGCGGCCTTGTGTGATGTGCGGGGCGTGGTGGGCATTGCGGCGGTGGACATTTCTACCGGCCGGATGGAGCTGGAGGAATGCCCGCCCGAAAGGATGGAGGCCTCTCTGGCCCGTCTGGGCGCCAGCGAATTGGTGGCGCCCGATGGCTGGGAACTGGCGCCTTTGCAGGCGATCCCGCGCGGGGGGCATGAATTTTCCAGCGAGGGCGGGCAGGAACGGCTTTGCGGCATTCATGGCGTGGCCACGCTGGATGGTTTCGGCAGCTTTACCCGCGCCATGCTGGCGGCGGCTTGCGGGCTGATCGCTTATCTCGACCATGTGGGGCGGGGGCGGCTGCCGCTGCTGCTGCCCCCCGTGGCGCGACAGGCGCAAGCGCATCTGGCGATGGATGAAGCCACGCGGCAAAGTCTGGAAATTCTGGCCAGCGCGCAAGGCGGGCGCAAGGGCAGCCTGATCGAGGCGGTGGACCGCTGCGTCACCGGCGCGGGTGCGCGCCAATTGGCCGAGGACCTGTCCGCCCCCTTGCTGGACCAGCAGGCCATCGAGGCGCGGCTGGAACTGGTGGCATGGCTGCATCAGGATGCCCTTTTGCGCGAGGATATGCGCAGCGAGTTGAAAGCCATGCCCGATGTGGGCCGCGCTTTGGGCCGTGTGGTGGCGGGGCGCGGCAGCCCGCGCGACCTTGGCCAATTGCGCGATGGTCTGACCGGTGCTGCAAGGCTGGCAGCGCGGCTGGAGCGGGCGGCCGATCGCCCCGCCCTGCTCGAAGCACTGCTGCCCGAATTGGTGGGCCATCAAGGCCTGATCGACCTGTTTACCCGCGCGCTGGTGTCCGCGCCGCCGACCGAACGCGGGCAGGGCGGCTATATTGCCGAGGGCTATGACGCGGATCTGGATTATCTGCGGACCATTTCCAAGGATGCCCGCGTGGCCATTGCCGCGCTGGAGGCGCAATATCGCGAGCAGACCGGCATTCCCGCGCTGAAAATCAAGCATAATGGCGTGCTGGGCTATTTCATCGAAGTGCCCGTAGGCCGTGCCGATGCGCTGATGGCACCCGACAGCGGCTTTACCCATCGGCAGACGATGGCAGGCGCGATGCGTTTCAACGCGTTGGCCCTGCATGAGGAAGCCGCCCGCATTGCCGAAGCGGGTGGGCGCGCTCTGGTGGCCGAGGAAGCCCATTTCGAGGAATTGATCGCCACCGCTGTTGCCGCGCGCAATGCGATTGCCGCCACGGCTGCGGCTCTGGCGCGGATGGATGTGGCGGCGGGGCAGGCCGAGCGTGCGGCGGAAGGGGGCTGGACCCGCCCGACCATCACCCAAAAGCAGGAACTGGCGATCAAGGGTGGGCGCCATCCGGTGGTGGAAGCCGCGCTGGCGGCCAAGGGCGAACGCTTTGTCGCCAATGATTGCCATCTCACCATGTTTGACCGGCTATGGCTGGTGGGCGGCCCCAATATGGGCGGTAAATCGACCTTCCTGCGGCAGAATGCGCTGATCGTGCTGCTGGCGCAGGCGGGGGGCTTTGTGCCTGCGCAAGAGGCGCGGATCGGGCTGGTGGATCGCCTGTTTAGCCGCGTGGGCGCATCGGACAATCTGGCGCGCGGGCGGTCGACCTTCATGGTGGAAATGGTGGAAACCGCCGCCATCCTGCAACAGGCTACCAATCGCAGCTTTGTCATTCTGGACGAGGTGGGGCGCGGCACCAGCACCTATGATGGCTTGGCGCTGGCATGGGCGGTGGCCGAGGCGGTGCATGGGGTGAACCAATGCCGATGCCTGTTTGCCACCCATTACCATGAAATGGCACGTCTGGCCGATAGTTGCGAGGCCTTGAGCCTGCACCACGTCCGCGCCCGCGAATGGAAGGGCGAGTTGGTGCTGTTGCACGAATTGGCACAGGGCGCGGCGGAAAGTTCCTATGGTCTGGCGGTGGCGCGTCTGGCCGGTGTGCCGGCGCCGGTGGTGGCGCGGGCCAAGGCGGTGCTGGGCAAGCTGGAAAAGCAGCGTGCGGAAACCGGCGGCATTGCCGCAGGGCTGGGCGATCTGCCCCTGTTTGCCAATGTGGCGGAGGAGGAGCCCAAGGGCGATCCCCTGCGGGAACGGCTTGAGGCGCTGGATATTGACGCGCTATCCCCGCGAGAGGCTTTGGATATGCTCTATGCGCTCAAAAAGGCGGCGCAGGCATGATCCCCTTTGGCCCGCGCATGGGGCAGGTGTTTGCCAGTCGCTGGAAGGCTTTGCTCTGGGCGGCGGGCGTCATGCTCACCGCCTATTGCACCATTCCCGATAAGGACCAGAGCGAAGCCGCCAGCAGCGCGGCGGCTTCCTCGGCCAGCGGGAACCCTTGGGGGAAATAATCAGCGTGTGGGAATAGGCTCCGCGCCGGAATAGTCGTAAAACCCGCGCCCGCTCTTGCGGCCCAGCCAGCCTGCCTCGACATATTTGACCAATAGCGGCGCGGGGCGATATTTGCTGTCGCCGGTGCTGGCCTGCAACACGCGCATGATTTCAAGGCAGGTGTCCAGCCCGATGAAGTCGGCCAGTTCCAGCGGGCCCATGGGATGGGCGCAGCCCAGCTTCATGCCCTTGTCAATATCAGCCACATTGGCCGTACCCGCGCCCAGCACAAACACCGCCTCGTTCAGCATGGGCAGCAGGATGCGGTTGACCACAAAGCCCGCCTCGTCCTGACTCATCACCACTTGCTTGCCCAGCCCTTCGGCAAAGGCGCGGGTGGCGGCAATCGTGGCCTCGCTGGTGGCAAGGCCGGGGATCATTTCGATCAAGGCCATCACCGGCACGGGGTTGAAGAAATGCAACCCGATGAAACGCCCCGGATCGGGTGTTTGCCGCGCCATGCGGGTGATGGGGATGGAGGAGGTGTTGCTGGCCAGAATGGCATCCGCGCCCAGCACCTTGCCCGCGCTTTCAAAAATGCGGGCCTTGATATCCTCGCGCTCGGTGGCGGCCTCGATGATGAAACCCGCCTCGCCCATCGGCGCATAATCGGCGGTGGGGGTGATGCGGGCGACCAGAGCGGCGGCATCCTGCGCCGAAATCTTCTCCTTGGCGATCAGGCGTTCCAGCCCCTTGCCGATCCTGGCAATCGCCTTTTGCGCCAGTTCCACGCTGACATCGGCCAGCAGCACGTCATGCCCCTTGGCGGCGGCCACTTGCGCGATGCCGCTACCCATCTGGCCCGCGCCAATCACCCCGATCTTTGCCATAAACCTGTCTCTCCGTCTGGAAAATTAGCCCTGCCTGCTGGCGCCCGGCACCCATAGCACATCGGCGGCACCATCGTCATTCACAGCCCGCCCCAGAACGAAGAGATAATCCGACAAGCGGTTGATATAGGCCAGAGCTTGCGGATTGACCGGAACCTCTGCTGCCAGAGCGACACAGGCCCTTTCGGCACGGCGCACGCTGGCGCGGGCGATATGGACGCGGGCGCCCGCTTCTGTGCCACCGGGCAGGATAAAGCTGGTAAGCGGGGCGAGGTTTTCGTTGATCGCGTCAATCGCCTGTTCCAGCCATGCGACCTGTTCGGGAATGATGCGCAGGGTCATGGGGGATGGCGTAAAATCTTCCCCCAATGTGCCTAGGGGCGTTGCCAGATCCGCGCCCAGATCGAACAGGTCATTCTGCACCCGCAACAGGCTGGCGCGATGCCCGCCTTCCAAGGCCAGCACTGCCAGACCTATCGCGCAATTGGCCTCGTCTACGCTGCCGATCGCTTCCATGCGGGCGTCTTGCTTACCCACCCGCGATCCATCCACCAGCCCCGTCGTGCCGGAATCGCCCGTGCGGGTGTAAATCTTGTTCAACTTGACCAAAAGACCATCCTATCGACTTGCCGCCAGCAGTACCGCCACCACGATCACCGCCAGCGCCTGAAATTTGATGCGGGAGAACATCATCTCGTTCTGGCGCAATTGCATCACGCTGGGGCCTGCGGCGGGATCATCATCCAGCTCGGCCCGCGTGGATTGCAGAAAGGCGGCGATGCCTTTGACCAGACTGATCACCACGTAAACCATCGCGATGACGATGATCGGCACCAGAACAAATTTGCTCATCTCCCGGCTCCTTCTCTTTTCTTGTGGGCATCAGCCTACGCCCATCGACAGACAAAGGCCAGCGGGCAAGCGCCTGTCCCGCAGGGCAGCGGCCAAGGCCCTGCCATCCTCGCCCGCGCGCCGCCGGTCGGCCAAGGAAGGCGAGCCGCGCCTCTTGGCCAGCTTGCGCCCGTCCGGCTCCACCAGCAGCGCATGGTGATGCCAGCGCGGCACCGGCAGGCCCAGCAAGGCTTGCAACAGGCGGTGAACATGGCTGGCATGGAACAGATCGGCCCCGCGGGTTACCAAGGTGATGCCATCGGCGGCATCATCCAACGTGGCGGCCAGATGATAGGAGGCGGGGGCCTCCTTGCGCAGCAAAACCACATCGCCAAAGGGGGCGGGATTGGCGGTTTGCGGTCCGGCCAGTGCATCTTCCCACACCAACGGTCCGGCCAGCGCGACGGCGGCTTGCATATCCAGACGCCATGCTGCCCCGTCCGGCGGCACATCCTGCCCGCGACAGGTGCCGGGATAGACCAGCCCGTCAGGCCCCTGCAGTGTCGCCGCCGCTGCGATCTGCGCGCGGGTGCATTGGCAGGGGTAGAGAAGCCCCATAGCTTTGAGCCGCTCCGCCGCCGCGCCATAGCTGGCGAGCCTTTGCGACTGGAACACCACCGGCCCGTCCCATGTCAGCCCCAGCCATACCAGATCCTGCAGCGCTTCCTCGACCAGTTCGGGGCGGCTACGGGTGCCGTCAATATCCTCGATCCGCAGCAGGAATTCGCCTCCGCCCGCCCGCGCCAGATCATGCGCGGTGATGGCGGACAGGGCATGGCCCAGATGCAGCGAACCATTGGGGCTGGGGGCGAAACGGGTGCGGATCATGCTATGCCTCATCCTGTGGATTTTGCCCCAAGGCAAGGCTTGACCTGAAGCCATTCCCGTTGTTCACTCATGCCCATGACTTGTCGCCAAACCGTCACGCGCTGTTGGTATCAGGAGCCATGCTCAAGGCGGAGCTGATCGAGCGCGCGGCTCATTACCGCAGCGCAGGGGATGACCCCTCCCGCCCTTTGGGCGTTTCCCGCCATTTGCAAGATTGTCCCGCGCTGGTTTTGAACGCGGATTATACGCCGCTCTCCTATTATCCGCTCAGCCTTTGGCCATGGCAAACCGCGATCAAGGCGGTGTTTCTGGAAAGGGTGGACATTATCGCCAGTTACGAGCGGGAGGTGCGCTCGCAGGCTTGGTCCATGCCGCTGCCCTCGGTCATCGCGTTGCGGCAATATGTCAAACCCAATGAATTTCCCGCTTTCACCCGTTTCAATGTTTTCCTGCGCGACAAATTCGCCTGCCAATATTGCGGCAGCCCGCATAACTTGACCTTTGACCATGTCTTGCCGCGCCGATTGGGCGGGCGCACCTCTTGGGAAAATATCGTCGCGGCCTGCTCGCCCTGCAATTTCGAAAAAGGCGGGCGCACCCCCAAACAGGCCAATATGCCTTTGCTTACCCCGCCGATCCGCCCCACCAGTTGGCAATTGCAGGAAAGGGGCCGCGCCTTTCCGCCCAACCATCTGCATGAAACATGGCGCGATTGGCTTTATTGGGATATTGAGCTGGAGGCATGAGCCTTCACCCCGAAATTCTGGCCGTGATGACCGGCCAAGTCGCCCCTTTCCGCAACGAAGACGAGCCGAGCGCCATTGCCAAGCAACCGGTGCAAGGGCCGGTGCGCGTGGGCTTTCTGGGGCTGGAGGGTGATGAGCAGGCCGACCGCAAACATCATGGCGGGCCGGACAAGGCGCTGCACCATTACGCTTTTGACCATTACGCGGGCTGGGCTGAACATCTGGGCGATCATCCGTTGCTGGCTGCGCCCGGCGGCTTTGGCGAGAATATCAGCACTTTGGGCCTGACCGAGGATCAGGTGCTGTTGGGCGACAGGTTCCGGCTGGGCACGGCGCTGATCGAGGTGAGCCACGGGCGCCAGCCTTGCTGGAAACTGGGGCATCGTTTCGGCTATGCGCCTTTGGCGGCAAAGATCGTGCAGAATTTGCGCTCGGGCTGGTATTACCGCGTGCTGGAAGAAGGCGTGGTGCAGGCGGGCGACCGGCTGGAACTGGTCGAGCGCGGGCTGGAGGCTTGGCCGGTGTCGCGCCTGTTCCATGTGATTATCGGCGGCGGACATAAGGCGGACCGCAGCGTCTTGCCCGAATTGGCCGCACAGCCCTTGCTGGCGGAAACATGGCGGGTGCGGGCGGCGGAGTTGCAGCGCTGATCTAGCGCTTGCCCGCAATCGCTTTCTGTCTGCGGCGCTGCACCGAGGAGCCAAGCCCAATCGCCTCGCGATATTTGGCCACGGTGCGGCGCGCCAGATCATAGCCGCGCTCTTTGAGCAGATCGACCAGCGTATCGTCGGACAGGATCTTCTTGGGGTCCTCATTGTCGATCAATTGCTTGATCGCGGCCTTCACCGCCTCGGCCGACACCGCGCCCTCGCCATCGGAGGAGGCCACGCCGGACGTGAAGAAATATTTCAGCTCAAACGTGCCGCGCGCGCAGAGCAGGAATTTGTTCGAGGTGACGCGGCTGACGGTCGATTCATGCAGGCCCACCGCCTCGGCCACCGCGCGCAGGGTCAGCGGTTTTAAATGCGAAACCCCGTGGCGGAAAAAGCCGTCCTGCTGCTTCACCAATTCGCTGGCCACTTTCAGGATGGTCTTGGCCCGCTGGTCCAGCGCCTTGATCAGCCAATTGGCATCGGCCAGCTTTTCCGACAGCCAACCGCGATCCTGTTTCCCTTGGCCGGATTTGCCGCCGCAAACGCCCCGCATTTCCACATAATAGCTGCGGTTGACGATCAGGCGCGGCAAGGTTGCCTGATTGAGCACCACATTCCAGCCTCCATCGGCGCTGGCGGTGATCAGAATATCGGGCACCACGGCTTCCGCCACGCCGCCGCCAAAGCGCAGGCCCGGCTTGGGATCGTACTGCCGCAATTCGCGCAGCATATCGGCAAAGTCTTCCTCGTCCACGCCACACATTTTGCGCAGGCGGGGCAATTCGCCGCGCGCGATCATGTCCAGATTGGCGATCATGCGGGCCATGGCGGGGTCATAGCGGTCGGCTTCCTTGGCCTGTAGCGCGATACATTCCGACAGGTTGCGCGCGCCCACGCCGGTCGGGTCCAGACTTTGCACCAAGGCCAGCGCGGCCTCCATCTCGGCCAAAGGTACTTGCAGGTCGCTGGCCAATTCCTCCAGCGCGATGGGCAGATAGCCCGCCTCGTCCAGCTGGTCGATCAGGAAGCGGGCGATGAAGCCCAGTTTGGCATCGCGGGCCACCGCGCCGATCTGGGCATGGAGATGCTCGGCCAAAGTGCTTTCGCCGGTGCCATGCTCGTCAATGCCCGGCGCCTCGCCGCCGCCGGAAACGGGGGCATCCCCGCCCAAATTGTCCCCGCCATCATAGGGGCCTTCATAGGCCGGTTCGGCGGCCTGTCCGGTGCTATCGCCGGTGTCGCGGTCGATATCCAGCGCGCTGGCGTCCACATCCAGCGGGCGATCCTCCGCCGCGCGGCCTTCACCGATCAATTGATCGACGGGGGAGGTTTCCAGCGTGGTGCGGCGCGCTTCTTCCGGCAGGGCGGGGGCTTCGGGTGGCCCCGCCTCGGCCAGATCCAGCAAGGGGTTGGCGTCCAGCGCCTCGCCGATAAAGGTTTCGATTTCCAGATTGGACAGGGCCAGTAGCTTGATCGCCTGCTGCAATTGCGGCGTCATCACCAGACTTTGTGCCTGGCGCAGGTCTAGGCGCGGCCCCATTGCCATGCGCTATCCCTTATGTCCGGCGCTGCGGATCAAAGCGTGAAGCCTTCGCCCAGATAGAGGCGGCGCACATTCTCATCGGCCACCAGCGCTTCGGGGCTACCGGCAAACAATACTTGCCCGCCATAGATGATGCAGCCACGGTCGCAGATTTCCAGCGTTTCGCGCACATTATGGTCGGTGATCAACACGCCGATCCCGCGCTGTTTCAGATCATGCACCAGATGGCGGATGTCGGCGATGGACAAAGGATCGATACCGGCGAAAGGCTCATCCAGCAGCATGATCGACGGCTTGGCCGCCAGCGCGCGGGCGATTTCCGCACGGCGGCGCTCCCCGCCTGACAGCGCCATCGAAGGGCTGGAACGCAGGCGGGTAAGCCCGAATTCCTCCAGCAGCTTTTCCAGCTCTGCCTCGCGCGTGGCGGGATCGGGTTCGACCAGTTCGAGCACGGTAGAAATATTCTGTTCCACCGATAGCCCACGGAAGATCGAGGTTTCCTGCGGCAGGTAGCCCAAGCCCAGAATCGCGCGGCGATACATGGGCAGATGGGTGATATCGATGCCGTCCAGCAGGATGCGGCCCGAATCGGGGCGGACCAGACCCATGATGGAGTAGAAACAGGTGGTCTTGCCCGCGCCATTGGGGCCCAAAAGGCCCATCACCTCGCCCTTGGCCACCTCCAGCGAGATGTCGGTCAGCACCGCGCGCTTGTCATAGCTTTTGGCGATGGAGACGACCTGAAGCCCGCTAAAGGCGGTATTTGCGGGGGCGAGCGTGGCTTCGCTGGAGAGGGTGGAATTTGTCATGCTTGGATATTTTAGGAGCCTGCGCGGCGATGGGCAAGGCTTGGCTCAAGATCGAGGCAAATTTGGCAGGTTTCCTGCATGACAAATCGACGGGCGCGCCTTTCGCACCTCTCGCAAATCCGCTTGCCTGCGGGCGGCTTCGGTGTTCTACTTTGGTCCATAATAAACGGGCTCCCGACAATCGGGGCCCAAAAATGGGAGTGGGCCAATGGCCAAGGCATGGCATGATTTTTATGCCGACCCCGACATAGGGGATATGCAGCCCTATGCCCGATGGGATCGGGAGCTTGGGGGCTTGGAGCATCATAAGGGCAAGGTGCCGGACTCGAATCTGCGGGATTGGCGCAAGCAGATCAGCGACCATATCGCCTATGGCCTGCTGGTTTACACCGGCTTGCAGATTTTCTTGACCATCGCGGCGCTGCGTCAGGAAAGCACGTCCTTGCTGCCCTATCTGGCGCTGGTGATTCTGGTGGGGGCGATTATTCCGGCCTGCCGCATGGTGGAACGCCGCTGGACCTGCCTGAGCGAGATCGAGGCCCGCGATCCCGCGCGCGAGATGGCCTATCGGCGCGACCGGATGATGGTGTGGATGGCGGCGATTGGCATGCCCTTTGCCCTGTCGGGCCTGTTCCGCGTTTTGGCGATGGTGTTCGGTTGAGAGCAAAGGCCGCCGTGCCGGTTGCTCTCGCAAGATCAGGGGGCTAGAGCTACGCTCCATTATCGCCGCCGGTTCGTGTTGCACCGGCGGTCACGCAAAGGAGTGTTGCTCTCGCCATGCTGACATCTGCCCAGGCTCAGGAGCGGGCCGAGGCCCTGATCGCACGCGCCCGCAAGGCTGGCGCGGATGCTGCGGACGCTGTTTACATTGCCGATGCTTCGGAAAGCGTGTCGGTGCGTCTGGGCAAGCTGGAGGATGTGGAGCGTTCCGAAAGCGAGCATATCGGGCTGCGGGTGTTTGTCGGGCGGCGTTCGGCCTCGATCGGATCGTCGGATCTGTCGGATGCGGCTTTGAGCGAGTTGGCGGCCCGCGCGCTGGATATGGCGGGGCAGGCGCCCGAAGATCCCTATGCTGGTCTGGCGCCCGAAGAGATGCTGTTCAAAGGGCCGGTGCCCGATCTGGACCTGTTTGACGCGGAAGAGCCCAGCCCGCAGGCCCTGCGCGCCATGGCCGAGGAGGCCGAGGACGCCGCCCGTGCCGTGGCTGGCGTGACCAACAGCGAGGGTGCGGGCGCGGCCAGCGGCGCGGTGGTGATGGCTCTGGCCACCAGTCACGGCTTTTCCGGCGGATACCAAGGCACGAGCCGTTCGGTCAGCGCCAGCGTGGTGGCGGGCGAGGGCGGCCTGATGCAGCGCGACTATGCCTATCGCACCGCGCGCCACGGGGCGGACCTGCCCTCCAGCGCCTTCATCGGCCAACAGGCGGGTGAACGCGCGGTGGCGCGGGTCAATCCGGCCAAGCTGAAAAGCGGCTCCATGCCGGTGGTGTTCGATCCGCGTGTGGGCGGGTCGCTGCTTGGGCATTTGCTGGGGGCGATGTCGGGCGCAGGGATCGCGCGCAAGGCCAGCTTCCTGCTGGGCAAGCTGGACGCGCAGCTTTTCGACAGCAGCATCCTGATCATGGACGAACCCCACCGCCTGCGCGGCCTGCGTTCGCGCCCGTTTGATGGCGAGGGCCTGCCCACCGCCTCGCGCGCGCTGGTGCAGGATGGCAAGCTGACTGGCTGGCTGGTGGAAAGCGCCTCGGCCCGCCAATTGGGGCTGACGCCCACCGGCCATGCCTCGCGCGGGGGCAGCGGCGCGCCGGGCGTGGCGCCCAGCAACCTGCATCTGGCGGCGGGTAGCGTCTCGGTAGCCGATCTGATCGGCGATATTGCCGATGGCGTCTATGTCACCGAATTGATTGGCCATGGCGTCAACGGCGTGACCGGCGATTACAGCCGAGGCGCCTCCGGCTTTCGCATTCAGGGCGGCGAGATCACCGGTCCCGTGGCCGAGTTCACCGTGGCGGGCAATCTGCTGGATATGTTCAAGGCGATGGTGCCGGCCGACGATCTGGAATGGCACCGTTCGATCAATGTGCCCACCATTCGCGTGGACGGGTTGATGATTGCGGGGGATTGAGCGGGGGTTTTGGGTTCCGGTGCGTTTTGCCTCCGGCGGGCGTTTTATGCCTCCGGCGGGCAAAGGGCGGGGGCCCTTTGCAATCCCTTTAATGGGTGGCGCTGGGTTCGGTAGGTGGCGCTGTGGCTGAATTTTAAGGCCGCTGCGCGGCGGGGGATGGTCGGAAAGGGTTGGGACGTGGACATCCACCCGCAAAATGGCCATGCTGCAAGTGCTTCCCTGCTATCGTATAATTCCTCGGTCGCGCATCCACTTAGAGATAGCACTAACGCCCGCGACGATGCCGACTATTCCTATCGTCGCCGTGAATTGGACGAATAAGGATTCGTCGTCCGCATGGTCGACCAGTAAAGGTCCGGTAATCAACAAGCCGATGGATGCGCCTAAAGCAAGTGCCGCTACCAGCGCTCTTGCTTTCGTCGAAATCTGCGCGTTCCAAATCCAACGTAACAGGCGCATTCTCAAGTTCCCTGAAATACGACCATATCAGCATTAGAGAGTTTGGGTTATCCTGTCGATGTCCGTGAAGGAGCGCTTGCTGCCATACCGGCGACGGCTATTTTGGCACAGCATCCAGAACGTCTCTTTTCTTCCCGCGAAGCGGTTTACCTGTCTCTACGCCACAGCCAAACACAACGCCAAGCCCATAGCGCAGTCCATTATCGGGATTGCAAAGGGACGAGTCCCTTTGCCCGCCGGAGGCATAAAACGCCCGCCGGAGGCAAAAACACCAACCGCCCACAAACAAAAAAGGGCGGAGAGAAACTCCCCGCCCTTTTCCTAGCTCAAAAAGCAAAAGGCTTATTCGCCAGCCTGATAGCGCTCGATGGCTTCCAGCACGATGGTGCGGGCGGCTTCGGCATTGCCCCATTCGCCCACGCGCACCCACTTGGTCTTTTCCAGATCCTTATAGTGGGTGAAGAAATGTTCGACCTGCTGGGCGATGATCGCGGGCAGATCTTCCTTTTCCTTCACGTTGGAATAATAGGGGAAGGTCTTGTCGTCGGGCACGCAGAGCAGCTTTTCATCGCCGCCGGCTTCGTCTTCCAGATTGAGCACGGCGATGGGGCGGGCGCGCACCACCGAACCGGGCACAAACGGCCAGAGCGAGATGACCAGCGCGTCCAGCGGGTCGCCATCGGGCGAGAGCGTGTGGGGCACAAAGCCATAGTTGGCGGGATAGCGCATCGGCGTGTGCAGGATGCGGTCCACGAACAGCGCGCCGGCATCCTTGTCGAATTCATACTTCACCGGCTCGCCGCCGGCAGCCACTTCGATAATGACGTTCAGGCTCTCGGGCGGGTTCTTGCCGACAGAAATTTTGCTGATGTCCATGGCACCGTCTTTATTTGTGAGTGCGGCACAGCCCATTGCCAATGCCGCGCAGAATCTGCGGATCAGGCCCTAGCCGCGCCTAGGGATGATTGCAACCGGGCCAAAGTCGTAAGCTTTTCAGCGGCACTAGCCTGCCAATCAACCGCCAGCGGTGACATTGATGGTGAAAGCCAGCACGATCAGATTGTAAAAGAAGGCCGCCACCCCATGCACCATGCAAGTGCGGCGGATGGCGCGGCTGGTGATGGCAATGTCGGAAGTGGCAAAGGCCATGCTGACCGTGGCGGCGAAATAGGCGAAATCCCAGAAATCGGGCGCGCCACTCTCGGCCTCGGCGGGAAAGACTAGGCCGCCAGTGGAGTTTTCGCGGTAACAGAGATGGGCGTAATGCAGCGTGTAGATCGCGGTGGTAAAGCCCCATGCGACCAACAGGCTGCCCAGAACCAATGCCAGCTGCAGCTTGCGCTCCACCCCTTGCGCCGCGCGGGCGAAGGGCAGATCGACCAGCAGCGCGGTAACAATCACCAGCATGACCACGCTGGTGATGATCAGCACGGCAAGCCGGTTGGTATCATTCTCCCGCGCATGGCGGCGCACCTGTGCGGCGCTGCTGTCGCGGGCAAAGGGGGCCAGCGAGGCGAGAAAACCCAGCGCCGCCAGATCGAAACCGACCAGCACCGCTTGGCCCCAGCGCAGGCCCCCCAAACCGAAACAGGCCATCGCCAAGCCGCCCGCCAGTAGAAACAAGGCAAAACGGGTGGGCAGGATCCAGCTTTGCTGCCGATCCGCTTGGCGATGATTGTTCACGTCCGGTTATTTACCCTTGGCTTTGGCCCCGCCTGCATTGGCCGCCAGCCTTTTGGGCGCCAGCAACAGGTCCAGACCGGCCACGCTTTTCGCATCGCCCTGCTTTTCCAGCCAAGGATAGCGCAGACCATCGTGATAATCGATGTTGATCGTGCTCACCTTGTCGCCGCGCTGGGTGATCAGGGTGATCGGCTTGTCATTGCCCTTGGCGGCGGTGATCGCGGCCTTCATCGCATCCTCGCCATAGGCGCTGCCATTGACCGACAGGATCTTTACCCCCGTCACAAGGGCAGCGTTGAAAGCGGGGCTGTCCCAACGGGTGGAGGTGACCTTGCCCTCACGGTCGATAGTCACGCCCAGCGAATGGGTCAGCACCAGCGACTTGCCCGCGGCAAAGCGGCCCTTGTCATAGGGGTTGGGCGTGTCTTTCCACACCAGCTTGTAACCGCCCTTTTCAATCCCGCCCAGCGGCACCGGCTGACCGGGCTGGTTCATATGGGTGTCCAGGAAAGTGGCCCAGTCATAGGCGTAAATGCCGTTGAGCGTCTTGGCCACTTCGGCAAAGTCATAAGTCACCTCGCCCCAATCGCCATTCTTGATGCCAAAGAAGGCCTTGGCGAAATCGTCCAGACCTTTGGCGCCCTTGGTGCCTTCGCGGATGATCTGGTCCACCTCCAGCCACATCAGCGCGCCTTCGACATAATAGTCTTCATTGCGGTTGATGCTGGCATAGGGCTTGGGGCGGCGGCCCGAGATGATCGGGTCAAAGGTGGTGTCCTCCACGCTGCGCCATTCGCGGCCCGGCCATTGGGTGAACATGCCCGCATTGCTGGCAAAGGCGCCCAGAATGGCTTCCTTGCTCTGGATGCCCGAACGCGCGGCCAGCACATAGCCCCAGAACTGGGTCTGGCCTTCATAGACCCACAGCAGATTGTCGCGCATCGGTTCGCGGAAATCGGGCGTCCACAATTGCGCCGAGCGGCGGAACTTGCCGTCCCAACTGTGGCTATATTCGTGGCTGATCACATTGCGGGCAAAGTCATGCTCTTTCCACTCGGTCCAGCTTTTGGGCATCATCGCGTTTTCGCTGGAGCGGTGATGCTCCAGCCCGATGCCGCCCATGCGGTCGGTCAGCGCCAGCAGGAAGTCGTAATGGTCGAAATGCTGGGCGCCGAAAGTGGCCCAAGCCTCTTCGACCAGCGCCTTGTAGCTGTCGAGATGTTCGGGCTTGATTGCCAGCAATTCCGCCTTGTCGGCCACGGCATTCATTGCCACGCCACGCCCAAGGTCGAACCGCTTGAAATAAGCGCCGGCAAAGATCGGCGAATCGACCAAAGCCTCATAATCGATGACGTCCCACGTCACCTTCTGCCCGTCCACCTTCTTGCCATCCAGGGCCGTGGCCACTTCCCAGCCCTTGGGGAAAGTGACGGTGGGCTTGAACTTGATCTGGCGGGTGTAATGGCCTGCGGGATAAAGGCTCATGCGGTCCCATTGCAGGTTGAGCATTTCCTGCGTCATCGAAATGCGCCCTTCGCCGCCTGCCACGGGCGAGGTGTGGACGAATTTGGCCACCACTTCCTTGGTGCCTGCGGGCAGATCGATGTGGAAGGCAAAGATTTCCACCGGATCGCGCCACCATTTCACCGGCTTGCCATCGATGAAGAAGCGGACGTCGTTCAACTGGTCGATCGTGCCGCTGGGGCTGTGATGGCCCGGAATCCATTGGGGCAGCTGCAAAGTCAGCCGCGTGGCCCCCGCCGCCACCGGCACGGTTTCGACCACGCGATAGACGCCGCGCGCGGTATCGCTGGCGTCAATATCCAGCGTGATCACGCCCGGATAGGGCTTGTCCTGCGCATCGGGCACATTGTGCGGCACAGGCTGGGCCATCGGCATCGAGCGTTCAGCATGAGCGGTGGAAAGGGACAGGGCGGCCAGCGCCAGAGCGGCCGTGCTGCGGAGCGAGGTTTTCAGCATGATTTTGTTCATGGGCACACTTCATGACGCGAAGCGGGGCGCTCTGCAATATGTCGGACATACGTTATTGACGCTATTGTCAGTAGGGCGCTTTTGCCGCGCTCCACTGGCCTCTTGCAGCCAATGGGGGCGGCGGCTAACAGGCGCGCCATGAGCAAGAGCGAAAACACCACCCGTATCGAGACTCCGCAGGCCATTCGCGGCACACAGGACATCTTTGGCCCCGATGCCGATGCCTTTGCCCATGTGGTGGAAACTTTCGAGCGCGTGCGCCGTCTGTACCGTTTCCGCCGCGTGGAAATGCCGGTGTTTGAAAAAACCGCCGTGTTCAGCCGCAGCCTTGGCGAGACGACCGATGTGGTGTCGAAGGAAATGTATTCTTTCGAGGATCGCGGCGGGGAATCGCTGACCCTGCGCCCCGAATTTACCGCAGGGCTGGCGCGGGCCTATATCACCAATGGCTGGCGCCAATATGCGCCGGTGAAGCTGGCTACGCATGGGCCTTTGTTCCGTTACGAGCGCCCGCAAAAGGGCCGCTATCGCCAGTTCCACCAGATTGACGCCGAGATTATCGGTGCGGCCGAGCCCACGGTGGATGTCGAATTGCTGGTGATGGCCGACCAGTTGTTGAAGGAACTGGGCATTGCCGATGGGGTGACGCTGACGCTCAATACGCTGGGCGATGCGGAAAGCCGTGAGGCATGGCGCGCGGCGCTGATTGAATATTTCCGCGCGGTGAAGGCTGATCTTTCGGAAGATTCGCAGGAGCGGCTGGAAAAGAACCCTTTGCGGATTTTGGACAGCAAGGACCCGCGCGACAAGGTTTTTGTGGCCGATGCCCCGCGCATCGACGATTTCCTGAACGCAGAGGCGCAGGACTTCTTTGCCGCCGTCACCAGCGGGCTGGATGCGGCGGGCGTAGCATGGGAACGCAATGGTGCGCTGGTGCGCGGCCTTGATTATTACCGCCACACCGCCTTTGAATTTGTCACCACCCGTCTGGGCGCGCAGGGCACCGTGCTGGGCGGCGGGCGCTATGATGGCCTGATGGAGTCGCTGGGCGGCCCTGCCACCCCCGCCGTGGGCTGGGCTGCGGGGATTGAGCGACTGGCGATGTTGGTGGGTGAACTACCGTATGACCGATCGGATGTCGCGGTGGTTGCTGAAAGCCGAGAGCGTGAGGTTGACGCCAGCGTTCTGGTAGCAGCCTATCGCCGAGCCGGCTTTTCGGCTGAAGCTTTTGTAACCGGTAGCCCTCGCAAACGCTATGACAAGGCCCAGAAGACGCAGCCGCACACTATTGTTTCGTTAGATTTTCGCGACCAGCAATATGTAAACGGCTTTAAATGTGATGAAGCGCTATACCCCAAAATGGCGGAGGTGCAGGCCATTTTGGATCACTTCATAAAAGCATGACCATGACCGATGCCCGTCTGGGGCAGATCACCCACCGCTTTGCCGAGTTGGAGGCGCGCCTTGCCTCCGGCACGCTGGAGGGTGCCGATTTTGTGGCCGCCAGCCGCGATTATGCCGAGCTGGAGCCGGTCGCCCGTATCGCCGCGCAGGTCGTCTCCATGCGCCGCGAACAGGCCGAGCTGCTGGAGCTGGATGATCCGGACATGCGCGAACTGGCCGAGGAGGAACTGGCGCGGCTGAAACTGGCCTTGCCCGAGGCCGAGCGGGCGCTCTCCATCGCCATGCTGCCGCGTGACACGGCGGACAGCCGCCCCGCCATGCTGGAAATCCGCGCGGGCACCGGCGGGGACGAGGCCGCGCTTTTCGCCGCAGACCTCTATCGCATGTATGAACGCTTTGCCGCCGAACAGGGCTGGCGGGTGGAAATGGTCAGCGCCAATGCCAGCGAAGTGGGCGGCTTTAAAGAAGTGGTGGCCAATGTCGCGGGGCAGGGGGTTTTCGCCAAACTGAAATTTGAAAGCGGGGTGCATCGCGTGCAGCGCGTGCCCGTGACCGAAAGCGGCGGGCGCATCCATACCAGCGCGGCCACGGTGGCGGTGCTGCCCGAGCCGGACGAGGTGGATGTGCAGATCGAGGCTAATGACCTCAAGATCGACATCTATCGCGCCAGCGGCGCGGGCGGGCAGCATGTGAACACCACCGATTCGGCGGTGCGTATCACCCATTTGCCTACCGGTCTGGTGGTGATTTGCCAAGACGAGCGCAGCCAGCACAAGAACAAGGCCAAGGCGATGCAGGTCTTGCGCGCGCGCCTCTATGAAAAAATGCGCGATGAGGCTCAGGGGGCGGAGGCCGAGGCCCGCCGCGCCATGGTGGGCAGCGGGGACCGGTCCGAACGCATCCGCACCTATAATTTCCCGCAGGGCCGCGTGACCGACCACCGCATCAATCTGACCCTGCACCGCCTGCCCGAAGTGCTGGCGGGGCCGGGCCTTGGCGAATTGGTCGATGCGCTGATCGCCGAGGATCAGGCCAAAAGGCTGGCGGCCTTAGGTGAGTAAGGTCGCGCAGGCGCTGGTGGCGGCCACGCAGCGCCTTGCCCCCACCAGCGACACGGCCCGTTTGGATGCTGAAGTGTTGATGGCCCATGCGCTGGGTTGCAGCCGCAGCAGCCTGCTCCTCTCGCGCATGGGGGACGCCGTTCCCGAAGGTTTCGCCGCCATGGTCGAGCGTCGCGCCGCGCAGGAACCGGTGGCCTATGTTACCGGCGTTCAGGAATTCTGGGGCCTGCCCTTCAAGGTGACGCCCGACACGCTGATCCCGCGCGGGGATAGCGAAACGATTGTGGAAGCCGCGCTCGATGCCTGTCCCGCGCCCGCACGCGTGCTGGACTGTGGCACGGGCACCGGCGCGCTGTTGCTGGCGGTGCTGCATGAGCGGCCCCAAGCGCAGGGCATCGGTATCGAACGCAGCGCGGGCGCACTGGCGGTGGCGCGGGAGAATGCGGCGGCGTTGGGACTGGATGGGCGGGCTACGATGCAGGCGGGCGACTGGACGCAGGCTGGCTGGGCCGATGGGCTGGGGCGGTTTGATCTCATCCTGTCCAACCCGCCCTATGTGGAGGAAGATGCCGATCTATCCCCCAGCGTGCGCGATTATGAACCGGCCAGCGCGCTGTTTGCCGGACGCCAAGGGCTGGATGATTACGCTTGTCTGTTGCCGCAATTGCTCGATTTGTTGACGCCTGCGGGCGTAGCGGTGGTGGAAATCGGCCATCAACAGGCCGGGCCTGTCGCGCAAATTGCCGGACAAGCGGGCATGGATGCGCAACTTTTCCGTGATTTGGCCGGACGGGCGCGCGCTTTGTTGCTTTCTCGCCGCCAATTTCCCCAGTTTCCGTAAGGACGGCTTAATATTTCTCTTGGCTTTTGCCGTTATGCCCCGTAATTGATTTTCAGGACCGCCGAGGGATGCCCAACTTCCCCTCTGGTCGGTTTCCTCCAGCATTCTTGCCCGGTGGTCGATGCAAGTCGCCCCCGACACTGCAAAGTGGTTTTGGGCAAAAGTGGGGTCGACGGCTCTGGTGCAACAGGGCCGCTGCGGGAAGGTAAGAGTGGTCCGTCTGCCGACAGGGTGTCGAGCGGCGATCCGGGGTTAAGGAATACTCACCCTTGAATAACAATCGTGGGAATAACCGTCGTCGCGGCCGCGGCAATACCGGCCGGCCCCAGAACGGCGGACAGCAAGTCAACCGGATCGATAGCCGCGCCCGTGGCAATGCTCCGCAAATGCTGGAGAAATATCGCAAGCTGGCGCAGGATGCCCATTTGAATGGCGACCGCGTGCAGGCCGAATATTATCTGCAATTTGCCGACCATTATTTCCGCGTGATCGCCGACCAGCGCCTGCGTCAGGAAGAGGCCCGTGCCCGCCGTGATGAACGCTGGCAGGAAAATGGTGATGGCCCGCGTGAGGAAAGCGATGATAGCGGTGATTTCACCGTGGAAAGCGATTTCCCCTCGTTCGATGCGCCGCCGGTCTATACCCGCCGCGAACGCGAAGATCGCCCGCAGCGTGAAGATCGTCCGCAGCGTGAAGATCGTCCGCAGCGTGAAGATCGCGCACCTCGTGACAATCGGGGGGATTATCGTCAGGATAACCGCCGCCGTGAGGAAGCCCCACTGCGTGAGGAAGCCGCTGTCGAAGGTGAAGGCGTAGCAGCCGAGGCGCCCAACCCTTACGAGCCGCCCGAAAATCCTTTCCTGCGTGAAAGCCGTGGCCCGCGCGGTATGCGCCCCCGCCGCGAATCGCGTGATGATCGTGCGCCCCGTATGCCGCGTGAAGAGCGTATGCCGCGTGAGGAACGCGCTCCCCGTGAGGAACGCGCTTCGGGCGAATATGCCGCCCCGCGTGAGGATGTGGCCCCTCGCGAGGAGGCCGCGCCGCGTGAGGAACGTCGTCCCCGCCGCGAACCCCGTGCTCCGCGCGCACCGCGTGCTGCCCCCATGGCCGATGGTTCGGGGCTTGAAGCAGCGCTGCCGCCCGCCATCGGGATCAGCCGTCCGGCCGAACCCGAGGCGGTCGTATCGCCCGCACCGGTGGTAGAAGCCGCGCCGGTCGCGGTGGAGGCAGAAGCCGCCCCCGCGCCCAAGCGCCGCACCCGCCGCACGGCCAAGCCTGCGGTGGAAGCGGGCGAGGCCAGCGAAGGCTGAAGTCTTATGGGTGACGGCTTGGCTGTTGCCCGCTAAGAGCCTGCCATGGCTCTGATTGAAAACACCAAGCGCCGCGCGCGCCATGTCGCCCTGTTTGTCAAAACATGGCGGTGGCACGCAGCGGCGCTTGTCGTTTGTGGCGCGCTGGCGGCTTTGGGCTTTGCGCCTTTGGGCTGGTGGTGGGCCAGCTTGCTGGGCGTGGGCGCGCTGGTCGGCATCGTGGTGCGGGCACCGAGTTGGCGCTTGGGGTTGGCCGCAGGCTGGCTGTGGGGTGTTGGCCATTTTGTGGCGGGCAATGCATGGATCGCCACGGCCTTTACCTATCAGGCCAAGATGCCGGCATGGCTGGGCGGGGTGGGCGTGTTCCTGCTGGCGCTGTATCTGGCGATTTATCCGGCTTTGGCAGCTCTGGGCTTGTGGTTCCTGCGGGGGCGCGGCCCGTCGCGGATTCTGGGTTTTGCCGGTGCATGGACCTTGGCGGAAATGGCGCGGGGCTTTGTCTTCACCGGCTTTCCATGGAACCCTTTGGGCGTGGCGCTGCTGGGTGATGATGGTCATGCGGGGCTGGCGGCTTTGGCGCCTTGGCTGGGCACCTATGGTCTGTCGGGCCTGATGGCGGGGTTGGCGGCGGCGGCGCAGGAGGGGGTTGCTCTGTGGCCGCAGCGGCGTGGGCAGGGCGCGGCGTTGGTCTTGGCCCCTTGCGCTCTGATAGCGGGGGGCATGGCTTGGCCTGCACCGGCGGAAGTTCCCAGCGCCATTCCCTATACGCTGATCCAGCCCAATATTGCCCAGCAGGATCTGGATGATCCCGCGCATTATAACGCGCAATATCAGGCCTCGGCCCAACTATCCCGCCCGATGGCTTCGGCCAGTTACCGTTTGGGGCAGCCCCGTCTGGTTCTGTGGCCCGAAAGCGGCGTGCCGGACTATGTGCGCGATGGTTACCCTTGGTGGTATTATCAGGACACGTTTGCGGGCGATCCATCCATGGCCCGCTGGCGATTGGCGCGGGCGATTGGCGATGGCGGCTTGCTGCTGTCGGGCACGGTGGAGCTGGATTTTCAGGGCACCAATGCCGTGGGCGGGCGCAATGTGATCATGGCGCTGGATAGCAAGGGGCGGGTGCTCGATTCCTATGCCAAGGCACATCTGGTGCCCTTTGGCGAATATTTGCCGGGGCGGTCTTTCCTGAAACCCTTGGGGTTGGAACGCGTCATTCCGGGCGATTTCGATTTCCGCGCTGGCAAAGGCCCGCGCACCGTGGATCTTGGCCCGCTGGGCAAGGCGGGGATGCAGATTTGCTATGAAATCGTCTTTTCCGGCGAGGTGACCGACCGCAGCTTGCGCGCCGATTATATCGTCAACCCTTCCAATGATGGCTGGTTTGGCGCTTGGGGCCCGCCGCAGCATCTGGCGCAGGCGCGTTTGCGCGCGATCGAGGAAGGCCTGCCGGTGCTGCGCTCCACCACCAACGGGGTCAGCGCGGTGGTCGATGCCCATGGCATTGTGCGCCAAGCCGCTCCGCGCGATACGGCGGCGCGCTTTGACGGGCTGGTGCCCGCCGCCCTGCCGCCCACCCTGTTTGCGCGGGCGGGCAACATACTTCCGCTTGGGGTGGCTGTTTTTCTTCTTGCCCTCGCCGCGCTTGCTTTGCGCCGCCGCGAAGGCTATTGAGCTGCCCACATAAAGAAACCTTTATATGGCAGGCAACGATGTCCGACTTTAGGCGCAGTGACTATCTTTTCACCTCTGAAAGCGTTTCGGAAGGCCATCCCGACAAGGTGGCGGACCAGATCTCCGATGCCATTGTTGACCTGTTCCTGTCCAAAGATCCCGAGGCGCGCATCGCCTGCGAAACGCTGACCACCACGCAATTGGTGGTGCTGGCAGGCGAAATCCGCTGCAAGGGCGTGTATGAAAATGGCGCTTGGGCCGCAGGCGCCAAGGAAGAGATCGAGGCCGTGGTGCGCGCCACGGTCAAGCGGATCGGTTATGAGCAGGATGGATTCCATTGGGAAAGCTTCCGCTTTGAAAACAACCTGCATGGCCAGTCGCAGCATATCGCCCAAGGCGTGGATGCGGGCGACAACAAGGACGAGGGCGCAGGCGATCAGGGCATCATGTTTGGTTTTGCCACCGATGAAACCCCCGATCTGATGCCCGCCACGCTCTATTACAGCCACAAGATTCTGGAACGTCTGGCCGCCGACCGCCATTCGGGCGCAGCGCCTTTCCTGGAGCCTGATGCCAAGAGCCAGGTGACCTTGCGCTATGTGGATGGCAAGCCGGTGGCGGCCACCGCCATCGTCGTTTCCACCCAGCACAAGGCGGGCTATGACACGGGCGCGGGCGAGGCCGAACTGCACGCCTATGTGAAGCGCGTGGTGGATGAAATCCTGCCCGAGGGCTTCCTGTCGGACGCTACGGCATGGCACATCAACCCCACCGGCAGCTTTGAAATCGGTGGCCCCGATGGTGACGCTGGCCTGACCGGCCGCAAGATCATTGTGGACACTTACGGCGGCGCGGCCCCCCATGGCGGTGGCGCCTTCAGCGGCAAGGACCCGACCAAGGTCGACCGCAGCGCAGCCTATGTCTCGCGCTATCTGGCCAAGAATGTGGTGGCCGCTGGCCTTGCCTCGCGCTGCACGATCCAGCTGTCCTATGCGATTGGCGTGGCCCGCCCGCTCTCGCTCTATGTCGATACGGCAGGCACAGGCACGGTGGACGATGCCGCGCTGGAAGCAGCCGTGGCCAAGGTGGCCGAGGAAAAGCTGGGCGGCCTGACGCCCAAGGGCATCCGTCTGGGTCTGGGCCTCAACAAGCCGATCTATCAGCCCAGCGCCGCCTATGGCCATTTCGGCCGCAAGGCGGAAGGCGAGTTCTTCCCTTGGGAACGCACCGATCTGGTGGATGCGTTGAAAGCGGCTCTGGCCTGATAAAGGCTGAAAGTCTCATTCGCGAAGGGCGGTGGCGCAGGCAGCGCTGCCGCCCTTTTCGTATGGGCTTTTTCGGTGTGGTTTGACCTCGATCATGATAGTATGCGCCCTGCGGGAGTAAACAGAGTCCGGACGGATTTTGGATCAACCACGAGCAGGGAGACGACCCATGCGCTCTATACTGGTTTACGCCGATCGCTCAGAGGAAATGGAGAACCGCCTGCAAACCGCCTTGGGCCTTGCCCGCGCGGTCGAAGGCCATGTCAGCCTGTTGGTCGACACGCCGGTGGCCAATTTTCTGGCCATGGATGCGATGGGCGGCGGGGGCTATCTGGCCGCCGAAGCCGTGCGCGAGGCGGTGAGCCGCGATGATGCCTATGCCGACGAACTGGCCGAGCAGATGCGCCGCGAGGATGTGCCTTTCGACGTGCTGCGCGGCGAGGAGGACCCGATCGACGCCTTGGTCGAGGCCTCGCGTCTGGCCGATCTGGTCGTGCTCTCGCATGGGGCGGAACTGGCGTCGGAACTGGCGGTGGCGGGCACGCCGCCGATCCTGCTGGCCCCGCGTGGGCGGGTGTTGCAATTCCCCATCGATTGCGTGGCGGTGGCTTGGGATGGCTCTGACGAGGCAGCGGCGGCTCTGCGTGGATCGGTGCCGCTGTTGAAGCAGGCGGGAGAGGTGCATGTGCTGGTGGTGGAGGACAAGAGCGGTGTGCTGCCGCCCTTGGATGCGGTTACCTATCTGTCGCGCCATGGGGTGAAGGCCGAGGTGCAGACTATTGCCCGCGTGGGTTCGGTGGAGGAATCCTTGGCGGCAGGTGTGGCACGTGTGCGGGCCAGCCTGTTGGTGATGGGCGCTTTTGGCCATAGCCGCTTGCGCGAATTCCTGATGGGCGGGGTGACGCGCTATTTTCTGGAATTGGAAGACGGGCCTGCGCTACTGTTTGCGCATTAATGGTTCGTGAATTGGCGCTATATCGCCAATATGGCGATTGAGCCTTGCGATTCGCTGATAGGATGGCGGCGCTGGTGATTTTTCACCGGCGCCGTTTGTATTCGCATACGTATCAAATTGGTAAGCATGTTTCTGAGGGTTTTGTTTAAACATCGGAAAAGCCAGTGTTTTATTTAAATCCCGGCCGTCAGTGCGCTTTTTGCAACTTACCATGCCTTTTCCGCATTTGCGCATGTTGCGTCCGATCCGCATAGAGGACGGGCCTTTTAGGCATCCTCTCCCAAAACTTCCACGGCCCGGTCGATCTCGACTGGGCCTTTTTTTGTCTTGTTTTGGTGTGGAGCCAAATGGGTTAGGTGTTGCGCCAAAAACTTCTGCACTTGCGGTTTCTGCATGTCAAAACGCGCAATTTGCAATCAAAAGCGCTCAAATCCTCTTGCGCGCGGCAGCAAACTTACCCATAGGGAAGAGGCCTTTTAGGCATCCTCTCCCAAACTTTCCAAAGCTCGGCTCCGGCCGGGCTTTTCTTTTGCCTGTTGAACGCGTGAAGCGCCTTAGGGTTCCATGCAAAGCGCATCAGGCTGGTTTACACGCAGCCATTCCAGCATCGCCTCGCGAATCTCCGCCCGCAATGTGCCCAGCACGGAAGGGTCGGCCGCGCTGACGGTCATTTTGAGCTCTACCGAACCGACACGTGCCTCGGACATCACCAATTCGCCCACACGCCCATCCCAATGGGCCGAGGCGGCCAGAGCCGCGTGAAAAGCCTCCCGCAGGGGGGCGATGGCAAAGCCGGGGCGGATCGGCACCACCACGGGGCCAGCGATCCCGCCCACGCGGGTCCAGTTCTGGAAGGTGGAATCGAGGAATTTGACCGTGGGCACGATCAGGCGCCGCTCGTCGGCGGTGCGGATCACGACATAGGACAGGCGGATGTCCTCCACCCGCCCCTGTTCGCCATCCACCACCACCACATCGCCCATGCGAATCGGTTCGGTCAGGGCGATTTGCAGCCCCGCGATCAAGGATTTGAGCGCAGGTTGGGCCGCCGCACCCACCGCCAAGCCCATCAAGCCCGCCGATGCGATCAGCGTCGCCCCCACATGGCGCACCGCCGGTATGCCCAGCAGCATCAGCGCCAGCGTGATGAACACGATCACAAAGCCGATCGAGCGCGACAGCACGGTGATTCGCGTGCGGCGGCTGCGGGCGGTCATTTCGTCGCCGGAGGTTTCGGCGCGGCGGCTGAGCAGTTCGGCGCCGGTTTTGACCAGCGCATAAATCACCCAGCCGGTTAGTGCAGGGACGATAAAGCCCTGCACCCCGCCCCATAGCTTGGCCAGCAGGCGATCGGTCGAATCGGCCACCGCGACGCCCGCCGCCACCATGGCCCAGCGGGCCGAGTGGTAAAGCTGGGGCGCGGCCACCGATTCGGCCTGGTTATGGTTGCGGCGTCCCACGCGTTTGAGCAGCGCGAAGGCTACGCCATGGATCAGCAAAGCCACGCCAATGCCAATACCCGCCGCCATGGCGGCGTGGCTGACGCGGCCAGACCAGTGCATCACCTCGTCAAAGCTGGGCAGCGCGTCACCATCGAGCGTTTCATTCTGGAAATTGCGCAGCATTTTGCTGCCCAGACGCGCCGCATCCAGCGAGATCAATGCGCGGCCCCCCAGCTGGCGCCCACGCCGATTTCCACGCCCAGAGGCACCGAGATGTCCGCCAGTGGCATAGCTGCCTGCGCCATCACCTCGCCAATCACCTTGCGCGCGGCCTCTACGTCACCTTCGGGCAGTTCGAACACCAATTCGTCATGCACCTGCAGCAACATGCGCACATGGCCAAGGCCAGCGGCCTGCAGCGCGGGCATCATGCGCACCATGGCGCGCTTGATAATATCGGCGCAGGTGCCCTGAATCGGGGCATTGATCGCGGCGCGCTCGCTGCCCTGCCTTTCGGCCTGCGTTTTGGAATTGATGCGCGGGAACCAGCATTTGCGGCCGAACAGCGTTTCAGAATAGCTCTTTTCCCGCACGCCATCGAGCGTTTCGTGAATATAGCGCTGGATACCGGGGAAGCGGGCGAAATAGGTGTCGATCATCGCCTGCGCTTCCTCCGCCGTCACGCCCAGACGCGGGGCGAGGCCCCAGCGGCTGATGCCATAGAGGATGGCGAAATTGATCGTCTTGGCCCGCCCGCGCGTCTCGCGGTTGACCTCGCCGAACAATTCCTGCGCGGTGGCGGCGTGAATATCCTCGCCCGCAGCAAAGGCGGCCCTCAGCGCGGGAACATCGGCCATATGCGCGGCAAGGCGCAGCTCGATCTGGCTATAGTCGGCGGCCAGCAGCACATGGCCTTCCTCGGCCACAAAACAATCGCGGATCTGGCGCCCGATGGGGGTGCGGATGGGGATGTTCTGCAAATTGGGCTCCGTCGATGACAGACGCCCCGTTTGTGCCCCTACCAGACTGTAGCTGGTATGAACGCGCCCGGTGATCGGGCTGATCGCGGCCTGCAAGGCCTCGGTATAGGTGCTGCGCAATTTGGCCAGCTGGCGCCATTCCAGCACTTTGCGGGCGATGGGCACGCCTTCGGCCTCCAGCTTTTCCAGCACGGAGACATCGGTGGAATATTGGCCGCTCTTGCCCTTCTTGCCGCCCTTCAGGCCCATTTTGTCAAACAGCACCTCGCCCAATTGCTTGGGGCTGCCGATGGTGAAGGGCTCGCCTGCCAGAGCATGGATTTCGCCCTCCAGCGAGGCAATCGCTTCGGCAAATTGCGCGGAGAGGCCGGCCAGACGTTCACGGTCCACCTTGATGCCGTGGCGCTCCATTTGCGCCACACAGGCCACCAGCGGGCGGTCGACGCGCTCATAGATGCGGGTCGCGCCTTCTTGCGGCAGGCGCAGCTTGAACAGGCGGTGCAGGCGCCAGGTGACATCGGCATCTTCGGCGGCATAGGCCGTGGCGCGGTCCAAAGGCACTTGGGCGAAACTAATCGCTTTCTTGCCGGTGCCGCAAACCTCCTTGAACGGGATGCAGGCGTGGCCAAGGTGGCGCTGGGCCAACTCGTCCATGCCATGACCGCCCCCAATGCCTTCGTCGCCGCGGCCAGCGTCAAGGTCAAAGCTCATCACCATCGTATCGTCGATGGGGCTGACGGCTATTCCCCCGAAATCCTTATAGGCGCGGGCCAGCACGTTGAGGTCATATTTGGCATTCTGGCCAATTTTCAGAACGGCATCCGATTCGAGCAAAGGCTTCAAACGGGCGAGAGCTTCCGCGCGGTCGATTTGCTGCGGCGCCTCGTCAAACATGTCCGAGCCATGATGGCCCAGCGGGATATAGCAGGCCTGATTCGGCCCCACCGCCAGACTGACCCCCACCAGATCCGCGCCAATCGCGTCCAGCGCGCTGGTTTCGGTGTCAAAGGCTACCACGCGGGCGGCAAAGGCGCGGGCGATCCATGCGTCCAAGGCTTCCAGCGTTTGCACGCAGGCATAGGCGCCATGGTCGATGGGGGGCATGGGGGCGAGCGGGGTGATCGAGCCGGTTGTCGCGGCGGGGGCGCTGGCATTCACCGGTTTGGCGGGATGCAGCTGGGTCGGGCGCTCGGGGCTGCCACGGCCCGCATCAAGCCGCTTCAACAGGCTGGTGAAGCCATGTTCGCTCAGGAAATCGGCCAGAGGCTCCTTGGGGATCTCGCCCAGCGCAAAGGCTTCGAGCGGCAGCGGCAAGGGCGCATCTTCCTTCAGCGCCACCAGCACGCGGCTCAACCGCGCCATCTCGGCCTGTTCGATCAGGCTTTCGCGCAATTTGCCCGCCTTCATGGCGGGGGCGGCGGCCAGAGCGCTTTCCAGATCGCCATGTTCGACAATCAGCTTGGTAGCGGTTTTGGGGCCGATGCCGCGAATGCCGGGCACATTATCCACCGCATCGCCCATCAGGGCCAGCACATCGCCCACGCGGTCGGGCGTGACGCCGAATTTATCGGCCACTTCGGGAATGAAGATGCGGGCGTTCTTCATCGTGTCCAGCATATCGACCCGCGCGCCATTCTGGGCCACGCCGATCAACTGCATCAGATCCTTGTCCGAGGACACGATGGTGACATCCCAGCCCTGCGCTTGGGCTGCGCGGGCATAGGAGGCGATCAGGTCATCGGCTTCCAGCCCCCCTTCCTCGATCACGGGCAGCGAAAAGGCGCGGGTGGCATCGCGAATCAGGGGGAATTGCGGAACGAGATCTTCAGGGGCGGGCGGGCGATTGGCTTTATATTCGGGATAAATATCGTTGCGGAACGATTTGCCCGCCTTGTCGAGAATCACCGCCAGATGGGTCGGCCCATCGGCCTTGTGCAGGTCTTCGGCCAGTTTCCACAGCATGGTGGTATAGCCGAAAACCGCGCCAACCGGCACGCCTTGCGGGTTGGTGAGGGGGGGCAGCCGGTGATAGGCGCGAAAGATATAGGCCGAACCATCGACCAGATAGAGATGGGACCTTTTTTCCATAAAGGCCTCCATAGGCGCATATGCCCTGCGGGAAAAGCCGTGGTTTGGGCACTTATGCCCCGCCTTGAACGGGGCGTTGCGGGCAATTTGCCCCCGCCAATCGCCGGAAAGGCAAAGCAAATGCGACAGGATGTGCAGGTAAATGCAGCTAGGACTTGCATCGGGTGAACAAGCCGTTTATTTGAGCGGTGAAGTCTACTCCTGCGGTAGGCTTTCCGCACGGCGCGCCACGCATGTGGAATGTGTCGCGCGTGGTCCACTCGCTGTTCAAGGATACACACATGCGCAAGATCATTTTCGCCGCTGCCGTTGCTGGCGCCGCTCTGAGCCTGGCTGCCTGCTCGAAGACCGAAGAAGCTGCTTCGTCGGTTGATTCGGCTGCTTCGGAAGTCGCTTCGGCTGCTGACTCGGCTGCTTCGGTTGCCGATTCGGCTGCTACCGAAGCTGCTTCGGCTGCTTCGTCGAACTAATCTTTCGCGCGTAAGCGCAAAGATCTAGGTCGAGGCGCGCGGGAACTTCGAGTTCCTGCGCGCCTTTCCTTTTGTGCGCGGCACGCAGGCGCGCGAAAGGCGGATATAGAAAAAGCGCCGAATCGCTCCGGCGCTTTTTCTATGCGAATCAGGGATTTGCGGGAATTTTGGCCCGGGTTTAACGGGCCGTATTCAGCGCCAAACCCTTGGCCCCATTGGGGTAATTTTCATACAAGGCGCGGGCAATCGCCGCGATCCGCTGTTCGCGGCCCGGCTTGCCGCCCTGACCGGTCACATAAATCGCCACCGCCAAAGTGCGCCCGTCCGATGTGCGGATCAGGCCCACATCGCTGGAGGTGTTGGACAAAGTGCCCGTCTTGTGCCCGATCAACGCATCATCGGGCAGCAGCGCCTTCATACGGTGAATACCGGTCACGCAGCGGCGCATCGCGCCTAGCAGGACTTCGCGGCTCTGTGCGCTGAGCCACTGGCCTTGATAGAGGCCAGCCAGCAACACAGCCATCGCCTGCGGCGTGGTGCTGTCGCGCAGGTCGATACTGCGGGCAGGGTCCACCACGCCATCATCGCGCACCATCGTGGCAATATCGCGGTCCAGACGGATGCCTGATACGCCTACACGGCGCAGCCAGCGCGTTACCACCTGCGGCCCGCCCATCGCGGCCAGCAGCGCGTCGGTAGCATGGTTGTCGCTGCGGGTGATGGCCAGCTCGATCAATTGCTCCGCGCTCATCATCGCGCCGGGGCGCACCGGCGCCACAGCGGTGGACAGGCGGCGCGAGGGCACCGGCACCATCAGCGGATAGCGGTCATTCAGGCGATAGCGGCCCTGATCCACACCTTCGAGGAAAGCGGCAACAATCGCGATCTTGCCCGTGCTGGCCAGCGGGAAGGGTTGATCACCCATAACAGACACGCCCTGACCGCTGCCCAGATCGACCGCAGCCACGCCGATACGGCCATTGGAGGCATCGGCCAGATGGGCCAGACGCGTTTCAAACCCGCCCTGCACCATGCGCGGCGCGGGCTGGGGCGCGATGGGAGCCGAATAGGGCACGGCCGATTGCGGCGGCAAGGCGGAAATCGGTTCGGATTGGGCAAAACGTGGCGCGGCCTGTTTGGGCTCTGCCGGTGCTTCCACGCGCTTGGCCCGTTTCACCCCTGCAGGAGCGACGGGATTGCCGAACAGGCGGTCAAAGGCCTGTTCCACATTGTCCACACCATGCGAGCCACCCGCCAAAGCGGGCGCTGCCGTCACAGCCGTCAACAGCGCCAGAGCGCTAACCAAGGATGGTGTAATCCGGAGCATCATGCCTGTGTGAGTAAAGGGTTAACCTGTATTTTCTGTTACCCCGCCGCTCCGGCAGAAACCAGTGCGAACCGATGAAGCGCCCCGCGCTTGCGGCAAAATTGAAGAATGGGCCGTTTCTGCCTGAATTACCTAAGAAAAAACCCGAGGAGATTGCTCTCCCCGGGTCTTTTTGTGCAAAGACGGTTGGCCGGACTTAGAAGTCCATGCCGCCCATGCCGCCGCCCGGCATCGCGGGCATGGCAGGCTTGTCTTCGGCGCGTTCCACGATACCGGCTTCGGTGGTGATCAGCAGGCCAGCCACCGACGAAGCGTTCTGCAGGGCGGTGCGCACAACCTTGGTCGGGTCGATCACGCCAGCGGCCAGCAGGTTTTCATACACATCGGTCGCAGCGTTGAAGCCCAGCGTCTCGTCCGACTGGTCGAGCAGCTTGCCAGCCACCAGCACGCCGTCGAAACCGGCGTTTTCGGCGATCTGCTTGATGGGGGCGGTGATCGCCTTGCGCACGATGTCGATACCGCGGGTCTGGTCGTCATTGGCGCCCTTCAGGCCGTCCAGAGCCTTGGTGGCATAGAGCAGAGCCGTGCCGCCGCCGGGGACGATGCCTTCTTCAACCGCAGCGCGGGTGGCGTGCAGGGCATCGTCAACGCGATCCTTGCGTTCCTTCACTTCGACTTCGGTCGAACCGCCAACCTTGATCACGGCCACGCCGCCAGCGAGCTTCGCCAGACGTTCCTGCAGCTTTTCGCGGTCATAGTCGCTGGTGGTGATTTCGATCTGGGCCTTGATCTGCTCGACGCGGCCCTTGATGTCTTCGGCCGAACCCAGACCATCAACGATGGTGGTGTTGTCCTTGTCGATGGTGACCTTTTTGGCCTGACCCAGCATGCCAAGGGTAACAGTTTCCAGCTTGATGCCCAGATCTTCGGAAATCATTTCGCCGGCGGTCAGCGTGGCGATATCGCCCAGCATGGCCTTGCGGCGGTCGCCGAAACCAGGAGCCTTGACCGCAGCGATCTTCAGACCGCCGCGCAGCTTGTTGACCACGAGGGTAGCCAGCGCTTCGCCTTCGATGTCTTCGGCGATGATCAGCAGGGGACGGCCCGACTGAACCACAGCTTCGAGGATCGGCAGCAGCGACTGCAGGCTCGACAGCTTCTTTTCATGGATCAGGATATAGGGGTTATCCAGTTCCACGGTCATCTTTTCGGGGTTGGTCACGAAATAGGGCGACAGGTAACCACGGTCGAACTGCATGCCTTCGACGACATCGAGTTCGAATTCGAGGCCCTTGGCTTCCTCGACGGTGATCACGCCTTCCTTGCCGACCTTTTCCATGGCTTCGGCGATCTTTTCGCCGACTTCCTTGTCGCCATTGGCCGAGATGATGCCAACCTGGGCGATCTGGGCCGAGTCAGCAACCGGCTTGGAACGGGCAGCCAGATCGGCGGCCACAGCAGCAGCGGCGGTGTCGATGCCGCGCTTCAGGTCCATCGGGTTGATGCCAGCGGCAACAGCCTTCAGGCCTTCGCGCACAATGGCCTGAGCCAGCACGGTGGCGGTGGTGGTGCCGTCGCCAGCCTTGTCGTTCGACTTAGAAGCCACTTCACGCAGCATCTGCGCGCCCAGGTTTTCGAACTTGTCCTTCAGTTCGATTTCCTTGGCAACCGACACGCCGTCCTTGGTAATGCGGGGGGCGCCGAAGCTCTTTTCGATAACCACGTTGCGGCCCTTGGGGCCCAGCGTCACCTTCACGGCGTCGGCGAGCGTGTCCACGCCCTTAAGAATGCGTTCGCGTACGTCGCGACCAAATTTCACGTCCTTGGCGGCCATGATCTATTCCTTGTAAAATGTCGTTAAAAGGGGAAATCCGGATCCGGCTGATCAGCCGATGATGCCCAGGATATCGCTTTCCTTCATGATCAGCAGGTCTTCGCCCGCGACCTTGACTTCGGTGCCCGACCATTTGCCGAACAGCACGCGATCGCCAGCCTTGACTTCCAGCGGGGTCACCACGCCAGCTTCGCTGCGCGAGCCGGTGCCAACCGAAACCACGATGCCTTCAGCGGGCTTTTCCTTGGCGCTGTCGGGGATGATGATGCCGCCAGCGGTCTTTTCTTCAGCTTCGACGCGGCGGACCAGCACGCGGTCGTGCAGAGGACGGAACGACATAGGAGTTTTACCTCTCTTACGGGTTGAATGGTTCTTGGCACTCACACGGGGAGAGTGCCAGCGAGGGCGGATATGGGTGGGGGGCAGGGGGGCGTCAAGGGCGGCTTTGGCAAAAAATTTGGCCCCCGATGCGAAAAACATCAGGGGCCATCCATTTTGCGCCGGAAAGCTAGGGCTTAACCGCCAAAAGCCCCAGCCTGTCGCGCCGAGCCCAGCGCCAGAGCAGGCAGACCGACACCACCGCCAGCCCCATGGCCAGCCCGATCCACACGCCAAACCCGCGCAGGGGCGTGGTCAGGCCCAGCAGGACCGCCACGCCAAACCCGATCGGCCAATAGCCCGCCAGCGCGATGGTCATGGGCACGCGCGTATCCTGTAGCCCGCGCAAGGCGCCCGCGAGAATGCACTGCGCCGCATCGGCCAATTGGAAGGCGGCAGCCACCAGCAAATAGCGCGAGGCCAGTGCCACCATCATCGCCTTGTCCGCCGCCGTCACATCGACATAGGCCGACAAAACCAGACGCGGCGCCAGCACCATGATGCTGGAGGTGATCATACCAATGCCAAGGCCAATCGCCAGCGCGCACCAGCCCGCTCGCCCCATGCCCGCCCTGTCGCCCGCGCCATAGAAATAGCCGACGCGGATGGTGGCCGCTTGCCCGATGCCCATGGGCAGCATGAAGGCAAAGGAGGCGATCTGGATGGCCAGCGCATGGGCGGCCAGTTCGGCCTCGCCAATGCGGCCCATCACAAAGGCGGCGGCGCTGAACAGGCCCGCCTCGGCGGCGACATGCAGGGCAATCGGCAGGCCCAGTTTGGCGATACGCACAAGACGTGCCCAATCGGGCCGCCACAACCGTCCGAACAGGGCATGGCGGCGCAATTTGCGGTCAAACTGGATCAGCACCAGATAGGCCAGCATCGCCGCCGTGGCGGTGATCACATTGGCCAGCGCCGAACCCTGCAAGCCCAGCGCAGGCGCGCCCCAATGGCCGAACACCAGCGCATAATTGCCCGCCGCATTCACGCCTATCGCAAAGACCGTGACCGCCGTGGCATAAAAGGGCCGCCCCAGCGCCGAGATGATCGAGCGCAGCGTGTTATCCAGCATCATCGGCAGCACTGACCATTTGGCAATGGCGAGAAAGCCACCCGCCATGCGCGCCACATCGGGCTTCTGGCCGGTCATCAGCAGGATGCTTTCCCCCTGCGAACATATGCCGATCACCACCATGGCGCAGGCCAGTGCCAACCACAGCGACATCCGCGCCGAGCGCCGCACCTCATGCAGCACATGCCGCCCCCGTCCGCGATCGGCCGCGATCAAGGGGGATACCGCGCCGGTCATGGCGAACATGCTCCACATCATCACGCCCATCAGGCTGACCGAGAGCGAGGCGGCGGCAAGGCTGGCCTCGCCAAGGCGCGCGACAAAGATCACGTCAATCGCGTAAACCGCCATTTGTAGCACATTGGAGGCGGCCAAAGGCGCCGCCATCCGCAATGTGTCAAAAGCTTCCTTGCGCCAAGCGCTGTGATCATCGGCCCCGTTCATATTGTCGGCATAGGGCTTGGGGGCAGGTGGGGAAAGGCCTATTTGCTCAGGATCATCTTGACCTTCACGCCGGTGATATAGGCCAAAGGCGCGCCATCCTCGCCCAACACGACAGGGCGGCGCATGGCGGCCTTGGCTTCGCAGGCGGTCTTGGCCAGATCGACATCGATCTCCTTGGGGTCGCGCGTGCAATCGGTGACGCGGCCATCCTTGTCCACTGCCAGCAACAGCTTGATATCCTCCTCGGCCTGACCATCGGGCAGGCGTTTGGCGGGCAGCAGGAAATCGGCCTTGAACTGGCGCTGGGCCAGAATGCTCTGCCCCAGCGCGGTTTCGGGGATGAAGATGGACACCGGCCCATGGACCAGACCGAAAGCAGGCGCACCATCGGGCGCGGTGGGCGGGTTATGCTTGCGGGCCTTCACCACATTGACGAGGTCAGCGGCCAGACGCTCGTTGCCGACCACCCGCAGCACCTCCACCCGCACCACATGGCCATCGGGCGCGATCAGCGCATTGACCTCGGCCATGGCCGAGGTTGCTTCTTTGAGTGCCCATTCGGGATAGTCATCGGGCGTGATCGACTTGCCCAAAGTAGGCAGGCTCATCGCGGCGGAGGCCAAAACCAACAGGGACAGGATCGCCATATCTCACTCCACACGCACACGGGGCTGTTTGTTGCCTACCTGCGCCAAAACGGTGTTTCGCGCAGGGAAGCAGCAGCCTCTATCCTTGTTGTGTGACACTATGGGGTTGAAGGGCAGCGAAGGGAAGCTGTTTTATTCCTTGGGCTTGAGCGCGGCCAAAGCAGCAAAGGGGCTGTTGTTTTCCGCGCCCAGCAGGCCCGATGCGCGCACCTGTGCGGCCATCGGCCCTTCGGCAAAGGGATCGATCGACAGGGCAAAGCTCTGCGCCACCGCCTCGCCCAGATCGAAACGTTCGCCGCTATAGGGGATGTCGTCGCAATCGGCGTCGGACAGCTCGATTTCCTCGTCAGGCTTGATCTCTTGTTGGCTGTCGGGGACAAAGCGCAGCAACAGCGCCTCGTCGACCTTTTGCGGCAGGTCTTCGGCGGAAATGGCGCAGCTTTGCACGAAAGCCGCCTTCATCCGCCCCTTGGCCACCACGTTTGCGCCTTCGCGCGACAGGGTCAGCGTGGCCTGCAAAAGGCTGATCGACACGATTCCGAAACGCCTGGCCAGCGCGGCGGCTTCCTCCGGCGTCGGCTCCAGCACAAGGGGCTTGTCCTCGATATGGCGGATATCGATGATGCGGGAAAATTCG
Organism: Novosphingobium umbonatum; assembly: GCF_004005905.1. GTDB lineage: Bacteria > Pseudomonadota > Alphaproteobacteria > Sphingomonadales > Sphingomonadaceae > Novosphingobium > Novosphingobium umbonatum. The sequence goes on from NZ_SACO01000015.1 coordinate 54,903, forward strand.
CTCTCGGGCAGGTCGGTCATGCGGCAATCTCGGCGTTTAACAGGGCATCGTCGGGGATGGCGGCCAGCGTATCGGCCAATTGGCGGGCAAGGGCAGCGGCAGCTTGCGCGCTGACCCCTTCGTTAAAGGACATATTGCGCTCCAACGCCTGCATCAAGGCGGCCTCATCCTGCGCCAGCGCCTCGCGATAGGCGCCCAGACGCCCGCCCAGCACGCTCATCAAACGGCCGATATGTTTGCCCACCACCATATCACCCACGCCGGATTCGCGCAGTTGGCCGTCCATGTCGGTGACAAACAATTCGGTCAGCAACACGCTAGGGCGTTTCAGGCTTTCGACATTTTCCATCCGCAGCAAAGCCAGCGAGAGCACCAGCGTGATCACATCAAACCGCCCAGCCAGCGTGTCGGCCACGCCGCCTTCCAGATACCACGCCTTGGCGCGGGCCAGTTCCACCACGCGGTGCCAGAAGGGGCGCACGGCGGCGTGATCATCCACGCTGCTGCCGAAAAGGCGGCGCAACAGGGAGGGTTTGTTCTGGTCAGAAGTGGTTTGGGTCATAGGCTTGATGCGCGCATCGCCCTTTCGTTCAGCAAGGATTAAATCACCGCCCCCCATGCGCCGGACACCACAATCAAGCGTCCTGTCCCAACGAGAGTTGCGATTGCGCGCAAGGGGCCGTAAGGCTTGGACAGCGGTAAGCAAGGAAACAGCGCTTGGCAATGCGTGGCGGCGGGGCAACCTGTTCAAGACGCGACCATGCAAGGCGATTTTGGAGCGATGAAAGTGATGCGGTTTAAGGCAGGCAAGCTGGCCGGTTCGGGCAAAAAAGCAGCTTCGCTCTCGATGCTGGTGGCGGCGGTTGCGCTGTCGGGCTGCAGCACGATCCGCGACCATCGCGGTTTCCTTGTCGATCAGGCTTTGGTCGATTCGGTGCTGCCCGGGGTGGATAACAAGATTTCGGTCGAACGCACTCTGGGCCGCCCCACTTTGGCCAGCCAGTTTGGCGATCAGGCGTGGTATTATATTTCCACCGACACCAAGCAGGTCGCTTTCCGCCGCCCGCAAACCAACCAGCAGACCATTTTGCGCGTGCGTTTTGACGCCAAGGGCAATGTGATCGCGGTGGACAAGGCGGGTATGGAACGCGTGGCGCGGCTGGATCCGGACAAGGATCTGACCCCCACTCTGGGCAAAAAGCGCACGCTGCTTGAAGATCTGTTCGGCAATATCGGCACGGTGGGCGCGGGCGGCATGGGCGGTTCCGGCCAGGGCGGCGGCGGTCAGGGCGGTGGCCCCAACGGCAGCTAATTTCAGCCTGTTGGCGCGCGCTTCTGGACAAATCTCCGGCGCGCCCCATATGCTGGTCATGGATAATAGCAAAGCTGGCCACGGGCTGATCCAGTGGCATGGCACCACCATTGTCGGCGTGAAGAAAAACGGCAAGACCGTGATCGCGGGCGATGGTCAGGTGTCGATGGGCAACACGGTGATGAAGCCCAATGCGCGCAAGGTCCGCCGCATCGGTGATGGCAAGGTGGTGGCCGGTTTCGCAGGCGCCACGGCGGATGCTTTCACCCTGTTCGAAAGGCTGGAGCGCAAGCTGGAAGCCCATCGTGGCCAATTGCTGCGCGCGGCGGTGGAACTGGCCAAGGATTGGCGCACCGACAAATATTTGCGAAACCTTGAAGCCTTGATGATCGTGGCGGATGCCGAGACCATGCTGGTGCTGACCGGCAATGGCGATGTGCTGGAGCCTGAAGGCGGGATCACCGCGATTGGCTCTGGCGGCAATTACGCGCTGGCCGCCGCCCGCGCCGTTTCCGATTACGAGGATGATGCGGAAAAGATCGCCCGCAAGGCCATGGCTGTGGCGGCGGAAATCTGCGTTTTCACCAATGACCGCGTGACGGTTGAGAGCATTGGCTGACCCCCTATGAACGAGACATTGACCCCCAAAGCCATCGTCCGCGCGCTGGACGAACATATCATCGGGCAGGCCGAGGCCAAGCGCGCCGTGGCCGTGGCCCTGCGCAACCGTTGGCGGCGGCAACGCCTTGGCGCGGATCTGCGCGACGAGGTGAGCCCCAAGAACATCCTGATGATCGGCCCCACTGGCTGCGGCAAGACCGAGATCAGCCGCCGTCTGGCAAAGCTCGCCGATGCGCCCTTTGTGAAGGTGGAGGCCACCAAATTCACCGAGGTCGGCTATGTCGGCCGCGATGTGGAGCAGATTGGCCGCGATCTGGCCGAGGAAGCGATCCGGCTGGAAAAGGCCCGCCGCCGCGAGGCGGTGCGCGATGCGGCCAGCAAGGCGGCGATGGACCGGCTGCTCAAAGCCTTGGTGGGTGAGGGCGCCAGCGAGGCGACCCGCGAAAGCTTCCGCATGCGTCTTAACGAAGGCGCGATGAATGATGTCGAGGTCGAGATCGAGCTGGAGGAAGCCCCCGCCCCGATGGAAGTGCCCGGCATGGGCGGCGGCATCGGCATGATCAACCTGTCCGACATGCTGGGCAAGGCGATGGGCGGCAAGCCCTTGAAGCGCCGCAAGCTGCGCGTAGCCGATGCCTGGGACCGGCTGGTGGACGAGGAATCGGAAAAGCGCATGGATCAGGAGGACGTCGCCCGCGTCGCTCTGGCCAATGCGGAAGCCAATGGCATCGTGTTCATCGACGAGATCGACAAGATTGCCGTGTCCGATGTGCGCGGCGGCTCGGTCAGCCGTGAAGGCGTGCAGCGCGATCTGCTGCCCTTGATCGAGGGCACCACGATTGCCACCAAATATGGCCCGATGAAAACCGACCACGTGCTGTTCATCGCCAGCGGCGCTTTCCATGTGGCCAAGCCCAGCGATATGCTGCCCGAATTGCAGGGGCGCCTGCCGATCCGCGTCGAGCTGAAGGCTTTGTCCGAAGAGGATTTCGTGCGCATCCTGTCGGAAACCCGCGCCAATCTGGTGGAGCAATATTGCGCTTTGCTGGCCACCGAAGAAGTGACGCTGGACTTTTCCGCCCCCGCCATCCGCGCCATTGCCCGCACCGCGGCGCAGGTGAACGAAAGCGTGGAGAATATCGGCGCACGCCGTTTGCAAACGGTGATGGAAAAGCTGCTGGAGGACATTTCCTTCGAGGCCGAGGACCGCAAGGGGGAGACGATCCCGATTGACGAGGCCTATGTCGGCCAGCGTCTGGGCGAGCTGGCGCAAAACACCGATCTGTCGAAATTCATCCTGTAAGGAGCTGCATCATGTCTGACGCCCCTGTTTTCGACACACCCGAAGGCCGCCCCACCTATCGCCTGCTAACCGGCAAGGATGACCGCGCCTTTTGCGAGCGTGTTTCACTGGCGCTGGCCGAGGGCTGGCGACTCTATGGCTCGCCCACCATGACCTATGACGCGGAAAATGCCTGCGTGAAGGTGGGGCAGGCTGTGGTCTGGAAGGATGTGGTCATCTGAACCATAAGGAGGCGATGCCGGTTAACCCGCCAGCATCGCCTCGGCCTCATTGGCCTGCCGCGCCCACATTTCGGCATAGAGCCCGTCATAGCGCAGCAGTTCGGCATGGTTGCCCTGTTCCACCAGATGTCCTTCGTTCAGCACGAAGATGCAGTCGGAATCGACAATGGTGGACAGGCGATGCGCGATCGACAGGCTGGTGCGGTTTTCGGCAATGGCATGCAGCGTGGCCAGAATTTCCTGCTCGGTGCGCGTATCCAGCGCGCTGGTCGCTTCATCCAGCAACAGGATCGGCGGGTTTTTGACCAGAGTGCGCGCGATGGAAACGCGCTGCTTTTCCCCGCCTGACAGTTTGAGGCCCCGCTCGCCCACTTCGGTTTCAAGCCCGGCGGGCAGGCGTTCGAGCAAAGGCGCCAGCGCGGCGCCACGGGCGGCGGCGGTCACTTCGGCCTCGCTCGCCCCTTCGCGGCCATAGGCGATGTTATAGCCGATCGTGTCGTTGAACAGCACGCAATCCTGCGGCACAATGCCCAGCACCGAACGCAGGCTGCGCTGGCTGACCTGCGCAATATCCTGCCCGTCGATCAGGATGCGCCCCTGCCACGGATCGTAAAAGCGGAAAAGCAGGCGGCCAATCGTCGATTTGCCCGCACCCGATGGGCCGACCAGCGCGACATGATGGCCGGCAGGCACCTCGAAAGACAGGCCGTTCAGGATAGTGCGGTTGCGGTCATAGCCGAAGACCACATTGTCAAACACCACCGAAGGCTGGCGAACCACCAGAGCGGGTGCGCCGGGAACATCCTTCACCTCCACCTCGGTGTCGATCAGCGCGAACATGGCGGCCATATCGATCAAGCCCTGCCGGATGGTGCGATAGACCATGCCCAACATGTCCAGCGGGCGGAACAATTGCATCAGATAGGTCTGCACAAACACCAGCTGCCCGCCGGTATAGCGCCCGTGCCACCAGCCCCAGACCGTATAGGCCATGGCCCCCGCCATCAGCCCGTTGACCACCACCCCTTGCGCGATGTTCAGCAGGCCAAGGCTGTTCTCGCTCTTGACCGCCGCATCGGTGTAGGCGCGGGTGGCCTGCGCATAGCGGGCCTGTTCGCGCGGTTCGGCGGCGAAATATTTGACCGTTTCGTAATTGAGCAGCGAATCCACCGCCCGCGCCAGAGCCTGCCCGTCGAGCCGGTTCATCTTTTCGCGCAAGGACGTGCGCCATTCGGTGATCTTGCGCGTGACATAAATATAGGCGGCAATTGCCAAGGCCGTGGCCGCCACCAGCCCCCAGCCGAAATTGAGCTGGAAAATCACCGCCACCACCACCAGTTGCAGCACGGTGGGGGCAATGTTGAACAGCATGAAATAGAGCATCGTATCAATGCTCTTGGTGCCGCGCTCGATGGTCTTGGTCACTTCGCCGGTGCGGCGGGCGAGATGAAAGCGCAAGGACAATTGGTGCAATTGGCCAAACACATGTTCGGCCAGCATGCGGGTGCCTTCCTGCCCCACTTTTTCAAACACGATATTGCGCAGATTATCAAAAGCCGTGCCCGCGAACCGCGCCGCCGCATAGGCCAGCACGAAAAGCATCGCCCCGTTCATCAGCTTGGGGCCGGTTACCGCCATCGCATCCACCGCCCATTTCAGGAAATAGGGCATGACCATTTGCGTCGCGGTGGACAAAAGGATGAACAGCAGCGCGATGACAATGCGCAGCCGCAGTTCCGGATAATCGCGCGGCCAAAGATAGGGCATGAAACGCCGCAACGTGTTCCAGCCATCATGGCGGGCGGCGGTTTTATCAGGGGCGGAGCTGGGCGTTTCGGGCGGCATGGGGCCTATGTAGGCCTTACCAAGCGAAACGCCAGCCCTTGACCATGGCTATAGCCCGTCGGGCATGTCGAACATCACCCGCCGCGTGGCAAAATCAATGGCCACACGGTCAAACAACCGCAAGGCGGGCATGCCCAGCAGCACGGCGGGCTTTTTCTCCAGCCCCAAGGTGCTGAAGGTTTTGGAATCGGTATAGGCCAGTTCGACATTGCGGATGGTGATGCGGTCCACCGACAATTGCTTGCCATAGCCGATGTCGGCGGGGACGATCTGGCCGGTCACCCCTTGCAGATGGGTGGTGTTGGCGGGCGTCATATGGCCCAGCGCGCGTTGCAGCGCGCGGTTGCCCACCGAAATATCGGCGCCAGTGTCGATCACCACCTGCACCTTTACCCCGTCAATATCGGCATCGGTCAGGATCAATTCGCCATGGCGCTGGCGGGCGCTCACCACAATTTCATAGCCATTGGTGTCCCGCACTTCCTCGCGCGAGGCGGCCAGCGTGATCTGGTTGCGGCGGAAATCCAGCTGGACCTTCTGACCCTGCAACCCGTCCAGCCCGATGATGCCATCGGCGCCCAGATGCGATTCCTCCAGCACGGGCAGGCCCTTGCCCTTCCATGCGCGGCGGCCCAGTTGGATGGCATCGACATCGACCAGATCCACATCGCGGCTGCCCGCGACGCTCATCACCGTGGCCTGATTGATGGCACGCAGGGACAGGCGGTTGGCCACATTATGCGACAGGACGCTGCGCTGGGCACCGGTGTCGATCAGGAAACGGAACGGCCCCTGTTGGCCAATCGCCACCGCCACGGTCATACGGCTAGTGCCATCCTGTTGAGCGGAAATGGTTTCGCTGCCATCGGGCCGGATCTGGCTGGTGGTTATGTTGCTAGCTGGCACGTCATCGGCCCGCACAGGATTGGCCGTTAAGGCCAAAGCGCTGGTCATCAGCCCAAAGGACGCCCTGCGAAACAGGTCCCGGGAGTAACCCATAGTACCTCTCCTCTTTTTATGTTCTTGCGGCTTTTACCGGTTATGTATGAGTTATACGCCTGATCGATCGCCTTCGCCAGATCGATTTGATGCCAGATCGATTTAAAAAGTGGCGTAACAGAACAAGGTTTCATCCGGCTGAAATCGGCCCCCCGCCTTTGCCCCTGTTGGCCTGCTGTCTTGTCCTTGGGCGGGGGCGCTGTCATAGCCGTTGGCCAAGCTGCGCGATCCGCATGTCGCGCGTTACACAGGATATGCCGATGACCGCCGTTGCCACCAGTATGGGCCTTGATTTTGGCACCACCAATTCGGTGGTGGCGCTGGCCGATGGCGCGGGCGGGGCCGATCTGCTGCGGTTCAAGGCGCCTGCGGGGGATAGTGCGGTTTTCCGTTCGGCCCTGTGTTTCTGGCAGGATGACGAGGTGAAGGGCGGGCTGGCGCATGAGGCGGGCCCCTGGGCGATTGCCGAATTTCTGGACTTTCCGCAGGGCAGCCGCTTCCTGCAATCCTTCAAATCGGTGGCGGCCAATTCCCTGTTCGAAGCGGCCAATATTTTTGAAAAGCGGCTGAAATTTGAAGAGCTTGGCCAGATTTTCCTGACCCATTTGCGCGCCCATGCCGGTGCGCCCTTGCGCAACCTGCCCGAACGGATCGTGGTGGGGCGGCCGGTGCGCTATGTGGGCGCACGGCCCGATCCGGCCTTGGCCCGCCAGCGTTACGAGGCGATGTTTGCCCTGCTCGGCCGCGAAGTCCACTACGTCTACGAACCGATTGGCGCGGCTTTCAGCTTTGCCACGCGGCTGACCAAGCCCGCCACTTTGCTGGTCGCCGATTTCGGCGGGGGCACGAGCGACTTTTCACTGGTGCGGGTGCAGGCGCCCGATGCGACGCAGCGCTGCCTGCCTCTGGGCTCGGCGGGGATCGGCATTGCGGGCGACCGGTTTGACTATCGCATCATGGACCAACTGGTGCTGCCCATGCTGGGCAAGGGCGGCTCCTATCGCTCGTTTGACAAGGTGCTGGACATTCCCGACGGGCATTTTGCCGATTTCGGCGATTGGTCGCGGCTCGCCCTGATGCGCAACCGGCGCAAGCTGGAGGAACTGGCCCGCCTGCACCATAGCGCAGTGGATCAGGCCGCGATTGCCCGCATGATCGCGGTGGTGGAAAAAGAACTGGGCTATCCGCTGTATGAGGCGGTGGGCCAGTTGAAACGCGCGCTCTCCACACAAGACGAGGCCGAATTTGCCTTTGACAGCCCCGACCTTTCGATCAAGGCACAGGTGACGCGCGAGGATTTCGAAAGCTGGATCGCCCCCGATCTGGAACGCATGGGGGCCACGGTGGACGAGGCCTTGGCGCAGGCGGGCCTGCGTGCCGATGAAGTGGACCATGTGTTCCTGACCGGCGGCTCCTCGTTGATCCCTGCCGTGCGCGCCCTGTTTGTCCAGCGTTTTGGCGAGAGCAAGATCGACAGCGGCGAGGAATTGACCTCTATCGCCCATGGCTTGGCCTTGATCGGCGGCGAGGACCATTTGCAGGCATGGACGGCGGATGAGGAGAGCGCGGCATGAGCGTCGCCTTTCGCCGCGACGGGGATGAGGAACATCTGGAGCCCAGCTTCGAGATCCCCATTCCCCCCGGCCCCAACCGCGTGACCGCGCGCGGCCTTGCGCAGATCCATGCGCGGGTGGCCGCACTGGAGGCTGAATTGGCCACCGCCGAGGGCGAGGAAACGCAAAAGCCGATCCGTCGCCAATTGCGCTATTGGCGCACGCGGCAGAGCACCGCCGAATTGATGCCGGAGCCCAAGGGGGACGTGGTGGAGTTTGGCGCTCAGGTGCTGTTTCGCCTGAATGGCCAAGAGCGCAGCGTTACTCTTGTGGGTGATGACGAGGCCGATCCTGCCGCGGGCCTGATCTCGGCCAGCGCGCCCTTGGCCCGCGCCATGATGGGGGCAGAGGCGGGGGAATACGTCGCATTTGGCGGGCGCGAGGACGCAATCGAGATTCTTGCGCTGCATATCGCGTAACAAACTTGGCTTTCGCCCCGCGTCTGCTAGGCGGGGGGCATGCTGACCATTCAGGGATTGACCGTGCGCCTTGGCGGGCGCGACATTATCGAGCGTGCTTCGGCCGCCATTCCGCCGCGTGCCAAGGTGGGGCTGATCGGCCGCAATGGCGCGGGCAAATCGACGCTGGTAAAGGCGATCATCGGCGCGATCGAGCCCGATGAGGGCGAAGTGGACATGCCCCGCCGCGCGCGTCTGGGCTATATCGCGCAGGAGGCCCCCAGCGGGGAGCAGACCCCGTTCGAGGCCGTGCTGGCCGCCGACGTGGAACGCACCCAATTGCTGGAGGAGGCCGAGACCTGCACCGATCCGGATCGTCTGGGCGATGTGCATGACCGTTTGCTGGCGATTGACGCCTATAGTGCGCCTGCCCGCGCGGCCCGCATCCTGATCGGGCTGGGTTTTGATGAAGAGATGCAGGCCCGCCCGCTGGACAGCTTTTCCGGTGGCTGGAAAATGCGCGTCGCTTTGGCCTCGCTGCTGTTCTCCGCGCCTGATGTGATGCTGCTCGACGAACCTTCCAACCACTTGGATCTGGAAGCGACGCTGTGGCTGGAAAATTTCCTCAAATCCTATCCCAGCACGCTGCTGGTCATCAGCCACGAGCGCGATCTGCTCAACAATGTGGTGGACCATATCCTGCATCTGCAGGGCGGCAAGCTGACGCTATATCCGGGCGATTACGACAGTTTCGAGCGCCAGCGCGCCGAACGCCTGACCCAACTGGCCGCGGCCCGTGCCTCGCAAGAGGCTCGTGCGGCCAAATTGCGTGACTATGTGGCCCGCAACAGCGCCCGCGCCTCCACCGCCAAACAGGCCCAGTCGCGCGCGAAAATGCTGGCCAAGATGCAGCCGATTGCCGCGCAGCTGGAAGACCCCACGCTCAGCTTTGACTTCCCCGATCCCGAAGAACTGCGCCCGCCGCTGATCACGCTGGATCTGGCCTCGGTGGGCTATGCGGAGGAAAAGCCGATCCTGCAAAGGCTGAACCTGCGCATCGATCCCGATGACCGCATCGCTTTGCTGGGCCGCAACGGCAATGGTAAAACCACGCTGGCGCGCCTGCTGGCCGCGCAATTGACGCCGATGGCGGGCGATATGAACGCCTCGGGCAAATTAAACGTGGGCTATTTCACCCAGTATCAGGTGGAAGAACTGGCGGGCGCCTCCACCCCGCTGGAATTGATGACCCGCGCCATGAAGGACAAGGCGCCCACAGCGGTGCGTTCGCAATTGGGCCGTTTCGGCTTTGTCGGCCATCACGCCACGGCGGCGGTGGGCACTTTGTCGGGCGGCGAACGCGCAAGGCTGGCGTTGGCGCTGGTCACGCGCGATGCGCCGCATCTGCTGGTGCTCGACGAACCGACCAACCACCTGGACATCGACGCGCGTGAGGCTTTGGTGCAGGCGCTCAATGATTACAAGGGCGCGGTGATCCTGATCAGCCATGACCGCCATATGGTGGAAATGACCGCCGACCGGCTGGTGCTGGTCGATAGCGGCACGGCCAAGGATTATAATGGATCGGTGGAGGATTACATCGACTTCATTCTGGGCCGTAACCAGCCCAAGGAAGCATCCTCTTCCAGCGCGGCGCCCAAGGCGGGCAATGCCAAGAATGACCGCAAGGCCAATGCCATGGCCCGCGAGGCTTATAAGGCGCTGAACAAGAAGCTGGCCGAGACGGAAAAGGCGGTTGCCAAGATCGAGGCAAAGATCAAGGCGATTGACGAGGCTTTGGCCAATCCTGCCGCGCCGCCCAAGGAATTGGCAGGGGTGAATATGGGCGAACTGGCCCGCCGCCGCGCAGGGCTGGAAGACGAGTTGGCCGCCGCCGAGGAGGCATGGATGGAAGCCAGCGCCGCGCTGGAAGGATAAGAGCCGATGTTTGACGCGTTGGCGCTGTTGCTGGTCTGCCAATTGCTGGGGGAGGTGATCCACCGGCTGGCGCATGTGCCTTTGCCCGGCGCCATTCTGGGCCTGTTGCTGCTCTTGCTCTGGCTAGGGCTGGTGCGCAAGGAAAGGCCAAAGCTGGGCGCGGTGACCGGTTGGCTGACCGCGCATATCACCATCCTGTTTGTGCCCGCCACGGTGGGTCTGATCGATGAGGGCAGCGTGCTCACCCGCTATGGCATTGGCATTGCGGTGGCCACGATCATCAGCTCGCTGCTGACCATGTTGGTGACGGTGGCGGTGTTCCGCTGGGCCTTGCGCTTTTCCAGCCTGCCCGACGAACGCTGGGAGGAGGAATTGTGAGCGCGCTTTTTTCCCTGCCCTTGTTCTGGATCGCGGTGACGGTGCTGGTGTTCGAAGGGGCCGAGCGGATTTCGCGCGCCACCAAAAGGCACCCCTTGGCCCAGCCCTTGATGATCGCGGTGCCGGTGTTGATGTTGGCCCTGCATGTCACCCATACGTCCTATGCCAGCTATATTCAGGCCACCGATTTCATTGTCTTTCTGCTCGGCCCTGCGGTGGTGGGGCTGGCGGTGCCGATCTGGGCACAGCGCAAGATGATCAAGCGTCTGGCTTTGCCTTTGGGGCTGGCGCTGGCGGCAGGTTCGCTCACCGCGATGATCAGCGTGGGCGGGTTGATGTGGGTGATGGGGGCGCCCCATGTGCTGATCACTTCGGGCCTGCCGCGCGCGACGACCACGGCGGTGGCCATGGCCCTGTCCGAGCAATTGGGCGGGGTGCCCGCGCTGACCATCGTATTCGTGGCCATATCGGGCATGATGGGTGCGATGGTGGCGCTGCCCATGTTCAACCGCATGGGATTGACCGACCATCGCGCGCGGGGGCTGGCGATGGGGATTACCGCGCATGGTTTCGGCGCGGCGCGGGCCTATGAAGACCATCCGGTGGCGGGCGCTTTTGCCAGTCTGGGCATGGCGCTCAATGCGGTGGTCTCGGCCCTGCTCGCCGCGCTGCTGGTTTTAACAGGCTGGTGATTACGCCAGTTTGGCGCCCGGTATATCGGCGGGCAGCGGGATGAACTCGCTTTCCTCCGGCACAGGGGCAAAGCGGCCCTCGCGCCAGTCCTGCTTGGCCTGATCGATCCGATCCGCGCGCGAGGATACGAAGTTCCAATAGACAAAGCGCTTTTCGGGGAAGGGTTCGCCGCCCACCAGCATCAGGCGGGTAGGCTCCTCGCTGGTCAGCACCACTGGCGCATCGGGTTTGAGCACCACCAGTTGCGAGGGGCCAAAGCTGCCTACTTGGCCCTCTACCCGCAGGCTGCCCGACACGACATAGACCGCGCGCTCGATATGTTCGGCGGCAAAGGCGTAACGCCCGCCTGCGGCCAGTTCCAGATCGGCATAGACCAGATCGGAAAAGGTCTGCACCGGCGAGCGCATCCCGTCCGCCGTGCCCGCCACCAGCGTTAGTTTGACGCCTTTGTCGGTAGCGACGGGAATCTGCTCGGCCTTGTAATGCAGGAAAGCGGGGGCGGTTTCCTCATGTTGTAGAGGCAGGGCCAGCCATGTTTGCAGGCCAAACAGTCTGCCGCCTTGGCCGCGCTGTTCCTGCGGGGTGCGTTCGGAATGGACGATGCCGCTGCCCGCCGTCATCCAGTTCACCTCGCCGGGGCGGATGGCTTGCAGGCTGCCCAGCGAGTCCCGATGCATGATCTCGCCCTCCAGCAGATAGGTCAGCGTGGAAAGACCGATATGCGGGTGGGGGCGCACGTCCAGCGCCTGTTCGCCGGTAAAGGCGGCGGGGCCCATCTGGTCAAAAAAGATGAAAGGCCCGACCATGCGCCGGTTGGGGCTGGGCAAAGCGCGGCGGACGGTGAAGCCATCGCCCAGATCACGCGAGGGCGGGATGATGACGGCATCAACGGGGGATTGGATGTCCATGGTTCGGGCCTTTCAAACTTGAGTTTTGGGCGGGGGGTCAGAGCGTATCGACCAGCACGATTTCGGTATCTTCCAGCGCGGTGATGCGCAGGTTCTCTTCATCGGCAATCGCCAGACCATCGCGGGTTTGCGCCTTGGTGCCGTTGACCTCCACCGATCCGGTGGCGGGAACCAGATAGGCCTTGCGGGTGGCGCCCAAGGCATAATCCACGCTTTCGCCCGCCCGCAAGGTGGCGGCCACCAGCCGCGCCTCGGTGCGGATGGGCAGGGCGTCACCATCCTCGGCATAGCCGCTGGCCAGCACGACCAATTGGCCCGAACGCTCGCCCTTGGGGAATTGGCGCGCGCCCCAGCTGGGCTTTTCGCCCTGACGGGTGGGCAGGATCCAGATCTGGAACAGGGTGGTGTCCTCGTCCTCCAGATTATATTCGGCATGGGTGATGCCGGTGCCCGCGCTCATCACCTGTACGTCGCCAGCAGCCGTGCGGCCCTGATTGCCCAGGGAATCGCGATGGGTGATCGCGCCGGTGCGGACATAGGTGATGATTTCCATGTCGCGATGGGGATGGGGCGGGAAACCGGTTTGCGCGGCGATTCTGTCATCATTCCACACGCGCAGATTGCCCCAATGCACGCGGGCCGGATCATAATAATCGGCAAAGGAAAAATGGTGGCGGGCATCCAGCCAGCCATGGTTGGCATGGCCAATGCTGGCAAAGGGGCGCAGTTCGATCATGATTTTTCTCCAAGGCGCCGCTGTTTTGGGGGGAAGCGGCTGTTGGGGCCAATTTAGGCTATTAGCAGGGAAAAGAAATGGCATGAATGGAAAGGCATGGGTTCCATTTCTTTATCAATGACGCACATGGTCCCGCGCTAAAAGGCTGACGGATTGCGTAAATAGCTTTATGGCGGTGGCATGGCTCACGATATGCTCCCCCCGCCGCCCGCTGTTATCTTTGACATGGACGGGCTGATTTTCGACACCGAGGCTTTGTGGCGTGAGGCCCTGTTGCGCGCAGGTGCCGAACATGGGCTGGCCACGGTGCAGGAATCTGTGATCCATGCCACGGTGGGCGCGCCATGGCAGCGCACGCGGCTGCTCTTTGCCGATCTGTTGGGCAGCGGCGAGGCGGCGGACGCCATGCGCGTGACATGGCGCAAGCATTATGACGCGCTGGCCCATGCTGGCCCAACGCTGAAAGCCGGCGTGCTGGAATTGCTCGATCTGCTGGAGGCCAAGGGCATCCGCCGCGCGATTGCCACCGGTTCCTATCGCGATGTGGTGGGGCACCATCTGGACGCCGCTGGCCTGACGCCGCGTTTTGAAACCGTGGTGACCAATGAGGATTACACCAAGGGCAAGCCTTCGCCCGAACCCTATCTGACGGCGGCGGCAAGGCTGGGTGTGGCGCCGGAACTGTGCTGGGCTTTGGAGGATTCGCCCAATGGCGTGCGTTCCGGCCATGCGGCGGGCATGGTGACCTTTATGGTGCCCGACCTGCTCCAGCCCGATGCTGAACTGGCCGCGCTTTGCTATCGCGTTTGCGACAGTTTGCTGGATGTGCGGGACTTGCTGGCGGGGTAAGTTGGGCTCACCCCGCCGCCAATCTTACAATTCTTCGGGCAGCAGCGCGCGCAGCTTTTCGGTCAGTTCCTGAATGCGCTGGGCCGCTTCGGTGAAGGTCTTTACATCTTCACGGTTGTTGTTGCCGCGTGCTTCCTTGGCCGATTCCAGATAGCCTTCCAGATCGACTTCCAGCGCGTCCACCAGCATTTCCAGCTCGTCTTCGGTCAGCTTCAGCGAAATCGTCTTGGTCATGGCTTGTCCTGTTGGGTGTCCGGCGCGGTGCCGGATTTGCTGGCCGCCCTTATGGCAAAGCGGGGGCGGGGTGCAACAGGGGCCTGCCAAGGATGTTGGGGATGATAGGGAGGGGTGAGAAAGGAGCGCTCGGCATAACCGTAGCGAAGGCGGGCCTTCATTCGGTAGAGCCGCAGCGCTCCTTTAACTCTGGTGTGTCGGGCGATCGGCATAACCGTAAAATCGGGGTGGGCCCGTTCTCGGTAAAGCCGTAGTGCCTTTCGACATAGGTGTTATAGGCAGTCAAAGCCTAACACATGGTTAATGGTAAGCAGGATTTTAGGGATAATTTCGTAGGCCCGACATAAGTATAACGTGATGAATGGAGAGATGGGTGTGATGAAACAGATTTCGGCTTTGGCTGCGGCATGTGTGCTGATGACGGCGGGGGCAGTTCAAGCGGGGCCCGTTACGCGCAATGCGCCGGTGTTGAGCGCCGATGGCGAGGCGCAGATGGTGCTGGCCGCGCAAAAGGCTTGCCGTGCGCAGGGCTATCGCGTGGCGGTGGCGATTGCCGACCGGCATGGCCTGATCCGCGCCTTGTTGACGGACGATGGAGTGGGCGCGTTGGATATTGCCTCGGCCACGCATAAGGCCAAGGGCGCGGCGGTAACCGGAAGGCCTACCGCCTTTCTGGCCAAAATCCCCAAGGAGGCACAGGCCTATGTTGATCTGATCAAATCGGTCGAGCCGGATGTGGCGTTGATTGGCGGGGGCATGCCTTTGGTGGTTGATGGTCAGGTGATCGGTGCGATCGGCATTGGTGGCGCGCCCAATGGGGACGCGGACGAGATGTGCGCGCAGGCGGCTTTGGCTTTGTTGCCCAAAGCGGCGGGGTGACATTTGCGTTTTTCGCAACCGCATTCGCCGTTTTTGCGTTTGCGAAATCTATGCTGCGACGCAATAAAGGGGGTGCCTTTCAGGCATCCTCTCCCTAACTTTCAAAAGGGCCAGCCTAACCGCTGGCCCATTTTTTTGCCCTGCGCCGGTCTGTCGGCCGGCGCGGGGCGATGCTTTGCATGCGATACCGGGGGCAAAAGCTGGTGGAAAACCGCGCAAAACTGCGGTGGAACGCCCATTCCAGCGGCTAATTTCCTAGACGAGCCTGCGATTGGCGGTTAGGCAACCGCTTCAACATGATTTCAAAAGGGTTGAGAAAATGAACAACAGCGACCTCGCTGACAAGCTGGCAGCCTCGCAGGACATCACCAAGGCTGATGCCCGCAAGTATGTCGACGCCGTGTTTGCAGCGATTGCCGATGCGGCTGTGGCGGGCGAAGAAATCTCGCTCAACGGCTTTGGTAAGTTCAAGGTCAAGGAATCGGCTGCTCGTGAAGGCCGCAACCCTTCGACGGGCGAAACGATCCAGATCGCCGCTTCCAAGAAGCTGTCGTTTGCCGCTGCCAAGGCGGTGAAGGACAAGCTGAACGGCTAAGCCGGCAAACGGGGCTGGCGCTGCGCCTTTGCCATCTTGGCGAGGCAGCCGGCGCCAGCCCAGCCTTTTATCCAAAGGCAGGATTATGGCGCGAAAAAAGCGCTATCTCACCGCCACCATGCCCGATGGCTATGTCAAAACCATCGGCCCTACGGCGGATAATTTCACCCATTACTGGCGCATTGTGGCCCAATTGGCCAATGGCAAGACGGAAGTCTTTTGGGGCCATACACGTACGCTGGCCGAGGCGCGCAAGAAGCGGCTGCCGCTGCCCGAGGCCGCCAAGATGCGCGGTTGGGTCAGCTATCAATTCGAAATTGCGGAATTGGTGGAACAGCCAGCCTGAGGGGCGGATGTTACGATTCTGGCCGCCCCGCTTGTGGCAAGGGCGGCACTTTTGGTGCAGGGTCGTAAGATCAGGCGACGAGCGAGGCTTCGATCGCGATCTTGATCGCTTCGGACGAGTGGTTCGCCTCCAGCTTGTTGAGCATATTGGCGCGATGGATTTCCACCGTGCGGGCCGAAATCTGCAGCGTTTCGCCGATCAGCTTGTTCGACAGGCCACGGGCAACGCCTTCCAGCACTTCCTTTTCGCGACGCGTCAGGCGGGCGACGCGGCTGCGGGCTAGGGCTTCGCGCAGTTTCGCATTGCCGATCACATCGGCCTTACGCTCCGCTTCCGCCAGAATGGAGGCAACTTCGGTGCCCGAGGTGGGCCATGCAAAATAGTCAATCGCGCCTTCGATGACGGCATTAACAATGCGGCGCGTGGTGGGATTTTGTTCATAGGCCACCACCGGCATCCATTGCCCCCGCGCAGCCATAGAGGCCAGCAGTTGGATGATTGTGTCGCCCTTGTCATGCACCAGAAATAGCCCACCCTTGGGCCAGCGCGTTGTTAATTCATCCAAACCTTCGAAAGGTTCGGCATGGACGCCGCATCCGGCAAGGCAGTGCGAAATCGCAGCCCGTCGGCTCGCATCCTGGTCGATTAAGGTAACGTTGGTCTTCTCGGTCATAACCACCCCCTGCTGGCTGTGGTTAATGCATAACCTGCAATGCTTAGGAATTAACCCCGAGAACCATCCGGATTAATGCTTATAATTCACCATAATGGACATACCCTTGCCGTTTGTTACGGGGGCATGTAATTATTATTCGTTACCGGAAAGGGTTAAAAATAAAGGCCGCAGTCTATTGGTGCATTCGGTAAAGTCCGGAAAGAGAAATACTCCCTCGGGCAAACCGAAATGCACCTGTGCGACCGAGCTTCGGCATTTACCGCGGCGAGAAACAATTCACGTCCGGACTAGCCGTTAGGCTCTCAAAGCTTGTTTGATGCGCCTCCCCCTAGCCAAAGATTAATCCTTTGCAAGGGGCTACGCAGAGAAACTTATGGGCAATTCCATAAGGAATGATGGAAAACAGCAATTTAGCGCGATCATTCTTTGGTCTGATTTGTGGATAAAATTCGTTTTCCCGCCACAAAAGTGAAATTCGGGCGGCATTTTTGACCCGAATCAATGCGAATCACAGGGGCTGGGGCAGGCGAAAACGGGTCACGAATCTTTCCCAATCTGTCTGATTCGCGCTATGCGCGCCCAATGATGAGTCAAAATCCTATGTCCCCCGATCTGCCTTTGAACCAAGTTGCCGAGCAGGCTCCTGTTTGCGTTGCCGCGCTTTATCAATTCGCGCGCCTGCCCGATTACAAGGAGCGGCGCGAGGCGCTGTTGGCTTTGTGCGAGGCCGAAGGGATCATGGGGACCTTGCTGCTGGCCAGCGAAGGGGTGAATGGCACGATTGCGGGCAGCCATGACGGCATTGCCAAAGTGATCGCGCATATCCGCAGCCTGCCTGGTTGCGCGGATCTGGATGTTAAATTGTCCGGCGCGGACACCATGCCCTTTTACCGGATGAAGGTGCGGTTAAAGCGCGAGATCGTGACCATGGGTGTGCCCGACATCGACCCCTTGTCGATCGTGGGCACCTATGTGCAACCCGAGGACTGGAACGCCCTGATCGCGGACCCCGACACGATCGTGATCGACACGCGCAACGATTATGAAGTGGCGGTGGGCACGTTCCGCCGCGCGATTGACCCCAAGACGCGCAGCTTCCGTGAATTTCCCGAATGGTTCCGCCAACAGCGCGAGGCCTTGTTAGGGCAGGGTAAACCGCCCAAGGTCGCCATGTTCTGCACTGGCGGCATTCGGTGCGAAAAATCCACCGCCTTCCTGAAACAGGAAGGGGTGGAGGAGGTCTATCACCTCAAAGGCGGCATCCTGAACTATCTGGAGAAAATCCCGCAGGAGCAGAGCCTGTGGGATGGCGAATGTTTCGTGTTTGACCAAAGGGTGACGATTGGTCACGGGCTGGCGCTTGGCTCTTATGACCTGTGCCACGCCTGCCGCCGCCCGATCAGTGCGGAGGATGCCGCATCCGAGCGTTATGAGGAAGGCGTCAGCTGCCCCGCCTGCTATGACGAGCGGACCGATGAGCAGCGCGCCGCCTATCGCGAGCGGCACCGGCAGGAAGCCTTGGCCGCCGCGCGGGGTTATCAGCATGTCGGCGCCAAAAGGCTGGACGAGGCGGAGGGGGATTAACCTCCCCCTGTCGGCTATTGGGCTGGCAGCTGGACACCCAGCGCCATCATCAGGGCGATCAGGGTAAAGAATGCACCGATGGTGGCCACCAGCAGCGCCGCGCTGCAGGTTTCGGTATCATCGGACCGTTGGGCCAGAATGGGGAAGATCGAGACCATCGGCATCGCCGCCAGCAGGATGATGCAGGTGTGGAACATCGGGTCGGCAATGGGCATGATCAGCAGCAGGCCCATCACCATCGCGGGGTGAAGCACCAGCTTGCCCAGCGTGATCAGCCCGATGGCCCCGCGCCGCCCATGCAGGCTGACGCCGGCCAGACTGGCACCAATCGTGACCAGCGCCAGCGGGGCCGAAGCATTGGCCAGCAAGCCGATGGCTTTCACCCCCGCCGGGGGCAGCGCCCAACCCGCCAGTGAAAACAGGCAGCCCAGTGCAATCGCCACAATCATCGGGGTGCGGATCAGCCCTTTGAGCACCGTGCCCAGCAAGGCGCCCCAATGGTGGGTGCTTTTCTCGCTGGCCTCCAGCAGGACCAGCACCAGCGGCAGCATGACGAAATTCTCGATCAGCATGTTGAGCACAATCGGCCCCGCCGCCGCCGCGCCATAAAGCTGGGTCAGGATCGGGATGCCGACAAAGGCGCTGTTGGTGCAGCTCATCCCGATGGCGCGCACGGTGCTGACCGCCAGATTTTCCTGCCGCCGGAACAGGGCAAAGCCGATGGCAAAGCTGATCAGCGAGGCGAGCCCATAGACCAGCAGATAATCTGCGCGGAACACTTGCGCCATGGGCGCGGCGGACAGGGATTTGAACAGCAGGGCAGGCAGCGCCACCAGCAGCACAAAACGACCAAAGCCCCTGATTTGATCCGGCGCGAAAACCCCCTGACGGCCAAGGAAAAAGCCGAGGCCGATCAGAATGAAGACCGGAGCGATGACCGAGAGCAGCAACAGCATGGGCGCTGTTGTTCAAGCTTGGTGCGCAAAGGTCAAGCGCTTAGGTTTTTGCGCCTTTTGGAAAGAATATCGCTTGCTGCTCTGAAGGGCTCTATCGGACAGGCGCCAGCGCATCGGCGGACGTTCATGGACGTCGGCAGGCGATGCCGTGGCGGAGACGCCGGGATTCGAACCCGGGGAGCCCCAGTTAGGGCTCGACGGTTTAGCAATTCACGATCCGAACGCTCCCAAAGCGGCCAATTACGGGAATATCGCCTGTTTTTATGGCGTTAGGGCCTGCGCAGAACGCGCAAGACGCGCATCGAAGCGCAACACCTTCCGTCACAAAAGTCGGCACACCTCCTTTGGCCGCTTGGGCCATGCTGAAAACCGTTGTTTTGACGCCAAACGCGCAACACGCGCAGTGACGACAGTCGGCGAACCGTTGGAAGGTCTGCCACCCTTGCCTGCGGTCCTTTGTATAGCTGCAAGGCGACGGCTGCTGATTATCCTGCCTCGCGCGCAGGGGCAAGATTTGCATCGAGGGGAGGGGCAACATGAGCACCACCCTTGCCCATAGGGGGCTGCCTTCAGGCGTCGGCCGGTTTGACCTGCTGCGTCTGTTCGAACAGGTGGCGAGGCCGGGCTTTGGTCTGTCCTCGACAGCGGTCGCGCTGGTCCGGCATTATGTCCTCAAGACCATGGACGGCGATTACTTCTCGGGCCGGATCTGCGCTGTGTGGACGCAGGCTTGCCGGTTCGCCGAAGCCTTGGGCCTGACGCCCCGCTCGATCAATTCGGCCGAGCGGGAGTTGGAAAAAGCAGGCTTCATCGTCCGCAATGCTGGGATCAATGGCGAGCGCGCTGGCGACCGGCAAGGTGGGATCGTGGTCTGGGCCGCAGGCATCAATCTGGCCCCGCTGGTCGAGCGCTTTGGCGAGATGCAGGCCAAGGCCGAGGCGCTGGAACTGCAAGCCCGGGCCATCCAGCAATGTCGCGCCGAGATTCGCCAGTTGGGTCAGCGCATCCGTGAGGCTGGTGACGATGATCTGCGCGAGCGGGCCGAGACCATCCTGCCCGATGGACGCACGGCGCGAATCACCAACATCGACCGCCTGATCGCCATCCGCGAGGCCTTGTCCGCCATGCTCGCTGCCGTTGAATTTGTGCCGGAACCCGATCCCCGTGCACTGAAAACTTCCGACGCGCCGGAAGAAAACTGCGCACCCAATATACAGGACAAAAACTCATCACGAAGGCGTACTGCACCAGCGCGCGATCCGCTCGATCGCATCCGCCCCGCGACCGCGCTGCTGGTGGCCACCGAGAGCTATCGTGGCATCGTCGAAGCACTGGGTGGACCAACCTGGCCCAACCTCGTCGAGGCATCGTGGCGCAGTTGCGGTCGGCTTGGGATCGCCCAGAGCACCTGGGGCCGGGCTTGCCAGCAGTTCGGGCGGGAACGGGCGGCGCTCAGCGTGTTGCTGATCGACAGGAATGCCGAATTGCCGCTGGGCCATCGCTATCGGGTGGGCTCACCGGCAAGGTGTCTGGCGGGCATGGTGCGGCGGGCGGGATCGTCAGGCGTGAACCTCGCGGGGCTGTTCCGGGCCACGGAGCGTAACGTTCAGGAGGTGCCTCCACAAGCTGCGCCGCATGAGTCCCCCATCGAGCCGCAAGTTGGCCCACTGGCCAATCTGACCGCGAAGCTGCTGGCTAGCATGGAGCGGCGCGTCGCGCCTGACGGGTGAAGCTGCTCAGCATCTTACCAGTCCAAACGTCCACACACTCACAAGTCCACACGTCCACATGTGGACGGGCAAGGAAAATTCCATGACCATCATAGCCATCGTCAGCCAAAAGGGTGGCTCGGGCAAAACCACGCTGTCGGTGAACCTGGCCGCTGCTGCTGAGGCCGCTGGAGCCGTCTCGCTCATCATCGACACCGACCCTCAGGCGACCGCCAGCCAGTGGGGTGCTTGGCGATCTGACAAGGCTCCGGAAGTGATCGACAGCGCTCCCCCGCGCATCCAGTCCAAGGTTGATGCCGCAAAAGCACAGGGCGCGACCTTCATCGTGATCGACACGCCACCCCATGCCGATAGTGCAGCCAGCAGGGCGGTGGAGGTCGCCGATTTGGTGCTGATCCCTTGCCGCCCGAGTGCCTTTGATCTCGCAGCCATAAAGACCACCGTCAGCCTCGTACGCCTGTTCGGCAAGCCAGCATATGTGGTCTTCACTGCCGGCCCGCCCCATGCGCCGCGCATGTATGAGGAGGCGGTTGAGCTGGTGCAGGGCTTCGGGATTGAGGCTTGCCCGTACATCCTGCCGGATCGGGCTGTCTATCGCCACGCCAGCGCAGCGGGTGCCTCGGTCATCGAGTTTGAGCCAGAAGGCAAGGCAGCCGCCGAGATCACCGCACTTCACTTGTGGACCATCGCGCATGTGAACATGTCCACAACCGCACGAGAGGGAGTGTAAACACATGAGCCGCTTTGCCAATCTCGCTGACAAGCCAAAGGCAACCGCCCAAATTTCCGCTCCGGGTAATGGAGCGGATGCCCGTGTCTCCACACCGGCCAACACCCCTCCCAGATCGAACAGCCGCGCTGGGCGCAAGGCCATCGCCGCTTACTTCTCGCCTGAGATGTCGCTCGCCATGCACGTTTGTGCCCGCAAGCATGGCCTCAGCCTGCAAGAACTGATGGCTGAGGCCTTCAATGACGTTCTTCGAAAATACGGATCAAGCCCTATTGACTAGTCAGCAGGGCAGCTTCCAGTGAGGCAGGAATAAATCACGTTATTAAATTTTCGTGATCTTTGTAATTAAACCGCTTTTGCCATCCCAGTCGAGTTCAAACTCTACGTGATCTCCAACCTTGAGGTCTTTCAGCTGTTCCGCCGTCGCCGCGAAGCTCATGGTCATGCCGGGCCATCTGAGCGCCGCAATCTCCTTATGATTGAGGGTGACGGTGCCCTTGGCGGCATCGATTGCCGTGATCGTGCCGGTGCTCGAACCGTGCTGCACTGCGGCACCCGTGGACATGTTGGACATGGCCTTGTCGGCGCCGGAGGGGGTTGCAGCG
The DNA here is from genome assembly GCF_004005905.1 of Novosphingobium umbonatum. Lineage (GTDB taxonomy): Bacteria > Pseudomonadota > Alphaproteobacteria > Sphingomonadales > Sphingomonadaceae > Novosphingobium > Novosphingobium umbonatum. Next base: position 77,052 of record NZ_SACO01000015.1, read on the forward strand.
GCTTGTGGCGCTTCTGCCTCCTTCTTGCACCCCGCGAGCGAAGCGGACAGCGCTAGGCTTGAGGCCACGATAAGCATTTTGTTCATGACAGTTCTCCTTGGTTTGGAACAGGCAACGGGAATTTTCGGCGCATCAAAAGGTATGCGGCGGGGATAATCAGCATCGAGAGAAGGGGAGCGGTCAGCATTCCACCCACCATTGGCGCGGCAATCCGGCTCATAACTTCCGATCCGGTGCCACCACCCACCAGCACCGGCAGCAGACCGGCGAGGATTACAGCCACGGTCATGGCCTTGGGCCGGACTCGGAGCAATGCGCCGTCACGCACCGCTTCGGACAGGTTGCCATCCTGGCGCACCTCGAGCGCGTGCTTGAGGTAGATCAGCATGACCACGCCGAATTCAGCAGCCACCCCTGAAAGCGCAATGAACCCAACCGCAGTGGCGACCGACTGGTTGTAGCCGAGCCAGTACAGCAGCCACAGCCCGCCCGTAAGGGCGAATGGCAAGGTCCCCATGATCAGCAGCGCCTCGTCCCAACGGCGGAATGTCAGGTACAGCAGCCCCAGAATGATCGCCAGGGTCACGGGGATCACCAGCTTCATTCGCTCCTTGGCCCGCACGAGAAACTCGTACTGGCCAGTATAGGAGACGCTGACGCCGGGGGGGAGCGTCACCTTGGTTGCGATGGCGTGCTGGATGTCGGTGACCATGGTCTGCATGTCGCTGCTGCGCCCGTCGACGTAGATCCAGGTGACCGGCCTGCCGTTCTCGCTTCGCAGCATCGGCGGGCCTTCGCTGATGCCAATCCGGGCGACAGACCCGAGCGTGATCTGCTGGCCGGACGGCGTTAGCACGGGCAGATTGACGAGCTTATCCGGGCTATCGCGGATCTCGCGCGGGTAGCGCACCTGGATGGGATAGCGCGCGAGGCCTTCGACCGTCTGTCCCACGGTTTCGCCGCCGATGGCGCCTGATACGACCGATTGGACGTCGGCGACATTGAGCCCATAGCGGGCAGCAGCAGCGCGATCGACATCGACATCGATATAGCGTCCCCCGGTCAGGCGTTCTGCCAGCGCCGACGCAACGCCGGGGACCGTGCGCACAACCTGCTCGATCTCCTTGGCAGTCCGGTCGATCTCTCCAAGGTTTGCTCCTGCGACCTTGATTCCGACCGGACTCTTGATGCCGGTCGCCAGCATGTCGATCCGATTGCGGATCGGCGGAATCCAGAAGTTTGCGAGGCCCGGTACTTTCACCCGTGCATCGAGTTCATCGACCAGCTTTTCGGGGGTCATGCCCGGGCGCCACTGATCGCGCGGCTTGAAGCGGATCGTGGTCTCGAACATTTCGAGCGGCGCCGGATCGGTAGCGCTCTCTGCCCGCCCCGATTTGCCAAACACGCTCTCAACTTCGGGCACAGTCTTAATCAGACGGTCGGTCTGCTGGAGCAGTCGGGAGGCCTCGGCCGGCGATAGCCCAGGAAGCGCCGAGGGCATGTACAGCAGGTCGCCTTCGTTCATCTGCGGCAGGAATTCGCCACCGATCCGGGTGACGGGCCAGAGTGTCGACGCGAAGATCAGCGCGGCGATGGCGAGTGTGGGCTTCGGATGAATGAGCACCCAGTCGATTGCCGGACGGTAGATGCGGGTAAGCCAGCGGTTGAGCGGGTTGGCGTCCTCGCTTGGAATCTTGCCACGGATGAGCAGGCCCATGAGCACCGGAATGAGGGTGATCGAAAGCAATGCCGCCGCCGCCATCGCGTAGGTCTTGGTGAAGGCAAGCGGTGAGAACAGTCGACCTTCCTGGCCCTGCAGGGCAAAGATCGGCAGGAACGAGAAGGTTATGATCAGGAGGCTGAGGAAGAGCGCCGGACCGACTTCCGCAGCCGCAGTGCTGATCAGGCTCCAGCGGGTTGCCGCATCGGGTTCTGTCTCCGCATTCGAATGTCGCCAGCGTTCGAGATGCTTGTGCGCGTTCTCGATCATGACCACTGCGGCGTCCACCATCGCGCCGATGGCTATTGCGATGCCGCCGAGCGAAAGGATGTTCGCATTGAGGCCCTGCAATCGCATGACGATGAAGGCTATAAGGATCCCGAGCGGCAACGTCAGGATTGCCACCAGTGCCGAGCGCGCGTGCCAGAGGAACAGCGCGCAGACGAGCGCGACAATGATGAACTCCTCGACCAGCTTGTGTCCTAGATTGTCGACGGCGCGGTCGATCAGCCCCGAGCGGTCATACGTCGGGACGATCTCAACCCCCGCCGGCAGGCTCTTCTTAAGCTCAGCAAGCTTCGCCTTGACCCCGTCGATCACCGCCCGCGCGTTCTGGCCCTGACGCATCACGATGACGCCGCCGGCGACTTCTCCCTCGCCATTCAGCTCCGCGAGCCCACGTCGCATTTCCGGACCAACCTGGACGGTGGCGACATCGCCCAGGGTCACCGGAACACCGGCATCGCTGCGCAGCGGCGTGGCGCGAAAATCGTCCAGCGTCTTGAGATAGCCGCCGGATCGCACTGTGTATTCAGCTCCCGCCAGTTCAACGCTTGATCCGCCAGTTTCCTGGTTTGCGCGCTTCAGGGCCTCTGTCACCTGATCTGTGGTAATGGCATATGCGGCCAACTTCTGCGGATCGACGATGACCTGATACTGTTTGACCATTCCGCCGATACTGGCGACCTCGGCGACGCCCGGGACGGTCTTCAGTTCGTAGCGCAGGAACCAGTCCTGCAGGCTTCTAAGCTGGGCCAGATCATGCCCGCCGGTCCGATCGACCAGGGCATATTCGAAGATCCAGCCCACCCCGGTGGCGTCAGGGCCAAGCGCAGGTTTCGCTCCCTCGGGCAGGCGACCTTGAACTTGGTTCAGATATTCGAGCACCCGGCTGCGCGCCCAATAGAGGTCGGTCCCGTCATCAAACAGTACGTAGACGAAACTGTCGCCAGTGAACGAATAGCCCCGCACCACGCGCGCGCCAGGAACCGAGAGCATGGCGGATGCAATCGGATATGTGACCTGATTCTCGACGATCTGCGGTGCCTGCCCGGGATAGCCGGTGCGGATGATGACCTGAACGTCCGAAAGATCGGGCAAGGCATCGACCGGGGTCGTGCGCAGGGCGAAAATGCCGAGCATGCTCAAGGCCGCCGCCAGGATCAGCACCAGATTGCGGGCCTGGACCGAACCACGGATGATCGCGGCGATCATTGCGCCGATCCAATCGGCCGGGCGGGAATGCCGCTGAGGCTGGCCTCGGAATCAAGGAGGAACTGTCCTGAGGCGACGACCTTTTCGCCAGCGGCCAGACCCGCGAGCACTTCGGTCTTGCCGCCTCCCTCTCGCCCAAGGCGAACCTCGGCGGGCCGATACCGGCCATCTGCCAGTGTCAGGATAACGAGGTTGCGCGCTCCGGTTCGGATCACCGCTTCAGTGGGAACGAGCAGACCCGGCTGGCCGCCATCCCCAAGCGCGACCGTCGCGAACATGCCCGGCCTTAAAGCTCCTCCGCGATTGGGAAGTTCGATCCGCACTGTCAGAGTCCGGCTCTCGGCTTGGGCAATCGGCAGAATGGCTATGATGCGGCCGCCAAAGAGCTGCCCGGGGAAGGCAGACAGGCTCACGCTGGCGTGTTGACCCACACGCACTGCGCTGGCCTGGGCTTGCGGGACTGCTGCGTTGAGCCAAACCGTGTCGATGCCGCTCACCTGCGCGAGGGTCTGACCTGCTGACATGGCAACCCCAGCCCTGGCGTCGAGAGTCTGGATGACACCGCTAATCGGAGATGTGATTGTGATCGTACCTTTCGTGCGTTCGGAACGCTCGACCTGCGTGATCAAGGCGTCAGACATGCCGAGCAGTCTCAAGCGCTGTCGTGCTGCCGCTGTAAGGTCGGGGCGTCCAAGACGACGCACGGCAAGAAACTCACCCTGTGCGCCGCCCCATTCGGGCAGCTGGAGATCGGCGATCGGCGCCCCCGCGACAATGACATCACCGGGCGCGCGGCCGTAGACCCGTGTCACGAACCCACCGGCCCGCGCCTGAATCACCGCGACGTTGCGTTGATTGAAGTCGATTGTGCCGGTAACGGTCAGGGAACTCGGGAGCGAGCCGACTTCGGCCGCCACAACACGCATTCCGAGGTTCTGGCGGGCTGACGGGTCGACTTTGACCCCCGGCGTCGTGCCGCCAGCCTTCTCCTCATCGGCATATTTCGGGACGGTCTTCATGCCCATGGACGAGAGTGAGTTCGGGTTGTCATAGTGCTCTGCCGGCACCATCGGATCGTACCAGTAGAGTACCTTTCGCTCCGTTCGGGCCTTTTCGCCGACATCAGGCGCTCCGCTGCGACCGAGCCAGAATCCGCCCGCTCCCGCGACGAGTACGATCGCCATGATACCCGCGCTCCAGCGCGCGGCATTTTTCGCGTCCAGCTTCATGGGCGCCCCTCCCTATAGGTATAAGTGATCCGCACTGCGTCACGGGCGACATCCGCCTCGCGCGTCAGCGCATCGACTTCGGCTTCGGCCAGCGCGAGCGAGGACAACAGGGCACTGCCGAGATCGAGCTTGCCGGCCGCATAGCTTGCCATGTCCAACTCCGCCCGCCGCTTGGCGAGCGGTACGAGCGTGACGCGCGCGTTGTTCAGTTGCCGCCGGTGCATATCATAGTCGGCAAGATCAGAACTGAGTGCGGCGCCGAGATCGCGCTCACCGGCAACCCGGTTCAATCGGGCGCGTTCGGCTTCTGCTTCCCGCGCTGCGATCAGCGGATCTTGCCGCTTTCGAGCGAACAGCGGCAGGTCGATGCTCACGCCTACCGAAACCATGTCGCCAAAGACAGGAGCGCGGTGCCCATAGCTGGTGCTGACCCGCCAGTCTGGGCGCTTGGCCGCACGGGCCATATCAGTTTCGGCATTGGCCGCTGTAACGTCCGCATCAAGCGCTGCGAGGCGCGGCGTCTCGCTCAGATGAGCCCGAAGATCTTCACGATCGATCTCGAAGATCGGGAGATCTCCGATTACGTCCGCCGCTGTGTCGCCTGTCAAGCTGGCGAGTCGGGCCTGAGCCTTGGTGACTTCGGCCTCGAGTTGTGCCCGGCGATCGTTGATTGCAGCGCGCAGCTGATCCGGTTCATAGGCCTGGCTCGGCCGGGCGGTACCTGAGGAGAGCCGTGCTGTGACTGTTGCTTGAAGGTCGTTGAGACTGGCGTCGAGTCCCTGAAGCTGAGCGAGTCGGCGCTTCGCATAATAGAGATCGATCCACGCCACTGCGGCGTTCAAGCGCACTTCCTGTGCGCTCACCGCGGCACCAGCCTGGGCCGTGCCGATCGCGGCGAAGGCCCGCGTCCGCTCGGCCTGCCGCTTCGCCGGATTGGGGAAAGCCTGCTCGATCCCCACGCGCGCCATCGTCATGCTTTCCTGACCGGGCCGGAAAGCAGGTGGCCCCGAGATCGGGAAGTTGTCGATACCGACTGACACAGAGGGATCAGGCAGTTGACCGGCCGCGACCGCGCTGGCGCGAGATGCGCGCAAGCCAGCCTCGCCCGCCAAAATTGCGGGTGCTTGTTCCGTTGCCTTTTCTACGGCTGTCTGAAAGGTCAGTGGCTCTGCCCAGGCGGCACTGCCCATGGCCAGCGTGGGAATCAGCATAAATATTCGCATCATTGTGTCCTGGTCGGACCAGAAGCTCGATCTACCGTCTTGCCGGGGGTCCGCGCGGTGGCCGCGCGCAATGGACCTCTATAGGAGACGCGAAGGATCAACCGGCATGAGAGGGCTCAGTGCCTCATCTGGCTATATGGCGAGGCTGAACGCCGCGTCATATAGCCGTTCAAGCGGCTTAGCTCAGATGCGTAGGGGGCTCAGGTTCAGGACCAAAACTGCGATCCGCGAGTGGGATTGCCGGCGCTGGATGCAGCAGCCCGACACCGGCATAGCGAACAGGCTCGACCGCAAGAGGAGGCAGGACAGCAAGCGGAATAGCGCAGCCCATCTTAGCGATACACTCGGGGGTCAGCCCATGACAGGGCTGGCTGTCCGCCGAAGTTTGGAGCGTGATCCCCATGGCCTTGGCGCAGTCAGGGTCCATCTGTTCTTGCTGATCTTGTGCGGCCTTGAAATTCATCTGCGCGAATGCAGCTTCCTGACCGACCAGGCCGAGGAGCGCTGCAAATAAAAGCGCAAGGACGAGCACACGTAACACCGAGCTACACTGCCACAAACCCGGTCGTCAGGAAAGTGAAAAGACCCTCATGAACCATTTTGTCAGCTGGTTAAGCTTTGCCGGCATCACGGACCATACTCTGAACGCACCAGCGAGGGTAGAAACGGTCGAGGATCCAACCAACCGGATGCCAGGGCCAAGGCGGAAGATTGTAATCGATGAACACGGTGAGTTCAGCACTTTTGCCAGACTCGACGATACCAAAAATCCAAGCGGTAATCGCCTATCACCAGCAAGCGGGGGTGCCCACGGGTCTCCCAAACTTTTAGGTATGGGGGATTGCGCTCGGTAACGACCTCTTCGACAAGGAGCGCCAACCCTGCGACGCGTCCGGACATCACGATCCTTGAGCCAACCTCCATTCCGCGCCAATCATCGATGGTGAAGTGCATCGCTCCGCCGGCCATCATCGAAAATGAGCGAGCCATATGCGCCGCCAGTCGTCGATGATCATCCAGGCGCGAGAAAAGTTGCCGCGCATCCATCGGCACGATGGCCGTACTTGCCCAGGAGTGGCGATACCTGCAGGCTAAAGTTCGGCTCTTGGGAGGTATTTCCATGGCCCTAAACTTCGCACCGTAACTAACTCTGCATTTTCTGGCCTTCGCTCCGGCTGAGGCGTGGGACAAACGCCGGGACCCGCTTCATGTATTGGCGATAGGGCTCGCCGAATTCGCGCAGGGCATCCTGCTCTTCGTGCAGAGCAAGGCGGATATACATAACGACCAGAACCGGAAACATGGCAAACGTCAGCAGCGTCGGCCATTGCAGAAGGAAGCCAAACATCACTGCGATGAAACCTGCATATTGAGGATGTCTGATGCGACTATATAGGCCGGTCGTTGCTATTTCATGCTTGCGCTGGGCGTTGTGAAGTACGTTCCATGCCGATGAAATCAGCATGAATCCTCCGCCAATGAATAGGAAGCTTGCAAGATGGAATGGTCCGAAATGCGGGTTGACCCGCCAGCCGAACATCATTTCAAGCAAGTGGCCTGAATCATGAGAAAACCAGTCAATTCCGGGATAGCGGGTCTGCAGCCAGCCCGACAGCACATAGATTGTCAGCGGGAAACCGTACATTGTCCGTCGTCGAAACATTTGGCGCAAAGTTGGTATGTTGGTAACGGAGATATGGCCTCGTCTGGGTTTGGGTTTTAGGCGGCCAGCTTGCGGTGTTGCAAGCGGCGATGTTCGATGGTCTGCTTCT
>NZ_SACO01000016.1 GCF_004005905.1 Novosphingobium umbonatum
GGTCGAAGGAGGGTATGGCACAACAGTCGACGAGACTGGGTCAAAAAACCAGACCGTTACAATGTGCGAAAAGCACGCGGACTTGATTTGGATTTGACCCGCGAACTCCCATACAGGCCTGCAGTACTGTTGAGTTGCGCTGAGAATTGACCCGGGATTTTTATTGAGAATTGACCCGGGTGGGTATGGGTTATGTGCTGCCCATGGCGGTCAAGGTCAAGCTTTGGGTTTATACCTTTCTGGATTTTGGGGTGGCGGAACTGGCCCTGAAGCGGAAGCTGTCATTGCCGGTTTCCAGGATATGGCAATGATGGGTCAGGCGATCCAGTAGGGCGGTGGTCATCTTGGCATCACCGAAGATACTGGCCCAACATATTATGACGGCGCTGGAACGTTCCTAGGCGGCCTGTTCCAATCAGGAAAAGCCCGAATTATCCGGACCGAAGAAGGGCATGTCCCGTGGGCTGCACAGCCAGCGAAGGACAAACACGATGGCCATGACGGAAGGCGCACGCAAGGTCGCGTGGGAAGAAATATGTCCGATCCTATTTCTGGACAGGCGTTGGTGAGATCGCGAAGGCACGCGAATGCGATGATCGCTTTGGACCTCACCAACACTCCCTGACTGGCCGCCATATGCATGTGCCATTTCGAAGAAAATGGCCTCACGACCGAGGATCTTGCACAACAGGCGCAACCCTTTTTCAACCTCTGCTTTCGCAAATTGGCATCAATTAACTGTTTTTGATCTGATTTCTGAAATTTAGAGGTTGAATACAAACTTCACAGAATAATATTTAAACCGATCTTAGTCATAAATAACCCGCAATTCCTTATCCAGATAATAGCGCGTCATGGCCATGGACGCCAGAAGGTCGGGCGAGCCGTCATATTCGATCGAAACCCAGCCCTTGAACTCATGCTGCTTCAAGGCATGGTACAGGCCCTTCAAATCCAGATCGCCCAAGCCCGGCTCCCAGAACCAACGCCTGCCATCGTCGGTGATTTCAGGGTCCTGCGCATAGCGCACCGCGTCAGGCTGGCGCGAAGAGGCGGTGTCCTTCAAGTGGAAGGTGCTGATCCGATCGTGATAGTCGTTGTAAAAGGTCAACAGATCCTCGCCCATGATCGAGATTTGGGCGGTGTCGATGCAATAATGCACCAGCTTGGGGTCGGTCAGTTCGATCAATTCGCGGTGATTGGGCAGATTGACCGCGCAGAAAAATTCATTGTGCAGGCCGATCTTGACCCCGTGATCGGTGGCATAGCGCCCAATCTCGTTCATCACCTTGGCGCATTGCTGCACCTCGTCGCGGCCCAAAGGGCCAGTGCCGTAATAGTTTTGCGTGGGGCAGGTGTTCATATAGGTGCCGCCAAAACGGACAATCGTGTCAACGGCCTCGCGCCCTGCGCGCACAGCTTCCTCAAAATGATCCGCAGCATGGGAAGCATGGGCGCCATGGAACATGCCGATGACTTCCACGCCGCGATCCTTGGCAAAGGCGGCGAAGTTTTCGGGCGATCCAAAAAGCGGCAGGATATCGGCCAGATCCCATGGCGCGATCTCGATGCCATCAAACCCCAAAGCCGATTGATATTTCAGAATATTATCCCAATCGGAATAATAGGCGCTGTTGGTGTTGTCCTCGTAATAAAACTCACGGAAATTATCGATCTGCTTATAGGGGATCGATTTCCAATGGCACATATTGGCATAGCGGATGTTGGGCATGGCGCGGGTTCCGTCCGTCTTAATTCTGCAACTGGTTGAGCAAGGCGCGGGTTCTGAGCAAAGCGCGGAAAGGATCGCGCGTTTGGCGGGCGCTGCAGGTGATCGGGCCGGTATAGGCCAATTGATCAAGCTGGGCCGCCACCTCGATCAAGGGCGCCGAACCTTGTCCCGGATCGCGGAACACCTGGGTCGCCTTGCCCGCCGGAAATTCCGGATTGGGCGTTTGCCAGATATCATCAGCATCGACGGAATCCGTGTCGGTCAAATGAACGCAACCGATCCTATGGTGTTGCGCGGCGATGAAACCGCCCAAGTCCACTCCCGCAATCTGCAGGCTGGCAACATCCACGTCCAATTGCACCGTATCGGGCAAGGCGTCGAGCAAAGGCAGGATGCTTTCGCCTCTGAACAGGCTCCAATATTCGTTGCGCAGCACCAGCTTTACGCCCAATTCTGCGGCCTTGACCGCCAAAGCTTCCAGCCAGCCAATGGTGCGCTGGGTGAACAGCTCGGTCTGGCTGTCCAGATCGGGGTGATAATGGCGGATGCGCCCATAATAGGCCGAGGGGCTGATGGCGAGATAATCGGCACCCATGGCTGCGGCATGGGACAGCGCTTCCTGCGAGAAATGCCCGCTGGCGCCAAAGAAGAAATCCAGATTATCGTTGCGCATAAACAGGTTGGGATCAAAGGTAATCCCGCTCACCCGCTCGATCCCGCTAGCCTGTAGCGCGGCCCGATATTGCGCGGCATCGCCATATTTGGTGTTCACGCAATAGCGGTTCATCGGCACCCCGCTGCGCCCGCCAAATTGCCACACCGGCTCATAGGGTATCTCTATCGCGCGAAAGCCTGCGGTGGCGATCAAGCCATAGAGTTCCTCCCAGAAATACTTGCTTTCATAGCGATTCCGGTTGGGTTCCTGATAATGGCGGTTGATCAGATCGAGACTTATCGCGATCATTTCTGTGTTCATGGGTTTGTCCATTTCAAGCAAGGGCCGCGCCCATCGCGCGCGGCCGGATAGGTTAACGGGCGATGTCACGCCCCTTTATCGGCCACAGCAGCATCACCAGCACTTGCGCGACCAGCAAAACCACCGCCCCGCCGCTGTAGGTCCAGCGGATCGCCTCACGCGCGTGATCGGTCACATGGCCGGGGACATAGCCGCTCACGCCCAGCACATAGGCAAAGCCTGCCGTGCCCAGCGCCATGCCCAATTTGGTGGACAGGCTGATGCCTGCCGACAGCAAGCCTTCGCGGCGAGTGCCAAATTGAGCCTCGTGATAATCCACCGTTTCGGCCACCATGGCATAGGCGGCGGTGGTGGTGATCGATGTGGCCAGACAGGCGACGATATAGAGGCCAAGGAACAGGCTGATCTGTTGTTGCACAAAGGGCAAAGCAGCGAATAGCACCGCGCCCAAGGCGAGCGCCATCACCGTACCATTGCGAATGCCGGTCCGCGCCAGAATAGAAGGCGCCACAAAGGCCGACAGCAACAACATGCCCGCCACCGCCGGCAGCATCACCGAAATCATCCATGGCTGGCCCAGCACATCGATGGCGAAATAGGCGGTCGCGGCCATCATCATGCCAAAACGCGCGAAATAAAGCAGGCAAGCGCCAAACAGCACCAGCCACGCCCGATTATGCAGCATTTCTTTTACCGCAGGCCACACGGCAAAACCGGCAGAGGCGCTATCCTGGTAACGCTCCTGACAATAACGGAACAAGGCCAGCGTGCAGATCAGACCAATACCGCCAAACAATGCGGCCACCATGGTAAACCCGCGCTGCTGATCCCCGCCGCCCAGCAAGCCCACCAAGGGCATGACCGTCGCCGTGCCCAGCACCACGCTGACCGAGGTGCCGATCGAACGCAAGCCCGACAATGTGAGCCTTTCCCCGCGATCCTTGGTCATCATCGGCATCAAGGCCGAATAGGGTATGGCCTGTAGCGACATCAAAATGCCCAAACCCTTGAAGGTCAGGAAGGCATAGATCAACTGGGCGCCTTGCCCCCATGCGGGGACATGGAAAACAGCCGCCGACATCAAGGCATAAAACGGCGCGACGAACAGGAAATAGACGCGCGTCCGCCCCCAGCGGCTGCGGGTTTTATCCACTGCGATGCCGACCAGAACGTCGATCACCGCGTCCATCAAACGCGCCACCAGAAACACCGTGCCCACGGATGCCGCAGGCAGGCCCACCACATTGGTGTAGTAGAACAGCAGAAAACCGCTGGCCATATTATAGGCCAGACTGGTTCCCATATCGCCAAAACCATAGCTTAGACGCTCGGCAAAGCTCAATTTTTCGGCGCTTTTATCGATAGTTTGCATGACCACATCTCTCCCGAGTGGCAGCAGAACAGGTTCCTTAGCAGCCCAGCTTTTGTCGGGTCAGCGCAAGGGATTGGTCCATCGGCAGGCTGGGGAAATATTCCAGCCCGATGGCGCCGGCATAATTGAGGTCTTCCAGCGTTTGGCAGACCTTGGCCCAATCGAGCGTGCCGGTGCCCGGCTCGTGACGATCATCCATATCGGCCACTTGCACATGGGCGACCAGATGGATGCGCCCCGCCAAGACCTGCGCCATATCCTCGCCCATACAGGCGCTGTGCCAGACGTCATAAAGCAGGCGAAGGTTGGGACTGCCCACCGCTTCCACCAGATCGAGCCCAAGGCTGGTGCTGACCAGATACATGGCCGAAAACAGCCGCGTGTTGAGCGGTTCGAGCAAGAGCATCACCCCCGCCTCTTCCGCCACATCGGCAGCAGCGCGCAGGGCGGCAACGGCATTGGCGAAATGCTCTTCCTCGCTCATGCCTTCCACGCGAAAGCCGGAGGCGACGATCAGCGCTGGCTTGCCCAATTTCTCGGTCGCGGCAATGGTTTCCCGCACAGCCTGCACCATGTCTTCGCGTTCGGCCGGATCAACGATCGATCGGCGCGGATCAACGCAAAGGCTGGTCAAACGCATGCCGGTTTCTTCCAGCGCCTGCGCCAAGGCATCGACCGGCTTGTCGCGCCAGAGATGGAATTCGGCCAGATCCAACCCGGCTGCCTTGGCGCTGCGCAAACGCGCGGCCAGATCGCCAGATTCGGTAAATTGCCATTCAATACAGGATGATAGTGGATAGCACGCAGACATAGGACCCTTTTCCCATTCTACGGCCCCGTGGCGTTAAACCGCCCGTATGCCTGGCGGGTTTAGCCCCGCTATTTTGTTGGCCCCGCTTTTCGCTGCATTCGCCACGCAGGTCAAGATGCAAAAAACAGCGCAGCATAGGTTGGCCGGACAAGGCCCGCGCCCTAACCCATGACCGAGCGCCTGCCGCATCAGACGATTATGTGCACAGGCACCATTATTTACGCGGGCAATTGCCATCAACGGGGCAAAGGCGCAGTATACGCCCATGCGCCGAAAGGAACTCCGCATCGCTTTGGTCTGTTATGGCGGGATCAGCCTTGCCATCTACATGCATGGCGTGACCAAGGAGGTGTGGCATCTTGCACGGGCCAGCACGGCTCGTCGGGTCCATACTGACCAGCATGCAGCCCTGCCCCTGCATGGCGTCGAACAGGTCTATGCGGCCCTGCTGGACATCATAGCCCGACAGGGCGGGCTAAACCTGTCCATCCTGCCCGATATTGTCGCGGGGGCCAGCGCGGGCGGGCTCAACAGCGTGTTTCTGGCGCAGGCGATCCAGTCGGGCCAGTCGCTCGAACCGCTGACGCGGCTCTGGCTGGAACTGGCCGATATTGACCACTTGCTCACCAAAGAAGAGGGCACATGGCGGACAACCGCCAAACAGTGGCTGGCACCGCTGATCGGCCGCGCCTTGGGGGGCGAGGAGCCGCCGCTGGCCTCCGACGAGGCCGAGGTGCGCAGCAGGCTGGCCCATTTGGTGCGTGCCCGCTGGTTCAAACCTCCTTTTAGCGGGATTGGCCTTTCCGGCATGATCGCCGAGGCGCTGGATCAGATGGCCGCCAGTCCGGCGGGGCTGCGACTGCTGCCCGATGCCCACCCGCTTGACCTGTTTACCACCGCCACGGACTATACCGGTTACGTCCAGCGTATCGCCCTGCACAGTCCGGCCTGGGTGGAGGAACGCGAGCACCGGGTTTCGATTGATTTCCGTGCCGCATCGGCGGAAGGTCCATGGGCCTCGCTGCCCGAACTGGTGTTTGCCGCGCGCGCCACGGCCAGCTTTCCCGGCGCTTTCCCGCCGTTGCAGGTGGATGAAATCGACCGTTTGCTGGCCAAACGCGAACAGAACTGGACGGGGCGCGATGCGTTTCTGGCGCGGATCCTGCCTGCCTATGCGGCCAAGGGCGAATTGCACAAGGTCGCGCTGATGGATGGATCGGTGCTGGTCAACGCGCCCTTCGGGCCGGCCATAGCCGCGCTTTCTGCGCGCCCCGCCAATGTCGAAGTCGACCGCCGTCTGGTCTATATCGACCCGACCCAATCGCGCCCCCTCCATGCCGAACCGGCCGAGGCTGGCCCGCCGGACTTCTTTCCGGTCATTTTTCGCGCCCTTTCCACCATTCCGCGTGAACAGCCCATCCGCGACAACCTTGAAACATTGGCCCGCCAATCGGCCGCGCTGCGGCGCGCGCAACATATCGCCACCGGCATTCAGGACGAGGTGACCAAGGCGGTGCGTCTGGTGTTGGGGCAGGCGATTTTGGGCGCACGCCCCGCCGCCAGCCAATTGGGCGCATGGCGGACCGCGGCGCAACAGGCCGCTGCCGAACAGGCGGGCTATGCCTATCACGCCTATGCGCTTTACAGGCTGGAGGCGACACTGGACCAGATCGCCGCCAGCACCGGCGCGCCCCGTGCAACCTTGGGACGGTGGGCGCGGGCCAATCTACGGTTGACGCCATCGGAGGGGCGGGGACTGTCGAGCGAGCTGATCGCCTTTCTGCGCCAACATGATGTGGCCTATCGTCAGCGCCACATGCGCTATTTGATCGCAAGGCTGGATCAGGCCCGCGAGGCGCAGCCCGATATCCCCGAAGCCGCGCATGATCGCGCCAGCGCCGCTGCATGGCAGGCGCTTTCGCTGACGCTGGACGTGGCGCCCCATGGGGCGCTGTGCAAGACGGAGGTGGATTGGGAACGCCATCCGGCCGCCGCCTTGCGCGATCTGGCCAGCGCACGCCAATTGGACCGGTTGGACGGACAGGTGGAAGCCTTGCTGGCCGATCTTCTGCCGATGCTACCCGATGCGCTGGCCGAGGCGGTGATGTTGGCCTATCTTGGCTTTGCCTATCATGATGCCGCCACGATGGCATGGCTCCAGCAGAACGATCTGGCCGAAACATCGCCGGTGCATATCGATCGCATTTCGCCCATGGACTGGCAGGAAAGCGCGCAGGAAACCGGTCTGGCAAGGCGGTTGAAAGGTGAAATGATGCACCAGTTCGGTGCCTTTTTCAGCCGCGCCTATCGCGAGCATGATTATCTGATCGGCCGCCTGCATGGTGCCGCGCGTTTGCTCGATATTGTGTGGTCATCCTGCCCCGTGCCCATCCCCGCCGAGGAACGGGCAGGCCTGCGACGCGCGCTGTTCAACGCCATTCTGGATGAGGAGCAAGCGCAGTTAACCCGCATCCCCGAACTGATGGTCGCATTGCGCCAAGAATTGGGCATCACAGGATAGACTCAGGGTAGTTTTGGCGCCGCCATGGGCTCAGGCTGTATCCCGCCCTTGTGGAATCGGGCGGGTGACAAGGCGCGGTCGGTAAAGCGGATGCTGCGGATCGCGCCCTGGAAAAAATTGACACGGTTCATCCGCATCCCGACCGCGGACGATCCTTCCGGTTGCGGCGAGAAGCCTGCAACCTTGGCCTCGCCCTCCAGCACGCCATTGACATAGGAGCGATAGGTTGTGCCGTCAAAACTCTGCGCCACGTGGTACCAGCGGCCCAACGGGTGCAATTTGGCCGGATCGATCAACACTTGCGCATAGCCCTTGCCCTTGATGAAAGCGTCGAGATACCAGCCATCCTTGGTCACGCGGATTTCGAACATGATGCGGGTCTGGCTGACCGGATCGTCCGAGGCGAGATGCAGCCAACGCTGTTCAAAGGCGCCGCCATCGGGGCGCAGCATCGCCTCGACCGTAAACTGACCGGCTCCGGCCAGCGGATGCGCCCCCACCAAGAGCGCGTCCCCCACCCCGTCGAACAACACCGCCTTGTGCCCTGCATCCCGCAGCACAGCGGGATGGCCCAGCACCGTGGTCGCCAAACCGCCCAGACGATCGGTGCGATCAAAGCGCCAGACAGTCTGCCGCGCCTGCAACGGCGCGGCCAAGATCACACCCGCCAGCGCGGCCAGATGAAACGCGCGATTCACTGCGCAGCTTTCCCTTGCGGCATCAAATCGACGCTATTGTTGCGCAAGGTCACCTCCGCAACCTCTGTGCTGATCCTCACCCGCAGGGCCCCATGCGCGCTGGCGGGAATGGCCAGCTTCAGCTTGGCCGTACGCGGCACCAGATCAAGCGGAGCAGGCATGGCGGGCGTGGCGATCTGGGCCAGCACCTGTCCTGCGGCATCCTCCAGCGTGAGCTTGCCCGCCGGCGCAGGCGCAGAACCAAGGCTATGGACCGTTACCGTCAGGCTGTTCCCCCGCCGCTCCACATCATCGGAGCCAATCCCCAGATCCGGCCTGAATTCGGGCTGGACCGCCGCCTTCTGCTTCAGGGTAAAGCGCAAGCTGGTGCTGCCCGGAGCGAAGGTGACCGGCACGCTGCCCCCGCGTTCCAGCGTGACTTGGCGGGGAGCCTCCCCCTCTTTGGCCATTTCCCATGTGCCAGCGGTCACATTCCACGTCCCCATCTCGGCCTTTTGCACCTGATCGGTGGTGTTATAGGCGGTGACCGTGAACTGTTCAGGCGTGGCGTCGCGCACCAGCAGCGCCACTTTCACCGCGCTTTCAGGATCGGCAAAGCGCCAGCTGACCGCATTGCCCGGATAGGTCTGGTTGCGCTTGAGCGCGATGCCGCCCAAACGCTCGCGCTGCAGGAACTCGTTGGGAGCGTCGACGCGGTCGGTCCACCAATGGCCTTGGGTATACATATACATGTGCTGGCTCTTGTCCGCGATGCCATGCGCGTTCAACGCCTCCAGCCAGCTCTTGTCGCCTGTGCTGTTCCACGCCTCGAAACGGGCGAAATTATCGCCTGCCTTGGCCTTGCGGGTGATGGCCTCGGCCCAATCGGCGCGCTTGCCCAGCACGGTGATCGCATTCTCGTTGATTTCCGACAGGATGCCGAAATTATCCTTGCCCACGCGGCCCAGAACCGGACGCAGATATTTGTCATCCTGCGTAAAGCGCCAAGCCGCCCAGGCCGATTGCATCGGCAAGGATGCCCCGCCGCCATCGCCCGCCCTTTCGCTATCGCGGTCGAAACTGATGTCATTGGGGAAGGTCCACAAGCCATTGCCCCCCTGCTTTCCATGCGCCAGCAAGCCGTCGATCAGCCCCGTCACCATCCCGCGTGCCGCCGGATTGGCGTTGAATGTACCCAGCAGCACCGGCGTATGCATGATCACAAAACCATAGGGCTTTTGCCATGCCCATGGCGCGTCACGATAAATCTTGCGCCCGCCATACCAGCTGGAGGAAATATGCCGATGGCCCGCCGGGTTCACCTTGATCAGCCCGCCCAGCGCTTTGACCGTGGCCATCATCCGCTCCACCGCCTTGGGCTCGCCCCAGTTGAGATAGAGGCGTTCGGCATCGGAATTGATGCCTTCCTCATAGACATGCAATTCGTCGGTGGTGATCGCGCTCAGCCCGTTGACGATCATCCCGTTCTTGTAAACCGCATCCGACAGGGCGCGCAGCGAGGCATTGATCTTGTCCGGATCGACCCCCATCAGCGCCAGCCCCGGCCATTGTTGCAGCAGGTCTGTGTCGTCGGAAATGCCACCGCCGAAATCGCCATAGGGCACTTGCCGGTTGTCGATCCACCAATTGACGAAATGGCGCGTCAGCTTGAGATCCTCCAGCTGGCGAAAGGCCCAGAGCGGCATGCCAGCGGGCGGCACCGGCTGCACGAAAGGCGGCAACTGATCCTCGGAATAGCCGATGTCGGCCCAATATCGGCGCGCCTCCAGATTATCCGGATCAACCCGCAACAGGTCCGTAATGTCGCCGTACAGGCGGCGATAGAGCCCTGCCCGCTTGGAGGCGGTGTGCTCCTCGACCAGAAAGGCCCAATTGTCCTTCACCTGATTGAAGCGGTCGGCAATATGTTCGAGCCTAGCCTTTTCACGCTCCTTGAACACCATACGGATCGTCATGCCATCGAGCGAACGGGCACCGAAATCGGGCGAGGCCGAGGCTACCGAGAGATAGAGGCTATCCGGCGTCAGGATGCGGTCGCGCAGGTCCAGCCACAGCTTGCGCGGTTGATCGGGCGGCACCGCCACCTGCACATCGATCAGCGCGCGGTCGGGCCAGATCGGGTCCTTCACCCGAATGTTGAGCGCGATCAGCCCTTGCGCATTGGGCGTGGCATGGATGGCAGGCAAATCAATCGCCAAACCGTCCAGCCCGTCATGCACATTTTCCCAGCCATAATTCCATGCGCGGGCCAGAGCGCGATCAGGCGGAGCATCGCCAAAATTGGACGGGATCAGGATATGGACCAAAGGCCGATCATTGGCGCGCCTTTGCACCGCGCCTGCCGCATCGGCGCTGCCCGCGCCCACGGCCGCCTTCACCCCGCTGGTGGGCATGGCGACCACAGTGGCCCTTTCCTCGGCAGGGAAACGGCCCGCAATATAGGCGTTCAACCCTTTGAGCGCGCCAAGATCGGGCGAGGCATCGGCGCGAACCGTATAGCTGAGCTGGAACGTGCCCTTGGGCGCATCACCCGTATGGACGTCATAGGCCCAGATTTCCTGTATCGGCTGTTCCTGCATCACATTGGTAAAGCGCAGCTTGCCGCCTTGCCGCGGCGCCATCTCGTCAACCGAGCGGACCACGCCCTTGGGCCGGTTGGCCAGCACCTGCCAATCACCCTTGTCATCGGGCGAATAGGACAGCGTGCCATAGGCTGCGCCGCGCAATTCCACCCGATTGAAGGAAGCGCCTTGAGGCAAGGTCAGATCATAGGTCTTGCCACCCTCGACATAGACATTCCAGTCGGGCAGCTCGAAATAATCATCGCGGCCGGGCAGGCGGGAACGGTTATAGACCCCCGGCCATGTGGTCTCGTCAATGCCGTCAACGCCCTTCCACATCCATTCTTTCAGGTCCTTGGCATCGGCAAATTCAACCTTGCGGATGGTGGTCACCCCCTCACCCAGCACCGGCGGGCTCTTGCCATCCCAGCCATAGCGATGGAGCCAGCCCTGCCATGATGCAGCGGCATTGGTTGGCGCGCTGGCGGGCATTTTGCCATCACCCATCAGGCCGGTGACTTCTTGCGCGGTCAACAGGTGATCGTGGACGCGGATCTCGTCTATGTCGGCGCCGCGCATGAAATTATAGCGACTTTGCACCTGATGCGGGGCGATCACGCGGCCCGCCACGCCAAACTGGTCCAGCGCCATATCCAGATTGGCAGGCTGCCGATTGACGGCGACCTCTTTGCCGTCCCAGTAAAGCCGCACGCCCTGCGCCTCGTCCCAGCCAAAGGCGATGTGGTGCCATGCATCGGGGGCAGGAGCCGAAGGAATTGTCCAGCTGACCCTGATGCGCGACAGGTTGGCATCGGTGACAAAGGCATCGAATCCATGGCCGTTCCAGTCGATGCGCAAAAAGGCCATGTCCCAGCTGGAATGATCACCCGCGCTGGCGCGGAACAGGACGAATGGCGCCTCGCCCACCGGCGTATGGCTGCGCCAGAAGAAGGACAAGGTACCGCGCTGGGCATAGATATTGCCCGCCGCCTGCCAGGCGACATAGCCGCCATCGGCCACGCGCCCCGCACCAAGGCGCGCGCCATCAGTGATCGTGGCGACATCGCTCTTGAAATTGGGCAGAGCCTCGCCACCGGCCCGTGTGGCGGTATAGCCGCTGTCTAGCGGGGCATGGAACAACAAACCGCCCGCGTCCTGCGCTTGAAGCGGCGCGGTCGTCACGCCCAGCAGGCAACCACCTGCCAAAGCCACGATCCTGCCCAAGGGAAGCAATCCCGTCGCGACCTGCTTGCTGCGCTGCGCCACACATATCTCCTCTCGCCCGTCGGCTTGCAAACCACCGGCTTGTTCTCACGCTAGTCACACCACGTTATGACACCGGTATCAACAAGGCAAGATCCTATGCTCATGGTCACGCGATCATGCGGAAAGTTTTGCCCCCTAAAGATCAAGTTTCTTTCTCTACTTATTTAGTTGACTAATAACGCGGACCAAGGTTCAACACGGAGAAGACCATGACCCGCCCCACCCTGCGCCCCCAGCTGCTGGCCAGCGCACTTGCTGTTCCTTTCAGCCCCGCGCTAGCGCAAGAGGCTGCCGCACCCGCGAACAGTGGTGCCGAAATTACCGTTACCGCCCGCTATCGCAACGAAAGCTTGCAGCAGGTTCCCATCGCCATCACGGCGGTTTCGGGCGCATCGCTCAATGACCGCTCGCTGCACAATATTGCGGACATTGCCAATTCGGTGCCCACGGTGGATTTCCGCAATGGCTCGTCCAACAAGGATCGTACCATTTTCATCCGCGGCGTGGGCACGATTTCCACCTCGCCCGGCGTGGAGCCTTCGGTGTCCACGGTGCTGGATGGCGTGGTGTTGACGCGTCCGGGCCAGTCGACACTGGATCTGGGCGAAGTAGAGCGCATCGAAGTGCTGCGCGGCCCGCAGGGCACCCTGTTTGGCAAGAATGCCAGCGCGGGCGTGATCAACATTGTGACCAAGGGCCCCAGCGAGCGGACCTCCGGCTATGTCGAAGGCGGCGCCACCACGGACGCCGAATATCGCCTGAAGGCAGGCGTGACCGGCCGCGTGGCCGAAGGCGTGGCGGCGCGTGTCGATGGACTTTACACCAATTTCGCCGGTAACGTGAACAATCTGAACACGGGCGACAAGGTCAATGGCTTTGAACGCTATGGCGCGCGCATCAAGCTGGAGGCCAATCCCAGCGCCAATCTGAAACTGGGTCTGGTGGCCGACTATCTGCAATCGCGCGACACCGCCGTCAGCGTGTTTACAAGCAGCAGTCAGGTCACCTATCCCACCGGCGCGGTGACCGATAATGCCGCTCTGGCCAGTTTCCTTTCCACCGCAGGCATCACGCCCAGCCCCAGCAACCGCACCATCAGCACCAGCTTCAACACCGATGTGCGCGACAAGAATGCAGGGCTTGCCCTTTCCGCCGATCTCGCCTTGGGCAATGGCTATAAAGTAACCTCGATCACCGCCTATCGCATCTGGAAGAACCACCAGCATCAGGACTTTGACGGCATTTCCAGCCTCAGCGCCGCTCTGGCGCAGGGCGAGGATTATGGCGATGTTTCCTCGCGCCAGTTCAGTCAGGAATTGCGCCTGACCAGCCCCAAGGGCAAGCTGGTGGATTATGTGGTTGGCGCCTATTTCCTGAAGGCCAAGACCGACGAGCGTTATCAGCGCCAGATCACCCGCGTGGTATCAGGCGCCAATGTAGCGACAACAGGCGTGGCCAATTACGGCGTGAAAAACAGCAATTATGCGCTGTTTGGCGAGGCCAATGTCAATGTAACCAAGGCCTTCCGCGCCATTGCCGGCTATCGCTCGGTATGGGACGAATTGAGCTATTACCACAACCGCACCTCGACCAATGACCCCACCAATGCGGGCACGGGCGCGGTGACCGGCATTCAGGGCTATCATAACAGCACCGGCAACACCTCCACGCGGGGCGACACCTACCGTCTGGGCCTGCAACTGGATCTGGGCAGCCATGCCCAAACCTATGTGACCTATTCGCGCGGCTATAAGGGCCCTGCCTATAACGCCTTTTTCAACATGTTGACGCGTGACGAGATTTCGCTGGCACCCGAAACGTCCAAGAGTTGGGAAGCGGGCGTCAAGGGCAGCGCTCTGGACCGCAAGGTCACCTATGGCGTGGCTTTGTTCACCACCGACTTCAACAATTTCCAGGCCAATTTCAGCGACACGGTGGGAGGCGCGATCATCACCCGTCTGATCAACGCCGGTTCGGTCAATTCCAAAGGTGTGGAACTGGACCTGACCCTGCGCCCGATCCCCGGCCTGACGATCGACAGCGCGCTGGCGCATACGGACGCCAAGATCATCCATTTCAACTGCCCTGTTGGCGCAGCCTCCAGCTGCAATGTCGATGGTCAGCCCCTGCCCTATGCGCCCAAGTGGAAGCTGTATGAAAATGCCGCCTATCGCTTTGCCATTGCCAGCGGTTGGGATCTGGAATTGCAGGGCGATGTTACGCTCAAAAGCGCCACGCAATATCAGCTGACGCAAACGCCCAGCACGATCCAGCCCTCTTTCGCCCTGTTCAACGCCAGCGTGGCGCTGCTGGGTCAGGATAATGGCTGGCAATTGCGCGCCTATGTCAAGAACATCGGCAACCAGCATTATTCCAACCTTTTGTCCAACGGCACGCTGGCAGGCGTCTCGCGCCTCGTACCGCGCGATGATGTGCGTTACGGCGGCCTGCTGCTGCGCAAGTCGTTCTGATCGGCATGGGGGAGGGAGCCGTGCCCCTCCCCCATGCGCAAAAATGCGGGGCGCGGGCGGGATGATGCGGTGCTAAGACAAAGCCTTATCGGATGTTCCGAAGGAGACCTTATGCCAAACCCGCAACATTCCATCCTGCTGGGCGCCGCGCTGCTGTCTCTTGCCTCCCCCGCGCTAGGCGGGACGAGCGAAAACGCCGCCCTGACCACAGCCGTGCAAAAGAGCTGGCCCGAATTCATCGAATTCCTGCGCCTGCCCAATGTGGCCACCCAATCCGCCCCCGACATCCGCCGCAATGCGCAATGGGCGCAAGCCACGTTGGCCAGACATGGCTGGCAGGCGCAATTGCTGCCCGATGGCGAAACGCCGATGGTGTTTGCGCAATGGAAAGCCAAAAGCAAATCGGCCCGCACCATCCTGTTTTACGCCCATATGGACGGCCAACCGGTCTTCCCCAAGGCGTGGAAACAAGCATCTCCCTTTGAACCGGTGCTGCGGGCCAGGGATGCGCAAGGCGTATGGCAGGATTTGCCACTGGAAAAGCTGACGCAAACGGCCAATCCAGACCCCGAATGGCGCCTGTTCGCCCGTTCCGCCGCCGATGATAAAGCGCCTATCCTGATGCTGATTGCGGCGATGGATGCCTTGGTGGCCCAAGGGAAGTCTCCAGCCATCAATATCAAGCTGATCCTTGATTCCCATGAAGAGGGCGGCCCGCCCACCTTGGCCGATGTGGTGGAACAGAACCGCGCCTTGTTGCAGGCCGATGGCATTGTCATGCTGGATGGGCCGATGCATGAAAGCGGCCGCCCAACAGTGGTCTATGGCCATCGCGGCGGCACCGCTCTGGCGCTGACCGTCTATGGGCCAAGGGAAGAATTGCACAGCGGCCATTTCGGCAATTACGCCGCCAATCCGGCCATGACTTTGGCCCGCCTGATCACGGGCATGAAGGATGCCGAGGGGCGCGTGCTGATCCCCGGCTTCTATGATGGCGTGGACATCAACCCTTCGCTCAAAGCGGTTCTGGCGCAGGTTCCCGATGACGAAGCCGCCTTGCAGCGCCGCCTTGGCATTGCCGCGTCGGAAAAGGTGGGCGCCTCCTATCAGCAATCGCTGCAATTCCCCTCGCTCAACATCACCTCGATGATCGCTGGCGAGCCCGCCGCCCGCCGCACGATCATTCCGGCCAAGGCCACGGTCACTTTTGACATACGCACCGTGCCGGGCACGCCTGCCGAAAGGCAGATCGCGCTGGTCCGCAAATGGGTGGAGGGACAAGGCTTCCATCTGGTGCAGGGCGAACCGAGCGAGGCGGAACGGGTGCGCTATCCGCTGCTCGCCTCGATCACGGGCGGAGGCGGTATGAAAGCGCTGATGACCCCGCTCGATGCCCCGATCGGCCAATGGCTGCGCTCCGGCCTGACGCGGGCCTTCGGGCAGGCGCCGGTCCAGATCCCGATCATGGGCGGCGGTGTGCCTTCCGCCCCGCTCGCCGACGGGCTGAAGGCTCCGGTGATCCTGCTGCCTTTGGTCAATGCCGACGATAGCCAGCATGCCGCCAACGAGAACCTGCGTATCGGCAATTACAGCAACGGGGTCAAAAGCCTCTATGCGCTGATCACCAATCCATAAAACGGGCATTGCTGTCGAACAGTCGGCCTTGGCCAAAAGAGGCAAACATCAAACCCTTTGACAGGGAACGGTCGCCCGCGCATGTAAATGTCATCGCTGTCATGTTCTGCCGACCGGATATGTCCGGTTGCGTGGCGACATCGACGGGATACCCATAATAAAAAGTCATCCGGAAAGGGCCTGAGTCTATGAAATTGCCGCTGTTCCTTGCTTTAACCGCTGCAGCCGTGCCGGCTCTGGCGCTGCCCGGGGTTGCGCTGGCCGCCGAAGCGGGAACCACCGTGACGATCGAAACCGGCGCTTTGCGCGGCACGATCGCCGACGGCGTGGCGAGTTGGAAGGGCATCCCGTTTGCAGCCGCCCCCGTTGGCGCTCTACGCTGGCGCGCGCCGCAACCGGCAGCGGCATGGACCGGCCTGCGCGATGCCAGCGCCTATGGCCATGATTGCATGCAATTGCCTTTCCCCAGCGATGCCGCCCCGCTGGGCACGCCGCCCGCCGAGGATTGCCTTTATGCCAATGTCTGGCGTCCCGCAGGTGCCGCTGCCAAGCTGCCGGTGATCGTATGGATCTATGGGGGCGGCTTTGTGAATGGCGGCGCTTCGCCCCCCACCTATTCCGGCGCCAATCTGGCGCGTGAAGGTGTCGTTTTTGTCAGCTTCAACTATCGCGTGGGGCGCTTTGGCACCTTTGCCCATCCCGCGCTGACCGCGGCGAATGAAGACAAGGGCCTGCTGGGCAATTACGGCTTTATGGATCAGGTCGCCGCGCTCCAATGGGTCAAGCGCAATGTCGCCCAATTCGGCGGCGATCCGGCCAATGTCACCCTGATCGGGGAAAGCGCAGGCGGCATGTCGGTCAACACCATGCTGACCTCGCCCATGGCGCAGGGACTGTTTCATCGCGCCGTGGTAATGTCGGGCGGCAATGGCACCAGCCTGTTGCCCGCTACGTTGCAGACGGTGGAAAAGACCGGTGCCGATTTCGCCGCCTCCAAAGGCGTGGCGGTGGATGATCCGCAGGCGCTGGCCAAATTGCGCGCCTTGCCCGCAGAAACCGTCACCGACGGGCTGAACATGATGAAACTGTTCACGCCGGGCCCGCGCAATTTCTCCAGCCCGTTCCCCGATGGCAAGATCGCCGTCGAACCGGCCAAAGCCTTTGCCGCAGGCCAATTTGCCAAAGTGCCCGTTCTGATTGGCGCGACCAGCGCCGATATTGGCGGCAAGACCGGCTATATGGTCGCCGGTGCCCGCCAAATCGCAGCCACTCTGGCCGATCAGGGCGTGCCGGTGTGGGAATATCGCTTTTCCTATGTGGCCGATTCCATCGGCAAGCCCGGTGCAGGCCATGCCACCGACATTCCCTTCTTTTTCAACACGCAAAAGTTGAAATATGAAGGCGCCACCACCGCGCGGGACAATGGTATGGGCGCAACGATCAGCCGTTACATCCTGAACTTTGCCAAGACCGGCACGCCCAATGGTGGGGACTTGCCACAATGGCCGCAATATAGCCGCGCGGGCGATCAGATCATGGACTTTGCCGCCAGCGGCAAGGCTGAACCACAAAAAGACCCCTGGGCCACCGAACTGGACGCGGCCGTGGCGAAATAAGCCCTGACAGTCAGGGGCAATAGGAAAACTCTATTGCCCCTGACTTTTCGCCATCAAGGCTTGCGTTTGGCCTTGGCCAGCAATTCCTCCACCGTGAAGGGGCGGCCATTGGTGATCACCTGCCGCACGCGGAACGTGGCGGCAATATCCTTGCGCGGATCACCTTCCACCAGCGCAATATCGGCCAGTTTGCCCACTTCCAGCGTGCCAGCCTCCAGATTGAGCGCCTTGGCCGCGTCGGCGGTGGCGGTTTGCAGCGCCTGAAACGGCGTAAAGCCACCATCGACATAGGAGGATATTTCCGCCTGCAGATTGGGCGCGATCATCGTATCGGTGCCCGCTGCAATCACCGCCCCCGCCGCTTTCATCGCGCGTAGCCCCGCCAATTGCCCCGCCTGCAGGTTCAACATGGCAGGCGGCAACGCCTCGCCCTCGGTCACCGTCTTTTGCGCCCATGCGGGATAGAAGCTTAGGCGCGGATCCTTGCGGAAATCAGGATGCTTGGAAAGGAACGTATTGATCGCCCCGAAATTGGTGGGCGTCAACGTCCGGCCCGAACGGCCAAACAATTCGATCACATCCTGATAGACCCGCCCCTGCGGCCCCTGCTTGGGCGAGAAACCGCGCCGACTGGTGGCGCCCAGATGCTCGGTATTGTCGACGCCGGTATAGCCGGCGGGGAAAATCTCATGCGTGGCCACCGGTACGCCCATGGCATGGGCCGCCTGCACAATCCGCCTCTGGCCGAAATCGGGCATGCGGACATAGCTTTTGACCAGATCATATTTGAGCGCGCGGGCGCGGTCCAATTCCCGCTCCAGATGCGCGGGGCCAGACACCGCCACGCCCATGCGGTAAAACACCCGCTGCCATTCCAGCAGAGGCCCCGTTGTATAGATACGCGGCCCGATCCGCACGCCTGCCTCGGCGGCCTCGCGGTCTTCCACCCCGTCATAGGGCTGGTTGCCCGGATCGCGCACCGTGGTTATGCCATAGGACAGCCAGGCCAGATGCAGATTGGCGCCAAAATCCTTTTGCGCATGGGCATGGTGGTCAATCAGGCCAGGAATGGCGGTCAGGCCCGTGGCCTCGATCACCTTGCTGGCACCAGCATAGTTTTTCACATCATGGGGCAGGATCGCGGTGATGCGGTTGCCCTCTATCACAATGTCCTTATCCGCCTGCGTGGTATCCTGCACCGCATCGACCACCGCGCCCGCATGGATCACCAGTCGGGTGGCGGGAATGTCCAGTTTGTAGGTGAAGTCCAATGGCACATCGCGGATCGCGCCGGTTTCGACGCTCACGATTTTCAGCTTGTCGGCGGCTTGATAGAGCACCGACTGGCTGTCCCCGCTCCATGTGGGGTAATGGGAAATCTCGGACGTATAGGCGCGCGGCGGGCCCAAAGGACTGGCATCAGGCCCTACTGGCCAGATTTTGAGCACACCATCCTGAATGGCCGCCATCTTCTTGCCATCGGGCGACCAGGCAGGTCCGCCTCCACCCCGCGTATCGAGCGAGGCACCCGCATCGGCATCGCGCCAGAAGGGGGCACCCTTTCCATCGCTGGGCACTACCCAGATCTGGTTATTGCCCTCGCGGAAGCTGCTGGAATAGGGTTTGGACAAAGCCAGCGCGACATAGCGCCCATCGGGCGACCAAGTGGGTTTGCCCGGCTGCGGCAGGCTGGGTTGCAGGCGGGTGACCGCCCCGCTGGCCACATCCACCACTTGCAGCCCCGCCACGCCCCAGCGGCCATCGGTATCCAGAAAAGCGATCCGCGTGCCATCGGGCGACCATGCCGCGCCCAAAGGCTGGTTGGGGCCAGAGGTCAGTTGCCGGTCCGTGCCCTTGGCCAGATCGCGCAGCCACAATTGCGGCAGGCCCCCGCCCTTGTCCGATGTATAGGCCAGAAACTTGCCATCGGGCGACCATGCCGCATCGGCCTCCAGCGCCTCGTCAT
Source organism: Novosphingobium umbonatum (assembly GCF_004005905.1). Classification (GTDB taxonomy): domain Bacteria; phylum Pseudomonadota; class Alphaproteobacteria; order Sphingomonadales; family Sphingomonadaceae; genus Novosphingobium; species Novosphingobium umbonatum. Next base: position 19,626 of record NZ_SACO01000016.1, read on the forward strand.
GGGTCAAGGCCTGTGGCTTGCCCCCCTTGGAGGACACGAGATACAGATCGCCCAAAGCCACAAAGGCGATATTCTGCCCGTCGGGCGAGAGCGCAGGATGCTGGATGCCCAGCACAGGGCGCGGCGCAGTGGAGGTAAAGTCCCGCTTGGCGCGGGCGTAAACGGGGCGGGTGGCCTCCAGCCTTGCGGTGAACGGAATAGTGGCCAGTTTGGTGCCCGAGCGGCGGCGGATCAGGCCATCGGAGATGTAGAATAGATCCCCGCCCGCCCATGTGGCGCGGAAGGGAAACACATTCTCCTTGCCCGAAACAGACTGGCCATCCACTTCCAGATGGCTGCCGGATGTGTCGGCCACCACATAGGCCAGTTGGCCCTTGCCCCCCAGCGAAGGGCTGTCATAGCGCACACCGGCAGGGGCAGCGCGCAGAGTGGTCACCTCGCCACCTTTGGCAGGGACGGCGTAAATCGCACTCTTGCCGCCCTCGCTGCCGGAAAAGACGATCGTGGCGCTATCGGCGCTCCACGCAGGTGCGCGATCCTCCCGCGCGCCTTTGGTCAATTGGGTCAACGCGCCGCTGGCCAGATCGATGGTCCAGATATCATAGCCACCGCCCCGCTCGCTGGCGAAAGCGATGCTCTTGCCATCGGGCGACCAACTCGGCTCGCGGTCATCATAGGTGCCCTGCGTCAGTTGCCTTGCCTCGCTGCCATCGGCCTTGGCGGTCCACAGGTCATAATTGCCATCACGGAAGGCGTAATAGGCGATCCTGCTGCCATCGGGCGACCAAGTGGGCAGATGGGCATCGTTGAAATAGTCGCTGATCCTTTTGGCCTCGCCGCCCTTTGCGGGCATTACCCATAGGCTGCCCTGCAGGTCAAACGCCAGCCATTGGCCATCAGGCGACACGGCCACGGCATAGGAAGTGCCCGCATGCACATCGAACGCCTGCGGCACCTCACCGCCGGGCGGCGGCAGGTTGGCGGGGCCGGGAGCGGGGGCTGCAATAGCCCCTGCTCCCCATAGCGCAACACCCAGCGCCATTGTGCCCACCCTATGCTTCTTGGCGATTTTACCAGATTTCACATCGCGTCCCGTCATTTTGGTCATGGTTGGTCATCCGGCATCAGAAGGTGTAATTGATGCGCCCGTAATAAAATCCGCCGCTAACCCCATAGGGCGAGTAGGGGTTATATTGCGAAAAGCCGCTGCCCTGCAGCGACACCGGCAGCTTGTCGGGATAGATGTTGAACAGATTGTTCGCGCCCAGCGAGAATTTGATCTTGTCGGTGATCTTGTAGCCGACATCCAGATCGACAATCACCTTGGGCTGCACGGTGGCGTCAGGCCCTGCGGCGCTGGCATTGACCTGCGTGACCGAACCATAGCGCGTGGCGCGCAGGTTCACATTGGCGCGGTCCTTTTCCCACGCGACATTGGCGATGAACTTGTTGCGCGGCGTGCCACGGGTGAAATCGCCCTGACGATCGCGCCCGATCAACACCAGACCCGCGCCAGCCAGCACCGAAGGCACGCTGTCCACGCGGGTGAACACCGTTTCGTTGAAATTGGCCGAGAGGCTCAGGTTCGCGCTGCCCAACTGGCCCAGATCAGCCCGATAGGTACCCACAATATCCAGACCGCGCGTGCGGGTATCGGTGGAATTGCCGAAATAGAAACCGCCCGCCGAAGAGGTGATCCCCGCTGCGGCCAGCACGCTGCGCACCAAAGTGCCCTGCAGGGTGGAAGAAAGCAGGATGCGGTCCTTCACCTTGATCTGATAGGCGTCCACCGTCAGGCTGAAGCGCGGGATGGCGGTGAACACAAATCCCACCGAATAATTGACCGAACGCTCCGGTTTCAAGGGTTTGGCCCCCAGCGCGATGGCCGCCGCCGAATCCACCGGCAGCGCCGAAACGGGCAGCAAAGCGCCGCTGACATTGATCGTGCTGGCCGAGGAATAATGCTGTTGTTGCAAGGTGGGCGCGCGGAAACCGGTGCTGGCTGTGCCGCGCAGGGCCAGCCCCTTTACCGGTTCCAGTCGGGTCGAGACCTTGCCCGTATCGGTCTTGCCAAAGTCGGAATAATCCTCGTGACGACCTGCCAGCGCCAGTTCAACGCCGGGCAGGATCTTCTGCTCCAGATTGACATAGGCGCTCCACGCCTTGCGCTTCCAACTGCCCGCCATGCTGGGGGCAAAGCCGGTGACGCCCTGCGATCCGCTGGTGCGCAGCACGCCTGCATTCACGCCGCTGGTCGATTTATAGCCACCGTCAATATAGGAAGCCGCCTCGCCCGCCTCGATGCCATAGGTGCTCTGGCGGAATTCACCGCCCACCGCCACGGAAAGGGGCTGGTACAGGCCCAGACCAACCTCCTTTTGCAGGTCCAGATTGTTGGTCCATTCGGTGTTCTTAACCCGCCCGATATAGAAAGTGGTCGGGCTGGCAGGCCCCATCGAGGCGTTGAGCGCCGTGGTTTCGACATAGGAGACCATATTGGTGCTGTAGCTGGAGGAGAGATCGAAATTGACCGCCGCGCCCGACTGGCTCTTTACCCCCGCCGTCACCTGATAATCGCGGTCGCTGACGTTCAGATGGGGCGAATAGCCATTGGGGTAGATTTCGGGAATATTGTTCGAAGCATCGGGGAAGCGGAAGGTGAGATAGGCGTCATTGTGGCGATGACTCATCGTGCCAAAGCTGTAGAACTTGACCGATCCCACCGGAACGCTGAAATCATAGCCGAGGTTGAAGCCTTCGCTCGCCGGTTGGCCTGCCTTGTTGACATTGCGGTCGACCGTCGCCTCGCGCGGGTCCAGAGTGCCGGTGGTGGCGCTGTAAAGCTGGCCCACGCGGGCATAGAACTGGCCTGGATTGGGAGCCGATCGCGCGGTGCGCGCCTGCACCCAGCTTTCGGCCGACAGATGCAGACGTGCCCCGCCAATGGCAAAGCCCTTGTCAATGGAGAAGCGCCCCGTCTGGCCACCGCCATCCTTGGTCGCCCCGCCCAGAAAACTGGCGCCGCCGCCCAGATCATCCTTCATGATCACATTGACCACGCCCGCAATCGCATCCGACCCATATTGCGCCGAAGCCCCATCGCGCAGCACTTCAATCCGCGAAATGCTGGTTGAAGGGATCAGGTCCAGATCGGCAGGCGATTGACCCGATACCGTGGCACCATTGATGAACAGGGTGGCGGTGTTGTGGCGACGCTTGCCATTGACCAGCACCAGCACATGGTCGGTGGAAAGGCCGCGCAGGGCCAGCGCCTTCACGGCAAAGCTGGCGCCCGAACCGGCGTTGGACACGTTGATCGAAGGCAGCAAAGTGCCCAGCAAATCCCGCACAGATTGCTTGCCGCTGGTCTGCAGATCCTTGGCCGAGAGCACGTCGATTGGCGCCAGACTTTGCGTCGCGCTGCGGGCGACTTGCCGCGTGCCGGTCACGATGATCGCATCTCCACCGCTGGGCCCATCGGCGGCCCATGCAGGCGTGGCGACAACCACAGCAGCGGCACCGGTCAACAATACCGAAGCGAGGCGTGAAGAAATGCAGGCCATGATATTCCCCCGTAATGCGCCCGAAGGGCGCAAGATTTGGTTCGCACCACCCGCTTACCCGGCGAGGGACGACACAAACGGCACTATTGCGAAGGAATGCGATCAAAACGAATTTTCGTTTTTCATACACTTATTGATAAATTGAAATTAGCCAGCATTGCCAAAGCGGGTCAATAGAAGATCATTTCGTAGTATAGCGTATAGCAGTGGAGGGAACAATTTCGTCCCTTGGCCCGGCGACCTACCGCCGTAACGAAGGCCCCTCTTCCCACTCCACAGCACCGGCAAGCATGTCGAATTCCAGCGGCCATTGCGCCGCCCATTGCGCTTTGCGTTCCGCGCTGGCCCAACTGCCTGCGATGCCGTGCAACATCATGGCGCGCAGATCATCGCGACTGGCGCCCATATGGCTATACATCAATTCCCAAGCCCCCGCCGCGCTGACGCGATGCAATTGCGGATCATCGCTATTGGGATGCAGCGCCAGCCCCATCGCCAGCATCTTGCGGATCGGATGATGATGCGCCCAATCCTCAGGCTTCATCACGCGCAGGTAATAGGAATTGGTGGGCACAACGGTGAACAACATCCCCCTGCCCTTTAACCCCTCGGCCAGCACAGGATTGTCGATCACCGTATAGCCATGATCGACACGATCCACGCCCAATTGCTCCACCGCGATGCCCACATTGGTCCATGGCATGCCAAATTCACCGGCATGGGCGGTGGTGCGCAACCCATTCTGCCGGGCCAAGCCATAGGCATCGGCAAACCATTCGGGGGGCCCGTCATTCTCGCGATAGTCAATGCCGATACCGGCCACGCGCGGGTGCCGATGGCGAAGCATTTCCTCCACCATCACCATGGCGTCGGCCGGTGGCGCCTCGCGGTCTATGGCGGGGATCATCAAGGCGCTGATCCCCAGATCGCGCTCGGCCTGTTCGATCGCCTCGACCATCGCTTGCTGGATCTCGCCATAGGGCAGGCCATGGGTGTTGAGCGTGACGGTGGGGTTCCAGAAGAATTCGGCGTGGCGCACATGGGCCTCTGCCGCATCCTCCAGATATTCGCGCACCAGTCGCGCCAGATCCTCTGGGCGGCGCAGCAAATATTGCTCCATCGCGCGCAGGGCATGCAAAACCCCCACCGGCTTGCGCCCGCGCGTATAAAGGCCCGCAGCCATATCAGCGGGGATCGGCGCGTCATAATGGCGTGCCAAATCGCGGAACGTTTCCTCACGCATGGCGCCCAGCAGGTGGCAATGCAGCTCCACTTTGGGCAGGCGCGTGAAGAAATCGCGCTGCTCGCGCGTCACAACCCGCCCTGTGGCCGAGACGGGCAACACCGCCAGCGTTTCTTCCATCGGGATCAACATCAGCGATGGCCCGTCGCGGTGGAGTATAGATAATAGGCCAAGGGCAGCGCCAGCAGCATCAGCCCCAAGGGGACCTGCCGCGCCCTTCCGCCCAGCAGGCTGACCAGCACATAGGCCACCAGTCCCACCGCAATACCGGTGCCGAAACTATTCGCCACCAGAGTGGCCAGCAGCATCAGGATCGGCGGCAAGGTCTGGTCCAACCTCTCCCCGCTCAATTGCCGCAAGGAACCCATCATCCCCGCCCCGACAAGGATCAGCGCGGGCGCGGTGGCCTGTTTGGGAATGGCCATGGCCAAGGGCGTGGCCAGCAGGGCGCCGATGTAGCACAGCGCCGCCGTTACCGGCACAAGGCCGGTCCGCCCGCCTGCTGTCGCGCCAGCGGCGGATTCAACCAAAGCCGTTCCGCCCGGAATGCCCATGAAGGGCCCGAAAGTCGCCGCCAAAGCATCGACCAGAAAGGGCCGGTCTATCCGCGGCAAATTGCCATCGCCATCGGTCAGCCCCGCCTTGGCCCCGACCGCCAAAGTGGTGCCCATGGTGGAGAAGAATTCCGCCACGAAATAGGCGAAAAGATAGGGCAAGGCCTTGATCGAGAAGGCTGCCATCCAATCGACTTGCCCGAAAACAGGCGCCAGCGAGGGCGGCATCGCCAGCACGGCATCGGGCGCATGGGTTACACCCAGCCAAGCCCCCACCGCCGTTGCCGCCGCGATCCCTGCCAGAATGGCCCCCGGTATGGCCCGCGCCTGCAAGGCAATCGCCACCGCCAGCCCGACCAGCGCCATTTGCGGGCCAGCCTGCGTGAAATCGCCCAAAGCCAAGGCGTTGCTTTTGGCATTCACCGCCACCATGCCCGCATCACGGCACCCCAGCAGCGCGATGAACAGGCCGATCGAGGCACCCAGCCCCAGCTTGATTTCCCGCGGGACCAAACGCATCACCCAGCCCCGCGCGCCGGTCACGGTCAGCAGGGTGAACAACACGCCCGAAGCCATGGCAATGCCCAGCGCGGATTGCCATGGCAAATGCTCCACCTGCGTCAGCGTCACGCCCAGCAGGGCCGCCCCGCCAATTCCCGGCCCGACAATGAAGGGCAGATTGGCATAAAAGCCCATCGCCAGACTGCCCAAGGCCATCACCATCAGCGTGGCTGTCGTGGCTGCGGCCTGATCCATGCCACCACCGGCCAACAGGCGCGGGATCACCACCACCAGATAGGCCGAGGCCATAAAGGTCGTCAGCCCCGCCACGGCCTCGCGCGGCAAGGTAGATTGCCTTTCGGCCAAGCGCCGACGCCATAAATCCAGCATCATTGGCGCGCCTGCGCGGTAAATCGGGCGAGGAAACGCGGCACATCGATGGTCTCGACCACCTCGACCATCTGCTCACCCCGATGCGGCGCCAATTCATCCTTCCACATTTGCGCCGTTCCATAACCCGCACCGGCCATCAGATCGACATCCATACGGGCGTTGAATTTCTTGGTCACAAGGCTGGGGTCCAGCGCCACCGCCACCGCCATCTCGTCCCACAGCGGCTGATCGATGCGGGCATATTGCGCAACATAACGCGCCGTGGGCGTGCCCGATGCGCCGATCCTTTCGACCAATTCCTTGGTCATCCGCGCCGATGTGGTGACATTGCCGACCACAGTGATCCTGGGCCATGGCGCGGTTAATACGATATGGGCCGCTTCGGGATCGAAGATGAAATTGAAATCGGTGGCATAATCGGCATTGTCCAGCACGCGCGCGGCCTGCATGTCATAGCCGCCGCCCTGCATCACAATCGCCTTGGCCTTGGTGGCCAGATCGGGCGCGATGCGCAAAGCCAGCGCGATATTGGTGAGCGGGCCTGCACAAATGATCGTCACTTCGCCCGGATGGGCCCGCACTTGGTCGATCAAGCGATGCACCGCATCCTGCGCCACTGGCTTGGTGCTGGGAGCGCCCTCCACCATCGGCGGCACCAGATCGGGTTGATCGGGATGGTAATTACGCCCCGGCTTCACCGCATTCCATGCGCCCTTCCACGGGATCGGGCCAAAACGCGCTTCCCATGCCTTCATCTCCGGCAGTGACCGGATCAGCGGCATTTGCGCCCCCTTGGCCACAGGCACATCGCTGCGCCCCGCAATCTCCAGAAAGCGCAGCGCGTGTTGGGTTTCCTCCTCCAACCATTGGTCGCCGGTGACGACGCCAATGCCCAGCAGGTTTACTTCGGGGTCGCGGATCAAAGGAATCAGGGCCTGAAGATTGCTTTGCCCCGGGCCGAGAAAGTCATTGTCGAACCAGACCAAGGCCCGATTGTCTTTCACGGCGAGGTGACTGGCCGGTTTGGGCGCGGCCATGGCCGGAACAGCCATGGAGAGAATTGCCGCCCCCAGCAGCGCCAGTCTTATCTTCATGTCCTGATCCCTCCTCCTGCTTATTTCGCTTCGGCCAGCACCAGAACCGTGGCCAGTTCATTGTTGAAATGGCGCAGGTTCACCGCCTTATCCAGCTTGAGCCCCTCATCGAGCGAGTGGTTGCGGAAGGTTTCAAAGCCCGATCCCAGCGTCAGGGCGGAAATGCCCTTGCTCATGGGAATATTGCTGTCGGTCGAACCGGCGCTATATTTGGGCGCGTAACCATTGGCCTTGGCCACGGCATCAGCCACTTTGACAATGCGGGCCTCCATCGGCGTGGTGCCACCGGGACGATCACCCACCAGCTTGGCTTCATAGCTGATCTTGCCCTTGGCGGTCGAACGCGCCGCATTTTCCGCTGCTACCGCTTCGGGCAGGATGGCAAGGAAGGTCTTTTCCTCGGCATCCAGTTCGGCCTTTCCATTGGAACGCATGTCGATGGTCATGGCGGTGGCAAAGGGGATGGAATTGACCGAGGTGCCGCCTTCGACAATGCCGACATTATAGACGGTCTTGGGATCGCTGGGCACCTGCATCTTGGAGAAGGCAACCATGGCATTGGCCATGGCATAGGCCGGATTCACCAGCCCGAAATCACCCATCGAATGGCCGCCGGGACCATTGAAAGTCACCTTGTAACGGCGCGAACCGGTGCCAGCATTGGTGATGCGCTCGCTCTGGCCGGGTTCAAAGCTGATGAAATGGGTGATGCGGTCCTTATACTTGCCCTGCGAGAACAGGTAGCGCACCCCGCGCAAGTCGCCCGGACCTTCCTCGCCCACATTGCCCATGAACAGGATGTCGGCCTTGGTGTTGAAACCGCCCGCCTTCATCGCGCGGATAAAGGCCAGCAGGACCGGCAGGCTGCACGTATCATCGCCAATACCGGGGGCGTAAAGCGTGTCGCCATCGCGGCGCACCTTCACATTGGTGCCCTCGGGGAAGACCGTGTCGAGATGGGCGGTGATGACGATCAGCGGCGTGGCCTCACCCTTTGCACCGCCGGTGCCGTGACGCAGGCCCATCACATTGCCCACGCCATCCATTTCCACGTCATCCAGCCCTTCGGCCTTCAACATGGCCATATAGGCCTTGGCGCGTGCTTCCTCCCTGAAAGGCGGGGCGGCGATTTCGGTCAAGGTGATGATATCCTTGACGATACGGTCATAGTCCCCCGCCAGCGAGGCGGTAGCCTTGGCAAATTTGGGGCTTTTGAGCAAAGCCTTGGCGGCGGCTTCCTCAGGCGCCGCCGCCAAGGCTTGCGGGGCGGCAAGCGCCACAGCGGCCAGCGAGGCAAAGGCGAACATGATGTTACGCATGGGAAAAGACATCCTCTCTGTTTAGAAATTGCCGCGCAGGTTCACGCCGATCGTGCGGGGAGCGGTAGTCGAGATATAATCCGCCACGCCGCTGACCGCCGAGTAGTAGCTGACCGCATTGGTATCGAGCAGGTTGCGGACATAGAGATAGACGCCATAGCGCTCGTTCTCGATGCCGGCGCGCAGGTTGACCTGCGCATATTTGCCATAGGTGCGATAGAGCGCATTGGTGGGGTTAAGCTGCGTGGTCATCTTGCCGGTATAGGTGAAATCGGCGCGGGCCATGCCCTTCCAGTCGCTGTTGATCGCCCAGCCATATTCAGCGCCCGCACTGGCCGTGGTGCGCGGAATTCCGGTCAGGATATGGCCGACGCGGCCCGCTGCGGTCACTTCGGAATTGATCTGGTCTGCCGTCAGGCGCGGATAGACCACCGAGAGCGAGCCATTGAGGAACAGGCCCTTGGTCGGCGTACCGCTCAATTCCGCTTCCACGCCTTCAATACGGGCCGAACCGACATTGCTGATATAGCTGAAATTGCCATAGGTCGCGGTGACCGAGGTCTGCATATTGGTCCAGTCGATGCGATAGGCATCCACGTTGAAGGTCAGCTTGCGATCAAACCACTGGGTTTTCAGACCCAACTCATAGTTCCACAGCGAGTCCGCCTTATACTGCTTGGCCGAGTCCGGAATACCCGGCGTCAGGTTCGCGCCACCGGGGCGGAAACCCTGTGAGGCGGTGGCATAAATCATCAGATCGCGGGTGGGCTTCAGTTCGATATTATACTTCTGGTTGAAACCATCGGCGCTGGCATTCACCTCGGTATAGGCCATGGGCGTCTGGCCGTTGAAATAATTGTAGCCCAGATAGGCGCCGCCCACGATCTTCTTGTAATGGTAATGGCGCAGACCCGCCGTCACGCTCAGAATGTCGATCGGGCGATAGGTGATTTCGCCAAATTGCGCGGTCTGGTTGATCACATCCCGCACAAAGCGCGAGCCCAGATCGACCACGGGGGTGCGCATCTCGCCCGTACCGGCGACACCGGCGAAAACGGTCGTGTCCACGCGATCCTTGCGGTTTTCAAAAAAGGCACCCAGCGTATAGTTCAAACGGCCCTTGCCATCGGAACTGAGGCGCAATTCATTGGTGAGATTTTCTACCCAGCGCGGCTGATAATTGCCAATCGGCATCTGGGCCTTGGCCCAGTCGAGATAATTGGCGCGCAATTGGGCCGAGCTATAACCGCCCGCGCTGGACGCGCAGGTGCTGGACGAGGTGGTGGTGCCCGCCGCGCCCGATTGCAGCATCGAACCGGCATAGGTGTTCTGGAACAAGCCGCAATAGCGGTAGGAATTGGCCACCGAGGTGTAATTGTCCGTGTTGTCATTGGTCTGGCGCACATCCCAACGGTAATAGCCATTGGCCAGCGACAGGGTGCCAATCGGCGTGTTCCACTTGGTGTCCAGCGAGAAGATCTTCTGCTTGTCGATGGCAGGGGTAAAGATGCGCAGGCCCGAAGTGAACAGCCCCACCGAAGGTGCCCAGAGCGAGGTCCCGCCCGTGTGCTGGTCCTGCAGGATACCCATGAAATTGATGCGCAAATTGTTGGTCGGGCGGAAACCCAGCATCAGGCGGCCACCGGTGGTGACCGTGTTGTTCATGTTGTAACGGCCAATCGAGGGATCATCGACAAAGCCGCCGGTGCGCTGGCGATAGACGGCCAGACGCGCAGCCAGCATATCCTTGACGATCGGCACATTGACCGCGCCCTTGACGCTATAGCCGGTGCCGCCGCTCTTGACGGTTTCCAGACTGGCCTCGGCGGTGCCTTCATAATCCTTCAGGTTCGCCTGCTTGAACAGCACGCGCAATGTTCCGCCCATCGAGCCCGAACCATAGAGCGTGCCCTGCGGCCCACGCAGAACTTCAAGGCGCTCGGTATCGAACAGGTTGAGGTTGGGGGTCGAACCCGAAGGGTCCGAGGTGGTGCCGGCAGGGCCGGTCAGCGGCACTTCGCCGAAATAGACGCCGACCGTGGCTTCACCGGCGGTCTGGATGCCGCGGATCGACACGCGGGTGCGGCCCGATTCACTGGCCAACAGGTTGAGGCTGGGCACCGAACGCGCCACATCGGCAATGCCGGCCGCGCCCATATTGTTCAATGTGTTGCCGCTCATGGCGGTAATGGCCAAAGGCGTATCCTGCACGCGGGTTTCACGCTTTAGCGCGGTGACGACAATATCGCCGCCCTCGCCCGCCGTTTGCGCCAGGGCAGGCGTGACCGCAAAGGCCGAAATCGTCGCCAACAAGGCGGCACAGATGTTACGCTTCATGATCCATCCCTCATTTGCCATCCGCCCGCTGCGTCGCCGTGGCAGGAAACAGGCCAGCCTTCTGGCGGGCGACCTTTCCTTGCCGACAGGCCGACACGGGCGAAAAACCCCGAATTTCCTCTCTGCTGGCGCAGGTTAGGAGCGGCTGCCTGTCATCATCCTGTCACGATGACCGCTTGCACTTTCGCCTTTTTGCGTATTTTGGGACCATCGCGCCGCGCCACATGGTGCAAACCACGTCGAGCCTGCCCGCCACCAAAGGACCCAAGATGCGCATTCTGATTGTGGAAGATGATCCACGCCTTGCCCGTGGCATGGCCGCCTCGCTGGAAGCCTCCAGCTTTGCGGTGGATATGGCGCATAATGCCGAGGATGCCGCCGCTCTGGCCGCGCGTGATCCGTTCAATGCGATCATTCTGGATCTGGGCCTGCCCGATGGCGACGGGCTGGAATTGCTCAAAACACTGCGGCGAAGGGGGGATAGCACGCCAATCATGATCGTCACCGCCCGCGATGGCGTGGATGACCGTGTGGCAGGGCTCGACCATGGGGCCGATGATTATATGGCCAAGCCTTTCCACCCACGCGAACTGGCCTCGCGCGTGCGGGCGCTGGTGCGGCGCAGTCTGGGCAGCCCTGACCCCGTGTTGCGTGTGGGGGCCTTGACGCTCGACCGCTCCACCCGCAGCGTCAGGCTGGCCGATGCGCCGGTGGAGTTGCGGCGGCGGGAATTGGCGGTGCTGGAAACGCTGATGGGGCGGCCGGGCAAAGTGGTGCCCAAGGACCGCATGGTCGCCGAGGTTTTCAGCCTGTCCGAAGCGGTCGCTCCCAATGCGCTGGAGGTCTATGTCGGCCGTCTGCGCCGCAAATTGAGCCCGCATGGTCCCACAATCCACACTGTGCGGGGTTTGGGCTATATGATCGATGCCCATTAATCGGCGCTGGAAGGCAGGGGCTTGGCCGCGATCCTTGCGCGGCCATCTGACGCTGGTGGTGATGGTGCCACTGACCGCGCTGGTGATCACTTTTGCGGCCATTACCTGCTGGATGATCGAAAGCTCGATCACCGATACATCCGACCGCATCCTGATCGGATCGACCCGCCTGATCAGCCGCGCGGTCAACCATGACGAGGTGATCCGCGCCCATTTGCTGCCTCTGGCCGTGGCCCTGTTGCAAAGACGGACCGCGCCGGTCACGCATTACAGCATTTACGATGGCCCCCGTCTGATTGCCGGCCGCGCCGACCTGCTGCCCCCGCCCGATTATACCGCGGACGGACGGCGGATTGGCCCCTTGCATGACTCGCCCCATTTCGCCCCCACGCCGCACGAACCGCATCTGACGCGCGGCTATGTCGACCCCAACGATGCGGAAGGGGTGGAGCAGGCTGCCTATCTGCGCAATGGCATGCTGGAGGGCAAGGCAGTGCGTATCGCCACCGAATTGCGCCGTTTACAGGCCAATGGCCATCTGGTGGCGGTGCAGGTCGCCGAATTTGACGATGACCGCTATGCCTCGGAAAGGATCTATTTCCAGCGCGTGGCCAGCGCGGGCGTGTTGATCACCCTGTTTTCGCTGTTTCTTTTCTATTCCGCTCTGGCCTGGGGGCTGCGCCATTTCGCCGCGCTGACCAACCAGATCGCCGCCGAACAAAGCAACCCGCTGCATTTCCGCCTGTTGCCCGATGGCAATGGCCCGCGCGAGGCGCAGATGATTGCCCGCGCCTATAATGCCCTGATGACGCGGGCGGAAAGCGCGGTGGTTTCGCTGCGGCAGTTCACCTCCAATGCCTCGCATCAATTGCGCACCCCTTTGGCGGTGTTGCGGGTGCATCTCGACGTGCTGGAAACCTATGGCGCGGCCAGTCCGCAGGGGAAAATGGCGCTGGACGATATTGCCGCCTCGGTCGACACATTGGAGCGCCTTTTGCAGCAATTGCTGGTGCTGGCCCGATTGGACGAGCGTAGCGGCAGCATCAAGGGGCGCTTCGATCCGGCCTTGGTAGCCAGCGATGTGATTGCCGCGCGATTGCCCGCTTTGCAAAAGGCCGATGTCTGCATCAGCTTTGAAGAAAGCACGCCTTTATTCGCCCCTGCACAGGGTGATGCCGCGCTGGCGGCGGAAATGATGGGCAATTTGCTGGATAATGCGGTGGCCTATAACCGGCCGGGCGGCAAAGTGGTATTCCGCCTGATGGCGATGCCCAACATGGCGCGGGTGGAAATCGAGGACGATGGCCCCGGCATTCCCGCCGCCGAGCGCGAGAAAGTGTGGCAGCGTTTCTATCGCTCGGCGGGGCAAACAGGCAATGAGGATGGCTGCGGTTTGGGCCTGCCGATTGTGCGCGCCATCGCCGATGCCATAGGTGCCAAGGTCACCTTGCGCGAGGGGCAAGGCGGCCATGGCACCTGTGCGGTGATCGATTTCGCCTTGGTTACTGGCGATGAAGCTAGCCTTTGGCCCGCGAACAGCAGCAAGCTGGGCGGGAAAACAGCGGCTTAGGCGGTTGGGGGCCGCCTCACTCGCGCAACCATTCGGCGAAAATCTCACCCCGATGGCCTGCAGGCGCCAATGCGCCGCGCAAGGCCTCCAGCAAAGGCGGCAGAGCCTGCGTAAAGGCATAGGGCGGATTAATGATGAACAGGCCCGCGCCATTATAGATGCCGGGCTGGTCAGTATCGTATAACCAATGCTCGACATTCAGGAATTTGGGGATGCCCAGCTTGCGCAACTGATGCTTCCACTGGGCATGGGTGGGCCGCTCTTTCAACGGATACCAGATCACACTTACCCCATGCGCCCATTTGCGATGCGCGGCGGCCAGAGTGGCGACAATACGCGCACGTTCGTCGGTCTGTTCATAGGGCGGATCCACCACCACCACGCCGCGGCCGGTGCGAGGGGGGACCATCGCCAGCCACAATTCATAGGCGTCGCGCTCATGCACGGCGGCCGATGTGGCGCGCATCGCGCAGCGCAGGGCATAGGCGTCCTCGGGATGCTTTTCATTCAGGATCAGAAAATCCTGCGGACGGAGCATTTGCGCCAAAAATTTCGGCGATCCGGGATAGAGACGCGGCCCTTCCCCGATCGTGACAGCATCATTCACCGCCTGAACCGCGGCGCGATAATCGCCCAGCAAAGGGTTCTGGTCCGCAAAGGCGCGCATCACCCCCTGCATGGCCTCGCCGGTGCGCTGGGCCTGTTCGCCCTGCAGGTCATAAAGCCCGCAACCGGCGTGGGTGTCGATCAGCGTCAGCGCCCCCTCTTTCTGCTGCAATGCCCGCAATAATGCGATCAACAAGGCATGCTTGACGACATCGGCGCTGTTCCCAGCGTGAAAGGAGTGACGATAATTCATTGTTCTTCAAAGATCCTGACGATCTGAATGGTTAGGCCCCGCAAGGCACCAAAGCCATGCGCGAGTCGATACCATCAGCCAATCTGACGCCCGTATAGAGTCAGAGGAAAATAGCAAAGCGCGCCAGTCTGGCAGCACAGAAATCGCCTTCCGTGACAGGATGCTGACAGGAGGACGGGTGCATATAGTGTCACCGTCGAACGTGACAGCGGCATGTGATGCAGAATTTTCCGCCTCCCTCTCCCTCGGCCCCTCCGCAAAGGACGGGTCAAACCCGCGCCCGCACCGCCCCCCATCTTCCCCTATTGGGTGGGCTGGTGCTGGGCGCCTCGGCGGGGGCTTTGATGCGGGTGCTGCCGGTGGATCCATCGGCGCTGGACTTTGTGCTGGCCAATCTGGTCCGGCCTTTGGAGCAGCTTTTCCTGCAATTGCTGTTCCTGCTCATCCTCCCACTGGTGTTTTCGGCCATTGTATCGGGCCTGGCCCGATTGCGTGGCAAGGTGGTGATGCGGGCGCTATTGCTGCGTTTGTTGGCCTATATGACGGGGCTGACCATTCTGTCGGCGGTGATTGGCATGGCCATGGCGATCCTGTTCCGTCCGGGCGAGAATATGGCGGTCGACCTGCGCCACCTGCCCAAAATCGGCCCCGCCGCCACGCTCCCCCATGAAACCAGCGGGTTGCTGGACATGCTGCTGGCCCGTCCGGTGATGGCGCTGACCGTTCTGGCGCTGTTGGTGGGGATGGTGGTCAGCCGCAACCGGCATCGCAGCATGCGCCATCTGGTGCTCACGACAGAAGGCCTGTTCAACATCGGCATGGCGCTGATCGGGCTGATCGCACGCTTTGCGCCGGTGGCGGTGCTGTGTGTGATGTTTGATATGACGGCGGTTTTCGGTTGGCCGCTGCTGCTGCATCTCAGCGGTTATTTCAGCGTGGTTATTGCCGCGCTTTGCCTGCATTTGCTGGTGTCTGCGCTGGGGCTGGCATGGATGGGCGGCGGGATCAGCCCGTGTTATTTCCTGCGTGCGCTGCGTTCGGTGATGGTGATGGCCTTTACCACCAGTTCCTCTTTTTCAACCCTGCCCACCGCGCTCCACGCCGCCGAACAGGAATTGGGTCTGCCCGCCCGCGTCGCCCGTCCCGCGCTGGGTCTGGGCTGTGTCGCCAATCAGGGGGGCACGATCATCTATACCACGGTCACCGTGATCTTTCTGGCGCAATGTTTCGGAATGGAATTGAGCGGTTGGCAGCAATTCACGGTGTTTGGCCTCTCCATTCTGGCCGGTCTTGGCACGATGGGCGTGCCGGCGGGCAGCCTGCCTTTGACCACCATGTTGCTGGCGCTGTTGCATGTGCCCAATGAAGGGATCGGCCTGATCATCGGGATCGACCGGTTGATGGATATGTGCCGCACGGTGCCCAATGTGGTGGGCGATCTGGCCGTGGCGGCGGCTTTAAGCCATAATCTGGAAGAAGGGGCGCCCTAGGACGCCCCCTCCCCTTTGTTTTACGCCTATTTGCCTTTGTTCAGCGCCGCAGGCGGCACGAAGGCGGGCAGGGAATCTTCCCAACGGCTGTTGGTCATCTGCTCTTTATGCGAACCATCGGGGTCCATGATCCACACCTGACCATAGGGCTGGAAGGAATTGTCATAGAGCGCGGCCTCGTCCTTGAAGCCATATTCGCTGCTGCTCCACATGATCTTCTTGCCATCCCAGCTCCATACCGCATGGGCGTCCGAAGCAGGGAAGTTGGTCACGCGCAGCAGGCCTGTACCATCGGATTTGATGGTGAAGATGTCGAAATTGCCATCCTTCTGCTTGCGGGTGAACACAATGCGGCCAGCGCTGGGGCCGGTGGTGGCAGGCGACCAACCGGGCACATTGTCCCAATCATTGGTCAACACCCGCACTTTCCGCGTTTCCAGATCCATGATGCGCAGGCCTTCATCGCCCTTGGCCCAGGAGCGATAGACCATCTGCTTTCCATCAGGCGAAACGCTGGCAAAACCGGTGTTCGACGTGGTCGAGGTCAAATCCTCCACACCCGTGCCATCGCGGTTGATCATTTTCACATTGGCCACATTCTGGTCGCGGGTGCGCCAGTAACCGCCAAAGCTGAACACCAGCTTCTTGCTATCGGGGAACCAAGATGGCGTCAGCGCCACGCCGATCATATCGCCGCATTGGCCAGAGGGGTTCTTGCCTTTGGCGCAATGGGTTGTGGACTGGAACACCAATTGCTTGTCGCTGCCATCAGCCTTGGATACCACCAGCGAAGTGTCGACATCCTTGTTCGAGAAGGCCAAAGTGCCATCCTTGGCGAACATCGGGAACACGTCGGTGTAGCGATATTCATATTTGTCGTTCCAGCTGTAAAGCGGGGTGTTCTGCTCCAGCGGCAGATTGCTGATCTTTTCATAGACCACCTGTTTGCCATCCTTGCTCCATGATGGTTCACGCAGGTTGGAGGGGAAAGGCTTGGCGCCGTCCGAATACATGATGCCGCTGATCTGGGCCGATTTCGTGCTATAGGCGAAGCGGCCATCGGGCAGGAATTGCGGATAGAGCTTGACGCCCGCGCCGCTGGTCAATTCCTTGGTCGCGCCGGTGGCCACATCGATCGACACGATCTGGCTGGTGGCTTTCATCGACAATTGGTCGACGCGGCTCAGCCAACTGACCTCCGTCTCGCCCTGATAGGCGATGATCGACTTGCCATCGGCCGACCATTTGGGTGAACCGGTGGTCACACCCTCGCCGGTTAGACGCTTTAGGCCCGTGCCATCGGGATGGACGATATAGACCGACAATTCCTGCAAATGTTCCCATGCCACGCCTTTGTCATGGGCCTTCCATTCGGTGTTACGGTCGCTGGTAAAGGCGATCCATTGGCCATCGGGCGACCAGCTGGGGCGATAGAAGCCATCGGGCTTCGTCGGATCGCCCTGAATGGGCGCCGCGCCGGTCAGATTGCGCAATTGGCGCGTTTGCAGGTCCAGCACCCAGATATTGGCGCGATGCGAGCCCCTGTCCGACATGAAGGCGACATAGCGGTTATCGGGCGAGAGGGCGGCCTGATCATCCACCGCAGGGTCATCGGTCAGGCGTTCCAACGCGGAGCCATCGGCGCGCACGCGATAGATGTCGGACTGGCCGCGGCCCCCATGTTCAGCAGTGCGTTCGGAGGTGAACACAATCCACTGCCCATCCTCGGAGAAACGCGCCGCATAATCAAACCCTTCACCGGCGATCAGCTTGTGTTCGCCGCTGCCGTCGGCATTGGCGACATAGAGTTCCGATTTCGTCGGACCAATGCGGTTGAACAGCAGCACATCCTTGGCATGGGCCTGGGCAGCGGCCACGGTACCCGTGGCAAGGGCTAGAAGTGAAATGATGGTCTTGTGATTCATGGCTCATCCTCTGCAAGTGATCGCACTCGACCATGCGGCTTGCGGCGGGTAGCCACCGTGGTGCCGGATGGTGCTTTTTGTTGTCACGAGCGCTGGGATAGGGAGGGAAGCTGAACCGAAGTTGATCTGCGTCAAGCTCGACGGGCTTGTGATAGCCGGGTGCTGTTAATCAATCAGCGGGGCGAGATGCAGGCGGCGCGGGCGGGCGCAAACAAGCTTGCAATTGTTCGACTAATATAGAATACACATTCCAGATATAACGGGAGAACCTATGACCACGCGCCGTAACGCCTTGCAAGGCATGGCCTTTGCCAGCCTGACCAGCAGCCTTCCTGCCATGGCCGCCAGTGCAAAGCCGACGCCGGTTTCAGGCGGGGCCAAAGGCACCGAAGGCGAAAGGCGCGCCGATCTGGGCAATGGCTGGTTCCGCAATCCGGTGATGGCGGGCGACTATCCCGATCCTTCCATCCTGAAGGATGGCGAGGATTATTACATGACCCATTCCAGCTTTGACGCCTCGCCCGGCCTGATCATCTGGCATTCGCGCGATCTGGTGAACTGGCGGCCGATCGGTCCGGCGCTGGAAAAGCCGCTGGGAACGGTGTTCGCGGTGGATATCGCCAAGCATAATGGGCGCTATTACATCTATATCCCCTTCATGAAGGCGCCATGGTCGCAAGGTCTGGCCAGTTTTGCCAATATCTATGTCATCCATGCCGACAGCATGGCTGGCCCATGGAGCGATCCGATTGATCTGAAAATCGGCGGGTTGATCGATCCGGGCCATGTGGTGGGCGAGGATGGCCAGCGCTATCTCTATCTGTCGGGCGTCAATCGGGTTGCCTTGGCCGCAGATGGCCTGTCGACCATTGGGCCTGTCGAACCGGCCTATGACGGATGGCACTATCCCGATGAATGGGTGACCGAAGGCTATTCGCTGGAAGGACCTAAACTTTTCCGGCGCGGCGAATGGTTCTATCTGGTGTCGGCGGTCGGCGGCACCTCTGGCCCGGCGACCAGCCATATGGTAATTATCGCCAGATCGAAATCGGCCAAGGGGCCTTGGGTCAATTGCCCGCATAATCCGATTGTCCGCACCAAAAGCGACAAGGAAGCATGGTGGTCACGCGGCCATGCCACGATGGTCGAAGGCCCCAAGGGTCAATGGTACATGGTCTATCACGGCTATGAAAAGGACTATCGCTCGCTCGGCCGCCAGACCCTGCTGGAACCGGTGGCATGGGACAAGGATGGCTGGCCCCGCGCTTTGGGCGGGGACCTGTCGCTGGCCATGCCGATGCCGGGCGGCAAAGCTGGCGCGGCGGGCGGATTTACCCGCAGCGATGATTTTACCAAGCCTGCCTTTGGCACGCGCTGGAGCTTTTACGGCGCGGCGCCGGGCGAGATTGCGCGCGCCAGCGTGGGCGGCGGCGTGCTGGAATTGCAGGCCAAGGGCAGCGGGCCTGCCGATTGTTCCCCCCTCACCCAGACGGTTGGCGATCATGCCTATGAAATCAGCGTGACGGTCGAACCGGTCGATGGCGCGCAGGGCGGATTGCTCTTGTTCTATAACGACCGATTGTTCTTGGGCATGGGGATCGACGGGCAACGCATGGTGACGTGGCGCGGCGGAAGGTCCAGCTATTGGCAGGAGCCGGCACCGGTGGCCCCCAAACTGCACCTGAAAATTGTCAATGATCGCCAGATTGTCAGCTTTTACTACAGTCTGGACGGCAAAAACTGGACAAGACACGGTATCAGGAGTGAAGTTTCGGGCTATCAAGCCAATACGGTCGATGACTTATCCTCGCTTCGTCCTGCGCTTTTTGCATCGGGCAAAGGCAAGGTCCGCTTTTCGGATTATCGTTTCAAAGCCTTGGGGTAAAATGGATCAGAGGCGGGGTTTTGTTCCAACCCCGCCTCGCCATCCCTTGAAACGCTAACACATCCGATCAATTTTCAGGCCATACTCTGTCACGCGCTCACACGACGCTTGCAGCCCGCGCAAATGGACCTATGCCTGCGATCTAGGGTACAAAGGCGCGATAGCGGAACATTTATGGTTTATGCAGCGGGGCTGGACGAGGGCCTTGAACTGGTCAGCCCAAGGCAATTGCTTCTGTTCGAGGCAGCGGGCAGGCTTGGCTATGTAACCGAGGCGGCGGCCGCTTGCGGCCTGTCACAGCCTGCCGCGACGCAGGCATTGCAACAATTGCAGGAACATATCGCCCTGCAATTGATAGAGCGGGGCACCAAAGGCTGCGTCTTGACGCCATGGGGCGCGCAATTCCATCGCGACATCGCGCAATGGCTGGCAAAATTGCGGAATGTGGTGGGTTTGCCCTCCTCCCATGATCTTTGGCGGATCAGCCAGAAGCAATTGCGCGCTGTAGCGGCGATTGCGCAGCGTGGTTCGGTGGAACAGGCCGCGGTCATGCTGGGGGTGACGCCGCGTTCGGTGGTGCGCAGCGTGCAGAATATCGAAAGGCTGGGGCAACTGTCCTTGTTGCAGTCAGGCTCCAGCCTGACAGGTCAAGGCATTGAACTAGCCGTAGAAATGGAAGTTTTGCTTGGCGAGTTGCGGCTTGCGCTGCAACGGGCAAAGGCCGCCTATGCCCGTCAGGATCAACGCCTCTCGATCGCGGTCATGCCCGATCCCGGTCTGGCCGCGATCGGTAATGTGGTGCGTGACCATCTTTCGCGCTATCCCGACAGCCAGTTGCGCATTCAGGAAGCCTCGCCGCAGGAATTGCTGACGCTCCTGCTGACCGGCGAAGTGGATCTATTGTTCGGAAGCAGCAATTTGCCGCGGCCCGAAGGCATTGTCTGGAACGTCCTTCACAATGCAGCTTATGTGGTGGTTGGCGCCAAGGGGCATCCCTTGGCAGGGCGGACCGATATCGGTCTGGACGAACTGGCCGCATATCAATGGGTGGTCGCAGCCGAAGACACGCTACGCCACAACGCTTTTCAAGCCATCTTTGATGGTCAGGTGCCCCCGCGCGTCGCCTTGATCTGCAGCGCACCACCACTGGCAGCGCAGGTTTTGGCGCAGAGTGACAATCTGGGGCTGATGACCAGTTATGAATTGGCCGGTAGGCTCGACAAGCTTTGTGCGATTCTTCCGCTCGGCTCGGATGATGTGATGGAACTGGCGGTTGCGCATCGGACAGGATGGCAGGCGAATCCGGAACAGGCGGATCTCATCGAAAGGGCGCGCCTCTACTTTGCCGGTCAGATTGCATTGTGAATCGATGCCCGCGCGCGGCGTGATGAGCCTGTGAATGGGGCATGAGGAGAATATTTAAGGGTTTTCCTCTATTTAGCATTATATCTTTGTTTATATTTGGATTTATCCCATTGCATGTCGTGATGACCACATCTCGGCAGGCATTCATTGGGTTTCATTCATACCGATTTGCGCTAATTCCGCTCTGATTATCCGCGCAACCGATGATGTTGCGGCTCCCCTTGCTATTTTGAATGATTTTTGCGATATGTAGCATGACCCTCGTTCAAAATAACGGCAGGTAGCCATTATGAATTCAGTCCTAATGCAAATTGGCGATCTCGCAGAAGCAGGCGAGAAGATGATCGAACGTCTTCGCCGCAAAGCCTTCCTACCTGACAGTCGCAAGGCGCTCAACGTGCGCTTTGGCATTGCCGAGGCCGCGCATTTGCTCGGTTGCTCCACCAACCGGATCCGAATGGCCGAAGATGACGGGCGGCTGCCCCCTGCCCCGATCGAAAACGGGCGGCGGCTTGGTTATACGATGGAAAATCTGCTGACCATGCGGGACGTGCTGGACGCATCGCCGCGCCGCGCGCCGCTGGATCAGGCGCAGATCATCGCGGTGCAGAATTTCAAGGGCGGCGTGGGCAAGTCCACCGTCACCACCCATTTGGCCCATTATTTCGCCATTCAAGGCTATCGCGTGCTGGTCGTCGATTGCGACAGCCAGGCGACCACGACAACCCTTTTCGGCTTCAACCCGCATTTCAACATCACGCGGGAAGAGACGCTTTACCCCTATCTGTCGATCGATCCGACGCAAACGGACCTACTTTATGCGGTGAAGAAAACGCCTTGGCCCAATGTTGATCTGATCCCGTCGAACCTTGAACTTTTCGATGTGGAATATGAACTGGCAGCGGCCGGCGCCGATGGACAGGCCGTGCTGGCGGCTCGTTTCCGCAAGTTGAAACAAGGCCTTATCGATCTTTCCCGTCATTATGACATTGTGATTCTCGATCCGCCTCCGGCGCTCGGCACGATCAGCCTTGCGGTGATGCAGGCCGCCAATGCCTTGCTGGTGCCCATGGCAGCCACCACGCCGGACTTTTGTTCGACGGTTCAATTCCTGTCGATGATGGATCAGGTGATCAACCAGTTGGTGGAGGCTGGGATCGCGGTCAATTACAGTTTCGTGCGGCTGATCTGTTCCAAATTCGACGGCAATGATCCCAGCCATGCCATGGTCCGTTCGATCATGGAGCAGACCTTTGGTCCGGCACTGCTGCCGGTGCCGATACTGGACTCCGCCGAAATCAGCCATGCCGCTTTGCGCATGATGACCGTCTATGAATTGGAAAAGCCGATCGGCACGCCCAAGACCCACAAGCGCTGCAAAGCCAATCTGGATGAGGCCATGGGGCAGGTCGAGCAATTGGTGCGTACAGGCTGGGGTCGCGTCTCGCCGGTGCGCGAGGAGGAATTGATCCATGGCGCGTAAACAATCGGATTATCTGGCCGCGCTTTTATCGGATGGGGAGGAAGAACTCACCCGTCCGGCACCCGCGCCGGTTGAAGCCCCGCGCGAAAGGCTGCGCGGGACCACATTGCTGGGGCGTGAAAGCGCAATTGCGCGCGTTGCCAGTGGCGAAGTCAAGCAGGTCACGCAATTGCTGCTCAATCCTGAAAGGGTGCGGGTGTGGTCGGGTAACGCCCGCAGCTATCAGCACCTTTCGGAAGAAAGCTGCCGCGAGCTGATCGATTCCCTCATCGCCGAAGGCGGGCAGAAGGTGCCTGCGATTGTCCGGCGCGTCGAGAATGATCCGGCCTATGACTATGAAGTCATTGCCGGAACCCGGCGACATTGGGCAATCAGCTGGCTGCGCGCCAACAGCTATCCAGAGATGCAATTCGTCGCGCAAGTGGCGGTGCTGGATGACGAGGCTGCCTTTCGCCTGGCCGATATCGAAAACCGTGCGCGTAAGGACGTGTCCGATCTGGAACGTGCCCGCAATTACGCCGAAGCGTTGCAGGCCCATTATGGCAATCACCTGACGCGCATGGCCGAAAGACTGCGCGTGTCGAAGGGCTGGTTGTCCAAGATGCTGAAAGTGGCGAGCCTGCCCGACAGCGTGATTGCCGCCTTCGCCTCACCCGCCGATGTTCAATTGAAGCCTGCCTATGCCTTGGCCCAGGCGATGGATCAGCATGGCAAGGCAATCCAGCAAGCGGCCAAGAACTTGGCCAAGGAACAAGAGGCACTGCGGATGGCTGGATCGCCAACACTGGCGGCGGCGGATGTGCTTAAGCGGTTAATTGACGCAACCAAGTCGCCCAGCGACAATCGTTCGGATCTGTTTCGCTGGACGTCCGACTTCGGTCGGCTTGGGCTGTCGGTGCAATCCGCCAACCGGCAAGGCGCAACAATCAAGGTTCACGCCGGTTCGGGCGCTAACATCGACGATCTGGTTCAGGCTTTCCGCGACGCGATGGAAGCCTTGGAAGCGCAGGGGAAGGCTCCACGCAGGTGAAGCCTTTTGCCTTTGTGACTTTTGTTTCCCCGGGGAAACGCGGGAGGGAAACCCCCTCCCCTGCCCTCCTTTTCTGCACGGCGCCACGGAGCCATGCCCCATCATGACCCGCAAAAACCCATCGGCCGAAGCCGATAAATTCGACATGTTCCTCCCCTATGTCGCGGATCTGCCTTTGCGCGATCAACGCGAAATGATGGAACGCCCCTTCTTTTCCCTTGCAAAAACAAAGCGCACAAAGCCCATCGACTATACCAGTCCGGATGGGAAATTATGGGTCAATGTGTCCGCGAACCCGTCCTATGGCATGGCCACGATCTGGGACGCAGACATTTTGATCTATTGCGCGAGCGTATTGGCAGACATGGCGAGGCGCGGGACCAATGACGTCCCGCGCAAGCTTAACATCATGCCTTATGACCTGCTGCGCGCAATTGGACGTCCAACGACCGGTCGCGCCTATGAACTGTTGGGTCAGGCGCTGGACAGACTAGTCGCCACCACGATCAAGACCAATATCCGTGCGGAAAACCGGCGCGAGGCGACATTTAGCTGGCTGGATGGCTGGACCCAGCTGGTCGATGAAAAGACCGAACGTTCCCGCGGCATGACCATCGAGCTTTCCAACTGGTTTTGGGAAGGCGTGATGATGAAAGGCGGCGTCCTTTCCATCGACCGGGCCTATTTCAACATCACAGGTGGGCGTGAACGCTGGCTCTATCGTGTGGCGCGCAAACATGCTGGCGGAGCTGGCGATGCTGGATTTGCCATTTCCATGCCCGTGCTCTTCGAGAAATCGGGCGCGGAAGGTGAATATCGTCGCTTCAAGTTCGAGTTGCTTAAACTCGTCGATAAAAACGACCTGCCCGGCTATGAACTGAGCGTTGAAACCACCAAAAATAACGAGCAAGCCATCCGCATGCGTCGTGTCGATGGCAAAGATGGTGCCGGCCAAGCTTTGCCTGCCGATGCGACAAGCAAATCCGTTTCCCCAGGGAAACAGGAAGAAGCGCAAACCGGCTCCCCTGCCCCCGTGATGGCCCCCGTGCCGTACGCCGCGCTGGCATCAGCCAAACAATCCCCCGAAGACGTCATCGATGCCAAGCAATTCATCCGCTCGGCTGTTGCCGGTCTTTCCCACGCCGCAACCCGCGGTTTTATGACCGACGATACGATCGATTATCTGCGGGCCAACTACCCAGGTTGGGATCTGCAAACACTGCATGCCGAATTTGAACAATGGGTCCATGGCGACAGTGAACGAACACCCGTCGATTGGCAAAAAGCCTTCATCGGCTTTGTAAAGCGCCACCACGAAAAGAACCGCCATCAATTGCGCGGATAAAAGGCTGCACTCGCGCCCGTTCCTGAAGTGTCGTGCCTCCTTATCAACAGCGAGGCACGACACCTCCTCCCACCCCAAATTGAACCTGCTTCAGCACCAAGGGAGGTAAACTGATTCAATCGCAGGCCCATTTTCCAGCATTGATCTGCGCCTTCGACCCTTCAGGAACGCAGTTTCGCCAAGTTTCGACCTTTCAGGAACGGTTCCACGATCTTTCAGGAACACAACCATCAATCTTTCGGGAACGCTTACCCGACACAACAGGAACAGCCCATTCGCGGCGAATCGCGGAAAATCAGCGAGTCACGGGCAAGGCAAATCCGCTTAACTTTTCTAACTATGATTAACCGTTCTAACCCCGTCAGACATTTCCAAAGGAAATAGAGATAGATTGACAGGCTTGCCCGCTAGACCAGCTTCATTACGGGCGCCAAAATGCTCACATGACGGAATGAACCCTACTTTCCCCCTCACCCGTACAGACGCTCTGAACCGATTGAACGCTTTTGCTTCCAAAGCCGGTGTCGCTTACAGAAACCAACGCAATTATGACTTCGGATCACAACGGCACGAAAGCGTTTCTAGGCTCTCGGCAGCATTGAGACGCCGCATCATCACAGAAGCCGAAGTTTGCCGCGTCATACTCGACACTCATAACTATAAGGACGCTGAACAATTCATCGCCGAAATATGCTGGCGAACATATTGGAAAGGCTGGCTGGAGCATCATCCTACGCTTTGGACGCGATATCAGTCAGAGCTGTCGAGCTGCCAGATGATGCACCAACAGCAAGCCGATTTTCGAGAAGCATATAAAACTGCCATTTCCGGCAAGACCGGGATCGATTGCTTTGATCACTGGACCCAAGAGTTGCTCGAAACCGGCTACCTCCATAATTGGGCACGCATGCAATGGGCCTCGATCTGGATTTTCACCCTTGGCCTACCTTGGCAAATGGGCGCAGACTTCACCTATCGACATTTCAGGGACGCAGATCCCGCCTCGAATACTCTGTCCTGGCGCTGGGTTGCCGGTTTGCATACCGCAGGAAAACATTATCTAGCCGACCCGGAAAAGATCCGCACCCTGACGCAAGGGCGCTTCACGCCGACAGGTCTTAACACAGCAGCAACAGCTATAAGCGAAGCAACAAAGCCAACCCAAAGTCCGCCGCGTCAGCCAATGCCTTTTAACGCATCTCTTCCATCGGCTTTGCTGATCACACCAGAAGATCTGTCGTTGGAAAACGAAGGTTCATTGGCTGAAATGGAAATAGGTTTGATTCTTGCCCCATCCACCCTGTTCCCTACACTGGCCGATCGCAGGGCAGGGGAGGATGCGCTACAACGGGCCGCAGCCCATTGGCGTTGTGAAGCCGGTTGGGTCGATGACCTTGCCGGCGTGCAGCCAGCCATGAAAAAGCATCAGCTTGATCAATGCCTGACCGGCTTCCTGCCTGTGGGAGACACGCGGGACGCGGTAATGTGCTGGGCCAGCAAGCTTACCGCCGAGGGAATCACTCTAGGCGAAGTGCAAAGACAATGGGATCTTGTGCTATGGCCATATTGTCAGAAGGGCTTCTTTCACCTCAAATCCCGCATTCCGCAGCTTTTGGCACAAATGGGAATAGAATAAGGTATTGAATTATCGTCCTGATCTTAGCTCGATCGCCTTCATCGCACAGCCCTTGTGACCTGATTGTCACGGTGATTAAGTCATTTTTTACCGTGAAACGATTTCAAAGTTGAAAGCCGGTTCACCTTTCAATAGACTGCCTCTCACGATGTTGGCGCAACAAGCCGCCGCGCAAGGAGAGGAACATGGCTGTGACTGCCCGCAAGAGCATTCGTCCGATGAGCGCATTTCTGTTGAGCAGCGTTGCCCTCGGCTTCACCCCGCAAACCGCATGGGCGCAACAAGCGCCGGCTGCCAGCAATGGCGATATTGTGGTTACGGCGCGACGCCGCAACGAAACGCTGACCAGCGTTCCCATTGCGATTTCGGCTTTCTCTGGCGATCAATTGGCGGCCAAGGGGGCAGGGGACATTACCGCGCTGGCCGATGAGGTCCCCAACGTCACGCTGGAACCCTCACGCGGCACCAACTCCACCCTTTCCGCCTTCATTCGCGGTGTAGGCCAGCAAGACCCCGTATCCGGTTTCGAGCAGGGCGTGGGCATCTATCTTGACGATGTCTATCTCAACCGTCCGCAGGCAGCGGTTTTGGACATTTATGACGTTGAACGCGTTGAAGTGTTACGCGGTCCGCAAGGCACGCTCTACGGCCGCAACACGATTGGCGGCGCGATCAAATATGTGACCAAGAAGATCGATGACAAGCTGCATTTGGGGCTGCGCGGCACCTATGGCAATTATGATCAGGCCGATGGCATTGTCACGCTCAGTTCTCCTTTAACCAAGGACGGATTGCTCCGCGCCAGCGGCACGATTGCGCGGCTAACCCGCGGCGGGTTCGGGCGCAATGTCACAACCGGACTTTCCAACTATAACAAAGATATCTGGGCAGGACGTGGCACGCTGGAGGTCCATGGCGACAAGATCTTTGCCCGTCTGACCGGCGATGTGACCCACGATATGTCCAACCCGCGCGGCGGCCATCGCGAAATCACGGGGCAATTGACCGGAGCGCCGGTGCTGGCCAATGTGTTTGACACGGCAGCGGGACTGAACAGCCCGAAACAGGACGTAAAGGCTTGGGGCTGGTCGCTGTTTCTGGAAGCACGGCCCAGCGATGAATTGACGCTGCGTTCGATCACCGCCTTCCGCAAGGATGATTCCGCCTCGCCGATCGATTTCGACGCCACCGCATCGCAAGACGTTGATGTTCCTGCCTATTATCGCAACAAGCAATGGAGTCAGGAACTTCAGGTGCTTTACAGCAAGGGCCGCTTCAACGGCATGGCGGGCTTCTATTACCTCAACGCCACCGCGCTGACCCAGTTTGACGTTCGCCTGTTCACCACGCTGGCGGGGCTGACGGCCTTTACCAATGCCAATATCCGCACCGACACGATGGCCGGCTTCGTCAATATGAGCTATGACATCACCGACCAGATCAGTCTGGAGGCGGGCGGTCGCTATACGTGGGACAAGCGTAACGCGCAGATTTTGCGTCAAAACTATCTGGGCGGCGGATCGCCAGTGTTTGGCGGGGCAGGGACGGCCTTTGGCAATCCCAGCACGAACTTCCTTGGCAGCGCCAGCTATAACAAGTTTACTCCCCGCGTTTCGGTCAATTGGAAGCCCGACAGCGCCAACACGCTTTACGCCAGTTATAGCCAAGGTTTCAAAGGAGGCGGTTTCGACCCGCGCGGTGTGGGCGTCAATGCCCCTGCGGGTGTCTCTCAGGGCCAATACCTCAGCTTCCGGCCGGAGAAGGTGGACAGCTATGAATTGGGCCTGAAAACCCGTCTATTCGACCGTAAGCTGGCTTTGAACCTCGCCGCTTTCCGCATGGATTATACCGACGTGCAGATTCCGGGCTCGGTTGCTTGTACCGTGGCGGGCCTGCCCAGTTTCTGCGGCGTGGTGTCCAACGCGGGCAAGGCGCGGATGCAGGGCGTCGAGGCAGAGGCGCGGGTAAAGCTGGGCGCGCTCTCGCTCAATGGCTCTTTGGGCTATATTGATGCGAAATATCGCCAATATATCACGCTGATCGCTGGCCAACCAACCGATGTGGCTGCCAACCGCAAGGTCCAGAACACGCCTGCGTGGACTGGCAATGCTTCGGCGACCTATGCCTTGCCGGTTCCCAGCGGTTCGTTGGATCTGACGGGCGGGGTTTCGTGGAAGAGCACGACTTACCAGTTCGAAGTGCCCAATCCCTACCTTGATCAGCCTGCCTATGCGCTATTGGATGCCAGCCTCGTCTATCGCGCGCCCGGTGGCCGCTGGACCTTGGGCGTTTATGGCAAGAATCTGGCCGACAAGCGTTACAAGACCTCGGGTTATACCTATGTGGCGGGCAATGCTGTGACGGGCGCGCTGACCACCAATGCAGCAGGCAATCTGATCCCTACGCTGGGCAAGGAAGGCGTGTTGACCACCTATTGGGGCAATCCGCGTCAGGTTTTTGCCACGGCCACGATCAACTTCTGAAGATGGCAAGGGGAGGGGCTCGCCTCGCGCGGGCTCCTCTGCCAAATTTGATCAGGGTATAACAAAAACCCCGCAGGCCGTGAAACCTGCGGGGTTTTTGCTGCGAGAAGACTTGCGGTAAAATATTAATCCATCGCGCTAAAAAATGCCTCCAGCGCTAGGCGTGCATCTGGTTCGTCCATCATGGGGGCGTGGCCGATGCCCGGAACCGTGGCCAGTGTCGCCTGGGGTTTTCCCGCCACCATGGCTTCTGCTACTTCTGCCTCCAGCAAATCGGTGACCGAACCGCGCAGCACCAGAACAGGGCGTTTGTCGGCAAAGCCATGCCACTTGGCCCAAGGGTCAGGATCGGCGACAATGCGGGCCAAAGCCTGGGCGATGGCAGGATCATAATCGGCGACAATCTGCCCTTGTTCCTCGCGGAACATGCGATGGGCCATGGCCAGCCAATCCTGAGCGCCATAATGGGCGAAAACATCCGCGTTGAGCCGCGCGCAAACGTCGGCTGCCGCTTGCCAATTGGCCAGGGGCTGGCCTTGTCCGACATAGCTGGCGATGCGCGTCAGGCCGACAATCGAGAGTTGCGGCCCAATATCATTGATCACCGCACCCGCCACCAGATCGGGATAGGCGGTGCCCAGTTCGATCGTGATCAAACCGCCCATGGATGTGCCGACAAACACCGCCCTGGCAATGCCCAATCGGTCGAGCAGGCCTTTGATGTCAGCCACATAAGTGGCTAGATCGTAATTTCCCGCCGGATCCCATGCCGAATGGCCGCGCCCGCGCATATCCAGCGCCAGCACGCGCCTTTGCCTTTGCGCCAGCCAAGGCGCGACATCCTCGAAATCACGCGAATTGCGGGTCAGGCCGTGCAGGCAGACCACAGGCAGCCGCGCCTGACCTTCGCTGGCGGCATAGTCACGGGCGAAAAGCTCCAGACCATCATGCGACAGCCACCGGCGGGGCAGGGGAACGCTCATGCTTCATTCTCCCGTCGTGCCAATCCTTCGGACAACAGCCGCGAGGCTTCGGCCACCACATCCTCAGGCGCTTCATCGCCCCAGACGCCGAAACGTAGGCCCAGAAACACATTCATTCCCATCAACGCCCACGCCCGCACTTCGGCATTGCCATCGCTGATTTCACCACGTTCGGCAGCGGCTTGTAAGCGCGCAGCGATGCGGGTTGCCGATTGGGTGTAATGTTCGCGATAGGCCGCCGGATCGACGAATTCGGATTCATCGATGATCCGGTAAATCTCTTTATGCTGGCGCACGAATTCCAGATAGGCCAGTTGTCCGGCACGTTCTGCGGCCAGTTGGTCGGGGGCGGCGGCGATGCGCGGAGCGACGAAATCCTTCACTTGTCCCGACAAATCGCGCACCAGAGCCTGAAAAATCGCTTCCTTACTGTCGAAATAGACGTAGAAACTGCCCGTTGCCACACCGGCCCGCGCGGTGATCTGGCTGATGGCGGCATCGTGAAAGCCTTTTTCGCCAAACTCTTCGGCCGCAGCATTGAGCAGGGCGCGCAGGGTGCGCCTTCCACGTTCGGTCTTGGGCACTTTGGAAGGCGCGACGGGGGCGGGACTATTTTTCGTTTCTGGCATCGCTCGGCCGCTTTCTAATTTGAAGCGTGATTCATTTTTCACTATTATGCCGCAACCGGCCCAAAGTGCAAGGTTGAGAAGCGCCATACCACGGCCAAAAGGGAGAGAAGCATGCGTGATGCCCCAACCGCCCCCGCGCAAGAGGCAAGGTTTAACCGGCGTCCGCCCTTTGTTCTGGCGATGCTTCTGGTGGTCTATACATTCAATTTTATCGACCGCCAGATCCTTGGCATTCTGGCTGGCCCAATCAAGGCCGATCTGCATCTTTCCGACACGCAATTGGGCGCTTTGGGCGGATTTGCCTTTGCCTTGCTCTATTCGACCATGGGCTTGCCGCTGGCTTGGCTGGCGGACCGGCGTGGGCGCACCAAAGTCATTGCGGCATCCCTGGCCATCTGGAGCGGCTTTACCGCGCTCTGCGGGCTTGTATCGGGATTTTGGGCGATGTTTGCATGTCGCCTTGGCGTCGGTGTGGGGGAGGCAGGCGGCGTGGCGCCCTCCTACGCGCTGATTTCCGACACTTTCCCGCCACAACAACGTGCAAGGGCCTTGGCCGTCTATTCCCTTGGCATCCCTTTGGGCTCTGCGGCGGGGATTCTGCTGGGCGGCTATGTGGCGGCGGCGGTCAACTGGCGTGCGGCCTTTCTGGCGGTGGGGCTGGCTGGTTTGGTCTTTACCCCGCTCTTCGCATGGCTGGTGCGTGATCCCAAACCCGCCAATCCCGCCGCCGCATCCGCCATGCGCGAAGTGCTGTCCATTCTGGCGCGCAAGCGCAGCTTCTGGCTGCTGGCTTTCGGCGCAGGTTCCTGTTCGATGATGGGTTATGGGCTCGCCTTTTGGCTCCCTTCGCTCATGCGGCGGTCATTCGGGCTGGATCTGGTGCAAACGTCCCAGTTTTTCGGGCTTTTGCTGCTGATTGGCGGCACGGTCGGGGTGATGGCGGGCGGCATTTTTGCCGATTGGCTGGGCGGGCGCAGCCGGTCCGCCTATGCGTGGTTGCCTGCGGTTTCGTTCCTGTTGGGCGTACCCTTGTTTGTCGCGGGGCTGTTTTCCGGTTCGGCGCAATGGGCGTTCTGGCTGTTCCTGATGCCGCAAGCCTTAGTCTATCTCTGGTTGGGGCCGGTTTTGACCGCGGTGCAGCATCTGGTGCCCGCCCCGATGCGCGCGACCGCTTCGGCCAGTTTCCTGTTGATCAACAATCTGATCGGGGTGGGGCTTGGCTCGCTTACTATCGGCAAATTGTCCGATTTGTTGACGCCAACGTATGGCGATGATGCCTTGCGCCACGCCATTTTGCTGGGGTTGGGTTTCTATCTTCTCGCCGCAGCACTGATGATGGCCGGTGGGCGATATCTGGCGCGGGAATGGGTGGAGTAAAGCCGCCATCCCCGCGCCACATTGCCCTATCAGATGCGCACGCCGCCAATCGCTGCGCCCCAGGTCGTGCGCCAGCGCTTCTTGACGCTGGACAGGCCCGCCAGAGCCACCAGCGCCAGTCCGGCAAAGATCAGGAAGCCGCTGGACATCGAGCCTGTCCATTGCTTGGCCAGACCCAGCGAGGAGGCGAGGTAGAAGCCGCCCACGCCGCCGCCAAAGCCGACAAGGCCGGTCATCACGCCGATTTCATGGCGAAAACGCTGGGGAACCAGCTGGAACACCGCGCCATTGCCCACGCCCAGCGTGGCCATCGTGGCGAAAAACAGCGGGAACATCGCGCCAAAGCTGATCGGAGCCTGCGAGATGATCACCAGCAGCACCGCGGCCAATGCATAGACGCCCGACAGGGTCTTGATGCCGCCAATGCGGTCGGCCAGCGCGCCGCCAAAGGGGCGCACCAGAGAACCAGCAAACACGCAAGCGGCGGTGGCATAGCCTGCCTGCACCGGCGTCATCGACAGTTCGGTGGTGAACCAGCTGGGCAGCGACCCCGACAGGCCGACAAAGCCGCCAAAGGTCACGCCGTAAAACAGGATGAACCACCAGGCATCGCCCTCGGCCAACATTTTGAAATAACCGGCAATATACTGACCCAAGGGCTTGGGTTTGGGCTGGTTGGGGCTATCCTTGGCCAGCAGCACAAAGGCGATGAACACCAGCACGGCCGGAATGGTGGCCAGCGCCAGCACGTTGCTCCAGCCAAAGGCCTTGGCCAGCAAAGGCGCGAAAAGTGCGGCCAGCACGGTGCCCGAATTGCCCATGCCAGCAATGCCCATCGCTTTGCCTTGATGCTGGGGCGGATACCAGCGGCCCGCCAAGGGCAAAGCCACGGCGAAAGAGGCGCCCGCAAAGCCAAGCACCACGCCGACCAGAATCAGCGCTTCCATCGAGTTCACACCCATGGCCCATGCGGCCAGCAGGCCTGCAATCACCACGATCTGGCTGATAATGCCGGTCACTTTCTGGCCGATCCGGTCGGCAAGGAAACCGTTGACCAGACGTAGCACCGCGCCCGCCAAAGTGGGCACAGCCACCACAAAACCCTTTTGCGCGGGGCTGAGCGCCAGCGCCTTGGAAAAGATCGGTGCCAGCGGGCCAAGCAGGTTCCAGACCATGAAGGCCACGTCGAAATAAAGGAAGGCCATGATCAGCGTGGGCCGATGGCCGGATTGCCAGAAGGTTTTCTCAGTCATGGAAGCGAACTCCGGTGCGAAGGTGTTTTTAGCGTCTTGACGGCTTGCCTGACCAGCGCCCCAATCGCGTGTGTATGCGAGAGGGGCCAAAAGCCATGCGTGAAGAGGGCAGATTGTGGGCAGCGGCCGGTGTGGCCAGCGAATGCGGCCCGCGTGCCAATAATCAGGATTTTGCAGGGGTTTACCTTGCCAGCGAAACCGAGCGGATGCGGCGTGGCATGGTGGCCGCGCTGGCCGACGGGGTCAGCGGCGGGCAGGGAGGGCGCGAGGCGGCCGAACTGGCCGTGCGCAGCCTGATCGAGGGTTATTACGCGCAAAGCGATTCGATTGGCGTGGCCGCAGCGGTGCATCGCGTGATGGCGCCCTACAACCGCTGGCTGGCCGCGATGGGGCGGGGCGAGACTTTGGCTCATGCTGCCACCACTTTCACCGCATTGGTCCTTCGCGGGCGTCGCGTGCATGTTTGCCATGTGGGGGACAGCCGCGCCTGGTTGCTGCGCGAAGGGCGGCTGCAGTTGATCACGACCGACCATACCCACGCCCATCCCGACCGCCGCCATATCCTGCTGCGCGGACTGGGGCTGGAGGAGCAGTTGCGGCTTGACCATCACCAGTTGGAGCTGACCGAGCATGACCGGTTGCTGTTGACCAGCGATGGCGTGCATGGCGTGTTGAACGCGCGAAAAATCGAGAAAATTCTGAGCCAACGCCATTCGGCTCAGGCTGATGCGCAGGCTTTGGTCGATGCTGCGCTGGCCGCAGGGGGGCAGGATAATGCCACCGCGCTGGTGCTGGATGTGGTGAGCCTGCCCGCGCTGGGCCATGATGCGATTGCGGGTGATATGGCGCGCCTGCCTCTGCTGCCGCCGCCGGTGGAGGGGGAAAGCGTGGATGGTTTCCGCCTCGACAAGCTGTTGGCCGAGGGGCGCAGCACCAGCCTTTTCCTTGCCCATGACACGGTCGGCGGGGCGCAGGTGGTGGTTAAATTTCCCAAGCCCAGTCTTTTGTCCGACCATGCCGCGCGCGCGGCCTTCACCCGTGAAATGCTGGTGGCAAGCCGCGTGAGCAGCCCCTTTGTCGGCGGCAGCATTCCTGTGCCGCAGGACCGCCAGACGCGGCTGTATGGCGTGCAGCCCTATTATGCGGGCGTGACCTTGGAACAGCGTCTGGCCTCGCCTCTGGGACTGGAGGAGGCTCTCGCTATTGCGGTGAAACTGACCCGCGCGGTCGCGGCCTTGCATCGGCAGGGCATCATCCATCGCGATATCAAACCGGACAATGTGATCCTGACCGAGGATGGCGGGCTGAAGCTGATCGATCTGGGCGTAGCGCGCCTGCCGCGTATCGAGGAGGCGATCGTCGAGGAAATCCCCGGCACGCCGGGCTATCTGGCGCCCGAAATGTTCGACGGCGAACAGGGCAGCGAGGCGAGCGACCAATTCGCGCTGGGGGTTACCCTGTGGCGCCTGTTCACCCGCCACTGGCCCTTTGGCGAGCCGGAACCGTTCAGCCGTCCGCGTTTCCGCCAACCGGCCTCGCCCAGCAAGCGTCGCCCCGAATTGCCCGCATGGCTGGATGCCGCCTTGATGCAGGCGGTGGCCGTGGAGCCCTCGGCAAGGTTTGGCGATGTGGTGGAATTGCTGCGCGCGCTGGAGGGCGGAGCGGCCGTAGAGCGGGTGGCCTTGCGCCCGTTGCCCTTGATCGAGCGCCATCCGGTCGCCTTTTGGAAAGGCGTTAGCGCGTTGCTTTTCGCCGCTTTTCTGGTGGCGGTGATCTGGCGGTGAAGGGGGGGGCAGGACAGGCAAGGGGGCAGCTCCGTAAATCGGGCGGCGCCTTTGCCGGAAGAGAATCGAAAAGGTTTCAAGCCAGCTCCACGCCTTTGCAGAGCAGCTATTGCCTCCCTCATGCCGCCAAGCGCGGGGTGATGCAAGGGGCAAAACTCACGCTATGGGCTGCCAAACAGAAAGCCTCTTGCCAATCGTTCGCCCTCTGCCCACCCTTGCGCCCATGCGTGTAGCGATCATCGATGAGAGCGCCGTTCGCGCCAGCGTCATGCAAGACGGGCTGGCCGAATTGGGCGATTGCGAGATTTTCGTCGTGACGGAACGGCGGGGATTGGTGCGTCGTATTTCCGAGATAGACCCTGATATCGTGCTGATGGATCTGGGAAATCCCAGTCGAGACGTGCTGGAGGAGTATTTCGCGGTTAGTCGCGCCTTGGCTCGGCCCATTGCCATGTTTGTCGATGAAACCGACGAGGAATCCATCGGCGCCAGCATTGATGCGGGTGTTTCGGCTTATGTGGTGGACGGCTTCGCCCAGCATCGCATCCGCTCGATCCTCGATCTGGCCATTCGCCGGTTTCATGCCTTTTCGCGCCTACAAACCGATCTCGCCGATGCACGCAGCAAATTGGCCGAGCGTGAGGCAGTGGACGCAGCCAAGCGCATCCTGATGCAGAGCAGGGGGCTGAGCGAGCCGCAAGCCTATGCCGAATTGCGCAAGACCGCGATGAATCAGGGGCGCCGTCTGGTGGACATTGCCGAAGCGGTGGTGACGGCACAAAAATTGATGGGAGGCGTTTGAAATGGCCACCAAATTTTCGATCGGTTTTCTGCCGCTGGTGGATGCCGCGCTGCCCATTCTGGCGCATGAGCACGGCTTTGCGACGGATGAAGGGCTAAGCCTGCATCTGGTCAAGGATGTCAGCTGGGCGACCGTGCTCGACCGGCTGCTGTATGGCCATACCGATGCTGCGCATATGGTCGCGCCTTTGGCGATTGCCACGACGTTGGGGCGCGGGCGTCCGGCCCAGCCTTTGGCGGTGCCTTTCGTGCTGGGGCTCAATGGTAATGCCATCACCATGCGGCCCGAACTGGCGGCGCAAGTGTGCCCGACAGGGGGGCTGGGGGAACCGGCCAAGGTGGGGGCGGCCTTGCGGGATGTCGCCTTGGCGCGCAAGGCGGCGGGTGATCCTTTGCGTTTTGGCGTGGTCCATCGCTATTCCAGCCATAATTACATGCTGCGCTACTGGCTGGCCGCTTGCGGCATCCGGCCCGACGAGGACGTAGAGATTTCGACGGTTCCGCCCCCTTTCTGCGCCGATGCGCTGGAGGCGGGCGAGGTGGATGCCATTTGCGTTGGCGAGCCATGGAACAGCGTGGCGGTGGAACGCGGCGCGGGAGTGATCGTTCTGGCTACCGCGCAAATCTGGCGGCGCGGGGTGGAAAAGGTTCTGGCCATGCGCGAGCCGGTGATGGCCGAGCGGCGCGAGGAAGTGGAGGCTTTGGTGCGGGCCCTGCACCGTGCTGCGCAGCAATTCATTGATCCGGAAGCCTTACTGGACAATGCTGCCATTCTGGCCCGCGCCGAATATCTCGATGGCAATGTCGATTTGATCCAGCGCGCGCTGGCCGATCGTCTGTTGCTTCATCGCGGAGGGGATCTGGTCCATTACCCCGATTTCATGTTCCAATACCGTGAAGTCGCCAATTTCCCATGGGTCAGTCAGGCGCAATGGCTATACACCCAGATGTTGCGTTGGGACGGTTCGGCCTATAGCGAAACGGATGCGGCGGCGGCGGGCAGGGTGTTCCGCCCTGATGTCTACCGCAGCGCCATGATGGGCAGCGAGGCGCCTTTGCCCGGTGCCTCCTCCAAGGTCGAGGGCAGCTTGCATCAGCCGATGGTTGTCGGAACGCAGCAGGGCGCGATAACTCTGGGCGGAAATGCCTATTTTGATGGACGTTTCTTCGATCCGGATCAGATGTATGAGTATATCCAACAGGACTTATACGCCAAATAGCGTATAACTTGCCGCAGTGCACAAGAAGCGCTTGCGGAATCGGCGGGCCCTGACTTAGCTTCACATCCATGGTTCAGGAGGGAAGCACCAAGGACGGGGCTTTTCCGCTGAGGGGACCAAACAGCAATTTTACGTGGCAACGAAGCCGCCCGATCTGTTCCAATTGAGGAAGCGGATCGAGGCGGTTTTTTGCGTTTTGGGCTTTGGCTTGGCGAATGGCGCGCGATGGCGCGCTTTCCGCAACGAGATCCTGTGTCCGAAAACTGCGTGCGATGGCTGGGCATGCCCCAAGGCGATTTTAAACAGGGATGTGGGACAATGGCACAAGATGACGTTTCCGACCGCAACCGCACGGTTTTCAACCGGCGCAGCCTGCTCAAGACCGGCGCTGGCGTAGCCGCTGCCGCTCTGGGTGAGGGCCTGTTGTCGGCACCCGCGCTGGCCGCTGGTGGTCCGCCCGAGGTGAAGGGCGCCAAGCTGGGCTTTATCGCACTGACGGACGCCGCGCCTTTGATTGTGGCCAAGGAATTGGGCCTGTTTGCCAAATATGGCATGCCCGATGTGCAATTGGTGAAGCAGGCCAGCTGGGGCGCCACGCGCGACAATCTGGTGCTGGGCAGCGGTGGCGGCGGCATTGATGGCGCGCATCTGCTGACCCCTATGGCCTATTTCCTGACCTTGGGCGTACAGGCCCGCACCACGCCGATGAGCATTCTGGCCCGCCTCAACACCAATGGGCAGGGCATTTCGGTCGACAAGGAATATCTGGCGGCCAAGGCCGACCTTAACGCTGGCAAGATGAAGGGCATTATCGCCCAGAAAAAGGCCAGCGGCAAAAAGATCACCATGGCGATGACCTTCCCCGGCGGCACGCATGACCTGTGGATCCGCTATTGGCTGGCCGCTGGTGGTATTGATCCGGACA
This sequence comes from Novosphingobium umbonatum, assembly GCF_004005905.1. Classification (GTDB taxonomy): domain Bacteria; phylum Pseudomonadota; class Alphaproteobacteria; order Sphingomonadales; family Sphingomonadaceae; genus Novosphingobium; species Novosphingobium umbonatum. The sequence goes on from NZ_SACO01000016.1 coordinate 57,608, forward strand.
AGGATGTGGACCTGATCACCGTGCCGCCTCCGCAGATGGTGGCCAATATGAAGGCGGGCACGATGGACGCCTTCTGCGTGGGTGAACCATGGAATGCGCAATTGGTGGACCAGAAGCTGGGCTATACGGCGGTTTCCACCGGCCAGATGTGGATGAACCACCCCGAAAAGAGCTTTACCATGCGCGCCGATTGGGTGGCCGCGCATCCCAATGCTGCCATTGCCATTACCGCCGCCATTATCGAGGCGCAGAAATGGGCCGATAATCCCGCCAATGTCAGCCGTCTGGCGATGATGATCTCGGGCCGAGATTACCTGAAGGTTCCGGTGGGCGATATTGCGAGCCGTCTGCAGGGCAATTTCGCCATGGGTGACGGGCGCAACATTCCCAATGCGCCGTTCAGGATGAAGTTCCTCGCCAACCATGCCTCCTTCCCCTTCAAGAGCCATGATCTGTGGTTCCTGGTGGAAAACCAGCGCTGGGGCAAATTGCCGATGAACCTCAACCGCGGGGCCACCATCGCCAAGGTCAACCGCGCCGATATCTGGCGCGCGGCGGCGGCCAAGGTGGGCGGCGTGCCAGTGCCTCCGGGCGACAGCCGTGGGCCCGAACGCTTCTTTGACGGCAAGGTCTTCGATCCAGGCAAGCCTGACGCCTATCTGGCCAGCCTGGGCATCAAGCGCGTTTAAGGGAGGATAAGCGATGGCCACCGCGCCCGAAACCATCACTCCGCCGGCGGAAAACGCCCCATCTTCTGCCGGTGGAGAAGCGGTCATCCTGCGCTATCCCGCTTCGGCCATTGTCCGAAAGGTATTGCCTGTGATGACCGCCCCCCGCCATCCGGTGTTGATCCGGTTGCAGGCGCTGGCCTCGACCGTGCTGCCTACGGTGATGATGTTGGCCATTCTGTTGCTGGCATGGTCCATGGCCTGCAGCAGCCCGGAATCCGCGCTGCCCAGCCCGGGCAAGGTGTGGGAGGAATCGCATGAGGTGATCATGCATCCGCTCAAGGGCGTGGAGTTCCACGGACTGGTGCCCGACATTCAGGACGGCGGCGATGTGGGCATCGGTGGCCATATCATGAAGTCGCTGGCCCGCGTGCTCAAGGGCTATACGCTGGCTGCCGTGGTCGGCGTGGCGCTGGGCATGTTGGTGGGGACCAACAAATATGCCTTCCGCGCGCTGGACCCGCTGTTTCAGGTGTTGCGCACCGTGCCGCCGCTGGCATGGTTGCCGATCAGTCTTGCCATGTTTCAGGAAGCCCAGCCCTCGGCCATCTTCCTGATCTTTGTGACGGCGATCTGGCCGATCATCATGAACACGGCGGTGGGCGTGCAGAATATCCCTTCGCAATATCGCAATGTGGCCAAGGTTCTGGCGCTCAATCCGGCGGAATATTTCATCCGTATCGTGCTGCCCGCCTGCGTGCCGCACATGTTCACTGGCCTGCGCATCGGCGTTGGCATGAGCTGGCTGGCGATCGTGGCGGCCGAGATGGTGCAGGGCGGCACGGGTATCGGCTTCTTCATCTGGGATAGCTACAATAGCTCGCTGCTGTCCGACACGATTGTCGCTCTGGTTTGGATTGGCGTCGTCGGCTTTGCGCTTGACCGGATCGTGGGCCTGATTGGCCGCCTGATCGCCCGTTCCTGATCGCCTATACCCAAAGGATAGTTTCCATGAAGCAACGTTCCTATCTCGCGCTGGAAGGCATCACGGTGGAATTCCCCACCAAATCCGGCCCCTTTTGCGCGCTCGACAAGGTGGACCTCAATATTGAAAAGGGCCAGTTTGTTGCACTGATCGGCCATTCGGGTTGCGGCAAGTCCACGCTTCTCAACGCCGTGGCGGGGCTGAACACGCCGACCAAGGGTGTGATCTTTCTGGATGGCGAAGTGATTGACCGCCCCGGCCCGGACCGCGCCGTGGTGTTTCAGGACCATTCGCTGCTGCCTTGGCTGACGGTGGAGGAAAATGTTGCGCTGGCCGTGTCCAAAACCGCACAGGGCAAGAGCCGCAATGAACAGCGCGACTGGGTGATGCATAATCTGGAACTGGTGCAGATGGCCCATGCCGCCAAGAAGCGCCCCGGCGAGATTTCGGGCGGTATGAAGCAACGTGTGGGCATTGCCCGCGCCATTGCCATGCAGCCCCGCGTCTTGCTGATGGACGAGCCTTTCGGCGCGCTGGACGCTCTGACCCGTGCGGCTTTGCAGGACGTGGTGATGGACCTGCAGGCGCGGCTCAACAACACCGTGTTGATGATCACCCATGACGTGGACGAGGCGGTGCTTTTGTCCGATCGCGTGGTGATGATGACCAATGGTCCGGCGGCCCGCATCGGGCAGGATCTGGCGGTCGATCTGCCCCGTCCGCGTGGACGCCTGAGCGTGATCGATCTGCCCGCCTATGCCGATGCGCGCAGCGAGATCATCCACTTCCTGCACGAGCGTTATCGCAATCCTTCGCTCGCCGCCTGATTTTCCGCCAATTTTGCCCAGAACAGAACACCCGCGATGACGGGAAGGGGAGAGGATCGCCTGCAAGTCAGGGATTCAAACATGAGGGGACAAGCCATGTTACGTTATTTGCTGGCCACCGCGCCAATCGCTTTATTGGCCACCAATGCCCAGGCCGCTGATGCTCCCAAGAAGCAATTTGGTGATCCGGTCGCTTTTGCCGATGGCATGACGCTGGACCCCATTCTGGACGCGCGTCTGCGCTGGGAAAATGTGGACCGTCCGACGGCTTCGGACGCGGATGCTGTGACCTTGCGTGTCCGCGCTGGTGCGGAAATCAAGGACAAGTCCACCGGCCTTTCGGCTTTGTTCGAAGGCGCGGGCACGGTGGCTCTGGGCCGCAGCTATGACGCCTTTCCCTATGTGAATGCCGCCAGCAATCAGGATCGCAACAGCCATGCCGTGATCCCCGATCCGGAAAATGCGGCGATCAACCGCTTGCAAATCGGCTATCAGAACAAGATTTTCGGCCTGACCGTCGGACGCCAGCGCATCACGCTGGACGATCAACGCTTTGTTGGCGCGCTGGCATGGCGTCAGAACGAGCAGACCTTTGATGCGGCCCGCGCCACGGTCAATTATGGCCCGATCTCGCTGGACGGCACCTATGCCAAGAGCCAGCGCACCGTGTTTGGCAATGATGGCGGCGCGCGCAAGGCCTATAATGGCCAGTTCATCTTCCTCGGCGCGGGCTACAAACACAAGCTGGGTCAGGTGAAGGGCTTTGCCTATCTGCTTGATTACGACAAGACCGCCTTTTCCAACGCCGCCGCGCGTAGCACGCTGGATAGTTCGCAAACCTATGGCGCACGCTTCGTCACCGCCCCGTATAAGTTCGGCAAGACCGTCAGCCTCAACCTGACCGGCAGCTATGCCAAGCAGCGCGAATATGGCAACAACACCAAGGCCTATCAGGTGGAATATCTGGCGGGCGAGGGCAATTTGACCATGGGCAACCATATGGTCACGGTCGGCTATGAAGAGCTGGGCGCCAGCACCAAGGCCGCCAATGGCACCTGGTCGTTCCAGACCCCGATGGCGCTGCTGCACAAGTTCAACGGCACGGCCGACATGTTCCTGACCACGCCTGCCAATGGTTTGCGCGACAGCTATGTCGGGCTTTCGGGCAAGTTTCCCAAGGTCAAGGCTTTACCCGGCCTGAATTACAGCGCCAGCTATCACCTGTTCGGTTCGGACGTGAAAAGCACCAAATATGGCAATGAGTTCGACGCCCAGATCGGCTTCAAGACCCGCAAGATCAACTGGCTGGTGAAATATGCCGATTATCAGGCCAAGGGCTTTGGTGTGGATACCAAAAAGTTCTGGCTCCAGGCCGAATACGCCTTCTGATTTGCGTGATTGCATCGCTGCCCGTCAAAATCTCTTGCAGATTGGCATCGATGCGCTATTCTAAGGGCAATCGGTGCCGGATTCTCCACCCAAAGTCGGGTGGCATGGCAAAGAATCACCGGCCCACTATCCCCATCATGCGTGGCAATGCAGCCGCCTCGAACCAGCCCCTTCGCTTGGGCCGGATCGTGGCGGCTTTTTGCATTGCCTCGCGCAAAGCTAGGAGTGAATGCGGTGAATGCGCCCAATCCAGACATGGCTGCCCAAGGCCTGAACGGTGCCCGCGAAAGGCTGGTGGTGATTGGCAATGGCATGGCCGGTTGCCGCGCGGTGGAGGAAATCCTTGCCCGCGACGCCACACGCTATGCCATCACCATTTTCGGCGCCGAGCCGCGGGTCAATTACAACCGTATCATGCTTTCCCCCGTGTTGGCGGGCGAGAAGGCGTTTGAAGACATCATCATCAACACGCAGGAATGGTATGATGCCAATGGTATCACGCTGGTTTCGGGCGATGCGGTGGTGTCGATCGATCGGGCGACCTGCACGGTCACCAGCGCTTCGGGGCGGGTGGAGGCCTATGACCGGCTGTTGATCGCCACGGGTTCGGAACCTTTTATCATTCCGGTGCCGGGCAAGGATCTGGAAGGCGTGGTGGCTTTCCGCGATCTGGACGATGTGGACAAGATGCTGGCGGCGGCGGATAAGGGCGGTGACGCTGTGGTGATCGGCGGCGGCCTCTTGGGTCTGGAAGCGGCTCATGGCCTGTCCTTGCGCGGTATGAAGGTCACGGTGATCCATCTGATGCCCACGCTGATGGAGCGCCAACTGGACGAGGCTGCGGGCTTCCTGCTGAAGAGCGAATTGGAACGCCGGGGCCAGACGATCCTGACCGGCGCGGACACCGCCGAGATCATCGGCGAGGGCGGCAAGGTTGCCGGCGTTCGCCTGAAAGACGGGCGCGAGATTGCCGCCAGCATTGTGGTGATGGCGGTGGGTATTCGCCCCTCGACCGCACTGGCCAAGTCGGCAGGTTTGACGGTGGAACGCGGCATTGTGGTCGATGATCACATGGTCACCAGCGATCCGGCGATCCTGTCGGTGGGCGAATGTGTGCAGCATCGCGGCACCTGCTATGGTCTGGTTGCGCCCTTGTGGGATATGTGCCGCTCCTTGGCCGAAGGGGCTACCGGCGGTGAGGCGCCCTATTCAGGCTCGGTCACCAGCACCAAGCTCAAGGTTTCGGGCATCGACCTGTTCTCGGCCGGTGATTTTTCCGGCGGCGAGGGCTGCGAAGACATCGTGATGCGCGATGCCGCACGCGGCATTTACAAGCGCGTGGTGGTCAAGGACAACCGCCTGATCGGCGCGGTGCTTTATGGCGATACCGCCGATGGCAGCTGGTATTTCGACCTGTTGAAGCGCGAGGAAGACATTTCCGACATCCGCGAAGCCCTGATCTTTGGTCAGGCCTTTGCCCAGGGCGGAGGTGCCCTTGCGGACCCTAATGCGGCCGTTGCGGCGCTCTCGGACGATGCCGAGATTTGCGGCTGCAACGGCGTGACCAAGGGCAAGGTGGTGGACACGATTCTGGGCGGGGCTTGCTCGCTCGATATGGTGCGCAGCCAATGCAAGGCTTCGGCTTCCTGCGGTAGCTGCACGGGGCTGGTGGAAAGCCTGCTGGCGCTGACCTTGGGGGATGAGGTCAAATCCGGCCCCAAGACCATGTGCAAATGCACCAGCTTCAGCCATGACGACGTGCGCCGCCAGATCGTGGAAAAGGAGCTGAAGGCGATCCCTGCGGTGATGCAGGCGTTGACATGGAAGACGCCCGATGGCTGCGCTTCCTGCCGTCCGGCGCTCAACTATTACCTGCTTTGCGCATGGCCGGGCGAATATGTGGACGATCAGAAGAGCCGCTTCGTCAACGAGCGTATGCATGCCAATATCCAGAAGGATGGCACCTATTCGGTGGTGCCGCGCATGTGGGGCGGGGTGACTACGCCGAACGAACTGCGCGCCATTGCCGATGCGGCGGACAAATATGAAGCGCGTCTGGTGAAAGTGACCGGCGGCCAGCGGATCGACCTTTTCGGGATCAAGAAGGAGGATCTGCCCGCGATCTGGGCCGATCTCAATGCGGCGGGGATGGTGTCGGGCCATGCCTATGGCAAGAGCTTGCGCACGGTCAAAACCTGCGTTGGTTCCGAATGGTGCCGGTTCGGTACGCAGGATTCTACCGGCCTTGGCATCAAGACCGAGCAGATGACCTGGGGCAGCTGGATGCCGCACAAGTTCAAGATCGCCGTGTCGGGTTGCCCGCGCAATTGCGCCGAGGCGACGATCAAGGACTTTGGCGTGATCTGCGTGGATTCAGGCTATGAACTGCATGTGGGCGGCAATGGCGGCATCCATCTGCGCGGCACGGATCTGTTGTGCAAGGTGGAGACGGAAAGCCAAGCGCTCGATATGTGTGCGGCCTTTATCCAGCTTTACCGCGAACAGGCATGGTATCTGGAACGCACCGCGCCATGGATCGAACGCGTCGGTTTGGACTATGTCAAAGCCCAGCTGCTCGATGATCCCGAAGCGGTAAGCCGTCTGGCCGCCCGTTTCCGCTATTCGCAGCAATTCATGCAGGACGATCCATGGGCGCGTCGCGCCGCCGGTGAAGATGCCGAGTTGCACCAGCATCTGGCCGAGTTCCGTCCCTTTCCCAAACCCCGCCTGCTGGAGAATGCACAATGATCGGCGCCCCTGTCACTGGTGAATGGATCGACATCGGGCCCGTCACGCAAATTAGCCCCGGCAATGCCCGCACTCTGCCCGTTCAGGGGGGCGAGGAGATCGCCATTTTCCACACGATGGACAATCAGTTCTATGCGCTGGTCAACAAATGCCCGCATAAGCATGGCCCGCTGAGCCAGGGGATCGTGCATGGCACGGTGGTGACCTGCCCGCTGCATAGCTGGAACATCAGCCTCAAGACCGGCGAGGCGCAGGGGGATGACAAGGGTTGTGTGCCGACCATCCCCGTCCGCGTGGATGCGGGGCGCATCTATCTGCTGCGTGAGGCTTTGGTAACCGCCCGCGCGCCGGAGAAGGCTGCATGAGCGAGCGCGTGATCCGCACCACTTGCGCCTATTGCGGCGTGGGCTGCGGGATCACCGCCCAGGTGGCGGGGCCTGCGCCTTTTGCAGGAGGAGAGGCGCGGCGCCCCGTCACCATCACCGGCGACAAAGCCCATCCTGCCAACCATGGCCGCCTGTGTTCCAAGGGGACACATCTGGCCGAAACCATGGGGCTGGAGGGGCGTTTGCTGCACCCGATGCTGCATGGGAAACGCAGCAATTGGGGCGAGGCGCTGGATGAAGTGGCGCTGCGTTTGCGCGAGACGATCGAGCAGCATGGCCCCGATGCGGTCGGTTTCTATGTTTCGGGCCAATTGCTGACCGAGGACTATTACGTTGCCAACAAGCTGATGAAAGGCTTCATCGGCAGCGGCAATATCGACACCAATTCCCGCCTGTGCATGGCCAGCGCGGTGGCCGCCCATAATCGAGCCTTTGGCGAGGATGTGGTGCCGGTGTCCTATACAGATCTGGATGAGGCCGATCTGATCCTGCTGGTGGGCAGCAACACCGCATGGTGCCATCCGGTGATTTGGCAAAGGATCGAGGCGGCCCGCTCTGCGCGTGGCACCAAGATTGTGGTGATCGATCCCCGCCGCACCGAAACCGCCGAACAGGCCGACCTGCATGTGGCCGTGGCGCCCGATGGGGACGTGGCGCTGTTCAACGCGCTGCTGGCCGAGATGGATGCGCGCGGTCTGGCTGGCGCGGCGGGTGTTTTGCCGCAGGATCTGGCCTGTGATGCGGGCGTTCTGCCTGAACAATTTGCCGCGCTGGCCGATCTGGTTGCCGCCCATCCGCGCATGGTCACGGTCTTTTCCATGGGCGCCAACCAGTCCGTCGGCGGCACGGATAAGGGCAATGCGATCATCAACCTGCATCTGGCCATGGGCCGGATCAATGATGTGGGCATGGGCCCTTTCAGCATGACCGGCCAGCCCAATGCCATGGGCGGGCGGGAAGTTGGCGGGCTGGCCAATATGCTGGCCTGCCATCTGGGCTTTTCGCCCGCAGAATTGCGCGATGTGGCGGCCTATTGGAACACGGCCAATATTTGCACCGGCCCTGGCCTGAAGGCGGTGGAGATGTTCCGCGCGGTGCATGAGGGGCGGATCAAGTTCCTTTGGGTGATGGCCACCAATCCGGCGGTTTCCATGCCCGATTCCGGCTTTGTGCGTGAAGCTTTGGCGCGTTGCCCCACGGTGGTGGTGTCCGAAGCGATTGCCGATACCGATACCACCCGTTTCGCCCATATCCTGTTGCCCGCCCATGCTTGGGGGGAAAAGGATGGCACGGTGACCAATTCGGAGCGCCGCATCAGCCGCCAGCGTGCCTTGTTGCCTGCCCCCGGAGAGGCCAAGGCGGATTGGTGGATCATGGGGCAGGTGGCGCAGCGTCTGGGCTGGAGCGATGCCTTCGCTTTTAACTCCCCCGCTGCGATCTGGCGCGAATATGCCGGTATGACTGCGCTGGCGGTGGCGCGTGGCAAGGCGCTGGATTTGACCACCTATGCGCAGCTGTCCGATGAGGAATATGAAGCGCTGGAGCCGTTCCAATGGGGCGGCGCCTATCCCATGGCGGGGCGGGCGATGCAACTGGTTCCCGTGCAGCCGTTGACGCCCAAGGCGATGGATGCGGCCTTCCCGCTGCGGCTCAACACGGGGCGTTATCGCGACCAATGGCATACGATGACGCGCACCGGTTATGCGCCCACTTTGGCGCAGCATCGGCGTGAGGCTTTGCTGGAAGTGCATCCTGACGATGCGGTGCTTTACGGGCTGGCCGATGGCGGACTGGCGCGGGTTGTGACCGCTTCGGGCGCGGCGGTGTTTCGCGTGGGCCTTGCCGAAGGGCAGCGGCGCGGGGATGTCTTTGTGCCCATGCATTGGACCGATGTGATGGCGGGCGGGGCGCGGGCCAATCTCTTGCCCGATCAGAGGCGCGACCCCGTGTCCGGCCAACCCGGTTTCAAAAACACGCCTGCCCGCGTCGAGCCGGTCAGCAGCGCATGGCGCGGTTTCCTGTTGCGCCGCGATGTGGTGGCGCCCGAAGGGCTGGCCTGGTGGAGCCGTTCGGCGGTGAAGGGTGGCTGGCTCTATGAACTGGCCGGTGACGATGCCGTGCCAGTCGACGCCCTGTTGCCTGCGGGCGAGAGGATGGAAGTGGCCGATGTGGTGCGCGGCATGCGCCGGATCGCGATGCGCGGGGCAGGGGGCGGTCTGGAGGCGGCTCTGTTCATCACCCGCAGCGGCACTTTGCCCGCGCGGGACTGGATCGCGGGGCAACTCTCCAGCGAGGATGGCGATCCCATGGCGTGGCTGGCGGGCCGTTCCAGCACGCCGGCGCCCGATTGCGGGCCGATGGTTTGCGTGTGCCATGGCGTGGGCGAAAAACAGATTACCCGCGCGATCGAGGAAGGCGCGACAAGTGTTGCCGCGATTGGCAAGGCCACTTGCGCTGGCACCAATTGCGGATCGTGTCGACCGGCTTTGGCCAAATTGCTGGCTGTCACCCTTGCGAAGGAGCCTGCGGAATGAGCGAAGATTTTCCCAAGGGTTTGGTCTGGCTGGTGGGTGCGGGGCCGGGGGATCCCGAATTGCTGACGCGCAAGGCTGAAAGGCTGATCCGCGCCGCCGATGTGGTCTTTTACGATGCGCTGGTGGGCGAGGGCGTGTTGGCGCTGGCCCGTGCCGATGCAAGGCTGGTGAGCGTGGGCAAGCGTTCGGGGCGCCATAGCAAGGCGCAGGGCAGCATCAATGATCTGCTGGTCGAGGCCGGTTTGGCTGGGCATCGCGTGGTGCGGTTGAAAGGGGGCGATCCCTCGATCTTCGGGCGCAGCGCGGAGGAAATGGCGGCCTTGGCGCAGGCGGGCCTGCCTTTCCGCATTTGCCCCGGTATCACCACCGCCAGCGCGGCGGCGGCCAGCGGGCAAAGCTCGCTGACCCTGCGCGGGACGGCACGGGGGATCACGCTGCTGACCGCGCATGTGCGGGCGGGCGAGGCTTTGGCGCTCGATTGGGCGGCTCTGGCCCAGCCTCAGGGCACTTTGGGCATTTATATGGGGCGAGCGGCGGCAGGCGAGGTGGCGCGGCAATTGATCGCGGCGGGGCGTGATCCGCAAACGCCGGTGATGGTGGCGGTCAATGTCTCGCGCCCCGATGAAAGGTTGATCCGTGGCCAATTGCACGCGCTGGCCTTTCTGGTCGCCACGATCAGCGATGATGACCCGACGCTGCTGTTGATTGGCGAGGCGGTGGCGGCACCTCAGGCCGAGGCGGCGCTGCCCACCAGTTTGCGCGCCAGTTTAAAATCGGCATGCAGCCAGATGTCATAGGTTTCAGGCGTTAACAACAAGGGCATCGGTTGGCCCTCGCCGCAGGTGATGATGGCAAAGCTGGGGATCTCGCTATCGCGCCACAGGCCCGCGCAGGCGAAAACGGGCTGGTCGGTGGCGGTGAACCATTCGCCGCGCCGCAAAAAGCCGGTCATCGGCACAAGGCAGCGGAACTGGGTGTGGCGCAGATTGCCGATCCAGAAAGGGCTGTCCAGATTGCGCACAAAGGGCACCACATAGGGATCGCGGGCATTGGGCGGCGGCGGCACGCCCCACAGGCGCGGCACCAGATGGCGGCCCTTTTCGCGGTTGCTGACCACCACCGGCACGTAAGAGGCAGGGCTGACCTGCCCGCCCGGCCAGACATCGCCCGCTACATCGGCGCGCAGGCTTTGCGCGATCTGGGCGGCGGTGGCTTCAAGGCGATAGGCGGCGGACATGATCTATGCCATGGCGCTGGAGCGTGGGGAAGGCAAGCGGGAGCAGGCGTGTTACCCCTTGGTCAGGCGTGACAATCTTGCGCTGCGCTTTTTCATCCAGATGACCACGCCGGTTATGCATAGCATCGTGACAATGGCGCCCAGCAGGCTGGTGCCCATGCGCCAGAGCATCCCGCCGACATGGGCGGTGTGGATCGCTTCGATCCAAGTCGTAAACGTGTTGGCGCCTGTCTGTCCGGTGGGGAATTGAACCGCGCGCAGGCGGCCAGTGTCGCTGTCAAAGGCGACAAAACTGCCTTCGCCATGTTTGGAAATATCCGCGCTGGAGGTGAAGCCATAGAGATAGGTGCCGGTTGTCGGGATGTACCAGAGATAGCTTTCCCCCCAATCGGCCATGGCAAGACCTGCCTTGGCGGTTTCTGCCTCGGCCAGCCATTTGCCGCGTTTCAGTGCTGGTTCAAAGGCCAGCTTGGGAAGGTTGCGCGGGCTGGGCAAGGTGGCGCCTTCATAGAGCGCGCGATGGTCCCTTCCGCCCAAGGCCTGCAGGATGGGGGCATAGACTTGCGGCAGGTTGAAAGACAGGCTGGACAAGGCAAAGACCAGCAGCAGCGGCCAGACCCACAGGCCGCCTGCACGATGCAGGTCGAAATTGAGCTTGTAGCTCCACAGCTTCTGGCCCGATTTGCGCGGGCGCAGGGTCCATGCCTTGCGCCATGTTGCCCAACGCAACGGGCCAGCTGGCAGGGTGAGGTAAAAGCCGACAAAGCAATCCACCACCCAGACCAGCGCCGCCAGCCCGAAAGCCAGCGTTCCATAGGGGCCCAGCGCCAGACTGTAATGCAGGCGATAGACAAAGGGCATCAGGTTCTTCAACCCCTGCCCGATATTGCCCCATTGGCGCCGCCCCAATTCCTTGCCCGTATAGGGATCGAGGAAGAGATCATCCCAGTCGGGCGCCTGGATACCCGCAGGCCAAGTCAGATAGAGGCGCAAAGAGCGCCCCTCTTCGATATGGAGCGGCAGATAATCGATGCGGGCAAGCGGATAGCGGGCGAGCACCTGTTCCCGCAATGCCAGCGTGGACAGCGGTCTGGCTCCGGCATGGGGCGGTGGCGCGAGCTGGAGTTGCGGCGCTGCGGCCACCTCCAGCTCGTCGATCCATGCCAGAAAAATGCCGGTAAACCCCGCCACTGCCAGAAACAGCGCCAGTGTCAGTCCGGCCCAGCGATGGGCCACGACCCAGAATTGGCGGGTGATCCGCCAGTTCCCCGCCTGCCATGCCATGATCAAAAGGCCACTTGCACCGAGGCCATCACGCTGCGCGGGGCGGCGTAAAAGCCCTGACCCCATTTCAGGCTGCCCAGATAATGGACATTGCCCGCATTGCGCAGGTTCACGCTGGCCCGCACATGGGGCGCCACTTGGGCGCTGGCCATCAGGTCCAGCACGCCATAGGCCTTTTGGGTGATCGTCACCGGTTCGCTCACCACGCCGTAATAGACCACGCTGCTGTCGGTGGTGCGGATGGCGTTCTGCCACCGCCATTGCGCGCCCAGTTTCAGGTCGTTCAGGGCCGGTATGGCATAGGTGCTGGCCAGTTTGAGCGATTTGGTGGGTAGATAGGTGCGGGTGGGATTGCCGTTCTGGTCCTTCACCTCAAGGCCGGTATAGCCGCCGCTGATCGACCATTGGGGGGTGATCTGGCCGGTGATTTCCAGTTCAAAGCCGCGCGCGGTGGTGTCGACGCCGCGATAATAGCTGGTGCCTACGCGGCCTGCCTCACCCACGCCAAACACACCCGCCGCCTCGGCCAGACCGGTTTGACGCGCGCGGAAAATCGCGGCGCTGGCAAAGAGGCGCTTGTCGAACCATTCGCTTTTGATCCCGCCTTCGATGCTGGTGCCCTTGGCGGGTGCAAGGCGGGTGTTGGTGAGATCCACTTCCTTTTGCGGATTATAGATGTCGGTATAGCTGGCATAGAAAGAGACCTGCTTGCTGGCGTCAAACACCAGACCGGCATAGGGGCTGAGCGCGGAATTGCGGCGGGTCTGGTCGACATCATAGGATGTGCCGGAGGAGCGCAGCCAAATGGCGCTGGCGCCAAAGACGCCCTTCAACCGATCGGTGAAATTGGCGTGAAACGCGCCATAGACGCGGGTCAATTGGTCGCGGCTGTCTTCGGATTGCACTTCGGCGGCATAGCTGCCTTCGGCGGGATAGATGCCATTGATCGCCCAATCGGTGACCGAGGCATAGGAGGGATAAGAAAGGGTGGATTGCGAAAATTCCTGCCCATGCATCGAACCATGCGACAGGCCGAGCGAGATCTGGTGTTCACGGCCGAGCAGATGGACCGGACCCGATGCCTGCCCGTCAAACAGATGCTGTTCATAGGGCGAGCGATAGATCCCCGGCCATGCCGCATTGCCAAGACCGGTCGTGGCATCGGCATAACCATAGCCATACAGCAATTTGGCCAGCGAATTACGCTTATTATAGGTATAACGGCCGCGCGCCTGCCACCCATTTTGGCCTTTCCACTCAAGTTCGCCAAAAGCGGTCTGGTCGGTCACATTCCAGAAGGTCCAAGGCGCCGATGTGCTGGCTGAGACGGGATAGGAGACGCGCGTGCCATTGGTGTAGATCAGCGGCAAGGAGCCCCACAAGACGCCGCGCGCGTCATTGTCCTGATAGGTATAGCCAGCGTTGAGTGAGAGTTGGGGCGTGATTTCGTAAGCGGCCAGAACGCCCAGAACATTGCGGTTCACATGGTTATAGCGCAAATAGGAATCGCGCTGGTCATGGGCATAGATCAAGCGGAGTGACAGTTTGCCATCCTTGGTGACGGCGCCCGACACATCGCCATCCACGCGCCATTGGTTCCAGCTGCCGATTTGGGCATTGGCTTTGAGGTGGAAGTCTTTGGTTGGACGCTTGCGCACATAATTGATGGTCGCCGAAGGATTGCCCACGCCTGTCATCAAGGCATTGGCGCCGCGAATGGCCTCCACCTTCTCGTAAAGGGCGGTGTCGGTCTCGCCATAGGCGATGCCCCAACGCAGGGGCAGGCCGATGCCATCGATCTGGAAATTGGTTACATCAAAGCCGCGCGAGGTATATTCGGTGCGATCGGTTTCCACCCGTTCGACATTGATGCCCAAGGCCTGCGCCAGCAAGTCATTCACATTGTTGAGAGCAAAATCCTCGATCCGCTGCCGGTCCAGCACAGTGACCGATTGCGGCGTTTCGCGCAGCGTCAGCGCAAGGCCCGTGACAGAGGGCGTCTCTCGTTGGGCTGTGCCGGTGACAACGATTGTGTCGCGGCCTGCTTCCTCGTCTTCTGCCGCCAGTGACGGGCTGGCGAAAGTGCAAAGGGAGGTGGCGCAAAGCAACAGGGGGATACGCATTAGGAACCTTTCCGAGAACAGATTGGTGCCCGGTTAATGCGAATCAAATGCATTAGCAAGAATTATGTGGCCCCGCGCCACCATCAGCCTGTGACGGTGACGCGGGGAAGAAGGCGATATCCCCGCCTAATTATGACCCAAGGCGCGATAGAGCCTGATCATGCCCAGTAAGGCAGCAGCCCTTGCGGACAGGAGGGACTGCCGTGCCGAATAGGCGCTGCGCTGCGCATCCAGCAGTTCCAAGCGGCTGTCGACACCGGCCTGATAGCGCAGTTTCGACAGGCCCACGCGCCGATCCGCAACCTCTGCGGCTGCGGCTTGCGCGGCCAGTTGGGGGCCGTAGGTTTGCTGGGCGGAAATGCCGTCGGCCACTTCGGCAAAGGCGGTCTGGATGGCCTTTTCATAGGTGGCAACAGCGATGTCCTGCTGCGCTTTGGCCTGCCGCAAATTGCCTTTCAGGTTGGTGGCGGGGAACAAAGGCAGCGCGACGGCTGGCACATAGTTCCACGCCTTGTTTCCCCCGGAAAACAAATTGGACAAAGCGGGGCTGACGACACCCAGCGCGCCCGTCAACGACAGGCGAGGAAAAAACGCTGCGCGAGCGGCACTTACATCGGCTTGGGCTGCGCGCAAATTATACTCCGCCTGCACAATATCGGGCCGGTTGGTCAGCAATTCCGAAGGCAGGCCCGCCGCCAAATGGTCGGGCAAGGAGGATGCCATCAACCCCACGGCCTCCGGCAAATCCGCAGGCAAAGGCGCGCCAATGGCCAGCGACAGGGCGTGCGTCGCTTGTTCCTCCTCGCGCTGGCGCTGGGCCAGATCGGCCTCGGCTTGGCGCACCAGCCCCTCGGCTTGTGCCAGATCGCGGCCGCTGGACTGACCCGCGTCATGCAGGCGGCGGGTCAGGTCGAGCGAGACGCGCCAATCAGCCAGCGTCGAGGCGGTCAATTGCCGCTGCTCCTGCGCCAGCCTTTGCGCCACATAGGCCTCGGCCACCGCGCCGATCACGGTCAATTCGCTTGCCCGCCGTCCCGCCTCGCTGGCCAGATAGCGGTCAAAAGCGGCGCGGGTCTGGGCGCGCAAGCGACCAAAGAGATCAAGCTCGAAACTGGTCAAGGAAACCTGTCCGGTGAATTGATCGTATCGAAATCCACCAAATCCACCACCTGCGGTCTGGGCGCTGGTGAAATTGCCCTGTGCCTCCACCGTTGGCAATTGCGCCCCTCTGGCGATGGATAAAGCCGCTCGCGCCGCCTGTGCATTGAGCAGTGCAATGCGCAAATCCCTGTTTTCATTCAGGGCCAGCGCGATCAAACGCTGCAAACGCGCATCGCCAAAGAAATCGCGCCAAGCTAGAGGCGCCAAAGGCTCGGTAACGGCATAAGCCGCCGGTATGGGCGCCACAGGCAGCGGCGCAGGGGCGGCCACCGCCTGTGCAGACAGGGGCAACAGCGCCAAAATCATTGCCTTACGCATCGGCTTGCTCCTGCTTTTTCTTTTTGCGCAAACCACCAAAACCCAATCTCTCGCTGATCCCCAAGGCCACCACAAAGAACACCGGCACAAAGAACACCGCCAGCACCGTGCCCGAAATCATGCCGCCAAACACGCCGGTGCCAATCGCGGCCTGCGTCTCGGCGCTGGCGCCAGAGGCCAACATCAGCGGCACCACGCCCAGCGTGAAAGCCAGCGAGGTCATTACGATCGGGCGCAGGCGCACCTTGGCCGCCGCCATGGCGCTTTCCACCAGACCCATGCCTGCCGCGCGATAATGGCGGGCAAATTCCACGATCAGGATCGCATTCTTTGCTGAAAGGCCGATGATGGTGATCAGGCCCACTTTAAAGAACACGTCATTGGCCATGCCCCGTGCCTCGACCGCCACCACCGCGCCGATCAGCCCCAGCGGCACCACCAGCATCACCGCCAGCGGAATGGCGAAACTGTCATACATGGCCGCCAGCACCAGAAACACGGCCAGCATCGAAAGGGCCAGCAACATGGGCGCCTGTGCCCCCGATTGCTGTTCCTGATAGGAGAGGCCGGTCCATTCCACCGCGAAACCGGGAGGCAATTGCTGGGCCAATTGCTGCATTTCGGCCATGGCATCGCCGCTGGACACGCCCGGCGCGGCCATGCCCGACAGGCGCAGCGCAGGATAGCCATTGTAACGCACCAGTTGCAGCGGCGTTTGCTGCCAATCGGCACGCACCACTTCGGACAAGGGCACCATCGAACCGGTATTGTTCCGCAGGTTCAAGCGCATCATATCGGACAGGTTCATGCGATAGGGCGCATCGGCCTGCACGATCACCTGCTGCATCCGCCCCTGATTGGGGAAGTCGCCCACATAGGCAGAACCCATCGCCGCCGATAGA
Organism: Novosphingobium umbonatum; assembly: GCF_004005905.1. Taxonomy (GTDB): domain Bacteria; phylum Pseudomonadota; class Alphaproteobacteria; order Sphingomonadales; family Sphingomonadaceae; genus Novosphingobium; species Novosphingobium umbonatum. Next base: position 74,170 of record NZ_SACO01000016.1, read on the forward strand.
GTATCGCTGATCCGGTCAAACGGCACGCCCAAGGCTTCGGCCTTCTGACGGTCGATGGTCAGGTGAATGCTGGTCCCCGCAGGCAAACCATCGGGATAGACGCCCATCACCTTCTTGCTTTGTGCGGCAAGGCCCAGCAACTGGTTCTGCGCCGCGACCAGGGCATCATGCCCACGGCCCGCGCGGTCCTCCAACCGCATGGCAAAGCCGGAGGAATTGCCCAGTTCGTCAATCGCGGGGGGGACAAGGCTCATGATGATGCCTTCCTTGATGACCGACATGGCGGCGGCGGTGCGGGCCACCTCGTCCTTCAATGTCGCCGAACCACGCTCCTCCCAATCCTTCAGGATGGTAAAGGCAATGGCGGCATTGGGGCCAGCACCGGAAAAGCCGAAGCCAAGGATCGCCTCATTGCCCTTGATCGCAGGGCGGGTGGCAAGATGGCGCTCCAGTGTCATCACCGCTTCACGTGTGCGTTCGGCGGTGGCATCGGCGGGAAGCTGGAAGGCGGTCATGTAATAACCCTGATCTTCCTCGGGCAGAAAGGCCGTGGGCAGGCGCCAGAAGGCAAATCCCAGCAGCGCGACCACTACCCCCAAGGCCACCATCGCCCGCCCGCTGCGCCGGATGACGCGCGCGACCCAGCCCGAATAGCCATGGGTCAGGCGTTCAAACAGGCGGTCAAATGCGGCAAAGAAGCGGGGCTTGGCCACATGGCCATGCACAGGCTTCAACACCGTGGCACAAAGCGCAGGGGTCAACGAAAGTGCCAGCACGGCCGAGATCAGGATGCTGACCGCCATGGACATAGCAAATTGACGATAGATCACCCCCACCGATCCGCTGGCAAAGGCCATGGGGATGAATACTGAAACCAGCACCAGCGTAATGCCGATAACCGCACCCGTAATCTCGCCCATCGCCTTTTGCGTGGCTTCACGCGGGGAGAGGCCCTGCTCGGCCATGATCCGCTCGACATTTTCCACCACCACAATCGCGTCATCGACGATGATGCCAATGGCCAGCACCATGCCGAACATGGTCAGCACATTGAGCGAATAGGCGGTGAGCGCCATCACCGCCACCGTGCCCAGCAAGGCAATGGGCGCGACCACGGCAGGCACCAGCGTATAGCGCATATTCTGCAAGAACAGATACATGACAAGGAAGACCAGCACCATGGCCTCGGCCAGCGTATGCAGCACTTTCTCGATAGAGATGCGCACGAAGGGGGCAGTGTCAAAAGGCACGGTCCATTCCATGCCCTTGGGCATGGCGCGGGCGATTTCCTGCATCCGCGCCCGCACCGCATCGGAGACTTGTACCGCATTGGCGCCCGGTGCCAGCTGGATCGCGGCCGAGGCGCCCGCGCGGCCGTTCTCGCGGGTGGACATCATGTAGTTCTGCTGGCCGATTTCCACGCGGGCCACATCGCCCAAGGTCACCGTGCCGCCATTGCTATTGGCCTTCAGAACGATGCGTTCAAATTCCTGCGGGCTGGTCAATTGCCCGCTGGCTGTCAACGGCACCAGCACGCGCTGCCCCTTCAAGGCCGGTTCCGCGCCCAAAGTGCCCGGCGCGATCTGGATATTCTGCGCGGCAATGGCCGTGGTGACATCCGCCATGGCCAGATCATAGGCAATCAGCTTGGCCGGATCGACCCAGACCCGCATCGCCTTTTCCGCAGAGAAGCTCTGTACGCGGCCAACGCCGGGGATGCGCTTCAATTCATTGACGATATTGCGCGCCAGATAGTCGCCCAGAGCGGCTTCGTCATAACGGCCATCGGGCGAATTGAGGCCCACCAGCATCAAAAAGCCATTATTGGCCACTTCCACCGCCAGACCATATTGCCGCACGGTTTGCGGCAGGCGCGGTTCGATCAGCTTCAGCCGGTTTTGCACGTCAACCAGCGCCAGCTCCGGATTGGTGCCGGGCTGGAAAGTCGCGGTGATGGTGGCCGAACCGGAGGTGTCGGCGCTGGATTCAAAATAGAGCAGCCTTTTCGCGCCCGACAATTCCCGCTCGATCAGCGCCACCACCCCATCATTCATGGTCTGGGGCGTGGCGCCCGGATAGGTGGCGGTGATCGTCACTGAGGGCGGGGCGACGGAAGGGAAGCGTGCCACGGGAATCGATGGCAAGGCGATCAGGCCCGCCAGCGCGATGGCGATCGCCACCACCCAGGCAAAGACGGGGCGTTTGATGAAGAATTGGGGGATCATTGCGCTGCGTCCCCTTAATGCGCGGCGGGCGCGGTGGGGGCAGGCGCTTTCCACGGCAAAGCCTTGACCGGCGCACCGGGCAGCACGCGGTCCATGCCCACCACCACCACTTGTTCACCGGCCTTCAGCCCTTTGGTGATGATGATCGCGCCATCCACCACATCGCCGGCCTCGACCTGACGTTCCTCCAGCCCGCGCCCGTTCCAGATATGGATCACAGCGCGGCCTGCGGCATCATGGCCCACTGCCTGTTGCGGCACGGTAATGGCATGGGGCATATGCAAACGCGGCAGGCGGGCGCGCACAAACATGCCGGGCAGCAGGCGGTTGCCCGGATTGTCCACCAGCACACGCACCACAGCATTGCCGGTGCCCGGATCCACGGTCACATCGGAAAACAGCAGTCGCCCTTTCACCGGATGGGGCTGGCCCGAAGCCGAGATGATCTCCACCGGAGCAGCGCCTGCTCCGGCGCCTTCGGCCACAGCGGCGCGCAACGCATCAAGGCGCGCGGCGGGTTGGCGCACATCGACATAGACCTTGTCGATCTGCTGCACGGTGGCCATGGGATTGGCGTCTGTCGTGCCCACCAAGGCGCCCTCGGTCACGCTGGCGGCGCCAATCTGGCCGGAAATGGGCGAGGTCACGCGGGCAAAGCCCAGATCGAGGCGGCGGCGGTCCAGCGCGGCGCGGGCCTGCGCCACATCGGCGGCGGCCTGATCGCGGGCGACCGTGGCATCGTCATAGGTCTGGCGGCTGATCGCATCTGCGCCCACCAGCGGCTTTAACCGGTCGGCCTGTGTGGCGGCACGGGCATAGGTTGCCTGCGCGCGGGCCAGAGTGGCCGAGGCGCTGGCGGCATCGGCGCGGAAAGGGGCGGGGTTGATCTGGAACAGGGGCTGGCCAGCGGTCACCATCGCGCCTTCGGTAAACAGACGGCTTTGGACGATGCCGCCGACCTGAGGCCGGATTTCCGCCGTGCGGAAGGCCACCACGCGACCTGGTAATTCATCGGCCAGCGCGACGGATTGGTCCTGTGCAGCCGTGATCAACACTTCTGCCGGTGGCGGGCCCATGGGCGGGGCATCGCCATTGCAGGCCGCCAAGGCCAAAGAGAGCAGGGGAAGGGCAAGTTGAAGGGGATTGTATCGCATCATGCCTCTATGAACCTTGATGATGGCTTCTTTGTGGAGGTTTCGTGGAGATTGTGTGGAGCCATCTGGCCGCAAGATCATGAGCGGTGATACAAGGGCGCATGACTGCCCTTGCCCTGATCGCCGAAGATGACCACGATATTGCCGATATCCTGCGCGCCTATCTGGAGCGGGAGGGTTTTCGTACTGTCCATGCCGCCGATGGCCGGGTGGCGCTGGATCTGCATCGCGCCTTGCGGCCGGACATTGTCTTGCTGGACGTGGGCATGCCGCAATTGGATGGCTGGGAAGTGTTGACCCAGATCCGGCGCGAGGCCGAGACGCCAGTCATCATGATCACCGCGCTGGATCAGGATATCGACAAATTGCAGGCCTTGCGCATTGGCGCGGATGATTATGTGGTCAAGCCTTTCAATCCGGTGGAAGTGGTGGCGCGGCTGCGCGCCATTTTGCGCCGGGCAGGGGCCGCAGGTGGTCCGGCCATGTTGCGGGTGGGCGATCTGGAGATCGATACCGAAAGCCACATCGCGCGGGTGTCGGGACGCGAGGTGGCGCTGACGCTGACCGAGTTTCGTCTGCTGGTGCATATGGCGCGCAATCCTTCGCGCGTGTTCACCCGCGGCGAGTTGGTGGATGCCTGCCTGCCCGGATCGGACGCTTTGGACCGCACGGTGGACAGCCATATCAGCAAATTGCGCCGCAAGTTGGAGGAGGCGGGGTTGAACGCCATGCCGACGGGCGTGCGCGGTGTGGGCTATCGTTTGGGGGCGGGGGCGTGAAGATCCGCTTTGATCTTTCACGCCATTTGACCTTGGCCATGGCGGCGGTGGCCATCAGCACGGTGCTGATTTCCTTTGTGGTCTTTTACGGCGTCTATACCGTGGCGGTGTGGTGTGCGCCGCAATTGTTCCCGCCCGGCTTTTCCGCTTTGCCCAGCGGTTGGGATCTGGCGATTATGGGCGTGGTGACCATCATGGGCGTGGGGCTGGGGGCGCTGATTGCCGCCAGAATCGCGCGGTGTATTGTGGAACCTATGCACGCGGTGGGCGGGGCTGCCCGCAAGATTGCAGATGGGGATCTGTCGGCCCGTGCGGCTTCCAAGGTGAAGGCACCGGGGGAAACCGCCATGTTGTTGGAAGATTTCAACACGATGGCGGGGCGTTTGGAAAAGGCCGCGCATGATGCGGTGAGTTGGAATGCGCAGATTGCCCATGAGTTGCGCACGCCGCTCACCATCTTGAAGGGGCGCTTGCAGGGCGTTTCCGACGGCGTTTTCATCATGGATGATGCCTTGTTGCGGGGATTGTTGACGCAGGTCGATGGTTTGGCGCGATTGGTCGAGGATCTGCGCTGCGTTAGTCTGGCCGACATTGGCAGGCTGGAACTGCGTCTGGCCGATGTGGATATTTATGCCGAATTGCAGGACTGGGTGGTGATGATGCAGCCCAGTGTGGAGCGTTTCGGTTTCTCGCTGGTGCTGGAAGGCGCGCCTTTGCGAGTGCGGGTGGATATGGAGCGGTTACGGCAGGCTTTATTGGCCCTGGTGGATAATGCGCTTCATTACGCGATGCCCTGCTTGTTGCGGTTGCGGATAGTATCCGTCGGGGCGGGGTTTGCGATCCATCTTGCGGACGAAGGGCCAGGTGTGCCCGAAGATCAGCGCGCCGATCTTTTCCGCGTGTTTACGCGTGGCGATACGGCGCGCGAGGCGCATCGGACTGGATCGGGATTGGGCTTGGCAGTGGTCCAGGCTATCGCGCAGGCACATGGCGGTCGGGCGGAATATAAAAGCATTTCAGGAGTATCGGAATTTGTGATCTGTTGTGCCGGCTGAGGGGTTTGGGCAAAAACTTATCAACAGGCATCCTTTTTGCGAGGAATGGAGTTGACCGAATCGATGTAGGTGCTTAGAGGCGCCGGACCGGATCGGTGGCTTTGACAGCTGCATGGGATGGTTACAGGCATAGTTGGTTGATATGCAGCTCTTGATCGAAGGATCAGGGGTGTATGT
>NZ_SACO01000017.1 GCF_004005905.1 Novosphingobium umbonatum
AGCCCGCTGGTCAGCGCGATCCGAACCGCCTCTCGCTTAAAATCTTCACTATGCTTCATCATCTCGTCGGTCTCCTGTTGCGAGCATAAAACGCTCAGGTGACCGGCACAAATCCGTTACAAGTCCATTCCGGGCGCAAGCTTGTAGCGGTAAAGCGGCAGACCGGTTGGCCGAGGCAAGCCAAGTTCGGCGCTTGCTTTGCCAAGTGGATGAGGACCCGTGTCTGCAGCCCTGGCACGCTGGATCGCCCGAATCACAAGAAGACGCGAACCACCTGCGGTCTGAATTTCGTCGGCAATTTTGCGCAGCTGTGCGGGATCGTTGCGCGCATTTTCGATTTCAGCCTTGAAATCGCGTTCCTGCATTGCTGAATCGCCCCCTGTAACTGCATTACCGCCCGGTAACCGGCGTTACCCGCCGTGCGCTAACCATCAATGAACATTACTTTATAATCAATGCGGAGGACGAGACTTTCAGTGCATCAGGGACGAATTCGGCGCAGCTCTATCGTAGAAAGCATTGACTACGCAGGACCAGCGGGCGCTCATGATCCCGTCGATACCTCGACCCAAATCCCAGATGACAGAGTCCCCGTTGGCGAGCCGGGCTTTCACGAACCGATCGTGCAGGTCGCCGACAGATCGGCGCGATTTTTGCGCCAAGTGCAACTGCACCGAGCCCAGCATGCGGTTCCACCGCTCTTCGAGATCTCTTCGCTGATCGTTCGTGTTTTCGGGTTCCCGCGTCTGAACCGAGTCAGCATCAAAAGCCACAACATGGACAGCTGCGATTTGCGAAGCGAGCTGACCAAAACGACTGATGAAATTGACGAGCCGCCCCCGCGCTTGTCCATCAGCGCAGCAGTAGGGGTCCTGGATTTCAAGCAATGCGATATTTGCATCGCGGGCATATTGCTCAAAGATGGTCCAGTCTCGCGGCCCATGTTGTTCGAAGACCACCCGCTGAACGTAGGAAGCCCGCGCTTCTGCCGCTTCAACAGGTGTTCGTACCGAGAGAATCGGGCGCCGAACCGACGGCCTGTCCAACTGCGCTGACGCGATCTCCTCAGGTTTGCCCTTTGATCGTGTGCTTTGGGTCTCTGTCGGACTAGGAGTTGCCGTGACCTCAGGGGCTGGCGGCGAGGATTCGCTCGCTGAGACATTGAGCCGTTCATGACTGACCTGCGGCTCTGTCGGAGCGGGTGGCTCAATGCTGTAACTTGTCCGCTTCTGGGAGGATTGGGGTTCAGTTTCGGGGGTGGCAACAGATTGATCCGGCCGCTCGTCTCGCTTCCCATCGAGCACATCGGCAAGCAAGTCCTCAACATCTCGCTCGCTTTCGGGCGGCATAAGCAGGCCACGACTCAATGAGCGCTTGCGCTCCATGAGGGCATCGAGGCGCTGATCGAAGCTCGACGGACCGATCGCTTCATCCGGATGGATGGCCATCGGGATATGTATCGTGACTGGGCGTGTCTGACCGATCCGGTAGGCGCGGTCGGTAGCCTGATCCTCGACAGCTGGGTTCCACCAGCGTGAGAGATGGATCACATTGTTGGCGGCGGTGATCGTGAGCCCAACGCCCCCAGCCTTGGGAGACAGGATGAGGACGTCAAAGGCAGATGACGAGCTCTGGAATGCGTTCACCATCTCCTGGCGCCTATGGCCAGCCACCTTACCGCTGATGCACATCGGCCTGTGCCTGAGGTCAAAGCGCTCCTGAATGGCCATGGCCAAAAACGCCTGCATCTCGAGATCTTCGCAAAACAGCAGCGCCTTCTCGCCGCGCTGCTTAACCTCCGCGAGAATTTCAAAGGCCTTCTTCAGGCGCGCCGACTGGGCAACGTAGGCGTCTATGTCAGTAACGCCTCGCGGCGCCGACGGGTGGAGCGATGTCCCGCGCAGCATGTGCAGCACTTTGAGCATCGCGCCTTGCTCGCCGCTTTCGCGTAGCGCGCGAGCTCTGGCGAGTACCATGTCATAGGCCTGCGCTTGGGCGGGCGGCATTTCCACCGCGTATTTGCGCGCCGCTTTTTCTGGCAGGCCGGTGAGGATCTCGTCCTTCATGCGCCTGAGCATGAACGGAGGCAGCTCGTCATCACGCTCGACCAATCGCCGCTGAAGGTCTTCAAGACCCGCCAGATCGTTCGCTGGGTAGCTGCTTTCGAACTCCCGGCTCGATCCGAGGAACCCAGGGTAGACCGTATCGGCAATCGACCAGAGATCCTGAAGTCGGTTTTCGACTGGTGTGCCGGTCATGGCAATTTGCAGACGGCCATTAAGCGCCTTGGCTGCCCGGGTCATTTGGCTAGCTGGGTTCTTAAGCTTCTGAATTTCGTCGTATACGATCGCATCAAATGGGATGCGCGCGAAGCTCATGTGATAGTCGCGCATCGTTTCGTAAGTCGTGAGAACGATCCCTGCGTCTTCCCATTCACCGGAATCGAGCCGTGAGGTGCCGCCGCGGATATCGCTGCCAGATTCCAGCCGATAGCTGCGCAAATTTGTCCCGAAGGCTTCGATCACAGGCCCCATCAGGCCAGCCTCGACATGCTTCGCCAGTTCAGCTTGCCAGTTCTTGAGCAGCCCTGTTGGCGCAACGATCAGCACTGGTTTGGGGTGAGCCGAGTTGGACCGCAACCAGAGCAAAAACATGAGTGCCTGAAATGTCTTGCCTAGCCCCATATCGTCGGCGAGCAGGACGCCCGGCAACTTGCGCCCCCATGCTTCGGTCAGCCAGGCAAACGCATCGCGTTGGTGCGGTTTTGGCTCGGACTTCAGACCTTGCGGAAGAACCGGCACCTCAAATGGCTCTGACGCGGCTGTCGGCCGAGGCAGACGCGCATAATCGAGTTGCTCGAAATTCTCACCAACTTGCAGAAAGAAGATCTCGACCGGTTCGCGTTCATGCTCAGACCGAGATTGGTCTCCTGCCTCTGCTGCGATCTGGCGCTCCAGATCGGCAATTCCACGCGTTGCCTGAAGCGTCGCCGTGGTGGCAGGGATGCTCTCGTCGCGCCAAGCAACGGTTTCGTCTCCTCCTTTGATGGCGGTTTCGAGGCTGCCAACCAGTATTTCGGCCTCACCGGGAGCCAAGGCAATGTGCCGCGCATCCGGCGGATCACCGATCCGCAGGCCAAAACTTTCTGGAAGCCAACTGTTAGGCTTCGGCTTGATCCAGGGCAGGACAGGCTTTTGCCAGACCTCGATCCCGCTGACGCGCTCAGAGAACTGCTGCGTCTCGATGAAGAGGTGGTCGGCCGCTGCATCATCGCCGGAGGCATCGAGTTTCAGCTCTTCGCGCAAAATCCGCTGGGGAGAGCGCAGGAACTCGCGCTTTTCCTGCGAGCTGCTGGCCTGCTTGGCACGTACGATATCGAGCGCCTTACCGAGCAGGGGGTCGAGGAACAGCAGTGTTCCATCGGAAAGGAGATAACTGCGCCGCCCCCCTTCCTGGCTCCGAAATCTGCGCTGGAAGTGCGCGGTATCCTGCGGGGTCAGCAGGGATGCTTCGTTCTCATCGACGAGATCGCCGTCGGAGGTCTCGCCGACGTGCCTTGAGAAGAGAACCGGGTCAAAGTCGAAGCGACCGTGATCGGTTTTTGCATTCAACGAGAAGTTCGCAGCGTAGGCTATGCGGATACGTTCCAGAAACCCGTCGGCTTCTATCCCCGCGCCCAGCTTATCGCCCAGCAGTGCGCGAAGCTCTGCAAATGCTGCTCTGCGTTCGTCGGGCTCACTTGCTGACTTAACGGCTTGTGCAGCTCGGAAGACGGAAAACACCGGCTCGGGAATGCGGCTGACGCGCCCACCCTCTCGGACCCGAGCGCCAACAATATCCGCACGAACAGGGACGCCGCCGCGACGGACCCACTTCGGATTGACCGTGATGGATCCTTCGGCGAGCGATCCACTCGAATTCAGTTGAAGTGTCAGAGGCGTGGCTGGCGGCAAGCCGAGGGCGAAGGCATCGGCCTCGTCCAATTGGGCGGCAATGTGAGGGGGAAGGATAATCCCTCCGTCCTCTTCAAGAATTCGACCTTCCTGATCGAACGAGCGTGCGAGCGCCAAGGCTGCTTGTCCTGCTTCGGGAGCAGCCCTGGGCCACTCCGAGACTGGTACAGTTTCGCTTGAGGCCCGCTTGAAGAGCACGCCCGGCCGCTCACACAACAGAGTGATAGTTTCACTGCCATCGCTCTGCTGGCTCGCAACGAATTTGTTGCTTACCATCGATCGTTCCAGCCATGGCTACGACCTTTTCCAAACCGCGGGTGCAGAATGGACGTTCGGCGATAAATTATGCTCGCAAACTTGCTCTCCCAACCTGGGCTGGCAGGCGCGTGGCGATGAAACTCAAAATCGCTCCTCCCATGCGTCGTCCTTAAAACGGTGGGGTCATACTTTTTCTTGTACAACGGAGGTGCTGCTGGATCGCGAGCATCCCAAAATCGACACGAGCCGTTGTCGCTCCATTCAGATATCCGAACGTCTCCAATCTGCATTATCAACGACGAGGACGCGCTTGTTCCTCCGCTGATGACACCAAACTCCGGCCTCTCACCACTTTGACGAATGACGTTTTCTATCTGATATTGCGCGCGAAGACCGAGAGCTGGCCACGCATCTGACACCAGATCGGCTTCTAAATATGCAAGCCAGAATTTTTCACGTTGCGCCCATTGATCAGGCCGATCGGTAGTCTTGGCGATTGCTCGGAAAAATTCGCGCATCGCGACTTCAGTGAGCCAGCGCTTAAAAACTTGCGTGACCGTGAGCGCGCGCTCTTCACCAATGGTCTCTGCCAGCGAACGGACGATTCTATCCCAGCGGGACCGATGAAGACGCGGATCACCCACCTGGTCGAGGAGCAACTCGGAAATTGCCTTGCGATGCTCAGGTTCTGGCTTCTCGCTGATCCAAGGCTCGAGCAAAGCCCGCACGACCAGCTCGATCTGGCCGGCGAGTGCCTCTCGATCAAAGAGCCTCAGCAAGCTGCGCTGCGCGAGTACCGCTTTTTTCGGTGGGAGCTCTGCTGTCGCAACGCAAAACCTGGCGAAGGTTGCCTGACCGAAGCCGCTCGCTGCCAGATTTGTTCCTAGCCCGGTTTCCCTGATGAGCTGAAAGATTTGATCGTCATCGCGCTGGACCAAATCGAGCGCCACCCGTGCAGGGCCTTGCGATGGTGCAAAGAGCTCCCATTGTCGGGCCCTCTCTCGCCATGCCCACTCATGCCGCTGAGCAGCACTTAACGCAGCATCGGCAAGCCTGCCCATAATAGGCCGGTCGACCGGAAAATAGGTGAGGTAGCCATCGATCATAGCTTGGTCGGAACTGCGCCGCTGCTCTTCGACCGCGCGGTCGAGAGCCTCAGATCCGAGGTCATCGAACTCTGGATCGCACCATGCCCCGCGCAGGACCCTGTTGAGTTGAAAGCGCGGCAGCGCCGCTGCACCGTTTTCAGCCGCACTGCGCAAGAATGGCTTCAATTCGACAACTGGCTCCGCCTCGCCGATACTCGCATCAAGCTTGGCGAGTTGCCGCTGCAATTCAGGTTGCGTTGTCGGAGGCTTGGCGAGCCCCGCAGACGCCAGGGCGTCCAGCCGATCGATTGCCGCGCGCAGGAAGCTCATTGCTCCTGCCTCAAGATGTCCTTGTCCAAACCGGCGCTGGGTGTGGTCATCAAGAACCGCAAGTCGATCCGTCGATTACGCTTCTTCGCCACCTCGCTATCACCTTGCGCAATAGGGCGATCCGGACCGTAACCGCTCAGGCCCAGGATCGGTGCAGAACCTGGCTGACCTGCTGGCTTGTTAAGGAACCCCCGCAAGGCCGGCTGATTGAGCTGAAGCATGGTGAACGTCGTTTCGGCTCTTCGAACCGAAAGGCCATAGTTGTTCATCCCGCCGTACATCGCGTCGGAATCGGTATGCCCCTCTACAAACACGGCGTCGATCATGTGCTTTGAGCGCTCCGCTTTGCAGAGATTTGACGTCGTGTAGCAGGGCAGAACCTCGACCATTGCGCTGGCAACCTTGCTGATCGCGGCTTGCCCTCTGACGCTCAGCTCCCAGCGTCCTTTGTCGAACAGCACGTCATCAGGCAGGCGCAGCACACCTGTCTTCGTGTCAATTTCGACCTGCAGGCCCTTGTCCTTCAATGACTGCTGAAGGTCATTGAGGATCTCTGCCCGGGTTCGGTTAGCACCGGTCAGCTCTTCGGTCTTCGACTGCAAATTCAATGCGAAGTAAGCCAGTAGGATAATGAAAATAAGAAGGAGGCCAACCATCATGTCCGTCATGGACATGAAGTAGCTTTCGCCTTCTTCAGGGGGTCTCCTGCGAACGGCGCCTTCCATTATTCAGCAGCTTCCCGATTTTGGTTCGCAAGAATTCCGGCCAGCTCTTCGACCGTATCTCGCAGCGTTGTCAGTGGCTCAAGTGCACCTGCAAGCTGCGCTACACCTTCGCCCAACGCGCGGTCGATTTGCCCAACACGTTCGTTGAGGTTCGTGGCATGGTTGCCTGCTGCATCGGTGATCTTTTCAAGCGCGGCTCCAAGTGACCGATCGACTTCCTCAAAGCGGGCCCGATATTCAGACCAGGCCGACGATGCTGCTGATGCCGTTTGGTTCAGCGATACAGCGAGCTCGCGCATCTCCTCTCGGGTATTTTCAGAAGACTGCGCGTTCTTGACGACGATAGCCTCGACCGATTTGACAGCTTCGGCGATCGACAGGGCAGACTGACGGACAGGAGCAGCGGCAGCCTCGACGTCGTTGGCAACTGTACCGAATGCCGTGGCCAGATCGCTCGAACGGGCTGCGACCTGCTCGATAGCGTGAGCATGGTCGCCAATAGCGGTCTGGGCCGAAGATAGCCGGTCAGCCGAAACAGAGATCGCGTTGCCGGCATCCTTCATGCTGGCAACAAGCGGAGTGCCTGCCCCGTTGAAGCGCTCCACGAATTCCGAGAAGGACTTCTCCATCGCCTCCTGGCCGATCCGCGCAGCGTCATTTGCGGCACTGGTCGAGGCTTCCCCGAGTTGAGTGGCCGCCGCGGCCAGGCCAGCTTTCATGTCGTCCAGGGTCGATCCGAGGCTGGTGAGCAGTTCATCCATTCTCTGGCGTGCAAGTGCGCTCGCTTGCTCATTTTCCTCGCGCATGCGGTCGGCTATCACGCCGAAGTTGCGATTGAGGTCGCCAAAGGCAGTGCGCATCTCTTCGGACGCTTGGCCGAACCGACGAACAGCCTCTTCAATCTGCCGGTCGGCCTCTCCCGTCTGCTTCTCGAGTCGCGCTGACATGGTAGCCATCGACACGGACATTGCCGCGATGGCATCTGCAAGACCCGCCATCTCGGCGCCCGCACCTGAAGCGATTGCATCTCGGACAGCCTCGCCGCCACCGCCACTAATTTTATCTATGCCCTGCTGTATCGAACCCAGATGGGTGATCATCGGGGCCATTTGCTTTTCTAGAGCGCCATCAAGTGCAGCTGCCAATTGTTCCGAAAAGGACCTAAGGGCAGGGGTCTGCTCTTTGAGCTGTGCCAGTTGATCACACGCAATCCGCTGTGGCGGAAGATACGCCATCCCGTGCTCAAGCTTATCGCAAATCGAGTAAAGGCCATCGTTTATCCTTTTCCCGAATCTATAATCGTATGATCGCAGCACGATTGACCCGACAATGCCCCCCACTGAAGCCCAAAATTTTGCTCCAGCCACTTTCATCAGGTCATTCAATCGTGACTGCATTACGGCGGTGCCACCACTAAAATCCAAGGTCGACAGAGCCGCAATGATTCCCAAAAATGTGATTAGAAGGCCGATAGCAATAAAAATATTGGCAAACCAGTTCAAGCCACGATGACGATCGCCAATAGGCATAAAAAATAATTCGGGACGGGAAGTGTTGTGCAATACTTCATCTGAAGTATCGACTATAGTTTCCCTATATTCCTCCCACGCCCGACGAAGGGGGAGCACCTCAGAGTGCCCTCCCTCCATCATTTTCTCATCTATGTCATTGAAACGAGATGCAAAACGCTGGCGTGCCGAATCGACGTCAACAATATCACCGCCAAGAACATCAGTTATAAGCAATATTCGCGCATCAATCGCCCTTGCGAGAGGATCATGAAATTCTTTCTTATAACGCAGGCAAAGTACAAATGCAGTACCTACTAGCATTGCCGCCAAGAAGGCAGCCATTGCATCCCCAATAAGCGGAATCTTGGTGAAAAAGTAGATCAAACCATGACCCAGCCATTCGGTTATTTGCACGAAACACCCCTCACACACAAAAAATTCGAATCGCTACACTCGAAACTGATATCATCTCGAGCCCTCAAACAGCAAAATAGCCGAGAAATGCAATATGAACGCAAGTTATCGAACTAGCGAGCGATCGCCAAGGGCATTGCACAGGTGCGATCGGCTTAGCTGAACGCCATGCTGATAGCAGAAACCCGGAAAACTGAGCACCGCACCGTGGCTCAAGTGGCCCGAATCCAAGTTTGCAAAAAACTAAATTAGATATTCCCTCAGGTTGGCCCCCGTACCTCAGATAGGCAGTGCATGGCGTCATATCGCGTGGCACTGACATGCGAAATTGACACGTACGGCGCTTTGCCGTACAAACCTCATTAAAGGAGACTCGGCATGTTCGCTCTCGAACCAATCGCCGCGACGCCCGGCAAGATGGAGGCGCGTAAGGAATTGCGGATGCACCGTGCGGACGAGGCGCGTATTCGGGCTGCGGCTGCCGCAACCGGCCTGCAAGAAGCGGACTTCATTCGTCAAGCTGCTTTGCTAAGGGCGCAGGAGGTCGAGCAACGTATGGCTTTATCCATCCTGCCGGAGGAGGCCTTTGAAGCGTTCAAAGCCGCAGTTGCAGCCCCAGGCAAGGTTGCGCCCGGATTGGCGCAGGCGATGAAGGCATCGAAGGGCGTGCTCAAGGATGCAGGCTGAAGCATCGACTGAAACTGTCTCGCTGATCATCGCAAAATTTGACAAGACGCTACATGATCGCAGCGCTTTTTCATGCGGTTTTGCGCCCATCGACAATTTCCTGAAATCATCCCTGTCCGATCAGGTGCGCGACGGCATGGTGACAGCCTGGCTCGCTACAGCCGAGGGCGATCGTGCAGTGCTGGGCTTCTACACACTTGGGGCCATGGCGGTTCGCGCAAATCTTGGCCCTAAGGCCTGGCAACGCGCACGGGTGCCAGACATCCCTGTGATCTATATCCGCGCTGTGGCTGTGCATGAGAGCCTGCACGGTAAAGGTATCGGCACGGCATTGGTCATAGATGCCATCAAGCGTTGCGCTGCTATTGCCGAGCAGATGGGTGCCGCAGCTGTTGTCCTTGATGTGCTCAAGGATAAGCATTTTGACCGGCGCTGGAAGTTTTACGCCGATCTGGGCTTCCTTCCGCTGCTGGATCCTGACAACCCTCACCGGGTCTACATGTCCATGGCAGACATCCGCGCAACACTGGCCCATGCGTGACGTAACAGAAAATTGGGAAGACATGGTGCGCTCGCGAGCTTGGCCATTGAACAGCCGGGCCTTGCTAGACTTGCAAAACCTGCATGAATTCGCATGATGCCTAAGCGATAACCGAACTTGGCCCATCCATGGAATTGGGCCATGACACTAAGATTACTTCTAGCCAGCGCCTTTTCGTTGGCCTTCATTCCCAGCGCTTATGCTCAGCGGGTAGACCTGAAAGCGTTCCCTTCTGCCAGCGGTAGTCAGCAACCATTTTCCCTCCAAGTGGCAGGGGCGGGCAATGGGGAAAGCCAGCCCAAACCCGACGCCTTTGGCGGCTTGGTCAATGAGTTCGCTGCATTTGGAACCGAGAACTCCCTAACTCAAGCCGTTACCACAGTTCATCGCCGTAAGAAGATGGCCAAGGGCACTGCGCCTGCCTCCGTCCCCTCACCTTTCGATGCTGCCCCCCCGCGCGATGGATGTGACTACCCGCGCTATGCCCCGAGCCCCCGACTTCCTGCAGCGGCGGAGCAGCGCCGTGCCATCTGGTATCCGGCCATGGCTGAAGCGGCTTGCGAGACTGGCTTGCCCGTTCACCTGTTCGACGCCCTCATCATCCAGGAAAGCCGGTACAACCCGGTGGCCGTCAGCCCGAAGGGCGCGACGGGCCTCGCGCAACTCATGCCTTCAAGCGCCCGCATTCTGGGCGTGCGCAACATCCTGGACCCGCGCGAGAACATGCGTGGCGGTGCGCGCTATCTTCGCGCCTTGCTTGATGAATTCGGTCGCTTTGATCTGGCGCTGGCCGCCTATAATGCTGGCGCAGGCCGCGTGCGGGCAACGGGTCGGGTGCCCCGCATCAATGAGACGATCCATTACGTCTCAAGCATTCTGGTGACGATGCAAAGGCAGCTTTCCGCGCCCATGCCACTCAGGGAATAGCCCTAATGTCCCTCATTTCTTTGCGGCTGCTGGCGACCCGAAGGGGATGCAGCCGTTTGCCCTGCCTGTGCGGGCCGAGGGGATCTCAGAGCGATGAAGTGCTGACGAATTGATCCCGCCGTTGCCGGATTTGCGCCTGGTTGGTGACGAGCGTGTTGGCGAGCCAGGTTGTTAACTCTTCCTGCGCCTTCTCAGTCAAAGGTTCCATCGGAAAATCCGCGCGGGCGTCGACCTTCTTGAAGACCGGTGCCAGCATCCCGATGAGGATGCCCAGCATTGGGTCGTCATAGGCACTCCAGTCGCCGATCACTTCGATGGCAATGACGGCCCGTGCCGCGTTAAGCCCGAGAATGTCCGACAGGCGCCGAAGGTCGCCGAGCCGTAACGGTTTCTGGCCGGCGAGGATACGACCGAGCTGGCGTCGGCTCATCTTTGCCAAAGCGGCGATTTCCGCCAATGGCCGACCATCCCGGTTGATCTTGTTGCTCAGCAGGGCGCGATGGCTCTCGGAAAAGGGGGGATCAGATTCCGAGGCCGTGCCTTCTTGGGATACTAAAGTATAGTCAGTGGTGGGAGTGATGGGCTCAGTCATAATACTCCTCGGCGCGCTGCGGCGTTAACCAATACCGGCGCGGGAGGGTGACCTTTGTCAAGTTGCAGGCAATGTCGTTGCTTTGGCTCAAAGACCCTCGTTCAGCACATGGGCACAAGCGTTGATCGCCTCGATCACGCTGACCGATCGTCCGAGCCTGCGGGCTGCATCGTCACGAAAATCACGCAGCCGATCATTGATCCAGGAATCGATCCGGATGTTGATCGCCACCTCGCCAACCAGCGCGTCGTGATGACAAATGCCTTCCAAGTCACTCAAAGGTATGTCAAATATTTCACACCTTGATGAGGACAGCACCGTGGTCAGCAGGCGCCTGGGTGAGCAAAGCTCAAGCTCGCGCGACGAAAGATTGTGCAGCGCCAAGCTGAGCGCCCGGAACGCCGCCGGGCTCATCTTCAAGCGATGCGCGGTCTGGGATCGCGGCTGATGACTATCCCCTGTCTGATCCTCTTTCATTGACAGCCCCCATGTCAAACTCCTGTTTCCTCAAGATTTCAGCCCAAGGATGGGCGCTTTGCGCCCATTGAAGTGCAAGATCGAAACGGGCCCAGCTTCGTTTGCGCCCAATGCTGGGCGCTTGCGAAACCCCCTGTGGGCCGAATCAGTTCGAGCATACGTCCCGACGCAGAAATTTACTTGATTTAGCGCCAATTTGGCGGGAGCCGACTTGTCGGTGAGTCCCCGACTGGCGGAGCCTTCGGATCGGCACAGGAACACGTCGCGTCCTGGCCCTCTCGAAAGGACTTACCCCATGACGTCCCTTGCTTTGCCGGCGCCCAAACGCGCCTCGATCCTGCCCTATCTCGGCGTCGCCGTGGTCGCGGCCGCCATACTCGGCCCGGGCGCCGCCTTTGCCGGCACCGACACCTCGTTCAACACCGCTCTCACGCAGTTCACCAACTTCCTGTCCGGTTCGGGCGGCAAGGTGATCACGGTGCTGAGTCTTGCTGGCGGCATCGTGGGTCTGGCCTCCGGCCGCTTCTCGCTGGCGCAGGTCGCCGTGCCGGTCGGCACGGGAGTCGCCGCGGGGACGGGCGTTCCCATCGTCACCGCGATGGTCACTGCGACCATCTGACGAGAAGGCCGGCTGCGCAGGGCAATTTGCCCCTCCCAATGCCCTGCGCAGACCGGCCCGATCCCCCACAAACTCTTGTGACGGCGGGCAGCGATGGAACGCTATGCGATCCCCAAACATCTGGATGATCCCGAACTCATCGGGTTCTGGACGCTGGATGAGTTCCTGGTGATGGTCACCCCCTTCATCTGGGGCATTCTGGCTTCGCATATCGTCATCGGGCTGGTGTTCTCCACCGTGGCCTGGTTCGGTTATCGCAAACTCCGCGCCGGACGCTCGATGGCCTGGATCCTGCATTTTGGATACTGGCGCCTTCCTAGCGAGTTTTTCGCCATGAAAAGCTTCCCGCCGTCCCATCTTCGCGTGCTGGCGGGCTGAGATGGACATCGATCTCGCCCACGACAAATCGCAAGCCGTGCTGCGCCAGCGCAATGGCCTCGCACTGCTATCGCTTGCCCTCGGCCTCGTTGCGGTTGGCAGTTTGGTCTCCGCAGGCCACAAGGACCGTGAGGTCGTGCTGGTGCCGACCCTGCGCGCGCCGCTCACGCTGACCAGCGTCAAAGTCTCGCCCGACTATCTTGAAATGGTGACCCGCGACGTGGCGATGGTCGCCCTCAATCGCTCGCCCCAGAGCCTGACCTACTGGATGGATTCCATCCTCGAGGTGACTGACGAACAGGCGCGTGGGCAAGTCAAGAAAGCGCTGATGAAAGTGGTGGCCGAGCAGCAAGGCTCGCAGATCACCCAGTTTTTCACGCCCGATGGCATGCAGGTCGATCCCAATCATCTGACCAGCACGGTCGGCGGCACGCTCCATACCGTGGTCGCCTCCAAGGAGGTGACCTCCGAGCATCGCACCTTCCGCTTCACCTGGACCTACAACGGCATCTCGCTGAAGCTCAAAGGCTTCGGGATGATTGCCAAGCCGGAGGAGACGCCATGAGCGCTTCCTTGCCCGGCCTCTTCCCACAGGGGTTATCCTTCATGGCCATTCTGGAATTGTCGGCAGGGGCAAGCCTTGCCCCGCGCCTGTGGTGGGCGGAACGCGCCCTTGGCATTGCGCTGGTGAGCGCTGGCCTTGCCACGGCCGCGCCAGCCTATGCCGATCAAACCTTGCTCGTTGCCGACAATGGCACTGTGCGCTGCGAAGCCTCGGCGAAGGACCTGACCCGCATTTCGCTGAAGGACGACCAGTTCGCCTCGGTCTCCAAGGTGCAGGCGCCAAATCCCGCCGACGACTTCCAGGTGGTCAATGAACCCCTGCGCGGTGACATCTACCTCTCGGTCGCCAATGGCTTTTCCAAGCCCACGATCTCCTTCTTCGGCACGACCCGCAAAGGCTTCGTCTACAAGTTCATTTGCGCCGTGGGCGGCAGTGATGCGCGGCAGGTGTTCATCGCCAATGCCGATGTCGAGCACCCACGCCCAGTCGGTGAGACATGGCCCGCCGGCCTGTCGCCGCAGGATGCCTCGGCGCGTCTGATCGCTGCCATGTATGCCCAAAAGCCGATCGAGGGTTTCGACATCACCTGGCGCGCGCTGGTGCCGGTCAATATCGATACGCTCGTCGTCCAGATGGTCGGGCAATATGTCGGGGCCAGCTACACGGGCAAGCTCATCAAGATCACCAATCGCGGGACAAGGCCGGTGACATTGGCCGAGGACAAGGTCGCGCCTGCTGACGCGATTGCGGTCAGCATCACCACCCCCCGTCTGGCCCCCGGCGAGGCAACCACCGCCTTCATTGTCCAGCGCAGCGCTGATGCGGGAGGCCAGCCATGAACGCGCCGAGCACACAGGGCAGCCCCGCCGCACCGTCATCGGCGCCCGCATCGACAACCGACGATCTCGCCCGCAACGCCACCACCCGCCGCAACCAGCAGATCGCCATGTGGGGTCTGGGCGGCGTGCTGGTGACGGCGGGCATGTGGTGGATCATTGCCTCGCCCACACCGCAGAACGCGGCCACCGAGAAGAAGGATGATCCCAAAGCCATCAAGATCTCGACCGATGACATGGTCAACCGGTCGATGGCCGACAAGGAATGGATGGCTCTGTCGGAGAACCAGCTCACCACGCAGGGCAACCAGATCAAGACGCTGCAAGGCGATTCCGTCCGCCTCGACCAACTCCAGAAACAGATCGAGGATTTGCAGGGCCAGAACCAGGCGCTGAAGGCCGATGGATCGAAGGTGCTCTCGGCCTATCAGACTGAGAACGACCAGCTTCGCTCGCAGATCTCGGTGCTCTCGACCCAGATGCAGCGTGCCACTGCCGGTCCTAGCGCGCTTTATGGCGCTGGTGCACCGCCGACCTATCAGCGCTCTGCCTCGGTCCCCAGCGGTTCGCCACTGGCCCAGCCTTCCGGTGATCCGGCCCGCGCCGCCATCGATCCAGCCAGCGCGCCGCGTTCAAGTGAGGTGAAGCTGCTGTCCTTTGGCGGGGATACCGGCGGGACGGCCGCGCGCATGGTGCCGGGCAAAACGACTCAGTTCACCGACAGCGAGAATTATCTGCCGCCCAATTCGATCGCTACGGCAAAGGTGGTGGTGGGCGTCGATGCGACGACCAACACCAAGAGCCAGACCGATCCGCTGCCGGTGGTGCTGCGTATCACCGGCCCCGCCCGCTCGGTCTATGTCCAGGGCAAGCTGCTCAAGACCAACATCGTGGGCTGCATGGTCAATGGCGCGGCGCTCGCCGACCTCTCGTCCGAGAAGGTCTATGTGAAGCTCCAGCGCATGACTTGCCCGCAGCCGGGCGGCAAAGTCGCGGTGAGCGAGGTCAAAGGCTTCATCGCCTTTGGCGGCAAGACCGGCGTGCGTGGCCGCGTGGTCAATCGCTCGGGCAATCTGGTGGACCAAGCCTTTATCGCTGGCGTGCTGGGCGGGTTTGGGCGCGGCTTTTCAACCAATTCCTCGGCCTATCTGACCTCGCCAACGGTGAGTGTGAATGGCCAGCGCTCGACGCTCTCGCCCTCGGACATCGCCCAAGGCGGGCTTGGACAGGGCGTCGCTCAGTCCGGCGACATGGTCTCCAAATATCTGATCGAGCGCGCCGAGCAGTACCAGCCAGTCGTGGAAATGCCGACCGGCCTCGATGTCGAGGTGGTGTTCCTCGACGGCGTCTTCATCCGCAATTGAAGGGAACCCACCCACGTGTCTCACCGCCACTCACTTCTGCGCCTGCTGCCCGTTCTCGGTCTCGCTTTGGGAACTTTGCCGAGCATCGCCGATGCCCGTGCTGCCGCGGCCACGCGCGCTCGTCCTGCCGTCTCGCGGGATGCCGCCGCCATGCGGGCCTTGACCCAGCGCCTGCCGCGTACTGCGGTCACCAAAGTCGATTGCAGTCATGTGCCGGGGATTTGCGAGGTCCAGGCTGGCACCAACCTCTTCTACATCGATCCCTCGGCCCGTTATCTGATCGTCGGGCGGATCTATGATATGGAGACGCACCAGGATCTGACCGCTGCGCGCCTGCTGGAGATCAATCCCGATATATTGGTCGGCGCGGCCGCCACGGCCAAGGCGCAAGAGGCGGAGAGCGCCGGTCTTGCCCCTTCGCATCCGCAATCGGCATCGGGGGCCGCTTCAGCGCCCACGCAGAAGGTGAGCCTTGCCAGCCTTCCGGCCAATGGTGCCATTGAGTGGGGGGCAAGCACCCCCAACGCCCCTCGCGTTACCGTCTTCAGTGACTTCCACTGCGGCTATTGCCGCGCGCTGCACCAGACCCTCAAGACCATGGGCGTGCGCGTCACCGAGCGGCCAATCTCGATCCTCGGTACGCGCGCGATTTCCGAAAGCGTGATCTGCGCCGAGGACAGAGCTGCTGCCATGGAGCGGGCTTACGGCGATCAGGACATCGAAAAACGCGCCTGTGACACCAGCGGCCTCGATGCCAACGAGGCCTTCGCCCGCGGCCATGGCTTCACTGGCACGCCCGTGCTGGTCCGCGAGGATGGCGCTGTGCTGCTGGGCTTTCGCCCGCGTGAGTTCCTCGAAAGCTGGCTGAAGGGAGGCGCCTGAGCCATGCGCATGTCCCCCATCATCGCTGTGCTCGGGCTGATGCCGCTGGCCGGTTGCTCGCTGTTCCACTCGAACGTCAAAGGCGGTTTTGTGTGCAGCGCGCCGCGCGGCACCTGTGCGCCATCGACCACCATCGATGACACCGCCATTCACGCGATCGACGCCGAGGCGGAAGCCAAGGACGCGCCTGCGCCGGATAGCGAAGCCGGTTCCAGCATGCCCCAAGCATCCACCAACCCCAAGGAGAAGAAGGCATGGACCTTTGTCGGGCCGGTCCGTCCTGGGCTCAGGCCGGTGCTCAGAATTGTCTATTTGCCCTGGCGCGATGGATCGGGTCGCCTCCATCCCCGCACCACAGGTTTTGTCCCCGTCAACGCCCCGCTTGCTTCCGAGGTGTCCAGCGCTCCGCTCGACGCGAAAGCCATGGGCGCTGGCACCGACATGAGCCTGCTCACCCTCGCGGAAATGGCTCCCGACATGGCGCTGATGGCGCCAGCACCGGCGCCCACCAAGGCATCAGAACCCGGCAAGGCCGCTCCGGCGGTGCCAGCGGATCCGACGGCGGCGATCAAGGCGCAGGTGAAGGAGATCCTGACGCAGCCCAAGCCGGTCGTGGCCCCCATCAATGCCGATCCGGCCAAGGCTGGTGAGACCAAAACGGGCGCGGCAACCTTCCCGCCGCAGGGGGACTGACGCGCCATGCTCGCCCGCCTTATCGAACTCGTCACTGGCGACAGCGAAACGCCCGAACACCGCGCTGAAACGCGCGATGTGCCGATGCTCGCCAATTTCCTGGGCTATCGCGCCTATGCCGCCGAGACGCAGATCTTCCACCTGACCCGATCGAAGGGCTTCATTCTGGAACTGGCGCCACTCATGGGGGCGGACGAGCGCATCGGCGACATCCTGACCTCGATCATCTCCGATGTGCTGGTGGCGGGCTGCGAATTCCAGATCATCAATTATGCCTCGCCCCGCATCGCCGAGAAGCTGCAAGAATGGGCTTTGCCCCGCATCCGGGCGGGCGCGGTGTTCAATAAGCTCGCCCGCTACCGCCTCGATCTGTTGCGCGGCGGGGCCTGGACCTCACTCGCCACGGATGGCCCTTTCCATTTGCGCCAGTTCCGCGTGCTGTTCGCCGTGGGCGTTGGCGCGGGATCTGGCGTCGATACCGAGACCCTGCTTGCCGTGCGCGACGGGATCACCTCGGCGCTCGACTCGATCAATGTCAAAACCCGGATTTTCAGCCCGACCGAGCTGATCCGCTTCATCGACGATGTGGTCTGCCCGGCCACCGGCGCTGGCGATGATGCGCCCGATTACAGCCCCTTCGACCCGATCAACGAGCAATGCATCCGCCGCGATCTGGTCACGTGCGTCGAGAAAGATCGCCTGATCCTCGAGGCCCCATCGCTGCGTCCCTCTGGGCTGGTGATCGATGGCACCCCGGAAATGGCCGAAGTGAGCCCGCATGAGTTCGATGTGCGGACCATGTCGGTGCGCTACTTCCCCGAACGCTGGGCACCCTGGGACACGCAGAAAGTCATCGGCGACATCTTCAATCCCAAGCTCTGCCTGCCATGCCCTGTGCTCCAATCGATAGCCGGGATCATCCCCTCGGCCGAGACTTCCGAAGCCAAGGCAGGTTGGAAGTTCACCCGCACCACGGCGCTTGCCGATGGTAAGGCCGCGCGGCTTGTCCCGACCCTCAAGACCCAATCGGCAGAGTGGGAGCATGTGCAGGCGCAAGTGCGCCTCGGGCAGAAGCTGGTCCAGATCTACTACAGCGTCACCATGGTCTCACCGCTCGGCCGGGGCGATGTGAATGAGCGGACGCTCAAAGCCATCTACAAGGCCGCTGGCTGGGATCTGATCGACGAAACCTATCTCCAGACCGGCGGGCTGCTGGCGTCCTTTCCTTTGACGCTGGCCGATGGCCTGTCGCGCGATCTCATGCGGATGCGGCGTTTCCGCACGGTGCTTTCCGCCAATGTTGCAGCCCTCGCACCGGTCCAGGGCGAGTATAATGGCGGGGCCATCCCGCATCTGCTCTTCATCGGTCGGCGCGGCCAGCCCCAGTTCTGGTCACCCTTTCAGAACAACGCCGGCAACCACAATGTCGCGATCGCGGGCAAGTCGGGCTCTG
The DNA here is from genome assembly GCF_004005905.1 of Novosphingobium umbonatum. GTDB lineage: Bacteria > Pseudomonadota > Alphaproteobacteria > Sphingomonadales > Sphingomonadaceae > Novosphingobium > Novosphingobium umbonatum. The sequence continues at coordinate 18,294 of NZ_SACO01000017.1, forward strand.
GCAAGTCGGTGCTGCTTCAGGATCTGACCGCCAGCCTTGCCGGGGTGAATGCCAAAACCATCGTCATCGATGATGGCTGCTCCTTCGAGCATATGGCCAAGGCCTTGGGCGGCACGTTCACCGAGTTCAAACTGTCGGCGGGGATCTCGATCAACCCGTTTCGCATGATCGACCTCGATCTTGCCGCGGGCGACGAGGACTATCTGGTCGACTGCCTCGCCATGCTCAAGGCCATCATCAGCCAGATGGCCCGCTACGAGAACCGCCTCAATGACACCGAGCGCGGGCTGATCGATGCGGCTGTCAACGCGGTGTGGAACGAGAAGGCGCGCGAGGGTACCGTCGATGGCATCATCGCAGCTTTGCACGCCGCTGGTCACCCGCAGGCAGATGATCTGGCGACGGCCCTGCTGCCCTTCTCAGAAGCGGGGACTTACGGGCCGTTCTTCCTGGGCGACACCAATCTCGACCTCTCGGCCGATCTGACGGTCTTCGAGCTGTCGGATCTTTCCTCACGCGAGGAACTGCGCAGCGTCGTCCTGACCTCGATCATGTTCGTTGCCTCGCAGACGATGCGCAAGCTCGACCGTCAGATCCCCAAAGCGCTCATCATCGATGAGGCCTGGGCGATGCTGAAGGGCGGCGCGATGGCGGATTTCGTGGAGACCTATTCGCGCACCTGTCGCAAATATGGCGCCTCGCTCATCACCGCGACCCAGTCGATCAACGACTTCTACAAGTCGGGCGGATCGAAGGCGGCGCTGGAAAACTCCGACTGGATGCTGGTCCTCCAGCAGAAGCCGGAAACCATCGCGGACTTCCGCAAGTCTGACCGCTTCGAGATGGACAATTTCACCGACGCGCTGCTGCGCTCGCTGAAGCGCAATGGCACGGAATATTCCGATCTCCTTATCCGCGGCCCGGACACGCAGACGGTCTGCCGCCTCGTGCTCGATCCCTTTTCCGGCACGCTCTATTCGTCGAGCCCGGCAGTCTATGCCCGGATCGAGGCGGAGGTCGCGCGCGGTGCCACTATGGCTGAGGCGATTGAATGCGTAGCCTATGGGCTGGATCGCAAAGCCAAGGGAGCGCGGCCATGAGGCGGCGCGCATCCACAATCAATTGGGGTGCCGTCACCGCTTGCGGTTTGCGCCTCATGGGCTGGTTCGCCGTCAATGTGCTGGCCGCTGCCGGCGTCATGGCGCTGATCCTCTTTGCGATCGGCGACTTCTCGCTGCCTATCACCATGGCGCAGCTCGCCAACTTGGCCGACCGCTACGTCGCGGCCAATGCCGTCCGCCGCGATCAGTTCGACCAAGAGGTCCTCATCGGCTTCTTCGCGATCCTGCTGCTGGTCGCCTTCTTCCGCCGCAGCGGCTTTGCCCGGGCCTTTGAGGACCCCATTGGCAACAAGGATTTCACCGATGCATGACGACACCCCGCAACCGCAGGGCGAACTGCCTTTGGGGCTGGAGACCGCTTCCACTGCTGTCGCCGTCCCTGGGAAACGCCGCAGGCTCCTGACTTTCCTCGCCGGTAATCGCCGCCAGATCCTTGCTATGGGCCTCACCGGCGCTTGCCTGCTCTGGGGAAGCTGGGCCACCCACAAGCTGCTCGGCCTCGAGCAGCGCGTAACCACGATCCGCAAAGTGGCTTTGGCCGATCTCGTGCGCGAATATGTCCAGACTGAGGCCCGCAGCGGCGCCACGCCCGACCAGATCACGGCGGAAACCGGCGCTTACCTCAAGGCCCTCAATCTCGCCGTCGCGCGCCATGCCGCGCAAGGCGAAGTCCTGCTGCTGAGCAACGCCGTCGTTGCGGGCGATGTCCCCGACATCACCGCCACCATCCGCGACGAGACCTATGCCAGCCTCGCCAAGCCGCAAACCGGCGCAGCGGTGCCATCCATCGCCAGCCCTTCAGCGCAGATGCAGCAGTTCTTCGATGCCAAGGGAGCCAATCATGGCAGCGGCAAGTGAGAGCGCGCCGATCTCCGCTCCGCGCCGTCCGTCCTGGCGGCTGAAGCTCGGCGGCATCGCGCTGATCGGCGGCACCGCGCTTGGTTGGTCGGCGCTCAAGGACTGGCACGACCATCACGCCTTCCTCATCAACGCCAGTGAATCGCTGCCGAACTGGGCGCTACTGGTTGAGACGGGACGCTTTCCGGCGCGCGGCGATTATGTCGTTTTCGCGCCCGGCCATGATCCACTTGTGCTCCGGCATTTCGGGGCCAATCCCAAGCCCTTCGCCAAGATCGCCTATGGCGTGCCGGGCGATGTGGTGAGCCGCCAAGGGGCCGATGTGCTGGTCAATGGCCAGGCTGTCGGTCACCTCAAGCCCAAGACCCATCAAGGCGAGGATCTTCTGCCTGGTCCGCTAGGCATCATCCCTCAGGGGTGCATCTATGCCGGAAGCCCGCACAAGGACGGGTTCGACAGCCGCTATGCCGCGATCGGCTTTGTCTGCCGCGATCGGTTGATCGGCATCGGGACGCCCATCCTGTGATGCGCGCAGGCCCCACCTCGATCCTGCTGGCTGCGCTCGGGCTTTCTTCGGTGCCAATGATGGCGAGCGCCCGCGACTTCGGCACGTTTGGCCCGACCTGGTCGATTGCCGAACCCGATCTGCTGGCGGTCATCAAGGCGCGGCTCGAGGCCGCTCGGCAGAGCGGCAAGCTCGAGGCCATGAACCAGCGCTTTGTCGAAGCCACTGAGGCCAGTGTGCGCCGCCCCCATGCCGTGGCAGGGATCACGCCTGCCACCAGCGACCGGCGCTGGGGCTTCGATCCCAGCGTTACCTTGTCGCAGGACATCCGTGATGCTCGTGGGCATTTGATCGCCGCGCAGGGCCAGCGCTTCAATCCGCTGAACCATTTGAATCTCGCGCATAGCTTCGCCTTCATTGATGGCGATAGCGCAGAAGAGCGCGACTGGGCCTTGCGGCAGGGCGCAACCGACAAGCTCTGGATCGTGCTGGTCAAAGGCTCGCCCACTGACCTCATGAAAGCAACCCAGCGGCGGTTCTATTTCGATCAGATGGGCAGCCTGACGGGCAAGTTCGGCATCGCCCACACCCCAGCGCTGCTCGTCCAGCAGGGCGACCATCTCGACATCCGCGAAGTGGCGCTTGCCCGAAATGGAGAACGCTCAGGAGAACGCCGATGAAGCGCATCCGCCCCGTTTTCTGGAAACGCTTCGGGCGTGGGCTCCGGTCGGGCAAAGGTGCGCCCCGACCTCGTCGAACCCGCCGGTTCTGGGCCATGATCGCCGCCAGCCTTGCGCTGGGATCGGCGCAGGTCGCTCAAGCGCAAGGCTCGCCCACCTGCCACGGCCATTTCCCCAATCCCATCACCGACATTTGCTGGGATTGCTTCTTCCCGCTCTCGATTGGTGGCTTCGACCTCTGGCCGAGCGACAAGCCCGATCCATCAAACCCCAGCCTGCCGGTCTGCCTGTGCGGGATCCGGCCGGGCCTGTCGTTCGGCTTCTGGGAACCTGTGCGCCTGATCGATGTGACGACCAAGCCCTTCTGTTTCCCGAACCTTGGCGGGCTGACGATCAACCCCGGCATGTATGTCGGCAACGGCCACGTTTCGGCCCCCTCGCAGAAGGGTGGGAACACCCAGATGTCTGCCCAGTATCAGGCGCATTATTACGTCTATCCGCTGTTCTATCTGCTCGAACTGCTGGGCGATTTCATCTGCTTTGAATCCGCCTCCTTCGATCTGGCCTATATGACCGAGATCGATCCGACCTGGAACGACGATACGCTGGCCGCCCTGGTCTATCCCGAGACTGTCGTCTTCGACTTTCCGCTCGCACAGGTCGCCTGTGCTGCCGATTGCGTGGCCGCCACTGCCGCCTTGCCACTCGACCAGCTCTTCTGGTGCGCGGGCTGCAATGGCTCGATGTATCCCATGACCGGCAACATCGGGAACAGCGACACGATGGACCAGTCGATGCGGCTCGCTGCCGAGCGCATGGTTTTCAAGATGCACCGCACCGCGCTCGCTTGGGGCACGATGGGCGATCAGGGCCTCTGCGGCAAATACATCATGCCGATCATGAGGAAGCAGCAATACCGGCTGCAAATGGTCAATCCCGTGGCGGCCACCACAGGCCGCTACGCCTGCCAACCGCCCGGTGGATCGACCGCCGTCCAGCTCACCTCTCACACCTATCCGGTGGTGGGCGAGGACGTGGGCTATCTCCTTTGGCGCAAGCGCAATTGCTGCGCGTTCTGACGGGAGGGTCAAAGATGCGCAAATCTCTCCTGCTTCTCGGCTCGCTGGTCGCTCTCGGCGGCGTCGGCACTGTGCTGGCGCAAACGCAGGTTGATGGGCTCGATCTCGGTGCCATCAACAAGGCGGCGCAGGCTCATGCCCGCAATCTGGGTCAATTCGTCGATCAGGTGCTTGGCCATCAGGCTGAGGCCAACGCCGATCTGGCCGACGACATGGCCGCGCTGGTCGAAGGTTCGCAGGCCAAAGTGAAGGCAGAGGCGGCAGCGCGGGCCAAGGCGAACCCGACCGGCTATCCGATCGATCTCGATGCGCTGGTAGCGAACGCCGGCCGAAGCATGGCACCGTCCCCCCAATCCGCGCCCATGCTTATTGCCTTTGCCAGCCTGTCGATGCCGCTTGAATCTCTCAAGCGCATGATCGCCGATGTTTCCAAGGCGGGCGGCATGGTGGTCTTTCGCGGTTTCTCGCCCGGTGGCCCCAAGCCCTTCATGGCCGCGCTGCATGAGGCCATCGGCGATACCTCAGGCGCCCATGTCAGCATCGATCCCAGGCTTTTCCGGGTCTATGGCATCGAGGCGGTGCCCACCTATGTGGCGGCATCGTCCAGCTTTGATCTGTGTTCAGGCGAAGACTGCGCCAGCAAGCCCACACCCTTTGACCGCATCGCCGGTAATGTGACGACGCATTTCGCGCTCGAGACGATCGCGCAGGGGCGCGGCCCCGGCGCGCCAGTGGCTAGCCAGGCGCTGGCCAATCTGGAGCGCGTTCCATGAGAGCCCGCTCGATCCCCCTTCGTGGAATGGCGTCTGGTGCGGTGGTTGCCGCAGCCCTGCTGACCAGCACGACCGTATCGGCCCAGACCGTCGACCCCAAGGCCACGGCCAGCGCGATTGCCAGCCAGTTGCAGGGCCAGGTCACTGGCAATGTCACCAGCCAATCCGCGCCCAATGCCGTGCCGGGCTATGGCGGCGCTGATCTGCCACAGGGCCAATATCTGTCGAACCCCAACAGCCTGGCAGGCGATGGCGCAGTCGCGGCGGTGACCTCGCAGCCCTATGCCATTGTCACGAACCCCAACCGGCCGACAGTCGATGCATCGACGCTTGGCCTGGCAAGCGCCAAACAGGTTGAAAGCAGCCCGACGAGCTACACCGGCATTGCGGGCAGTTCGCAGGGCAATTGCCAGCCAATCCCTGCGAGTAGCGGGACGGCGAGCACCTATTACGATTCCTGTCAGATCGGCACGGCCGAGGCCGATAGCAATTTCACCTGCACCATTGGCTGGACCAACCAGTTCACCAGTGCCTACCAATACACCTGCCACACCTCGGAATGGGACATCTACAACCCCAACACCGGTGGCACCTTCTACTGGGGTGAAGTCTCGGACTGCGGCAGCTTTGCCAGCCAGTCCTCTTGCTCGCAGGTGGGGCAGACCAAGAAGCCCTCGGTCACGATCTGGCCGCCCGGAGCCGGGCTTGGCATGGTCTTCACCGAGACCGACACAACCTACAATTGCGGCGCGCAGACCAACTATGGGGCCAGCGCGTCGAAGACCTATTGCATCAACCACACAACCTTGTGCTTTGAGCCGCCCCCGCAGGATCAGGCGCCGGGCGTGCCCGGTGCTGCCTATGTCGGGCAGATCCAGACCTATCAAGGCTCGACCGTCGATAATGCCGACTGTCAGGCCAAGCTGAAGGCCCTGCCAACCGGCGAGACCTGCCTGCAACCCACGCAAGTCTGCGTGGATGCGTCGCCCACCACCCGCACCATCAACGGCGTCGCGGTCACCCATGATTGCTGGCAGTGGCAGGCAACCTATCAGTGCAGCACGCTTTCGAGCGCCAATGACTGCGCCACGCTGTCGGCCAAGAGCAGTTGCAGGTTTGACCATGAGGTCTGCCTCGACAGCCCACAGACGGGCGCCTGTCAGGTCAAGAGCGAGGTCTATAAATGCACGACGCCTGCCGCAACACAGACCACCCAAGCCTATTCCTGCAGCGGCGATGTCTACTGCATCGACGGGAGCTGCACCCAGCTTCCGACGTCGCCAGCCCCTGATCTGGCCAATGCGCTCGTGGCCATGAACGCCATGAAGGATGCCAACCAGCAGTTCGACGCCAACAAGCTGACCATCTTCGATGGCGATGCCACCGGCTGCCACAAGCCGCTCTTCGGCCTCGTCAATTGCTGCGCGGGCAAGGTTTCAGGCCTGCTGACCGGCGCAGCGGCGGCCTCGGCCGCGATTGGGATCGCCTCAGGCAACCCTGCCATGCTGCTTGGCCTTGTGACCCAGTTCCTGCCGCTCTTCATGTGCTCGGGCGAGGAGATGCAACTCGACGTGAAGGACCGCATGGGCCTGTGCCACTATGTCGGTGAGTATTGCTCGGAAAAGGCGCTCTTCGTCTGCACCACGATGCGCAAGAGCTACTGCTGCTATCAGTCCAAGCTCGCCCGCGTGATCCAGGAACAGGGCCGCGCCCAATTGGGGCTGGATTTCGGAAGCCCGCAATCGCCCAGCTGCACGGGCTTCACCGTCGACCAATTCTCCAAGCTCGACCTGTCCAAGATGGATTTTGCCGAGGTGTTTGCCGACTTCACCAGCGCCGTTTCGCTGCCCCCCTCGCTCCAGACCTCGGCTCAGATCCAGCAGAAGGTCCAAGCCTACTATCAAACCCATGGTCAAGGATCCTGACGCCATGCGCCAAGCCTCACGTCCTATCGCCGCCCCGCTGATCGCCTTGCTGACCAGCGCAAGCCTCGTCGCCGCCAGCCCGCTGATGGCCTTGGGAACCCCTCCGGCCAGCGCCGCGCTGGAACAAGAGGACATGTCCAATCGTGAGCTTGTGGACCCGTCCACGGGTGAACAGGTGGACAGCACCACAGGTGAACATGTGGACACGTCCACAGTGACTGGCGATCCCTTCTATTGCGGCGAGCGAAAACTCGGCACCTGGTTCTATTGCGAGCGCCCCAAGCCCAAGCCTGCCAACCCCAGCGCCTCGGCCAGTGCCGCATCGCCCACCTACCGCCAGCAACTCGACAAGATCGGCGCGCGGCTTGAGGAGCTGAAGGCCAAGGCCATCCTTGAGCCAAGCTCGGACAACATCATTGCCTATGTCCGCTATCAGCGCGAACAGCTCGACCGCGCCTCGACCTTTGCTGATGTCTGGGAACGCGCGATCTGGCAGCACCCCGATCTCGACTACACGCTTCAGCGGCCGGTCAGCACGCTGGGCAAGACCGCATGGCTTGCCCAGCGCAAGACCGACCGGGAGGCCGTCATTGCCTCGCTGTCGGAACGCTACGGCCTGTTCTTCTTCTACTCCTCAAGCTGCGGGGCGTGTGAGGTCTTCTCACCCATCGTCCGCTCACTCTCGGACAAGTACCACCTCTCGGTCCTGCCGGTCTCGATGGACGGCGGCCCGACGCCCGCCTTTCCGCGCTATGTCGTCAACCAGGGCCAGTATGAGAAGATGGGCCTTGAAGGCGGCCAGGTGCCGGCCCTTGTGCTCTTCGACACTTACCTCAAAAAGCCAATCCCCATCGGCTATGGCATCATGGCCGAGGATGAGGTGCTGCAACGCATCTTCTATCTGACCAGCGTCAAACCGGGGAGCGACTTCTGATGCGCTGGCCCCACGCGATCCGCCATTGGCTGGCCCGCTTCCTCGCCGTGCTGGCGCTGGGCAATCTGCTCTGCGTCCAAGAGGCTGAGGCCGATGTGAACGGCCAGCTCAACTCCTTCTTCTCGAACCTTGGTGGGGCGGCCAATGCCACTGGCCCTGTCGCCTATAATGGCCAGCAGGGCGGCTATTACTCGGGCGGCAATCTCTGGGTCCGCTTCCCGGCGCAAACGACCTACCAATTGGGCTCGCTCCAGATGCCCAGCGTCAAGGCCGGCTGCGGCGGCATCGACATTTTCACCGGCGGCTTTTCCTTCATCAACACCGACCAGATCGTCGCCGCCATGAAGGCTGCGGCCAATGGCGCGTTGGCCTTCGTTTTCGACCTCGCGATCAACGCCATCTCCTCGCAGATCGGCACCTCGATCGAGAAGATGATGCAAAAGGTCCAGCAATTCACCCAGCACAGCCTCGATGCCTGTCAGGCAGGGCAACAGGTTGCAGCGGGGCTCGCTGGCATGGTCGGCGCGCGCGACAGCCAGTTCTGCAAGATCATCGGCAACAGCCAAGGTGTGTTCTCTGACTGGGCCTCGTCCGAACAGGGTTGCGGCACAGGAGGCAGCCAATCCTCGACCATCAAGGGCAATTCGGACAGCACGATCCCCGCCGGCCCCTACAATTACACCTGGACGATGCTCTCCCAAAAATACCCGAGCTTCGACACGGCCTTCAAACAATACCTGATGAGCCTTGTCGGCACGGTGATCTACCAGCCCGGCACCAGCGACACCCAAGGCCCCACCTTCAAGTTTCTGGGCCAAGGCGATCCTGCGCTCATCACCGCGCTGCTCGATGGCGGCAACAGCGCCAGCGTCTATGCCTGCGACACCACCGACAAGTGCCTCAACCCGACGCAGACCAGCCTGTCGGTCAGCACCGGCAATGCGCTCAAGACCCGCGTCTACAACCTGCTGATCGACATCGCCGGGCGCATTCAGGGCAACCAGCAACTGACTTCGGAGGAGATCGGCCTGCTCGGTGCCACCACGATCCCGCTTTACAAGATCATGGTGGTGAATGCCGCGGCGAGCTTTGGTGGCATGAACTCGGCCGATATCTCCAGCCTTGCCGAAATCACCTCGGTCGACCTGCTCGAGACCATCGTTGGCCAGTTCTACAGACTTGTCACGGACGGCCAGTCCTCCTTCCAGAACGCCGATCCGCTGACCCTCAAGCAGTGGCAGGACCAGCTCCGCGATGTGACCAAAACGCTGGATGCCCAGGTGGTCCACAATTCCGAGCGCCTGACCCGCACCGAGCAGATCCTCGAACGCACGATCCGGATCGAGGCCACTTTGCGCAACACCATGTCCCCCCAGATGACCGCCGCGCTCCAGTTCGAGAGGTCGCTCGGCCAGCATCCGCTTCAGTGAGAAGAGCCGCATGACCGTTAATGTCATCACCAGCGGGGGCGGTCAGTATATCGTCAACGTGCTCAACGCCGTCGCCGCCTGGACTGGTGGCGGCGGTTTCCGTTCGATGCTGCAAGTCGTGATGGTGATGGGCCTGGGCTACAGCCTGCTGGTCATGGCTTTCTCGCTCAATTGGCGGGTTCTGTTCCACTGGTTCCTATCGGCCACCGCCATGTACATGTGCATGATCGTGCCGACGACCACGGTGGTCGTTTCCGACACGATCAACCCGACGGTGGGCAATGGCGCGGTCGCCAATGTGCCGATCGGCCTTGCCATGGTCGCCAGCTTTTCGAGCCAGGTGAACAACTGGCTGACCAAGACGGCCGAGAGCGTCTTCACCATGCCTTCGGCGCTGACCTACAGCGCAGGCGGGATGATTTACCCTACGCGCCTCAACGATCTCACCAGCCAGTTCACGATTGCCGATCCCGTAATGAAGGCCAACATCGAGGGCTATCTGGCGCAATGCACCTTCTACGACATTCTGCTGGGTCAGGGGAATGGCTGGTCGACACTGGCGAGTTCGCCAGATTTGCTCTCCGCCATAGGACCGGGCTCGCCGGCGCGTTCGACAACCTGGATCCCCGCTGGCGGTGGCACCCCCTCGATCATCGGCTGCCAGAACGCCTATCAGTCGATCGTGCAGACCTTTCCTGCTCTGACCACCGCTGGCCTTAATGCCGCTGCTCCGTCCTTCTATCCCAACCTCCCGGCAGCCAGCGCGGTGACCCAGCTCAAGAACGACCTGCCGACCATGGCGCAGACCTATTACGGCGGCACCTCTATGAGCGCGCAGACCATTTTCCAGCAGCGCTCCCTGGTGAATGCTTTCATGGAGGCGCGGGCCAATTTCGGATCAGGTGGCGGTGACACGTTCGCCGCGCTGCATGCCGATGTGCAGGCGCAGAACAGCTATATCTCGGCGGCGCGGCAGGCAATGACCTGGGTGCCGGTGCTGAACCTTGTCCTCACCATCGTCTTCTACGCGATGTTTCCGGTGGTCTTTCCGCTCTTCCTGTTTCCGCAGACAGGACCGGCTTTGCTCAAAGGCTACCTCACGGGCTTCTTCTACCTCGCCTCATGGGGGCCGATCTATGCGGTGCTCCACATGTTCATCACGCAATATTCGGCGGCCCAGCTTTCCGCGCTGGCGCCCACTGGCATGACCATGGCGACGATGGCGGGCATCGATTCCGTCAACCAGAACATGGAAACGCTGGCGGGCTATCTGCTGATGTTCGTCCCAGTGATGGCCGCCGGTATGGCCAAGGGCGCCATGTCGATCGCCTCCAACACAACCGCCATGCTGGCACCCGCCATGCACGCGGCCGAGGCTGCCGCTGTCGAGCGGACAACCGGCAACTACGCCTATGGCAACAGCCAATTCCAGAACGTGACCGGCCATCAGGTCAACACCGCGCCCACTTGGACCGTCTCGGCCAGCTCCATTCCGCAGGTCAACATGCGCGGGGACAATGGCACGATCACCTCGACGATGGCCGACGGCTCGACGGTCTACAACACTTCGCAAGGCATCAGTCGCTTCGGCTTCTCGGCCAGCGAACTGCAGAGCGTTACCGGCAATCTGCAACAGAGTGGCGCGCAATATCACACGCGCGCCAATGCCATGCGCGAAACTTCGGCCGAGCGCTGGAGCCATGGTATGCGGACCCTCGACAGCCTTTCGTCGGGTTCGCGTCGTGCCAGCGGCAGCGAAGGGGCAACAGGCGGTCAAGGCGGCAACACCACCACGCTGTCGGACCGTCAGGGCACCGATTCCAAGCAGCACACAGGCTCCAACCGGACAATCGGCGAGAACCTGACTTCTGGCCGCTCGCTGGGCCACGCCGAGACCAACACGTTCGGGATCAACGCCGGCGCCAAGGCTGGTGTGGGTGGAAAGGTTCTGGGGGCAGAGGTGGGCGCATCCGCTGGCGGCACATGGGATCATCGATGGACCAAGACCACTGGCGATCAGGAAGCGCACGGCACCAGCGACAGCCTCGGGCAAAGCCAGGGCAGCAACGTCACCCGCTACCATGCCAACGGGCAGGATATCACGCTCACCGATGGCGGCTACTGGCGCGATGGCACCTTCCACCGGGTCGAGAACTTCTCGGAAAAGCGCCACGCCATCGAGCGCGACTTTTCCGAGGCCCAATCGCTGGAACGGCAGGCCACCCGCTCGGACGAGGTCGGCACTCGCCTCGAACGAATGGCCTCGATCTCGCGCAGCAACGGCTACCAGATCTCCGACGACATGAGCCAGGTCATTGCCTCGCGCTATGCAGAAATGGCGGCAAGCCCCGAGTTCCGCGATCTGGGGGCGCCATCACTCACCAACACCACGCCATCCCCCCATCAGCGCGAAGTCCGCAACATGATCGTCGGCAAGATCCTTGAGCAATACGCTGCCGATGGCATGGCGCCGGTTCAGGCAGGCTTGCAAGATCCCGGTGCAACGATGGGGAGTGTGCGGGGGCCGGCTGAGTTTTCCATGCCGTCGGCAGCGCCACGGCCGCAGGGGCGCCGCAGCGCAGGATCGGCGCCCCGCCATGCACCGCAAGGCTCGGATGGTGTATCGGGAACGGGCCGTCATGCGCCGGGCGATGACGCCGCTAGAGCGGCAATTCAGAGAGGGGCGGCTGAGGTGGCTCGGGATGACGCCGGCCAACATGCTTCGTTTGGCGCTGCTGGCCAAACTGCCGACAAACGCAATTTAAAAACCCGGCGCGACGTCGATCAGTGAGTAGAGCTGGCTTTGACGTTCTTCTCGATCACAGCGCTCAACTCTTGATCTGCCTTCCGGCTTTCCATCTGCTGCTGATGGTCCCGATAGGCATATAGCCCCCCAAAGACAGCAACCGCAAAGAGGATCAAAGGCACGACAATCATCACCGCCGTGGCAATCTTCCGCTGCCACGCAATGGCCTTCTGGCTCTTCATGAAAGTCGGGATGCGGTCATACTCGAGCGCCATCAGCGCTTCGGCCTTCGAGCCTCGGAAGCCATCCTCGCGCAAGGCTGCGTTCTCAGCCGTCAGTTGGTCGACCTGAGCCTTGAGTTGGGCGATTTCATCAAGTTCCGACATAGCTAAGGAATAATCAAAAGCGGAACATATTGCAAACAAAACTCTGCATCGATCAATGAGCGAGTGACGCTAGGTGCCCCATCGACAAACCTCAAATCCCTTGAACCAGTTGGCTATCAGAAAGGATAGCCTCTGCAAGCGCTGGTAAACAGTTTTCATCGAGACGAACCGCCAATGCGTCGATCTCGAGCAACGCTTTTGAAAGATAAGGATGGAATTTTTCCGTCATCAAATTGGCATTATCCGCAAACAGCTTGGCATCGCCGCCGTCTGCGAGGTCTTTCAGTGCAGCTTCCAGAGGCTGCGTACTTTTCGCGACCAATACCTCAAGGAAGCCATCATAGATTTGGACGGTAAAGCCCCTCGCCCTCAACGCAAAGGCAAGCGTGGTTGTCTTGACCGTCCCGCGGCCAGTAGCGACGAGCCACTCTCCTTCGCCGATTTGTGCGATCCGCCCTCGCGAAAAGTGCATCTGTGCGAAGTTTGAGCGCGCTTCCGCCAATAGGTCCCGGGCCGTAGCGTCCATATAGGCGGGGCTGTCATTCCGCCTCAGGACGGAAAACATCCTTTCAATCACGACGTCATGGATAATGCCGGCATCACCACCAAAAATCGGCGGAGTGCCGGCCTTGGCGGGCGTGACAAGAATGACCTTGGCACGATCATCTACCTCTTGGACCAACCAGCGCCGCCCGGAAAATATGAGCAGCATGCCCGGTGCGACCATATTGTCGACTGGCAAAGTGCCCAATTCCCTTCCATCCGAAATCAGCCGGTATTCTTCCGGTGTCTGGAACACGGCATAAAAGCTGTAATGGGAAACCAAAGTTTCACCCATTGGCCCCAACAGCAACAGGCCATCGTTAGCCTGTTCAATCAGAGCGGGGTCTGCCTGCCCCATAGCGCGCAAGACATCGGCGAAAATGGCCGAACTGACCTGGCGGAACGGTCCGTCCTGACAGAGCACACGATAGAGCCGAGGGGCATGAGCGCCACCTTTCTCGGCAATGATCGACAATATCTGATGCACTAGAGTCGAAAGGTGCAAAGCCCCCGATTGCGCAGGCTCGCACCATTTTTCGAGTAGCAATTCGATCATGGCGGTTGACCGGATGAGACCTAGCCGGAGCCTGTCCGCAAAGCTGCTTTTCGAATCGAGCACGGCTTCAACAGCATATTGGCGCAGGATCGCCGACTTGCCAGCGCGGCGCCCAGATCTCCCGAGGCGCTGCCTCAGAGAGGCAACGCTGAAAGGGGCGCCAATCTGCGCCACACAGGTTACATCCCCGATGTCGATCCCTAGCTCCAATGTAGAGGTACAAATCGCCGTAGTAGGCAATTTGCCATCCTTGAGCCTTCGCTCGACAAGGTCGCGATGATCACGGGAAAGGCTGGCGTGGTGAGGATAAAATTCCTGCGGGAGGCGGGCGTCCTCGCACATAGTCCGCAGACGGTCAGCGTAGATTTCAACCGATTGGCGTGACCCTGCAAAGACCAAGTTATCGGTGCCACGCAGGTGATCGAAAATATGCTTCGCAATGAGTTCTGTTGGCGCCGGGATGCTTTTATCAGTTCCGCCCGCCAGGTATCCTCGCAATTGCAAACGAAGCTCAGCCTCTCCGCCGGCCGCTTCAATCACCTGAACATTGGCGGCATCATCCGGACGCAGATAAATGCAAGCCTGGGCCATGTCCCCCAAGGTCGCGGAAAGCCCTATGCGCCTGACTGGCCGACCGATGGCGAGTTCCAGACGGGTGAGCAGTGAGCGCAGTTGAACGCCGCGCTCACTGTCGAGCATGGTGTGGACTTCGTCGAGTATGACCGCGCGTACAGAACGGAAAAGCCGCGGCACATCAAGTCCACGGCGAATGAACAGCGCTTCCAGCGATTCAGGCGTGATCAGCAAAATGCCACGCGGGCGCTTGGTCGCCCGGGTCTTGATCGAGGCCGCAACGTCACCGTGCCAAGGCACAACAGGAAGTTCCGCCTCTTGGCAGATTGCCTCCAGTCTATTTGCCTGATCGGTTATCAGCGCCTTGAGCGGCGCGACGTAGAGTAAATCAAACCCTCCACTTCCACCGACATCCCCTTCAAGGACTTCGGAAATCAAAGGCAGGAAAGCAGCCTCGGTTTTTCCACCCGCTGTCGATGCGGCAACGATCACATCGGCCTGGCTGTCCCTAATGACATGAATCGCCCGCGTTTGAATATCGCGCAATTCTCGCCAGCCTTGAGCCCGGATCCATCGCTGGACAGGCCTTGCGAGTTTATCGAATGTGGAAGTCACAAACGGAATGCGGCAAGATCATCATCGACCGGCGCTGCGCCGACTTGCTCATCAATATCAGCCATATCATCGCCCCGGTCTTCCTTGACATCAATCTTCTCGATCAAGTCGGTCCATTCGACACCGGGGTTTTGCTGCAAGACTGCGACCATGTTGACGAAGGCCGTCACAGTGTTCCGGGGCGTGCGGAAATAAGCCTCCCCGATCCGGGATGAGCAGTGCGCCATGAACGCCTCCAAACTGGCATCAGGCAAAGCATCGTCCTCGCCCTGCATGATCGCGCGAATGTTGGAAAGAAGCACAAACAGATCTTCCGGCGTCAGGCTGGCAAGACGGATGACAGGCCCCGACAAATCGATCAGACCATCTCGGGCAAACGTGTTTTCCGCCAATCGCGATTGCAGCGCCTCGTAGCTGTACAATCCGCGCCGGGTGTTCATCAGGAACTCTGGTGTCCCACCCAACAAAAAGCCCAAATTCTCTGCGCTGCCTTGGAGCACGTCATTGAGAATGCGCAGAATTTGCTCATAATTGGCGTTCCGGGCCTGCGCCGAGCTTAGTTTGAAGAGATTGACCATTTCATCAAGGCCAACCAGCAAACCCTTGTACCCCGCCTCGCAGACAAAAGCCGACATCAATTTCAGGTGGTCGTAAACACTTGCATCATCAACGATCGTGCGAACGCCAAGGGCTTTACGCGCGTCCGTCTTGGTTGAGAACTCACCGCGCAACCAGCGCAGGGCGGCAGATTTCAAATCCTCATCGCCCGCTTCATGGCCCTCCCAATAGCGCCGGATCACCTCCGCGAAATCGAAGCCCCCCGTCATCTCTTCGAAGTGGGAAAGCCGCTGCCTGATCACACTGCCGGTCAATTGATCCTGGGCTTCTGCCTCCTGCTGGACCTGACTGACGAAACGCTCAACCACGCTGGTCAAAGCGCCACCATCGGGTTTGGATCGCGTAGCGAGATTGCGGGCCATTTCCGCGTAAAGGCTGCGAGCTTGACCGCTTGTGGCATGCAATCGGCGATCGGGAGCGAGATCGGCAAACATGACGACCAGCCCCTTCTCCAGCGCAACCAGCCGGATCAGGTTCATGAAAAATGTTTTGCCCGACCCATATTCGCCGATGATGAACCGAATGGCCGAACCGCCATCAGCGATCCGATCAATATCCTTGACGAGTTCCTCGATCTCGTGGGCCCGGCCGACCTGCAGATGCCTCAAACCCAGCTTCGGGACGACGCCTGCGCGCAGCGCCTGAACTATGGCGTCACGTTCGCGGGGCTTCAGCTTGGACATCAGGCTACCTCTTTCTCAAATTGCGTTTTCAACGCTTGCGCGATGTCATCTGTGACGTCGTAACCGTCATGTTCATCGAGCAGGGCTTCATCATAGGTCGCAAACGACCATTCGTTAATGGCTTCAAGCGCCCCCAGGGGCATCAGTCCATGCCGCTTGGCCAGATCTGCGAATTCACCCTCACTCCAATAGTCCTTCGTGATGACATCACGCGCCAAAGCGGCACATTTTGTATCAAGGCCTGCAATGGGTGAAACTGCGGCAATGGGCTCAGGCTCAACATCCGCCTCGCTCTGGAAGATTTGTCCGAGCACGGAAGATACCCGCGCGGTGTCAGAGCGTATGGCTGCGATTCGGCTCGGATCAAGCTGAGACCTTGAAGTCGAAGAATCCTCAGGGATGGCTTCTCCCGGCGCCCCGGGTTCCGCAGCTTTGACCCGCACAGGGGCGTCGGACACCTCGCCAGCGTGCAGATCAGAGTAGACAGTCGAGGGATCAAGCCCAAGGATTCGATAAACTTTTTCGATGCCGGCAACTTCTTCAGTCTTGATGATCCCGTCGGCGTGGGCGATCGCAATCATAGCAGTTCGCAGGGCAGTCTGCTGATCGCCATCGACATCTTTCAGACGACTACGCAGAGTAGCCATGTCAGCAGGAACAGCCAGAAGCCAATCCAGGTTGGCTTTCAAAAGCCTGCGCTCGGAGTCTGAAATGTCCGTCACCTGCGAGATCCTATTGGCCAACAAACGCTGTTCACCCTCGCTAACATGGCCATCGGACTGGGCGATAAAGGCACCCAACGCCATTTCGATCAGGGCCTTACGATAAGCACCAGAGGCGTTCTCTGCATCCCACGTTCCATCCCATTCGAAAAGGACTACAGGTTCGTCCGCCTTTGGCAGTCTCAGCCCATAACGGGGGTCTGGTGCCAATCCAAAACCAAGGCTACCCAAAGCATCAGCCACATCAGTCAGTTGGCGCTTACTGATCTTTCCTGCCGCTTCATTCCCAACCCGGCCAAATACGTCGCGCAAGGGCACCAGGCCTCCCGCTTCGATGCGGCTTTTAACCCAGTTGATCAGATCCTGCCGCTGCTCGGACGGGAACTTGTCCCACAGGCAGGTTGGCAGCAAAGCATGGGCCTCAAAGCTCCCTTTGCGGTCCGGGCTGCGGCCAAGAAAGCGACTGAGTTTATCCAACTCGTCCATGGCCTCGTCCGCGATAGCCTGTGCCAGCGTGACTGGCTTGGTCAATCCGGAAATATCAAGCACAGGCCGCCCGTTCGCCGATATCGGCAAATCTTTGGTGAACTCCCCGGATGCGGCGCGATAGCTGAATTTAAGTTGCTTCTTGGATTTTGCGACTTTCAAGCCCTTGGGATATCGCTGATCGAACTTGAAGCAGAAAAGCGCTCTGAACTCATCCTCGCAGCGGTGCGCCGCTGTGCGAAGCCGCTTTTCACTGTGACAAAGAAACCAGCTAAGCAGCCATTCGGCACTCAAAGGAATGTCATTGGCAATCATGCCGCCGAGGGTGACTTTCATGGATAATGGAAGGTCCCAAGTCCAGCTTTTGAACACCGGCTTTCTGAAATCATCATCATTAAGCACAAGACTGGAAAGGTCGATGAAATCGCTCAGGTAGCGCTGGACCGAATGGTTCGAGCCAAACAATTCGCGCAACCGTTGGACCTCAGTGAGAATTTCTCGCTTTTCATCGTCTGAAGGACTGTCGACCAGGAAACGTCGTTCCAAGCCATAAAAATAGAGGAACATATAGCCGGGATTAATGGCGGGATCCTTGGCGCCATCCGCCAGCCAGTCAAGATAGGCCGCGCGGCAAGAAGGAGAAATGCTGGAATATCCAGGCCAGTAAGGCATGGACTCTCCGCTCTTGTCAGCACCGGTAGATGAAACCGGCTGCTTTGGGTCGATGTAAGCACGGCATCGCTCGCCATAACCACCACCAGTGACACCAGGCGCAGTTCCAACATAGACCATGCCTCCCAATGTGCGGCCAGCGATGGTGATACTACGTCCCTTGGGAACCCAGCCTTGGATACCGGTTGGCAAACTGGCGCTCGGCACAGTTCTCATTGGGCGCGAGGAGTAGACATTTTCGACCGGCTTCTCCGCTATCGAACCAGCACCGTTCTGGATCGGCGGATGCGCGCCCGCATCGACGGACGCTTCAGAAGGCTTTTTGCGCGTAGAACGCCACCAAACGACAAATCCGGGCGCGCCAAACGCAAACAACATCTGCATGCCCGCCGGCCAGCTCTGCAGCGCAGTGACGACGACGAACATGCAGGCAATGAATGCCAGAACATAGGTCAAGACTGCCTTGAAAAATTTCAAGTCCAATTCCTCTTGGTGGCGTTTCCGCACAATACCCAGCGGGCGCTTTGCCGCAAGTGGCGCAACGCGGGAGAAGCAGGCAATTTAAGGAACTTATCAGAAAACCTATTCGGTTACGGAATGCCGACCGACCAAAACTTTCCGATATATTCGCGCACGATGGTCCGGTCGCCCGCTTGCGGCAGATGCCGCAACTGGCCTAGTGATCAGCCATGAACGCCGTTGAAATCGAACAAGCCATCACCGACCTTGCCGCCGCCCCCTTTGATGCGGCGGAATTTCCGTATGCCTTTCTGGAAGCCTTCGGAAACAAGGCAACCACGCTCAAGAAGCTGCGCACCGGTGCGTCGAATGGTTCGGACGTGCCCGGCGGCGTCCTCCAGCGCAGCAACATTCACATTGCCACCTGCCCGACTGGAGCCGTCGACGCCACGCTTCAAGCCCTACGCGCCAGCCCCAAGACCCAAGCCGCCAAGGCCAAGTTCATCCTTGCGACCGATGGCGCTGACTTTCAGGCAGAGGAGTTGGCAACCGGCGAGACTGTCGCCTGCCAATATGCCGATTTCCCCAATCACTTCGGCCTGTTCCTGCCCTTGGCCGGCATCACTACCGTCAAACAGATTCGTGAGAGCACGTTCGACATTCGGGCGACGAGCCGGCTCAACAAGCTCTATGTCGAACTGCTGAAAGACAACCCCGACTGGGCCGCAGCCGAGCGCCGGGCCGACATGAACCACTTCATGGCGCGGCTGATCTTCTGCTTTTTCGCGGAAGACACCGACATTTTTTACGGCGAAGGGCTGTTCACCCGCACTGTCGACCAGATGTCGGAGCGCGATTCCAGCAATACGCACGACGTTATCAGCGCCATCTTCAAGGCGATGGACACGCCCACCCGCCACGAAGGCAAGCTGGACGACCGCTATCGCAAGGCCGCTGGCACGCCGCGCTGGGCGGACGTGTTTCCCTACGTCAACGGCCAGCTCTTTTCGGGCAGCACCGATGTGCCGCGCTTCAGCCGCATTGCCCGGTCTTACCTGATCCAGATCGGCAACCTCGACTGGCAGAAGATCAACCCCGACATTTTCGGCAGCATGATCCAGGCCGTGGCCGACGATGACGAGCGCAGCGCGCTGGGCATGCATTATACCAGCGTGCCCAACATCCTGAAGGTGCTGAACCCGCTGTTCCTCGACGATCTTCGGGCGGCGCTGGAAGAGGCGAACGACAATCCCCGCAAGCTGCTGAACCTGCGCAATCGCATGGCGCGCATTCGCGTGTTCGACCCGGCCTGTGGCAGCGGCAATTTCCTCGTGATTGCCTACAAGCAAATGCGCGAGATCGAGGCCATCATCAACACCCGGCGTGGCGAAGCGGAGCGCAAGAGCGAGATCCCCCTTACCAACTTCCGCGGCATCGAACTGCGCCCCTTCCCTGCCGAAATCGCGCGACTGGCGCTGATCATCGCCGAGTTTCAGTGCGATGTGCTCTATCGTGGCCAGAAGGAGGCGCTGGCCGATTTCCTGCCGCTGGACAGCCAGAACTGGATCACCTGCGGCAACGCCCTGCGGCTCGACTGGCTCA
Source organism: Novosphingobium umbonatum (assembly GCF_004005905.1). Classification (GTDB taxonomy): domain Bacteria; phylum Pseudomonadota; class Alphaproteobacteria; order Sphingomonadales; family Sphingomonadaceae; genus Novosphingobium; species Novosphingobium umbonatum. Next base: position 38,260 of record NZ_SACO01000017.1, read on the forward strand.
GCCTGTGCCCACCCACCGGGACGGGAGTGAAGGTGCATGGGGATGATCTGTTCAACACGCCTCTGAACCAGACCGAGATCGATTTCGAAAACGAAGGTGGCGAGACATATATTTGCGGAAACCCGCCTTACCTTGGCTCCACCTGGCAGGACGCAGATCAAAAGGCTGACCTAGAGCGCATTTTTGGTCACCGCACGAAAAGCTGGAAGTCACTCGACTACGTTGCAGGCTGGTTTATGAAAGCCGCCGATTATGGAACGCACACGAATGCGATCACCGCATTTGTTTCCACGAACAGCGTTTGCCAAGGACAGCAAGTTCCAATTTTGTGGCCGCTGATATTTCAAACGGGTCACGAAATTTATTTCGCTCACACATCATTTAAGTGGGCAAATCTGGCGAGCCACAATGCTGGCGTTACGGTTGCAATAGTTGGAATTTCAAACGCCATTAAAATGCCAAAGCGCATATTTTCGGTATCTGATGCCGGAGATTTTGTCTCGAAGGAGGTGGAGTCGATTAACGCCTACTTGGCGCCGGGAAATTCGATCATCGTTAATCCAGCGTCTAGGCCTTTAAGCGATCGAAGCATCATGGAATGGGGAAACAAACCCACAGATGGCGGTAATCTGATCTTGAACTCTGACGACGTTTCAAATCTGTTGAATGAAACGCCTTCGGCTTCGAAATTTGTATTTCGGTACGTAGGATCCCAGGAACTCATCAAGGGTTCAATGCGATGGTGCCTTTGGATAAAAGATGAGGATCAAAAAGAAGCAGAATCATCCGCTTTCATCCATGACCGAGTCAACCGAGTACGCTCTTATCGAATGACCAGCCCTTCAGCAGACACGCGACCAACAGCCGCATTCTCGCATCGGTTTCGTCAAATTCAAAACGTTGCATCAAAAAATCAAATTTTTGTGGCTGGGGTCTCCTCCGAAAATAGAGATTACATTCCGGCAGACCTGCTACCTAATAGCGCAATTGGATCGAATAAAGTTTTCGCCCTATATGATGCGCCGTTGTGGAACTTGGCGTTCATTGTATCGCGCCTGCACTGGGTCTGGATCGGCACAGTATGCGTGCGGATGCGCACCGACTTTTCTTACTCCAACACCCTTGGCTGGAACACCTTCCCCATCCCCAAGCTGACCGAGCAGAACAAGGCCGATCTCACCCGCTGCGCCGAGGACATCCTGCTGGCGCGCGAGGCGCATTTCCCGGCGACCATCGCGGATCTCTATGATCCCGACACCATGCCGGAAAACCTGCGCCACGCGCATGACCGCAACGATGAGGTGCTGGAGCGGATCTACATCGGTCGCCGGTTCAAGAACGACACCGAGAGGCTGGAAAAGCTGTTCGATCTCTACACCAAAATGACCGGCGGAAAGGCGGCGGCATGATGGGCGCAACATTGACTTTTCGCGCCATCGGCGTATCTCTCATTTGAGATACAGGAGGCCCGGATGAACGCACCGCATGTGCCGTCCCAAAGCTCCATGCTGCATATCCGCATGGACAATGATTTGAAGGCAAAAGCCACGGAGGCGCTGGCGGCCATGGGGCTGACCGCGTCTGACGCCGTGCGCCTGCTGTTCCACCGCATCGCGGTCGACCAAGCCTTCCCGCTGGAGCTGAAAGTGCCCAACGCCGAAACCCGCGCCGCGCTGGACGAAGCGCGCGAGATCATCGCCAAGCGCCGCGCCCGCTTCACCGATCCTGATGCCATGTTTGCCGAACTCGATGGCAAAGAAGGATAAGTCCGCGACGCTTCCGCGCACGTTTGATCTGGCCAAAGCGTTCAGGAAAGATTGGGAGCGCCTCTCGCGCTCTGGTCGCTATGACATGGGCCAGCTCAAAGAGGCGATGTTGCTGTTGATCGCCAATGATGCGCCGCTGCCGCCCGAATGGCGCGACCACGCGCTGAAAGGCGAATGGGCAGGCACACGAGAATGCCACATCGGCGGGGATTTCCTGCTGATCTACGAAGTGGACGACGCAGCGGGACCGGGCGGCACGCTCGTTTTCGTGCGCGCCGGAACCCATAGCGAGTTGTTTAAATGACCCAGAATGCCGACATCATCCCCACCGTCACCTTCCGCCCCGCCGGGACTGGCGCGACCGCCAAGGCGAATGAGCTAGGGATGCGCCCGATGCAGGCGCGGGCCTATGACAAGCGTGGCGAGCAATATCTGCTGATCAAGTCGCCTCCGGCCTCGGGCAAGTCGCGCGCGCTGATGTTCATCGCACTGGACAAGCTGACCAACCAAGGCGTTAAGAAGGCCATCGTCTGCGTGCCGGAACGCTCGATTGGTGCCAGCTTCAACAGCGAGCCGCTGAGCAAGCATGGCTTCTGGGCCGACTGGGAAGTCGCGCCGCAATGGAACCTGTGCAACACGCCCGGCGCCGATGATCCCAAGGTTGCCAAGTCCAAGGTCAAGGCTGTCGGCGAATTTTTGGCCAGCGATGCCAGGGTTCTGGTCTGCACGCACGCGACCTTTCGCTTTGCCTTTGACGAAATGGGTGTTGAGGCCTTCGACACCGCACTCATCGCCATTGACGAATTCCACCATGTCTCTGCCGATGCCGGCAACCGCCTAGGCGCGCAGCTTGCCCAACTGATCGGGCGCGACAAGGCGCATATCGTGGCCATGACCGGCAGCTATTTCCGGGGCGACGCCATCCCCGTGCTGGCACCCGACGACGAAGCCAAGTTCGAGACGGTCACCTACACCTATTACGAGCAGCTCAACGGCTATCAGTACCTAAAGGTGCTGGACATCGGCTACAGCTTCTACACCGGCCCCTACACCGAGAAGATCTCGGCGCTGCTTGACCCGACAATCAAGACCATCGTCCACATCCCCTCGGTCAATTCGCGCGAGAGCCTGAAGGACAAGCACCGCGAGGCCGAGGACATCATGGGCCATTTGGGTGAATGGCACGGGGTTGATCCGGAAACCGGCTTTCATCTGCTCAAGACAGCCAGCGGCGCCACGATCAAGGTCGCAGATCTGGTCGACGATGATGCCTCCAAGCGTGATCGCGTAGTGGCCTCGCTCAAATCCACTGCGGCGCGCAGCGATCGCGATTTCGTTGACGTGATTATCGCGCTGGGCATGGCCAAGGAAGGCTTCGACTGGATCTGGTGCGAACATGCGCTGACGGTGGGCTATCGCTCCAGCCTCACGGAAATCATCCAGATCATCGGCCGCGCCACCCGCGATGCTCCGGGCAAGACGCGGGCGCGCTTTACCAATCTGATCGCGGAACCTGCTGCTGACGACCCGTTGGTGGTCGACGCCATCAACGATTATCTCAAGGCCATCGCCGCCAGCCTGCTCATGGAACAGGTGCTGGCTCCGCGTTTCGAGTTCACGCCCAAGGATGCCGGTCCGAAGCCGGATTTCGATTATGGCCCCGATGGCTATCAGGAGGGGGCGACCAACATCGGCGTCAACGCCCAGGGCCAGATGCATTTCGAGATCAAGGGCCTGAAGCTGCCGACCAGCATCGAGGCAACACGCATTTGCCGCGAGGATCTCAATGAAGTGATCGCCAGCTTCGTGCAGGACAAATCGGCGCTGGAGCGCGGGATGTTCGACACCGAAGTGGTGCCCGAGGAGCTGACCCAGCTGAAAATGGGTAAGATCATCCGCGAGAAATTCCCTGACCTCAGCGAAGATGACCAGGAAGCGGTTCGCCAGCACGCCATTGCCGCCCTGACGCTGACCCAGCAGGCCAAGGCCGCGATGGTCGACGATGTGGTCGACGGGGAGTTTTCGGGCAGCACGGCCTTTATCGATGGGGTCCGCAAATTTGCCCTGAGCGTTACCGACCTCGACATCGATCTGATCGACCGCGTCAATCCGTTTGACGCCACCTATGCCGTGCTGGCCAAGGCGATGGACGAAAAGACCCTGTTGCAGGTGCAGGCTGTCATCAACGCCAAGAAGGACAAGCTGACCTACGAGGATGCGCGGATGCTGGCCGAGCGCGCGCTGGAGTTCAAGCGGGAGCGCGGGCGACTGCCCTCGCTGACCTCGCAGGATGCCTGGGAGCGCAAGATGGCCGAGGGCATCGCCTTCCTGCAACGCCATGCAGCAAAGGCCGCGGCTGATGGCTGAGCTTAGCGATCTTGAACTTCTGGCCGAACTGGGTGTCGAGACAACGGCGGAGCCCAAGCGGGCCCTGACACCGCTTCAAGAACGGATCATTGCCGGTTTTGAGGACATTCAGCGCTTTGTGGCTGAGCATGGGCATTTGCCTCGGCACGGAGATGACCGTGACATTTTCGAGCGCCTCTATGCTGTGCGGCTAGACCGCCTGCGCAGCCTTCCGGAAGCGCGCGAATTGCTGGCCAGTCTCGATCGCGATGGCCTGCTGGATGGCAATGGCCCAACGACCGTGGCGCCCCAGGAATTAGGCGACGATGCCCTGCTCGCGGAACTGGGCATCGCGCCGGGCGCACCAGACGATATCACGCAGTTGCGCCATGTCGCGCCGCGAGCAGAAAAGCGCGCAGCCGAAGAAATCGCCAATCGCGAAAAGTGCGAGGATTTCGAGACCTTCAAGCCCCAAATCGAACGGGTACAGGCGGATCTGGCCAAAGGCGCACGCGAGGCCAAGGCAGTCGATCAAACAGAGGTCACTCTCGAGGAGGTTCGGCCCGGCAATTTCTTCATCGTAGCTGGGCAAATGGCTCTTATCGCGGACACCTCCGACGCCTTCGTGACGGAGTATGAGCGCAAGGATCGGCGTGTGCGCGTCATCTACGATAATGGCACAGAGGCGACCATGCTGGCCCGGTCATTCCAGAAGGCGCTCTATCGCGATGAGACTGCGCGCCGCATCACCGCCTTGAGCGCGGGGCCACTTTTTGGCGACGTGGCCGAGCCCGACGATCTGGCAAGCGGCACGATCTATGTTCTGCGCAGCAAGTCAGCCCACCCGTATGTCGCCGAGCACCGGGAACTGATCCACAAGATCGGCGTGACCGGCCAGAGTGTGGCCCATCGTGTGGCCAATGCGCGGAATGACCCGACCTTCCTGCTGGCTGATGTCGAGGTTGTCGCCGAATACCAGCTCTTCAACATAAACCGCAGCAAAATGGAGGGCCTAATCCATAAGGCCTTGGCGGCGGCCCGGCTTGACCTTGCTGCCGGTGATCGCTTCGGCCGGACCGTCCAGCCGCGCGAATGGTTCCTGATCCCGTTTCAGGCGATTGACGACCTGATCTCAAAGATCAGCGACGGAAGCGTGACTCAAGTGCGATATGACCCAATGGAGGCCAGGTTCGTCCCTGCCGAAACCTGACCTCCACCGGCTTGGGTTAGGAGGCTTGGCAAGCAGGCTCGATGTAATGATAGAATCGTAGCGTTTCATCGAGACCGGCCATCGGACGCCGCTTGGCGTCGATGGTATATGCCAGCGACGCCAGCTTTCTTGCTTCGCGCCCGCGGATACTGCGGGTTTTGAACAAATGGCTGCCAGCTCCCTCATACTGCTTGATCTTGATCCGCTCGGCCATCGTAAGCTCGATCATCGCAGGCCATGCCTTGGTTGCGACCGAGATTCGTTTGCGCAAGGCCTCATCCATCGACGGCTCCAGCAGGCCAAATTCGATGGGCCATGGCGCGACCAGAGGCTCTGGCTTGTCCTCTGGGGAATAGGCGGTCGAGACCACGCAGCGCAACTCGCCAAAGTGTTTGCCCATATGCCTGCTCCAGCGCAATGCGAAGTCGACGATCTGCAAAAGCATTGGGAATATGCGGCTATCGCCATCGCAAACAGTATCGAAGTTCCCATAAAGGCGGGCGTTGCCGACAATGGTACGGTTGTCCGATCGTTTCGCGATCACTTCGATCGCTGCTTGTCGGGGAGCCAAAACGTCGAGCTTAACGCCAATCCAGTAATCACGCTGTGGCTCCAGTGCATGGCTCACCGTTGCCCGAAAGCTGCTGTCGAATTTGAAATCGACGGGCCGTCGTGAATGGCAACTGGCCAGATAAGCCGACACGCCGGATTTGGACATTCCGAGGGTCTTGGCGATCAGCTCGGTCGGCGCGCCGCGCAGCCACATATGCAATGCCTGCTGCAATGCGCTCGCCCTGACATAGGCCTCTTTAGGCGCCTTGGCAGGCATTTCCGGAAAATCGATCCGGTCCTCGTCGCGCTTGTCGAGCCAGTTGAATTCGCTGGCCGTTTCAGCAGTTTCAATAGGGAATTCCGCCTCTATTACGGCGGTGTCAAAGGGCACTTCACGCTCCTTCTCGACATCATAGGCATAGACCGTCTGATAAGGCGCATGGAGCGCGCGCAGATCATCCTCGTCATGAAGGGAAAGCTTGCGGGACACCTTTTTCAAACGTCGGAGGATCTGCTTGCGGGACCAGAAGAGCTGGTCGACATGGTCCAAGCCCGCAGGCGCCCCCTTGCATTCAGCTTGCTCCAATTCCTTGAAGACCTCCCTAGGCAGGGCGCGCCGTTCTACCACCACCACCATATCGACATCGCCAACGGTTTCATCGTGCGAACCGGTGAGCACGCTGCCAAAGAGCCGGATTTCCTTGATCCGCCGAGAACGCTCCGGTTCCCTGTTGATGGCTCTCGCCATTTCAATCACTTCGCCTACAATGCGGCGGCCCTCCTCACGCGGGAAGCGCGGCACAAGCGGTGTTGCAAGGAGCCGGTAGCCCAGTTCAGAGATCCCCCAATGGTCGATGAAATCGCGCGTGCCGTTGAAACAAATCCAACCTGCTTCACACAAGGCAATCAGGGTCTCGCTTGCCTGACGCACATCCATACCCAGCTTCTTGGCAGCGTGCAGTGTGCTGAAATCATTCTTGGCAAACAGGTCCTTGAGCGTGGCCGGACGCAGGCCGCAGATCGTGTCTTTCGCAGAAATTCGCATAAATCATCCTTTGTATCATTGAGAACACTGCCCAGAGTTGAGCAGGCGTGGGACCATTCCCCGTGGGGAGGCCCCGCCCGCGGCAGAGCGGTCGACATGACGCCGGCCCGGGTCACAGTCCCAACTCCATGGATTTTTCCGGGCCGATGGTGGGCTGCCCAGGCTGATGTACCGGCGATGCTTGCGGTTCTGGCCGGCTGCGGATCGTCGAAGGATCGATCGCGAAAGTGACATTGCGCTCGCCATCACCAGCCCTTGCCGGTGCCTCGTCGCCTCGGCCTTGGCTGCTTGGTGATGCTGCGCTTGGACCCTTGCCGACATGTTCAAGCGCGCTGGCCTTGTCCCCAGCGTTGCTCTCGACCGCGCGCAGCAGGGCGTCGCGATCATCAGTGAAGATGGTCAGTTCATCACGAACGCGGGTCGCCATCACATGGGTCAAGCGCTGGTTGGAGAGATGGCGCTCGGCCGAATGCATGACGCCGATGCCATTGTCGGTGGTCATGCCCTGCGCCTGATGCATATTGATCGCGTAAGCGAGCCCAAGCCGGGACAGCATGCGGTCGCCATGCGGCAGCAACATGTTCACACCGTCACCTGTCTGCACCTCCACACCCTCACGTGTGATGGCAACAACTTGCGCTTGCGCGGAATTGAGCAGACCACGCTGCTTGTCATTGGCAGTCCAGCGAATGCGATCGCCTTCATAGAGGACCAGGTTCTCGCGCTGGGAGAGAGCTAGGCTGTCATGCTTGTCGCTGGCATCAAGGCGATCGGGGCTGAACTTGATGGTCCGTCCTTCGCTGTCGCGCAAGCTGACGACACCCTTGGTGGAAACGCGGATCACGTCATAGGTGCCGGCATCCAAACCAGCGGGCCGGTGCTTGCCGATCACTTCCAGAACCTGGCCGGTGCGATAATTCTGGGCGAAGCGCAGTTCCTCGCGGGTCAGATGCAGGCTTTCAAGGCGGGTGATGGCCAGCCCCTCTCCGCTGAGCGAACCCTCGGCCTTCAGACCTTCCTGCACCAGCGCGTTGAGCACCGCGCGGCTTTCACGGCCGGAGGCATAAAGCGCGGTTCGCTCACGATCCTCGGCCGATGCTTCCAGCCACTTGCGGGCCGCCGCTTCCCTAAAATCGGACCCCGCACTGACGACGCGATCCCCCATAACCGTGAAGGCAGACGCGAAATGGCCCGATCGGGTGAGCGCAGCGACAGCTTTCATGGTCTCCGTCCTTTGCCGCTGGCTGGTCTGAAGTTCGGCCAATGCGGGCCTGTGCTGCTGGATCAGGGTGAAGGCCTTGCCAGCATCGATCGGCTGCAACTGAGCGCGATCTCCGATCATCACCAGACGATCCACGCCCAGACGATTGGCGATGGTCACCAGATCGTTCATCGGTTTGTTCGCAACGAGCGATGCCTCATCGAGGATCAGCATCGTGCCCTTGAGCATGGCGCGGGATGCCTCAAAGCCTGCCCCTTGGCCTTCCAAAGCCGCACGCAAATGCTGATTCACGAAAGACGAGACGGTTTGCGCCTCGATCCTTGCCTCGCCATTCAACATCTCCACCATGGTGTTGGCCTGCGCCAGGCCGAGCACTTGCCGCCCCTCGCCTCGGGCAACTTCGGCCAATGTCGAAACGAGCGTGGTCTTGCCCGCCCCCGCCACACCCTGGATCACCACAACACGATCGTTGCTGGACAGCGCCATGATGCCGGCGCCCAACTGCTCCTCATTGAGCAGTCGCAAACCGGCTTGCTGCTGGAGGCGGATGGCGGCCTGATCTGCGGGGAGCATGATCGGCGCGCTGCCACGCCCGGCATCGAGCCCTTCGAGCAAGCGCCGCTCTTGCGCGATATGCTCGGGTGTCGTGACATGGGTGGTGGTCCCATCGGGGCGGCCCACACTGCCAAAGATCAGAAAGCCCTTTTGCGCGAGAGTCTGGACCCGCGCCTCGACCTGCTCGATGGTCACGCCTGAAAGGCCCAGATTCAGCGCTGTGCGAGAGACCTCGTGGATCGGAAAGGCTGCCTCACGTTGCCCCAATATGCGGATCGCAGAAGCGACCGCCATTTCGGCGCCGATTTCAACAGAGGACAGTCCCAGCCGCGCCAAGCCCCGCGTGAGCAACGGATCTCCAGGCTTGAGCCATTCGCGCAGCGCTTCTGCCCAACCGGCTGCTGCTTCCATCACATGGCGCACTGCCGCGCCACCGAAAGGCCTATGCGCTGCCAGCCCCACCCTCACCTCGGCGCCGGCAACGACGGACTTACCATCAAACCCCAAAGCCGCAGCCCGCTCCCCCCACTCCGCGCGAAGACCATCGCGGTCGTCCAGATTGATCTTGTCATCGCGTGTGCGCTTGGTGATCTCGCGCATCAGTTCGGGGTTTCGGCCATCGCGCCCAAGGTCTGAGGCCTTGGCTAGGATGTCCTCGCGCCGCTGGCTAAAGGATGTGAGAACGTCCTTGGGGACGCCTTCGATCTCGAATTGGCCGTGCTTTCCGGTCTGACGGGTCTGATAGCCGAGTTCTTCAACGATCGCCCGCAAGGATGCGTGATAGACACTGCCGATCAGGGAATTGTTCTTCCAAAGTTCATCGTTGAACAGGGCCTGCCAATTGCCCGCGACCTTGGTCAGATTGGCTATGACCACATGGATATGCGCCTGTGGGTCGAGCTTGCGGCTCGTGTCGTGTTGGAACAGGGCATAGGTCAGATGCCCGGTGCGGATGGGATCGCCCTTGGGATTGTCGACATAAGTCCGCCCTTCGGCGAAGGTCTTCTCGACCCAACCCATGGTCTGACGAACCGCCTGCATATGAGCGGAGAGCAGACGTTCGTCGCCCGCCACATAGGCAAGGACACTGGCGGACTTCGGCATTGAGAAGGTTAGGTCGATGCCAGCTCTGCGCCTTTCAGGATCGCCCACTTGCTCACCATCGGGTAAGCGGCCCTTGAGGAGATCCTCGAAGGCCTTTTTGTCTACCTCACCGGAAAGGCCGAGTTCGGCGGCGCCGTTTCCACCCCAGCCACTGACCTCGCTGGCGTGCTCGCCAACATAATAGTCATCCTTGGCAAAATAGTTGGCAGCGCCGCCCGCCGAACGCACCGAAGCAACCGACAGCACGGGTCAGAACCCCATATCCATGTCATCGCCAAGCTCGGGCGATGGCTCATGATCCTCTCGGGCCGAACGATGGCTATGCTTCTCGGCCGTATCGGTGAAGGACTGGCCGGTCCGTTCCTCGATGGTGATCTGCTGCTCGCGGCGTTGGGGCGAGGAATGGACGTTGGGCTTCGTCAATGAGGATTGCTCGTCCCTGCCCTTCTCCTCGCGCGTTAAAACAGCTCCATCCCGCATCAGCCCAGAGCGCGGGCGGCGTAAGCTATCGCGCAGATTGCCAGCATCTTTGGCATTGGCCGGCGCGTCGTCCTCAGCCTTGGTCTGGGATTTCCCTTCAGCGCGCGTATCGGCCTGGACCTCCGCCGCCGTCATCTCGCGCGGATCGATCACATCGGGTGGCTGGCGCTCAGCATCCTCTTGCCGAGCATCTTGTTCGGTCTGAGGCTCGGTCATGGCCTGCTCGGCTGCCCCGACGACAGGCGCTGGTCCGCCATCACCTCCCGTAGCTACTTCATCATCTTCTCCCGAAGGAGTGTAGGCAGCCAATTGCATGTCGCTCTTGCGGAGGAACGGTTCTGCGATTTTGGGATAATCGCGCCAGACAAGGCGGATGCGGGCAGCTGGAAAGCCTTCAGGAAACTTCACATAGCCGTGGAGAGACGGCAGGTTCATGATGTCGTCGGGGATGACGAGCGGCTTGACCTCGGTGCGCGGCGTAATCGTCGCCGCATCACGCGATCGGCTCGCGCCGATCGAATAGGCCTCATCGGTCTCCCGCACCTCGCGGAAGCCGATGAAGTTCGAGCAAACCTCGGCGGTGTTTTTGTCAGCGGTGGCGAGGATCAGCTTGGTGCGCGCCAACGAGGCAAGGTTGATCGCGCCTTCCTCGCCATAGGTCTCGGCGAGCTTGTCAAAGCTGTGCATCCCGAGCACGAATGCCCCGCCAAAGCCGCGGGCGGTCTGCAAGCCATGCTCGATCGCCGGCATCCGGTGGAGCGCGTGAACCTCGTCGAAGAGATACCACATCCGCAGATTACGGGTGCGCGGCATGCCCATCAGCGCATTGACTGCCAGATCCATCCAGAGGGTGAGCAGTGCGCGGTTGAGCGTCAGATCGGTATGGGTCGAGGTGATGAACAGGATCGAGCCCGGAACCGGCTCCTCTTGTACCCAGCGCCGGATCGAGAATGCTGGCCGCTCTCCCGGCACTGGGTCAGGCAGGAATCGGATCGCCTGGGCATTGGTGTTGAACACGGCGCGGATGGATTCCGCCATGCGCGCGGCCTCAGTGGCAGTCAGCGGGCTCGCGATGGTATTGGCGAGCTTGGCGTGAACGGCCTTGAGGTCGGCCGACATGAGGTGATGGGCAATCGCGCCATTGGTGGTCTCGCCAGCGGCCGCGAGTTTCACGCACATTTCGACAAAGAGCGTGCGCGCCGCCATGGCCCAGAAAGGCTCGGCATTGCCACCATCGCTGGGGATCAGCGCGGCGGCGGCCGAGATGTAATCTGCATAGTTCTGGCAATCGTTGAAGATGGTCCAAGGCGGACAGCGCTGGTCCATCGGGTTGAGGATGTGGTCGCGCCCTTCCTCGTAGAAGGCTTCGACGAAGGCACCCGTGAGGTCGAAGACCACGCATCGCTGGCCGCGCTCCCGCGCCTCTGTCACCAGCCTGCGAAGCTGCGTCGTTTTGCCCGCGCCTGTGGTGCCGATGAGCATGGCGTGGGTCTGCTCAAGCCGCCAGGGATAGGCGATCCCTGCCATGGCATAGGGCACATGCAGCCCCAAAGCGACCCGCTCGACGATGGTGGCGCGAGCCACGCGATCGGCCGCCATGGTGGGGTATAGCTCGGCCAATTCGGCGGCGAATTCGGCAGCATTATGCGCATCGATCTCGCCCGCCAGCACTGCGGCGCTGACCAGCATGGCACCGCGTTCGTGGCGCTCCTTCAAGATGTCGACGCCAATCTTCTGCGACAGACGCACGAACCATGTCGCCAGTGGGCCGCTGAAAAACAGCGAACCGGCCAAAGCCACGATCATGCAGCGCATGAATTTGGTCCAGGCCTGCGCGACATCGGGATAGTCGGGCACGTCGCCGATGGTCATCGGCACCACGCTGTCGTCCGGCAACGTCAGGTTCACGCTGTGGCCGGGGTCGAGATCGACCAGATTCCAAAAGTCGGCAAAGAGCCGCATTTCGACGAGCTGAACCTCATGCTCGCGCATGAGCAGGGCCAGCAGCAGGACAAGCAGCAGGCTGAAGCTGAGGACCGCTGCCAGGATCGGCCAGCGCAGCCCTTCCATCATCATCATGTAGCGCAGGCGGATAAGCTGCGAACCACGGGTGAAGGCCCCGACGTTGCGGACGATCTCGCCGCGCGCCGATTCATGTTCGACCGCTACGGGGCGCCGGTCGAACCGGATGTCGCCATCACGCGCCATGGTAGGTCTGCGCATGTTCGATGGCGAGGTCGAGCAGGCGGTCCGCCTCCTCGGGCGCAGCCCGCTGCACCAGCGTGTCGAGCGCGAGCGTGTTGAACTCGAGCATCGTGATCAGCCGCGCGAAATCGACCTTCTGGCCCAGCTCAAAGAGCGGCAGGGCAAAGTCGATCATCGAGCGAATGCACTCGGACTGACGGCGTCCATGCTGCTGGGCGAGCCGCTTGATGCGCTCATATTGCGGCGGGCTGACGCTCAGGCCGCATTGGATCAGTTTGGTCACAACGGCTCCTCACTAGGAGAAGCCTGGTCCGGTTATCGCAAGGCGATGTTTAACTTACTGCCGGGCCTTGCGCAAGCGGGTGGCCTTCCGCAGGTGGAATGTAGAATGAAAGGCTATTCCGCCTACGGAATAATAATTCAAATACATATCAAAGTCTTATTTGAGGAAATCCTCGACATAGGCCATCATAGGCCTGCTCATTGCCCGATATTCCGCCGACGGAATTCGCAGTTTTCCTATTCCGGATGTAGAATATTCAGAAAATATCATAGCTTTCAAATGATTTACTCCTCCATGACCGCCCCTTTTCAGAGCGGTTCCGCCGCGTTCGGTGTGCTGTCAATCAGGAACTTTTTGGGCACTTGTCACGTGCCGGGTGATATGGAAGAATTTTCTGTAAAACTGGTGACTTGCGGGAATAAACTGACCTTCCAAAGGGTCATGTGTCGCGATAAACGGAACCCCTTGTTCTGGATTTATTCTCGCTTGGGGACCAAATAGCAACCAGGTGTTATGGCGGAGAGGGAGATTGGTCAGCCCGTTTTCTACTCTGAATGTGATCATTGGCTTGTCGCTAAAGCTTCCGTCGGCCTTTATGCGATGCCCAGTCATGGGTTTCCTCAAAGGCATCGCGACTCCAGCGGTAAAGCGCGTCATAGACCAGCATCCCGGCCTCAAGCTGAGCGTGGTCATCGTCGAACATGCGCGACAAGCCCAACGACACTGCAAGTAGTCCTGCTGCCTCGGGGGCTATTTTCACGCGATCTGTGTCGGCACCGCGGACAATGATGGCTAGCCGAGCAAGCGGATCAAGGTCTCTAAGGCCAAAATCCTCTACCATCGTATCGAAGGTGCAAAGCTCGCCGCGATGCGTCCAGCGCAGGCCATCGCCTTCGACATCGAAAGGTGTGGCGCTGAAGCCAAGCGACACTGCCTGAATTTCCGACGGCGCGGTAAAAAGGAATACTGCCTCGGGATCGACAAAGCGACGGATCAGCCATGGGCAGGCGATGCGGTCCACCTTGGGCCGGGCGCGCGTCACCCATATTGTGCGGCCCTCGCCATCACGCGGAGGAAGGGCGTCGACCGCGATCATAGGAAGCTTTTCGGCCTGCCACGCCAGCACACCGCCCTCCAGAATTTGCGCGTCGACGCCATGATGGCGCAGCCATGCCGCAACGCCAGGGCTGGCTGCTTGACCATTGCGGCAGATCACAACCACTTCGCGCTCGGCATAGGCCGGCCCCCAAGATGAAACCGAGATCCCGTCACGCAAGATCGCTGCCGGGAACAACCGACCCTCAACCTCCTCTGGCATCCGCACGTCGATCAAAACCGGACATTTCGGCGTTCCCACAAGGCGCAGGAGTTTGGCGGGGCTGATGGCGTTGAGCGCGGACATGGCGGGTCTTTCGGATTATTCGTTGGGCTTGAGAAGGAGCAATTTGGCGCTACCGGTCCAGCCGGCGGGCACGGCAACAATCAACCGATCCAGCTCGGGAGAAAAGAGCGAGGTCCGCCCTCCCGTCCCGGTCTGGACTGTGCCCATCGCGGTGATAGCAGAACCCTGCTCGGCAAAGATTTCGACCTTGCCAGAGCCGCAACTGACGTACCACCGGTGCCGCTTTGCATCGCGGAATATGTCGTCAGCATCGCCGCAGGTCGGCAAGTCCAGTCGCACCGCGCCACTGGCTGCATCGAACCATGTGACATGAGCGGGCAAGCGGGAAACGATGGCGATCTGCTTGCCTTCGGCCCCCAGCGCCATTGGAAAATTCAAGCGATGTGGTGCAACCCAGCGGGCCGTGACCTTGGCTGAGTGCAGATCGGCGACGGCCACCGTCCCGGCATTGGGCAGATTGACGTAAAGTCGGGCTGACCCATCATCGATCTGGAAGCCTTCGGGGTGGGCGGGCAGGTCTATGCGGCCGATGACCTCACGCCGGGCTGGATCGATCAGGGCAATCGCTCCTGACCCATAGCCGACGGCGATCTGCCCGCTGGGCTTGTCCACCCTTACATTGTCTGCATCATCGCCCAGCTTGATCTGGCCGAGCGGTGCCAAGGTGGCCGCATTGTAGAAGCGCACCGTACCATCGCCGCCGCTGGCGACCACCAACTGGTTTTGCGCGGGGAGATAGGCCACCCCTTGCGGTTCTGCGAGGCCGGAGATCCTTTGCATCTTACCTGACACCAGGTCGATGGCATCAACCGTGCCGTTGGCGATCTCGGCGACGAACAGGCGATGATGCGCGGGATCGAGCGTCAGATGATCGATGCGGCCTTTCACACCGGGCAATAGCACTTCGCGTTCCAGCGTCAAAGAGGTGCCAGCAGTCGGAGACTGCGCCTGAGCGCATCCACTGAGCGCCATAGTCGCGAGTAATGCGATGTGGGCCAATCGCCGCATCAGATCTCTCCTTCATAACAGGTGTGTCGCCGTTCGAGCCAGAACGTCGCCGCGATACAGCCAAGGATGGTCAAGCCAAATCCGGAGATGAAAGCTCCAAATGGCACGGCGCCATTGGCCAGCGATTTGGCAACCCCCAGAAAAGCGCCGTAGAGCCAGCAGGCCGCACTGATCGAACAGATCAGCAAGAGGGCGCTGCGCCGCCCAGACAGGGTTGAAATATGCCGCAGATTGCCCAGCATCAGGCTGGTTGCAAGCCATACGATGACCACGACCAGTTTGGTCCAAAGTTTTGGATTCTGGAAATAGCACAATCCGCCAGCCAGCAAGATCCCGAGTGCGATGATCGCCAAACCGGATGCCCATAAATGCCATTCCGCAACCTTGATGCGGTGCTGGCGCAAGGGATCACGAGAGCCATCAAACAGCGATGCATAGGCTTGCAGCACGCAATAGCCGCCCTGGCAGAAAGCCAGCACGTGCCAAAATACGGCGAGCGCCCATAAGAGTTTGAGGAAAATCAACATGCGTTTGGACCAGCATGACATGGCCTGACGACCTGTAGGTCCTCAGGCCATATCGCCTTTCGAGTTATCCCTTGGTGGCGGCCCGGTAGCGGGCATCGACCACCGCCCAGTCGATGTTGTGCATGAAGGCATCGACATATTTGGCCGCTGCTGCGCCATAGTCGATGGCAAAGGCGTGCTCATACATGTCCAGCACCAGCAGCGGCGTGCCGGTGACGGGGCCATTGGTGTGATCCCATGCCCAGTAATTGTGCAGCGACTTGGTGTATTGGTTCCACGCCAAAATGCACCAGCCCGAACCGCCCGCCAGCGCCATAGCGGTGCGCCGGAATTCGGCCTCCCAGCCCTCGAAACTGCCATGGCTTTTGGCCAGCGCCTCGCGGATTGCGCCCGAGGCGACGCCATTGCCGCCGAACTGTTCGAAATAGAGCTCGTGGAGGATAACCGAACCGGTGCGGTGCAATTCCTCGCGTTTGAGATCGCCATAGATCACTGGCGGCAGGTCCTTGTCCGCCATGGCTGCTGACAGGCGCCCTTCGACCATGTTGAGGGCCTTGACCGAGCCTTGGTAATTGTTTTCCCAATGCGAGCGGATCAGCTTTTCCGAGAGACCGGTGAGCTTGGTCGCATCAAAGCCGAGCGGCTTGGGCTGATGGCCGCCAGCGAAGGCCGGAACGGTAACCGAGGGTGCGCTTTGGGCGCTGGCTTCCATGGGGACTGCGGCTGCGGCCATGCCAAGGGCAAGGCCGCCAAGAGCGTTGCGGCGGGAAATGTCGGTCATGGTCAGAAACTCCTATGCGGACAGTTGAGAGAGCAGCCAACCGCCAGCGGCGGCCAAGGCGAGAACGGGAATCACATTCCATTTGCGGCCGATGATCGCGAAGGCCGATACGGCAGCGATCAATCCGGCGCGCCAGTCGAAGCTGGCGAGCTGCGGGAGGTTGAGGCTGACAGGGCCAAGCGAGGTTGGGCGCAAATCATGGAACAACACCTGCAGGGCGAACCATGCCGACAGATTGGCGATCACCCCGACAATCGCCGAGGTGACCAGCGCCAGTGCGCCCTTCAAAAGGCCCGCGCGTTCCAGCCGCTCAATCCATGGCGCCAGCGCAAACACCCACAGGAAGCAGGGTGCGAAGGTCACCCAGGTGGTGAGCGCCGCGCCCAACAGGCCAGCTACCAGCGGGGTAAAAGGTGCTGGCGCGCGGAAGGCGGCCAGATAGCCCACAAATTGCGTGACCATGATCAGCGGGCCGGGGGTGGTCTCGGCAAGGCCCAGCCCATCGGCCATTTCGCCCGCGCTCAGCCAGTGTTGGGTCGAGACCGCCTGCTGCGCCATGTAGGCCAGCACCGCATAGGCCCCACCGAAGGTCACCACGGCCAGCTTGGAAAAGAACAGGCCAATCCGCCACAGCACATGGCCGCGCCCCAAAAGGGCGAGCACCGCAACCATGGGTGCTGCCCAAACCGCCCCGCCGATCAGTGCGGACCACAGGCTGTGGCGCCACGGGCGCGCGGTGTCGGGCGGGGTGGCAGGTTCGGCCTTGAGGCCCAGCAGAGCGGGGCGCTGACGGGCGACAAACCAGCCAACCAGTCCTGCGCCGATCACCACTAGCGGGAAGGGCGCGTTGAACATAAACAGCGCGATGAAGGACACTACCGCTGCTGCTTTGCGAAAACGCGTGCCCAGCGCGCGACCTGCCAAGCGTAGCACTGCCTGCACCACGATCGCCAGCACCGCCGCCTTGATACCGAGGAACAGCGCGGCAAACCACACCAAATGCGCCGCCGCGCCATAAAGCATCGACAGCGCGAGAATCACCGCGGCACCGGGGATCACAAACAGCAGCCCCGCCGCCAGCCCGCCGCGAATGCCGTGCAGCTTCCAGCCGATCCAGATCGCCAGTTGCTGCGCTTCTGGCCCCGGCAGCAGGTGGCAGAAGTTGAGCGCGTGAAGATATTGCTCCTCGCTGACCCAGCCACGTTCCTCGACCAATTCGCGATGCATCAGCGCGATTTGCCCCGCCGGCCCGCCAAAGCTGAGGCAGCCGATGCGCGCCGACACGCGCACCAGCTCGGCAAAATCAGGATGGGTACGAGAAGTCGTCATCAAAGCGCCTATTACCTTTCCGCCCGCAAAAGCGCAGGCAAGAGAAGGCAACACTTGGGCTGACGCCTGGCCGGGAGGTTGCTTTATCCCGGTAAAACGGGCTTCTAGCGTAGCTTCGGTTAGATGGCAATGGATTTGCTCTGGCGCCGGTCAAGATGAACCAAAGACGACAATTGTATTCAGCATCGCACAACCCGTCGGTCGCTATCCGGGGTGTATCGGTGACTTGCCGGTTCGGGAGATGCGACATGCGGCATTGGGTGGGTGCAATTGGGGTGGTGACCGCGCTGATGGTGGCGGGAAGCGCACAGGCGCAAAGTTGGGGTGTCTATGTGGGCAATGGCGCCCCACCACCGGCGCCTTATGCTATGCGTTGGCATGACGATGGCGCCGATCGCATGATGAACTTCGTCTGTTCGGGCCAACGCGCGCATATGCTCGAGGAGAAGCTTGGCCAGGAGGTCGACGAGGGGGACATTGATCCCGACCAAGCCGACCGTATGCACGCCGCGATTGATGGACTGGAGGGGCGTCAGCGCCGCGAATGTGCTGAAGGCGATATGCGCTCGGTTCGCGAGATCGCCTGGCGCTACGACCGGATTGGCCAATGGATGGATCGTGCCGCCCATGGCTACGGCGACGGGCGGGAATGGGGCCAGGGTTGGCGTCCTCGCTGACCCAAGCCTATAGATATTTGGCGATCTCGGTCAGTCGCCCCAGCGTCTCGCGCGCTTCGGGTGTAAGATCGCCGAGCGTTTCGGTGAGGTGATGCTCGATATGGTGCGCTACCAGATGGGTTTTGGCCTTGTCGAGCGCGGCGATCACCGCCTGCAACTGCTGGGCCACGTCCAGGGCACTGCGATCGTCCTCGATCATCGTGACGATCTTGGCGAGGTGCCCGTTGGCCCGGCGCAGGCGGTTGATCAGGTCCTTGTCGGTGGTGTGGCTCATGGCCTCATTCAGAGCAGGTGACGCGCGCCGTCAAGCGCGACGATGCAACCCACAACAAGGATCACCCCGCCTGAGATCAGCGGAGCCTTGCGAACTGCCTCGCCAAATCCGCTCCAGCGCTTTTCCAGATGGCGCAGGGACAGGGCCGCCAGCACGCCCGATGCCACCATCGTCATGGCCAGCCCGACCGAAAATCCTGCCACCAGCACGGCTCCCAAGGCGACACGGTGCAGTTGCAGGCACAGCATCAGCACGGTGATGGCGCCGGGACATGGCACCAATCCACCGGTGAGGCCGAAGATCACGATCTGGCCGGTGCTCACCGCGCGATTGGCAAAGCGCCGCCGAATATCTTCAGCATGGGCTGCCTCATGGGCATTGACATAGCCGCCAGTCGCCAGTTCCAACTCGTGAACGTCTTCATCGCTCGGCTCATGGTGATGATGGTCATGATGATGATCGTGATGCCCGTGCCCGTGATGGTGATCATGATGATGCCCATGATCGTGATTATGGCTATGGGCCGCGCGCAGATCGGCGCGGGCGCGCCACAGCATCCACAACGCCATGCCAATGATCACTGCGCCCGAGGCCAATTGAAAATAGGGTTCGGTATCCTCAGCCCGGAACGATCCAAAGGCCCACATCCCGCCCATCGCAACCAGCCACACCACCATTGTATGCGATAGCGTGGCGGCCAGCCCCAGCAGGACCGCCTGCCGGACCGTGCCTTTCACCGCGATGATGAAGGCGGCCATCATGGTCTTGGAATGACCCGGCTCCAACCCGTGCAGCGCGCCCAGCAGGATGGCACTGGGAATGAACAGCCAGCCATTGGCGGCATCTTGAACGATGAGCGAGGAAAGGTCAGTCATGGGCGATCCAGTATCCCCCCTAGGGGGATATAGCAAGTACTCAGGGCAGACCTTTGAGATCACGGGTCCAAAGCGCAACGCCTGTTATGCCGCTCCAGATCACGGTGATGGTCGCCAGGCTCACCATGGCGCGATGGGGTTCGAGATCGGGATGCCGGAGAGCGGAGAACAGCTCGGCAAAGCCCAGATAGCCGGCACCTGCGGCAAGAACGTGCGCTGCGACCAGCACCGCCAGGCCTGAAGCTGACAGCAGCGATCCCAGTATCCCGATGACCTTGGGTCGATCACGCCGATGCATCAAAGCTGCCGACCAAAGCTGTAGCGCCAGCAGGCTGGACAAAGCGAAGGTCAGTTCCGCTCGCACGATGACTGCCGGATCTGGCACTACCACCATCACGGTCCTGGCGACAAAACAGATGCCGAACACGATCAGGCCTGCTCGATTGAGCGGGCGGGTGGCCCCAAGTTCGTCGCACAGGCTCAAAGCGCCGAAGGTCAGCACCAGCCATCCGGCAAAGGCCCAAGGCTGGCTCAGCGCGCCCAGCAGGCTGGCAGGTATTTGCGAGATTGCGCCTACCAAGAGGGTGACGGCGGCAATCTTGGCAGTGCGGGCTATTGGCATGGTTGCAAGGCTCCCCGGTTTGGCTGGGTGTGCCAATAGGGATGAGGGCGCCAGCTCGATATGGACAAGTTGGCTGGAATGTCCGAACCATGGGAAATGCGCGACACCGACAACCCTGCTGCCACTTCCTCAACTGGGGCCGATGCGCGAACGGCCTTGCTTCGCGGTTTTGCGGAACTGGTGTTGAGCCGCCGCTATGGAGATTTCGGCGTGGCCAGCATTATTCAGGCCGCTCAGGTCGCGCGCTCGACTTTCTATTACCACTTTGCCGGCAAGGACGATCTCTTGCTCGAAAACCTCCGGCC
The DNA here is from genome assembly GCF_004005905.1 of Novosphingobium umbonatum. Taxonomy (GTDB): domain Bacteria; phylum Pseudomonadota; class Alphaproteobacteria; order Sphingomonadales; family Sphingomonadaceae; genus Novosphingobium; species Novosphingobium umbonatum. The sequence goes on from NZ_SACO01000017.1 coordinate 58,828, forward strand.
ATTTGTCGAAACGCTTGCGGCCATGCCTCAGGAACAAGGCGTTTCGCCTGCGCTGGAACAGTGGGTCAGCCATATCTGGACGCAGCGAGCGACAGCTCGGCGCCTGCTGGGCGGGCCCACCGGGGACAAGCTTCAAACCCTGCTGGCCGATACGCTGCGTGAGAGGTTGTCACTACAGTGCGTCGACATCAGCCCCGATGGCCTGACCATGCTTGCCGAGCAGATCGCCGCCAGTTCTATGGCGTTGCTGAGGGCTTGGGTGGGACACCGCTTCAGCGCTGCGCCGCCCAGCGTTGCCCTATCGCTAAGGCGCGGAGCACGGGCTTTGTCTCACCCGCGCGAGCACTCATGATGAAAGCGTGAGGCGTTGACTGAAATTGCAGAATCACAGGAGGTGGGCCGTCAGCAGAAAAAAGTTAGCTTGCTGCCATTCGCAACACATCCCTTGCAGCATCCGGCAGCCCCGCAATCACAGAAAGATACGCGCTGGCGGTAGCATCTGGCTGCCTCCGCCCTTGCTCCCAACCTTTTAGGGTCGCCAACGGAATCCGGTAAGCGCTGGCAAAGGCCTGCTGCGACATGCCCAGTTCCTCGCGAATGGCGCGGACGTCCGGCACTTCGATAGTGTGCGTGCGCGCCAACTGGCTCGTGCCCTGAGCGTGCTCCGCAGCCTCGGAAATGGCCGCGATCAGATCGTCACCAAAGCTGCTCATCATGCGTCTCCTTCGGCGATGCCCGCCGCTGTCTTGATAATCGCCGCAAAACCGGCGACCGCCTTCTTCTCGTCCGGCGTCAGGTCGGTGGCCTGCGCCTTCGCATAGGCCAGCAGCAGGTAGAGCGGACAGCCTGAGTGATAGTAGAAATAGATCACCCGCGCGCCACCGCGCTTGCCACTTCCTGCCTTGCTCCAGCGTAGCTTGCGCACGCCGCCGGTGCCTTGGATCACGTCGCCCGCTTCGGGATTGTGAGCGACGTAATCGACCAACTCTGCCAGTTCCGCCTCGCTCCAAATCTTGGCCGCCGAGCGCGCAAAGATTTGCGTCTCGGCGACGGTGATGGGGCGAGTCTTCATGTGCGGGATATACGTCATTGACGCCCGACCTTCAAGGGGTAGTGCAGGTCTAGCGCCCGCCCGCCAAAGCCTGCTCGATAGCCCGCCCGATTTCCTCGGCGGCATCGAGCAGATGGGCGTCGTCAAGGTGGGCATAACGCGCGGTGGATTTGATGCAGCGATGTCCGAGCAGCTTGCCGATCATCGGCAGACTTTCCCGGCTCATCACGGCATGGCTGGCAAAGGTATGGCGCAAATCATGCAGCCGGAAATTCCGTAAGCCAGCAAGGTCGCGCACCTCCACCCATGCATCCCGGATGTCTGAAAACGGATTGCCGGTACGCGAACTTGCGAAAATCCACGGCACCTTGGGCATTCGGGGAACTTCGCCGAGCAGATCGACCGCTTCTTGCCCCAGCCAAACTGTCCGAGGCCCGGTCTTGCTGTCGCGCAGCTTGAGGCGGTTGCCACGCAAGTCGCTCCACTGCAGCGAGAGGATTTCGCCGCGACGGCAGCCGGTCAGAAGCAGCAGCGTGATCGCCACTGCCTGAGAGCGCAGGCTCTGATCGGCATGGTTGCGCATATCCGCCAGCGCAGCGCCCAAACGGGTCATCTCCACCTCGGACAGGTGGCGGGTGCGCATCACCTTGCGATTGCAGCGCACGGCATAGCAGGGGTTGGTGTTCTCAACGCGATAGCCCCACGCCTCAGCCTTGTTGAGCGCGGCGCGCAGGATGTCCATGCAGCGGTTCGCAGCACCTGGCCCGGCATTGTCGGTCAGGGCGGCAAACCATTTGGCGACATCGGCCTCGGTCAAGCTGTCGACATAGATGTCCTTGAACGCCCCATCGATATGGCAGCGACGGTAATCAGTGGCGGTGGTGCGGGTGGACGGCTTCCAAGTCGGCTCACATTTCTGCCAATATTCCTTGAGGAAATCATCCATGCGCGGCGCGCTGCGAATGCGCTCGCGAACGGTGGCAGGATCATGGCCGACGCGTGCATGGGCGATGACCCGCCGCGCCACCATCGTCGCCTGATGGCGGGTCAGCACGGTAGCCGGGCCAATGGTGATCGTCCGCACACGCCCGCCCATCCGCGTTTGGACGATGTAAACATGCCGCCCGCTGGCGTAGTGGCGGATACCAAAGCCGTTCTCGATGGCCAGCCATGTAGTTGTTCGTGGGCGGCCCCGCTGAGCGCGCGAGAGTTTGGGATCGACGCCAACCTCGGCCAGCGCTTTCTCGACAATCTGGCGGAGGGAAAGACTGGTCATGCGCCCAATCCAATCGCGCTGGCCAATCCACCCGACACGCGCGCCGCCGCCTCGGCAATCGTCTCGTCGGCAAGGTGGGCGTATTTGGCGGTCGTCTCGGGCAGTTCATGCCCCAGCAGCCTGCCGATGGTCGCCAGCGGCATATTGTGGCGGATGGCGATTGAGGCATAGCTGTGGCGTAGGTCGTGAATGCGCAGATCCGGCAGCGCGCAACGGCGGCGGAATTTGGACCACCATACGTCCAGTTTGAGCGGTGCGTCGCCTTTCTGGTTGGGAAACACGAAGGGGCAGCCTTCGCGGCGCGGCAAGGCCTCCAGAATCCGCACCGCTTGGCTGCACAACCAGATCGTCTTGGGGCCGGTCTTGCTATCGGGCAGCAACAGGCGCGGTCCCTGCACCCAATCCCATTGCAGGCCACCGATCTCTTGGCTCCGCGCGCCGGTGTAGAGTAGCAAGCGGATGATGGCGACGCGCAGAGGTTGCATTTCCTCGGCTTCGCTCAGCGCTGCCCCTAGCCGCCGATACTCAAGTGGGCTGAGGAACCGCTCCATCGCCTTGCGCTTGAAGCGCGGCGTTCCCCTGCAAGGATTGCTCCCCTTGCGCAGATACCCCAGCGCCTCGGCATATTTCAGCATCGCCGCCAGCACCGGCAGCGCGCGGTTGAACTTCGCTTGCTTCCCCTCCGCGCAATCATCCCGCCAGCGGATGATGTCTGACCGGCAGATGATGTCGAGCCGCATCGGGCCAAACTGCGGGGCAATGTCGAGGCGGATGGCGTCCCAATTGCGCTTCTGGGTCGAAAGCTTCCAGTGATGCGCGCAATCGCGCCAGAACTCATCGACATACTCGGCGAAGGTGGGCGACTGACGCTGTGCAACGCGGCGAGGCAGACCATCAAGCGCCACCTCTGCCAAAATTCGCCGCGCCTGCATCCGCGCAGTCGGCGCATCGAGGTCTTCCACCGAGCCCAGCGTGATCCGCTGATGCTTGCCGCGCCGCCGGACCCGCACGAACCAACTGCGCCGCCCCGATGGCCTGATCCTCAGGCCGAACCCAGCAAGCTCGGTATCCCAGATCGCATATTCCCGAGGCGCGGGCGGCTGCTTCCGACGCGCCAAATTGCCATCAAGATAGGCCCGATTCCCGGGCGCAAGCCGTTTGGGGACCATATCGCCATCATACACCCCCAATTCGCCATCCAAAACCCCGGAATTCTGCGGAATTTTGGGGACCAGACAGCCATCGGCGGCGGCCAGCTTGCGCCACGTTTCCAGCGCATCCTCGATTGATTTTGCAGCACTTTTTCCCATAAAATGCGGATAACCCGCGTTCGGTGTGCCGTTCCTATCCCCTTAAGGGACTGTGACATGTGAGTTATTGGGGCGACCTCGCTGAGTGGCCGTCAATCGGGTTCCTGCTGGGGATGAGAGGCGCTTCTCAAGCGCAAATCGACTGCTCCGAGCGGCCATAAAAATGGGCCAAAGCGCCGTCCTGCGGGACGACAACTAATCGTCCTGATCAGGCGCGCGGCATGGGGTGGGCTTGTCCCACCCCTACGTCCGCGTGCCTCCTGCCATCGGAAAAAGAGAAGGAGGACGCCGCGGATGCGGCGTCCTCCGAAACGTCAGGCAGCGATGCGCTGGTGGCGTTGGGCGAAAGCGTGGTGGGGCACGTTCGCCTCACGCACGCGGCTCAAGAGGTTGGACTGGAGGCCCGAGCCTTCGCAGACGATGGCGTGGACCGGCTTGAGGTTCATCAGTTGCTCGTTGCGGACGAAGCCTGCGCGCTTGCCCAGTGCCCGGTTGAGGGTGAAGCGGACGGTCTTGACGCCGCGCGCGGCGGCCCAGGCGTGGGCGATCAGGTCGCAGCCCTTGTGCTGGGCGGTGGTGGCGAGGATCATATGGGGCACGCGGGCGTGGGTCTCGTCGAGGGCCTGCCAGAGCAGTTCATGGTCGTGCCAGTCGGTGCCGCCGGAGAAGATGACTGGACTTGTAACGGATTTGTGCCGGTCACCTGAGCGTTTTATGCTCGCAACAGGAGACCGACGAGATGATGAAGCATAGTGAAGATTTTAAGCGAGAGGCGGTTCGGATCGCGCTGACCAGCGGGCT
>NZ_SACO01000018.1 GCF_004005905.1 Novosphingobium umbonatum
CTGGGTCCTTCCTTTGGGCTTGGTGCTGATGACAGTCGATTTTGGCTGGCGCATCTTCCGATGGGCACGTCCAAAACGCGCGCCCTCCGAGGAAACTCCTACGTAGATAATTTGTCCACGCCGCCTAGCCTGTCGGCAGCATCCAGATACGGATAGTATAATATCAATTATCGTGAACGAGGTAATTTATCGGCAAGATTATAGGGATTGCAAAGGCCCCCCGCCCTTTGCCCGCCGGAGGCAAATTCCCCCTTCCCAAAAAATCGCGCAGCGATAAGCGCCCAACAGCGCCCCCCCTGCCCACCACACAAAACCCTCTGTCCTACACATCCTCACCTTTGATATTCACCGGCTCCCCCTCGAACTTGGTCGTTGGTGCGGGGGGAATGGAGGCTGGTGATGGGTTGCATGTGCGCTTGCGGCGGGGCGGTGAGTGAGGTTTCGGCTCATGGGGTTTCGGCGATGGAGGCGGTGACCAGCGCCAGCGCGCGGCCTGGCCGGCGGACCAGTCGGGTGGCGTTTGCGGGGGAGGCGCCGGTGGAGGGGGACCCGCTGCTGGGCTTTGCGCCTTATGTGCATAAACAGCCGCGGCGCAATGCGATTACGCCGGATCGGCAGCGGGCATTTATTGCGGCGCTGGCGGCCAGCGGGATTGTGACGCAGGCGGCGCGGGCCATCGGGGCGAGTTTGGAGGCTTTATATCGCTTACGCAATCAACCGGGGGCGGAAGGCTTTGCGGCGGCGTGGGAGGCGGCGGCGGATGAGGCGGAAGTGCCCCCCTGCCCCGCGCCCGATGCTGAGGCGGGGCCGGTGGGCGGGCATCATTTCCGCCCGCTGGACGATTTGCTGCACAAGGGTGACAAGGCCTTGGGCTTTCCGCATTTGAGTGGGCAGCGGCGGATGCGACAGCAATTGGGTCTGACCAATATGCGGCACGATCCTTTGACGATAGAGGAAGAGGATGTCCTGCGTTGGCAGGCCGATCTGGACGCAGGGCGGATCGGGCCAAGGTCTCGCGGGGAGGTTTAGCCCCGCCTGGGCCTAACCCCGCCTAGGAAAGGTGGCGAGCAGTTTGAGCAGCGAGGTCTGGCGGCTGACGCCGGTTTTGTGGAACAGGGATTTCATCTGGCTCTTGATGGTTTCGCGCCCGACACCGCGACCGGCGGCGATCTCCTCAACCGATTTTTCCGCCAGCAGGTTTTGCGCCAGCGCCGCCTCCATATTGGACAGGCCATAGGCGTTTTGCACCGCCATCATGGTGGCGGGGGCGGGATGGGCCTCGGGGTCGTCCAGTTTCAGGATGGCGCCGCTTTGGCCGTGGAAACCGGCGGGCAAAACCACAATGCGATAGGGGCGCAGGCCCGAGGGGCGGCGGCAGAGAAAGCCGCTTTGCGCGTCCATGTTACGGTCGATCATGGCGGCAACGGCGGATTTTAACGCCGCATGCAGCGCAGGCGTGACATCGATACGGCTGTTGCGCAGGGCAAGACCGTCGCGCTGGTCGAACATCTGCTGCGCACGGGCGGACAGGCCCAGCACACGCAAGTCCTTGTCCACGCGCACCAGCCCCTGATCGGATTGATCGGCCAGATCCTGCAGCGAGGCCGCCTTGTCCCGCGCATGGCCCACCATTTGGCGTAGCGACAGGATGCGATTCAAATGGCGGTAGATATCGTCCAGTCCGGCCTGATCCTTTGCGGTAAAGGCGGCATCCGAGGCAGCCCTGTGCACCGCCAGCATCACCCCCGCCTTCGCCAGATTGGGCACCACCGCCAGACAGCGGCCCGTGTCATCGCCATAGGCGCGGTAAAGTTCGTTATAGATCGCGGTCTGCTGGAACTGTTCGGGCGTCATGATCGCGTCCAGCGCGGCGGCGCGGTCAAAGCGCCCGACTTTCACGCCCAGCGCGGTCCAGGGGTCTTGGTGGATATAGTCCTGAATGTAATGGCCCACGATGTCATCGGACCAATATTTGGCCTGTAGGGCAACAGGCACCCCGCCCGCCTCCAGTTCCACAAATACAGCCGAACGCGTGCCCGCCGCCTCGGCAAGCCGCAGCGAGAGTGTCGAGAAAGCCTTGTCATCATCGATGGCTGCATAAAGGCCATCCAGATCCAGCCGCACCTTTGTTGCCCCCAATTCTGTAAAAAAGTCCCCCGCCGGAACAGAATCACTCTCGTTTGTGTGACCGATCTTGTTCAGGCTGACTATCCTATATCCCCCAAGCGGGGGATGAGAATTACCCAAAAAGGCACATTATTTCAAAATGGGTCACATCCAGTTCGGCCCTGCGCCACTCCGATGGCAGGGCTTCGTACCAAAAGGGTTCTTGGACAATCCTTTAGAGCGCCCTTCTCACATCTTCTCTCATCAGATGCATTGACTTGGCGCAACTTTGCTTGACAGCTTGTTGCAGCCGATTAAGTCCCTGCGGCGATGTTTTGCAACATTTTGAAATATACTGTGGCGCAAATGGCGCTTTGTAGCGCCTTTGTTGCAATGGCGCCCCTTTGCGCTGCGGCACAGGAAGCCCCGCCGCAACAGATGACGGCCGCGCAACTTTTCCAATATGCCGATCAATTGAGCGCATCGGGCCAGTATGCCTCTGCCGAAACCGCCTATCGCGCGCTGGCCAAACACCCCGAACCCGAATTGCGGCGCGAGGCGCGGTTCCGTCTGGCGATGATGATGGCGCATCGGCAAAGGCGCTATGGCGAGGCGGCGCTGGAATTGCGGCTCATTCTGGATGAAAAGCCCGATGCGGCGGGCGTAAGGCTGGAACTGGCGCGGATCGAGGCGATGGACGGGCAGGTCGGCGCCGCCACCCGCGACTTGCGCGCGGCGCAGGCAGGGCGGCTGCCGGTCGATGTCGAAAGGATGGTCCGCTTTTACGAACAGGTCTTGTCGGCCCAGCGGCCCTATGGCGGATCGCTGGAAATCAATCTGGCCCCCGACAGCAATGTGAACCGCGCGACATCGTCGGGAACCTTGGGCACGGTGCTGGGCGATTTCACGCTGGATGATCGGGCCAAAGCGCATTCGGGCTTGGGTCTTGGCCTTCGCGGACAGGCCTATGCGCGTCAGGGCCTGTCTAGCGGGCTGTTCATGGTCGGGCGCGTCTCGGCCAGCGCCGACCTCTATCGCCAGACCGCCTATCAGGACGTGGTGCTGGCCCCTGCCGCCGGACCGGAACTGGTCAAGGGGCGGCACCGCATCACGCTTTCGGGCGGGCCCTTGTGGCGCTGGCATGGCGGGCAGCTTTACACCAGCGGCGCGCTGGCCAGTGCGGCATGGAGCCTGCCCCTGTCCCCGCGCACGCAAGGCAGGCTGGAACTGGCGGCGACCGGCACGACCAACCATTTCAACGCTCTGGAAAATGGCCACGCCTTCACCCTGTCGGCCAGCCTCGACCATGCCTTTTCCGCCAGCACGGGCGGCACTTTGCGTAGCTTTGCCAATCGGGTGGAGGCACGCGACCCTGCCTTTGCCAACCGCAGCGCGGGCGCCTCGGTCAGCCTGTGGGCCGATGTCGGCCATACCACCGTCGTGGCCAGCGCAGGCGGGGCCTATTTGCAGGCCGACGCACGCTTTGCCCTGTTCCCCGATGCACGCCGCGACATCAGCGCCAACGCCAGTCTGGCCGCCAGCTTTCGCCATCTGCGCTGGCATGGCTTCGTGCCTTTGCTGCGCGCACGTTACGAACGCAATTGGTCCAGCGTGGGCCTGTGGGATTACAGCCGTTTTTCAGGAGAGGTCGGGGTTGGTTCGGTGCTTTGACACGATGCCCTGCCAAATGGAGACTAAAAGAGCATGCGACATTCTTTTATATCCCGCGCCTTGGTTCTGGCGCCTTTGATGGCGCTGGCCGCTTGTGGCGGCGGCGATGGGGCAGGCGTACAAAGCGCCTCGTCCAACCCCGCGCCCAGCTATACCAAGTTCAACGACCTGTCGGGTTCGCAGACCATGGCGGCCTCGGGGCTTTTGTATAATGTGCGCAGCATCAATGGCGCGACGACCCTGACCATCGAGGCCGTTGATCCGGCGATTGCCACCGCCAATTACAATGCCACCACCGGTTCGGTATCCCTGACCGGCCCGCAGGGTCGCGCTTCCAGCTTTACCTCGGCCGATATTATCAGCCAGACCACCAGCGCCACCGCCTACCAAAAGGGCGTGGGCAGCGTGTCGGTATCCCCCACCATTCCGGCCGAGCGCCTGACGGTTTCGACGCCCAATGTTGCGGGCGTTGATCTGAACTATACCCGTATCGGCAGCTGGGCGATCTGGAACACCACCTATAACAATTATCAGACCAGCACCGGCATTTTCGGCGTGAACACGCTGTCCAGCGACATGCCGCGCACCGGTTCGGCCAGTTACAACACCACCGTCGTGGGCAGCGCCCTGCACAATAGCGGGTCCTTCCCCACCTTCCGCATCGACAGCGCAACCTCCACCGCCACCTTCTCCGCCAATTTCGGCACCAATAGCGTCAGCACCGCGATCAACATTTCCGCCTTTCCCCAGACGGGCGTGAGCAATGGCGCGGCGACCTATTCCACGGTGGCCACGCCCCTGTTCAACATGAGCGGTTCGGGCACGATCAGCAGCACCGGATCGACCTTCAGCGGGACGATTTCCTCCACCAGCGCCAACACCAATCTGACCGGTCAGTTTGCCGGTGGCTTCTTTGGCCCGCAGGCCGCCGAAATGGGCTATTTCTTTGGCGCCAGCGGCACCATGCCCAGCGGCTATGCGGGCTATGTTCTGGGCACGGTAACCGGCCGCAAACCCTGATCGCTACGGCGATGGCAAAGGAAGGGGGCTTGGGCAGCGACACCCGGCCCCCTTTTTTGCGCGCAATGTCGGAACAATTTGCGCCAGCGGGGGTGGCTATCCCGCCGTCCAATTATGACAGGAATCATCATAAAAACGTCATAAAATGGCCATTCGGACGTGTGGCGGGCGCAGTTTAGCGCTCCTCCACCGCCTTTGAACTGTCATATTGACTCCAAACTGTCACAGCTTTGTCACAAAACTGACCTAGGCGCGTCACAATTCGTGGGCGGGTCGTGGATCGGGATCAAGTGTGATGACTGGCATCAAGACGTTTAAGCATGCATTAATGATGGGCGTGGCGGCGCTGGTTCCGCAGCAGGCATTGGCCCGCACTTCGGCAGAAACCCGCGAAATCCGCCAATTAAAGCGCGAAGTGGAAGAGTTGAAGCAGCAGATGCGCGCTTTGACCGAGGCCGCCGCCGCCGCACAAAGCCGCGCTGCAACGCCTGCCCCCGCGGCCGTAATCGCCAATGCGGAAAATGTGACAAAGCCTGTTGTCACAATTGCCAATGCGGCTCCTGTGGCTGCTGCGGCCCCTGTTTTGGCGGCCGCCCCTGCCCCCGTTGCCGCCCCGCATGCCCCCGCCGCCCATGGCAAGGTCTGGTATGAAAAGCTGATGCTGCGCGGCTATACCCAGTTCCGCGTCAATGAAATCCTGTCGGGTGCCGATACTGCGCCCAGCGGCGTGTCACGCCTGCGCTCGGTTCAGGATGCGGCGCTGTCGGACAAGGGCAATTTCTCGATCCGCCGTGCGCGTCTGGTGGTGCAGGGCGACATTTCCAGCCGCGTCTCGCTTTACATGCAAGGCGATCTGGCCAGTTCGGTCAGCAACCAGACCAGCAGCGAAAAGCGCGAAGGCTTCTTCCAGATGCGCGATGCCTATGCCGATGTCTATCTGGACAAACATCGCACATTCAAGCTGCGTTTCGGCCAAAGCAAAGTGCCGGTGGGCTGGGAAAATATGCAGTCCTCTTCTAACCGTCTGGCCTTGGACCGCAGCGATGCGATTGACAGCGCGGTGCCCGGCGAGCGCGACATGGGTGTGGTGGCCTATTACACCCCTGCCCGCGTCCAACATATCTGGGACAGACTGGCCAAGGATGGGCAAAAACTGTTTGGCAATTATGGCGCCTTTGGTCTGGGCCTTTACAATGGGCAAGGCGTGAACCGCACCGAAAGCAACAATGGCCTGATGAAAGTAGCCTTTGTCACATGGCCGGTGGAATTGGGCGGCGCATTCAAGGGGCAGGTGATCGAATTTGGCGGGTCGCTGATGCAGAACAAGATCCAGCCCGAAATCCGCACCGGCGGCGTCAGCGCGATTGCCTATAATGAAAAGCGGGTTAGCCTGCACGCCATGCTTTACCCCAAACCCTTTGGCCTGCAGGCCGAATGGACGTGGGGACAAACGCCCGCATGGGACAAGAGCGTGAGCGCCATGGTCAATAAGGGGCTCGACGGCGGCTATGTTCAGGCCATGTACCGTCTGCCGCACACGGCCGTGGGACAGATCATGCCCTTTGCCCGTTGGCAATATTATCGCGGCGGGTGGAAGGGCTCGGTCAATTCACCCTTCCTTGAAACCGACGAATTGGAATTGGGTGTGGAATGGCAACCGATGAAAGAGGTGGAATTCACCGTCACCTATAGCGATACCAAGCGCAGCGAGGCGGATGAGCGCCGCAGCGGCCAAGCCCATGGGCAATTGGTCCGCGCGCAGGTGCAGTGGAACTATTAAACTTCCAGAGCCAATTGGCGCAGGAACAGGCGGCGGACCAGCCAAGGTTCCAGAAAACGCCCGATAAGGTAGAGCGCGGCAAAGATACCGGCAAAGACATAGGCGGCGGTGGGGGAGAATTTCTTGGCCTTTTTCTCCGCCGCGCTTTCCTTCTTTTTGGCGTCCGGCTTTTCGGGTGCGGGCGCACCAAGCCATTGGTCGATGGGGTGCATCGGCAGGGCTGCTTTGGGCTTTTCAGGGGCTTTGGCGGTGACGGGGGCCTTTTCCATCTGGCCCGCAAAAATGGTCAATTGGCCAAAGGCAAGGAACAGCAAGGGCGCCAGAAAGCAGAGCAGCAGCGCGCGGCTGCGCATATGATAGGTCAGTACGGGACCAGCCTCGCCCTGCTCCACCTGCAACAGGCCCTGTTCAAACACGGCCATCTTGTCCTGTGCGGCGGGGTCTTTCTTGGCAAAGCGCAGCTGATTCTGGAAACGCTCGTAATTGGTGCCCACTTGTCGGAACAGGGGCGCCAGCCGGTCAAAGGCTTCCTCGCTGGAGGTTTGCGCGCTGAGTGGCAGGCTGCCCTGCACGTTCCAGATCCAGTCGATGAAGCGCAGGTTCATGGTGCCTCTCCCTTATTCCGCCGGACCGAGTTCGGCAGATGCGGCCATCGGGCGGCTGAATTTGCCCTTCAGCGTTTTCCAGCCCTCGGTGAAGGGGTAGGTCATCTGCTCGCCAATCGACATGCGGCGACCGCCTTCCATGCCCAGCAATTCGGCCTCGCCATCGACGCAGGTGCCGAAGATGCGGTCGATGATGATGAAGTCTCCGGCATAATTGCTGCGTGTGGCTTCATAATCCTGCGAATGGTGGATGCTGTGATGTTCGGTGGTGTTGAACAGGAAACGCCACCAGACCGGCGTGTTAAACCGCACATTGATATGTTGATAGGTGCCGATGCCAAGGCGGAAGGCCCCCGCGATCAGGAAAGCGCGCGGCATGAAGTCGAAAAACCCGCCGACGCCCAACCCGATCAGGAACAGCTCCACCGGATTGCCCACCGCGCCCTTGTTGATGTTGAGCTGGGTGATATAATGATGCACCGAATGGGTCAGCCACAGCGGATACCAATTATGCATGCCGCGATGCATCCAATATTGGCCGAAATCGAAAATGAAGGCTATCAGGAAACCTTGCAGGATCAGCGGCAGGGTGACAAACCATGTCAGCTTGTCCCAATGGAAATGGCTCTGGATCGCCTCGATCATCACATCGTCGCCGATGTAATTGTCCACCAGCCGCAGGATCGTATAGCCCAGCCCGACATAGAACAGGTCGGTGGCCAGTTCCTTCCACGTCAATTGCCAGCTTTCAAAACGCGGGTTCACCCATTCCAGCGCCAGCAGCAACACGCGAAAGCCGATGCCGATCCAGATGCCGGTGGAAGCCTTGGCGATGTCATTAGGCGCGTAATACCAGAATGCCAGCAGCGCGAATAAAGCGGCGGGCTGAAAATAGGTGAAGATGAATTGCTTGACCGGCCCACCTTCTACGCGGGGGACATTGTCCCATCCCACGTTGACCGGCGCATCGGCCCCAATAATTCTCTTCCCTACGCGAACGCCCTGCATATGGCCCCCTGGCGATTAGTGATGCCATGGGCAGGATGACTTGAAAGGCCCGCATTCCTGATACGTCATCGGGCGTATGGCAATCCGCGCGAAATCTGAACGAGTGTCCTAGGACTCGGGTGCTGGATTAGAGGGCTGAGTCTGCTATGGCCTTATCTTGAAAGGTAAACGCCCCATGCTTGATACGCCCGCCGCCATAGCCTGCGCCCTTGTCGCCGTGATCGTCTCCGGACTTGCCAAAGGCGGCTTTGCAGGGCTTGGCGGGCTGGCCATGCCGATCATGGTGCTGGCCAATGCGCCGGTGGAAAGCGCCGCCGTCATGCTGCCCATCCTGATCGTGCAGGATGCGGTGAGCGTCTGGTCTTTCCGCCGCAGTTGGGACGGGGGCGTGCTCAAAGTCATGGTGCCCGGCATGACTTTGGGCGTGGTGCTGGGCTATTTCTTTTCGCGTCTGGTCAGCGAGGGATCGGTGTTACTGGCGGTGGGCGTGGTGTCCATGCTGTTTGGCCTGCAACGCCTGTGGCAGGAACGCGGCGGCGCGGTCGCCCTGCCCTCCACCTCCCCCCGCTGGGTCGGCCTGATCTTCGGCGCCGCCTCCGGCTTTACCAGCCATGTCGCCCATGCAGGCGCCCCGCCCTTCCAGATGTGGGTCCTGCCCCGCAAGCTGCCCCGCGACTCCCTCGTCGGCACCACCGCCATTGCCTTCGCCTATATGAACTGGATCAAAGTGCCCGCCTATGCCGCCCTCGGCCAGTTCACCCCCGCCAACCTCTGGCACTCCGCCCTCCTCGGGCCAGTGGCCTTGGCCTCCACCTTCGCCGGCGTCCACATCGTCCGCCGCGTGGATGCGGCCAAGTTCTACCGTCTGATCTATTGTCTGATGATCTTGGTGGGCGTGAAGCTGGTGTGGGATGGGGTGATGTTTGCGGGGTGATGGTTGGGGGTTTTTAGGGTGCGTTTGGTGGGGTTTTGGGATGCCTCCGGCGGGCAAAGGGCGGCGGCCCTTTGCAATCCCAGTTAGGAACCTTCCCAACTACAACTTATCAACGTTGACATAGAACACACTTAAATACATAAAATAAATATATTTTTCTAACGCAAGGCTCGTATGAATCCTCTTTGTCAGTTCGCCCACCGCTTTCCAAATATTATAGCAGAGTTTCTAGAACGAGATCGACACAAAACTCGAAATTTCCGCGAAGAAACTGTAACAGACATGCTCATGGCTGCATTGATAGGCTTAGAGCCGTACGGAGTGAAAGTAGACTTCCCGATAAACGAGGCGTTGACCGGCGACGACATGGACTGGGAATTCGTCGATCTGAACCCCAACAGCAAAGGGCGGTACTTTCGGCTACATATACAAGCCAAAAGAGCAAAGGAGATCAAACTCAAGAAAAGTAGCTACTGGGTGTACAATGAAATCGATCATGGATTAACATTCGGCAATTCACCACCCGCAAATGTCAAGCCAAATGTAAAATATTACGGGGCTCAGCATTACAAGTTAGTAAACGAGGCAAAAAAAATTAACAATTGCGCCGCCCTCTATATGTTTTACAACCCAAAATCATCCCTAACCAGCAACAACTGCACAGTGCCAAGTGTAGACGGGATAAATTGGATGTTTGCTGATTTAATTAAGGAAAATTTAAACGTCACGAGGTGGCCAGTAAACGACAGGAAGGTTGAAACCTTGCGTCCGCATTTTCAACCACTCCACAAACTATTGTGCTTCAACAACAATGGCGGTAAAAATTTCCCCCGACGCCCTCCACCATGGCTTCCCCGCCCAGACGACATCACAAAGCTTCTTAACAGTCAACGAGAAGACAGTGATGACAGAATTTACTCATCGGAAGAAAATATACCACATGAATTAATGGAATCAATTAAAAATCCAAATGAATACACCAGGGAGTTAGGAAGAAAGACTGTGACATTTATTACTGACTATAGGAAGTGGACCAAAGAACCGTCGTTTTCAACCACCCCATAATCGGGATTGCAAAGGGCCCCCGCCCTTTGCCCGCCGGAGGCAAAAAACCTCAACCCAAGCCGAAGGCTTTCCGCCCAGCAAAACACCCCCCTCAGAAAAACCCCGTCACGTTCAAACTCACATATTTCGTATCCCCAGCCGGACGGTTGGGCGCACGCTCCAGAAACTCGCCGCGCAGGATGAAGGCGCTGTCCAGTTCAAAGCGGAGGCGTTTGGGCACCAGCCAGTGGCGCAGGCGCATGTCGATCTGGTGACCGGCGAAAGTGCCGGACTGGCCCTTGGCGTCGCGGACGGAGGTGTTGGAGAAGCTGTCATGGGCGTCGGCCAGCCAGAGGGCGCGATAGCCGAGGAAGGCGTCGGTGGCTTTGGAGGGGGTGACTTCGACGCGGATGCCGGGGGTGAGGAGGTTGGAGCGGCCAAGCTCGCTATAGAGGCCTGCGGGGCCGAGGTCGGCGCGGCGCATGCCGAACAGGGTGTCGAAACGGCCATAGGTGCCGGAGGTGCCATCGCCGCTGGCGCGGTCGAGTTCGGCGAGGATATGGGGCTTCCACTTGCCCGCCATACTATAGCCCAGCGTGGCGCGCAGGAAGGTGGCGCTGACGTTGAGGGTCGCAGCGGTGGGCGCGGTGGAGGCGCTAGCGTGGCCCCATTGATAGATGCCTTCGACGCCCCAATCGAACTTGCCCAGTTTGGGATCGGTACCGGCGCGCAGGTTGATATTGTTGAGCGAGCGGTCGCGGGTGTTGCGGCCGGGTTGGTCATGTTCGCCGAAATGGACAAAGACCGCTTCCTTCATGAAACGGCTGCCCTTGGCCTGATGCGACACCAGCCCGCCCCAGAGGACGGCGGCGAGGGATTCCTTGTCCAGCGCGCTGGCATTGTCCAGCAATTGCGCCTGCGCATCGGGCAGGCGGGTTTGCGGCATCACGTAGAAACCGGTGAAAGTAGTGCCTTGTTTATTGGTCACATCGGCGCGGATGCCGGTATAGCCGCTGGTGGTGTTGCGGTAATCATCGGCGGCGATCAGGCGGCGTGAACCGACCGCCAGCATGAAGCGCCCCGCCACCACGGTCGTATGCGTGTCCGCGCCCAAAGCCTTGCCCAGATCGGCCTGAATATAGGCCTGCACCGGCTCCAGCGTGTTGACATCGGTGGTGGAGACCGGCGATCCGCGGTTGGTGTTCCACACGCGGCTGTCCCATAATTCGCCCACCACTTGCAACCAGTCATGCTTGTAATCGAGGTGGAGGATGGTGCGGCTGCTGACCCAATCTTCGGACGGGTTGAAACCGGCGCGGGCCTGGCCGTCGATGGCTTCGTAACGCAGGCGGATATTGCCGTTGAAGGTAAAGCCGTCTTTGGGCGCTTCGGCGGCTTGGGCCTGTTGGGGCAGGAAACCCGCCGCCAATGGCAAAACGGCCACACCAATGGCCTTGGCCAGACCGGTCATACCCCCACGAAACTTCATAAACCCCCCGAAACCCGCATTTTAACCCTCCCCATATGGCAAAAAAGAATGAAGGCTTGAAGGTAGAACGCCTAGGGGATAGGCCGAGAAATCCTTTCAGAGGCATAAGGATAGGCATGGCCGAGATCATCAACCTGCGCATGGCCCGCAAGGCCCGCGCCCGCAACGATGCCGCCACGCAGGCGCAGGCCAATCGCGCCAAACATGGCCAGACCAAGGCGCAGAAACAGTCGGCCAAGCGTGAACAGGACCGGTTGGACCGCGCGGTGGATGGCGCGAAACTGGACCGGCCCGAGGAATAGGGCGACGAGTCGGCGGCCCTATCCCCGTCAAGACCCAATTTCGCGCCCGCGCATTTTATCCGGCACAGCGCCCTTTCCGGCGCGAAAATGCCGCTCAAAATTGCTGACATGGGTGTAAATAAAACAAATAGATTGCAGCCCCTCCCCGACATTGGTTGCGTGCCGCCGCCACATCGGGACATATCCTTTCCCATTGCGTCAATGTTGCAACTCTATGCCCCGATTATCGCATCGGGCAACTTGTGACCGCCGCGCCACAAGTGTGACAATTCAGGGACATAGACCCCAAATCCCCCTTGGCGCGGGCGAAATCCATGGCGCAAAAAGCCCCCACTATCCCGCCAATCGGCGGCCATTGACGCGTCTTTGCCCCCTGCAAAACGCGCCATTGGCCAAGGGTGCGACAGCCTGTTGGCGGGCATGGAACCATGGGGGCATCCATGGGCCTTCGCGCCCCAACGGCCTGCCCCTTCACCATACGAAGGGTTGTTATGAACACACTCCACACTCTGCGGATCAGCGCCGCACCGCTGGTTCTGGGTCTGGCCATGGTGGCCGGTTCGGCCCATGCGCAACAGGCTCCCTCGATCACCAACGGCAATGCGGGCAGCGCGCTGGCCAGCGAAGCCCCCGCCGCCGACACGATTGTCGTCACCGGCAGCCGCATCGCCAATCCCAACCTGAAGGCTTTGGCGCCGATCACCACGCTTAACGCCACCGACATCAAGGCTTCCGGCGTCAGCAGCGCGGAAGAATTGATCAACCAATTGCCGCAAGTGTTTGCGGGCCAAGGCTCCACCGTGTCGAATGGCGCCACCGGCACCGCCACGGTCGACCTGCGCGGCCTGGGTTCCACCCGCACGCTGGTGCTGGTCAATGGCCGCCGCCTGATGCCCGGCGATCCGGGCAGCTCGGCCGCCGACCTCAACTTCATCCCCACCTCGCTGGTCAAGCGCGTCGACGTGCTGACCGGCGGCGCATCGGCCACCTATGGCGCGGATGCGGTGGCGGGCGTGGTGAACTTTGTGCTCGACAAGGATTTCACCGGCTTCCGCTTTGATATCGAGGATGGCCTCTACAACCACTATAACGGCAACCGCGAGGTGCAGAACCTGCTGAACAAGCGGATCAATGCCGGTCTGTCGGGTTATAATTACCCGCAGGGCAATACGTGGGACGGCAATGGCTATAATGGCACTTTGGCCTATGGCGCCAAATTTGCCGATGGTCGCGGGCATGTGATGGCCTATGTCGGCCACCGTCACCAGAATGCCGTGGCGCAATCGCAGCGCGACTATAGCTCCTGCTCGATCAACAAGGCGGGCACGGCTTGCGGTGGTTCGGCCACAGCCAATGGCGCCAATGGCCTCTATTATCCGGCGGGCTCCTCCTCCTCCACCATTGGCGCCTTTGGCAATGGCACGCTGACCGAGGGCACCTCCAACCTCTTCAACTATGCCCCCACCAATTATTACCAGCGCAATGACAACCGCTGGAATGCGGGCCTGTTCGGCGATCTGGAAGTCAGCCCGGCGCTGCACCCCTATTTCGAATTCATGTTCATGTCCGACCGCACCGTGGCGCAAATCGCGCCCTCGGGCGATTTCGGCAACACGCTGACCATCAATTGCGACAATCCCTATCTGTCCTCGGCGCAAAAAAGCACCATTTGCAACAGCAGCAATATGGTGACCGGCTATACCGCCACCGGCTATCCGATCACCGCCTCGGGCGACCAGTCGTTGATCAACACCGCCGCCACCAACAGCACCACCGCCTATCTGCAATTGCTGTGGCGCAACATCTATGGCCAGCCGCGCAAGAGCGACCTGCGCCACCAGTCCTATCGCAGCGTGATGGGTACGCGCGGCGATCTGGGCAATGGTTGGGCCTATGATGCCTATCTGCAATATGGCCGCACCGCCTATAAGCAGGTCTATACCGGCGAAGTATCGGTGTCGCGCATGGCCAACGCCCTGAACGCGGTGACCGATTCCAGCGGCAATGTGGTTTGCGCATCGGGTTCCGCCGATGGCTGTTCGCCGATCAACCTGTTCACCGGCACGCCTTCGGCCGCCTCGCTGGCCTATATCAGCGCGACCGGCGTGATGACCGGCTATACCAGCGAACTGGTCGCCAGCGCGCAATTGACCGGCGATTTGACGCAATATGGCGTCAAGACGCCTTGGGCCGACACGGGCGCCAACATCGCCATCGGCACCGAATTCCGCCGCGAAGGTCTGGCGCTGCATCCCGACAATGCCTTCATTACCGGCGATCTGGCTGGTCAGGGCGGCGCGACACTGCCGATCGAGGGCAATTACAAGGTGATCGAAGGGATCATCGAGGCGCAGGTGCCGATCATCGAAAACAAGATGAATTTCAACACCGGCTACCGCTTCTCGCATTACCAGCTGTCGACCGGCCGCACCTATGACACGCATACCTACAAGTTCGGGCTGGACTATACGCCGGTTCCCGATGTGCGTCTGCGTGCGGGCTTCAACCGTTCGGTGCGTGCGCCCAACCTGCAGGAACTGTTCGCCACCCAGCATGTCGCGCTGGACGGTTCGACCGACCCCTGCGCCGACCAGAGCACGATCAGCACCTCCTGCGCCTTGCAGGGCGTGACCGGATCGGTGGCCTCCAATCCGGCGGGCCAGTATAATGGTCTGGTGGGGGGCAACCCCAACCTTAACCCCGAAGTGGCCTATACCAAGACCTTGGGTGTGGTGCTGACCCCGCATCAATTGCGCGGCTTCACCATTTCGGCGGATTATTTCAACATCCGCATCGATGATGCCATCCAGTCCTATGGCGCGGATGCCATCCTCTCGGCCTGCTATAACAATGCCAATTCCTCGGCATGCAGCCTGATCAGCCGCGCCAGCAATGGTTCGCTCTGGATGAGCTCCAATGGCTATGTGGTCGATATTCCGCATAATATTGGCTGGATCAAGGATGCCGGTTTCGACCTCAACGCCAGCTATACCCATGATCTGGGCCGTCTGGGCCGGTTGACCGCCAGCATGAACGGCACGGTTCTGGCGCAATATGCGGTGAACAATGGCCTGACCGAGGCCTATGACTGCGCGGGCTATTACGGCACCACTTGCGGCGTGCCCGCGCCGACATGGCGCCACCGCGCCCGCTTTGCGCTGGATACGAAGCGTAATCTGGTGGTCTCGCTGGTGTGGCGTTACATCGGGCCGGTGTCGGTGGATTATTCCAACCCCAGTTCGACCCTGCATGCCAGCAGCTACAGCGCCTATGCCGCGCATATCAAGCCCTACAGCTATTTCGACCTGTCGGTGAATGGTTCGGTGGGCAGCCATATCCAATGGCGTGCGGGCGTGAAGAACCTGCTGGACAAGGATCCGCCGTTGGTGGGCTCTGGCTCGTGCTCCAGCACCTATTGCAATGGCAACACCTATGGCGGGGTCTATGACTCGATGGGGCGTTATGTCTTTACCGGCATGACCTTCTCGTTCTGATCACGCGCTGATCCGGCATGAAGGCGGCGCTTCCCGCGATGGGGAGCGCCGCTTTTGCCGTTTAGAGATTTCACGAAAGAGGCAAAGGATGCAGCAGGACGCGGGATTGATGGCGGTGCTGGGGCTGGCGCGGCAGGGGCGATTTGCGCAGGCCGCCGATGCGGCAGAGGCAGCCTTGGCCCATGGGCGGCGCGATGCGCCCATGCTGGCGCTGGCCGGTGCGATTGCGCTGCAATTGGGCGACTGGCCGCGCGCGGTGGAGCATCTGGCCGCTGCCTTGGCGCTGGCGCCGGAAGACCCGGTGGTGCGGCGCAATCTGGCGCAGGCCTATCATCAGGTCGGCGACTATGCCGCCCTGCTGCCACTGGCACAGGCGCCCCATGGCGAGCGCGATGCCAGCCTGCAATTGGCGGGCCTTGCCGGTCATGCCGCGCAAAGCCTTGGCCTGCATGAACAGGCCCTGCCCCATTACCGCCTGATCCTTGCGCGCCAGCCGCAAGACTGGGCCTGCTGGAACAATCTGGGCAACAGTTTGCGCGCCTTGGGCCGCGTGGCGGAGGCGGTAGATGCCTTGCGCCGCGCGCTGGATCTGGCGCCTGACGCAAGGCCGATAAGGCTCAATCTGGCCCATGCCTTGATCGACACGGCCGCCTATGACGAGGCAGAGGCCCTGCTGGCGCGCATGATCGCGCAGGATGGGCAAGACCCCCACCCCCATTTCGCCCGCTATAGCCTGTTGCTGGCACAGGGGCGCGAGGAGGAGGCCTTCCTTGCCGTCAGCCAAGCCGCCGCTCTGGCGCCTGACCGCGCCGATATCGCCAAAGCCTTGGGTCAACACGGATTGCGGCTGGGCCATTTCGCGCAGGCACAGGCGGCGCTGGAAAGGGCCATGGATTTGCAGGGTGATGATGAGGTGGTGGTAGCGCTGGCCTCGGCGCTGGAAAGGCGCAATCAGGAGCGGGCCCTGCCTGCCCTGCGCCTACGTGCCGAGGCTGCGGGCGCGTCTCCTGCGGGCGTGTCCCCTGCGGTGCTGTGTTTCATCGACGCCCTGCTGGCGCGGCGCGCGGGCGACCATGCCACCGCTTTGGCTGCGCTGGAGGGGGCGCAACCCGTGATGGCGCAGGACCAGTGGCATGCCCTGCGCGGGCAGGCGCTGGACCGGCTGGGGCGGTATGATGAGGCCTTTGCCAGTTTCGCCGCGATGAACGCGCTGCAATCCGCCGCGCCCAACCAGCCAAGGATCCGCGCCGCCGCCTATCGTCAGGCTTTGCTGAACGCGCGGGACAGGGTCGACGCGGCATGGCTGGCCCGTTGGCAGGAGGTGGACCAGAAGCCCACCCGCCCTGCTCCCGTATTCCTGCTGGGTTTCCCGCGTTCAGGCACCACTTTGCTCGACACGATGTTGATGGCTGATCCACGCGTGCTGGTGCTGGAGGAAGAACCCTTCATCGGCGATCTGGATGCCGCGCTGGGCGGGATCGAGGCCTTGCCCGACCTGTCGCCCGACCAGATCACACAGGCACGGGAGAGCTATTTTGCGCGTATCGCGGCGGGTGGCCCTTTGAGCGATGACACTTTGGTGATCGACAAGCACCCGATGCATCTGGCCAAGCTGCCCACCATCCTGCGCCTGTTTCCCGATGCGCGCTTCATCCTCGCCCTGCGTCACCCCTGCGATGCGGTGCTCAGTTGTTTCATGACCAGTTTCCGCCCCAATGACGCCATGGCCAATTTCCTCGATCTGGGCGATGCGGCGGCGCTGTATGATATTGCCTTTGGCCTGTGGGAGCAGCTGCGCGCCCTGTTGCCCATGGCGGTGTCCACCATCCGCTACGAGGATCTGGTGGCCGATCCGCAAGCGCAATTGCGCCCTTTATTTGCCACGCTGGGTCTGGACTGGCCCGAACAGGGTATCGACCATCGCGCCGCCGCCCGCCAACGCGGCACCGTCACCACCGCCAGCTATGCGCAGGTGACCGAGCCGCTTTACCGCCGCGCGGCGGGGCGCTGGCTTGCCTATGCCGCCGATCTGGCGCCGGTGCTGCCCGTTCTGGCGCCTTGGATCGCACGCTATGGCTATGCGCCGGGCGATTAGGCCGCCTTGTTCTCGACGGGCGGCAGGGCTTGGGGGATCATTCGCCCGATCGCCTCGGCGGGCAAGGGCCGGCTGAACAGATAGCCCTGCACCTCGTGGCAAGACTGGGCGCGCAGGAAGGCCAGTTGCCGGTCATCCTCCACCCCTTCGGCGGTGCATTCCAGGCCAAGGCTTTCGGCCAGACTGAAAATGCCCTGCACCACGGCGGCGGCATGGGGCTGGGTCGCCACCTCGGCCATGAAACTGCGGTCGATCTTGATCCGGTCCAGCGGGAAACGGCGCAGATAGGAGAGCGAGGACCAGCCGGTGCCGAAATCATCCAGCGACAATTGCACGCCCATGGCCTTGAGCGCCTGCATGATCTCTATGGTGGTTTCGGTGTCGTTGAGAGTCAGCCCCTCGGTCAATTCCAGTTCCAGCCATTGCGGGTCCATGCCCGACAGGTCCAGCGCGCGGCGCACGCTGGCCACAATGTCGCCGCGATAGAATTGCTGGGCCGACAGGTTCACGCTGACACGGATTGGCGGCAATCCGGCATCCTGCCATGCCTTGTTCTGGCGGCAGGCCTGTTCCAGCGCCCATTCGCCCAGTTCCACGATCAGGCCCAATTCCTCCAGCAAGGGCACGAACAGGCCGGGCAGCACCACCCCCTGTTGCGGATGGTTCCAGCGCAGCAGAGCCTCTACGCCGGTGATGCGATAATCATCCAGCGCCACTTGCGGTTGGTAATAGAGCGAGAATTCCTGCCGAGCCACGGCCTGATGGATGTCATCGGCCAATTGCTGGCGGCGCATGGTGGCCTCGTTCATCGCGGCGGTGAACATGCGATGCACCCCGCGCCCATGGCTCTTGGCCTCGTACATGGCGGTGTCGGCCGCGCGCAGCAGATTGTTGGCATCCTCGCCATCATGGGGGAACAGGCTGACGCCGATACTGCCGCCAATATGCAATTGGTGCTGCTCGATCGGGAAAGGCCGCTTCAATTCGCGCAAGACCTTGCCCGCCACCGTATCAATGTCATTGGCCGACAGAACATCGCCCAGCAGCAGGACAAATTCATCGCCCCCCAACCGCGCCGCCGTATCGCATTCGCGCAAACAGGCGCGCAACCGGTCGGCCACCGTCTGCAACAGAATATCGCCGACATGGTGACCCAGCGAGTCATTGACATGTTTGAAATGGTCAAGGTCGAGCATCATCACCGCCACCTGCCCCTTTTGGCGGCGGGCATGGGCGATGGAACGTTCCAGCCTGTCGGCCAACAGGCTGCGGTTGGGCAGCCCCGTCAACGCATCATGCAAGGCCAGATAGCGCACCCGCGCCTCGGCCTGTTTGCGTTCGGTGATGTTGCGGATGTTATACTGGATCATCGGCTGATCCTGCGCCTCATAGAGCAGGCCGATCACCTCGACATCCACCCCCGCGCCCGATGCGTCCTGCATCACCCAGTCGTCATATTTCACCCGCTGGCAACGCAGAATATCCTCGACGCTGGAATGCGCGGCGGGGATTTGGGCAAAGGCGACCAGATCGCCAAGGCGTTGCCCCAAAAGGCTGTCACGTGGCTGGCCCAGCATGGCGATGATCGCCGGATTGGCATCGATCACCTGCCCGCTTTGCCCGTCCACCAACAGGATGCCGTCATGCGCGGTTTCAAACAGGCGGCGATAGGCCAGGGCTGATTTCTGCAAGCCTTCCTCGGCCTCGTGGCGGGCCAGCACGGCTTCCTGTAGCCGCAAGTTCTTGCGCGCCAGCCGCAATTGCGCATCGCGCAGGGCAAGATGGGTTTTGACCCGCGCCAGCAATTCCTCGGTCTGGAACGGCTTGCTGATATAATCCACCCCGCCCGCCTGAAAGGCCGAGACCTTGTCGCTGACATCGGTCAGCGCGGTCATGAAGATGACCGGAATATCGGCGGTGGCCGGATTGGCCTTTAACCGGCGGCAGGTTTCAAACCCGTCGATGCCGGGCATCATCACATCCAGCAGGATCAGATCGGGCACCACAAATTCGGCGCGTTTGAGCGCCTCATGCCCGTCGAGCGCCACGGTGACATTGTAATCATGCTCTTCCAGATGTTCGCCCACCACGCCCAGATTGGCGGGGTTATCGTCCACCACCATGATGGTCTGGACGCTCTGCCGGACCTCTTCCTCGCCCAGCGGAAATTGCGCCGATAGGTCGGTCATGCGCGCGCCTCCATCGCGCCTTCAATCAAGGCCAGCAGGGCCTGCGACTGGAAAGCCCGCGCCATGGTGGTGACCGCATCGGCAAAGGGCGCATAGGCCGCCTGCGCCTTGGCCAGTTTTTCCGCCTCGGCGCGCACTTGCCGCATATTGCCAGCCATGGCGGCTGCATGCAGATCGCCCAGTTCTTCGGGCTTGGGGTGGAGCATGGCCTGTTCGACCGGCGCGGGCGCTTCTTCCTCCACGATCCAGTCCATGGCTAAAGCCTCGCCCACCAGACGCACCAGTTCGGCCCGTTCCAAAGGTTTGGGCAGGAAGGAGCAAGCCCCCGCCTCCAAAGCCCGCGCCTGATTTTCGGGCGAGATGCCCGAGGATACCGCCATGATGGGGATGGTGTCGAAACGCGGGTTCTGGCGCAGGACACAGATGGCTTCCAACCCGTCCATCACCGGCATGCGAATATCCATCAGCACCAGATCGGGCGGATTGTCCAAGGCCTGCGCGATACCGGCCCGCGCATCGGGGGCCTGTTCCACCACAAAGCCCAGTTCGGCCAGCATCGCCACCATCACCTCGCGGTTGGCGGTGATGTCATCGACCACCAGCACCGTCTTGCGCTCGCCCCGATAGCCGGTGCAGTCACGGGCGCGGTCGCTGCTGGCGGGTTGGACATGGGTAACGGGCAAGGCAACGTCGAACCAGAACAGGCTGCCCTCGCCCGGTGTGCTTTCCACCTTCAACTCGCTGCCCATCATCTCGATCAATTGGCGGGTGATCGACAGGCCAAGGCCGGTGCCCCCTGCCCGCCGGTCGGTCGCGCCGACCTGCTCAAAGGGTTTGAAGATATTGGCAACATCCTCCGCTGCGATGCCGATGCCGGTGTCGCGTACCGAGAAATTGAGCCGCACTTCGGCATCCTGTGTCACCAGCACGCTGACTGCCAAGGTCACGCCGCCGCGATCGGTGAATTTGGCGGCATTGCTCAGAAGATTGAGCAGCACCTGCCGCAAACGCTTTTCATCGGCCAGCACAAAGGCGGGCAGATCGGGCGCGAAGTCGCAGGTAAAGCCAATCGCCTTTTCCTCTGTCCGCACCCGCATGATCGCGCCAATGCCATGCAGGAAGCCGGGCAGATCGACGCTGGCGGGATAAAGTTCAAACTTGCCCGCCTCGATCTTGGACAGGTCAAGAATATCGTTGATAAGGGTCAGCAGATGCGCGCCGCTGTCATGAATGGTGCTGGCGGCATCCTTGTGCCTTTGGGCCAGCCCCTGATCACGCATCAGCAATTGGGCATAGCCCATCACCGCATTGAGCGGGGTGCGCAATTCATGGCTCATATTGGCCAGGAAATGCGATTTGGCCTGACTGGCGCTTTCGGCCACCGCCTTGGCAGCGGCCAATTCGCGACCCTTTTCTTCCAGCAAGGCCTCGGCGCGCTGCCTTTCGGCGATTTCCTCCTGCAACTGGCAAATGGCGGCATCGCGTTCGACGATGCGTTCGGCCAGCGCCTCATTGGCCAGACGCAATTGCGTGGGCGACGGGATGGCCAGCAATTTGGGCATCAAGGGCCATAGCACCAAAGCGGTCGCCACCGAGACCACCGCGGTCAGCGCTTTGACCAGCGCCTGTATCCCGTAAATCGGCCACCACAAGGTGATGATCGAGATGATATGCGTCGCCCCACAGGCGAGGATGAACACCGCAAAGCAGAAGAAGATCCAGCTGAAAGCGATATCGCCCCGCTTGCGCACCAAAACGACCAAGGCGACCGGAATGGTCAAATAGGCCAAGGCCGTCACCGCATCGGCGATAACATGGGTCCAGATCAATTCCGGTTGCCACAACAGGCAATAGCCATGCGGCGCATAGCCCTGCGCATGGAGCAGTTTTTGCAGATATTCGAACAAGGCGCCGCCTCCCGGCCCGGGGGATTGGGAAAAGCATGGCATAGCGCCCCCCGATTGGGATTTGATGCAAGGCGGGATAGGGGTTTTTTAGGGGTGGTTTTGGCGCGCCCGGCAGGGTTCGAACCTGCGGCCTAGTGCTTAGAAGGCACTTGCTCTATCCAGCTGAGCTACGAGCGCGCGTATCAAAGTCGACTTCCTTTCCCCCCCATAGCCATCTCTTGCAGCTTTCGCAAAGGTGCTTCATCCTAAATTTATGAATCAGCCAATCCCCCCCGCCAAAAATCTGGCCCGTATCGAAGGCAGCGCCGGTGCGCGCCGCCATTTCCGCTATTTCGATTATACGATGGCCGCCTTTGTCGCCATCCTGCTGCTGTCCAACTTGATCGGCGCGGCCAAGACATCGGTGGTCCATCTTGGCGGGCATGACATCACCTTTGGCGCGGGCATCCTCTTTTTCCCCATCAGCTATATTCTGGGTGACGTGCTGACCGAGGTCTATGGCTATGCCCATGCGCGGCGCTGTGTCTGGGTGGGTTTCTTCGCCTTGATCTTTATGGCGATTATGTCGGTGGTGGTGGTGGCCATGCCGGCCAAGGGCGACTGGGGTTGCGCCGCCAGCGGCGATCCGGTGTTCGCGGGCATTCTGGCGCAAAAAGGCGCAGGCTACATCTGCCAATCGACCTATATCAGCGTGTTCGGCAGCACATGGCGCATTGTCGCGGCCTCGCTGGTCGCCTTTTGGGCAGGCGAATTTGTGAACAGCTTTGTGCTGGCCAAAATGAAGATCATGACCCAGGGCAAGCATTTGTGGACGCGAACCTGGGGCAGCACGATTTGCGGTCAGGCGGTGGACAGCCTGCTGTTCTATCCGCTGGCCTTTGCCGGTGTGTGGACCACGCAAAATATGCTGATGGTCTTGGTCACCAATTGGGCGTTGAAAGTGGCTTGGGAAATCGTGCTGACGCCAGCGACCTATGCCGTGGTGGGCTATCTCAAGCAGCGCGAAGGGGTCGATGTGTTCGACACGGACACCAGCTTCTCCCCCTTCAGCAGCGAACCGGAGGAAGTGGCCTGACAGGCCCAGCCCCAGTCCCGCCGGACTGGGGCAGTTGATTAAATAGACTGAAAATAATCGGCGATGGCTTGGCGCGATGCCTCGGTCAATTCGGCGTAGATTTCGGTGTCTTCATCGCGCTGGCACAGCACGACCGAGCCTTCTGTGGCCATGACATTCATGATACGCGCCAGCGTCGAGGGATTCGCACGCAGCGTCTCACTCAATTGCCGAAGCGACACCAGTTGCCCCATGCATTCGGCCAGTGACAGTTGCATCAGGATTTCCCACGAGGGATGAGCGCCAAAGGCGGCACCCGCGATGCTCGCCCTTTTTCCGGCCAAAGCGATTGCGCGCCTCAACTGCGCTTCTTTCAGCGCATCGCCAGCAATTGCCCCTTCGGCTGCGGGCATACCCATCTGGATCATCAGATCCTTCTTATCCTTGCCCATCGCTGTCCTTCCTGCCTTCAGTATCCCGTTTGCACCGTGACGATCCGGTTAGAACATGGGCTGAATGTCTTATCATTGATTAAGGACATTTTTGGCAAGAAATCCAAAGTTTGACAAGGACCTACTAACGTCTAAGGCATCAAGCTTTCGGTTACGGAAGAATTTTTATCACCAGAATCTTTCAGAGCATCTATGGCCCCCGCGATCATCGCCGCTGCCACCGCGTGCTCCGATTCATCCAGACGAGCAAGAATCTCCTCAAGGCTTTCAATGACTTGCCTCATAACCATCACCCCAAATACGTGCGACCACCTATCTTATTTTCAGAATCCTTGTTTAAAACAGGATGGTGAAAAATTCCAGTCTGGGCCCCTTTTGGGATAATTTCTGCGCCTATATTCCTTAATATTGATAATCATTCGATATTTTCTAAGCCAAGCCGAAAGCCAGGCCCCGAAACATCCAGTTCGGTCTTTATAATGAAAACGATCACGCCTCGGGACATTCTCGCTGCATTCCATCACAAAGGCCCGAAACCCAGCATTTCCGGTCATTTTGCTGGACGTAAACGCAGGAAATGAGCAATTGTTCCCGTCACCTAGTCGGCAACCAGTGCCAGCACGAGATAGACGATCAGGGCCGAGCCGAAGCCGAGCAAAGCGCCCAGAACAAAGGCGATACGAACCAAAGTGGTATCAAAACCACTATAAGCAGCAAGCCCCGCACAGACGCCCAGCAGTTTTTTGTTGCCACGATCCAGAACGAAACGCGCTTTGGGGCTCTGGTTAAAATCACGCATAAAGTCTACTCCCTGTTGATATTGCCCTTTGGGGCAATGCCGATGCCAATTGTTCAGCATAGACCGTGCCAATTGCCCAAACCCCCGAAATCCGGCACCAGCCCGCAAAACTTCACAGCAAAAAACCCCAAAGCTTGGTATTTCCCGCCAAGCTCGCCTCATTCCCCGCCAGCCCCCTAGCCTCCGCAAGGCAGTTGCTTTAGGTGCAGGCTTATGGCGCTAGACCGCATCCACCTTGGCTGGTTCCGCAACCACCGCGCCACCGCGCTGGTGGGCACGGGCGCGTTCAACCTGCTGGTGGGCGAAAATGGCGCGGGCAAGACCAATGTGCTGGAGGCGATTTCCCTATTCGCCCCCGGTCGCGGGCTGCGCCGTGCGGCCCTGCCCGACATGGCCGGGCAGGATGGCGATGGGGCCTTTGCCGTCTCGGCCGATCTGATCGCCGATGGGGCAGCGTTAAGGCTGGGCACAGGCACCGCGCCCGACAAACCTGGAAGGCGGCTCGTGCGGGTCAATGGTGCGGATAGCACCGCGCTAAGCCTATCGGAATGGCTGGGCCTGTTCTGGCTGACGCCGGCGATGGACCGACTTTTCATGGAATCGCCAGGCGGACGGCGGCGATTTGTGGACCGGTTGGCGCTGGCACTGGACCCTGCCCATGCCGCCCATGCCGCCCGCACCGAAGCGGCCATCCGTGAACGCAACCGCCTGCTCTCCGCCCCGCAAGAGCCCGATGCACGCTGGCTTGATGCTATAGAGGCGGGTCTGGCCGATTGCGGCTCGGCGCTGGCGCAAGGGCGGGCGCGGCTGATCGAGGCGCTCAATGGCCAGTTGGAGGCCCTGCCCGACACGCCCTTTGCGCGGCCCATGCTGGCCTATCAGGCGGGCGGGCCAATCGAACGGGAGGCTTTGGCCCAAGCCCTGCGCGACAATCGCCGCCGTGATCGCGCGGCGCAGCGCACGCTGACCGGACCGCAGCGCGATGATCTTTCGGTCATCATGGCCACCAAGAACCAGCCTGCGGCGGAATGTTCCACCGGCGAGCAAAAGGCGATGTTGATTGCCATCACTTTGGCCCATGCCGAATTGGGGCAGGCGCAGGAGAGCCAGCCCCGCCCGCGCCTGTTATTGCTGGACGAAGTGGCCGCCCATCTCGACCCGATCCGCCGCGCCGCCCTGTTTGAAAGGCTGGAAGGTGGCCGCGCGCAAGTATGGATGACCGGCACCGAAATGGCGCCCTTTGAAGCGTTACAAGGCAAGGCCGCCTGTTGGCAGGTGGCTGGCGGGCAAGTGCAGCGCGCTGATGCTTAAAAAGCATGCCTCATATTCAGGCCACAAACGACCCCCTGAACTAGCAAAGTTGCAACCTGAAAACTCACTGCAGTGCGAGCATCTTCTTTGAAAAGATTTTTCGCAACCACATAATGCAAGGCTCCAAACCCCGCTTTCATCAGCACGATCTTTTCAACAGAAGGTCGCCGTCCAAATATGGGATTTCCCTCTTGGCAGTTTGGCTTATGCACACAAGATATTGTTTGAGCAGCATCCAATGCATTCAATATTTGGTAAGCAGCCTCCAACTTCACGAACAATTTCCCCTGCTCATCCTGATCACCTTCTTTAGAAAACTCCCTTTTAAATTCTATCTTAGAATAGCTTTCCGGATTTGGAGGGCCATAAACATCAGAGCAACGCGCAGAACTCTCTAGTAACACAAAAGAGGTGATTGTTACTAAAAAAAATCGCAGAAATCTGTTGATTTTATTCATAAATCCTCCACATAACCCCAGGTGAATTATGTGGAAAACCGCCAACTAAGTAAGCTGAACCGCATCCAATTTGGTTGGCAGTTAGATTGGAAAATCACTACCCCGCTCAAATCAAAGCGTATGCCGCGTTTAATTGGGAATTGCTAGATTCAATCAAGGAAATGTCCAAAGAATCTATCGCTTTTAGAGCGGATTAGGCAAGCTTACATACGCATTTTTGTGATGATTCTTGCGACCCGCCCTTGCAGCCTGCGCAGGCGCACCAGCGGCGTCACCATATCGGCCTGCCCCTCCACCATGCGCCGCACCAGCACTTCTACCGGACAGGGCAGCCGCGTCACCGGATCGAGATAGCGCGGGCACAGGATCAGGCTGGCGGCCACCAGAGCATCAAGGCCAAGTTGTCGCCCGCGCCTTTCAGGGGTAGGCGCCAGATCCTGTGTCAGCCCCCATCCGGCATAGAAGGGCACGCCATGGGTCACCACCGGCACGCCTTGCAGCAAAGCCTCGAAACCGGCCTGTGAGGAAATCACATGCAGCCCGTCCACCTCGCCCAGCAGGCGCGACAGCGGGGCGTGGCGTTCGATAGCATCGGCCAAAGCCAGCGCCTGCGCATCGGGGATCGCTCCCTTACGATGGCCCGCCTCCACATCGGGATGCGGCTTGTAGATCAGCTCGGCGTCTGGCTCCATGGCGCGAGCGCGTTGCAGCAGGGACAGGTTGGTGTTGCCCGCCCCGCCCAGCAGCACGGCGCGGTCATCCTCCACCTGCCCGATCACCAGCAGGCGGCGCCTGGAGCGCGGCGGCAGCACGGGGGCGCCCGCCTGTGCCACCCCATATTTGCCCACGCCATGTTCCACCAGCATCGCCCGCAAGGCAGCCGCCCGCGTCAGCAATTCGGGCGGAAATTCATGCGTGCCCAGCACATTTTCCAGCAGGCTGGGGCGGGATGGATCGACATGGCTGCCCATCGGATCAATCATGGCGGATAAAGGCGGCACGCAATCGGCGCCAAGGCCGGAGGAACGGATGAAGCCATCCTCCACCTCGCCCAGCTTTACCCCGACATCGGCCAGAGCCTTGCTCAGCGAGGCAGGTGCGCGCGCCACCCATGCCAGCGCCAGATCGCCGCTGCGCAAACCATCGCCGCAGCCAAAGGCCTTGGGGCATTGGCGATAGGGCACCGGCCCGCTACCCGCCCAGAGCAAGGCGTCCAGCGTTTCCCGTTTCCAGCCCGCGATGCCGAAAACGGCGGTATAGGCGCGGTTGCACTCGATCAGCCGCCGCCATGCGCCCATCAAGCGCACCGCCTCCAGCCAGCCCAAGACCTCGCCGGTAAAGGGGCAGCGCGGATGCACGCCCTTGGTCAGCTTTTCAACCACCGCCCTTGCCGCCTCACCGCCCATACGCAGGGCGCGGACCATGGCTGCCTCGGGATCATCGCGCAGACCCCGCGTCCAAGGGTCGGTCTCCGGCGCCCAAAAGGCCCCGCCCACGCGCTGCGCCACCATTTCGGCGGCCAAGGCATCGGCATCAAAAGGCAGCCCCTCCCCCGACACAACCAAAGCCCCCGCCCGATGGCGCGGGAAGGGCGGGATGCGCAGGAAATGAAGGGGCTGCTCGCTCATGATTTAACGGCGCGGTCCACCGCCAGCACGCCGCGCAGAAAGCCTTCCAGATCGGCCAAGGGCAGAGCGCAAGGGCCATCGCACAGCGCCTGCGAGGGATCGGGATGCGCCTCCAGAAACAGGCCCGCAATGCCCACCGCCACGCCCGAACGCGCCAGCACCAAGGCCTGCGATCCGCGCCCGTCGGCACTATCGGCGCGACCGCCGGGGCGCTGCAAGGCATGGGTCACGTCAAACACCACCGGCCCCATGTCCTTCATCAGGTCCATGCCCAGCATGTCGACAATCAGATTGTTATAGCCAAAGCAGCTGCCGCGCTCGCCCAGCAGCACGCGATCATTGCCCGCCTCCGCGCATTTGGCGATGATGTGGCGCATTTCCTGCGGCGCAATGAATTGCGGCTTTTTCACATGCACCATGGCGCCGGTTTGCGCGATGGCGCGGACCAGATCGGTCTGACGCGCAAGGAAAGCGGGCACTTGCAGAATATCGGCCACTTGCGCCACCGCCTCGGCCTGATGCGGTTCATGCACATCGGTCAGCACCGGAACGTCGAAAGTCTCGCGCACTTCCTGCAACAGGCGCATGCCTTCCTCCAGCCCCGGGCCACGGAAAGAGCTGAGCGAGGAACGGTTGGCCTTGTCGAAACTGGCCTTGAACACATAGGGCACGCCCAGAGCCTGCGTCACGCGGACAAAATGTTCGGCCACGCGCAGCAAAATGTCGCGCCCCTCGATCACATTCATGCCGCCGATCAGCACCAGAGGCTGGTCATTCCCGAAGGAAATCTGGTCATTCAGGCGCAATATGGACGGGTTTTCGTGTGATTTTGCAGTCATAAACCGACTATGCGCGTTTACCCGTGCTCAGTCGAGACCCCGTGCCGCCAAAATTGCCTCGATCGCGGGCACATCCTGCGGATTGTTGAGTTCGATGCAATCCCAGCCCACCGGATCATGGGTGACCACTTGAATAGGGGCAGCCCCTTCCAGAAAGCGCAATTGCTCCAGCCCTTCCAGATCCTCCAGCGACGAAGGCTGCTGCGCGGCATACCAGCGCAGGGCATCGGGGCGATAGGCATAAAGCCCCAGATGCAGGCGCATCCGTTCATGCTTGGCCTCCAGCGCATCGGGCAGATAGGGCAGCAGGCGCTTGGAGAAATAGAGCGCGCGGCCATCCTGCGCGGTGACCACGGTGGTGCCCCCCACCCGCCCCTCGGCGGCGTCACGCGCCAAATGGGCATAGGTGGTGGCGCTGGTTCGCAGGGCGGCGGTGGCCATGGCGGCATGGGGCGCAGCCGCCAATGCGGCCACCAGATCGGGGATGATCCATGCAGGGGTCAGCGGCGCATCGCCTTGCAGGTTCACCACCACATCCACTTCTGGCAATTGCGATAAAGTGGCGGCGCAGCGTTCGGTGCCATTGCGGCAAGTGCTGGGCGTCATCACCACTTGCCCGCCAAAGGCCCGCACCGCATCGGCAATGCCGTCATCATCTGTGGCGACGAAAACACCCGCCGCGCCTTTTACCTCACATGCCGCGCGCCAGCTCCGCTCGATCAGGCTGCGCGCCTGCCCGCTGGCGCCGCGCAGCATGGCCAAAGGCTTGCCCGGATAGCGCGTGGAGGCGAAACGGGCCGGAATGACAATCGCGAAACTGGTCATCTTGGCTTCAGCTCAGGCCCAATTGCAGCAGGTCGTGAATATGCACGATGCCAACGGGACGTTTCGACCGCGCCGGATCGCCGCACTTCACCACAAAGGCCGCCGTGATTTTCTCGTCATTGAGGAATTGCAGCACATCTCCCGCCAGCATGTCCGAAGGGATCGAGCGCGGGCTACGCGTCATCACCTGAGCCGCCGTGGCATGGGCCAGCATGGCAAAATGACGACGCAAATCGCCATCGGTGATCACACCGCAAAGGTCACCCACTTCATCCACCACACCGGCCAGACCGAAACGGCCATTGGTGATCACCGAGACGACCTCGGCCATGGGTGTGTGTCGTTCCACCAGTGGCAAAGCAGAAGGGCCCTGCATCACCTCGGCCACAGGAGTCAGCCGCAGGCCGATCGAACCGCCCGGGTGCAGCGCACGGATGCGGCTTTGCGTTACGCCGCGCGCCTGCATCACCGATAGCGCCAATGCATCGCCCAAGGCCAGTTGCAGCGTGGTGGAGGTGGTGGGCGCCATGCTGCCCTCGCAAGCCTCGGCCACGGGCGGCAGGGTGAGCAGCACATTGACCGCCTCGCCCACCATGGATTCGGGATCGGACACGATACCGATCATTTTGAGGCCCATCGCCTGCGCATGGGCGATCACGGGGCGCAATTCGCGCGTATTGCCCGAATTGGAAATCAGCACCAGAACGTCGCCCTGCACCATCATGCCCAGATCGCCATGGGCAGCCTCGGCCGGATGCAGGAAAACCGAGGGCGAGCCGGTAGCCGACAGGGTGGCCGACATTTTACGCCCGACATGGCCCGATTTGCCCATGCCGCACACCACCACGCGGCGGCGGCAATGGATGATCAGCGAGCAAGCCTCGGCAAAGGCCTCATCCAGCGAACGGGCCAAAAGATCCAGTCCGTCGCGCTCCTGTCTGATTACTTCGCGCCCACGTTCCAGCGCAGAATAAGCGTCAAAACCGGCCCCCAGCGTAAACACAGAGCTCGTTTCGGTCATCACCCAACATTTCCCCCCAAAGCGCGCCACTCCATTTCGACGACTTCACCCTCAACCGAGGTAAATGCACAAAGAAGGCATGAGAGCCGACCACGCGAGAATCATCAAAATGCACAACAGACCGCTTCTTCGGCGCAGTAATACTAGGGAAAATCCCTATCACCCCCGCGCCACTCCACGCCGGAATTACATCTTCCAACGCGCCAAGCATAGCCTTATCGGCACCAACAGGATAGGGGTTTAGCCAGAAATGTTCTGGATCAAAAGGTAATGTGCGCCGGAAACCGCTGAAATCCGGTCCAAACCGGCCGCATTTATACAGGAACCAAGTGGCAAAAGCTGCTTGTCGCAACAGATGCCCTCATCCATGGGGACGACCAACAAAGGCCTATCGCCATAAACATCGGCCAGCGCGGCATCGGGCGCACCTGTCACGCGATGCAGGCGGAAATAGGGGCCTTTCACCAGTTCCACCGTGCCTTCTTCGGGCACATGGCGATGCCAGCGGGCCAGATCATAGGCATCGCCCAAGGCTACAGCCACCGCCTCGTCCAGATGCAGGGCACGCGGACGGCCATAGTCATAGAGGCGATAGGTGATATCGCTGTTCTGCTGTACCTCGATCACGCTGACGCCAGCGCCAATCGCATGCACTGTGTTGGCAGGAATGTAAAAGAAATCGCCCACGCGCACATCGTGCCAGACCAAAGCCTGTTCGATGCTGCCATCCAGCGCGGCGGCGCGCATGGCGTCGGCATCCATCGGCTGGGCGAATCCGATACCCAGCTTGGCCCCCTCCTCTGCCGCGACCACCAGCCAGCATTCTTCCTTGCCCTGACGCCCGATACCCTGCGCGATGGTTTGTTCGTCGTTGGGATGAACCTGCACCGACAATTTTTCCGAGGTGAAAATATATTTCACCAACAGATCGGGCTGCTCTGCGGGAGGCTCAAACCAGATCTCGCCGATCGTCTCGCCCACAGGGGCCGTGAAGGGCTCGGGCAGTCGCGCACAGCCCCAGGGCTTGGCCACATGCCGCACCGGTAACAGACAGGGATCGGCCAGAGGATGGGCGAAAATCTCACTCACTGGTTAGAGGCACCCTTGAGCTTGCCCACCTTCTGCACACCGGCGGAACTGGTGACCAGCACATCCTTGCCATCCACCACCACGATCACGCCTTCCAGCCCGATCACCGAGACGCGCGGCCCATCGCTGTCCACCATCACTTCACGGCAATCGACCAGCTCGGCCGGACCATGCACGGAATTGCCATGGTTATCCTTGGGCCGCGCTTCATACAGCGCATCCCAGCTACCGATATCCGACCATGCCATATCCACCGGCACCATGGCGGCGCGCTCGGTCTTTTCCATCACGGCATAGTCAATCGAATCGCTTTCCGTGGCCATGAAGGCTTCGGCATCGGGGTGGAAACGCTGCCCCTCATCCTTGCCCTCGGCGACCGAAGCGGCCACCGCCTGCGCGATGCCGGGGCGGAATTTGGCCAATTCGGCCAGAAAATCACCGGCGCGAAAGGTGAAGATACCGCCGTTCCAGCTGTAATTGCCCTCCGACAGGAACTGCATCGCACGTTCCAGATTGGGCTTTTCCACGAAATTGGCGATGCGGAAGCCTGACCCGTCGATATCCTCGCCACGGCGGATGTAGCCAAAGCCGGTTTCAGGCGCGGTCGGCTCGATGCCCAAGGCCACCAGCCAGCCTTCCTGCGCCAGCTTGGCCGCCGATTTCACCGCCGCGACAAAGGCGTTGGGCTTGCCGATAAAATGGTCCGAAGGGCATACCAGCATGACCTGTTCGGGCGCCAGACGCTGCGCCGCCAGCGCGATGGCCGCAGCGGTGTTACGGGCTGCCGGTTCGACAATGATCTGCGCATCGGGGGCAAAAGAGAGCTGCTCCTCCACATGCGCCAAATGCTTGGCACCGGTAACGATCAGCGGCGCAGTGAACAGCGAGCGATCCGAAACGCGGCGCAGGCTTTCCTCGAACAAAGTGTTCTGACCCACCAGCGGCAGGAACGGCTTGGGCTTGACCGCACGACTGCGCGGCCAGAGTCGCGTTCCACTGCCACCACACAAGATCACGGGCGTTATCGTGAGCATAGGGATCATCTACTCTTTGATTCGGGCTGACGTTATGAGCATTCTAACAAATTTTCCATTTATTTCAAATACTAACAAAAACCATGCTTGCCAATTTCGCAAATGCGATTGCGATTTGCACTCCGTGGCCCAAAATGAAATTTCTCAATCACCAAATTACGACACCAACATCATGACTGATCCAATTTAACTTCCACTTGCCAGAGCGGCAGATGCCTTGCCCGCCGCATGCCTGCAACCGGCCCTATCACCTGCCCCTATCATCCGACCTTGCCATTTTGCCACAGGCCGCGCCCTTATCACAGCACGAACATGCCGCAAGTCACTGGACCAATCCGGCACAAAAGTCGCAAAAAGTCCAAAATCGGCTAACTGCCCAATGTAACCCCCAAATTACATCGGATTTCACCGATTAGGGGCTTGTCTTGATACAGCATGCCGCGCCACAAGGCACAGGTAGATTCACGGCAAAACAGGTTGGCAGTGTTGGCTCCCCATAAAATTCGCCCTCACGCCCTGCAAAAACGCCACTTTCTGTTCCTGCAAGGACCGCCCGGGCCGTTTTTCCACGCTCTGGCCACCGCACTGGACGCAGCGGGGCATGGCGTTAGCCGTATCAACCTCAATGGTGGCGACCAGCATGACTGGCCCGACACCATCGGTGGACGGTCAGCCACCTGTTATCGCGCGCCCGCTTCGCGCTGGCCTTTGTTCATTGACCGTTACATGCGCGATCATGCCATCACCGATCTGGTGCTGTTTGGCGATTGCCGCCCATTGCATATGGTGGCCCACCAAATGGCGCGTTTGGCCGATATACGGGTCCATGTGTTCGAAGAAGGCTATATCCGGCCCAACTGGCTAACGCTGGAGCGGGACGGGGTGAACGGCCATTCGCGCCTGCCACGGGACCGGTCGAGCATGCTGGCTGCGGCGCAGGGCCTGCCCATGCCGCCCGATCTGCCCCCGATCGGCGCTTCACTGGGGCGACGCACCCGCGACACCTGGGGCTATTTCTCGCATATGGTGCTGGGCGCGGCTCTGCTGCGCTATCCTTTTTACCGCTCCCACCGCCCCGGTTCGATTGCGCTGGAAGGCATCGGCTGGGTGGTCAAACAAGCAACCCGCAACCGCCGACAAATTCAGACAAAGGAAACGCTGAGGGCGCTGGAGGGGCAAGACTTCTTTCTCTTTCCCCTGCAACTATCCTCCGATTATCAAATCCGCGTCCATTCCCCCTTCTCCTCGATGCGACAGGCCTCCGATTACGTGCTGGCCAGTTTTGCCGCCCATGCGCCGCAGGGGATGAGGCTGGTGATCAAGGAACACCCGCTGGATTTCTCGCTGTTCAACTGGCGATCCTATGTGCGCGACCGCGCCAGGTCGCTGGGACTGGGCGACAGGCTGGTGCATCTGGCGGGCGGGGATCTGGCCACGCTGGCGCAGCAATCGCGCGGCATGGTGCTGGTCAATTCCACCTCGGCCACATTCGGACTGGCCAGCGGTGTGCCGGTCAAGGCGCTGGGCACGGCAATCTATGCGATGGAAGGCATCACCGACCAACAACCTCTGGGCCGATTCTGGGGCGCCCCCACCCCGCCGGACAGCGCCACCTATGATGCCTTCTGCCGCCTGCTCCACCACCGCTGTCTGGTGCGCGGCGGACTGGCCAGCCAATCCGCCATCGCCATTTTGATCAGCAATGCCGTGGAGCGCCTGCTGGCCGGATAGGGTTAGATCGTGCCCGTGTTGACCAAGGCGCCCTGCACGGCGACGATCGGGCTGAACATCTGGCTCACCAACTGGATCAGCTTGGACGGCTGATTGGCGGCGGCATTGCCGACATAGAGCACATCCTTGTCCCGCATCATGAAGCGCTGGGCCAGAAACACGCTGCCCGGATTCATCATGTTGATGTGATAGACGGTCGGCTTCTCAACCCCTTGCCCGTCCTTTTCAAAGCGGAATACGAAGACCGCCTTGGCATCGCCCAGATTGGGATTGGGTCCACCGGCCTGCGCCAATGCCTCGGCCAGCGAATTGGCCGGCGCCGTGAAGTTCAATTGCTCCACCCGCCCCGCTGCGCCCAGCACCGCGAAAGTCTGTGGACGCTTGATCAGATCAATCCGGTCGGCAGGATGCACGCGCATGGTTGATTGCGGGCCGCTCATCACTTCGGCCAGACGGAATTCCTGACGCAAGCCAGCGCGTGTGATCTGCACCGCAATATCCTTGGCCTCGCCGCGATAGCCACCGGCCAGAGCGATCACCTCGCTCAATGTCTCGCGGTTGGTGCTGAGCACCAGACGGCCAGGACGCGCCAATTCGCCGCCCAGAATCACGCTGTTGGTCAGCGATTGCGACAGGTTGACCACCACTTGCGGATCTTGCGAAAGACCGCGCAAGCCGCGCCGGATCATATCCGCCAGTTCACCAGTAGTATGGCCTGCGGCACGCAAACGCCCCACGAAAGGCACGAAAATCTCGCCCTTATCGTCCACACGCAACGCGGGCAGGCGCTCGGCCTGCGCCGAACCGGTGCTGGATGCCGCACCGGCGGCGCTGACGCGACTGCCTGCGAACAAGGTCACACCCGCTTCATAAATCTGCACATCCAGCACATCACCCTGCCCCACCAGATCGGTCGGCGAAGGCAGCGTATCATCGGCAAATTGCGGCGCCGATGCAGGAGCGGCAGGCAATTGCGCCACATTGGCGACAGAAATGATCTTGAACTGCGGCTCGCCACCTTCCTCGGTGGCGCGGAAAACCTGACGGCCCGTGGGGCCGCTGATCGGCAGGCTGGCACAGCCCGAGAGCAAGGCCACACCGAGCAAAGCCAGCCCCACCTTCCCCTGCGCCATGACCCGACGCGGGCCATTCGCCATCAAGCCAGTAGGAGCCTTCATCATCCAATGAGCCATTATGCCAACCTTGTTTCGGACGCCGAACCACGCCCCGTATCCTTTCCGGCCACTAACACCGCCATTTGCCTTTAGGCAATGCTACGTCGCCATGCCGTTGATAATATCAGGTGCATTACGGATGCAGTAGAAGTGGCAAGTTCATCACCACTTTGCGAAACCGGATGCCGGTTCTATTGGGGGTCCAGAAAGGACAGTAGCGCATGACCATTGCCACCAATCGCGCCCTTGCCCGTATTCCGCATCTCGACACATTTCTGGCCGAACATCCCCATGCGGTGATCGGTTGGGGGCGCAAGCCTTCGGGGCGGCGCGCAGTGGCGCTAGCACGAATGCTGCGGCGGTCCTATGTGTTGCTGGAAGATGGCTTTTTGCGCTCCGTGGCGCGCGATGCGCCTTCGCTCTCGCTGATGGTGGACGATATTGGCTGCTATTATGACGCCAAGGCGCCCTGCCGGATGGAACTGGCCATCGCCGCGGGCGCGACGAAGGGCGAGGCTGCGGCGGCGCGCGAACTGGCGGTGCTATGGCGGGAATCGGGCCTTTCCAAATATAACCATGCGCCGGATTATCGGGGCGATCTGCCCGCCCATTATGTGCTGGTGGCCGACCAGAGCTTTGGTGATCTGTCCGTGGCCAGCGGGCTGGCCGATGCGGACAGCTTCCGCGCCATGTTGCAGGCCGCGCTGGATGACTGGCCCGACCATCGGGTGGTGGTAAAGGTCCATCCCGATGTGATCACCCATCGCAAGCAGAGCTGGCTGAAACCCGAATGGCTGGCCCATCCGCGCGTGATGGTGGTGGGCGATGGTTGCCATCCGGTGCGGCTGATCCGCGAGGCGGCGGCGGTCTATTGCGTCACCTCGCTGATCGGCTTCGAGGCTTTGCTGCATCAGCGGCCTGTGGCCTGCTATGGCATGCCGTTTTACGCCGGATGGGGCCTGACGCAGGATGTGCTGCCCGCTCCGCATCGGCGCAGTCCGGCAAGGCTGGAAGATCTGGTCCATGCCGCCTTCACCGTCTGCACCCGCTACGCCGATCCCGATAGCGGCGCAGCGTGGAGCGCTACGCAGGCAATCGCCTATGCTGCAGAACAGCGCAAGCAATGGCTGGCCATGGCGGCTGTTGCGCCCTAAAGGGCCGCGCCATGGCTCGCCTTCCCACCACCGATCTCTATTTCCGCAATGCCATGGACCCGTGGATCAGCCGCTGGTGGCGGCGTGGTCCGATCCGGCGCGTGGGCGCCAATGCCTTTGTGGCGGGCGAATGGTTCGTGCTGGTGCGACAGGACAAGCCTTTGGTGATGCGTGAAGCTTTGGCCTGGCATGGCAGGCTGGCCTATGTGATTGATGACGATATAGCCGCCGGCACCGTTTGCGAGCATTTGCCAGAAACCTATCGCGCAAAACTGGCCGAATTTGACCGCCGTTTTCACCGCGATTTGTTGGCGCGCGCCGATGTCGTGCTGGCGGCATCCGACAGTCTGGCGGAAAGTCTGGCCCGATCGCCCCGTTTGGCGAATCGCCTGCAACGGATTGAACCGGCGTGGCGCCTGCCTCTGGCCAATCTGGATCACTTTGCCGATCTGGAACAAGGAGCCGGTCTCAAGATCGCCATGCTGGGCAGCGGAAGCCATCGCGGCGCGTTAGAGGCCATCGCCCCCGCGCTGGAAGGCATTTTGGACCGACACAAGCAGGTCCAGCTCACCTATCTGGCCCGCCGCCGTGTGACCGACAGGCTGGAGCAACACCCCCGCGCGCGCCGGATCGAACCGATGACTTGGCCGGAATATCAGCGCTGGCTGGTGCGGCAACGTTTCCATCTGGCGCTTTACCCTCTCCTGCCATCCCCGTTTGAAAGAGCGCGTTCCAGCAACAAGTTAACCGAACACGCCGTGGTCGGAGCCCTGGGCGTCTATCCGCAGAGCTGGGCCCCGGCGCGGCGGTTGGGCAAAGCTGCTGTGCTGGCCCCCGAAAATCCGGCAGAATGGGGCATTTTGATCGAAAAGCTGATCGCAAACCCAACGGAAATCAGCCAATTAGCGCAACTTAACCTGCAAAACCTGTCTTGTGAAAACCCTCTGGCGATGCAACAAGAGCTTTGGTTCAATTTGCTGGGGCGGTTTGTCCAATGAAGTTCTATCACGCTCTTCTGCGCACCGCTGCTCGCCGCCCCAAATTGGCGGCAGAGGCTCTTTATTGGCACGCCATGGGCAAGAAGGTCCGCGCGCGCAATCGCCTACGCAGTTCCTTGGCACAGGGGGCATCGGCCTATCAGGACTGGATTCTGTGGCACGAAAAGCGTGGTGAAATTCTGGCCGAGGCCGCAGATGAAATAGCGGGCTGGGATCAAAAACCACGTCTATCGGTCGTTCTCTATAACCATTCCGGCGAAAGCAGCGCCCATTTTGAGCGGCGACTGGCCGCGCTGGAAACGCAGGTCTTTGCCGAATTCGAACTGGTGCTGGTGCAATCGCGCGAAGCGGTAGCCGCACGCACCCCCAGCATCGGTCGGTTGGCACCCGTGGCGCAGCGCACCAACAATCCGGTCAAAGCCCTGCGCCTTGGCCTGCAAACCGCAACGGGCGATTATGTGCTACCCTTGGCCGAAGACGCAATTCTGGCCCCCGATGCCCTGTACCATCTGGCCAAGGCGGTAATAGCGCAGCCGGACGCATCGGTTTTCTATGGCGACGAGGACCGGATCACGCGGCGCGGCAAGAGGCTGGACCCTTGGTTCAAGCCGCAATGGAATAGCGAATTGTTTCTGGCGCAGGATTACCTGTCCAACGCCTGCCTTGTGCGGCGAGATCTGGCGCTGACCTGTGTGCAAAGCCATCCTGCACTCAATGGCGCGGGCCTTTATGCCCTGCTGCTGGGCGCAACCAGCCAGGCACCCGATAGGGCCGTGGCCCATGTGCCGCATGTCATCGCGCATATTGACGCCGAGGCTCCCGATGATGACGAGCAGCGCGAGGCCCGTGTGGCCGCTGTGGCGCATCATCTGTCAGGCCAACCGGCACAGGTACAGGCTGGCCCCTATGGATCGGTAGCGGTGGAATGGCCTCTGCCCGATCCGCGCCCATTGGTCAGCGTGATCATTCCCACACGCGACCATGTGGAATTGCTGCGCACCAGCGTGACTGGCGTTTTGACCGCCACCCGTTATCGCAATGTCGAAGTGATCATCATGGACAATGGCAGCAGCGATCCCGCCGCCCTGTCCTATTTGAACCGCGTCAGCGCCAATCCTTTGGTGCGGGTGATCCGCCATGATGCGCCTTTCAACTTTGCCCAATTGATCAACATTGGTGCACGCGAGGCGAAGGGCGAATATCTGTGCCTGCTGAACAATGATATTGAAGTGATAGACGAAAAATGGCTGTCCGCCCTGATGCGGCAGGCGGTGCGGCCCGGGATCGGCGCGGTGGGAGCCAAGCTGCTGTATGATGATGGATCGATCCAGCATGCGGGCGTGACCATCGGCTTGGGCCAAGCGGCCGGCCATGCCCATCGGTTCCAGCGCGACAATGAGCCCGGTTATCACGCGCGGGCCCATTTGCCGCATTATGTCTCCGCCGTCACCGCCGCCTGCCTGTTGGTGGCCAGGGACAAGTTCTGGCAGGTTGGCGGCATGGACGAGGAAGGCTTTCAGGTGGCCTTTAACGACGTAGACCTGTGCCTGAAGCTGCAGGCGGCGGGTTGGCGGAATTTCTATGAGCCGCGCTCGGTGCTGGTGCATCACGAAAGCAAATCGCGCCGCAAGGATTACCACGCGGACCAGATCAGCCGCTATATGCGCGAACTGGCCTTGCTGCAGGACCGCTGGCAGACGCGCCAATTTGCCGACCCCCTGCACCATCCCGCGTTGGAGCGTAGCAACGAGGCCTATCAGATCGCCCTGTAAAGCGGCGCGAATAAGCTTGAATTCCGAGCCAGTTGCGCAAGAAGAGTGCTGGCGCATTCATG
This sequence comes from Novosphingobium umbonatum, assembly GCF_004005905.1. Classification (GTDB taxonomy): domain Bacteria; phylum Pseudomonadota; class Alphaproteobacteria; order Sphingomonadales; family Sphingomonadaceae; genus Novosphingobium; species Novosphingobium umbonatum. The sequence goes on from NZ_SACO01000018.1 coordinate 39,047, forward strand.
CCATTCGCGGCATGGAGGCTTGGATTATTATTGAGGCGAAAAGGACAAGACCGGATGGACCCGATAGCGCAGCTTTTGCCCGGTGTGCCTTTGGTCGAATCTCCGCTGTTCCCCACTTTGGTTGATCGCGTAGGTTGGAGTGATCAGGAACGCGAGATCGCCCGCCAATTGCATGAGCGTGGCTATGCCGTGATCGACTTTCCCGATGACCAGTTGGACGCGCGGATTGCGCGGATCAAAGCGACACTGGCCCCGCGCTTTGGCCTGCCCGCCCATGGAGAGGCCGACCCGCAGGTCGTGTCCGAATTGGCCGATGCCCGCGTGCAGGATGCATGGAAATTTGACGAGGATGTCAAAGCGCTGGCCATCAATGCGCAGGTGCTGGATCTGCTGACCCGCCTATGGGGGCGGCAGGCCCATGCTTTTCAGACCCTGAACTTCCCTGTCGGCACGCAGCAGCATTTGCACAGCGATTCCGTCCATTTCTCCAGCCAGCCCGAGCGTTTCATGTGTGGCGTATGGGTCGCAATGGAGGATCTGCATCCTGATTCCGGCATTCTGGAATATCTGCCCGGATCGCATCGCTGGCCGATCCTGTCCAACGCCATGGTCGGCCGCCGCGCCGAGGCCAACCGCGCCCTGCCCTCGGCCCAGACGCCCTATGAGCCGGTCTGGCGCGCGATGGTGGATCAGAGCGGGATTGCCAAGGAAACCTTCCTTGCCCGCAAGGGGCAGGCGCTGATCTGGGCGGCCAATCTGCTGCATGGCGGCGGGCCGCGATCGGACCGCAGCCACACCCGCTGGTCGCAGGTGACCCATTATTATTTCGACGACTGCCTCTATTACACCCCCGCCTTTTCCGAAGAGGTGCTGGGCAAGCTGGAACTGCGCCAATTGCGCGACATCGCCACGGGGGAAGCGTTGCAGAATAGTTATATGGGGGAGGCTGTGGCGCGGCCTGCCTTGCGCAACACTGCCCGAAAGAGGACAGTGTGGAGCAGGATCAAAGCCACCCACAAGAAAATCACCAACGCCCTATAATCGATCGTAAATGCTTAGGCCTTCTTCCAGATCATCGTGAACATGCGCCTGGCCTTGGTGCAGAACCATGGCGCGACTGCAATATTCTCGAATGGTATGGGGACTATGGGACGCCACGATCAGCGCCCGGTCGCCACGTTTTTCGAACAATTCCTCATGGCATTTGCGCTGGAAATTCTGGTCGCCGACCAGAATGACCTCGTCGATCAGGTAGCAATCGAACTCGATCGCCAGTGACAAGGCGAAAGCAAGCCGCGCTTTCATGCCATTGGAATAGGTCTTCACCGGCATTTTCAACTGCCGTCCAAGCTCGGTAAAATCCTCGATAAAATCGCGGATTTCCCGATATTCTTGGCCATAAATGCGGGCGATGAAGCGCGCGTTGTCATAGCCAGTCAGACTACCCTGAAAGCCACCGCCAAAGCCCAGAGGCCATGACACGGTCATCTTGCGCTCAATACGCCCGCTGTCGGGCATTTCCACACCGCCCACCAGCTTGATGAAAGTGCTCTTACCTGCGCCATTTCGTCCCAGAACGCCCAGTTTTTCACCGGGCGATATGGTGACATTCAGACCTTGCAAAACCTGCTTGCGGCCGTGACCAAGCGGATAACTCTTGCGAAGATTGGTGCAGCGGATCATTCGACCACCATATGTTTGCGCAGACGGCGGCAGAGATAGAGACCTAACACCATTGCAGGCGCAAAGAAAAACCAAGGATAGCTGGCGCTGTATTGCGGATAGACCGCATCGCCAAAAACCCCATAGCGCATCATTTCCATGCCATGCACGGCAGGCGACCACATCACGACATCGCGAAATGCCGGAGTTAGCCACGAGTTCATAACGAAAGCGCCAGAGAACGGGATCATCATATAAACGGTGACTGGCAGAATTTTTTCCAACACCTCCGACATTTCAGACAGCGGGGCGACAATGGAGATAACGGAGAATGTGAAGATCGAATAATATAGCCACCCCAGCAACACATAGCCCAAATCATAAGGCATGGGAAACTGCCCGGCTGCCCCCAGAACAACGGCAATGAAGATCCAGGCCATCAGGTGACCGATCATCTCGACCAGAAAGCGTACCAGCAAGATGTCGAGAATTTTCACCTGACGGTGATAAAGCAGGCTGGAATTGGCCGTAAACGCCCCCTGCGCCCGATTGATGGCAGACCGGAACATCACAAAGGGAATATATCCGGTCGCCACAAAGGCGATGATGTTGACCCCGTGATCCATCTCCCCCTTCTGGAACCGCCACAGGAGGCCGACCAAAACGGCAAAGAGCAAAGGTTCGGCCATCACCCATAGAAAGCCGATATTTTCCCGCCCGAAACGCGTCGTCAATTCGCGAATGATCAACGCCTGAATGACGCGCAACTGGATGCGCGCGCCTTGCTGGAACGAAGCCATGTTCAATCTTCCGGCGCGTGTTCGAGAATGCCGACCAGGAACATCCATCCCACGAAATAGAGGCACAGGCTGGCCCCCAACACGGTCAAGATGGTTTTCAGACGATGCGGCAGGGTCGCCTCGTCCGGCACGGCAGGCTCGACGACACGTTCCAGATAATATTGCTGGCGGGTGGCATCGCTGCGCGCAGTTTCCAGTGCGGCGCTGGCTGCATTCAGGTTTTGCGCGGCAAATTCCTGTTCCTGATACAGCGCTTCGTAATTGGGCAGTTTGCTGGCGATGCCATTTGTTGTGCCAACGGCGCGCGCGGTCTGCCCCGCTTCGGCCTGTGCCATCGCGGCAACTTTTGCACGCAAGGCCGGAATGGCGGGATTACGCGGCGTTTGGGTTTCCATCTGGGTCAATTGGGCCTGCAAGGCAGCCTTTTCACCCACCAGTTTGTTGGCCACTTCCAAAACACCGGTGGCCTGTTTGGCGGGGTCCAGCAAGGCGCGGTCATTGCGGAAACCGGCCATGGCCGCGCGTGCCTTTACAACGCGTTGCTGGGCCAGCGCCACGCGCTTTTCTGCCTCGCTGACCTGTTTGTCCCGCGCCCGTTCATTGAGCGCATTGACCAGATTTTCGCTCAACACCAGCAGGCGTTGATTGAGGCCTTCGGCGTCCTTGGGCGCATAACCTTTGACGCGCAGCACAACGAGGCCAGTTTCATGATCAAGTCCGACCGTGATCATGTCCAGATAATATCGGAACAGGCTTTCACGGGTCTTCTTGACGAAAGGCATGGGGTAACGGCTGAGGAAATCCGCGTCGGGGTGGGCAAATAGCGTTTCGACGCTGCCGCCTTTATCCAGATCGGCCAGCGCGGTGCGGGACCGGATATAGTCCATCACCTCATTCGCCTGCTCCTGCCCCGCCGACAGGCCCGTGGTTTGCACCAGATTGGCCAGACTGGACACTTGCGCCGAGCGTTGGCCCGGCGCTTTGATCACGAAGCGGCTTTCCGACACATAGATGTCGGATGCGATGAGCGTTTCGTAGGCTGCGGTCGATAATACTGGCAAAAGGACCAGTGCGACAAAAGCCTTGTTGCGCTTAATTGTAGGCCATAATTCAAACATCTAACACCCGACATTCCATACCAACGACCGTAGAGATCCGGAACATTAGCGTCGATAGGCTTGACCGGAGGTGGAGACATTCGCTCTTAAGCGAATAGTCTCCAAAACCTCAGAATCCTCACGCTGCTCTACGCGCGGTGCAAACAGAGCGCGCCCACGCGCATCGGCCGAAGGCGCTGGATCCCGTAGATAATAGATCGCCAAACTTTTACGGTAAATACCCTCTTCAACAGTCAAAGGGGAGCTCATCCCGTGCCAACTGTTTTGAGTTGTATTAAACAGCACGGCACGATTAAAAACTGGATCCACTTCACGAACAAGGTCTTTTGGCAGATTCTTTTCCTCATCATGAGACCATAAACCTAGAGCCCCCCCATGTTTAGGATCAAGAGCCGAAGAGATATAAACAATAATGTTCAAAACTCGTTCAAGCTTTAACTTCGGATGAATCGAGTAGTCGAAATGAGGGTTAAGGTTGCCACCCACCCCATGAATATGCCAGCCTCCACCGTGCAAGCCATGATCAACGTAAATCGGGGCACCGATTAGGCGCGCCAACCGATCCGTTACAGCAGCAGATTGCAGTTCAGCGAAGGCCCGGTAGGTAGCGGAAGGAAATTTCTCCCAGCTGTTTTGGGTTTTTTTATTTTCTATTGAGTTCCTGTAAACATACCAATCATCGTGATCGTAGTCCGGCATCTCCGATTCAAGCAATTTTGCAAAATCTTGTTCGAAGAATCCATCAATTACACAATGATCGAAAGGACCATCATGGCCATATTTCTTTAACGCAGAATCAAAATTGTCAAAATTAATCATATAAACCTCAATATGTAGGATCAATCCAGAGTAAGCCACGGGTGCCTATTAATCATATCCCGCCTCAGCTTCACATGATTGTCATTAACATTCGTCAAAGACCTTAACATAGACTGCTTATGAACCCTATAGCGCGAAAGAATTTCAGGAATTTGGATAATATACTCACCAGATTCACACATTCTCAACCAAAGATCATAGTCCTCCCACCCATATTGAATGTGCAAGTACCCCCCAATGCTTAACAAAAATTCACGCCTAAGCATTGCCATGGCATCAATGTGATTACCATATTGAAAGCGGCCCGCATGAAAGGCTTCTCCGCCCATCACCCCCGTTTGCGCGTCGAACACCTCAATCAGCGAGTAAGCTCCCTGAGCACCGGGCGATTGTTCAAGCACCTCGCGATGCCTTTTCAAGCAGCTTGGATAAACAATGTTATCCGCATCAAGAAAAAATAGAAACTTAGACCCCGCAATAGAGGCTGATGTATTTCTAGTAACTGCAAGTCCGGCGTTTTCCACATTCGCCGCCAGGACCGCCCTAGAAAATCGAGAAGAAAATTGAGCAAGCCACCGCTCAACAACAGCAACTGACTCATCCCTACTACCATCATCCACGACAACCAAGCTTATCGAAGGTTCACTCTGCGACAAGATACTATTCAAGGTTTCGACAATATAGTTCTGGTAATTAAACAATGGGATGCAAACCGACACCGGCGCCCAATCACCACCAGTATCTACTACAACGTTGAAATCCTGCACAATCATCTCAGATAGCCTCCCCTCGCAAAATCGCCGCTTTGACACCCGCATTATTCTTTGCGATTTCACGCATAATCCTGAGACCGCTCTCCGTCCCTAAAAGAAAATCAATTGTCTCCCCCAACCTTTCAGTCTCAGCTTCAACAAAATTAACCCCAGGCACCATATACGGATTGGGCGTATTCGGCTCACTCAATGTGACGCAACCTTGCATCATCCCAACCAGAAACATTCTTTGCCACTCAAGATAGTGGCTCTCCCCTTGGTGAATATTCAATAATAATTTGCTGTTCCGAGCGATTTGTACGAAATCCTGAAAATCAAGAACATCCGGATCGCCCTTTTTTACAGGCCGCGTAAACTTAGGACAATGCAAAAAAACTTTATACTTAGAGAGAATGGGAGCGATTTTTGAAAGAATCTCCGCCCTCCGATCATTTAAAACTGCAACAAAAACCAAATCATATGGCCGATCCGATATCTGATCAGAATAATTAAAATTTTCAACAAATTTTAACTTTCTAACCTGCTGACCAAGTGGAGCATTGGGGATATCGAAGCAAGAGTCAGGCAATGGCAATAAAGGCAGGAAGGCAGCATTGATACCAATGGCCATCAAGCCCGAAGCCGAAGATGGGTTCAAGTCAAGTACCCCGACTTTAGTTTTCTTTAAATAAGGGAGACTGAGTGCAAACCAATTCGTATGCCATTGCTCCGTTGCAACATATGCAGACCGCTCAAGATCTTTATCGCTCCAACGCTGCCCGGGACCACAAGCACAAAATTCGTGAGGGGCAACAATCAAATTTAAAACCTCGGGATCGCGGTCAGGCTCTTCACCTCCAATTACAACAGTATGCCCCCTATCCTCTAAATATCGCCTCACGTATTTTGCAACGTCAGAGAGAAAAAAATTTCCATCTTGCCAATAAAAAACGGTTATTTTTTGGTAATGCCCAACAATGTCGCTGACAGAAGAAATTTTTCGATTAGAATTTGCCTCAAGGAACTTGTTAACTTTTTTGGGAGAAAAAGCGGCACGCCCCTCACTCTGTCCGTACAAAATGTAGTGAGCAAACGGATGGATATTAACCACATCCTTATGCACCACCTGATAATGCTCCACAGAAAACAACTGATTTGGGTCTCTTAAATTACCAACATAGTAAGAATGCATCATATCAGCCAAAAGATCATTGCTGACAAGAAGGTCATTACCGTACTCCGCCACATAAAACCCTTCATCAAACAGACCAGAAATACCAACTTTTAGTCGGAAATCATCCGTAAGTACCTCATCAACCCTGTCCGAAATATAATTCTGGCCATCTCCCTCACGGCCGAGGCAATCTAATTTCGATAGAGACTGCGATGAAGGTTCTGAATTACGATTAGCTTTACGCCCCAACTTCTGGCCGACCCAAAGATAATGCTCCGCCGGATCCATGCCCGATGCGCGCACGTCGGGATAGCGTTCGCAATACCATGCTTCGTCGAATTGCCCCGAAGCCTTGAGCGCCGCAATCTGTTCAGGCGAAATGGAATGAGACATCAAACACCCCTAAAAACTTACAAGAATTGCCAAACCGCGCTCTCAACCGCGTGACCGGCCTTCGCCAATGCCATGCAACATATAGTGCCGCAGCGGATCCATGCCGGACTGGGCAACATCGGGATAACGCGCGATATAGGCGTCGGCATCGAACAGGCCGCGCCGTGCAAGCCGCGCCGCGATCCTTGCCCGCTGCCATTCCTTGGGCATGTAGGGCCACCACCAAGGCTTGCGATCCATGGCGCGATGCACCAGTTGCAGCCACTCGCGGTCCTGCTCAGCTTGCTGCGCCTTGCGCTCTTGCGTTCGCATCAAACTGGTCAAAGTGGCAATTTCGCCGAAACGTTCGGACAATTGCTGCTCGGCCTGATGCTTGCCCTGCGCCAACGATGCCAGTTCCTGAGCCTTTTGCCCCAGCGCGGCATCCAGCGACTGAGCGCGCGCGTGCAAGTCTGCCACTTCACGATCACGTTGTTGCAACCACTGATCGCGGTCATGGGCCAAACCCTCGATCTGGGCCTTTTGCTCTGCCAGTTGCGCCAGACGCTGCTCTTGCTCACGCAACATGTTCGTCAATGCCGCGATTTCGGTAAATCGATCCGCCAGTTCACGATCCGCCTGCTGCTTCTGAGCGATCATCACTTCATGTTGAGCGCGCAGATCGGCCAGAGCCTGCGCATGTTCCGCAGCGACCTTTGGCGATGCCTGCTGGGCATTTAGCTCTTCACGCAAACTGCGTGCCTCGGCCTCAACCTGCCGAAGCATTTCATAGATACGCCCGTTATCGGTCGCAATCTCCTGCTCGCGATCAGCTCGCTGCTGCTCTACTTGGGCCAAAATCTGGCTCAAGCGCAATTGCTCCACTGCACTTTTGCCAACCTCTTCAGCCAGCGCCGCCCGATGGGCGTGTTCCATAGCAGCCATAGCGGCTTGCGCATTATCCAGCATGTTTTGAAGCTGCGCAATTTCCGCCGCCGCGTGACGTTCGGCCCTACCCACTTCTTGTTGAAGCCCATCGATTTCCGCCAACATCGATTGACGAAGGGCCTCCACTGCATTCTCACCCTGAGCAATGGCGGAATCACGCTGATCGCGCGTTTGCTCCAATTCCGACCAGACTTGCCGAGCCTCTTCCTGCCTTTGCAACAAGGCACTCTCCAACTCGCCCAAGCGATGAAGCAGATGCCCCCGCTCTTCCAGCGAGGCATCCAACGCGCCTTGCAAAGTCTGGGCATGTTCCTGTGCCAAAGCCAACTGGTCATTCAAGTCCGCCGCACGCCGCTCGGCGTCCTGACGCGCGTCCAATGCCTGATCCAGGCTGTTTTGAAGCGCCTGGGCATGTTCCTGCGTCGAAGCCAACTGATCATTCAAGTCCGCTGCGCGGTGCTCGGCATCCTGACGCGCGTCCAATGCATGATCCAGGCTGTTTTGAAGCGTCTGGGCATGTTCCTGCGTCGAAGCGATCTGGCCGCTGAGTTCGGCCACACGTTGCTCGGCAGTCCGACATTCATGCAGAGCGTGATCCAAAGCACTTTGAAGGCCCTGCGCTTGATCTTGGATGGCCGCTACACCCTGGCTCAATTCATGAGCACGGTGCTCCAGCCCGTCACGCTCTTGCGCCGCATGATCGCGCTGCACAGCCAGAGCATCACGCTCCTGCACCAGCGCTGCAACCACATTGTGCTGCTCTGCCAATTGGCGCTGCACATCGTCGATATGCCTTTGCAACTCATCACCGCGGTTCAAGGCGTTACGCAATTGCTCGTCAAGATCACGCCGCGCTTTGGACAAATTCGCCAGCGGAGTTGAAAATAGCGGCCCTGCCTCGTCGAAGGCATCCCGAACGCTATCAATAGCTGCATAGTCAGCCTTGGACTCTGCGCCTTCTGCCCATCGCATGAGTATCTGGAATAGGCGCGAGACCCAACCCGCAATCAGAGGATTGTGGAGCACCTCGGCATCGGCATGGTGATTATGACGCAAATCCCTTGTCAGGAATGCCGAGATTTCTGCAGCGCTCGTCTGTGACTGGCGCGGCCAAACCACATCAAGACTCCGCGCGATTTTATCGACCACCAGCCCCCAATTCTGCAACAGCTGCGCATAGGAAACGAAAACACGCGCGCGACCTCGCGTTGCCTTTTCGACATCCAGCACGTGGCGGAGCCACATCATGAGGCCGATCGAGCTTTCGGTTCCATCACGACGGCACAGCGAATCAGCCACTTCCAAGGGATTCCGCAGTGGCACCACGATCGCAGGCTCAATCCCCTGCTGCTCCAGAATATCGAGCCAGAACTGCGTCAGGCGGCAGATCCGTGGATCTTTCAGCGCAAACAAAGGCGCCTCGCCAAACTCCTGAGCCAAAACCTCGCCGCCCCGTTTCACGAAATCCGGATAGGCCAGCGAACGATGGAAGTGTTCATTGACCGGCAACCAATCCTGCCAATCGGAACCAGCCGCTGACAAAACCTCATCATTAAACTCTGCGACAGGCCAAGATTCCCAATGCCCGGCCGGATTAGTGGGATTCTCGGGCATCAACGTTTTAGGCAAAGCACAGCCGAGCAAGCTGAGAACACGCGTCAATGCGCTGGTTCCAGACCGATGCATACCCAGTACAAGCACGGCCTGCCTTTTGCGCGATTGCTTCTCTTCCAAATCCACCCCGACCATCACTTTCACCTTCTGGTTCAAACCACCGGACCTGTCACTAGGCTTATATTGCGCTCGCCTGCCCACAATAGCGCCAGGATCGTAGGCAGGTTGATCGCTGGGCTGCGTATAGGCACCTTCCAACGGCAACCTAGTCGTTAACGCCACCATAATGAAGATTATTTTGACATCCTAAGATGATAACGAATGCCGTGCCTGACGGCGACGAACCAATGACATCGGCTAATGCCGCGCCGCGCCTCAACCGTCATGAACAGCCAGCGACAGCTCCTAAGTAATCACTGTCAAACATCATCCAACCACCCCGTCTTTACCCGTAATTTCCTATTGCCATCCAAAACGACATAGCGATAATGATGAAATTCCAAATTGCATCCTGCATATTTCTCATTTTCGTTCTGATTTTTCCAATGTGATATGTCAGGATGCGAAGTTGCGCTATAGACTTCGTCTTCATCCCCTTCGACGATCTGCGGATACCAATCGAGATGGAGAGCTTCAAACGGCTCATAAATTCTTACACCAGACTTCATACGTCGAAACGATTCACCAGCCCGATGCATGGCAAAAGTCGTATCAATTGGAGCCTCCTGATAAGCGAAAGATCTCCCGTCCTGCTCATCCAAAATTGGCTCGTTCTTCCAGAATTGCTCTATATGCCGATTAAGGGCACGATTGCGCAGCGGATATGTTTTTGGGATATCGCGTATACGCAACATCGGCCCGACGCATTCCGCCTTACGGAAGCGATTGAGCAAACCGGCATAAACCTGCAGCACATCTGCCTCGGCAACAGCGATATCCACATCGCAATCACTCACGACATAAGGACAGGGTTCATTCCAATTTTCGAAATAACGAGCAACACTGTCATTCACGCGATCAAGCTCATCGGCATTCTGGATCAGACCATATCGATAAACTACAACACCGCCCTCCTCCAGATCACGAAGAATTTCTAGAGTTTTATCATCAAAACTACCATTATCATGTACAATAATGCTCACCGGCACACTCAAAGCCTGCAACCCAGCGATGATTTTGCGCAACATGGGGCCACGATTGAAGCTAATCAGGAACACTGGCACGGCCGCGGTCCGACACGCCGCGACTGACTTACGTGGGACCAGAGATTGCCCCTCCCACTCCCCCACTATCGGGAAAGCCGCAGCCAATGCGTCCATATCAATCGTATGATCGCGCAGCTCCGCCATTGGTATAAGTGCCTCGATCCGCTCGCGTTCAGACAAATTGTAAGGTACAATTTGCGGATTGCTCGTTGTTGCGAACCAGTCACTAAACTTGAAATCATCTCCGATTATGTCTTGCCCGGCTTTGATCCACAGACTTGGCAAGCCCAATGCCTCAGCCAGTATCAATCCATGCAACGAGGAACTAACCACCACCTTGCACTCAGCCATTGTGCGAATTAGAGATAACGGATCGTCATGAACGTTGAGATCCGCCACTCCATCCTGCGCCAGTATGCACCGAATGGCCGGCTTTTGCCGATCCACGTAGTGCGCCACCACCCCGACAGCATGGCGAGGATCGCTCGACGCACTCATGCCCAAAAGTCGCGGCGCCAAAATAGCAGGATCGCCCAAAGGCACATCGCCTAGCGTTGTCCCGCTTTTGCGCAGAGCCATCAAGGAATGCGGTCCGCGCAAGGCGTGAATATTCCGAGCGTGTGCCGAACCAAGTCCAATGTCCGGATGCATTACGCCAGTGCCCCACACATGGGAATTCACCGATGCCCCCGCCATCAGGCTACCAATCGCCATAAGGTGAGGGATATCGTCCCGCCCTACCCAGCAGGATTCTCGGCCGGATAATGCTTTCACAATTAGGGGATTCAACAAATCCCCAAAATTAGGGATCCGCAGGAAATACCTCATCGGAATAACGGATTGGTTATCGGCTTGATCCATAGCGCCGCAGTCTGATCCAGCGGCCGACGGATGTCCAGACACAATGGGGGGGGGTGCTGCCAGTCTAATCGCTACAAGTCTCCGTTTGGCGCAGATGCCCCAAAAATCGCGTAACCTTATCTCACGAGCGACTGCCACTCGGCCAGTGCAGCTGAGCGGCGCAGCTTGAATGCATGACGGTCGACGAGATGGCGTTCCAGGTTGAAGTGATTGCGGAAGGAAGCGTGCACTGACGCGAACTTTTGCAGCGACTTCATCCGCCGGAAACGCTGCATGGCGCGCTCGCGTCGTCGGAACGGAAGGTGTGAATTTTCAGCCCTGTTGTTGAGCCAACGGCTCACTTCGCGGCGATCCAAATTGCCGATCTGGCGCATCGCGGCAGGGTAAGACCGCATCCCGTCGGTGACGATCTTCTCCGCCCTGCCGTGGCGCTTCAATGCCTTCTTCAGGAAGGCCAAAGCCGCAGTTTTGTCACGTTTCTTAGTAACGTAGCTTTCGAGCACCTCGCCCTCGTGATCGACCGCACGCCACAGGTAGTGCCGCTCGCCGTTGATCTTCACGAAGACCTCGTCAACGTGCCACCGCCAGTGCCGGAACCCGCGCATCCGTGACACGCGCTGCCGCCGGATTTCGGAGGCAAACATCGGCCCGAAACGGTTCCACCAGAACCGCACCGTTTCGTGGCAGATATCGATGCCACGCTCGAAAAGCAGATCTTCAACATTGCGCAGCGAAAGAGGGAAACGAACATACATCATGACCACAAGGCGGATCACCTCAGGTGACGAGTTGAAATAGCGGAACGGGTTGGGGGTTGGCTGCATCCAACCGATTTACAGGCCCCCTGCCCCGGCCGCAATTTTGCTCTGACAACGCCAGCGCGGACTGAAAAAAGTTGGTGACACAGCAAAAACCCGCAGAAATCTGCGGGCTTAGCTGTTCAAATCGGTTCGAAATAAATCGCCCTGGATTAGGGATCTGGCGGAGCGGGAGGACTGCAAAAATCACTGATTTTAATATGCTAAATCGCATATCTCTAATTTCGTCATAACAATAGTCATACTTCCGACACTGATCCGCCTTGAACGCGGGCGTTCTTTTGCGAACTTGATGTTACCCAGCCCACCCTAAAGATTGGCCGCTGTAGGGCAATTCAATGTACAATCAGACACCTCAGCTCGGGCTGCATGCCGGAAAACACTTATTCAATGCGCTCGGACATTCGTTCTCAAACACACATCGCCCTCATGTCCTGAGATGCGCGTGCGCCATTGACCTATGCGCCAATGACATATAACTTGGACCTATGGCTAGATTGCAAACCGTTGTGGAGCTGCCCGAGTTTCAGCGGCGTGCAAAAACGATTATGTCCGATGACGAGCGTATAGCGTTGGTGAATTACATTGCCGCCAACCCAGAAGCTGGCGTTTCGCTGGGCGGCGGATTGCGAAAGGTTCGTATCGCACGCCAGGGCGGTGGTAAGAGCGGTGGTTACCGGACGATCCATGTATTTGGTGGCGTGACGATGCCCATCTTTCTGGTCACCGTGTTTGCCAAGAATGAGAAAGACAACCTAAGCAAAGCCGAACAGGCTGAGTTGATTAGCCTCGGCAAAGTTTTGATCGCATATTATGGAGATCGATCATGAATGCTTTTGAAAGCATCAAGCAGGGCCTAACGGAGGCGTTGGCCTTCACAGAAGGTCACGAAAGCAGCGCGGTAATTCACCAGGTGGAAGTGCCAGTCGTCGATGTCGCGGCGATCCGTGCTAGTACCGGCCTGTCGCAGGGCGCGTTTGCGCGCAGTATCGGCGTGGCAAAAGGAACTTTGTTGAACTGGGAGCATGGTCGCCGTCGCCCGACTGGTCCTGCTCAGGTGCTACTCGCCATGATAGCCAAGAAGCCCTCTTTGGTTAGCGAACTATTGCGCTGATGATATGCAATGTAGTGTCGAGATTTCGTATGATGCTTGAGATTGAATCCCTCCTCATACCAGACATTCAGAGCCAGTGACCTGTTGAGTTGCGCTGAGAATTGACCCGGGAGGGGCGTAAATTTTCACTGAGAATTGACCCATGCTTTCCTCGCCTCCGGCTGACAGTCGGGAGGCATCGGAGTGATCGACATGGACCTACTCAGTGT
>NZ_SACO01000019.1 GCF_004005905.1 Novosphingobium umbonatum
CACCCCAAAATCCAGAAAGGTATAAACCCAAAGCTTGACCTTGACCGCCATGGGCAGCACATAACCCATACCCACCCGGGTCAATTCTCAATGAAAATCCCGGGTCAATTCTCAGCGCAACTCAACAATCGTGGCCATGGGAACCTCCAAGCCTTCAAAATAGCAAAGATTGGCAAACTTTGTCAATTAAGCGCCCCCTGCCCTACCGAATAAAGGATGGACGACTAAGCCGCCAACGCCTCCACGATCTCGCGGGCGCTGTTCACCGGCATGAAGAGCCGTGTCTGATAGGCGATGATCTCGGTGAAGCAGCCCTTGGCCTTCCGGGAAGGCAAAGCGCGCAGATCAAAGCCGATGACCTCAAGCCGCTGCTCGCCGTTGACCCGGGAACGCTTGAGGCTGGTGCCGGACAAGGCATCGCTGGGCACCACCTTGCCGCCCAGCGCCGCATCGACCAGTTGCTCAGGCGACAGCGCAATCCGATCACCGATGCCCAGCTTGTCGAGCAGCATGTTGACCGCCTCGGCGGGCACAATGCGTCCCAACACAGACCGGCCATCCTGGGTGACGAGGCGACGCACCTGCGCCTCATCGCCCAGCAAGTTCCAGATCGGCAGCAGGCGGCCGGTCGCGAGATAGAAGCGCTCGGTATAGGGTTTGGCCGCCAGATCATCGGCCTCAGCCTGCCAGGCCTGCTCGAAAGCCTCGCGCTCGCAATCATCCCAGTGGCTCTCGGCGAGTTCGTCAGCGGTGAGCCAGCTTCGCCCACCAGGCCGGTTCAGCGTGAAACTGGCCACCGGCGTGCCATCGTCCATCAGGCGCGTGCGATCTGGCATAAGCACAGCCACGCGCGACGAGCGGCCATTGCGCAGCAGCCGGGACTTGGGGCCGATGCGCTTCACGGTCTCGGCAAGCGGAGTGAACTTGGGCGCCCACTGTGCTTCGAGGGTCACGGTCGCATCGGGGAACATGTGGCGCAGGATTTCCTGGCGGACGGGGTCGATCTCGTTGAGGTATAGGCTGCTGGCCTGTTTCGCCCAGACAGCCAGCATTCCAGTGCCTGCGCTGGGTTCGAGCACCACATCGTCAGGTTGGATGTCGGCAAGATGGGACGACAGCTACGCCAATCCCAGTGGCGTGGAGAAATGCTGATGCTCAACCTGCTCTTCGCTGCGAACAGTCTGGGTTGGGAGGCGCGCTTCGAGATTGTGCAGGAATGGGAGTGCCTGATCGGCCAATGACGGGACCGATTGCCCGGCGAGCCAGCAAAGCACAGCCATTTCCAGCATCTGGAAGCTGTCGCGCTGAGACCAGGCCGCGGAGGCCGAAGTGCAGCCGGTGGCCTCCTCTATGACCTGATTGACAATCCGTCTGCCGAGTTTTTCGCCGGCGGATAGATGCGGAATTAAACGACGATAAGCGGCAGCAAGCTGGTTTAAATAAGCTGCCGGCTCCAGTGCGTTGGGATGCATGGAAAATCCTTTCGGGTTCAGGGAACTCGAAAGCTATTCCTCCCGCTCTCACTTTGGAGATTACGCTCAGAACCGATTGTCGGATTCAAGGCATCGTTATCGAAACCAGTCGTCCGCGCCCCCTTGCCACATGGAGCTTGCACAACGAAGCTTGGTCACGCTCTGCCGGAAACAGTGTGCCGCATCGTTGGACTTTACGGCCATTACCCCCTAGACGGTTTTGGTGGCGGGCTCATTTCCAAAACCCGCCAATCTCCTGTCTGGGCGCTGTACCTGATTTCCGACTGCTACTGGGCCGATAACGGACTGGCGGGTTTCGTAGGCTCAGGACCAATTGATGGTCAGGCGGTGATGTGATTCAGGCTCTGCGAGGAGACTGATGATCAGCGACCTATATTGGCTGACGGACGAGCAGATGGCTCGTCTGTCGCCCTATTTTCCCAAGAGCCACGGCAAGCCCGGGGTCGATGATCAGCGTGTGCTGAGCGGGATCATCTTCGTCAATCGCAACGGGCTGCGCTGGCGGGATGCGCCGAGGGAATACGGGCCGCACAAGACATTATACAATCGCTGAAAACGGTGGGGGGGCGATGGGCGTGTTCGCCCGGATGATGGAAGGTCTGTCGGCTCAGAGGGCGGAGCCCCAGACTGTCATGATCGACGCGACCTATCTCAAGGCTCACCGCACGGCTTCCAGCCTTGGGGTAAAAAGGGGATCTCGGGCGCCTGATCGGACGAACCAAGGCGGCATGAACACCAAGCTGCACGCCGTCACCGGTGCCAATGGTCGCCCGCTGAGTTTCTTCATCACGGCGGGCCAGATCAGCGATTACGCGGGCGCTGCGGCTTTGCTTGATGATCTGCCCAAAGCCCAGTGGATGCTCGCTGACCGGGGCTATGATGCCGAATGGTTCAGGGATGCGCTGGAGCAACAGGGCATCAAGCCATGCATCCCAGGCCGGAAATCGCGTTCCTTTCCAGTCAAATACGACAAGCGCCGGTACAAACGGCGCAATCGGATCGAGATCATGTTCGGCCGCTTGAAGGACTGGCGCCGCGTGGCAACGCGTTACGATCGCTGTCCCACAGTCTACTTCTCCGCCCTCGCTCTGGCCGCCACCGTGCTCTTCTGGCTGTGATCAACGAGTCCTGATCCTAAGCACGCAAAACCCGGCGCGGTTCATTCCGCGCAATGGCACGAAATCGTGCCTACACATAACAAATCGAGACGTGAGGCCAATAACAATGAAAGGGATCCTCCCGCGCAACGTAATCTAAAACCCCTCCAAAATTGCTTGGAGAAGGAAAATTCATGAGAGCACTCACCACCCTAATCGCCGTCTTCTTTATAAATGACCTCGGCGTTCTTCAGGCTCAACCGATGATTACGCCGCCACCGCCCAGCGCTGGTTTGCGCGACCCGATCTCCCTGCCCGGTGACAATCTACCTCCGCCTTTGCCGGCCATGCTAGCGCCTCCCCGCGCGATCAATCCCAATATCCAACGCGCGCAAGAGCCCGCCTTGCCACCGGCTCCACCGCTGGAACTTGCCCTCATTGGCGCCAAGGCTGCCCTGGCCTATTGTCATACACAAGGTTATGAAGTGGGAGTAGCCGTCGCCAATGCGCAAGGAGGCATCGTTCTTGGCCTGCAAGCCGACGCTGCCCATCCCGGACGGGTATATAATGCCATGCGCAAAAATCTGGTGGCGGTTGCCTTTGGCGAACGCAGCGGAGCCATCCGTGACAGACTGCGGGCAAAAGATTACGCCACACTTGCCATGGTGCAACCCAACATGACCCTTTTCCCCGGCTCAATACCCTTGATGCAAAAGGGGAAACTGGTTGGCGCAATTGCGGTCAGTGGCGGCCCCGCCGGCGAAGTTGACGAAACTTGTGCGCAGGAAGGCGCGAAGGCTATGGAACAGGGCCTGAAATGACCAATCCGGGCGAGCTGCCGGAAATAGGCGCCCGCCCGGATTTCTTAGATTTCAGCCGTCTGGCCAATCCGTTACGGAAGCGGAATGTCCGTGACAGGACGGGCAGGACGCGGCAGGATCATGGAATAAAGCACCAGCTTACCATCCACTCGGCTGACCGTATGCGGCGTATTGGCCGGTATCATGATCATATCCCCCGGACCTACCTCATAGGTCCGCGCGCCTTCCACCTTGCGTGAACTGATGGTCGGGCCTTCATAGGGATTGTCCTTTTGCGCCACAGGATCGATCAAATGGCCCCCCACGGTCATCGCGCCAGTGCCTGAAATGATCACAAACATTTCGGCATCTTCCAGATGCACATTGATGCCGCCTTGGGGCACATTGCGATATTCCATCGTTACACGATGGCCTTGCTGGAACAACAGGGGCTCACCATCATAGGGGCGCCCTGCGGCCACTGCGGCATCGGCGGCTGCAATACGGGCGGCGATGTCTTTGGCGGACGTATATTCCCGGGGAGCGGCAGGCATGCGCTTGGGTCCATTGCCAACTTGCAATGGCAGCGTGGGTTTTGGGGCTGGTGTGGGCACATTCTGCGCTGCGGCGGGGCTGGCCACCACAGCCAGCATGGCCAATAGGCGGAATTTCATGGACATTCTCCTTTGCATTCAGTCCTTGGCCCGCAGACCACCGCTTTTAACATCCACCGCAGCAGGCGGGTGAGCCGCTATCCAATCCATGCGGGCCAGATCCATTCGGGCCTTGGGCGCCTTGCCACCCCAAATGGCATAGTCGGGGGCCTTCTCGTTCCAGACAGGCCATGCTTTGCCCGCGATCGGAGGCACGCCTGTCCGGGCAAAAGCGATAAGGCTGCCCAACATGGCCTCGGACAGGGCCTTGTCATCGGCGGTCCAATCCCGCGTAGGGCGGATCAGGTTGAAAGCGTCCAGCGTTCCAAAGAAATAGGGGATATCAGCATTGTGATAGGCACCCACGCTGGCGGTATCCTGATCCGCGATCACTACACCAGCCCGATAGGGATGGCGGCGGGTAAACAGGGATACATAGGTCGGCTGTTGATTGTAGAGCTTGTTCAGCACCGCACAATCGCGCGATCCGGCCAGAAATCCACTTTCCATCGCCGCCTGCCTCGACACAATGGGCACATCGCTGTCTTGGCGAACGGGGTAGAGACGCAGGAATGCCTCGGCGTCCTTGCCATACATCCTTGCCGCCAATTCCCGATATTCGGCCAGATTGCGCGCCTGCGTCAGTGGGTAGCGTAAAGCATCATTGTCATCGCTATTGGAATTGGCGATCAAGGGCACGGCGCTACCCTGATGGTTGCGCAAACCCTGCGCCACAGTGCCCGGCCAGAAATAGCCGTCCATGACGCGAGGGATGGCCACACCCGCTGTCACGGTCAGGTTCTGGCTTTCGGCCTGCTGGCTCAGGATCTGGTCGGCAGGGGCCTGACGCAAAGCATGCAGGTTGGCCAAACCCAGTCGCTTTTGCACCTCAAGACCTGTTTTCTCGCCCTGCGCCAAAGGCACGCCCTCGCGGGTCAGATTGCATCCGCTCGACAGGACAGCGCCGCGGAACAGCCCTTTGGACAAGGGGCTCATCACCTGCGCGGCAACCGAGGACGCCCCGAAAGACTGCCCCACCAGAATGACCTTTTCCGGATCGCCGCCAAACGCGGCAATATTGTCATGCACCCAACGCAGCGCAGCGTTCTGATCCAAATAGCCATAATTGCCCGAATGGCCGCCCTGTTCGGCACTCAATTCGGGATGGCTCATAAAACCCAGCAAGCCGACGCGATAATTCATGTTGACGAACAGCGCGCCATGGCGGGCCACCGCCGCGCCATCATAATGGGCCATACCCGCCGAACCGATCGTGCCTGCACCGCCGTAAATAAAGACGATCACCGGCAGCTTGTCGCCCGCTTTGGCGCTGGCCGGTTTCCACAGGTTGAGGTTGAGGCAATCTTCGCCGCTGACCTCTTCGCCGAAATAGTGGTTGATGTCATGGCGGCGCAGCATCTGGATGCACTGCGCCCCCTTGCGGTCGGCATTCCACACGCCTTGCCATGTGACCGGCTGTGGCGCCCGCCAACGCAAATCGCCCAAGGGCGGCTTGGCATAGGGAATGCCCAGATAGGCGTCGACGCCTTCGTCCAGATGGGTTCCGGCGACAAGGCCGGATGCTATCCGCACCGGATCTCCGGCCACGGGCGTCATACCCACCGGCGCACCGGCCAAGGCCGCCGAAGACAGTATGACCATTCCGGCCCCGGCAATTGCCTGTTTCATACCTGTTTCCAGAAAAAAGGCGGGCGTCTGCAACAAACGCCCGCCTGAGAAGCATCAATATTTTACGCGGACACCGGCCAGGAAATAGCGGCCAATGAAGTCATCCCCCGGCACAAAGCCCTGCCCCGGAAGAATGCCGGTCTGATAGGGCGGCGGCGCCTTATCCAGCAGGTTCTGCACGTTAAAGAACAGCTGATAACGGTCGCTGTCGGGCAGTTTGAATGTGACCGAGGTATCGAGCCACATGGCGGCGGGCACAGCCTGCGCGAAATAGGTGCTTTGGTCCGGATTATAGCGATAGCCCGAACGCCAACGCGCACGCAGGTCGGTGGTCATCCAATTGGTCGGCTCGACATGCAGATTGGCATTCACGCGCCATTTGGCAGCGATATTATTGACCGTGCCATTGGCATTGGACGCCCCCGCCGCGTTGAAGGAAACCGGCGTCCCGCTGGCGCCCGGTTGCTGGCCATAGATGATTTCGGGCTGCCACGTGGTCATCACGCGTAGGCTGACCGGACGGCCGGCCACCCGTGTGGCATAGTTGATATCCGCGTCCAGCCCCTGCGTGGTGATTTCGGCAAAGTTCAGATTCTGGGTCAGCCAGTAATAGGGCGCATTGCCGACACTGGTATCGCTGTAGCCATTGGGGCGCGGTTGCAGCGAGCAGAAAGGCGAGGCGCCGCCGCTCGACAAACAGGCCTGCTGGATCGCGGGCTGAAAGCCGCTGACCGACTGGATCGCATCGGTGATGCGGATGTTGTAATAATCCAGCGCCACGCTGAAACCGGGCATAAAGCGTGGCTTGAACACCGCGCCCAAGGTCCAGGTGTGGCCAACTTCGGGACGCAGATTGGGATTGCCCTGCGTGCGCGATTGCAGGAAGGAGGCGCCGGTCAAAAGGTCGGCATTATTCGCCACCGTCACCGTGGGCGCCTGATACAAATCGTTGAGCGTAGGCGCACGGAAGTCCCGGCTGATCGTGCCACGCAGGCGCAGGTCGTCGGTCACCTTCCAGTTAAGGCCGCCCTTCCACACCCAGGCGCTGCCCGTGGTGTTATAATGGGCATAGCGCAGCGCGCCCGTCACACCCACCATACGGCCCAGAGCCGAGTCCTTGAGCAGCGGGACATCCACTTCGACCGCCACTTCCTTCACCCTCTGCACCTTTTCGGCCATGGGCGAGAAAGCGTTTTGGTACAGCGCCGTCGGGGTCAGCGGGGTGGTGGTGCCATTGGTGTTGCGTTGCAATGCGCCGACCGGAACGCAATTGCTGGCAAAAGTGGTTTGCGTGGCGGTATTGATCGGATTGATCACCAGACCCGAGCAATTGGCCGTGTCCGACGAGGCGACATCGACCGTCTGGCGCAAGGAATTGGTGCGATATTGCGCAGACACCGCAAAACGCGCGTCCCCTGCCCCCAGATCGAACAAACGGCCGCCCAGATGGCCCCCGATATCAAAGGCCTGATTATAGGACCACAGATGGGTTGTGCCCAAAATATAGTTCAAGGAATCCTGACTGGCGGCGGTGGGACCGAACAGGTTGATCGGCTTACACGAGGCATCATCATTGCTGGTGATCGCGTCGGCATTGATGCCACAGACGATCTGCCCGCTGCCATTGGTCACGGCATCGGCCGCAGCGGCCAGATGCTGGTTATTGATATTACCGCTCAGCGCCGTGCTCAGCTTGGCCTTGCCATAATTGAGGCTGACATCCCAGTCGAACCCGCCGAATTTACCGTCAAAGCCGGTGTTCACATAAAATTGCTCGGTACGCACATCTGCGGTCAGGCGCTGGGCATTGTTGAACACTTTGGCAAAGGTGAAGTAATTCTGCCCCGCCGCAGCCAGTGCCGTCTGCATGGAGGTTGGCAGATAGGGATTGTTGGCGCGGATGGTGAAATTGCTGAACTGAGCATAGTTGGAATAGGACGTGTTGTCCTTGATGCTGACCAAGCCTTGCAGGTGGTAATTTACATCGGGGGACAGCTTATAGTCAAACCGCGTGAAGCCCTGATGGCTGCGCTGGGTCGCGCCCAAAGATGCATTGTTGTAAAAACCATCCCCGCCAATCGACAGATTGGGCGAGGCCGTCACCGTTCCGGCATTGAACGGGCTGAGCACGCCATTGGCGTTGAAAGTGGTGTTATTATACAGGCCCGAGGTGATCTTCCCGCCATAGGTGGCGCTGGAATTGCGCGCGCCCGATACCAGCACATAGGGATTGTTGATCGTGCCCGCCGCACCATAGGTGCTGGTTGGCGTTTTCAGGCCGCCATAGGCATAGTCATAGCCGAAATCGCGATCAGTACGATAGAACAGCGGGTCGGACGAGAAATAGGTATAGCTGGCCTCGATATGGGCATTGTCACCCAAGGCCTTACCCGCGGCAAAGGCGGCCTTATACTGCGGCGCATCGCCGCGCTGGGAAATACCGGTCTGGGCCTCGGCCTTGAAACCATTGAATTTGCGATTGGTCACGAAATTGACCACGCCGGAAATGGCATCCGAACCATAGACTGCCGAAACGCCGCCAGTGACCACATCGACGCGCTCGATCAGCATGTCGGGCACGATATCCACGTCCACCACGCCATTGAACAACGCGGTTGGCAAGCGCTGGCCATCGAGCAGGATCAGATTGCGGATCGCGCCAAGGCTGCGCAGGTTAAGCTGGTTGGCAGCGCCATTGCCGCCTGCCGCATTTCCTGTGGTGGCCACCGAAGTGCCCGGCCCGCGCGAACCGGCGAACACCGGCAAAGCGTTCAGACCATCGGCCAACGTGGTCGGGGTTTGCTTCAACAATTCCTCGGTACGAACCAAGGTAACCGGCTGCGGCGCACTATCGCCATTACGGACGATCCGCGATCCGGTGACGATAATATCGGCATCCTTGGGCGCAGCCTCAGTCTGCGCCATGGCGCCATGCGATGCCCCCAGCAGCAAGATTGCTGCTGCCATGCGCGCACAAACGCGCTCTCTCTGTTGGAAAGTCACAGACTTCTCTCCCTGTTTGCGTTGCCCTGTTGCGCGGGCAATCGCCTAATGCCGCCATTTGCGTTGTCAATATTGTTAACAGAATCGTTTCAACGCCGTCAAGCCATGCATGCCGATGGTGCTCATGCGATTCTGTGATGGGAAATTAAGCGCAACAATCCAAACCCAACCCAAATCGAGGAGGATAAGGCTGGGCACAGCGTGGTGGTGAATAGCGGCACCGACCGAACCATCACGAAAAGGCAAGGCATGGCCCACGGCCTTATGCGGGACCCAAGGAGAGTTGGCCGCCCGCGCATCCTGATAACGGCCGATGCTCAATTTCGTGATAGGACTGGCCTGTTGCGGTGGGCGCTGCAATATTGATAACAACATTGATGACATTTTTAAGAGAGGGTTTCCTGCATGCCACCCCCCACCAACGATCCCCAGTCCAGTAGCGGGCTATCCAGCCAAAAGGCGTGGTCCATTCTCTGGCTGCTCGCGCTGGGGGTATTGATCGCCTATGTCGACCGTACCAGCATTTCTTCTGCTTTGGCCGACAGGGGTTTTGCCGCAAGTTTCAAGCTGGATAATATGGACCGCGGCTGGCTCAACTCGGCCTTTTTCTGGACCTATGGGCTGGTGCAAATGCCCGCAGGCTATGTGGTGGACCGCTATGGCGTGAAAGTGCCCTACACGGTCTGTTTCGTGCTTTGGTGCGGTGCTACGGCCGCCACTGGCCTGACATCTGCTTTCAGCGGATTGTTGATCATGCGCCTGTTGATCGGCGCGACAGAGGCGATTGTCATGCCGGCCAGCTATCGCTGGATCCGCAACAATTTCAAGGAGGGGCAAAGCGGCACGGCGGTGGGCATTTTCGCCATGGGCAACAAATTCGGCCCCGCCCTGGGCGCGCCTGTCGCGGCATGGTTGATCGTCCAGTATAATTGGCAAACCATGTTCCTGTTGACCGGTGCGATCGGACTGGTTTGGCTGGTGCCGTGGATGGTGATGGTGCGCAACGATTGGCCCAGTGCAGAGGAAATGGTCGTCGCCAAACGTACCGCCGGGTCGATCAGCATGGGCGCCATCATGAAAAGTCCGGTGGTGTGGGGAGCGCTGATCACCAATTTCTGCTATGGCTATTTCACCTTTTTCTGCATGACATGGATGCCGTCCTATCTGGTGGAAAAGCGGGGACTTTCGCTGTCCAAATCGGGCCTCTACACCTTTTTCAGCTTTGCTGGCATCGCCCTTGTCGCGCTGGTGGCCGGTTGGGTGGCCGACCGGATGATTGCCAAAGGCAAAGACGCCGTTCTGGTGCGCAAGCTGTTTGTAATGGCCGGTTTCGTCGGCGGCTGCACCGTGCTGCTGGGCGCGTGGTCGGCCTCTTTGCAATGGGCCTTGTTCTGGAATGTCTTTTCGCTTTCCTGCCTTGGCCTAGCCACGGCCAACAATCTGGCCTTGTGCCGCTTGACGCTGATCCCCAAGCCTGCCGTAGGTATGGTGACCGGCATCCAGCAAGTGGCCACCAGTCTGGCGGGGGGCGTATCGGCCAGCCTGTCGGGATGGCTGCTGGACGTGAGCGGAGGCTATGACCTGCCGATGATGGTCATCTTTGCCTTCCTGGTGGTGGGGGCGGCCAGCACTTGGATCCTGCTTCGGCCGGAATGGGCACCAAAAATCATCCAAGTATGATTATAATGGCCTGTCCGACACTCAAGCGGACAGGCCATTTCCTTTTACAGCTTGCCCAATTCCACCTTGAGCCGCGCCAGAGTGGCCTTCACTGCCGCAATATTGGCAGGGTTTGGATCAGCCGGATCCTCGCCCACCCGCAGATAGGCATGATCGGCACCCTCCAGCATGATGGCTTCAAACCGGTTGCCCGCCTTGCGCATCGCCTCTTGCGTGGCAGGCAAAGCCTTGATCACGCGCGTATCCTGCGTGGGGTAAAAGCCGAAGACGGGCACTTTGATCGGGCCGACCGGCAAAATGCCCGGCTCGGGCGTGCTGTGGAAACGGGCCTGACGCGTGGTGGGCGGGCCGACGTCATAGAACACAAAGACGCCCTTCAATTCCGGTTTGGCACTTGGCCCCAACACATAGCGGAACGCCGCCCCGCCACTCCAACTGAGGCCGACAATGGCGAATTTGCCATTGGATTGCGGCAATTTCAGCCCATAGTCCGCCCAGGCATTGATATCGGCATCCACCTCTGCATCCTCCAGCGAGGTGGAGGTTTCCCCCGCCTTGCTGCCCATGGAACTGGTGCCGCCGCCATTGGGGCCATAGCCCGACAGGTAATCCGGCGCGATAGTGACATAACCCATCTGCGCAATTTCCACCGCAGTGTTGAGCGTTGAATCTGTCAGGCCGAACACCTCATGCCCGACCAGCACCACCGGCGCTTTGCGTTGGCCCTCGGGATAGGTCACCATGGCCTTCAGGCTGCGGTTGCCGCGCTGGATTGTCACCCATTCCTTGCGCAAGGGGGACAGGGCAATCTTGCGCGTGGCCCAAGCCTGATTGCGCTGTTGCTGTTCGTAGGTCTGCGGCCCGCGCATGGGGGCGGGGACGGCGCCGGGATCCGTTTGGGCTGTGGCGATCGGGGCACAGGCAATCGTGCCCAACCCGGCGGTGAGAACAGCCAGAGTCGTCCAGCCTGGATGGCGGTATCGTATGTTCATTTTGCCTCTCCGGAAACAGAAATTCACCCGATGCCCCTTGCGGAAACCCCTGCCATTGGGGTTCCATTAGGGTGATGAGGCCTATGCTTTACCTGAGACCAATGATTGTCAATAATATGTTTGACGTTATTGTTATAAAAAGCAATGCCGTCGCGTCAGCGCGCTGACCATTCCCAAAAACAGAGAGAGCCGCCGCCGCGTTCCAAATTCGCGTGCCAGCGGGCTCTCCACAAACGGAGCCTGATCATGCCCTTACCCAAGCTTTTGCTGCCTACACTCGCCATGGCGACACTGGCACCGCTGCTGCTCGCGCCCGCCGCGTCGGCACAAAATGCAACGGGGCAAAATAATACAGCGATGCCCAGCGCCGCCGAACAGGCCGCGGCAAAGGAAAAGATCCTACGCGAGATCATCGCCTTTGAAGAGCAATTGGGGCCGGACACCTGGCGTCAGGAGCGCTTCAAGCTGACACCGCGCAAACACGAGATGGTCCATATCAACGCCAATGGTCGGCGGCTGAATGCCTTTGTCATCTATCCCGAAAAAGCTACGCCCCCCTCACCCGCCAAGGTTCCGGTGGTCATGCTGTTGCCAGAGGATCAGGGGCTCAACATCTGGGCCCGCGATATGGCCGATCAAGTGGCAGCCATGGGGGTGATCGTGGTGGTGCCGGACATTATCTCGGGCCAAGGCCCCAATGGCGGCGGGCGCGATTCCATCACCAATCTGCGCGATGTGTTCCTCACCCATTTCGGCATGGCGGGCAAGGATACGCAAATGAGCGCCGATCTCAACGTCTGGGCCGACTACGCCAAGGCTTTGCCGCAGGCCAATGGCAAGCTGGCCGTGTTGGGCTTTGCCTGGGGCGCAGGACGCGGCATGTATTTTGCGCTGCAACGCCATGACCTGTCCGCTGTCTACGCCTTTTACGACGCAGCCCCCCCGCCCGAGATGCTGGGCACCATTACTGCACCGCTTTATGGCTTTTACGCCCAGAATGACGCCCGCCCAACCCGCTCGCTGCCTGCCACCATTGCGGCGATGAAGGCCTTGGGCAAAACCTATGAACCGGTGATCTATCCCAATTCCGACCACATGTTCATGCGATTGGGCGAGGAACCGCGCGAGAAGAACCCCGGCAATGCCATCGCCCGCGCCGCGGCCTTGCTGCGCCTGCGCGAATTGCTGGGCCGGTTAATCGACTGAACACGATCATCGCAGCCCATAAAAAAAGCCCGCCTGTCGCGCGACAGGCGGGCTTTTTTATTAGATCAAGCGCATCAGAATTTGTTGCGCAGACCAAAAGTGAAATAGCGGCCAACCGGATCATCGGCCACGGTAAACCCACCGATACGACCCGCCGGATTGCTGCCCGAAATATAGGCGGGCGCGGCGTCAAACAGGTTCTGCACGTTAAAGAACAGTTCCGGATTGCCCAGCGCAGGCTTGTTCATCGTATAGGACAGGTTGACCGAGGTAACGCTGCCTGCCTTCACATGATCCATGCCGTTGTAATAGACATTGGCCGGATTGGCATCGATATGCATCGGGCTGCGCCAGCGGTTCTGGACATCCACGCGGAAGGCATCGCTGACCTTGTAGCTCATCGTGCTGGTGATGCGCAGCTTGGGCGCGGGGCCCATGCCCACAGGTCCGGTGGTGACACCGCCCTGATCGGTGGTCTGCACACCGGCCTGCTCATAATAGATATGCGGCTGATAGGTCCCCATCACCCGCAAGGTCACCGGACGGCCAACCAAGCGCGTGGTATAGTTGACTTCACCATCCAGACCAAAGGTACGGATCGAACCGATGTTGAAAGGCTGCACGCTCCAGCGGGTCACCACATTGGCGGCGCTGGTATCGGTATAATTGCCCAGCGCGCGGGTTTGCAGCGAACAGAAAGGCGATGTGCCCCCGCTGGCATAGCAGGCCTGTTGATAGATCTGCGAAAAGCCGGGCGAAAGGATCACGGCATTGCTGATCTTGATCTGGTAATAATCCAGCGACAGGCTCAAGCCGCGCGCAAAGGAAGGCCGCCATACGCCGCCCACGGTCAAAGTATGTCCGACTTCTGCCGTCAGATTGGGATTGCCCTTGGTATCCTGCGCCACGGCGTAGGAAGGCTGGCCAGCGATCAGATAATCGGTCTGGGCATTGGTGACGGTGGATGTCGGGGCAAACAGATCATTGAGCGTAGGCGCACGAATATCGCGGCTGAGCGTGCCGCGCAGGCGGAAGTCATTGTCCACTTCCCACACACCGCCCAATTTCCAGGTCCAATACTGGCCCGACGTCTTGTAACTGGTGTAACGCGCCGCACCCGACAGCGACAGCGATTTGGCAAAAGGCTGATCCGTCAGCAGCGGGACTTCGGTTTCTGCCGAAACTTCCCATACGCGGTTGCTCACCGTCGGACTGGAGGCAAAGCTGTTGCGCCACAGGCCCTGACGCCCCTGAACACAATTGAGCAAACCCGCGCAATTGGCCAGATCGTTCGATTCCATATAGCTATGGGAATTGAAGCGGTCCTGACGCCACTCCACCGACAGGGCGCCCGAAATCGGTCCGGCCCAGCCCTCGACCAAAGGCCCATGAATATCGGCCGACAGGTCATCCAGATAGGTGTTCTGCGTGTAGGTGGAATTGGTCAGGAAATAGCCCATGGCCGATGCATCGCTGGCCGAGGGGCCAAACGGGTTCCATGGACGGCAGGAAGCATCGTCATTGCTGGCAATCGCATCGGCATTGATACCACAAACGATATTGCCCCCGACATTCACCGCGTCGAGCGAAGCGCGCAGCTTCTGCTCGTTCACATTGTTGCGGGCCAACAGATAAAGATGGGTCTGCCCATGGGTGTAATTCACGTTCCACTTGAACTTGCCCAAGGCACCATCAAGACCGGTGTTGATGGAGATCTGGGTGGAGTCGGTATTCTGGTCCAGCGGCACGCCCTGAACGATGCGGCTGAAATTGAAGGTCGAACCTGCCGCAGCCAAAGCACTGGCATAAGCGCCGCCAGCCATTTGCGCGATATAGGCGTTGGACGAGCGGATCGTCAGATTGTTGAGCGTCAGATCAATATCCAGCGCGCGGTTTTTCTTCAGATTGGCAGCGCCGGTGATGTAGAATTTCAGGCTGTCGCTAACATCAAAATCAAAGCGGCCAAAGAACTGGTGAGAGCGCAAGGATGCCTTGAGCGATGTGTCATAATAGCCGCCTGCGCCGCCCACTTGAAGACTTGCATCGGCAACGCCGGTCACCGGGCTGATCACCGAAGAGCCATTGACGAAGGGGCTCAACACGCCATTGGCCGAGAAGTACATCCCATTAAGCGCGCTGCTGGTGCCAGAAATGCGTCCGCCGAATGGCAAGTTGGGCGAATTGACGCCATAGGTCACATAGAACGGGTTGGCCGCCGTCCCCGCGCCCGAGGTGGTCAAACGCTGGAACCACGGACGCGAGGACCGGCTCATCACGCCTTTGTCGTCGCGGAATTCATAGCTGGCTTCAAAATGGCCGCGACCATCGAACAGCTTGGTGCCATAGGCCATGCCCGCCGAAACCTGCTGACCATCGCCATAGCGCGAGATGCCATATTGCAGATTGGTCTTGAGGCCATTGAAGTTCTTTTTGGTGATGAAATTCACCACGCCCGAAATGGCATCCGAGCCGTAAACCGCCGATGCACCACCCGTCACCGTTTCGACGCGGTCGAGCAGCATCTGGGGCACCATGTCGATATCCACCACATTGGTGGTCGAGGTCGGCGGCACGCGATGGCCATCCATCAGCACCAGATTGCGCTGTGCCCCCAAATTGCGCAGGTTCACCTGATTGGCAGCGCCATTGCCTGCACCTGAACCGCCAAACGAGGTCGGGCTGGACAGGGTTGAGCGAGACCCGGCCAGAACCGGCACCGATTGCAGCGTATCGGCCAGCGTCGAAGGACGCACATTGAGGAGATTTTCGGTGGTGACCACAGTCAATGGCACAGGGCTGGAATTGCCCGTGGCAATGCGCGATCCGGTCACGATGATCTCTGCCGGCTTCGCAGGATTGCCGGCATCGCCGCCCTCAGGCGCTGACGATTGCGCCAAGGCCGCAGCAGGCAAGGCCAGTAAGCTGACACTCGCCAGCATATATCTTGTCACCATCAGGCTATTCAATTCGACCTCCTGTTACCCAAACATGCCATCCGTTGGCCGATGCAGGCGGCAGGGACTGGGGCTTGGGGAGGTTCGCGAAACGCCTCTATAAAGGCGAATGCGGCGTCGAATGGCCTTATCATCTCGCCTCTGGCCCATCTCACCTCTGGCAAGATGGTTTCCCGCCTGCCCTCACCCATTTCCTGAACTGCCTGTTTGCTAAGGCCAACCGGATTTTGCAAACAATATTGATTCTCATATTGTTACCCATTTGATAGAGCCGCCGTGCAAAGCCCGCAATTATAAAGCTGACGCGGCCATGCAAGCATGCTGAATCTTGCCGAGGCGGGGGATAAGCTTCTCAATTTTTGATGGGAAAGGTGGACGCTATCCGATCAGGATAGCGCGCAATTTCGGCATTCCACGCATTCCATTTCTGTCATGCCTGCTGCAAACAGGGTGGCAAAAGTGCAACACATCCCACCTGACTTTGGATCAGGCGGGCACCACTAGATGGGAAAGTTAACGCGCTCTATGCGCCCGTGCTGCGTGCCAACGATGCTCGCTGACAGCCGATGTGCCCGTCCTGATGGATGGCGACAGCAGCAGCATTCGGCGCAACCGAAGTCCAAGGCACGCCAGGCCGAGCCTGCCACCGCAAGCTGCTTGGAGTAATTTCGATCAAACTTACGCCTTTGGGGAGCCGATCCCGTCAGACCCCCCCAAAGCGCCCTCCCATCACTTCATCTGCTCACCATAGGCCAAAGCGCATTGGTTGAGCGTGGTGAAATAGCGCTGCACACCGCCCACGCCCGCCACCAAAGCATTGGGCTCGCCAGCCTTACGTCTGGTGATGGCGATACTTTTGGCCACTACCAGATCATTTTCAGGATGGTTGGACAGGATGACATTTGCCCCCGCCTTGCGCGCCAGATCGGCAAAATGCCCCATGGTCGCCGCATATTGCGCAAAACGCAGCGGAGAATGAGGGAAATTGAAACCGGTGCCACCCAACAAGGCAACCTTATGCGGCTTTCCATGGTCGCTCACCGAAAAGATCAGCGATACGGTGCCCTGTGTATGACCGGGGGTAAAATGCATGGTCACGCTCTGCTGGCCCAGCTTCAGCACCTGCCCATCGGTAATCACCTTGTCACGCGGCGGAGCCGGATCGAAATAGGGCTTGTCCAGCGTGGTAGGCGAGAGTGTCCAATCCAGATCGCTCATCCAGACCGAGGGGTGATAGGTCTTTTGCAGCCAAGCCGCGCCGCCGTAATGGTCGCCATGGCCATGGGTGATGATCACATGTTTGATCCGCGCCGGATCCAGCCCCAATTGGCGAAGGCCTCCGGCGATCACATCCTCGGCCTCTTTGCCATTGTTGAGCGTGTCGATCAGGATGATCCCATCGCTGGTGTCGATCGCATAGGCCGAGACATTCGGCGCGCCCAGATAATAGAGATTATCGAACAATTTGGCAGGACGCGGCTTTTCACCCTCTTGCAGCGGCCCCTGACGCAGCACCTTGGCGCTGGGTAACGCCCAGCGCAAAGCCTCTGGCCGTGCCTGATTGCACAGCAGGAGCAAGCCAGGGAAATCATTCCCGGCCGCTTTTCTGGCGGCGGCAAAATGGGGCTCGGCGCCCGCCTTGATGCTGGTCCCCTGATCCACTTGGCGGAACTGGCCGCTGGCGGCCTGCTGCTCGGTCAATGGACCATTGGCGACGGGCTTGGGTGCGGCTTGCTGCGCCAGAGCGTTTGCCCCCAGCGCCAAGGCGGAGGTGACAGAAAGGCAGGCCAAGACAAAACGCATGGAGGTCTCCTGAAAGGAAGTCATGCCGGAACCGGCAGAAAATGGGTCCACATCAAAGGCTCTGCCGATGCCGGGCTTTCGATCTTGCGCAGGAAAGCCAATTGGCCATCGGGCAGGATATGGAACAGGCTGATCCCTGCCGCGACATGGGTGCCATCGCGCAAATCCATCGGCAACATGCAACTGGCCGCCAGCATTGTGCCATCGGGCGAAATGGCAAAGCTGCGCACATGGAACCCACGCAGATCGACCCGCTGGATCAATTGCGGCAGGCCGGTGCGCGGATGCAGGGCAAACACAGCGATGGAATTGTCCCCACCGGCAAAGACGCGGCGCCCTGCGACCTCGACCTGCGAACTGGCGCGATTGGTGACATAAAGCGCATGGCCGCGCGGATGGACATGGATCGCGCCGACCAGCGTGGTGGCCCCGTCAGCGCCTTTCGGCGGTTGGTCGGTGGTGGCGCAAACCAGTTCCGGTTCAGGGGACAGCGTGTCGCCCACAATCCGATGGGTATGCAACTGGTTCTGCCGCTCCAGCCCGACATAGGCCACAGGTTTGGTCGGGTGAAAGTCCAGATGCCTTGGCCCATAGCCCAGACCGCCTTTGCCCCCCACCGCAATGCTGGCCAAGGGCGAGAGCTGCCCTTGATCAAAACCCATCACTTTGAGCGCGCCGGGATCTTCGGGCCTGGTCGGAGTGGCATTGTTGCCCCGCGTCACCAATATGGCCGAGCGACCACGCGGCATGACACGGATTTGATGGGCAAAAATCCCCAGATCCAGCGCCTCGTGCTGCTCCACTCTCGCGCCTAACGTGCCATCGGGACGCAAGCGATGGACGCTGGCATTGGCGGGCGCATTATAGGCCACCAACACAAATCGCCCTGATGGATCAAGGCTCATATGCACCGGCCTTTGCGCCAGGGCCACCTCCTCGCCATGGGGTGTCAAAGCGCCACCACGCCCGATGGCCAGCGCCAAGAGGCGATGCACCTTGCCCGCCCCCACCGATCCCCCTGGCGCATCCGAGGTTGCGACATAAAGGAAACGGCCATCAGGATGCGGCCAGGCATATTGGATCGCCGAGGGCAGCGTAATGCTGCCCACCTCGCCCGTAGACCCTTGCGCCCCTTGCATCAGACGCCATTCCATCACCGCACCCGTGGCTACATAAAGCGCCAATGCCCGAGGCTTAACCGCCGCCATGGCTGGCATAGCCGAGGTGGCGGCGATAGCGGCCAGTCCTCTGGCCAAATCGCGGCGTTGAACAATCATGGCATTCTCCCTTTATCCGGTCTGGCCTGTTCGATGGCTATTTGATCGCTGCTGGTCACCTGGATACGACTGGTGATGCTGGCCGGAGCATGCTGGAGATGCCACACTGTATAGAGTTCAGCAAAGTTTTGCGCCGCTGACAGACCGTCAACCGGCACAACAACCTGAAAACCTCGCCCCGATGCGCCACTCGCCGTGTAGAGTACCGCGCCTTCAGCAGAGGTGCCCGTAATGATGACCGTGTCGATCCCATGCTGTTTCAGGATCTGCTCCAGATCGGAATGAAGGAACTTGTCGGCTCCGGCACGCACCATTGGCTCGCCTGCCAGAGGTTTTAACGGGGCCACCGGATCAGGAGGCACGACAGAACCAGCCTGACCTGCGCTGTATATCACCAGCATCCCAGCTGCCCGCGCCCGTTTGAGCAAAGCTTCGACAGGGGCAATGCTGCGCACGCAACTGGGCCTTTTTTCCGGCACGCAATTGACCGCCAACATATCAAGCACCAGCAAAGCCGAGCGTGCAGGCTTGACCGTCACAGGCACCAGCACAGGCGGCGCGGGGATGGCAACCTCTGCCCAGCGATCCACGATGGTTTGCCCCATGACGGGTGAGGCGCCAGCGATTGCCAAGGCTCCCCATCCGCATAGCAAAAGGCGCTTGCCCGCGATCACCACCGTAAACGTGCCCCCATGCGGAAGTAGCGCCCGACAGGATCGTCCCCCAAGGCGAAGCCACCGCGCAGGCCGGGACTACCCTGATCGGCGTAATTGGCGGTAATCGGTGCCGATTGGTTGAACAGATTGCTGATATTCAAATACATCTGCGCGCGCCCCGCCAAAGGCCCCTTCAACTTGGCCGTAATCGTCAAATTGCTGAAGGCCACCGCAGGCACGTCGGTGTTGGGGGTCGCATACAGCGTGGCATCGGGGCTTTGATGCATCTGGCCACGGATCTTGGTTTCCCAATCCAATGCCCATTGCTCGCTCGGTTCGAAATGGGCGAAAATGGCCGCACGGAATTTGGCACCGGCCGTATAGCTGGCCGGAGCCCCGACCGCGCCGGCGAAATCCTGACGGTTCACGCCCGGTTGCACAAAATAGATATGAGGCTGGTAAGTGACCAAAGCCCGCAGCGAGAACGGTTTGCTCACCAGAGTAGAGCGGAAATTGGCCTCGACATCCACGCCTTGCGTCGTCAGCGCCGCAACATTGACGGGCACCGAATACCAGCGCGTTACGGCATTGGCTTTCGATGTATCGCTCAAGGATCCGGGGCGCACTTGCAAGGAGCAGAAATAGGCATTGCCCGTATAGCAAGCATTCTGGCTGGCAACGTCCCAACCGTTGATACGGGTGATATAGTCGCTGACCTTGATGTGGTAGTAATCCAGCGCGAGGCTGAATTTTGCTGAAGGCTTGAACACCAACCCCAATGTGGTGGTCGATGCCACCTCTGGCCGAAGATTGACATTGCCCCCATTGACCACCTGCACCAATCCGCCCGCACCGGTCAGGTTGGAATTGGTCAGCAGGTCGGTATTGCTGTTCGAGAAAGTCACCGCATTGGTTTGATAGAGCTCATATAGGTTGGGTGCCCGAATGTCGCGCGAATGCGTCCCGCGCAGCGTCAAGGCCTTGGAGACATGCCAATCCAGCCCCGCCTTCCACGTGTATGCATTAAACCGTGTAACACGTGCAGGAGCAGAAAGGTCGGGATTGCCCTCCGCACGATAGCGGGCATAGCGATTGGCCAGATTGAGATTGACCGCATCGGCAAATGGCTTGTCCACCAACAATGGGATATTGGCTTCCAGCGCGCCTTCGATCACCGTCATCCCGACTTCAGGACGGGGCGCCACCGCACCATTATAGGTGGGCGAGCCCAGGTTGGTGGCGGTTGGCGTTACGCAATTATAGCGCAATCCTGTGCAATTAAGGGGAGCAAAGTCAATCGTCGGGCTGGTGCTGGTCAGCGATAGGGATTGTTTGCGCCATTCAGTGGACAGGGCCATTTGCACCGGACCGGCCCAGGTCGAAAACGGCGATCCGGCCAAATTGAAGCCCAGATCATGCGACGGCAATCGCGTGATAAATTCACCGCGGCTGCCTACATAATCAACCGCTGCCTGACTTTCCGAACTGGGACCAAACACATTGATAGGCACACAGCCCGGATAAAGTCCGGGATTGGTCAAGGTCACGTTACAAACAGTCTTGCCCGAGAACGGATCGACCACCGCATCCAGCGCCGCAGCAAGGCGACCGTTGTTAAACGTGTAATTGGACAGGGTCTGCAACCGGACCTGATTGTAAACATAGCCCAGATCCCATTTGAACCCGCCGATCTTGCCGTCCAACCCGATGTTGATCAGCACGTTCGACGTGTTGTTGTTCACATTGGAAGGTGGCACCAGCCCTTGGGCATATTTCTTGGAAAAAGTGAAAGTCTTGATACCCGCTGCGGCCAGTTGCATTTGATAGGCCGATGGCAGGAATGCATTGGTCGCACTGATCGTCAGATTCTGGCTATTAACATTTCCATAGAGGTTAAAGGCGCGATCCTGCGTCCAGGCAGCACTGACATAGCCATGCAACGCGTCCGACACATCATAATCGAACCGGCCATAGGCCTGCGTCTGGTTGGTCATAGGGATCAGGGATGGCGTCGTATCCCAGATCCCATCGCCGCCACTGGCCAGACTGCCCAATTTGGCGCCCGCCACAAAGGGCGACAACACGCCATTGCTGTTAAAACTGGTATTGAGCAGCGGGTTCGTCGCAGGGCCAGTGATCTTGCCGCCCCAAGTATACGCCGGATTGACCAGATTGCTGACGAGCGTGAAGGGATTGGCCTGCGAACCATTACCCTGCACCGTCCAGCGTCCGGCAAATTGCGGCCTTTGCCGGGCCAACAATCCGTCATTATGCAGGCTTTCGAAACTGGCCATGAAATGGCCACGTCCGTCGAACAGATTGGCGCCAAACGCGCCGCCAATCCGATAGGTTCCTGCATCGCCCTGCTGCGAAATGCCCCGTTGCATTTCCAGCTTCACGCCTTTGAACTTGCGATCAGTGATGAAATTCACCACCCCGCCAATCGCATCCGAGCCATAAACCGCCGAGGCGCCGCCGGTGACTACATCCACACGGGAAAGCAGCATTTGCGGCACGATATTGGCGTCAACCAAACCGTCCAATTGGGTGGGCGGAACGCGATGGCCATCATAAAGCAACAGGGTACGAACCGGCCCCAAACCGCGCAGATTGAGCGCATTGATCTGGTTGCTGCTTGCCTGGTTACCCGAGGCGCTGGACTGCGTCCCGCCGCGCGATCCGGCAAAGGCAGGTACATCCAGCAAGGCATCAAACACTGAACTGGGCTTGGTCGCTTGCAAAGCCTCCATTGTCACGACAGTGACCGGGATCGGACTATTGTTGCCATTGGCAATGACACGCGATCCGGTGACGATGATTTCCGCCTCAGCGGCTTTGACCGGCGCCTCTTGCCCCCAGGCAGGATCGACGATTCCCGTTAACGCGCACAAACTGACGCCCAGCAAAAGCCCTTTATGCGATGCCATCCCCATACCCTCTCTGCAAAGCGCTTTTCTAATGAAGCGCCACTTAATGTTTCTAAAATTGTGAACAATTATGCAAACAGAGTCAAGTCACAGTCTTTCTAAGAAAAACAGCGCTATCGGCGATAGGTCGCCGATAGCGCTGCCCGCAGACCGGCGCTTAGGGAATCAGGCTTGCGCGAAAATCGGGGCGACAGGCCACCAACGGCCGAAACGGCCAATAGCCATGGCCTCGATCCTGTCCCGCACCGATGCCAGCCCGCATTGGCGCGCATAGAACATCGGCCCTCCGCGATGACGCGGGAAACCATAGCCATGGACATAGGCGGTATCGATATCGCCTTCGCGCGCGGCAATGCCTTCGGACAGGATAAAGCCGCCTTCATTGGCCAAAGCCAACATGGTCCGCTCTACAATTTCTGCATCATCAATGGCCCGCGCGGTCACTCCGGCCTTGGCTCTGGCCACATCCAGCAGGGATTGTAGCGCCGGATTGACCACCGTGGCGCGTGAACCTGCCTCATAAAGATAAAAGCCCGCGCCGCTCTTGCGCCCCAAATCACCGCGCTCCACCAAGGCGTCATGGATCGCAAAGGCCAAGGGTTCAAAACTACCCTCCGGCATCACCGCACGAGCCTTATAGCCAATGTCGATGCCGGACAGATCGGCCACGGCAAATGGCCCCATCGCCATGCCAAAACGGGTCAAGGCGCCGTCGATCTGTTCAGGGCTCGCCCCTTCCAGCAGCAACAGGCCGGCTTCCCTATTATAGGCCCGCAACATGCGATTGCCGATGAAGCCGTGGCAGACGCCCGCCACCACCGCTACCTTGCCGGTGCTACGGGCAAATTGCATGGCGCTGGCCAAAACGGTGGGGCTGGTTTGCGCGCCACGCACCACTTCCAGCAGCTTCATAATATTGGCCGGGCTAAAGTAATGCAGGCCAACCACGTCCTGCGGGCGGCCGCTGGCACAAGCAATCTCGTCCAGATCGAGATAGGACGTGTTGGTAGCCAGAATAGCACCGGCCTTGGCGACATTCTGCAATTTGCCAAGTATCTCGCGTTTGACGCCCATGTCTTCAAAGGCTGCCTCGATAATCAAATCGCAATCGGCCAGAGCGGTATAATCGGTGCTGCCCGTGATACGCGCTTGCCGCTCCTGAGCCACAGTAGGCGCAAGGCGCCCCTTGGCTACACTATCGGCATAGGACTTGGCGACATTTCCCAAACCGCGCTGCAAGGCTTCTGGCGAGACTTCCACCAAGGTGACCCGATAGCCGCCATCGGCCACGCTGATGGCGATGCCTGTACCCATGGTTCCCGCGCCGATCACCCCGACATGGGAAATCGGCCGAACCTGTGCTGTAGCGCAATCCTCCGGCAATTTGGCGGCCGCCTTCTCGGCAAAGAAAATATGGCGCAGGGCCGCTGCTTCCTCGCTGCCGCGCAAAGCCAGAAACTGCTCGCGCTCTTTGGCTACCCCTTCGGCAAAAGGCGTGACCTGCGCCAGTTCGGCCAGTTCCAGCGCGACCAGAGGCGCCTTCGCTCCACGTGCGGCCCGCTTGATCTCGGCCGCCAGCTTGTCCCATGCCGCCTGATCATCGATTCCCCCACGCGCAGCGCGACAAGACAAGCGCCGATCCTGCACATCACGCCCCGCCAATCCGCGCGCAAAGTCCAAAGCGGCAGGCAAGGGGTCTCCTTCAATCACCTGATCCACCAGCCCCAGTTGGGTCGCCTTGTCAGCGCTCACGGGCTTACCCCCTGCGATGATGCGCGCCGCTTCAGCCGGATCGATCAGGCGCGGCAGGCGCTGGGTGCCCCCCGCCCCGGGCACCACACCCAGCGTCACTTCCGGCAAACCCAGTTTCGCCGATTTGGCAGCCACGCGGTAATGGCAACCCAGCGCCACTTCCAACCCACCGCCCAGCGCTGCGCCTTGGATCGCGGCCACCACCGGCTTGGGGCAGGCCTCGATCGCATCGATCACCTGCGGCAGATGCGGCGGCAAGGGGGGCTGGCCAAATTCGCGCACATCCGCGCCCGCAATGAAATTGCGCCCACCTCCCGCAATCGCCCCCGCAATCACCACCGCCACCACATCATCGGCCTGCGCCGCCGCCATGGCATCCAACAATCCCTGCCGCTCCACCTGAGACAGGGCGTTGACCGGAGGGTTGCTCACCTGCACCAGCAACACGCCTTCAACCAGTTCCAATTCCACCATGGCCGCACTCCTTTGCCCAAGGCCTCAGGGGCAACCATCGCCATCCATCGCGCGTCAAGCCTCAGCGAGACGGGGGATTGCCTTAAATCATTGATTTACGTTGATATTTATCGCGATTTCATCACATCATCGCAGTTTTCCATCACAGCAACGTAATTGTCCCCCGCCCCCGCACTTTGCATCACCGCCTTGATGACAGCCTGCTATCCAAGGGACAATTTATGACGGACGCCTATATTTGCGACGCGGTTCGCACCCCCATCGGGCGCTATGGCGGGGCGCTCGCCTCGATCCGGCCCGACGATCTGGGGGCGATCCCCTTGGCTGAATTGCTGCGCCGTCACCCACAAATCACAGGCGCGATAGAGGATGTGATCTTTGGTTGCGCCAATCAGGCCGGCGAGGACAATCGCAATGTGGCGCGCATGTCGGCCTTGCTGGCCGGATTGGGCGAAGGAACCACCGGCACCACCGTCAACCGCCTGTGCGGTTCGGGGATGGATGCGGTGGGCATCGCGGCCCGTGCTATCAAATCGGGCGAGGCCAATCTGTTGATCGCAGGCGGGGTGGAAAGCATGAGCCGCGCCCCCTTTGTCATGCCCAAGGCCGAAAGCGCCTTTTCGCGCAGCAATGCGGTATATGACACCACGATTGGCTGGCGTTTTGTGAACAAGGCGATGAAGGCGGGCTTTGGCGTCGATTCCATGCCCGAGACCGCCGAAAATGTGGCCAGCGATTTCGGCATCAGCCGTGAGGATCAAGACCGCTTTGCCTGCATAAGCCAGAGCCGCGCCGCCGCCGCGCAGGCCTCGGGCCGCTTTGACGCTGAAATCATCGCCGTGCCCGTCCCGCAACGCAAGGGCGATCCCTTGCTGGTGACACAGGACGAACACCCCCGCGCCACCACTTTGGATTCGCTGGCCAAATTGAAGCCCGTTGTCCGCCCCGATGGCACCGTCACCGCCGGCAATGCTTCGGGCGTCAATGATGGCGCCGCCGCGCTCATCATCGCCAGTAAGGCCGCAGTCGAGCAATATGGTCTGACCCCGCGGGCGCGGATACTGGGTATGGCGGTTGCCGGTGTGCCCCCCCGCATCATGGGCATCGGCCCGGCGCCTGCGTCGCTGGCCCTGGCGCAAAGGCTGGGTTTGTCCATCGCCGATTTCGATCTGGTCGAATTGAACGAGGCCTTTGCCAGTCAGGGCTTGGCGGTGCTGCGCGAATTGGGGCTGCCCGATGATGCGTCCCATGTGAACCCCCATGGTGGCGCCATCGCTTTGGGCCATCCTTTAGGCATGTCGGGTGCGCGTCTGGTGCTCACCGCCACAGAAGAATTGCAACGCAGCGGCGGGCGTCTGGCGCTGTGCACCATGTGCATCGGCGTGGGCCAAGGCATCGCCATGGCCATCGAAAGGGTTTGAGGAAGCAGCCATGACCAAGACTATCACCATGAGCCGCCGCCAATGGCTGGCCTTCAGCGGCGCGGCCGCAGCCAGTCTGGCGCTGGGCCCGATCGCCAATGCCGCCACGCGCCATCGCAAGATAGTGATCCGCGTCGATGATGTGGGCCATTCGCCGGTCCATAATATCGGCACCTTCGAAGCCATTGACGGCGGCATGGTCACCTCGGTGGACATTATGCTCGACAGCCCGGGAACGGTGGACGCGCTGGAGCGGCTCAAGGCCTATCCCTGGCTCTCGCTGGGCTGGCATGTGCATATGTGGGGAGCGCCAATCCTGCCCGCATCGCGCGTACCATCGCTGGTGGACAAGGGCGGCGAATTTGATGGACGCTTCCGCACCGATCTGGCGCGGGCCAGTGATGTCGTGGCCGAAGAGGCTGTGGCCGAATTGCGCGCCCAGTTGCAGCGATGCCAGCGCATTCTGGGGCGCGTCCCCGATACGGGCAAACTGGCCGACAATGGAACCCCATGGGGCCGAGCGATGAATGCGGTCAATGCCGAGGCCGGTATCGTATCGGGCTATGCCACGGTGCAACCCACCGGCGCCAAAGTGCTGGCCAAAATCCGCGCGGCACAGGCCAAGGGCGAGGAATGGGCCAAATATTACAACGCCAAGGGAGCGCCCGAAGTGCCCGCGCAGCCGCAATGGGCCCATGCCAAAATCCTGCAACTGGACGGCACCGAAGCCTATATTGACGTTTTGACCGATTCTGAAACAGAGTTGGAACTGCATTATGATCCGGTGCTCTATTACACGCAGGATCGCGCCGGTATCCTGACCCTGCCCGAGGATGTCATTGCCGTACAGGCATGGCATCCAGGCTATGTCGATTATTACGTCTATCGTCAGGGCGAACGTGCCAACCGTGCCCGCGCGCGCCAATTCACCGTCAACCGCACACAGGACGTTGCCGCCCTGCGCGATCCGCGCCTGAAGGACTGGATCAGGCGCAACGGGATCGAACTAGTCAACCAACGCGACGCCCTTTTCGGCAGCCGCGAATTCCAGAACCACCTGCGCGCCATTGGCAGCGATCTGGCCATCGGATAAATCTTCTTCGGGAGCCTATTATGACCAAGCTTTCCCTTCTGCTGGCCAGTGCAGCCCTTGCCGCCAGCCTTTCCCCACCGGCACAGGCCCAGCAACCGCCCGCCTCATGGCGTATGTCGGCCAAGGAAGTGCCGGTGGTGGATTACACGATCAACGCCGACCACTCGATCACTTTCACTTTGGCCGCACCCGATGCCAATTCGGCCGCGTTGATGTTTGGCGAACCGCAAATGGGGCGTAGCCTGCCCATGAGCAAAGGCGCCGATGGCCGATGGGTGGCAACCGTGCCCCCCGTCGAGCCGGATATTTACGAATATTCGGTCAAACTGGATGGTGCGGACCTACATCCCTCGATTCTGGAAGTGCCGTCCAATCCCCCCGCCTTTTGGCAGGTGCAGGACGTAGCCCATGGCTCGGTCAACATGCACAGCTATTATTCCAAGGTGCAGGGACGGATGCGCGGTGTGCATGTCTATGTGCCCGCCCAATATTATGCCCAGCCCAAGCGCCATTTCCCCGTGCTTTACCTATGGGCGGGGCGGTATGAGACCGAATGGGTCCGCACCGGCTATGCCAATGTGATCGCCGACAATCTGATCGCATCGGGTAAGGCCCAACCGATGATCATCGTGATGGGCAATAACACCACAGGTCCGCTCGCCTCCCCCGCTTTCAAAAATGCCGAGGTGATCGAGCAGGAATTGAAGGCCGAATTGATGCCCTTCATCGAAAGCCACTATCGCACGATCAACGACCGCGCCCATCGCGCCACGGCGGGTCTATCCTTTGGTGGCGGTACGGCCTTGATTGTCGGCCTGCGCAATCTGGACCGCTTTGGCGCGGTGGCCGAATTTGGCACCGGCGTGTTTGGCACATCGAAACCGGGCGAAGGTTCAGCCTCCTATCTGACCTATAACCCCGACACGATCACGCCTGATCTCTATGCCAAGCTGAAAGCGCCTGCGACCAGCCTGAAGCCTTTTTACATGTCGGTGGGCAAGGACGACGCGCGCAAGCCCAACCAGATCGCCGCCTATGAGGATTTCAAGAAGCACGGAATTGATCCGGTTTTCCAGATCGTTCCGGGCGACCATGAATACAAGGCTTTCCGCGCCTCTCTGGCCGACCTTTTGCCGCGTCTGTTCCGGTAACGCGGAAGCCGGTATAGCAAAAGGGGGCGGCGAGATCATCCCGCCGCCCCCTTCTCGTGAGAAGCCCCTGAGCGTTATTTATCACTGCGCCTTATTTATCCTTGCGCAGGATCAGCATGCCATCCTGTTCACCGCTATTGCCGAAGTAGAAAGGCCCGATTTTGGCGGATTTATCGCCCAGCACCGGCACGGCAGCCTGATTGAACTGCCCCTTGCCGATGCGGCGCAATTCAACGCTGTAATGCACCTTGGGCGCCTTATCCTTGCGGCAATAGATATGCAGGTTGAAGCGCTGGTTATGGCCGCCCTGAATGGCGAACATCTGGATACCCGACAGATCGCGCGGGGCGCATTCCTGATTGAGGTAATCAGCCATCTTCTGGGTCTGCGGGCCTTCGACATCCTCAAAGGCGCGCTCCTCCCATTTGGGCGGGAAAACCACATCCTGTGCCAAAACGGGCGCAACCGACCCCAGCCCCAAGGTCAGCACAACAACAGATCGGAACAGCATAGAACAGACCTCCTGATGGTGAAAATGCTTCGGCATCAAGCCAGCCCTTCCAGAAATTTCTCGGCATCCAGCGCCGCCTGACAACCGCTGGCCGCCGAGGTGCAGGCTTGACGATAGATCTGGTCCTGAACGTCGCCGGCGGCGAAAACCCCCGCAACGCTGGTGGCGGTAACTTGCCCCGCGCGGCCGCCGCGGGTGACGATATAGCCATTGTCCATCTCGAGCTGGCCCACGAACAGGTCGGTGTTGGGCTTGTGCCCGATGGCGATAAAAATGCCCTCCACCGGCTCCTCGCGGCTCTGGCCCGTTTGGGTGGAAACAAGGCGCATGGCCGAGACCGTGTCCTCGCCCAGCACCTCGTCCAGCGTGTGGTTCCAGATGATGGTAACCTTGCCCTCGCGTTCCTTCTCGAACAGCTTGTCCTGCAGGATCTTTTCCGCGCGGAACTTGTCACGGCGATGGACGATGGTGACATGGCTGGCGATATTGGTGAGGAAGAGGGCCTCCTCCACCGCCGTATTGCCACCGCCGATCACCGCGACAGGCTTGCCCTTGAAGTAATAGCCATCACAGGTGGCACAGGCTGAAACCCCGCGACCAAAGAAGGCCTCTTCGGACGGCAGGCCCAGATATTGCGCCGAAGCCCCAGTGCTGATGATCAGCGCATCGCATGTATAGCTGCCGGAATCGCCCTCCAGACGGAAGGGGCGCGAGGACAGGTCGGCAGTGTGGATCTGGTCAAATTCGAACTGTGTGCCGAACCGGTCGGCATGGTCAAAGAACCGCGCCATCAGATCGGGCCCCTGCACCCCTTGCGCATCGGCGGGCCAGTTGTCGACTTCGGTGGTGGTGGTCAATTGCCCGCCCTGCACCTCGCCCGTGATTAGCACCGGCGCCAGATTGGCGCGTGCGGCATAGACCGCCGCCGTATAGCCCGCAGGGCCCGATCCCAGAATAATCAGCTTGGAATGCGTCATAAAACCTCTCTTGCGGCGCGGGGCGCTCAGTAAACGACCTTGGCCGCTTTCAGGCGTTCCAATTCTTGCCCATCCATACCCAGCAGGCTGGTGAACACCTCATCGGTGTCC
Source organism: Novosphingobium umbonatum (assembly GCF_004005905.1). Lineage (GTDB taxonomy): Bacteria > Pseudomonadota > Alphaproteobacteria > Sphingomonadales > Sphingomonadaceae > Novosphingobium > Novosphingobium umbonatum. Next base: position 29,721 of record NZ_SACO01000019.1, read on the forward strand.
TGCCCCAGAATGGGCGCCGTGCCACGAATGGCCGTGGGCGTCTGTGACAGACGATAGGGCGAGGTGATGGTCTTGCGGCAGCCCAGCACGGGGTGATCCACTTCCTGCACCTGCCCGCGTGCCAGCACATGAGGGTCGTTGAACAGGTCCCCTGCCTTGAAGCAAGGCGTGGCGGCAACGCCTTGCGCCTGCAACAGATGCATCGCCTCGACATAGCTCTTGTCCACGCACCAAGCGGCGATCAGCGCGTCCAGTTCGGCCTCCCTGGCCTTGCGGATGGGCGCGGTGCGGAAATCTGCCGCCCATGCCGGATGACCCAGCGCGGCCACCAATCCTTGCCATTCCTGCTCATTTCCGACCGCGATCGAGAGCCATTCATCCTCGCCTGAACAGCGGTAGACATTATGCGGTGCCATCGTGGGATGGCTGTTGCCGTGGCGATGCGGGCTGCGGCCATTCATGGCGTAATCCATCATCTGGTCGCCGATCATCGAATTGATGACTTCCGAGGAGGAGGAGTCGATATATTGCCCCTTGCCGGTTTCCTGCCGGAATTTGAGCGCCACCATGGCCGCAAACACCGCCGCCGTGCCAGCTCGGGCATCGCCGCCAGAATTGGTCATCGTGTTGGGCTTCTTCTCGGCATAGCCGGTCAGATGCGATGTGCCCCCCACGCTGGTAAAGCATGGGTTGTAGGCGGCGTAGCGGCGCAATTTGCCCGTTGCGCCAAAGCCGGATAGCGAGAGCATGATGAGATCAGGCTTGACCTTCACCAATTCGACATAATCCAGCCCCAGCTTGGCCATCACGCCGGGGCGCATATTTTCCAGCACGATATCGGCGGTCGCCACCAATTGCTTGGCCAAGGCGCGGCCTTCCTCTGTGGTGAGGTTCAGGCTGACGCTCTTCTTGCCCAGATTGATTTCAAAGAAATTCGAATTGGCCTCCAGATTGGCCACCGCGCCCTTGCCATGTTGGGCACGCTGTTCATCGGGACGGGCACGGGTTTCGATCTTGATCACTTCGGCCCCCAGCGAGGCCAATTGCATCGTGCACCAGGGACCTGCCATCACATGGCCAAAATCGATGACGCGAATGCCGTTCAGGGCTGCCTTCATGGCACCATCTCCAATTCTGCCAAAATCTCGCGCGTATGTTGCCCCAGCAAAGGCGCGGGGCGCTTCGGCGGCAGGTTGACATTGGAAGGGCGCGTAGGCTGGGCGATATATTCCAGCGCCCCCGCCACGGGATGTTCGATGGTCACGAAATGGCCCCGCTCGCGGAATTGCTCCAGCTTGAACACACCCTCAGCCGTCAGGATCGGCGCGGCGGCAGAGCCCTCCTTCTGGATGGCGTGGAACAATTCATCCTGCGTGACCGTACGCGACCATTCGTTCAAACGTTTGCGCAATTCGGCATAATTGTCGCTGCGCCCCTTTTGCGTGTCGAACGGCGGCTGCGCGCCCCACTCGGGACAACCCATCGCCCGCCACAGGCCTTCCCACTGCTGTTGGCTGGACAGGATGACCACGGCGAATTCGCCGCCCTTGCATTCGACCAGACTTTCCAGCAACCGTCCCTTGCCGGTGCGGTTGGGGTTGACGCCTTCATCGGTAAAGCGGCGCAATTGCGAACGTTCCAGCGTCATCATCGCATGCTGGATCGACACATCGACATGCTGGCCCGTTCCGCTCGCCCCGTTCAAACCGCCATCGCGCCAGAACAAAGCCGCCAGCGTGGCCGTAGCCCCCGCCATACCGCCATCAAACAGGCCCAGATAGCCCGGCCCCTGACAGGGGGGCACATCCAGATTGATCGCCCACATTGGCAAGAGATAGCCCTGACCCGAGGCGTGATAAAGATTGAGGTGATAGGCCTTGTAGTCCTTATAAGGCCCCACTTGCCCGAAAGGCGTGATCGAGGTGACCACCAGACGCGGGTTCACCTTGGCCAGATCCTCATAGCCCAGCCCAAGCTTGGCCAGCGTGCCCGGCATCTTGTCCTCGATCAGCACATCAGCCGTCTTGATCAACTCGATAAAGGCGGCCTTGCCCTCCGGCGTTTCGATGTCCAGCTCGACCGAACGCTTGTTGGTGTTGAGATAAAGGAACGTGCCCGAGGCTTCTGGATTGGGCACATCGTCCTTGAACGGGCCGATATAGCGGGCATCATCGCCCCGGCCCGGCTTCTCAATCTTGATCACATCGGCGCCGAAATCGGCCAGCAGCTTGCCGCAATAGGGACCAGCCACGAAATCGGCCAGTTCAATCACGCGGGCTTTCAATCTGTCCATGGAATGGACCCTCCCCAGTTCTTCTTATTTGCCCTTGGCCGCACGGGCCTTTTCGCGCTCGGCCAGAAATTCGCGCACCGATTCCTGATGGTCATGCGAGGAATAGCAGTAGGCCTGCGCCTGACTGGCCAGCGTGTTGATCTCGTCAAAGCCCAGCTCAAGGCTGCGGTTCAGGATCGACTTGGCCATGGCCTGCGCGGTTTGCGGATGGGTGGCAAAGCCTTTCAGGTAAGCCACCGCCTCGCTGATCAGCGCATCGGGTGCCACCACGCGGTCGACAAGACCGATGGCCAGCGCCTCATCATGCTGAACGGTGCGGCCTGAAAACAGCAGTTCCTTGGCCCGCGCCACGCCCACCCGGCGCGGAATGTGGAAGAAGCCCCCACCATCCGACACCAGACCACGGCGCACGAAATTGGCAGCCACCTCGGCGCCTTGCGCCAGAAACACAAAATCGCAGGTGAGAGCGACATCCAGCCCCAGCCCGAATGCCGGGCCATTGACCGCCGCCACCGTGGGTTTTCCCATGTGGAAAATCTTGCCCAGCGTTTCGTGGAATTCCTTTTGGCGCCACCAGCCCAGTTCGCCCGCCCGGGCGCCCTGATCCACGCGGTCCTGCATGCCACGAATATCGCCGCCCGAGCAGAACACTGCCCCTGCGCCAGTCACCACCACGCCACGAATGGCGCGTTCATCGGCCACGTAATCCACCGCAGCCTTCAGATCAAAGCGCATCTGATCGTCAATCGCATTGCGCACGCGCGGACGGTTGAGCGTCAGAATGGCAATATCATCGACCAGTTCAAGGCCGATGGTTTCAAGCGAGGGGAGCGTGCTCATCAGTCAGCCTTCGAGATCAGTTTGACCAGGACATTGGCCTGGGTGTGGATGTCGCCATCCTGGTTTTCGGCATAGACGAACAGTTCGACCAGACGCTGGCCGTTCTCGTCGATGAATTTGCGCTTCACATGGCCCTTGACCCATGTGCTGTCGCCAAAGAAGTTGAAGCGGCGGTCCTGACTGTCCATCGACACGACAAAGCCATCATCGCCCATCCAGTCGGTGACGATATGGACCAGCATCATCTCGTTATGGATGCCGCCCGCATTGGCCAAAGGCGAACCGAACATTTGCGCGGCACGGTCCGAATAGTGCCAGTCGCGGCGGAAACGGTGCTCGCCGGTCAGCTCGTCAATCGGATGGGTTTGCAAGTGGCCGCGCATCGCCGCCCACTTGATGGCAAAGGAATAGACATAGCAGGACACAACCGTACGCGCCGAAGCATCGCACACGTCATAGATGCCCTTGGCCAGCGGCGGCAATGGCTCGCCCTCGACCACATCTTCCCAATAGAGCGTCTTGCCCCCGCGGCGCTTGATGCCGGCCAACTGTGCGTCAAAGTCATCATGGATGTCCTTCAGCTCGGCCTCGGAATAGCGCTTGTATTCCTTGCCCGCATATTTCGCGCCAACCTTGGACTCTTTCCCACCGCCGCTGGCATCCTTCTGCTTGCGGCGCGAAGGGGGCGTAGCCAGATAGATATTGCGACCCGTGGCAATGGCCTTCACCTCGTCATGCTGGTTCACAAAATAGCGCGGCACGCTTTCAATGAACATGCGATAGGGCTTACCCTCGACCTTCTTCTCTACAAAGCCGCCGTATTTGTCATAGCAGTGGAATTCCTCGCCGGGGCGGATCGGCCCGAAATAGTCATGCTTGTTGCCCGCCGCCAAACGCGCCACACCCGGCACACGCAAACGCCCACCAAACGAAGAGCCGAACGAGATGCAGCTTTCATAGAGCGGCGGGGCAATGATCCCGCCCCAGCGCGTGTTCTGCGCATAGGTGCGGTTGCGCCAGATCGGGTTGGGATCGCCGATCGCATCGGCAAAATGCCGGATCAGATCCTCGGTGACCAGCGCGTTCAAAATGCCGCGTTCATATTCATTGGTCATGATTTCATGGACCGGAACAGGCAGCTTCACCTCGCCGCGCCCGGCGTTGAATTCGGCAATCTTGCGGTCCAGCTTCTCGTTCCATTCGGAATCGGACAGGTTATCCCAATCGGCGTCGGGAGCTGTTGGTGCGGCCATGATGTGACAAACCTCTCGTCTGGAATCTGGTCAAGTTGGGGATTGCCTATCGCCTCGCGCTCGATATTGTCAACAATTTAGCCAACACATTTGGTGACAGTGGTTGCGCCCGCGTGATGCTGCCTCTATCCCCGCCAACCAGCCATCGGGAGAAAACCATGCCGCCAAGGCTCTATGTCGGAACATTGCAAAAGGCCTATCACGCCCAGGAAAATCCATCTGCCTTTGGGATTTATCGCTGGGACCATGATGGCGAAGGCTGGCGCGGTCCGGCGCTTACACCCACGCCCCAACCGGGCTGGCTGGTCATCTCGCCTTGCGGCGGCTTCCTCTATGCCATGAATGAATTGCGCGAGGTCGATGGCGTAGCGGGCGGCGCGATCACTGCCTTTGCCATCCATCCCCGCAGCGGTGATCTGATCGAATTGAACCGCCGCAAGACTGGAGGCAACCCATGCCATGGGGCCATCGACGCCACCGGCCGCTATTTGCTGGTCAGCACATTTCATGGCGGCATGGTGGAAATGTTCCCGCTGGCACCCGATGGCCTTTTGGGTGAAGCCGTGGTCGTCAACCGCCACCAAGGTTCCAGCCTGCACCCCAAGCGGCAAACCGCGCCCCATCCCCATGGCATCGCCATCACGCCGGACAATCGCCTGGTGCTGGTGCCCGATCTGGGGACGGATAGAATCGAAGTCTACGAACTGGACGCCGTTCAGGGGACCTTGCGGCATCTGCCCGAAGCGGCACTTGTCCTGCCGCCTCTGTCCGGCCCACGCCATGCCTTGATCAGCCCATCGGGCCAATGGGCCTATATCATCGCGGAAATGTCGGCGCAGATCATGGTCGTTGCCATAGAAACGCCCCACAGGCTTCGATTGGTGCAATGTATCGACCTGCTGCCCGCCCAGTTTTCCGGCCTCCGCTCGGGCGGGGAACTGGTTTGGGGCGATGATGGCCGCTTCCTTTATGCCACCACCCGCAGCCATGGATCGAGCGGCATGCCGGACAAACCGGGCGTCGATGGTCTGTATTGGCTGGCGATCGATCAGGACAGCGGCTTATTGACTTTGGCAGGATCAAGACCGGCCCATGGCCTGATCCCGCGTGACTGCGCTGTGGCCGATGGCGGGCTATGGGTGGCGCATCAGGCTTCCTCTCTTCTATCATGGCATCCTATCGACCGGGCCACCGGTGCTCTGGGCGCGGCAGAACATGTGCTGGAAACGCCGGTTCCGGCCTGCATCATACCGTGTCCCGCCGCCAAAACCCCATACCAACCATGAGTTGTCGAAAAGAACTCCGGTTGCTAAACGGACCAATAATTGATGGAACGCCCGATGGGGGAGAGCGCCGTTTTGGCCAATAATTCGACCGATGCCGCCATGAAATCTGCCGGCACAAAAAAGAGCACGAAGACGCCCGCCACCAAGGGTAAAATCCCTGCGGCCAGCCTATCGCGCGAAGCTGTGGTAGAAGCGGTGCGCCAGAGCATTTTTCAGGGCCGCCTTGTGCCTGGCCAACGTCTGGTCGAGGCCGAGATCTGCGAGGCGCTGAACGCCAGCCGTGGCAATGTGCGCACGGCCCTGATGGATCTGGAACATGAAGGGCTGGTCGAACGCATCGCCAATCGTGGTGCCCGTGTGCGGATCGTCCCATTGGAAGAGGCGCTGCATATTGTCGAGGTCCGCATGGCGGTGGAGAGCCTGTGCGTTGCCCGCGCTGCTGAAAGAATCACGCCTGAGGATCGCATCGAATTGCAGGCCTTGGCGCAACAATTGACCGAAAAGGCCGAACAGGGCGATGTCGATGGCTATGCCGACACCACCCGCAGCGTGTTTGAAACCTATCTACGTATGGCCAACCAGCCGGTCGCGGCCGAGGTGCTGGCCAAGCTGCGCGCCCGCAACACCCGTCACCGCTATCGCCTGACCTATCGCAAGGACCGCGCGAAAGTGTCGCTGCCCTATTGGCTAGAAATCATCGCCGCCATTTGCGCCGGTGATCCCGCCGCAGCAGAGGCAGCCTTGCGCGCCCATGCGCAAAATGTGCAGGAAACCATGAAAGCCTTGGCCGAGGCGGAGCAACCCTTTGCCGGATTGACCCCGCTCTCGGGCTGATCACTCAAGGGTAGAAGGCAAAGGCCACCGGCTTGGTGGGCAGGGGCACCGGCTCGCCTGTCCGCTGCAAGGCTCCGCTCACCTGATCGATACGGAACAGGCTGATGGTTTGCGACTCCTGATTGCCCACGATCATCCATTGGCCACTAGGATCGATGGCAAAGCTGCGAGGGCGCGAACCGCCGGTGGGCACTTCGCCAATCTGGCGGGCAAGGCCCGTGCGCTGGTTCAGCGCATAGGTGACAATCGTGCTACGGATACGGTTGGAGGCGTAGAGAAAGCGTCCGTCCTTGCCCAAGGCGATCTCGGCCGCGCTTTTTTGCGAGACAGGCGTGCCTGCCGGATCAAGCGGTAACGCCTGCATTGCCGTCAACCGCCCCCGCTTGGCGTCCCAGCGATAGCTGCGCATCTCGGCCGATAGTTCGGTCAGCAAATAGAAAAACCGCCCGTCGCGTGAAAACACCCCGTGGCGCGGCCCTGTGCCCGGGGGCGTGGTGGCAAAGGCGGGCTGGCTAGCCTGTAATTGATGAGTCTTGGGCGCCAGGCGATAGATGAACACCCTGTCCACCCCCATGTCGGGCACCAGCACAAAATGTCCCGTAGGGTCCAGCACCGTGGCATGGGCATGGGGCATGGATTGCTTGGGTACTGCTCCCTTGCCCGTATCGCGCATCAAGGAAGCATAGGGCCACAGGCGGCCATCGCCCCGCACTGGAAAGCTGGTGACCTCTCCACCCCAGAAATTGCCGACGAGCAGCGTCTTTTGCCGCTTGGCATAGGCCAGATAGGTCGGCCCGCTCCCCCCCGATGTTACGCGGGACAAACGGGTCAGCGCGCCATCGGCAGGGTTGATAGCATAGCTGACCACCCCGCCCTGTTCGAAACCATCCGTGCCGGTCTCGCTCACCGAGAAGAGCCAGTGGCTGTCGGCATCCACCGTCAACCACGTCGGGCGAGCCACCGGTGCCGCTTGCCCGACTATGGACAGCCTGCCTTGCCTCCGATCCAACCGCGCCAACCAGATGGCATCGGCCTGCGTGCCGATATAGACCAGCATCGTGTCTTTATGCGCCACCTCTGGCGCTGCCGCCAGGGGGCACGCCGCGCCCATTATCGCCAAACCGGCCAACAGCCTAAGCGCCATAGGTCAAAGCACTCCCTTATTTCTCTTGTCCCTTCCCTAACCGATCCTGCGGCAGGATAGGCTTGCGAATGTTTTATGCCCTCTGTGAAATGCCTGATCCGTTGGGATAGGGTTTGGGCAGACTTGCTATCACCCCGACCAAACGGATAAAACACGAGAGGAGTGGCCGTGCCTGCCCTGCCCCCAAAGCCGCAGACGCAACAGCGTTGGCGGATCATTCTGGCGTTGTTCGCGATTGCCGCCGTCTCCTTTCTTGACCGCAACAATATCTCGATCGCCGCAGCCGCGCTGCAACAGGATTTTGCGCTGTCCAACGTGCAATTGGGGGTCGTGTTCAGCGGCTTTGTCGCCGGTTATGCTCTGGCGCAGCCTTTGGCGGGACGGATTGCCGACCTGTTTGGCCCCACCCGCGTTATCGCCATCGGCATCGTGTGGTGGAGCGCGCTGACCGCCGCGACCGCGATGGTTCCTGCCGGCTATGGTTGGTCGATGGCGCTGCTGATCGCGGTGCGGTTCCTGCTCGGCCTTGGCGAGGCAGTGATCTTTCCCGCCAGCAACCGAATGGTCGCCAACTGGATCCCCGCACGGGAAAGAGGGCTGGCCAATGGCATTATCTTTGCGGGCGTGGGGGTCGGCGCAGGGATTGCTCCGCCGCTGATCACCGCCATTCTGATCCATGCCGACTGGAAATCGGCCTTTTACGCCAGCGCCCTGATCGGCTTGGTGATGCTGGCCTTCTGGCTGCTCTCGGTCAAGGACCGGCCCGAACAGATGGCCGCCGTCTCGCCAAGCGAATTGGCCTATATCCGCGATGGCGTCAGCAGCCCACCGCAGGCCGTGCCGATGGGCTGGGGGCAGATCCTGCGCAACCGCACGCTGGCGCTGCTGGCCTTCTCCTATTTCACCTATGGTTATGTCGCCTACATCTTCTTCACGTGGTTTTTCAAATATCTCTCGGGCGTGCGTGGCCTCGATCTCAAAAGCAGCGGCATCTATGGCATGCTGCCCTTCATCGCCATGGCCATAGCCTCTCCCCTTGGCGGCTATTTCGCCGACCGCATCAGCACAAGCAAAGGCACCCGCATCGGCCGCTGCCTGACCGCCAGCCTCGCGCTGAGCGTGGCGGGCCTGTTCGTTGCGCTGGCCACGCAAGTGGATGATGCACGTCTGGCCACTTTGTTCCTCGCTGGAGGGGCGGGCGCGCTATACATGTCGCAAAGCGCCTTCTGGACCATCTCGGCCAATCTAGGCGGGCGAAGCGCGGGTTCGGTCTCGGGCCTGATGAATATGGCCAACCAGATCGGCGGGGTTGTGACCGCCTCGCTCACACCATGGCTGGCCGACACCTATGGCTGGACCGCCAGCTTTGTCTTTGCCGCTGGCCTCAGCCTGCTGGGCGCGCTGGCATGGCTTTTCATCAATCCCGAAGACCGGCTCGATCCGGCCCTTTGACCGCTGCGGAGAGGACTACACCATGCGCCGACTTACCCTTGCGATTGCCCTTCTGGCCGCGCCTGCATGGGCGCAGGCCGCAACGCCGGAGACGGGCACCTATCCCGCGCTCACCGTCACGCCCGACCCGCTGGTCGACGAATTCAACCGCGTCGAGGCCTCCAGCGTGGCCGATGCGCTGGAACAGCTTTACGGGCTGAGGAATTACCTGCCCCACCAATTCCGTCCCAACCAGACCGCCAAATTCACCGGTCGCGCGCTGACGGTTTATTTGAGACGCGAGGAGCACAAGGAAGGCAGCCCCGCCCAGCAAGGCATGATCGATGCCATTGATGCTGGCGCCCCCGGTTCAGTCTATGTGATGGCCATGGATGGCGCAGACGATTTCGCAGGTATTGGCGCTTTGATGTCCACCACGATGAAGGCGCGCGGCTTTGCAGGCGCGATTGTCGATGGCGGGGTGCGCGACACGCCCGCCTTGGCCAAAATGCAATTCCCTGTGTTCAGCCGCTCGGTCGTGCCCTCGACCACGGTCAACCATTTCCGCTTTGCCGGATCGAACATCCCCGTCACCATTGGCGGGGTGCGGATCGAGGCTGGCGACATTATCGTTGCCGATATGGACGGCGTGGTGGTGGTGCCCAAAGCCAAAGCCGCCGAGGTTCTGGCTAAGGCGCGCGAGTTGGATAATGTCGAACATGCCATGTACCCCTTCATCGAACGCTTCCGCAGCCTGAAGGCGGCAGTGGCGCAATATGGGCGGCTGTAAAATGGCCTATACGCTCTCGATCAATGGACAGGCGCGTCAGGTTGACGTGCCAGAGGATATGCCGCTGCTCTGGGTGCTGCGCGACGAACTGGACATGGTCGGCACCAAATTTGGCTGCGGAGCGGGACTTTGCGGGGCCTGCACGGTGCATCTGGATGGCAATGCGGTGCGTTCGTGCCAGACGCCGGTGGGCGCGGTGGGGACCGCCAGGATCACCACGATCGAGGGCATCGGCCAAACCGCCAAGGGCGCGGCGGTGCAAAAGGCATGGATCGAGGTGGATGCTCCGCAATGCGGCTATTGTCAGGCGGGCCAGATCATGTCCGCCACGGCTCTGCTGACCAGCAACCCCAAGCCTACCCGCACCCAGATCACCGAGGCGATGAGCGGCAATCTGTGCCGCTGCGCTTCCTATCACCGCATTATGGAGGCGATCGAACTGGCCGCCAAGGAGACCGCGCATGCAGGCTGAACTCTCGCGCCGCGGCTTTTTGCGCGCCTCGGCCTTGGTGGGTGGCGGATTGCTGGTGGATTTTTCCATCCCGCTGGAAGCGGCAGAAAGCGGCGCGGTGTTGAACGCCTTTGTCGCCATTGATGCATCGGGCACCATCACCATTGCCGCCCGCAACCCCGAAATGGGCCAAGGCATCAATAACGGCCTGCCGATGATCGTGGCCGAGGAACTGGACGCAGATTGGGCGCAAGTGCGGGTGGAACAGGCCGATCTTGATCCTACCCGTTACGGCCCGCAAGGTTCGGGCGCGTCCATGTCGACCATGATGGGCTATACACCCATGCGTGAGGCAGGCGCGGTGGCGCGCGACATGCTGGTGCGGGCGGCGGCGGCGCGCTGGGGCGTGGCGGTTGATGGTATCACCACCTCGGCCAGCGTGCTATACCACAAGGCGTCCGGCCTTTCGCTGCCCTATGCCGCCGTGGCCAGCGAAGCGGCACGACTGACGCCTGCCAAGTCCGCCGAGGTCAGGCTCAAATCGCCCAAAGACTTCTCCATCATCGGCACGAAGCGCAAGGGCGTGGACACGCCGCGAATCGTCAAAGGCGAACCGCTCTACAGCATCGACACACGCCTGCCCGATATGCTGCACGCAGTGTTTGTCGCGCCGCCCTCGCCCGGCGCGGTGTTGCGCAAAGTGGAGGATACGCAGGCCAAAGCCATGCGCGGCATTCTGGCCATTATCCCCATCAAAGGCGTCCAAGCCAAGGGCACTTTTGCCAGCAGCGTCGACAGCCTGACCGATGGCGTGGCAATTGTGGCCAGCAATTGGTGGTATGCTCAAGCTGCAAAAGAAAAGCTGGTGCTGGAATGGGATGAAAGCGCCGCGCTTGGCCATGGTGATCAGGCCTATGCAGCAAGGGCCAAGGCCCTGCTGGACGCAGGCGGGGGCAAAGTGGCTTTCAAGGAAGGTGATGCCAAAGCCGCTCTGGCCAAGGCGGCCAAGGTGATTTCGGCGCGCTACGACTACCCTTTCCTTGCCCATAACACGATGGAGCCGCATAATTGCACCGCGCAATATCGCGACGGCAAGCTTACTTTCTGGGCGCCTGCGCAACAGCCGGAAAACGGGCGAAAGCTGGTGGCGCAATGCGTGGGCGTGGCCGAAGCCGATATTGTGGTGCATGTCACCCGCATCGGCGGCGGTTTTGGCCGGCGTTTGATGAGCGATTTCATGGCGCAGGCCGGAGCCATTGCCAAGGCCTTGCCCCCCGCACTGTCCGGTCGTCCGGTCAATGTGCTGCATAGCCGCAGCGATGACATCACCCATGACTTCTTCCGCCCCGCCGGTTGGCACGAGTTCAAGGCGGGGATCGATGATCAGGGGCGGATGACCGCCTTTACCAACCATTTCATCTCCTTCGGCCCTGCGCAGGACCCGCAATTCTTTGCCAATATGGCGCCCTTCCATCTGCCCGAAGGCTTACTGCGCGATATCGAGATGACCCATTCGGTGTTCCCCACCGTGATGCCGCTGGGCGCAATGCGGGCGCCGACATCCAATGCCCATGCCTTTGTGTTTCAAGGCTTTCTGGACGAGGTGGCTCGTGCTGGCGGGCGGAGCCTGCCAGCCCTCATACTCGACCTGTTCACTACGGACAAAGTCTATGGCGAGGCGGACAAGGCAGGGGAAACGCCCCGTTCCTTCCACACCGCCCGCGCCCGCGCCGTAGTGCAAAAGGTGATGGCGATGAGCGATTGGGGCAAGGTGCCGCACCGGAAAGGGATCGGGCGCGGCTTTGCCTTCTATTTCTGTCATCGCGGCTATTTCGCCGAAGTGGTGGAAGTGGGCGTCAAGGGCAAGGATGTGCAGGTCCGCAAGGTCTGGGCGGCGGGCGATGTCGGTCGCCAGATCGTCAACCCCCATGCCGCCGAGGCGCAAGTGCGCGGTTCCATCCTCGATGGCCTGTCACAGGCCTTGGACGGAGCAAAAATCACCTTCGAAAACGGCCGCGTGGCACAAAGCAATTTCCACGATCACCCCTTTGGCCGGATCGACCGCCTGCCGCCGGTGGAGATCGCCTTCGTCCCGTCCGACTTCCCGCCCGGCGGTTTGGGAGAGCCCGCTTTGCCGCCAGTCATTCCCGCTTTGGCCAATGCCCTGTATGATGCCACGGGAAATAGGCAGCGCTCGTTACCATTCACTTTGTAGGGCTACGCCAAATTGATACCATAATTGTTGACAATTTTACCCACCATCGGCAACTCTCTCCAAAAGCCCTAGGAGAGAGTTGCCATGATTCAGGCTTGCGCCACAGCCGCGCCTTTGGAACCCGATAGCGACGGCATCCGGCAGGCTTTCGACCAGCCAACCCGGCCCTTCAAATCCCGCAGGCTGACACGCGTTGAAAGGCTGGCCCATGAACAAGCCAGCACCGGTTTCCCCGGTGAGGCGATGGCCCACCAACTCCATAATCTGCGCGTCTTTCTATTTGCCGCTAATGCCGGCAGCATGGCCCGCGCCGCCGAACAATTGTTCAAGGCACCTTCGGCCGTCACCCGCTCGATCACCGAACTGGAACGCGCGCTAGGCAGCGCCTTGTTCCTGCGCCAACCACGCGGCATTACCCTGACCGCCTGTGGCGAGAGTGTCAGGCAAAGGGCCACCCGTATTCAGGAGGAAATCCTGACCGCCGCCCGACCCTTTCTAACCCCTTCGCCGCGCGGTTTCAGCAACAGCCCACATGCGGTCGGCACCTTGCTGTGCAATGGGCGCAAATTGCTGCTGTTGACCTATCTGGCCTCTTTACGGAACATTTCACTGGCCGCGCAAAAGATGGGCATGACACAGGCCGGGGCCAGCATGGCGCTGTCGCGGATGGAGGAAGTGCTGGGACAGGCGCTGTTCCATCGCCGCAATGACGGCATGATCGCCACCGATAGTGCGGAAAAACTGGTGCTGCATGCCCGCCGTATCTTTGCCGAATTGCGCCATATGGAGGCCGAAGTGGCCGCCGAACCGGGGCAGGTGCGGGGCAATGTGGTGATCGGCACCACACCTCTGGGCCGCACCGGTCACATCACGCAGGCGATTGCCAAAGCAATTGCCGATAACCCCGGCCTGCGGATCACCACGGTGGAAGGCTCCTATAACCATCTGGTCGAGATTTTGGGCAAGGGCGAGGTGGACATGGTGGTGGGCGCATTGAGGCCCAGCCATCAATGCCACGGACTGGTAACGCAGCCCCTGTTTGACGACCGACTGGCCATTCTGGCACGCGCCGATCATCCTCTGGCGCAGAAACCTTCCGTCGATCTGACCGAATTGGTCAAGGAACGCTGGGTCATGCCGCGCGCCAATGCGCTGGCCCGCCCGATGATCGAACATGCCTTTGAGCAGGCGGGCGCGACTTTACCGGTCGTGGCGATTGAAACCGGCGATGTCAGCATTGTGCGCCAGTTGCTGCAAAGCACCGATATGTTGGCGGTGACCACCCCCCATCCCTTTGCACAGGACATGACACAGGGGCTGGTCTGCGAATTGTCGGTCGGCCCCTTGGGACTGGTGCGTCAGATCGGCCTGATCCGGCGGCGCGGGGCCGTGCTGAACGCGGCCTGCCAATTGGTGATCGAGGCGATACAGCATGGGGTGCGCGGTTAAATAAACCGCCATGCCAACCAACAAAAAAGGGGGAGTTGACGCTCCCCCTTTTCTATTCTGTCCCGTTCGCCTCGCGCTTAAGCCGGAGCGATCATCGCTTCCCAATTGTCGGGCAGCACGATCTTCTTGGCCGTGGGATAACCATGGCTCTGATTCTGGACATAGCCACGGCTCTGGTTGCGGCCCGGGTCGCCCGCCAGTACGATGCCAATGGCCTCGGGCTTCACGAAGACGCGCACTTCACGTTCCGGATCCTCCGATTGCACATAGGCGTCGGACACCATGCCCTCGGCATGCAATTCCTTCAGGTCAAAGCTGGTATAGCCCAGTTCCCAGGCGTGGCGATACAGCGTGCTGACCTTGATCCTGGTGTTTTCCCAGATGTAGTTTTGCAGATCCTGCTTCGACCAACCATCGCGAGCGATGATCTTGGCCACGCCGGGGCTCATCAGCAACAGCGGGAAGTTCTTGGCCTTCTTGATGCCGGTATGGGCCCAGCCCGCGCACATGCCGCCAAAGATCTCGACCAGACGGTCCGCATGTTCCTTGGCCGTATCGCCCGCCGAATAGATCGGGATCGACGAGCACATCACGCTCTGCACCGTGACGACATTGTCCTCACGCGCAAAGCCCTGATCCTGCGCGAAAGAGGTCCAGCCGATGTCGGTCACGGCATCCTCGTTTTCGGCGGCGGCCACATTCATGCCAAGGCCGATGGTCGCCTTGTCGCTTTCATCGGGGGTAAAGCGCAAGCCCACGATATTGCGCAGGAACATGCGGGCAAAGCGGCCGATCGACGTGTTCGATTGGCGACCCACGCGCATCACGGCGGTGCCATAATTGAAGCCAAGCTGCTTCACGATGGGCCCGCTGACAATCACCATCGGCTCCAGACCGGGGGTGGCGCCAAAGTCGCGGGCATAGAAATTGGGTTCGGACATCGCTTCGACAATGCCGATCAGGATGGGCATATATTCGGGGCGGCAGCCGCTCATCACACCATTGACGGCAGTGGCCCAAATGGTCGCCTCACGGTTGGCAGGCTGGATCACGCCCAGCACTTCGCCCGGATCGCGGGTGGTATAGCGCAGAAAGGCCTCGACGCGCTCTATGGTCGGGGGCGTGACGGGCAGGCCATCGGTCCAGTGGTTGGCGTAAAGGAAATCCTGCACCGCATCATAATCGCCCGAGAAGATCACGTCGCGGGCGGCAGGCTCGCTCAATTCTTCCTCGACCGTAACGGTCTTGGTCAATTCGCGGATGATATTGGGCACCAGCACATTGGCCACATTGGCGCGCAATTCCTCGTCACTCTGCGTCATGATCACGCCGGGGAATTCCGAAATGCCCAGATCGGCCATGCCCTCGCCACGCGCATTCACCACCGCCTGACGCAGGAAAGAGGTTGCCACAATCGTGGTCGCGGGAATGCCCGCACGCTCAGCCACGGCGCTGGCGCGGGCTACGGCGGGGGTGCAGGTGCCGCAACTGCCGATGCCGGTGATCACCGCGCTCACCCCATGCTCATGCAATTTCTCACCCAGCGTGGGCAGCACATCCTTGCCATGGCGGGGCCCGTGAATGTTGCCGAATACTTGCGGAGCGATGAATTTGATGCCGGGGAATTGCGCCGACATAGTCTCCTCGATGACCGGGATCATCTCGTCATGGCGAAAGCCATAATGCGACAAATGGGCGATTGTCGCCTTGGACAGATCGGCAATGCGCGGCTTGGCCTCGATGGCCTTGATCGCGGTGCGGCCCAGCGGCCAGACAATGTCGTAATGTGCTTCACCCATGGCTTGGATCTCCCTTGGCCTCTTGATTGTGGGCTGTTTAGGCAGGGGAGCCGCGCTTGGGTAATGGCGATGCCGGATATCGATATACCTCTATTGATATAAGCAGATGGTATAAATGGCGGGCAATTGCCGGATTGCCCCGCAAACCCTATGCTGCCCCCATGAACCTCGCCCAAATGCGCAGCCTGCTGGCCATCATGGATGCCGATTGCAACATCTCGCTGGCGGCCTCGCGCCTCAATGCCACGCAACCGGCGCTGTCGCGCCAGTTAAAGCAATTGGAAGAAGAGCTTGGCTTTCAGATCTTTTTGCGCCGTGGCAAAAGCCTGGGCCAGCCCACCCCAAGTGGCGCGGCGGTGCTGGGCCATGCCCGCAAATTGCTGGGCGAAATGGCCAATATTGAAACGCTGGCCGCCAACCATCGGCGTGAAACCCGCGGGTTGATGCGGATTGCGGCCACGCAAACGCTAGGCCGTTTTGTCCTTCCGCCCGCCTTGCGCCGGTTAAAGCGCCGCTTTGCCGATCTGCAATTCCGGCTCCACCCCGGCGGGGAAGGCGAATGTATCGCCATGCTGGAACGCGACGAAATCGATCTGGCTTTGGTCAGCACCGAAGGCGAGCGGCCCGCCGCTTTTGCTGCCATCCCCCTGTTTTCATGGCAAAGAGTGCTGGTGGTGCCTGCAGCCCACTCTTGGGCCATGCGCGAGAGGCCAGTCACCTTGGCCGAATTGGCGGACGTGCCGCTGGTGGCCGCCGAAACCATCACCCGCCACGATTACAAACTGGGCCGCAGCTTTCACGCAGCCGGTCTTCACCCCACCATCGCCTGCACCGCGCGCGATGCCGATACAATGAAGACCTTTGTGCGCATGGATCTGGGCGTGGGCGTGATGGCAGAAATGGCCTTGACCGAACAGGACGCAGATCTGATCGCCCTGCCCACCGGACACCTGTTCCCAGGCTGCATCACATGGGCGCTGCTGCGTGGTGACCGGATCCAGCGCGATTTCATCTTTGAACTGCTGCGCGAATTGGCGCCAACCCTATCGATCGAAGCAATAGATAAGGCGTTACAGGGTGATGCCCCTTCACTACCTGGGCTGACGCCAATGGGTTGATTACCGCGCATTGCTCTTGTTCCGTCAACGATAGCAAGCACTGCAGCATTCCTGACGGATCAATTCAGCCTGCCATGCGGCGAAGGCCTCCGCATAGGGCCAATCCGCTCTTGCAGCGCCGGCTAAGCCCCTCGGCCTAAGGTGGTGCCGATTTTTTTGGACAGGGTGACAAGCTCAGCCTGACCTGAGGACTGGCTGGAATGAAGACGACGAGAAAGCGCTACAGTGCAGAGTTCAACGCGATCCGGAGCGATCTGACTCTGGCTGAATTGGCAGCCCAACATGGTGTCCATCACACGATGATCGGCGCGTGGAAGTGTCAGGCGATGGATGACATGGCCCGCCTGTGACGGTGACGACCATACTGCGAAGGCGTCCAGCAAAGCCAAGATCGGTCAGTAGCTGGTGGAACGCGATTTTGTGGCACGAGCCTCGGCAAGACGAATATGGGTCAGAGACGAAAGATGGTTGAGCTATGTTGAGTTGCGCTGAGAATTGACCCGGGAGGGGCGTAAATTTTCACTGAGAATTGACCCATGCTTTCCTCGCCTCCGGCTGACAGTCGGGAGGCATCGGAGTGATCGACATGGACCTACTCAGTGT
>NZ_SACO01000001.1 GCF_004005905.1 Novosphingobium umbonatum
GGCCCGAAAGGCCGCCCGACCGACCAATAATCGTCCGCTCAACCCCGCAAAACGGCATTCCCTGCGCCGCCGACAACCCCTCGCGCACTTGCCACGCCAAATTTACACGGTTCTTCGAGGTGTCCAGTTGTGGGAATACGTAAAAAAGCGACTACTCCCGCCGAAACGGCAGTGCTGGCAACTACTTCCCAAGTGCCACCACTGTTAATAGTTTGCTCTATAGTCATCGTACCCGCCTGATCCGAATAGGCACGAGCGTTGAAATAGGATGCCGATGGATTCGCTGAAGCAACTCTGCTTACAGGTGATGGAAGGGCTGCATTAGCAGCAAGGGAAGTTGTATACTCTATGTAACCAGCATAGGCCGCAATTGAGCCAATCGTGGCCGTTCCGCCCGATATCACGGTGGACAGCACGGTTTCGGTGTCGCCCTTGGTGCGTTTCAGGCAAGATGTGATCGTCACCGTGCCGCTGGAATAGGTGCTGACACGGGCGCGGACATAGCGGGCGATGATGCCGAAATTGAAGATGCCGGTGACGGTGGCGGTCGATGCGTAGGCGACAAAGGGCGTGGTGGCCAGATTGACCGGCAGCGCCGTCCAGTTTGTGCCGTCATTGCTCTGCTCGAACGAGACGGTATTGCCGCTGCCGATGCTGGTGATCTGGAAAGAGCCAGAGGCATAGCCCAAAGTGTCCAGCGACAGCACCACCGCCGCGCTGGTGACGCTGGCGGTTTGTGTCGCGCCATCGGCCACGCCATCGGTGTTGCTGACCGGCAGGGTGGCCATGTCGCTGGGCAGCGTGACGGGCAGGCTGCCCGCCGCCGTCTTTTGCCCAAGGCTGGCGGGCAATTGCGCGGCGATGGCCGACAGGCTGGCATTGGCCGTGGCCTGATTCGCGGCGGTGGCGGGCGCGGCGATCAGCTTGGCCAGAATGGCGGCCAAGGCGGTGTTGGCCGTGCCTTGGTTATCCGCCGTGGCCGCACCGGCAGGCAGCGGCAACGCGGCGGCAGACACCGGCAGCGCGCCCATATCGCTGGGCAGCACCACCGGCAGGCTGTTGGCGGCGGTTTTCTGCCCCAGACTGGCGGGCAATTTGCCCAGCAGGCGCTTGGTCAGCGCGATCAGGCTGAACGCGCCCGTATCGCTGGTGGCGGCGGCATCGGCCTTTGCGCCCAGAGCCACATTGGCACCATCGGCCTCGGTCATCGCACCGCCTCCGCTTGCCGCATTGGTCACCGTCACGGGCAGCGGGGCGGTCTGGCTCACCACCTGCGCGCTATTGTCACCATTGGCAAAGGCAACCGCCTGGGCGGGGGCGAAAGCGGCGGGGAAAGTAATCTGGGGGTTGGGCATGGTCATTCTCCATCGGCCAGTCCACACTGGAATGACTCGATGAATTAACCATAATGGTTCTTGTAGGACAGGCTAAATTTCCAACGCCGCGTGTTGCGCCACCATACGCACCGCGCCGCCAATCCATACGCCCAACTCGTCCTGCTCGACATAGACCCGCCCGTCCGCACCGGTCCTGCGCCCCTGCGCCGCGACATAGCTGCCCTGCGCCAGCCCTTGCGCAAACAGGGCCTGCGCCGCGCCCGCGTTCAGGCTGCCGGTCACGGGATCTTCGGCCAACAGGCCCAGCGGGTTGGTGAAAAAGGTCCGCACTTCCCAATCCACGCCCTGCTCCTGCGAAGGGCCGATCAGGCCGATGTTGGTGCCCAAGGGTTGCCGCACCTCCGGCTCCACCGCCAAGACCGCCTCGGCGCTGGACAGACGCAGCAATTTCCAGCCCGGCCCATTGTCGGCCCACAAAGCCTCCACCACCGCCTCGCGCGGCAAGCCCATCGCGGCCAGAGCAGGCGCCAATTCCTCCTCGGTCAAAGGGCCAGAGCGCAGCAAATCGGGCGCACGAAAGGCCAGCCTGTCGCCCGCCACCCGCACCGGCACCAGCCCTACCCCGCATTGCTGCACCACCACCGGCCCTGCCGGAACCCCGCCCGCCGCCAGCCACGCAAAGGCCGTGCCCAGCGTCGGATGGCCCGCAAAGGGCAATTCCCCCGCCGGATAGAAAATCCGCACCCGATAATCCGCCCCGCCCTGTGTCGGGGGCAACAGAAAGGTGGTTTCCGAAAAGCCCAGCCAGCGGGTCAGCGCCTGCATCTGCTCATCCGACAGGTCCCTGCCCCCATGCACCACCGCCAAGGGATTGCCCGAAAGCGCGCCATTCACGAAAACATCCACCAGATCGATCTTCATGCGCTACCCCCGTTTAGGCTCGACCAGCACACCATAAGCATTTCGAATCAGCCCTCAAGTGCGCTTCCCTTCGCCCGCGCTTTATGCTTCACCCTCGGCCATGAACCGACCGGCCATTCTGATCACCGGCGGCGCCAAGCGGATTGGCGCCTGCATCGCCCGCAGCTTTGGCGCGGCGGGGTGGCATGTGATCATCCATTACGGGCAAAGCCGCGATGCCGCGCAGGCCTTGGCCGATACTCTGCCCAGCGCCAGCATCGTGGGTTGCGATCTGGCCGATCCCGATGCGGCGGTGGCGATGGTGGAGCAATTGGCCCAAACCCTGCCCGACTGGCGCATGTTGGTGAACAGCGCGGCGGTGTTCCGTTACGATGATGCCGCAGCCATCCTCCCCGATGTCTTTGCCGAGGCGATGACCGTCAACGCGCTGACCCCCACCCGCATGGCGCAGGCCTTTCTGACCCATGCGCGGGCCAAGGCAGGGCGGCGGGTGATTGCCATTACCGACATGAAACTGGCCAACCCCAACCCCGATTTCTTCAGCTATACCATGGCCAAACATGCCCTGTCCGCCACAGTGAAAATGCTGGCCATGGGCGCGTGCAAGGCCGAAGACCGCATCTATGCCATCGCACCGGGCGCCATGCTGCCCAGCTATGACCAGCAACCGCAAGAGCATGAAACCTCGGGCCGGATGAACCTGTTGCAACGCCTGACCGCGCCGCAGGAGATCGCCGAGGCCGCTTTGTTCATGGCCCAAGGCTGGCTGGCCAGCGGGGAAACTCTGTTCATCGATTCCGGCCAACATCTGCTTGCCCAGCCAAGGGACGTTCTCTACCTCGCGCGGCCATGATCTCTACCCTGCTCACCTCCACCGCTGTCGTCACTCTGGCCGAGATTGGCGACAAGACCATGCTGCTGGCCATGGTTCTGGCCGCAAAATTGCAACGCCCATGGGCCGTGGTGGCGGGCATCTTTGCCGCTACGGTCGCCAATCACCTGCTGGCCGCGCTGGTCGGTTCGGAAGTCGCGGGCCTGCTCGACGCACGCTGGTTCCGCTTTGCCGTGGCGGCGGGCTTTCTGGCCATGGCGGCATGGACGCTTGTGCCCGACAGTCTGGACGATGATGAGGAGCCTTCGGTGAAGGAAGGCAGCGGCGGCTGGCTCTCGGCTTTCACCACCACGGCAATCGCCTTCTTCCTCGTCGAAATGGGCGACAAGACGCAGATCGCCACCATTGCCCTTGGCGCGCGTTACCATGATGTGCTGACCGTCGCGGCGGGCACCACCCTTGGCATGATGATCGCCGACGCCCCCGCCGTCTTCCTTGGCGACCGTCTGGTGCGTATCGTGCCTTTGAAACTGGCCCGCATTGTGGCCGCGATCATGTTTGCCGCGATTGGCGCATGGCAAATCGTGGACCTGCTGCGCTGAAGTTTTGAGGCGGCACCGGCCCTCTCCCCCTGCCCTACCACCCATATATGGTACCCTGTTGGGTGGTAGGGCAGGGGGAGAGGGCCGGTGCCGTTCACCCATAATTGCCAACCGCCCCCCACCCTGCTAGGCGCGCGGCCAAAGCCTATTCCTCTGTCATGGAGCGCCCATCATGTCCGACATCAAAAAGGTCGTTCTCGCCTATTCCGGCGGCCTCGACACCTCGGTTATCCTCAAGTGGCTGCAGGTCACCTATAATTGCGAAGTGATCACCTTTACCGCCGACCTCGGCCAAGGTGAGGAACTGGAACCGGCCCGCGCCAAGGCCGAACTGATGGGTGTGAAGCCTGAACACATCTACATCGACGACCTGCGCGAAGAATTCGTGCGCGATTTCGTGTTCCCGATGATGCGCGCCAATGCCCGCTATGAAGGCGACTATCTGCTGGGCACCTCGATCGCCCGCCCGCTGATTTCCAAGCGCCTGATCGAAATCGCCAAGGAAACCGGCGCCGACGCCGTGGCCCATGGCGCCACCGGCAAGGGCAACGACCAAGTCCGCTTCGAACTCTCCGCCTATGCCTTGCAGCCCAGCATCAAGGTTATCGCCCCGTGGCGCGAATGGGACCTGACCAGCCGCACCGCGCTGATCGCCTGGGCCGAAGAGCACCAGATCCCCGTCCCCAAGGACAAGCGCGGCGAAAGCCCCTTCTCCACCGACGCCAACCTGCTGCACACCTCCTCTGAAGGCAAGGTGCTGGAAGATCCGTGGTCGGAAGTGCCCGACTATGTCTACAGCCGCACCGTCAACCCCGAAGACGCCCCCGACGCCCCCGAATATATCGAGATCGAGTTCGAAAAGGGCGATGGCGTGGCTCTGAACGGTGAAGCCATGTCGCCCGCCACCCTGCTCACCGCGCTCAACGAACTGGGCCGCAAGCATGGCATCGGCCGCCTCGACCTCGTCGAAAACCGCTTCGTCGGCATGAAGTCGCGCGGCATGTACGAAACCCCCGGTGGCGAAATCTACGCCCGCGCCCATCGCGGCATCGAAAGCATCACCCTTGACCGTGGCGCCGCCCACCTCAAGGACGAGCTGATGCCCCGCTATGCCGAACTGATCTACAACGGTTTCTGGTTCAGCCCCGAGCGCGAAATGCTGCAGGCCGCCATCGACCACAGCCAGGCCAAAGTCTCCGGCACCGTGCGCCTCAAGCTCTACAAGGGCGGCGCCTATGTCGTGGGCCGCAAGTCGCCCTACTCGCTCTACTCCGAACGCCACGTGACGTTTGAGGACGACGCCGGCGCCTATGACCAGAAAGACGCCGCTGGCTTCATCAAGCTCAACGCCTTGCGCCTGAAGCTGCTGGCTGGCCAGAAGTAAGGTTTAATCTTTGGGTTAGAAGAAGGCGCTGGCTTCGGCTGGCGCCTTTTTTTTGTTTGTTGGCGGTTTTAATCGCTGCGCGATATGCCTCCGGCGGGCAAAGGGCGGGAGCCCTTTGCAATCCCACCAATAGAAATGTTCATTTTGATCGGCGGATAGACGTCTTCCGCTTTGGGAAAGGGTCACGATAGGTTTGGTCCCCTTCAAATAGAAAATCAAAATCCATCTCATCGACAGATTTTAAAATATCCAGCCATTCGCCATGATAAGTGATTTTACTCTTTTCTATCCTTACGCCTTCCCCACCCTTCAGGCATTTTAGAAAAATATCCTTCAGGGATTTACAGATAGCGTCATATGTCCAAGGACTAAACTGAATTGACGAAATGCAATTATGCTCGAAATTTACATATTTCGGCCCATCGAACGGACGCGAAGAACTCCACATTATCCTAAATTCTTTCTCGTCCTTATACGCCCAACGCTTCGTGAAACAAAGATCTCTCGGACCAAGCTTTTCCGGACGAATCTTACTATTGGGATAGTATTCAACAAATCCCCAAAAAAATTCCTCATCCTGAAAGAATTCAATCATTTTTTCAAAATCAAATGTTACACAAACCCCATCCGATTGACCGTAAACACTCCAGTGATGATACGTCTCCGCCGCATAGGTGAAGCAAATAGCCCTGACAGCCTCAACATTTCTTAATGATATAAATTTACTAATAAAACCAATATCATTTTTATCCGGCCAGCCATCTGGATTTAAAAGGCAAATCCTATTATTAATAATCATGTCAATTGCCGCTGCCAATGGCATATATCTCTTTATTTTCACGCCTTTTCTCCGATGCCATCAAGGAAAATAGAGCAGCGATGAACATAAGTTCAAGTGCAGTTTAACGGGATTGCAAAGGGCCCCCGCCCTTTGCCCGCCGGAGGCCCATCGCGCAGCGATTAAACCGCCAAAAGAATCCCCCTTTCCTACACAAAACCAAATCGGTTAAACACACCACCGCCTCCCCACCAAGGCGCCATTGGGAAAGGGGGTAAGGGTCGGCGTTTGTCGGGCCGTGGGATCGGGTTTAAACAAGTCGTGCCACGCCAACAGCGCCCAATTTCGGATGGATAGTATGAAGGCAGCGGGGCCTTTGCGAGCCCGCCTCCGCTGCTGCTACCATCCGCAGGGTCGAGCCGAAGGAGCCTGCGCAGTCAGCCTTCGGACGGTCGCATAGAAAGAGACAGCATCCGCGCCCATCGCACACGGGCGCCCGCCAGACGCCGACCCATTTCCCGCCATCCGCCGTCAGCGGAGGCCCCGTCATGCCCGCCAAAATGGCAGCATTCATTCTTGCACGATGGCACAGGCGGCATATCCTCCCCCCATGCGCAACATGTTCTTTTTCCGCGATTATCGCAGCTTTCAGGGCGGCCATCTCAAACTGGCGGATTACATCGCCCACACGCAGGCCAGCGCCCTGTTCACGCCCCGCCTTTTCCTCAGCGCCGACAGCCTGCCCGACCATCCCTTCCCCCACGACTGCCTGACAGACATATGGCAGCCGGACCAAGCCGATGCCCTCTTCCTCGCCGGAATGGATTGGGCGCAGGTGCCACTGGGCCTCGAAAGCCACATCCCCATCATCAACCTGCTGCAAGGCTTGGCCCATGCCGATCCGGCCGATCCACGCTACGCCTTCCTCTCCCGCCCCGCCATCCGCCTCTGCGTCAGCGCAGAGGTCGCGCAGGCCGTGCAGGCCACCGGCCGCGCCAACGGCCACATCCACACCATCACCGCAGGGCTAGACCTCTCCGCCATCCCCCAAGGCTCGGCCAAAACCGCGCCCATCTTCATCGGCGGCATGAAAGACCCCGCTCTGGCAGAGGCCATCGCCGCCATCCTGCGCCAGCAAGGCGTGGACCCGCTGGTGCAAATCTCGCCGCTCCCCCGCGCCGACTATCTCGCGCTCATGGCCAGCGCGCGCGTGGCCATCACCCTGCCGCTGCCACAGGAAGGCTTCTTCCTCCCCGCGCTGGAGGCCATGGCCGCAGGCTGCGCCACTATCTGCCCCGATGCCATCGGCAACCGCGCCTTTTGCCGCCACGGCCAAACCTGCCTGATGCCCGAACGCAACCCCACCGCCATCGCCAACGCCGCGCTCACCCTGCTGGAACATCCCGCATTGGCCGACACGCTCGCCCGCAACGGACAGGCCGAGGCGCAAAGCCGCAGCCTATCCGCCGAACGCTCCGCCTATCTCGCCATCCTTCGCAGTCTGACCTAGCCTTTAATGTCACGATAGATTGCGACCATCCACCATATCACAATCGCGACCATGGAAACTAAAAAGGCTGAGTCAACGAGGCCATTCTCGAGCGTCGACGCTAAGTTTTTCGTCCAAGCCACGAGCAGAACCCATAAGTAGGCCGCACAAATAGCACCCCAACGACGGCGACGCATACGCCACCGCGCAGGCGGAAAGGGCCCGCCAGACAGAATACCATCGATGCGCCACCACAGAGCAGCGTCCATCACCGCCAAGATGAAAGGCGCAACGATAGCCTCAACAATCACCGCTTGAGCAGCGGCCTCAAATAGGCCCCCGTAAAGCTGGCCTTGTTCTTCGCCACTTGCTCCGGCGTACCCTCGGCCACGATAGTCCCGCCGCGCACGCCGCCTTCCGGCCCCATGTCGATAATCCAGTCGGCGGTTTTGATCACATCCAGATTATGCTCGATCACCACCACCGAATTGCCGCCATCCACCAAACGGTGCAGCACTTCCAACAGCTTGCGCACATCCTCGAAATGCAGGCCGGTGGTCGGCTCGTCCAGCACATAGAGCGTCTTGCCGGTGGAACGCCGCGCCAGTTCCTTGGCCAGCTTCACCCTTTGCGCCTCACCGCCCGAAAGCGTGGTCGCCTGCTGGCCCACTTTCACATAGCCCAGCCCCACCTCGTTCAACATATGCATCCGATCACGGATCGGGGGCACATTGGCAAAGAAGCTCTCGGCATCCTCGATGGTCATGTCCAGCACATCGGCGATGGAATGGCCCTTGAACTTCACCTCCAGCGTCTCGCGGTTGTAACGCTTGCCGCCGCATTCCTCGCAAGTGACGTAAACATCGGGCAGGAAATGCATCTCGATCTTGATCAGCCCGTCGCCCTGACAGGCCTCGCAGCGCCCGCCCTTCACGTTAAAGCTGAACCGCCCCGACTTATAGCCCCGCGCCTGCGCCTCCGGCAGGCCCGCAAACCAGTCGCGGATCAGCGTGAAAGCGCCGGTATAGGTGGCCGGATTAGAACGCGGCGTGCGGCCAATCGGTGATTGGTCAATCTCGATCACCTTGTCGCAATGATCGAGGCCCGTGATCCGGTCATGCGCCCCCGCGATCACCCGCGCCCCGTTCAGAGCGCGACTGGCCCCCGCCTGCAAAGTATCCAGCGTCAGCGTCGATTTGCCGCTGCCCGAAACGCCGGTCACGCAACAGAAAGTGCCCAGCGGGAAACGCGCCGTCACGCCTTTCAGATTGTTGGCGCGGGCATTTTCCACCACAATCGCCTTGCCATTGCCCTTGCGCCGCTCGGCAGGCACCTCAATCTTGCGCAATCCGGTCAGATATTGGCCGGTGATACTGTCGGGATTGGCCAGAATATCGGCCAAAGTGCCCTCGGCCACCACCTGCCCGCCATGCACACCCGCGCCCGGCCCCAGATCGACAATGTAATCGGCAGCACGGATCGCATCCTCGTCATGCTCCACCACGATCACTGTATTGCCCAGATCGCGCAGCCGCTTCAGCGTGGCCAGCAACATGTCATTGTCGCGCTGGTGCAGGCCGATCGAAGGCTCGTCCAGCACGTAAAGCACGCCCGAAAGGCCGCTGCCGATCTGGCTGGCCAGACGGATACGCTGGCTTTCCCCGCCCGACAAAGTGCCGCTGGTGCGGTCCAGATTGAGGTAATCCAGCCCCACATTGTTGAGAAAGCCCAGACGCTCGTTGATCTCTTTGAGGATCGCCTTGGCAATCTGCTTCTGCTGATCGCCCAGTTTCGCGTCCAGCCCGCCAAACCATTCCAGCGCCTCGCCCACCGGCAGGCGGGTCACGCTGGCAATATCGGTTTCGGCCACTTTCACGCAAAGCGCTTCGGGCTTCAGGCGCTTGCCCTCGCAAGTCTCGCAAGGTTGGGCGGTCTGGAACTTGGACAGTTCCTCCTTCATCCATGCGCTATCGGTGGCCAGAATGCGGCGGTTCAAATTGCCGATCACGCCTTCAAAGGCCTTTTCAACCGTATAGCTCTTGCGCCCGTCGATAAAGGTCAGCGGCACCGGCGTCTTGCCCGTGCCATAGAGGATCACGATCTTCACCTCGACCGGCAGATCGGCCCAAGGCGTTTCCAGCTTGAACCCGTAATGTTTGGCCAGACTGGAGAGCACCTGCATGTAATAGGGCGAAGGCGGATTGCTCTTGGCCCAAGGCACCACCGCGCCTTCCTTGATGCTCAGCGCCTCGTTGGGCACCACCAATTGCGGATCAAACAGCAGCTTTTCGCCCAAGCCATCGCAAGTGGGGCAGGCCCCCTGCGGCGCGTTGAAGGAAAACAGGCGCGGCTCCACCGCCTCCAGCGTGAAGCCGGACACGGGGCAGGCAAATTTTTCGGAAAAGACAATGCGGTTGAGCGGCACCCCCGCCCCCTTCATCGCCTTTCCTTTCACCTTGGCCTCATCCTCGCGCCCCGGCACCACGCCATCGGCCAGATCGACAAAGGCCAGCCCCTCGGCCAGTTTCAACGCCTGTTCAAAACTGTCGGCCAAACGCGATTCGATGCCCGGTTTCACCGCGATACGATCAACCACCACCTCGATGTCATGCTTGAACTTCTTGTCCAGCGCGGGAACATCCTCGATGGCATAGAGCTCGCCATCGACGCGCAGGCGGGTATAGCCCGCCTTCTGCCACTCGGCGATTTCCTTGCGATATTCGCCCTTGCGCCCGCGCACCACGGGGGCCAGCAAATAGGCGCGCGTGCCTTCGGGCAGGCCCATCACGCGGTCCACCATCTGCGAAACGGTTTGCGCCGCAATCGGCAGGCCGGTGGCAGGCGAATAGGGCACGCCCACCCGCGCCCAGAGCAGACGCATATAGTCGTAAATCTCGGTCACCGTGGCCACGGTGGAGCGCGGGTTGCGGCTGGTGGTTTTCTGCTCGATGGAAATGGCAGGCGACAGCCCGTCAATATGTTCCACATCGGGCTTTTGCATCATTTCCAGAAACTGGCGCGCATAGGCCGACAGGCTCTCGACATAGCGCCGCTGCCCCTCGGCATAGATCGTATCAAACGCCAAAGACGATTTGCCCGACCCCGAAAGGCCGGTCATCACGATCAGACTATCGCGCGGCAGCGAAATATCGATGCCTTTGAGATTATGCTCGCGGGCGCCCCGCACGGTGATATGGGTAAGGCTCATGGGGCGGTATGTTCCAGATCTGTTCGCATTTGGCAAGGGGAGTCGCCGCCCCTATGGCCCATAACCAGATCAGCTAACAACTGCCCATCAGGGATTACGCGCAAGATCCCCCTTGGCCGCCGCGCGCTTGGGGCTCACCGCCTCCAGCCCCGCCCCCAGACGCAGGGGCAAAGCCCAGCCATAGGCCAACGTGCCTTTCACCGCCTCGCCCCCCTTGGCAGGGTCCAGCCACAAGACCCGCCCGCCGATCTGCGCCCGCACGATCACATGGTCAAAACCCGACAGGCTGGGCAAATGGCGGTCCAGCGCCGCGCCGCCCTGCATGGCCACCAAAGCCGGTTCCGCCACCAGATCCAGCCCGTCCAGCAAAGCGAGCAGCAAGGCCGCCCGCCCCTTGCAATCGGCAAAGCCGCGCCCCCATACCTGATCGGCGCGCATCGGGCGCAAGGGCGCATCGCCAAGGCCGGAATAGAGATAGCGCGTCTTGCCCTTCACCAAAGCCAGCGCCATTTGCGCCCGCACCATGGGATCGGCACTGGCGGCGCGGATACGGGCGATCTCCTCATGCAAGGGGCTATCCTCGTTCAGCACGCGGGCCGAGGCGAACAGAGGCACCATCAAACCCGCCACATCCGACCATTGCCCAAAATCGCTGAAACGCACCTGCGCCTTGGTCTTGGCGCCGCCCTGCACCAGCCAATGCGCTTCACCGGCCCCCTGCTGCACCGGCGCGGGCAGGCCCTTGGCCTCCACCCCCATCGCGCCATCCCATGTCGCGGACAAGGCCACCACATCGGCCTCCCCCGCCTCCAGCGCCAGATCGCGATGGCCGTTCAGCAAAGGCTCGCTGCGGTCAATCGACCAAGCCAGTTCCACCTCGTCGCCCACCATCAACCCGCCCAAAGGCAGGCCAAGGCTGCGCCGCCCGTCCATGGTCAGCGCGGAATGGGGCACATCCTGCATCTCCAGCACCTGCGCGATGGCGGGCAGCACATCATGGCTGCGCCCCTTGCGGGTCAGGCGAAAGCTGTGGATGGTCAATTGGTCACTCTGCGCCTGCCAGCTGAGCGCCAGTTGCTCCAGCGCCGCCACGCCTTCGGGCGCGTCAATGCGCCAGAGGCGGTGCTGGTAAAGGCTGGCGCCGTCCTTGTGAAACCGCACCTGCTGGTCCTGCAACAACAGACGCAGGGGCTGGGCATTCTGCGCCACTGCCACCGGAGCGGCCACCTGCTGCACCCATGTCGGCGCAGCGCCGGTCACAGGTTGCTCCGCCGCCATGGCGGGCAGCGAGAAGGCCCCAGCCGAAAATGCAAACACGGAAAGGGCGAGCAAGCGGGCGGTCTGTTTCATCATGGCACCCACTAGGGAGCAATCCCGATCCGAGGTCGAGAGCCTTAACCTTTCGTTGAGAACCCCTGTTCCGCAGCGGGACAGGAGCCGCCCGAAACCATTAACAACCCAATCCCAAAGCCCGCGCCCCCACCTCGCCCAGCCATTGCGCTTTCACCCGCCACACCTGTTCGATAACGCCTTGCGCCAGCGCGACTTCGGGCGGTCCATCGGCCACCAAACGCCCCTCATCCAGCACCAGCACGCGGTCGGCATGGTTCATCGCCAGCGCCAGATCATGCAGCACCAGCACCACGCCCGCGCCCTGATTCGCCGCCTGCCGCAAGGCCGCCAACAGGCCCAGCCCATGGCCAAGGTCCAGACTGGCCAAAGGTTCATCGGCCAGAATCCAGCGCGGCTGCCCCGCCAATACCCGCGCCAACATCGCCCGCGCCCTTTCCCCGCCCGACAGGCGCGAGAGCGGACGGTGACGGAGCGCCAGCAGGTCCATCGCGGCCAAAGCTTCCTCCACCGCCTCCGCATCCTGCCCCGCGCTGGACACGGCCCGCTGCAAAGGCGCGGCCTGCCATGGCAGGCGGCCCAAA
Source organism: Novosphingobium umbonatum (assembly GCF_004005905.1). Taxonomy (GTDB): domain Bacteria; phylum Pseudomonadota; class Alphaproteobacteria; order Sphingomonadales; family Sphingomonadaceae; genus Novosphingobium; species Novosphingobium umbonatum. Next base: position 12,486 of record NZ_SACO01000001.1, read on the forward strand.
GCCACCAAGGCCTCCACCTCCAGATCCCATGCCGCCCCGCCGCCCTGCGCCAGATAGCCAAGGCTGCGCGCCCTTTCGCGGGCTGGAATCGCGGACAGGGCCGTGCCGTCCAAGGCCACCGCGCCCGCATCGGCGGCCTGCACTCCGGCCAGCAAAGACAGCAGCGAGGATTTGCCCGCGCCATTGGGCCCGCAAATGGCAATCACCTGCCCCGGTTCCAGCACCAGCGACAAAGGCTGCAACCGGCCTGCCAGCGCAACATCTTGGGCGGTCAAAATCATGCCCAGCCTCCACGGAAACCTTCGCGCCGCATCCGCCACAACAGCGCCAGAAAGAAAGGCGCACCGAGCAGGCTGAGCGCAATGCCCAGCCGCAATTCGCCCCCCGCCAGCGGGATCAGGCGGCAAAGGCTATCGGCCAGCAAGAGCAGCAGCCCCCCGCCCAAGGCCGAAGGCAGGATCAGGCTCGACGGCCTTTTGTCGGTTAATGGGCGCAACAGATGCGGCACCACCAGCCCGACAAAGCCGATCACGCCCGCCACGGCCACGCTGCCCCCCACGGTGCAGCCAACGCCAAGGATCAGCAGCATTTGCAACCTCCGCGGATCCACGCCCAGCGAACGCGCGGTCGCCTCGCCCAAAGTCAGCGCATCCAGCGCGGGCGCGGCCAGCCAGAAAGCGCCCAGCCCCGCCAGCGTCAGCGGCAAAGCCACCCAAACCTCGCTCCAGCTGCGGTCCGCCAAAGCGCCCATCAGCCACACCACAATTTCCGACAGGGCAAAGGGCGAAGGGGCAAGGCTGATCGCCAGACTCATCAGCGCGCCCGACAGGCTGGCGATCATCATCCCCGCCAGCGTAAACAAAGCCGCCCCGCCCCGCGCCGCGATCAGGCCCAGCAGCGCCATCGCCCCGCCCGCGCCCAATAGCGCGAACAAAGGCAGCGCCCATGCCCCCAGCTTCAGCCCATAGGCCCCCAGCCACAGGCTGAGCACCGCGCCCAAGGCCGCGCTGGGAGCAATGCCAAACAGGCCCGGATCAGCCAAAGGGTTGCGCAAATAGGCCTGCATCGCCGCCCCCGCGCTGCCCAGCCCCGCCCCCACCAACACGGCAAGGCAAGCGCGCGGCAGGCGCAAGTCGATCAGGATCAGCTCTGCCCCCGCAAAGGGCGGCACAAAGGGATCGATCCACACCCTCCCTGCCAGCAAGGATGCCGCAAAGGCCAAAGCCAGCGCCAGCAAAAGCCAGAGATTGAGACGGCTCATCATGGATGCTCCTGTGGCAGGTCTTGCCTGATCTGCGCCAGCCTTTGCGCCAGCGCGATAATCGTCGGCCCGCCGCAATATTCCAGCGAGGGGTCCAATTCGGCCCGCCTTGTATGGGGCAACCGGTCCAGCACTGGATGGGAAATAGCCCGCGCCCCGCTGCGGCGCCCATCGGTCCCTTGGCCACTATGCGCCACGGCCAGCACCAAAGCGGGCGGATCGGCCACCACCGCCTCCAAAGGCAGATATTGCGCCTGCGACAGGCCCTTGGTGGCGCTGAGCGGCGCCAGCCCAACCCGCGCCATCACATCGGAAATCAACGTATGCGGCCCCGACACCAAGCCGCCGCCATGCCATACCAGAGTAGGCACCGCAGCCTGCCCCGCAGGCGGCGCGGCCTGCGCCAAGGCGGTATGGATGCGCGCGATCAAAGCCTCGCCCCGCTGCCGATGGCCCAGCAAGGCGGCCATCTGGCGGATCTGCGCATCGCTCTCCTCCACGGTGGAGGCGATGCCCAATTCCACCAGCCTAACCCCCATCCGGCGATAGGCTTGGGCCGTCGCAGGCGGGGTAAAGCCCCCGCTGACCACCACCGATGGCCGCGCGGCCAGCACTTCTTCCATCGTGCCGCGGGTGCTGGGAAAGCGCCGCGCCACGGTCAAAGGCAGCGAGCTTTGCCCCGGCGTGGAACTGTAAGAGGAAAGGGCCGCTATCTGCGCCGGATCGCCCAGTTCCACCAGCAAGGCATCGGTGCAGGGGTTGAGGCTAACCACGCCCGAACCCCTGCCTTCAGGACGGGGCGAGCAGGCGGCCAATGTCAGCAAAGGGAGCACTAGCAAACATGCTCCCGCTACCCCCCGCATCGCCCCGATCCCCCGCTTACAGTTTCGCCCGCAGGCCCACCGCCGCCGTGCGGCCCAACGTGTTATAGCCATTGACCACGGAATAGCGCTCCTTGGTCACATTCTCCACGCGGCCAAACAGCTCGACCTTTTCGCACAGCGGGATGCTGGCGCGCAGGTCCAGCGTGGCATAGCCAGCCAGACGCGTGGTGTTGGCGGCATTGTCATAGCTGGAGGATACCAAGCGAATATCCCCGCCCAGCGCCAGCCCTGCCAAAGGCGAGGTCCAGTCGGTGCTATAGGTCAACATATGGCGCGGACGGCGGGCCAGATCCTTGCCGAAATTGCTGCCCGCGCTCTGGCTCGTGCTCTTCACATAAGTATAGGCGCCGCGCAATTGCAGGCTGGGCACGGGGCGCAAGCCGCCTTCCACTTCAAAACCTTCGGCGCGGGTCTTGCCAAGGTTGGAATAGCGGAAGGTGGTGTTGTTATAGTCGATCTGGTTGGTCACATCGCGGTGGAACCAGGTGACGGCACCAAAGATGCGCCCATTGCGGTCGCCCTTTTCCAGCGCGATATCATAGGACTTGCTGGTTTCGGCCAGCAGATCCTTCGACCCCGAATAGGAATCATACAGCTGATACAGGGTGGGCGCCTTGAAGCCCTCGCCATAGGAGGCGCGCAGGCGAACATCCTGCACGATCCTCAGCGCGCCATTGGCACCAAAGGTCCAATGCGTGCCAAAGGTCGAATGGTCATCCATGCGCAGACCTGCATTGAGGTCCAAACGCCCCCTATGCTGGCCCAGCAGCGCGTAAAGGCTGCTCAGACGCGCGTCATGGTCACCGCCGGGGGTGAAATAGAAATTGCGCGCATGGCTCCATTCGCTGGTGCCGCCCGCATCCAGCGCAAAGCCCGCCGGCAGCGCCACATGGCCCGACAGATCGGCGCGGGTGCTGCGGCCCAGATAGTTGGAATATTCGGTGGCCTGCACCGTCGGGTCCAGATAGCCACGGCGCAGCGAGGACACAGCCACGCCGCCCTTCAGGCCAAAGCCCGCGCCCTGATAGTCCAGACCAACGCGGCCCGAAGCCTGCTCGCCCGACTGCTTTTCACCGCGGTTCACATAGCCCTTGACCCAGTCATAGGAATCGATGCCCAGACGCGTATCGGCGAAGCGGCCATTGGCCACCAGATCCAGCCCCTGCGCCAGCGTATAACGCGCGCGGCCCGAGAAATGCCACTGGCGGAAACCATTGGGCAAAGTGTCGGTGGTGCGGGTGGGAATGCCGGTGGTGCGGGTGAAACCGGCGTTGACATTGACCGCATAGGAATCGCGCTTCACGCCCGCGCTGGCATTGGCGTCCCAGCTGGCATTGCTGCCATGTTCAACGCTGGCTTCTGCGCCATCCAGTTCGCGGCTGGTGATGGCCAGCACGCCGCCAATCGCATTGGCGCCCCAGACCACGCTGTTCGATCCGCGCAGCAGTTCCAGCTTGCCAATGCCGCCCGACATCAAGCCGCCAAAGTCATAGCCACCCGAAGGCGCGGCCACGTCTTCCACGCGCACGCCATCGAGCGTCACCAGCAATTGTTCGGAATTGGCACCGCGCACAAACAGGCTGGTCGTCGCGCCAAGCCCACCGGCCCGCGCCACGCTGATGCCGGGCAAACGGGTCAAGACGCGGGTCAGGTCCGGCCCCTGCACCGACTTGATTTCCTCCAGCCCGACCACAGAAATCGTCTGGCCCGTCTCGCCCAGCTTTTGCGCGCGGCCGGTGGCCAGCACGGTGATGGTCGTATCAGTCGTTTCAGGCGCGCTTTCCGCATGGGCGGCACCGGCGGCCAGCGACAGGATGGCGGCGGAAGTCAGGTAACGAAAAAGCATGTGTGCTCCTCAGCTTTTCGAGAAGCCGTTCATGGCGCCAGCATCACCCCCACGCGTCCCTCACGCATGGTAACAAAGCATGCCTGCACTGCACTCCGGTTCACCCCGCCCGGCGCTGAACGACCACACACCGGCAGGTCTCCTGGCTTAGCCGAAGTCATCACGCATCGCGGTCTTCCCAGCCTGTTGGCCAGTGACAATTCAGGCGATACGCTCGTCCGGCGACAGTTGCGGGGGCAGCTCTGGATCAGGCGGGGCCGCATAGCCTCTCCTGCCAAATTCCCTTTTCAGCCCGTTTTATCGGGCACCGATGGCGTGGGGCGGGCTTTACCAAGTTTATGCCGCAGCGCAACCCTGACCGCCCACCCGCCCGCGTTTCAGGCGCCAGCCCAAAGGATAGGGCCAAATTAACCATCTATGGCACGGCGGTCTTAAGCAGTTCGGGGTTAGCGCCAAAAGGGTCAGGCAGAACCGTGCCGAAATGAAACCTTGCGCATTTGGCAAGTGCGCCGGGGGAACGGTCATGCTTGGTGATCTGATCCCCTATTCCGCCCGCAACAGGAAACAAGCCCCGCTTTGTCCCGCCCGATCCGCCTTGATGATCGCAGCCTGTCCAGCAGGGCATCGCCCCCGCTGTGGGGACTGACGGTGCTCAACCGCGTGGCGGCCTATCTGGGCGCGGCGGTGCTGGGACTGACGGCAATTGCGGCTGTATCGGGCCATATGCAGGGTGACGGGCTGGAAGCGGCCAACACGCTGGCCATGTTCAGCGCGCAGGGATCGGATAGCCAAGCCATCGAACCCATGCCTTTCGAACAGGCGGGACAGAGCTTTCCCGGTTCGGCCTTTTATTATGTGATCGATGATCAGGACCTGCCCGAAGCCAGCCCCTGGTTCACTGCGCCCCCGCGCGATCACACAGCACTGGACGGCGAGACACCGCAGCCCATCGCCCTGCCCCCCGCCCATGCGCTGGCGGGCATGAACAATCCGGTCGATTTCAACCGCGCGCTGACCTGCCTGACACAGGCGATTTATTACGAAGCCGCCAGCGAACCCGACGCAGGCCAAAGGGCGGTGGCGCAAGTGGTGCTCAACCGACTCGCCCATCCGGCCTATCCCAAAACGGTGTGCGATGTGGTCTATCAGGGATCGGAACGCGCCACCGGCTGCCAGTTCACCTTCACCTGCGATGGTGCCTTGGCGCGCAAGCCGGTGGCTTGGTTTTGGCGGCGGGCCGAACTGGTGGCGCAGGCCGCGCTGAAAGGGGCGATCTATGCGCCGGTGGGACTGGCCACGCATTACCACACTTTTGCCGTGCATCCGGTCTGGGCCGACAGTCTGAACTTCCTTGACCAGATCGGCGCGCATCGTTTCTATGCGCTCGCAGGTCCGGCTGGCGCAGCGGGCACATTCCGCTTTGTCCATAGCCGCCCCGAACCCCTGCCCGGCCCGCATCCGCAACTGGCGCTGCAAACCGCCGCCTATAGTCTGGCCGAAGATCCCGTGGCGCTGGAACGCCGCTATGCCGCCGCGCCTGCGCCCGCCAACCCGTCTCCGCGCTATACCGAGGATGTGCTGCGCCATGGCGGCGACAGCGCCTATCGCGCGCAAAGCCTGCCCGCCAGCGAGGCCATCCGCCCCGAATATCGCAACAGCGGGCAATGGATTGCCCAGCCCCATTAACAACAGCCTCAACAACTAGGTAAGCCCCCTTGGTAAGCTGGTGATAACCAAGAGAACACACGAAGGTTTAGCCGCTGCGCCCTAGAACATGGCACGTCGAAAGTGCCCCCTGCCCGATCGAATGGAGTAAGTCCCATGTCCATCCGTTTCGCCGCCGCCGGCAGCGGTGAGTGCCTGAGCGTTGCGCGCACCTTGCGCCGCCCCCGCCTGAGCGCCCCCGCCAATGACAGCGATGCCGCATGGCCGCAGGATGTCTTGCTGCAATCGGCCTTGCGCCATTTCGCGCGCCACGGCTTGGGCGCGGCGGAAAGGGCGCGGGCATCGGCCATCCGCGCCTTTTTCTCCGGACGGCACGAGGATTATCAGCATTGGCTGGCCGTCTGCCACCATCTGGACCGCCGCATGGCAACCGGCCTGACCGTGGAGGGCGGATTGCACGAGGACGAAACTGCCCGACAGGGCTAAGAGTCTGTTTGGAAATGGCGGCACCGGCCCTCTCCCCCTGCCCTACCACCCAACAGGGTACCATATATGGGTGGTAGGGCAGGGGGAGAGGGCCGGTGCCGCTTGAAATTCGCCTCTTTCGGCGAATTTCCAAACAGGCTCTAAGCGCTTTAGGCATAAAAGCGGCTTTTAACCCAGCATCTTACGGCCATACCCCTAGGCCAGTTTTTAACCATTCCCAGTAACCATGGGCTAGTGTCGGCGCAACCTGAAGGGAGCAGTCCGATCAACCGCTTGCATCACCCATGGCGCGCCTTGTTCGCCCCGCCCGCCCGCGATGGCGCGGCACAGGACAAGGCCGAGGCCGAAATGGTCGCCACCCTCTACAGCCAGCCTTTCAGCCTGATGATCGGGCTGGCCAGCGGGCTGATCGCCAGCCTGTCGGCCGCGTGGCTGGCGGGCAATATGTGGTTGTGGGGCGCGGTGGCGCTGCGCTGCACCTTTGGCATGGCGGTTTTGGCCAGCCATATCCTGCCGCAATGGAAACCCGGCCCCGGCCTGTTCCGGTCGAGCCATTGTTTCCACCGCGCCAAACTGGCCTATGGACTGACGACGGGTATGGCCGCAGCTTTGGTGATGGCGCTGCCTTTGCCCCGCGCGCTGGGCCTGTTGGTGGTGGGCGAGGCCTTGGTCTATGCCATCAGCACCACGGGCCGAAATGCAGGCCGCCCGATGGTGTCCATCGGCCAGATGGTGCTGACCCTGCTGCCTTTGTCGATCACCTGTCTGTTGGCACAGGAAAGGGCGGTGCAAATTCTGGGGCTGGTGCTGGGGCTGACCATTCCTGCGATGATCACCATCTCGCTGACCAATTTCCGCAACCTGCGCGATTCGCTGGCCATGGCGGAAACCAGCCAGCGTCTGGCCGACAAGATGCAATTGCTGGCGCGGCGCGATGGCGTGACCGGCTTGCTCAACCGCAGTGGGTTGACGCATGAACTGGTCGATCTGCAAGCTGTCCTGCCCGAAGGGCGCAAGCTGGCGCTGCTGTGGGTCGATCTGGACCGGTTCAAGGAAATCAACGACACTTTGGGCCACCAGACCGGCGACCGCTGTCTGGCCGAAGTGGCCGCGCGTTTGCGCAAGCGCGTGCCAGCAGGCGCCGCGATTGGCCGTTTCGGCGGCGACGAATTCATCATCGCCTTTGAAACCGGCCAGTTGGAAGAAGCCCAGTCCATCGCGCAAATGGTGATGGCCGCGATCAACCGCCCGATCCGCGTTGACGATCACCGGCTGGACATTGGCTGCTCGATCGGCATGGCGGCCCTGCCCGACCATGGCGGCGATATGGACACGGTGATGCAGGCCGCCGACTTGGCGCTCAACCATGCCAAGACGCATGGCAAGGGTCAGGTGGCGCTGTTCACCCCCGCCATGACCAGCAATCTGGTGCGCCGCAAGGAAATCGAAACCGACCTGCGCCAAGCCCTGAAGAATGACGAATTGTCGGTCTTTTTTCAGCCCATCGTCGATCTGCATACGGGCCGCATCCGCGCCTTTGAGGCCTTAGTCCGCTGGTTCCATCCCGAAAAGGGCGAATTGCGCCCCGATGAATTCATCCCCGTGGCCGAGGAAAGCGGCGCGATCATCACTCTGGGCAATTGGATCACCTTGCAGGCGGCCAAGGCGGCGGCGCATTGGCCCGATGATGTGACGCTGGCGGTCAACCTCTCTCCCATCCAGATCCGTGCCCCCGGCGCGGCGCTGGCCGTTCTCAATGCCCTGCGCGAGGCGCGCCTGCCCGCACATCGTCTGGAACTGGAAATCACCGAGACGGTGGTGCTGGACCACAGCCCCGCCACCGCCAATTTCATCGAGCAATTGAGCGAGGCAGGCGTCCGCTTTGCACTGGATGACTTTGGCACCGGCTATTCCTCGCTGGGCTATCTCGACAAATATCCGTTCAAGAAGATCAAGATCGACCGCAGCTTTGTATCCGGCCTGCAAGCAGGCAAAACGAGCAGCGCGATTATCCGCGCCGTATCGGCCATGGGGCAAGCGCTGGATATGGAGATCGTGGCCGAGGGACTGGAAACGCTGGAACAGGTGGCCGCCGTGCGCGAGGCCGGCTGCACCTTGGGTCAGGGGTGGTATTTCAGCCGCGCGGTGCCCGATTATCTGGCAAGGATGTTGCTGGATCAGGAAGCGGCGATGCACGCGCCGACTTCCACCCGCACGCATCGAGGCAAGGCTGCGCCGGAGTCTCTGCGCAAATCGGCATGAACCCGATGCTGTCCACGTGAGTCCGGTCAAACCATCGCGTTTGGCCGGATATACGACGAAAGTGGCATGGCACCCACCGGCTTATGGCAATTTCGAAAGTCATTTTTAACCAAATAGGACTGCAAAACAGGCCCTAACGCTATTGCGAAACATTCTCGCAAACTCTTTCGCGCTTTGCACGTTTCCTGCCTTGCAATGGGCGAAAGACAGGAATAGGGCCTGTCGCGGTTTAAGGATGCCACAATTTAACCGGGCTGCTCGTGCGCTTGCGGGACTGCACGTTCGGCTCGTTGCACTAGCGCTCTCCACCGGCCATCTTTGGTGGGGAAGCCCCGCAAGTTAGGGAAGGACTGTTTTTCATGGCACGCAAGAAGATTGCCCTGATCGGCGCTGGCAACATCGGCGGCACGCTCGCCCATCTGGCAGCCCAGAAGGAACTGGGCGATATCGTGCTGTTCGACGTGGTGGAAGGCGTGCCCCAGGGCAAGGCTCTCGACCTGTCGCAGTGTGGCCCGGTTGAAGGCTTTGACGCCAAGATCATCGGCACCAACGATTATGCCGACATTGCAGGCGCCGATGTGATCATCGTGACCGCCGGTGTTGCCCGCAAGCCCGGCATGAGCCGCGACGACCTGCTGGGCATCAACCTGAAGGTGATGAAGGCCGTTGGCGAAGGCATCCGTGACAACGCCCCCGACGCTTTCGTCATCTGCATCACCAACCCGCTCGACGCGATGGTCTGGGCTCTGCGCGAATTCTCGGGCCTGCCCGCCAACAAGGTGGTCGGCATGGCTGGCGTGCTCGACTCGGCCCGCTTCACCACCTTCCTCGCCTGGGAATTTGGCGTATCGATCCGCGACGTGAACACTTTCGTTCTGGGCGGCCACGGCGACACCATGGTCCCCGTCACCCAGTATTCGACGGTCAACGGCATCCCCGTTCCCGATCTGGTCAAGATGGGCCTGTCGACTCAGGAACGCATCGACTCGATCGTGCAGCGCACCCGTTCGGGCGGCGGCGAAATCGTCGGCCTGCTCAAGACCGGTTCGGCCTTCTACGCTCCGGCTGCCTCGGGCATCGCCATGGCTGAAGCCTATCTCAACGACCAGAAGCGCATCCTGCCCTGCGCTGCCTATGTGAACGGCGAATATGGCGTGGACGGCCTCTATGTGGGCGTTCCTGTCGTGATCGGCGCTGGCGGCGTGGAAAAGGTGGTCGAAATCGAACTCGACGACGAAGCCAAGAGCAACCTGCAGGTGTCGGTGGACGCTGTGAAGGAACTGCTGGTGGCTTGTAAGGGCATTGATCCCTCGCTGGCCTGATCCAAATGAAGTCGGCCCCGGTTGCATACCGGGGCCGCAAACATAAGACGACCTCCTCCCCCTCTCGGAGAATCCCATGTCGATCCTGATTGACAAGAATACCAAGGTCATCACCCAAGGGATGACCGGCAAGACCGGCACTTTCCATACCCAGCAGGCGCTGGCCTATGGCACGCAGATGGTTGGCGGCGTGACCCCCGGCAAGGGCGGCACCACGCATGACGAAACCGGTCTGCCGATCTGGGACACCGTGGCCGAAGCCAAGGCCGTTTCGGGCGCGACCGCTTCGGTCATCTACGTTCCGCCACCATTCGCCGCTGACTCGATCCTCGAAGCGATCGATGCCGAAATCGAGCTGATCGTGGCGATCACCGAAGGCATCCCCGTCACCGACATGATCCGCGTGAAGCGCGCCCTGTCGGGTTCCAAGTCGCGCCTGATCGGTCCGAACTGCCCCGGCGTGCTGACGCCCAACCAGTGCAAGATCGGCATCATGCCCGGTTCGATCTTCAAGGAAGGCTCGGTCGGCGTAGTTTCGCGCTCGGGCACGCTGACCTATGAAGCGGTGTTCCAGACCACCAACATCGGCCTTGGCCAGACCACGGCTGTCGGCATCGGCGGCGATCCGGTCAATGGCACCAACTTCATCGACGTGCTGGAACTGTTCCTGGCCGACGAAGCCACCAAGTCGATCATCATGATCGGTGAAATCGGCGGCAGCGCGGAAGAAGAAGCTGCCCAGTTCCTGAAGGACGAAGCCAAGAAGGGCCGTAAAAAGCCGATGGCTGGCTTCATCGCAGGCCGCACGGCGCCTCCGGGCCGCCGCATGGGCCACGCTGGCGCCATCGTTTCGGGCGGCCAGGGCGGCGCGGAAGACAAGATCGCCGCCATGGAAGAGGCTGGCATCAAGGTCGCCAATTCGCCCAGCCTGCTGGGTGAAACCTTGGCCGAAGTGCTCAAGAGCCTTTGATCTAAGTATTGCATCAGGCGTGGCGCCCATCATGGGTTAACCACGCCTGATGTTTAAGCCTCTACTGATCCCGTGCCGCGATAGAACTGCGGCGCAACAACTTTAGCGAGCGCCCCTTTGCACCGGCGCCAAAAAGGTGAAGCCATGGGTAGCGAAAGCCACGATTTTTTACCCGATGACCCGCAGCCGGGTCCCAGCTGGCAACGCAAGAACTGGCCGCAGGTCGGCGGCAATGCCGAAGATGACCTGACGCAGGCTCTGGACCCCATGGTGTTGAAGGCCGAAATCAAGGCCGCCGCCAAGAAGTCCGGTGCCGTTGTTTCCGACGCTTCGGTCGAAGAAGCCGCCAGCGACGCCATCCGCGTCCAGCTGCTGATCCGCACCTATCGCGTGCGTGGCCATCTGGCCGCCGATCTGGACCCGCTGGGCCTGAACCAGCGCGACCTGCCTGCAGATCTCACCGCGGAGTATTATGGTTTTACCGGCGCTGCGCTGGACCGCAAGGTGTTCCTTGGTGGTACGCTGGGCCTGCAATGGGCCACGGTGAAGGAAGTGGTCGCCATTCTGCGCGCCAATTACTGCGGCAAGGTCGGCCTTGAATATATGCACATTGCCGATCTGGAGGAACGCAAGTTCCTGCAGGACCGCATGGAAGGTGCCGACAAGCACATCGAATTTTCCGCCGAGGGCAAGAAGGCCATCCTGTCGGCCGTGGTCCGCGGCGAGCAGTATGAAAAGTTCTGCGGCAAGAAATGGGTTGGCACCAAGCGCTTTGGCCTTGATGGCGGCGAATCCATGATCCCCGCGCTCGAAGCGGTCATCAAATATGGTGGCCAGCTGGGCGTGAAGGAAATCGTTTATGGCATGGCCCACCGTGGCCGCCTGAACGTGCTGGCCAACGTGATGGCCAAGCCCTACAAGGTCATCTTCCACGAATTCTCGGGCGGCACCGCCAACCCCGAAGACGTGGGTGGCTCGGGCGACGTGAAGTATCACCTGGGCACCAGCACCGACCGCGAATTTGACGGTATCAAGGTTCACATGAGCCTGATGCCGAACCCCAGCCACCTCGAAACCGTTGATCCGGTGGTGCTGGGCAAGGTGCGCGCCTATCAGGTGCTGCGCGACGATATCGGCGATGACATCGGCCCCGGCGCCAAGCACAAGCAGGTGCTGCCCGTGCTGATCCATGGTGACGCCGCTTTTGCGGGTCAGGGCATCGTGTGGGAATGCTTCGGCCTGTCGGGCGTGAAGGGTTACAACACCGGCGGCTGTCTGCATTTCATCATCAACAACCAGATCGGCTTCACCACCAGCCCGAAGTTCTCGCGCGGGTCCCCGTATCCTTCGGACGTAGCCAAGGGCAACCAGACCCCCGTGCTGCACGTCAATGGTGACGATCCAGAAGCGGTGACCTTCGCCTGCAAGCTGGCGATCGACTATCGCCAGACCTTTGGCCGCGACATCGTGATCGACATGTGGTGCTATCGCCGCTTCGGCCATAACGAAGGCGATGAACCCGGTTTCACGCAGCCTTTGATGTATGCCAAGATCCGCCAGCACAAGCCGGTGTCCGAGCTTTATGCCGAACGCCTGCAGCGGGAAGGCGTGATCGATGCAGCCTATCTGGCTGATCAGGTCTCGGGCTTTAACGCCCATCTGGAAGAGCATTTCGAGGCTGCCAAGACCTACAAGGCCAATCAGGCCGACTGGTTCGGCGGTCGCTGGAGCGGCTTCAACCAGCCGATGGACCCCGAAACCGCCCGCCGCAATGTGGCCACCGGTATCGAACAGAAGCTGTTCGACAGCCTTGGCCGCACGTTGACCACGGTTCCCGATGATCTGACCATCCACAAGACGCTGGGCCGCGTGATCGATGCCAAGCGCGAGATGTTCAACAGTGGCGAAGGCTTTGACTGGGCGACCGCAGAGGCTCTGGCCTTTGGCTCGCTGCTGTCGGAAGGCTATTCGGTGCGTCTGTCGGGTCAGGACTCGGGCCGCGGCACGTTCAGCCACCGCCACGCCGTATGGGTGGACCAGAACACCGAACGCAAGTTCGTGCCGCTGACCACCATTCCGCACGGCCAGTTCGAAGTCTATGACTCGACCCTGTCGGAATATGGCGTGCTGGGCTTTGAATATGGCTATGCCAGCGCCGACCCCAAGACGCTCGTTCTGTGGGAAGCGCAGTTTGGCGACTTCGCCAATGGCGCCCAGATCATGATCGACCAATATATCGCTTCCTCGGAATCGAAATGGCTGCGCGCCAATGGTCTGGTCATGCTGCTGCCGCATGGTTACGAAGGCCAAGGTCCGGAACATTCCTCGGCCCGTCTGGAGCGCTATCTCCAGCTCTGCGCCGAAGACAATATGCAGGTGTGCAACATCACCAGCCCGGCCAACTACTTCCACATCCTGCGTCGCCAGATGCACCGGCCCTTCCGCAAGCCCTTGATCATCATGGCGCCCAAGAGCCTGCTGCGTCACCCGCTGGCCAAGTCCAAGGCCGAGGATTTCGTGGGCGAAGGCCACTTCATGCGCATTCTGTCGGACCCCAACGGTTCGGCGGACAAGGAAACCAAGCGCGTGATCCTGTGCACCGGCAAGGTCGCCTATGACTTGCTCGAAGCCCGCGATGCGGCCGAGATCAAGGATACGCAGATCATCCGTATCGAGCAGATCTACCCCTTCCCCGGCGAACCGCTGGCCAAGCGTCTGGCTGCCATGCCGAATCTGGAAGAGGTGGTGTGGTGTCAGGAAGAGCCCAAGAACAACGGTTCGTGGTTCTTCGTTGAGCCGCTGATCGAGGATGTGCTGACCGAAGCCAAGTCCAAGGTTGGCCGTGCCCGCTATGCTGGCCGTCATGCTTCGGCCTCGCCTGCCACCGGTTCGGCCAAGCGTCACACGCTGGAGCAGAAGTCGCTGGTCGCCGATGCGCTGGGCCTGTCTGTCCGCAGCGAAATCCGTCGCACGAAGAAGGGCTAAGCGCCGCTCTCCCCCCCATTTCATCAGGAAACGTCTGTCATGTCCACGGAAGTCAAAGTTCCCACCCTGGGTGAATCGGTGAGCGAAGCCACCATCGGCCAGTGGCTCAAGCAACCCGGCGAGGCTGTTGCCCTCGACGAACCCATTGCCAGCCTGGAAACCGACAAGGTTGCCATCGAAGTCAACGCGCCGGTCGCCGGCGTGCTGGCCCAGCAACTGGCCGAAGTAGGCGCCACGGTCACCGTCAATGCCGTGATCGCCACGATCACCGCCGGTGCGGCCGCTGCTGCCCCTGCCCCCGCTGCGGCGCCTGCTGCTGCTGCTGTGTCGGCTCCTGCCGAAACCGGTGGCGAGGAAAGCAGCGATCCGGCTGTGCTGAGCCCCGCTGTGCGCCGCGCGGTGCTGGAATATGGCATTGACCCTGCCACCATCAAGGGCACCGGCAAGGACGGCCGCATCACCAAGGAAGATGTGGTCGCCGCTGCCAAGGCCAAGCCTGCCAGCACCGGCGCTGCCATCTCGGTGCCTGCTGCTGTGGCCACCAACGAACGCCGCGAAGAACGCGTGAAGATGACCCGCCTGCGCCAGACCATCGCCAAGCGTTTGAAGAGCGCGCAGGAAAATGCCGCTCTGTTGACCACGTTCAACGACGTGGACATGAGCGCCGTGATGGAAGCGCGCAACCGCTTCAAGGACAGCTTTGAAAAGAAGCATGGCGTGAAGCTGGGCTTCATGTCCTTCTTCGCCAAGGCTTCGGTGCTGGCGCTGAAAGACATCCCCGCCGTCAACGCCCAGATCGATGGCGACGAAATCGTCTATCACGACTATGTCGATATCTCGGTTGCCGTGTCGGCCCCTTCGGGTCTGGTGGTGCCGGTGGTGCGCAATGTCGACAAGATGAGCTTTGCCGACATTGAAAAGTCGATTGCCAACTATGGCAAGGCTGCCAAGGACGGCAAGCTGACCATGGAAGACATGAAGGGCGGCACTTTCACCATCTCCAACGGTGGTGTGTTCGGCGGCCTGATGTCCACCCCGATCATCAACCCGCCCCAGTCGGCTGTGCTCGGCCTGCACCGTATCGAGGACCGCCCCGTGGTCCGCAACGGCCAGATCGTGATCCGCCCGATGATGTATATCGCCCTGTCCTATGACCACCGCATCATCGACGGTCGTGAAGCTGTGACGGCTCTCAAGACCATCAAGGAAGCGATCGAAGATCCCACTCGTCTGCTGATCGACCTTTGATCGGATAAGAGGACTTTAGTCATGGCTGAATATAATTACGACGTCCTCGTCATCGGCGCTGGCCCGGGTGGCTATGTGGCGGCGATCCGTGCGGCTCAATTGGGCATGAAGGTGGCCTGCGCCGAAGGGCGCGCCACCTTGGGCGGCACCTGCCTCAACGTGGGCTGCATCCCGTCCAAGGCGCTGCTACACGGTTCGGAACTGTTCGAGGAAGCCAAGCATGGCACGCTGGCCAAGTTTGGCGTCAAGACCGGTCCGGTGGAACTCGACCTCGACGTGCTGCAGGGCGAAAAGGCCAGCGCGGTCAAGGAACTGACCGGCGGCATCGAATATCTGTTCAAGAAGAACAAGGTCGACTGGAAGAAGGGCTACGCCAAGTTCAAGGACGCCCACACGGTAGAAGTGGCTGGCGAAACCGTCACCGCCAAGCATATCGTGATCGCCACCGGCTCCAGCGTCACCCCGCTGCCCACGGTTCCCGTGGACAATGACGCGGGCATCGTGATCGACTCGACCGGCGCTCTGGCCCTCAACCGCGTACCCGAGCATCTGGTGGTGATCGGCGGCGGCGTGATCGGTCTGGAAATGGGCTCGGTCTGGGGCCGTCTGGGCGCCAAGGTCACCGTGGTGGAATTCCTTGACCAGTTGCTGCCCGGCATGGACGGCGAAGTGCGCAAGGAAGCGGCCAAGATCTTCAAGAAGCAGGGCTTTGAGCTGAAGCTTTCGACGAAGGTGACCGGCGCCACGGTGGAAGGCAAGACGGTCAAGCTGTCGGTCGAGCCTGCTGCTGGCGGCGAAACGCAGATCATCGAGGCCAGCCATGTGCTGGTGGCGATTGGTCGTCGCCCCAATGTGGATGGTCTGGGTCTGGAAAACATCGGCCTGTCGCCCAATGCGCGTGGCCAGATCGAAACCGACCATGATTTCCGCACCGCCGTCGATGGCGTGTGGGCGATTGGCGACGTCATCCCCGGCCCGATGCTGGCGCATAAGGCCGAGGACGAGGGCATTGCCGTGGCCGAAAACATTGCCGGTCTGACCGGTATTGTGAACCATGACATCATCCCCGGCGTGGTGTACACCACCCCCGAATTCGCAGGCGTTGGTCTGACGGAAGAAGCCGCCAAGGAACGCGGACCGATCAAGGTCGGCAAGTTCCCCATGCTGGCCAATAGCCGCGCCAAGACCAACCGCGAGCCCGATGGTTTCGTGAAGATCATCGCTGACGCGGAAACCGACCGCGTGCTGGGCGTGTGGGCCATTGCCACCGTTGCCGGCACGATGATCGCGCAGGCGGCTCAGGCGATGGAATTTGGCGCCAAGAGCGAAGACATCGCTTACACCTGCCACGCTCACCCGACCCATTCGGAAGCGATCAAGGAAGCGGCGATGGCTGTGCGCGGCAAGGCGATCCATATCTGATCCTTGCCAGCATCGGCTGAAAGAACAAAGGGCGGGGGAAACCTCGCCCTTTTTCTTATGCATCAGGGCGCTGGCATTTCCCCATGGGCGATCTTCCACGCATCACTGCCCGGCTCCGGTTCGGGCAGCGCGGTAATGTCGAAATAATAGACCGGCGGAGGCGCATAACCGCCCTTGATGCACACGCCGGTGCACGGGGCCAACCCGTAGATATCGGGCGGCGCCAGTTGCCCCGTGCGCCGCGCCTCCGGCGACTCTGGATGCTCCTCCTGCGTGGAGGGGATGCGATAGTGGTCGCTATGATCGCGGCGGCAAACAACAATTGCATCATTGAGCGGATCGCGCGGGCAGCGCTTGTTCTCCGGCTCGACATGAAACATGGCGCGCTGGTTCTCGATCATCTGGTCGATATGATCTTGCGCCAACGCGGTGCGCGGCAGGGCACAAAGCAACATCAGGGGCCATCGATACCGCAATCCGCGCTCCACCATGCATCATGCCCCCATGACCCGCGCAGGTTAGGCAGGCGGTTGCGATATGGCAAGGCCATCTCATCAAGCCAATTTCCGCATGGATCAACCGAGGCTTTGGTTTGGACTTGCCCCCCCGCCCTACCTACACATGGGGCAACACCAACACAGCTTGGCCCAACATCATACCCTCAGGAGAAGGCAATGTTTGATCCCGTCGCAATGGCTCAACGCTTGGGCGAAGGACTTTTGTCGTTCCCTGTAACCCATTTTGATGCCGAAGGCGCGTTTCAGGAAGGCCCCTTCCGCCAGCATTGCGCATGGATGCTGGAACATGAACTCTCCGGCCTGTTTGCCGCCGGCGGCACGGGTGAATTCTTCTCGCTGACGCCCGATGAAGTGGCCGCCGTGGTGCGCGCCGCCGTGGCCGAGCGCAAGGCTGGCGTGCCGGTCATTTCCGGCTGCGGCTATGGCACGGCCATCGCGGTGGACATCGCCCGCAAGGCAGAGGCGGCGGGCGCCGATGGTATCCTGCTGCTGCCCCCCTATCTGGTGGGGTCAAAACAGGAAGGCCTTGCCGCGCATATCGAGGCAGTTTGCCGTTCGACCGGCCTTGGCGTCATCGTCTATAACCGCGACAATGCGGTGGTGAATGACGAAACGCTGGCCAGCCTGTGCGAGCGCAACCCCAATCTGGTGGGTTACAAGGATGGCGTGGGCGATATCGAGCTGATGGCCCGCATCTATTCGCGCATGGGCGACCGGCTGACCTATATCGGCGGCCTGCCCACGGCGGAAACCTTTGCCACACCCTATCTTACCATGGGCGTCACCACCTATTCCTCGGCCATTTTCAACTTCCTGCCGCAATGGGCGCTGGAGTTTTACAAGGCCGTGCGCGCGGGCAACCATGCCCATGTGCAGCAGCAATTGCGTGATTTCGTGCTGCCCTATATCGCGCTGCGCAACCGCGGGCGCGGCTATGCGGTGTCCATTGTCAAGGCCGGTTGCCGCGTGATTGGCCGCGATGCTGGCCCCGTCCGCACGCCTCTGTCCGACCTGTCGGCGGCAGAGGATGCCGAACTGGCCGCGCTGATCGCCAAGGTCGCGCCATATGCCCTCCCCGTTACCGCCTGAATAGGCTAGGCTGGGGCATGTTTGAACTCAGCCAACTCCGCTGCTTTGTGGCCGCCGCCGAAGAACTCCACTTCGGACGCGCGGCCCAGCGGCTGAACATGACCCAATCGCCGCTCAGTCGGCAGATCCAGTTGCTGGAACGCATTCTGGATGTGACCCTGCTGGAACGCACCAGTCGCACGGTATCCCTCACGCCTGCGGGGCGGGTGTTCCTGATCGAGGCGCGGCGGATTGTGCGTCTGGCCGAAAGCGCATCGCTCTCGGCCAGACGCGTGGCCAAGGGCGATGCAGGCAAGGTCGCCATCGGCTTTACCGCCGTTTCGGGCTATACTCTGGTGCCGCAAATCGTGGCGCAGGCCCGCGCTAGCCTGCCCAATATCGAGCTGGAACTGCGCGAAATGGTCAGCGGAGAGCAGACCGACGCGCTGCTGACTGGCCTGATCGACATCGGCTTTGTCCGCCCGCCGGTGGTGCGCTCCGAATTTGAAACGCTCACCATTCTGCATGAACCCTTGATGGTGGCCCTGCCCAACGGCGACCCGCGACAGGGCGAAAGCGTGCTGGCACCCGATGACCTCGATGGCCTGCCGCTGATCATGTATTCCCGCCAGGGCGCGGGCTATTTCCACGACATGCTGGTGCGCCTGTTTGACGAGGCGCAGGTCTCGCCCCAATTCGTGCAGCATGTGACGCAGATCCATTCGATGCTGGGGCTGGTGCGCGCTGGGCTGGCCGCCGCCGTGGTGCCGCAATCGGCGCTGGGCCTGCACCCTGATGATGTGCAATTCCGCCAATTGGCCACCCAGCCCGAACATCCGGTGGAATTGATCATGGCGTGGCGGCGCGACAATGCCAATCCGGCGCTGGAGCCTATGCGCAAGCTCTGCGCCGAAGTGATCGGCAGCTAGTCACCCATCCCAAGGAAAGGCCAACGAGGGCCGGTTGGCGTAGCGCGTCATCGCCAGCGTCAGCCGCGCCCCTGCCCCTGCGGCCAGATGCAGGGTGGCATGGCGCCCGCCAACCGCCTGCGTCACGCCATCCAGCGTGATACTGTCGATACGATGCTCGCCATAGGCGCCGCCCTGCACGATGATGCTGCGCGGCTGCTGGCCGGTGTTGACCAAGGTGACCTCTGTGCTCTTGTCGCCCAAGCGATGCACCAAGGCAGCCACATCCTGCGGCAGACCGGCACGGCGGCGCTGGGGGTCGAAATAGCGCAACCGGCAATGCAGCGTCACCCCGCCCTGCGGCGGACTGTCCGCGTTCCATGAGGGACGCGCAATATGCAGCCCCCCCGTGGTCAATTGCACCAGAGCCTTGGCGCTGGCGGGGTTATAATCGAGCGGCCAGTCAGCCAGCCTCGTGTCGGGCGTAGTCTCATCCGCGCGGCGGGCGGCATCGCGCTTGGCAATGCGCGCCAGATCGGCCTCCAGTGCCGTTTCGGGATAGGCTGGGTTCGCCCCTTCCAGAAAGGCGATCCACGGGTCGCTGCCCGCCGCCTCACGGTCGGCCTTGTCCTGCGTGGCATACCAGATTTCAAAACCCGACTGCCGATAGGGCCCCGCCTTCCAGCCATGCCAGCCTTCCGGCCCATAGAGCGTGGGCGTGTGCAGCTTGCCCTCGATCATGCGCGCCTGCGCATTGATCAGCGCATTTTGCCGCCGCCACAGGTGCAAATATTCACGGTCCCCCGTCAACAACAGCGCATTGTAGAAAGCGGTGATCGAGCGCGGCACCCGGTTGCGCCCCTCGCGCTTGCCCGTTTGCGGCACCATGGGCGCAAAGTTCCAGCCATAGGTGCCGCCCCACCAATCGGGCGCAGCCTTGCCATCGGCCCCCACTTTGCTGGGCAGAATGCCGCCATTGGCTCGCGCGCGGTCCATCCACGCATCGGTGTAATCCAGCACCCAGCGGCGGAACCGCTCGCCCCCACCCAAGGCATAGGCGTTGAGGCCCAAAGTCGTGGCCTGCAAATTCAGCGGCGTATCGCAAACCACATCATCATATTCGTCATAATGGCGCAGGAACTGCTCATAGCTGTCCTCGCCATGCTCCAGATGAAAGCGACTGGCATCAAACGGATCGCCTGCCCAATCGAGCGGCGTAGCCTTGCGCAACATCGGCCCGCGGCTGCCATTGACGATGGAGCGGATCACGCGATGCTTCGGGTCATAATTGCGCACCGCCGGATCAGCGCCAGTGTAAAAATCGGCAAAGCGGCGCGTGCGCAAAAACAGGCGTGGATCGCGCGGCGCGGAGAGGCCCATCACATTGAAGGTGGAAAGCCCTTCGGAATTATGCTGCCAATCCATCTGCACCGGAAATTCGCGGTGATACATACCCGCGCGGGCGATGGGCACATCCACCGTACGCGCCTTGGCATATTGCCGCAAATGGCCTTCGTAAAAGCGCTGCGACAAATGCAGCAGATTATCCGGCGCGCCCAAAGCATGCAGCAGCACCCAGTCATTGGTCGCCTCGGCCGCATCATCGGGCCCGTCGTTGGCGCCCCAGCGGGCAAAGACTTTCAGCTCGTCGCGCGCATCGACATAGGTGGCGTAGAAATCGGCGCAGGCCTGCGCATTGGCCTCCAGCAGGCGGCGCTGCAAAATCGCCCAGCGCGGGGCCTGCATCGGTGATGTCACATGGATCGGTACGACAGGCGCGCGGGCCAGCGCGGGCGCGGCCACCACAGCGGCCCCACTGGCCAGAAAGTCGCGGCGGTTCAGGCTCATTCCGCAATCTCCAAACGCCGGATCGGGCCGACAATCACCGTAAAGGACAGGATGGTCAGCAGGCAATGCGCCGCCACAAAGGCCAGCGCCCCGTCAAACGAGCCCGTGGCCGCCACAATATAGCCCACCACAATCGGCGTGACGATGCCCGCCGCATTACCGAACATATTGAACACGCCCCCAGACAGCCCCGCCAGCTTGCGCGGGGCCACATCGGCCATCACCGCCCAGCCCAGCGAGGCTATGCCCTTGCCGAAAAAGGCCAAGGCCATCACGGCAATGATCGCACTCTGGCTATCCAGCCAAACGCAAGCCAGAATGGTGGAGGCCAACACCATGCCCAGCACCAATGGCACTTTGCGCGCGCGGTCAAGGCTGCCGCTTTGTTTCAGCAAGCGGTCGGAGATGACCCCGCCCACCAACCCGCCCGCAAAACCGCAGATCGCAGGCAGAGCGGCGGCAAAACCGGCCTGTGTGATCGACAGGCCCCGTTCCTTCACCAGATAGATCGGGAACCAGGTCACGAAGAAATAGGTCAGCACATTGATGCTATATTGGCCCAGATAAATGCCCAGCAGCATGCGATTGGCCAGCAAGGGCCGGATATTGGCCCAGTTGAAAGCCACGCCCTGCTTGGCCCCGCTCTCCAGCGTGATCTGCCCGCCACCATCGCGGATCAGGGCCAACTCGGCCTCATTGATCGACGGGTGCCGGTCTGGCCCATGGATGCTGCGGGCAAAGATAAAGGCGGCCACCACCCCGATCACCCCCATCATCCAGAACACCGAACGCCAGCCATAGCTATGCACCATCCAGCCCATCACCGGCGCAAAAGCGACCAGAGAGAAATATTGCGCGCTGTTGAAAATGGCCGAAGCGGTGCCACGCTCTGCCGCAGGGAACCATGCCGCCACCAACCGCGCATTGCCGGGGAAGGACGGCGCCTCGGCCAGCCCGACCAGAAAGCGCAAGACAAACAAGGTCCCCACCACCGGCAGAAAGGGCACCGTCCCCACCAAAGCCTGCGCCGCCGTCAGCACCGACCACAAGGCAATCGCGCCGACATAGATCCGCTTGGTGCCGAAACGGTCCAGCAAAGCCCCGCCCGGAATCTGCGCCAGCGCATAGGCCCAAGCAAAGGCCGACAGGATATAGCCCGTAGCCACCGGTGTCAGCGACAGCTCCGCCGCTGCTGCGCTGCCCGCGATCGAAAATGTCGCCCGGTCGGCATAGTTGAGCGTGGTGATGAGGAAAATCAACGCGATAATCTTGTATCGGGTTCGCGTAGGGGACTGGTCGCCCGATATATGCATCACAACTCTCCGGCCTCTTCTTGTTAACGCCCATTGATAGCCGCGCCAAGCCGCCCCGTCCAAAGCGATTTGCGCGTCAATCAAGCCAAATTCCGGCATGATTGCGTCAATATTGGCAAAATGCCGCGCCATCGGTGCGGGTTTGGCATTGATTGATGCCGGATTGAGATTGGCCAAATCGGCACCCCCTACAGTAACACACCAGCCAATCTGGCAGTTCTAGCCGGCGTTCAAACTCATTGAGGGGATATATGATGGCCAAATCCATCCATCCGGGCGCGAAATCCGCCCTGCTTGCTGCCAGCGCGATGATCGCTCTGGGCACGGCGCAACAGGCCGCCGCACAACAGGCCGAAGAAGCCAAGCCGACCGAAATCATCGTCACCGGTTTCCGCGCCAGCCTGAACAGCGCGCTGGGCGTCAAAAAGGCCACCGCTGCCGCCGTCGACGTGATCAAGGCCGAGGACATTGCCGAATTCCCCGATCTCAATCTGGCCGAATCCCTGCAACGCATCCCCGGCGTGGCCATCAACCGCGTCAATGGCGAAGGGCGCAACGTATCGGTGCGCGGCCTTGGCGCGGATTACACCCGCGTGCGCATCAATGGCATGGAGGCCATCGGCACCACCGGCGGCACCGACAATTCGGGCGGCGTGAACCGTGGTCGCGGGTTTGACTTCAACATCTTCTCCTCCGACCTGTTCAACAGCCTTGCCGTGCGCAAAAGCGCCAGCGCCGATGTGGAAGAAGGCTCGCTGGGCGCCACGGTGGATATGCAAACCGCCCGCCCGTTCGATTTCAAAAAGCCGACCGCAACTTTCTCGGCGCAGGGCAGCTATAATGACCTGTCGCGTAAGACCACGCCGCGCCTGTCGGCCTTGGTCACCACCAGCAATGATGACCAGACCTTTGGCGTGTTGATGTCGGTGTCCTATGAAGCGCGCCGGTTGAAGGAAGAAGGCGCGAACATCACCCGCTGGACCTATGGCGGGTTCAATGGCGGTTTCAACACTGCCTCCACCCTGCCCGGTTACACCACCTCGCAAATCAACAGCGCCAATCTCTATCACCCGCGTATCCCCGGTCTGGTCAGCTATGACATCAACCAGAAGCGCCTTGGTGCCTCGGCCTCGATCCAGTGGCGGCCCGGTGAGCGGACACTGGTGGGGCTGGACGGCTTGTTCTCCTATCTGGACGGCACCCGCGCCGAAAGCCAGTTTCAGGCGATCAGCTTCAGCCGTTCCGGCACGGGCAAGCCGCAAACCGTCATCCGCAATGGCACGGTGGACGGGCAAGGCAATCTGATTTCCGGCACGTTCGACAATGTCGATCTGCGCACGCAGGCCCGTTATGACGTGCTGCGCACCACATTTTACAACCTGACCGCCAATCTGGAACATTCCTTCTCCGACCGGCTGAAATTCACCGGCCTTGTCGGCTATTCCAAATCGGCCTTCACCAATCCGATCCAGACCACGGTGACGCTGGATGCGGCCAACACCGGCAATTTCTTCTACGATTTCTCCACCCGCTTCCCCACCATCCGGCCCGGGGTAGACATTGCCAATGCCGCCAATTTCGCCTTTAACACCGGCACATCCGAAGTGCGTATCCGCCCGCAAACGGTGGACAATGCCTTTGGCACGGCCAAGGGCGCGCTGGAATGGAAGGCCAATGATGTGCTGAAGGTCAAGGCGGGCCTCGACTGGCGCCGCTTCACCTATGGCTCCACCGAAAAGCGCCGACTGGCCGGTGAAACCGTGGTCAACACTTTGAACGCCACGCAGATTGCCGCCGCCACCAGAGTGTTCAGCGGCTTCGGGCGCGGCCTTGCGGTTCCGGCGGGCACGCCCACGGCATGGGTGGTGCCCGATCTCAACGCCTTTGCCAGCCTTTACGGCATTTACAGCGATCCGGCCTATGCCGTGGGCGGGATTGAAAATGCCACGGCGCGCGGTTCCTATATCACCGTGCGCGAGGATGACACCGGCATCTGGGGCATGACCGAGTTCAACCTTGGCGACCGCGATATTCCGCTGCGCGGCGATATTGGCTTGCGCTATGTCCGGACCAAGCAATATTCCACCGGCTATGCCAGCCAGGGCGCCAATATCAATCTGGTGGATGCAAGCCGCAGCTATAGCCGCCTGCTGCCCTCGGCCAATCTGGTCTATGACATCACCCGCGCATTGCTGGTGCGGGCTGGCGCGGCTAAGACGCTGGCGCGTGCGGGCATTTCTTCCCTGACGCCGGGCGGCAGCCTGTCGGTTTCGGGCGGCAGCCGCACGTTCAGTTCCGGCAACCCCGACCTGCGCCCCACCGAATCCACCAATCTGGACCTCAGCCTTGAATATTATCCCGCCCGTGGCGCGATCTATTCGGTGGCCTATTTCCAGAAGAACATCAGCAGCTTTGCCCAGACGCTCAGCACATCTGTGCCCTTCTCCTCGCTGGGCCTGCCCGCATCGCTGCTGACCGGCACCACCGCCAGCGCCAGCGACGTGTTCATCGCCAGCACGCCGGTCAATTCCAAGGGCGGTATGCTGCGCGGCTTTGAAGTCAATATGCAGCAGCCTTTCACCTTCCTGCGCGGCATTGGCAAGAATTTCGGCGTTCTGGGCAACTTCACCTATGTGACCTCGAATATCGAATATCTTACCAGCGCCAATGGCAGCACTTCGGTCATCGCGCCTTTGGTGGGTCTGTCGAAATATGCCGCCAATGGCACGCTCTATTACGAGGACAAGAAGTTCTCGGTGCGCGGATCGGTGGCCTATCGTTCCAAATATCTGACCGCTGTGCCCGGCACCGAGGGGCAGAGCTGGAACGGCACCAACCGCACGATCAACGTGGACGCACAGGTCACCTATGCGCCCAGCGAGAAGCTGAAATTCAGCCTTGAAATGATCAACCTGACCGATGCGCTCAACGATCAATATGTCGATGCGACCAACCGCCTCAACGTGTTGACCCATAGCGGTCGCCAGTTCAACCTTGGGGCCAAGTACACCTTCTAAGAGGCCCACCCTCCCAAGAAGGCAGACCATAGCCCACCCGCGTCCGGCACTCCCTATACTCCCGCCGGACGCGGGATTTGTGGCTCACTTCTGACTATAGCTCAGGATCTGCACGCCAAAAGGCTCGATCACCGCATGGTCAAGGTCGGGCATGGGAACGCCAGGCGTGGCCAGCAAAACCGAACCAAAGCGGCGCTCGCCCGCTTTCCAGCCTGTGATATTGGCATCCTGCCGCGCATCGCTCATGTTGAGCAGAACCAAGACGCCCTGCCCCTTGCTATCCTGCCGCGCAAAGGCCAGCACTTTGTCATTGCCCGATGCCAGCGGCAGATAGGCCCCTTCGCGCAAAGCACTGTTGTTGCGCCGCATAGCCAGCAACATACGATACCAATTGTACATCGAGGCCTGATTGGGCCTTTGCACCTCGACATTGCGGATGGCGGCATCCTTGTTCACCGGCAGCCAAGGCGCGCCCGTGGTAAAGCCAGCCTTGGCCCCGCCCGTCCATTGCATCGGGCTGCGTTCGGCATCGCGGAAATCGGCAACCTTGCGCTTGGGGCTTAACGGCGTCTCCTTCAACACCGGCGCAGGCAGATCCTCCATGCCCAGTTCCTCGCCATAATACATCAGCGCGGTGCCGGGTTGGGTCAGCGTCATGGCGGCGGTGATGCGGGCGATCTGGTCATTATGCAGCCCGTCGCCCAGCCTCGTCGCCTGACGCGAAGTGTCATGGTTGCTGAAGAACAGCACAGGAGGCAGCCCGTCCAGCTTGCCATGCGCATCATCGATCCGCGCCTTGAAGGTGGGCGCATCCAGCTTCTGAACCCCGCTATAGAGGAAGTTCATCGGCAGGTTGATCTCGTCATTCTTCGCGCCATAAACGCGGCGCAGATCGCCGATGGTGGCAATGGCATTCTCGCCCAGCAACACGCGCTGGCCGGGGAAACTGTCGGCAATCTTGCGCAGATCGCGCATGATGGCATGATTGCCCTCCTGCCCCGCATTATAGGGTTTAAGGCCAACCGGCGCGCCCGATTTGACATCAGGGTCTTGCGGCCAGCTGGTGTCCTCCAGCAAATAGGGCGTGGCATCCAGACGGAAACCGGCCGCCCCGCGCTTCAGCCAGAAGCGCATCACATCGCCCATCGCCTTGCGCAATTGCGGGTTGCGCCAATTGAGATCGGGCTGCTCTTTCAGGAAGACATGGTAATAATATTGGCCGCTTTTCGGGTCCAAGGTCCATGTCGATCCACCAAAGATCGATTCCCAATTGGTGGGCTGACCGCCATCGGGGGCGGGATCTTTCCAGACATACCAGTCACGCTTGGGATTGTTGCGGGATGAAAGCGCGGCCTTGAACCATGGATGCTCTGACGAGCTATGGTTCAGCACGAAATCGACCATCACACGGATGCCACGCTTGCGCGCCTGCGCCACCAGCCGGTCCCAATCGGCCAGCGTGCCATATTCGGGGGCCACATTGGTGTAATCGGCCACGTCATAGCCGAAATCGAAATTGGGCGACGGGAAGAAAGGCGTAATCCAGATCGCATCCACGCCCAGATCTTTGAGATAATCCAGCCGCGCGGTGATGCCATTGAGGTCGCCAATCCCATCGCCATTGCTGTCCTGAAAGCTGCGGGGATAGATTTCATAGATCACCGCATGCGCCCACCACGGGGCCGCACTGGCCCTGTCGGCGGATTTGGCAGACGGCTTGGCAGGCGGTTTGGCAGGCGCGGCCTGAACGCTGCCTCCGGCCATCACGGCGGCCAAAGCGGCGGCCAGCGCCAGAAGGGACTTGCTCCTCGGCATCATCGGACCCTTTCTTGTTCTTATACCGCGCCGCCACCGGCCCAACCGGCCAGCACGCGCGATTGCGGGGGGAAATTGAGGCTGCAGCGATCAAGGAAGGAACCGATCCCCCGCGCCGCATAGAAATCCACATCCAGACTGCCCGCCTGTTTAACCGCGGGAAAAGCACCATAGCCCGCCAACAGGCAGTGCCATGACTCAGCCCCAAAATGGCTCAACGAATTTTGCCGCTCCAGTTCGGCGACCAGATCGCCACGCTTGAACCAAACGTCCAGAATATGGCGCAAAGCTTCGGACAGATGCTCGTTCTCGCGGTTGTCCTGCCAATAGGCGCTGTCCTCGCGCATGTTCAATTTGTAATGCGCCACGATATAGTCGCGCACCCGCTCGATCCGCTCGCTGATCTTCTGGTTAAAGGCATCGGCATAGAGGTTGGTGAAACCGCCGCGCTGATATTCCTCCATGAACATATCCACCGTGCCCAGCACCAGATGCAGGGCAGTGGCTTCCAACGGCTCGATAAAGCCTTGCGACAGGCCCACCGCCAACACATTGCGCGCCCAATGCTGTGCCAATTGTCCGGTGTTGAAACGCAAATGGCGGGCTTCCTGCGCGCTATCCAACATGCCCAGATGGGCGCGCAACTCGACCTCCGCCGCATCAGGCGAGAGGTAATCGCTGCTGAACACATAGCCATTGCCCACCCGACTGGTGAGCGGGATCGACCAGCACCAGCCATGCGACAGGGCGGTAGAGACCGTTTCCGGCGCAGGCTCA
The DNA here is from genome assembly GCF_004005905.1 of Novosphingobium umbonatum. Classification (GTDB taxonomy): domain Bacteria; phylum Pseudomonadota; class Alphaproteobacteria; order Sphingomonadales; family Sphingomonadaceae; genus Novosphingobium; species Novosphingobium umbonatum. The sequence goes on from NZ_SACO01000001.1 coordinate 40,101, forward strand.
TCTTGCGCAGGCGTGGGCAGAACGACGGCTGCATTGTTGAACAGATTGTCGCGGAAGCTTTTAAAACCAATCCCCAATTTTCCGCGCATCAACAGGGCGGAAAAGCCGCTGCAGTCGATAAACAGGTCGCCCGCAATCGCCTCGCCCTGATCGGTCAGCACATGGGCGATGGAGCCATCCCCCGCCAATTGCGCATCCACCACTTTCGCCTGCCGATGGACCACGCCACGCGCCGTCGCGTGATCGCGCAGGAATTCGCCCAAAAGGCCGGAGTCAAAATGATAGCCATATTCGATGGCGAAGGGGAAATGCTCGGGCGCCAGCGGGGCTTTGCCCTGCGCGGCCAGCACACCGTTCAGAAAGAAAGCCTCTGGCGCGGTGGGCACGTCCAGACCCAGACGGCGATTGCGACAATTGAGAACAAAGGCTTCGCTGGTGTGCAGATCGATCTGCGTCAGGAAGGGGTGGCTGTAATCGGCAATGCCTGTGGCCGGGCTCCAGCCCGCAAAGCGGATGTTGGTTTTATAGGTGGCCTTGCAGCGGGGCATCCACGCTTCCTCGGCAATGCCCATTTCCTCGAAAAAGCGTTTCAACGTGGGGGTGGAGCCCTCGCCCACCCCGATAATGCCGATTTCGGGCGCCTCGACCAGCGCGATGGCCATATGCGGCCAACGTTGCGCCAGCAGATTGGCCGTCATCCAGCCCGCCGTGCCGCCGCCGACGATCACAATTCGCTGGCGTGGCATAGAGGCATGATCCCCGTTCACGCGTGCGCCCCCATCTTGGCGGCCAACCAGGCATCATGGGCTGGCAATTGCGACAAAGGCTGCGCTTTTACCTGCCTCAACTGCGACAGTTGTTGACGCAATTCCGCATCGGACGGGCCATTGGCCAGCGGGTGATAATCCTGCAGCAAGATACCCTGCCCCATCAGCACCTGCACCCAGGAGGCTTCCATGAAAATATCCAGTTGATCCTGCACCAAAGCACCCGATGCGCGGAACAATTCGATCTTTTGCGCCAACCGGTCGGGCACCGCCATCTCCCGCAGGTCGCGCCAGAAGGCGGAATCATCGCGGCGATTGGCATGGTAATGCAGGATGATGAAATCGCGGATCAATTCATATTCGCGGGCAGACTGGCGGTTATATTCCGCCCGCAAAGCCGCCACATCCGGCCCATGGGGAAACAGATGCAACAGGCGCACGATGGCCGACTGGATCAGATAGATGCTGGTCGATTCCAAAGGTTCCAGAAATCCGCTCGACAGGCCCACCGCCACCACATTGCGGTTCCATTGCTGTCTTGCGCGGCCGGTGCGGAAGGGGATCACGCGCGGCTCGTCCAGCGCCTTGGAGTCCAGATTGCCCAGCAGCAATTGTGCCGCCTGATCATCGGAATAATGGCGACTGGAATAGACCAGCCCGTTGCCATTGCGATGTTGCAGGGGAATCCGCCATTGCCAACCCGCCCCATGCGCGATGGAACGCGTATAGGGCGCAGTGGTGGCAAAGGGTTCCGACGGCACCGCCATGGCGCGGTCACAGGGCAGCCAATGGTCCCAATCCTCATAGCCGGTGCGCAAGGCTTGCTGGATCAACAGGCCGCGCTGGCCCGAACAGTCGATGAAGAGATCGCCCGCAATCTCGCGCCCGTCTTGCAACACCACACTGGTCACATCGCCGGTGGTGGCGCAGCGGCGCACCTCGCCAATCATGCCTTCGGTGCGACGCACCCCCATCTGTTCGGACAGGCGGCGCAGAAACTGGCCGTAAAGTGCGGAATCGAAATGATAGGCATAGGGCATGTCCCAAATGGGATCATTGCCGGTGGTGGGCGCAAACTGCCCCGCCTCACAGCATAGGTAATTGAGGTCATAATCCCAATAGGATGTCTCATGCCCCCGCTGCCGCGCCCGCGTCCAGAAATGGTGGAACGAGCAAAAGGCCATATTGCGCCCTGCCGCACCGAATGTGTGGTAATAGCTCTCGCCCTGTTGCCCCCAGTTTTCGAAACGAATGGCCAGTTTGACCGTGGCCTTGGTCTCGCGCAGGAAGGTGGCCTCATCAATCCCCAGCACGCTGTTGAGAGTCTGGATCGGAGGAATGGTGGCCTCGCCCACGCCGATAATGCCGATGGCATCGGATTCGACCAGCTCGACCCGCGCGCCCTTGCCAATCACCTTGGCGATCAAGGCTGCCGCCATCCAACCCGCCGTGCCGCCGCCCACCACGACAACCGACTTCACCCGCTCTTCCATCACCCGCTCCTGTTATCGGCCCCTTAACTGGCTCCGCCGCCTTTATAGCGACGGAGCCAGCATCCCCAAGGGGGGGGATCCTCAATAGAAGGAGTAAATGAAGTTGAGCAGGAAGTTACGCCCGAAAGTTTCATTGCGGGTCGTCAAACCGCTGACACTGTCGGTATAGGTATCGCGCTGGTTGGTCAGGTTCTGGCCCTGCAGCGAGACTTTCAGCCCCTTGAGATAGGACAAGCCCGACTGCTTGAAGTCATAGCTGATCTGGGCATCCACCAAGGTCTGCCCTGCACGGTTGACCGGAGACAGGGTGTTGCTTCCCCCACGGTCTTCCGACACCCATTTCGAACGCTTGTTCACCGAAACGCGCGCACCAAAGCCGCCCTTGTCATAGAAGGCCGTGCCCTGCATCACCCGCTTCGACAGGCCGGGCACATCGGTGCCATCATTCAACGTGCCATCGGTAAAGGCAGCCCCTGCCACCACGCCAAACCCGTCCAGCGCCTTGACAAAGCGGCCAAAGGGAATGGTAGCCTGCAGCTCGATCCCCTTCACCTTGCCCTTCAATCCGCCGGTATAGGTGGTGTTCACCCCCTTGAAGGTGGCGGGCGTATAGATGGTCAGGCCATCGCTGCTGACCGCCTGATGATAGCCGGGGATGTAGAACTGGGTATAGTCGCGCAGGGTGGTGGTGGCCACATTCCAGTTCACCAGATCCTTGTAGAACACCGATGCCGACAGGAAACCGTCGCGGGCAAAGTAATATTCATAGGACAGGTCAACCTGATTGGCCTCATAGGGGCGCAGCTGGGCATTGCCCGAGCGCGAGGTCCATGGCCCCAATTGCGGGTTGCTGTTGGTGACATTGGCCACGTTATTGGCAAATTTCACCGAAGAGCCCGGGTTCAGATAGTCAATGCGCGCCCGGCTGATCACCTTGGCGGCGGCAAAGCGCAAAGTATGGCCGTTGCCCAATTCGAAATTGGCATTCAGGCTGGGCAGCACACGGGCGTAATTGGCGCCATCGGTAATTGGCGTGGCAATATCCACCAGAGCCGCGCCAATGATCGAGTTAAAGCCCGAACCTTGCTGCTTGGTGATCACCCCTTGCAAGCCGATATTGCCAAAGGTCCGCACCCCGCCCAGCTTGGTGTCAAATGTGGCCTGCGCAAAGGGCTGCCATATCTTTTCCTTGATCGTATAGGTGTCGCCCATACGGTCCGGTTCCAGAGCTGCCGCCGACCAGCGCGTGTAGAAATTGCTGTTGATCAGCCCCAGCGCGTCATAGGCCACCACATTGCCAAGCCCAGCCCAATTCAAATCGGCCACCCCGCGCCGCGCGCCATCGGGGATCGCGCCATCCAGCGGATAGGTGTTGGCGGTGAGGAAATAGCCTTCATTGACCTTGGACTTTTTATGGTCCGAATAGCGCAGGCCCAGCTGCACATCCTTGATCGGGCCTTCGGGCATATCGACCTTCACCTCGAAACGGGCCGAGGTCAGCTTTTCATCGAACACGCCGGTGTTGACGAAACCATCCTGCGCCTGCGCAAAACCGACGCCCGCCGCGCGCGAGGCCGCCGTGTTCAGCGCGGAAATCGGCGCCAGGCTGCCGCCCCATGACTGCGGACCGGCCAGTCTGACCACCGCATAATCGCTATAACCTTGCGAATTGTTCGAGAAGGTCAGGCCATTGGGCGAATAGGTATAGGTGCGAAGATTATTCGCCCCCTGCGTCGGCAAGCCCGCACGGCCAAGACCGGCATAGCTTTCCGCACGCGTATCGCGCTTGCTGCTGGCGGCATGCGACACGTCCAGCGTCAGATGCACATGATCCGAAGCCTTATATTTGAAATTTCCGCCAAAGGTGGTCAGCTTGCCCGTCTTGTCCAACGGGTCTGAACGCAGCACCGAATTGAAACCGGTGGTGCGCGCCGAAGTGATGGTGGTGGCATCCGAGGACAGCACCGTGCTGCCGTTGGAGGCAATCGGCAAGGCTTCGATAAAGCCGCGCGAAATGCCCTTGTCGGAGAAGTTGATGTAGAGCGCGTCAAAGGTCGCGCTGAAATTGTCGCTGGGCTTATATTCGATCACACCAGCCAAAGTATCCCGCTTCAACACGCGTGAGCGCGAGGAAATATCGATCCCGCTGGGCGCATATTTGCCCGCATTGGCGCCCGAGGAAACCGCGCCTTTGTCATAGCCCCATACGCTGAAGAACCGGTCCTGCGTGGGCGAGGAGGTGGTGGCGGCCGTAAAGGCGATGCCCAGAGTGTCATCGGCGAATTTGTCGCTGAAGGACAAGGCCACGCGATAGCCCTGATCCTTGAAATCGGGGTTGGCCGATTTCATCCCGTTCTTTTCAAACGTACCATTCACCGTCAGGCGGCGCTTGGCCGACAGCGGACGCAAGGTCCGCATATCCACCGTGCCGCCCACACCCATCGCCGATAGCGAGGAATTGGGCGTTTTATACACCACGGCGGAATCAATGATTTCGGCAGGATAGAGATCATATTCCACCCCGCGATTATCGCCAATGCCGATCAACTCGCGCCCGTTCAGCGTGGTGCCGACAAAATCCTCGCGGAAACCGCGCACCGAAATGCCGCTGACACGGCCCGCCATACGTTCGCCCGCCACACCGGCCAGTCGGCCGATCGAATCCGCGATGCTCGATCCGGGCAGCTTGCCGATATCTTCTGCCGACAGCGCTTCGACCACCGAAGTGTCATTTTGCTTCACCGCCTGCGCGCGCTGCAAACCGGCGCGAAAGCCTGTGACAACAATCTCGGCAGGAGCGGGTGCATCATTGGTGAGCGCATTGGATTTACCCGAAGCCGCGCCCGATTGCGCCAGCGCCGGAGTCGCGGTCAACAGCGCGATAGCCGCCACGGAACAGGCGAGAGAAGACTGTGATTGTCTTGCCATTTCAACATCCCCCATGGATATTTTAGCCGCAACTTATGTTGCTGGCCTGATGCTTGGATAGTGCAAATTCAATCGATTGCAAAACCATATTTATGCTTTTTGCATGTGCAAATTACCAGAAACGCACTTTCCCCGCTAGACCACCTGTCCCAACGGGCTAGAAACAGGCGATGCAAACGATGCGCCCAAACCCGTCCCGCTCTGACCATAAAGCCATTGCCTTGATGTATCTGGCGTTTTTCGTTCTCGGGCTGGTGGGATCGATGACCGGCCCGCTGGTGCCCGCGCTGCGCCATATCTTCGCCCTCGATTTCCGTCAGGCAATGGCCGCGCAATGGCTGGTGCTGGTGGTGATCGGCGCGCTGGCATGGCCCGCCGCGCGCCTGATGCAAAGCTGGGGCGTGTTTCGCCTTCTCTGCCTTGCGCTGGGATTGATGGCCGCAGGGTGCCTTGCGGTCAGTTTCGCGGCGGGTTCGGGCTATTTTGCCAGCGTCCTGCTTGCTCTGGCGGTAATCGCCACAGGCACCACCCTGTTGCAGGTCGCAGGCAACCCCCTGACCACGGCGCTGGGCGCGCCGGAGAAAAGCCATGCCCGTCTGGCGCTGGCACAGGGGTTCAATTCGCTGGGCGTGCTGGGGGGCGTCCATCTGGGCTCATCCCTGATGCTGGGACAGGATGCGGCGCAAGGGGTGCAGTTGACCTATGGCATTTTGGCCGTCCTAACGCTGGCCGGTCTGGCCATGTTCCTCTGCGGAGGCAAAGCCTTCCCCACATCCGCTCTGGCCAATGAAACCGCCGCTCCGTCCGAAGCGCTCACATCGCGCTGGGCATGGGCTGGTGCGGCGGCCATTGCCCTTTATGTCGGGGCCGAAGGCGCGATTGGTTCCATCATGATCAATTTCCTGCACCAGCCCCATGTGTTGAACCTGCCCATGGCCGAAGCGGGACGCGCCAGCGCCAAAATCTATTGGGGCGGCGCATTGGCGGGACGATTTGCGGGCAGTTGGCTGCTGACCCGCTATCGCGCGCCGCGCCTGTTGGGGTTGATGGCCGCGCTGGCCTGCGCCCTGTGCCTGACCGTAGCCGTCACACAGGGACCTATGGCAGGCTATGCCGCCCTCGCCATCGGCCTGTGCAATGCCATCATGTTTCCCACCATCTTCTCGCTCACCCTCGCGCGCAGCAAGGCGCCCGCCTCGGCCGTGTCGGGCTTGCTCTGCACGGCGATTGCGGGCGGCGCTCTCATCTCCATTCTGGTGGGCGAAATGGCCGACCATACCGGTCTGGCTCAAGCCTTTCTGGTGCCCTTGGTCGCCTATGGCCTGATCGCGCTGTTTGCCGCGCTCAAGCCCGCCATCTGGCCACAGGGTTAATCACGCCCCGCAGGAATCGCGGATCACAATATCGGTCGGCAATCTTTCCGATGTCACCACATGCCCATCCATGATGCGCAGCAATTTGGAGACCAGCAGATTGCCCGCCTTCATCACATCCTGCCGCACCGTGGTCAGCCTTGGTTGGGCATAGCGGGCAAATTCGCTATCGTCATAGCCGATCACCGACACATCGCGCGGCACATGCCGCCCGCGCCTTTGAAGCGCGCAGATCGCGCCAATCGCCATCACATCCGATGCCGCCACAATGCCGTCAAATTCGACATTGCGCTCCATCAGATTGACCACCGCCTCGGCGCCGGCCTCGCTGGTGCCTGCCGCGGCCTGCACCATCACCGGATCCAGCGGCAGACCGGCCGCCTCCAACGCGGCGCGGCATCCCTCCAACCGCATCGCCGATTGCGAGATGCCGGTTTGCGCCGCCGCCAAGGCAGGGGACTGGCCCAGAAACACAATCCGCTGCCGCCCCAGTCGGATCAAATGGCTGGCCGCGCGAAAGCCTCCCTGAAAATTGTCGCTGCCAATCGAGCAATATTGCTGCCCCTCGGCCTCCACGCCCCATACGACAATGTTGCGCCCCGTTTCGGCCAGACGGTTCAGGCCCGCATGATATTGCGCCTGACCGATAAAGATCGTGCCGTCATATTTAGCCTTGGTCATGAACCGCGCCAGCGACTTGTCATCATGGGGCGCTGAACAGGCGACCGAGAAATCGAAATGCCGATCACGCAAAGCCGCGCCGATGCCGCCCAACAGGCTCAATTCAAACGGGTTGGCCAAGGGGCTGCCGATGGACAGGGGCGCGGGCATCACCACCCCGATCCGCTTGCGATCCTTGCGCCGATGGGCCGTCGGGCCCGCCTGATTGTCGCGTAAAGTATAGCCATGCTCCAGCGCGACCGCCTTGACGCGATTCTTGGTTTCCTCGCTGATCGCGGGATGATCGGCCAGAGCCCGCGACACGGTGGCCACGGAAAATCCTGCCCATTGCGCCAGATCGACCAAGCGGGGCGCGGCATTCCTCTCGACGGTCTTCGGCTTATCCTGTGCCATGGTTGTACGACCTGTTTTCCAACGCTTGGAACCAGCGTTTTGACGAATTCATGTATCACATGCAAACGATAGCATTTGCAATTGGCTTGCCCGCATCATGCTGTGCCACGCGTGCATTATCGGGACAGAATCGCCGTCCCCCTCCGATCCCTTATCTCCCGCGATTTAGAACCATTCGCAACGGCACAATAGTGCTTGCAATCGCCCACACGGGAATTAGGCGCAACTTACGAAATTCGCTGCGGCCTGCGGCCTTGTAACAGCAGATCCCTCTCTGCCGGCCGGTCTAGGAATCAAGTGTGATGAAAAACCCTGCGCACATCTTTCGCCTGACTTTGGCTGTTGGCCTTACGCTGGCAGGCCTGCAAGCCTGTTCCAAGCAGCCGACACCGCAGGCTGCCGAAACGCCCGCCGCCACGGCGAAAGATGGTGCGATCACGTTGCCCCCTGCGCAAATCGCCGCTTTGGGCATCACGCTGGCGCAGGCGCAAGCGGCGGATAATCTGCCGATTGGTTCGGTGCCCGCCGTGGTCAGCCTGCCGCCAGAGGCGCGGGTGGCGGTGGCCTCGCCCTATGCGGGCACGGTGCTGCGCCTGATGGTGATTGCCGGACAGGAAGTGAAGCAGGGCGATCCGCTGGCCGTGGTCCGCGCGGCCGAAGCGGTGCAATATAGCGCCGCGCTGGCCCGCACGCAGGCGGAACTGCCCGTGGCCGCCGCGCAAGCCTCGCGTCTGGCGCAACTGGCGCGCGAGGGCATTATCGCCCCCGCCCGCGCCGATGAAGCCCGCGCCGCGCTGCAAGCCTTGCAAGCCACCCAAGCCGAAAACCGCCGCCTCATGAATTTAGCTGGACCGGGGAGCGGCGTGGCCAAGAATGGCACGATCACCCTACGCGCGCCGATCACGGGACGCGTTTCCAGCGTATCGGTGGAAACCGGCGGGGCCGTGGTCGAAGGCACAGCCCCCTTCATCGTGGAAAACACCGCGCAATTGCGCCTTGATCTGCAAATCCCCGAAAGGCTGGCGGGTCAGGTGCGCAAGGGCATGGTGGTGCATGTGGTGCAAAATGGCCGCAGCATCGAGGGCAAGCTGCTCTCGGTCAGCGAGACTTTGGACCCCACCACTCGCGCTTTGATCGCCAAGGCCAGCCTGCCTGCGGGCGCTGGCCTGATCCCCGGCAAAAGCGTGATGGCCGCCATTGCAGGGCAAAGCCAGACCAAGGGCGTCAGCATCCCTGCCCTTGCCGTGACCCATGCCGATGGCGCGGATATGGTCTTCGTCCAAACCCCCAAGGGTTTCCGCGCCGCAAAGGTCACCGTGGCGGGCCAGATTGGCGACCGCGCCTATCTCTCGTCCGGCCTTGAGGCTGGCGCGCAAGTGGCCACCAGCGGGGTGGCGGAATTGAAAACTCTGGCGCAGGGGCAATAGGGCCATGTTGCGCAGGCTGGTTCAGGCGGCGCTGACATGGCGCATGGCGATCATCGGGCTGGCTCTGGCCTTGGCGGGCGTGGGGGTCTGGGCCTTCGTCAATCTGCCGATCGATGCCTTTCCCGATATTTCCTCCACGCAGGTCAAAATCATCCTGAAGGCCCCGGGCATGACGCCCGAGGAAGTGGAAAGCCGCGTCATCGCGCCGGTGGAGCAGGAGATGCTCGGCATCCCGCACCAGACAGTGGCCCGCAGTCTGGCCAAATATGCCATTGCCGATATCACCATCAATTTTGACGACAGCACCGATGTCTATTGGGCGCGCAATCAGGTGAACGAGCGGATAAGCGGTGTGATGGGCAATCTGCCCTCTACCGTTACCGGCGGTCTGGCCCCCATTTCCACGCCTTTGTCCGATGTGGTGATGTTCACGCTGGAAGGGCCGCAGTCGCTGGCCGAAAAGCGCCGCGTGCTCGATTGGGTGATCCGCCCAGCGCTGCGCACGGTGGCCGGAGTGGCCGATGTCAACGCGCTGGGCGGCATGGTGGAAAGTTTCGAGGTCGCGCCCGATAGCGCCGCTCTGGCGGCTGCTGGCCTGTCGGTGTCCGATCTGGCCGATGCGATCAATGCGGGCAACCGCAATGATGGCGCAGGCCGCCTGACCACGGGCGAGGAAGCGCTGATCCTGCGCAGCACCGGCGCGATCCGCAATCTGGACGATCTGGGCGCGGTGGTGGTCAAATCCGGCCCGTCCGGCATTGTGCGCGTGGGCGATGTGGCGCGGCTGAAGATCGGCGCGCTCACCCGCTATGGCGCGGTGACGCAAAATGGCCAAGGCGAGGCGGTGGAGGGCATTGTCATCGCCCTGCGCGGCACGGATGCCTCCAAAGTGGTGGGCGGCATCAAGGCGCGGCTCGACGAATTAGCCCCCACCCTGCCCAAGGGCATGAAGGCGCAGGTGTTCTATGACCGCTCTGACCTGATCGAGCGCGCGGTGGGCACGGTGGAGGAAGCGCTGCTGGAGGCCACCTTGCTGGTGGTTGTGCTGCTGCTGCTGTTTCTGGGCGATGTGCGTGCCTCGATCATTGTCGCGCTGGCGCTGCCCATGGCCTCTTTGCTCACCTTCATCTGGATGAAAAGCATCGGCCTTACCGCCAATCTGATGAGCCTTGGCGGTCTGGCGATTGCGGTGGGCATGTTGGTCGATGGCGCGGTGGTGGTGGTCGAAAATGTGGTCGAGCGCCTGTCCGACCCCGCCCATGCCAAAAGCAGCAGCAAGCTGGCCAATGTGCTGGTGGCCGCGACCGAAGTGGCCACGCCGGTCGCCAGCGGCATGGCGATTATCGCGCTGGTGTTCCTGCCCTTGCTAACGCTGGAAGGGCTGGAGGGCAAGCTGTTCGCCCCTGTCGCCATGACCATCGTGCTGGCGCTGCTCTCCGCTCTGGTGCTGGCGCTGACCCTTGTGCCGGTGCTCAGCCATTATGTGCTGAAGGTAAAAGTGGACGAGGCAGGCCACCACCACGAGCCCTGGCTGATGCGCCAGCTGGCCCCGCGCTATGCCCGCCTGCTGGACGGCGCCTTTGCGCGTAAAAAGCTGGTGTTCGGCTTGGCGGGCCTGTCGCTGGCGCTGACGGTCGTGGCCTATAGCGTCACCGGCAAGACCTTCCTGCCCACGATGGACGAGGGCAGCGTGATCGTGCAGCTGACCAAGGCCCCCGCCATATCCCTGCCGCATAGTCTGGACGATGACCGGTTGGTCGAGCGGACCATTCTGGCCAAAGTGCCCGAGGTGAGTCAGGTGATCGCCCGCACCGGTTCGGACGAGCTGGGGCTGGACCCGATGGGCCTTGGCGAGACGGATACGTTCCTGACATTGAAACCCCGCAGCGAATGGCGCGTGGGCAACAAGGAATGGGTGGTGGACCAGATCCGCAAGGCGCTGGCCAATATTCCGGGCATTCAAACCAGCTATACCCAGCCGATCGAAATGCGCGTCTCCGAAATGCTCACCGGCGCGCGGGGCGATCTGGCGATCCGCATTTTCGGCACGGATAATGCCGAACTGGCCCGCATTGCCGCGCAGATCCAGACCCGCCTGAAGGCCATCCCCGGCACCAGCGAGGCGCTGACCATGGCCAATGACAAGGTGGACTATCTGCAAATCGACATAGACCGCATGGCCGCTGGCCGCGTGGGTATGCCGATTGACCAGTTGCAGGACGCCATGCGCGCGCAGGTGGAAGGCGTGCGCGCAGGCGTAGTGGCCGATGGATTGCGCCGCGTGCCCATTTTGCTGCGCGGCGCGGGGGCCGAAGGGGGCCTGACGCCGGAAACTTTCGCCGACCAGACCTATCGCAGCCCCACCGGCCAATTGGTGCGCGCCAGCGACGTGGCCAAGGTGGAACGCACCGAAGGGCCGGTGAAGCTGGAGCATGAGAATGGCTCGCGCTTTGCCATGGTGCAGGCCTTTGTTTCGGGGCGCGATCTGGTGGGCTATGTGGCCGATGCCAAGGCGGATATTGGCGCCCATGTGAAGCTGCCCGCCGGCTATCGCATTGTATGGGGTGGCCAGTTTGAAAACCAGCAACGCGCCTCGGCCCGTCTGGGGCTGGTGCTGCCGATTGCGCTGTTGATGATCTTTCTGGTGCTTTACCTCACGCTCTCCAGCTTGCGCGCCTCTTTGCTCATTCTGGTCAATATTCCTTTCGCGCTGGTGGGCGGGATGATCAGCCTTGCGCTGTCGGGCGAATATCTCTCGGTGCCTGCCTCGGTGGGCTTTATCGCTCTGCTGGGGATTGCGGTGCTCAATGGTCTGGTGATGGTCAGCTATATCCGCCAATTGCGCGACAGCGGGCTCAGCCTATCCCAAGCCGTGCGCCAAGGGGCCCAGCGCCGCCTGCGCCCCGTTTTGATGACCGCCACGATTGCCGCCTTTGGTCTGGTGCCTCTGCTGTTTGCCACGGGGCCGGGTTCGGAAATTCAAAAGCCGCTGGCGATTGTGGTGATCGGGGGCCTGATCACCTCCACCCTGCTGACCTTGGTGCTGCTGCCCATCCTCTATGAACGCTTTGGCGAAAGCGCCGAGGAACAGGAGTTGGCCGATGCGTAAATTTGCGGCTTTGGCCGGTCTGCTGCTGGCATCCTCCGCTTTCGCCCATGCGCCCGACGAGGCAGGCCTGCCCACCCGCGCGGATGTGGTGGCCGCTCTGGACGCGCATCCTTCCGTCGCCGCCGCCAATGCCCGCACCGATGCCGCGCGGGCCGAAGCCGATGCTCTGGCACGCGGGCCGCAGGAATTTACGCTCAGCACCAATGTGGCTCGCCGCCATGTGGATGATGGCACCGGCGTCAACAATGGCACGTTCAACGAATATGAAGGCCAGCTATCACGCCCCTTCCGCCTGCCGGGCAAGGCCACGCTGGACCGCAAGATCGGCGCGCAAGGGGTCGCCTATGCCAGCAATATGGCCGAGGATGCCCGCCACCATACCGCGCTGGTGCTGGCGCAAAACTGGTGGGACTGGCTGGGCGCCGCGCAAGAGGCCAGCGTGGATGCGCAAGCGGTGGCCAATATGGAAAGCTTGCTGGCCAGTGTGAAGCGCCGCGTGGCCCTGCGCGATGCAGCCGAGCTGGAGCAGAACCAGACCGAGGCGGCGCTAGGCTCGGCCCGCGCGCAGGCGCAGCGGAGCATGGGGCGCGAGAAGGTCGCCCGCGCAAGGCTGATGGCGCAATTCCCTGCCCTGCCCCTGCCCGCCGTGGCGCCCGACGTGCCGCTGCCCCATGTACCCGCCGGTGGCCTTGCGCCTTTGCGCGATGCCATCCTGCGCCGCAGCCATGAACTGGCCGCTGCCGAAGCCTTGGCCGCGCAAGCCGATGCCCAAGCCGCCCGCGCCCGCGCCGAGCGAACCCCGGACCCCACTTTGGGCATACGCGCCTTTTCCGATCGCGGCGGCATGGAAAAGGGCGCTGGCCTTTCGCTCACCATCCCGCTGGGCGGCGGTTATCGCGCCGCACAGGCGAGCAAGGCCGCGGCCGAGGCCAGCGCCGCACAGGGCGAATTGCAGGCCACGCGCCTGACCATTGCCGAAACCGCCAACACCGATCTGGCCGAGGCCGAGGCCAGCCTGACCGTGTGGCAGCAATCCCGCGCGGCGGTGGAAGCGCAAGTGGCCGCCCTGCAAAAGCTGCGCCGTGGACAGCAATTGGGCGAGATCAGCCTGTCCGAAGTGCTGCTGGCCGAACGCATGGTGCAGGACGCTTTCCGCGCCGAGGCGGTGGCCCGCACCGATGCCATGCGCGCCATCACCCGCCTGCGGATCGACAGCCATCAATTGTGGATTGACGATGATGAGGGCTGATTAAGGCTTCACCACATCCACCGTTGCCCCGACCATAGCCTCCACCCCTTGCGCGGTGGGGTGGATATGGTCGGGCAATTGCAGCGCGGGCTTGCCGAAAATGGGCTTCAGGAAGAAAGGCACCAACACCGCGCCATGCTTCTTGGCCAGCGCGGGGAAAATGGCGTTGAATTGCTTGGCATAGTCAGGCCCCATATTGGGCGCGGCCAACATGCCCATCACCACGGTCTTGATATGGCGCTTGGCCAGTTCGCCCAAAATGGCGTCCAGATTGGCCTTGGTCCGATCGAGCGGCAGCCCGCGCAACATATCATTCCCACCCAGCGAGATCAGCACCATATCGGGCGCCTGCGCCTGCGAGCTTAACGTGAATTGCAGCCGCGCCAGACCATCCTCGGTCGTGTCCCCCGAAACACCGGCATTGACCACGCTGGCATTGACCCCATGCGTGCGCAGAGCCGCCTCCAGCCTGACCGGATAGGCTTCCTCCGCCCGCAATCCGTATCCGGCAAACAGACTGTCCCCCAGCGCGACAATATGCACCTGTGGCCCTTGCGGTGCGGGAGCGGGCGCCGCGCTAGCCTGTTGTTGCGGGGCCTTGGCTTCTTGCTGCCCCCCCTGCCCACAGCCGCCCAGAGCCAGAATTCCCGCCAGAGCCGCCCATTTACGCATGTTTCACCCTTCCAAACACCTTGCAGCCGCAGGACCGCATCACCATACTGATATTGTGACCCAAACCGCAAACGGCAAGACCGCCATCCTCGCCCAAGGCCTCACTCTCTCGCTTGGCAGTGCAGCAGAGGCTACCTCCATCCTCAAAGGTATCGACCTATCCGTGCCGCAGGGGCAGGTGGTGGCGCTGCTTGGCCCATCGGGCAGCGGCAAATCCAGCCTGATGGCGGTGTTAAGCGGCCTTGAACGCGCCAGCGGCGGGCAATTGAATGTGGGCGGAGCCGATTTCATGGGCCTGTCCGAGGATGGGCTGGCGCTGGCGCGGCGCGGGCGGATCGGGGTGGTGTTGCAGGCCTTTCACCTGTTGCCCACCATGAGCGCGCTGGACAATGTGATGACCGCGCTGGAACTGGCGGGCATTCCCGATGCAGAGGCGCGGGCGCAGGAGGAACTGGAAGCGGTGGGCCTTGGCCATCGCCTGCACCATTACCCCAGCCAATTGTCGGGCGGCGAACAGCAACGCGTGGCCATTGCCCGCGCCTTGGCCCCCCGCCCTGCGCTGCTGTTTGCCGATGAACCCACCGGCAATCTGGACACGGCCACCGGCGAGGCGATCATCGAGCTGATCCTTGCCCGCCGCGCCGAAACGGGAGCCACCTTGCTGATTATCACCCATGATGAGGCGCTGGCCCGCCGTGCGCAGCGCATCCTGCGCATTGCCGATGGGCGCATTGCTTCGGATATCGTCCAATGAGTTTAAGCTGGTCCGCCGCATGGCGCATCGCGCGGCGCGAATTGTCGGCGCGGTTCAAAGGGCTGCGGCTGCTGCTGGCCTGCCTGTTTCTGGGCGTGGGAGCCTTGGCGGCCATCGGCTCGCTCACCACCGCGATCAGTCAGGGTCTGGCGGCGAAGGGCCGGACCATTCTGGGCGGCGATGTGCAGATCACCGTGTGGCAACGCCCGTTTACGGTGGAGGAACGCAAGGCGCTCTCCGCCTATGGCACCTTGTCCGATGGGCAGCGGATGCAGGCCATGGCCAGCCATGCCGACAATGCCGCGCCGGTGCAGTTGAAGGCGGTGGATGCAGCATGGCCCCTGGTGGGCCGCCTCACCCTGTCCGATGGCCGACAAGTGGGCGCCCCGCCACAGGGCAGCGCATGGATCGCCAGCGGGGCCGCCGCGCGTCTGGGCCTCAAAGCCGGCGACCAATTCACCATTGCAGGCCAGCCTTTGCGCGTGGGCGGCATTATCGCCACCGAGCCCGATGGCTTGGGCGAAGGCTTTGCCCTAGGCCCCACGGTGATCGTGCCCATGGGCTTTCCCGATGCGGCGGGCCTGACCGCCACCGGCGCCATGTTCCGCAGCCGTTTGCGCATGGCCTGCGCCGCCACTTGCAACCCCCAAGCCATTGCCGATGCCCTGACCGCGCGCTTCCCCGAAGCGGGGCTGGACATCCGCACCCGCGACAAAGCCACGCCGGGCACCGAAAGCTTCATCACCCGCATGGGCGATTTTCTGGTGCTGTTGGGTCTGGCCGCGCTGCTCATTGCAGGGCTCGGCATTGGTGGCGGCACGGCCTCCTATCTGGAGGCGCGGCGCGGGGTGATTGCCACGTTGAAAGTGCTGGGCGCAACCAGCGGTGATATTGCCCGCATCTATGTGCTGCAAATTCTGGCGGCGGCGGGCGTGGGGGCGCTGGCGGGGCTGGCGGCGGGCGTGGCGATCCTGCCCTTGCTGGCGCGGCTGCTGGCCGATGTGCTGCCGGTGATGGATGGTCCGGTGCTGGCGCCCTGGGCGCTGTCGCGGGCGGCGCTATGGGGCCTGCTGGTGGCGCTGGTGTTTGCCGCGCCGCCCTTGGCCGCCGCACGCCATTTTCCCGCCATGGCCCTGCTGCGCGCCCGCGTGTCCCCCGTGGGAGGCTGGCGGCGCGGGGCCAGTCTGCCGGTGCTGGGCGGCGTGGCGGCGATTGTCGGCCTTGCCTTCCTTGGCGGGGGAGACAGCAAAACTACCGCCATTTTCCTTGGCGGCGCAGGTGCGGCCTTTGGCCTGCTGGGCGGTTTGGGCTGGCTGGTGCGTTGGGTGGCGGCGCATATGCCCCGCCCGCGCGGGGTGATCGCAAGGCAGGCTTTGGCCAATCTGCACCGCCCCGGCGCGCAAACCGGCAGGCTGGTCACCGCGCTGGGCTTTGGGCTCACCGCCTTTGTGCTGCTGGCGGTGGTGCAAACCAGTCTGGACGCCAATATTGCCGCCCGCGTGCCGCAAAAAGCCCCCGACTATTTCGTGATCGACCTGCAACCGCAGGATGAACCGGCCCTGCGCTCCATCGTCGAGCAATCGGCCAAGGGCGCAAGCGTCCGCAGCGTGCCCACCCTGCGCGGCGCGATCCTGAGCTATGGGCCAGAGGGCCAGCAGACACGCGTGTCCGATATGAAGGATATTCCGCAGGACGCATGGCAATTGAAGGGCGAACGCGGCCTGACTTTTGCCGATGACATCCCCGAAGGCAATGTCATCACCCAGGGCGCATGGTGGCCCAAGGGCTACAGCGGCGAGCCACTGGTGTCCATTGACGACAAGCTGGCCAGCGCCACCGGTCTGAAGGTTGGCGATCGCATCACGGTCGGCCTGCTGGGCGTGGAGCGCAGCGCGCGCATCGCCTCCCTGCGCCGCATCGACTGGCAAAGCTTTGGCTTCAATTATGTGCTGGTCTTTTCCCCGAATGCGCTAACCGGCGCGCCTTTCAAACTGGCTGCAACCGTCAACCTGCCCCCCTTCACCCCGACAAAGGGCGCCAAGGCCAATGACGGCCTGCTACGCGCCTTGACCAAAAGCTTCCCCACCGCCTCGGTGGTGGAGGTTGGCCCCTTGCTGCGCGATGCGCGCGGGTTGCTGACCCAATTGGCCAATGCCATTCTGGCCGCGGCCAGTGTCGCGGTGCTGGCAGGCATTGCCGTGTTGCTGGGCGCTTTGGCCGCCGCACGCGCCAGTCGCGCCTATGACAACACCATCCTGCGCGTGCTGGGCGCCAGCCAGCGGCAATTGCTGGGCCTGTTGCTGGCCGAATATGGCGCTTTGGCGCTGCTCTTGGCGCTGGTGGCGCTGGCTCTGGGCAGCGGGCTTGGCTGGCTGGTGGTGGTGCAGCTTTTCTCCTTTGACTTCATGCCCGATTGGGGAAGAGTGCTGATGGTACTGGGCGCGGGTCTGGCACTGGTCATGGCTTTCGCGCTGGGCGGTTCGCTGCCGGTGTTGCGCACGCGGCCTGCGGCGGCGCTGAGGGAATTGTGATGTTGAACCGTATTCCGGCCCTGCTGCTGACGGTCGCCAGCCCCGCGCTTCTGACGGGCAGCCCGCCACCCGTTTCGCCCGACCTGCCGGAATTGACCACCTGCGCCGCGCCCCCTGCCGACCAACCCACCCGCATATTCTATGCCGATGCGCAAAAGGGCGATGATGGCGGCGATGGCTCCGCCCGCCACCCGTGGCGCAGCCTGAATGCGGCCCTGCCCCGACTGCGCGCGGGCGATGCGCTTCGCCTGCGTGATGGGGATTACGGGCCATTACTGCTGCAAAACCGCTTCAACCCCGCCACCATCACCATCGAGGCGGACATCGAGGCTGGCAAGGGCGCCCATCCCCATATCGACCGCGTGATCATCGGCAATGCCTCGCACTGGCGCCTGCGCGGCCTGACCATCGCCCTACCTGATAATGGACAGCCCCTGCCCCCGCACAGCTATCTGGTATGGATCGGCCAACAGCACAGCGAGATCAGGCTGGAGAACAATAGGCTGGAATCCTATCCCAAGGCCGGATGGAGCCAGCAGGACTATCTGGCGCGCACCCCCTCGGGTATTCACGAGAATGGCTGGCCCTCGACGGGCTGCGTGTATCTGTCCGGCAACCGGCTGAGCAATGTCTCCACTGGCATCGCCAGCATCAATTCACGGCTAGTGTTCATCACCGGCAACCAGATCGACCGTTTCCTGCATGACGGGATCGATTTCGGATCATCCCATATGGTCATCACCGATAACCGGCTGACCAACCGCATCAATGCCGGCGACGCCAAGGCGGTGCATCCCGATTTCATGCAGGGCCAGCCACCGGGGGCTTTCGGCCCGACCCCCACGCCGGTTGCCGACATACGGATCGAACGCAACTTCGGCATCGTTCAAACCACCCCCGACCTGCCCTTTGCCCATCTGGCCGACCCCAGCTTTGTGGTGCAAGGCATCAATATCTTTGATGGCGACTGGACGCGCGTGGTGATACGCAACAATGTAATCATCACCCATGCCTTTCACGGCATCACCTTGATGGGCGCGCATGACAGCCAGATCGTGAACAACACCGTGATCAGTGATGGATCGAGCGAGCGCACCCTGCCATGGATCGGCGTCTATCCGTCCAAGCCCGAAACCGGCTCTACGCCTTCCAGCAATGTGCTGGTGGCCAATAATATCAGCAGCGGCTTGCATATAGAGGCAGGCAGCCGCGCGATTACCGTCGCGCATAATCTGGTGCTATCCGGCTTTGGCAAGGCGCGCTGGATCTATTGGCCCATGGGCAAGGATGAGGTGATGACGGCGCAGTTGCAACCGGGCGCCTATGGCGCGGGCAATGTCATCGATCCGCGCCCCTATGCCGCCATCTTCCGCCGCCATGATCCGGCCACGGCCAGCTATGATGCGCGGCTGAAGGCAGGGCCACCCATGATCGGCGCTTTTGCCCAAACCCGCTAAACCGGCCCCCAACGGGACAGACACTTGCCGCAGCCCCCGCGCTTGCGCACTTGCCGGCTTGCGCTTGCGCACTTGCCGTTTGCCCGCGCATCGTATAGGGGCGCGCCATGTTGCGGCGCGTCATGCGCCAGTCTCCTGACGGGCCTGCGCGCCCCCCGAAAGAAAGCCGACCCATGTCCGCCCCGCTGCCTCTGCGCAATATTGCCATTATCGCCCACGTTGACCACGGCAAAACCACGCTGGTCGACCAGCTTTTCCGCCAATCCGGCACCTTCCGCGACAACCAGCGCGTCGAAGAACGCGCCATGGACAGCAACGATCTTGAAAAAGAACGCGGCATCACCATTCTGGCCAAGCCCACCTCGGTGGAATGGAATGGCGTGCGCATCAACATCGTCGACACCCCCGGCCACGCCGACTTCGGTGGCGAGGTGGAGCGCATCCTCTCGATGGTCGACGGCGTGATCCTGCTGGTGGACAGTTCCGAAGGCGCCATGCCCCAGACCAAGTTCGTGACCGGCAAGGCGCTGGCGCTGGGTCTGAAGCCGATCGTGGTAGTCAACAAGGTCGACCGTCCCGACGAGCGCATCCAGGAAGTGCTGGACGAAGTGTTCGACCTGTTCGTCAGCCTCGAAGCCACCGACGAACAGCTTGATTTCCCCGTCCTTTACGCCTCGGGCCGCAATGGTTACGCCAGCGACGACATGAACCGCCGCGAAGGCACGCTGGAACCCATGTTCCAGCTGATCGTCGACCACGTTCCCCCGCCGAGCCTGGAAGTCGACGCCCCCTTCACCTTCCTCGCCACCCTGCTGGACCGCGACAACTTCCTTGGCCGCGTGTTGACCGGCCGCGTGCAGTCGGGCGTCATCAAGGTGAACGACCCCATCCGCGCACTGGATATGGACGGCAATGTGATCGAAACCGGTCGCGCTTCCAAGATCATGTCCTTCCGCGGCCTTGACCGCGTGCCCGTGGACGAGGCCCGCGCTGGCGACATCATCTCGCTGGCCGGTCTGTCGGTGGCCACCGTGGCCAACACGATTGCCGCACCCGAAGTGACCGATCCGATCAAGGCCCAGCCGATCGATCCGCCGACCCTGTCGATGCGCTTTGCCGTGAACGATTCGCCCATGGCCGGCCGCGAAGGCACCAAGGTGACCAGCCGCATGATCCGCGACCGTCTGGAGCGCGAAGCCGAATCCAACGTCGCCATCAAGATCACCGAAAGCGCCGAAAAGGACAGCTTCGACGTGGCCGGTCGCGGCGAACTCCAGCTGGGCGTTCTGATCGAAACCATGCGCCGCGAAGGCTTCGAACTGGGCATCAGCCGCCCCCGCGTGCTGTTCGGCACCGATGAAAACGGCGCCCGCACCGAGCCTTATGAAACCGTCGTGGTGGACGTGGATGATGAATTCTCGGGCACCGTGGTGGAAAAGATGGCCCTGCGTAAGGCCGAAATGACCGACATGCGCCCCTCGGGCGGCGGCAAGACCCGCATCATCTTCACCGCCCCTTCGCGCGGCCTGATCGGTTACCACGGCGAATTCCTGTCCGACACGCGCGGCACCGGCATCATGAACCGCCTGTTCGACAAATATGGCCCCTACAAGGGCAAGATCGAAGGCCGCAAGAATGGCGTGCTGATCTCGAACGGCGCCGGTGAAGCCAATGCCTATGCCCTTGGCCCGCTGGAAGAACGCGGCATCCTGTTCGTGGGCGTGGGCGAAGCACTGTATGAAGGCATGATCGTTGGCGAAAACGCCAAGCCGGAAGACCTTGAAGTCAACCCGATGAAGTCCAAGCAGCTGACCAACTTCCGCGCCAGCGGCAAGGACGATTCCATCCGTCTGACCCCGCCCAAGGTGATGACGCTGGAACAGGCCATCGCCTATATCGACGAAGACGAAATGGTCGAAGTCACGCCCAAGAACATCCGCATCCGCAAGGCTGTTCTGGACCCCAACGAACGCAAGAAGCTCAGCCGCAAGAAGGACTCTTAAGTCCTTTCGCGCTGATCTAGCGGGATAAAAAAGGCCGGAGGAGCAGGGATGCTCTCTCCGGCCTTTTTGCTGCGCCTTGGTCAAGCTGAACCGCAGGGATCATTTCCGTTCATCCCACGTTGAACCGCATAGGTGCAATTTACCTGCAAACAGGGTGCAAACAGGAGAGTCCCCCATGCGCAACATCATCAAGCTGACCGCCATCGCCACCGCGCTTTCCGTGGTCGCCGCCCCCATCATGGCTGAAGCCCGCCCCGCCAAACGCGTCGTCAAAGTCTGCCGCAAATCCAGCGGCACCGCCGGCCTGATCGCCGGTGGCGCTGGCGGCGCGGTCCTTGGTCACGCGCTGGGCGGCGGTGCGCTGGGCATCGCTGCCGGTGCCGTCGGCGGAGCTTTCGGCGGCCGCGCCATCGACCGCAGCCTTACGGCGAAAAAGCGTTGCCATTTCGAGGAAGTGCGCCGCCGGTAAGTCTGGCGCTGTTGTCGCTGACGAGCCTGTCTGGTCCGTCAGCGCGCCTTATCCTTTGGGGCGGTCAGAAAGCCTTCAGCCTCCATCCAGCTCAAAAACGCGGGCAGCCAATTATCCGTCGTATTGCCATGGCGATCCGCGCCAAAACCATGCCCGCCGCGCTGATAGAGATGGGTTTCAGGCCGATAGCCTGCCTGATACAATGCGTCATAATAAAGCCTAAATCCGAAACCGGCCACCACATCATCCTGTGCAAGAACCATAAAATGCGGCGGCAAGGCATCAGGCGCAGGCGTTGGGCGCGGTTGTAGCCAAGGCTCCTTGGGCGTTCCGGCCGGGAAAGGCAGGTTGGCGGAAGGCATAGCCGGTGCAGGATTGCGGAATGGCATACCATATATCAACCCCGCGAAAGCCGGACGTTGCGCCGGATCGCGATGCAGCGCCGTCATGCCCGCCACATGACCGCCCGCCGAAAAACCAACCACGCCAATCCGCTTGGGGTCCACACCATAGCTGGCCGATTTCGCACGGATCTGGCGGAGCGCTTCCTCGCCATCGGCGGCACCGGCATCGCCCGCCATGCCATTGGGCATCGTGGCCTGCACCCGCTGACGCATCTGCTCCACACTCTCGCCCGGTTTCAACCAGACGGTGCGGTATTTCAGCACAAAGCCCGCCACGCCATGCTCGGCCAGCCATTGCGCCACAGCAGTGCCTTCGCTGCGCATGGACAGGAAACGAAAGCCACCGCCCGGCGCGATCACCACGCCCGCGCCGGTGGCCTTGCCACGCGGCGGCAGAAATGCCTGATAGGTCGGCATGGTGACATTAAACAAATGCTCGCCCCCCATCTGCGGATCTTCGGGCGTGCCGACAGGAGCGCTGCCAGGCCAGTCGGGCAAAGCCATGCTGCCTGCCTGCCAAACCGTCTCTGCAGGCCGTACCTCCACTACCGGCTTGGCTGCAACCGGTGAACCACCACTCAAACTCCCCACCAGAGCAAAGGTAGCAAACCCCAATCGACGAATAGCTGACACAGATGTCTCCCTTGGCGGCAAAGAAACAAAGCTATTCCGGCGTTGACCGTCGATAACCATTATCCCAAACCCCATCCGTCAGGCGGGAAAACCGCCCACCCCTTTGCCACGCTCATCCCACGTGCAAAAGCATGGTTGGCGCGAATGGTGATTCCATTTATGGCCGCCGCTTGTCATAACAGGCGTAGCGTACATGCCGCGACCTAAACCATACCGGAGGAACCAGAAGTCTTTGTGAGTGCCACCCCAAGCCCCTCACCGGCCAAAAGCCGCGCGCCGCTGCAAGGGCGCAGCAAGGCCTCGTTGGAACGCATGCTGGCAACCGCGCGCGATCTGATGCTGGAACGCGGCAATGAAGATTTCACGCTGCAAGAGGTCAGCAAGCGCGGGAAAGTGTCGATCGGCTCGATCTATCTGCGTTTTTCCAGCAAGGACAGCCTGGTCATGGCCGTGCTGGAACAGACGATGCAGCAATTGGCCGCCGATGAAACCGCGATGATCGAGCGGCTGAAAACCGACTGCCAGGACTTGCCCGATTTCGTCACCAGCTATGTCGAGGATTATGCCGAAATCCTGCGCTTGCATGCGCCTTTGCTGCGTCTAACCATGCTGCGCGCCGAACATGATGTCGAAATTTCCACCATGGGCAAACAGGCCGCCGCCCGCGCGGTGCGTCAGGCTGTCGAGGCCTTTCTGGCCTTTGGCGAGGAAATCCGCACGCCCGATCCGGCGTTGAGCGCGGCCTCGGCCCATCACATCATCTTTGCCACCTTGGCCCGCCAGTTGAGCCTTGGTTCTACCGGCGAATCCATCGCCAATTATGACTGGGCGGTGTTGAAGCGCGAATTGACGCGCATGTGCATCGCCTATCTGATTTCGGCCTGAACGAGAAAAGGCGGCAGGTTGCCCGCCGCCTTTCCCTTTTGATCGCAAGCCTGATCAGGCCGCCACAACCGGCTCACCCGCCAGAATACGGCGGCACATGGCCTGGTGGCGGCGTACCTGTTCAAAGGCGTCCACCGCGCAATAGGCATGGCCTTCCCATTCGGAAACGATCGTGCCGGTGAAACCGCCATCGCGGAAGATCGGCAGGATGTCCTCATAGGGAATGGCCTCTTCGACGCCCTCGTTGCTGACGCCATAGAACTTGCCGTGGATGTGAATGGTGCGGTCGACCATCTCGGCCCAGCTTTGCGGATCATTGTTCGACAGGATGAAGAAGGCCAGCGTGCAGGCCTGCACATGGGCCAGTTCATAGCCCTTGTCCTGCGCAATGGCGCGCAGTTTGCCCGCCTTGACATAGGAGGCTTCGGGCCCTTGCCAGATATCCTTGGTGGCATCGATCAGCGCTTCGGGCGTACCGATGGCGCGGGCCGCATCCAGCAGGCTGGGCGGAATGGCGCGGGCGGTGCCGCCGAAATCGGGAATCCAGCCCAGAGCGGGCGAGTTCAGCTTTTCATAGACCTCGCGATATTCCAGCACGGCGGGGTGGCCTGCCCACATCGGGGCATGGACCTCGACGCCCATCGGCATTTCGATATCTTCACAGAAAGGCGCCAGTTCGGACAGCAAATGCGCGGGCAGCGCGAATTGCGAACGGGTCAGTTTGAAGCCCATCTTCTTGGCGCTGCGGATCTGGCGCTTGTGATATTCGACCAGATCAGCGTCATCGATCGGCTGTTGGCCCGGCTTCATGAAACGGTCCGAATTGATCGCGCAAGACACCGCGTTCAGCCCGTGCTTGGCGATCAGATCCTTGAAATAGGATGCGAAATCATCCGAGACATCGGGAAATTCCTTGAAGGACTGGAACCCGATGATCTCGATATTGGGGCCAAGACCGCGCTTGGCCACTTCGCCCAGCAGGCCATCGAGATCAAACTGGCGCGTCAGCCATTCATTGGTGAAAGCATAAAGCGTAACGCCCACCTGCGGGCCGGTAACAGTGGTCATGGTCTGGCTCCTCTCAGGCGACGGTCAAAGTGGCGGTCATCGGGTTCACGCGGGTCATGCCCGGAATATAGGGCGGGCTGATGTTGATCACGAGGCTGACCTCATGGCTGTCATCGGCCTTCACCGCGACATTGGGCAACACCAGAAAGGCGCTGTCGCGCACGAACCAGAACGCATTGGTCTGCTCGCCAATCTCGGCCAGCGGAAAGCTCTGGTCGTCAAATTCGACCACCGCGTCGGACAGGTCGATATCGGCCCCGTCCAGCTTCACGCTGGCCACCTGAACCACCGAGAAAGGCAGCGAGCGATACCATGGCAGGCGCATCGCCAACCTTGCTCCGCGCTCCGTGGCTTCCAGCCCTTCCTCTCCGATAATCCGCTCTACCGGCAGCATCCTGCTATCCCCTTATTGATGTGATGGATGTCGATTAATTGGAATGCGACTTCTAATTGAAGCTTGACAGGCGGTCAAGCCATGTGCTGAATAAAAACGAATGAGTGTTCTACTATCAAAACGGGTTCAAGCGGGGACAGGATGGCACATTTCGACTATATCATCGTAGGGGCAGGCTCGTCGGGCTGCGTGCTGGCCAACCGGCTCAGCGCCGATCCGCGCAACCGCGTGCTGCTGATCGAGGATGGCGGCGATAACCAG
The DNA here is from genome assembly GCF_004005905.1 of Novosphingobium umbonatum. GTDB lineage: Bacteria > Pseudomonadota > Alphaproteobacteria > Sphingomonadales > Sphingomonadaceae > Novosphingobium > Novosphingobium umbonatum. Next base: position 65,052 of record NZ_SACO01000001.1, read on the forward strand.
CATCCCTTTATCAAGATGGCTGGCGGCTTCGTCAAAATCATGGGCAAGCCGGATTATTTCCGCAGCTTTCCCGTGGTGCAGCAACCGGGCCGCCGCCCCGAAAGGCAGGCCTATGGGCGCGGCCTTGGGGGTTCTTCGGCCATCAATGGCACATGGTATTTGCAGGGCGTTCCGGCCGATTATGACAATCTGGCCAAGCACGGCCTGTCGGGCTGGGGCTGGGACGAAATCAGCCGCTGCTATAAGTCGTTTGAAAACTATCGTGCCCCCGGTGCTCATGCCGGTCGTGGCCGCGATGGCGAATTGCAAATCACGCCTTCCACCTACAAATCGCCCGTGTTCGACGCGATTGCCGAGGCTTTAGGCACGCTGGGCGCGCCCTGGGTGGATGATGTGACCACGCCCAATGTGCCCTGCGCGGGCCGCACGCAATATACTGTGGACCGCAAAGGCCAGCGCGCGTCAAGCTATGAGGCCTTTGTCGCCCCCATCCGCAACCGGCCCAACCTCACCATCATGACCTATGCGGCGGTGAAGAAAGTGCTGATCGAAAATGGTCGCGCCACCGGCGTTCTGGTCGAACAAAATGGCGCGGAACAGACGATCCTGACTGATGGCGAAGTGATCCTGTCCGCAGGCGTTTTCGGTTCGCCGCAATTGCTGCAACTGTCGGGCGTTGGTCCGGCAGAAGCCTTACAAAAGCTGGGCATCGCCGTGTTGCGGGATTTGCCACAAGTGGGCCGCAATCTGGTGGATCACAACAAGATGGGCATTTCCTTCGACCTGCACAACAATCCGGGCACCAACCGCGAATTCATCGCCCCGCGCCTCTATTTTAACGCTTTGCGCTATTTCGTCACCCGCACCGGCCCGCTGGCCCGCGTCGGCCTGCCGATCACCGCGCTGGTGTCCAGCAAGGGCGTGGAAAGCAACTGGCCTGATTTCCAGCTGGCGGGCGCGGCCTTTGCCATGCGCACCGTGCAGGAAATGACCACCAAGCCCGGCAGCCCGATCAGCGACCGCCCCGGCATCACGTTCTCCGCCTATCACCTGCGCCCGCGCAGCCGTGGCACGGTCACGCTCACCTCGCCCGATTTCCGCGAGGCGCCTTTGATCGATCCGGCGATCTGGACCGATCCCTATGATCAGGAAAAGTCGGTCGAGCTGTTCAAACTGCTGCGCCGCCTTGCCGGTTCGGCTTCGCTATCGCCCTATGTCGGCAATGAGCGCATCCCCGGCGTGGAAGTGCAGGCCGAGGACGACATTGTGGCCGCCGTGCGCCAGATGGTGGAGCCGGGCCTGCATGGCATGGGCACCTGCGCCATGGGCAAGGATGCCGCCAATTCGGTGACCGATGACCGCTGCCGTGTGCATGGCGTGGCGGGCCTGCGCGTGGTCGATTGCTCGATCATGCCGGAGGCGGTATCGGGCAACACCAATGGCCCCGCCATGGCGATTGGGGCCCGCGCGGCCGAGCTTATTCTGGCCGACCGCCCGCGTTAATTGGCGCGCAGCACAGACCAAAAGAAACCCGCGCCGGACAGCTCCGGTGCGGGTTTTCTTGTGCCCTTTGCCCCGCCGGAAAAGACGGGGCTGTGGGTTAATCTCAGGCCGCTGCGGCCAGATCGCGGATATAGGCCAAGGCATCGGGCGTAGAGGCCAGCGTGGGATAGCATTCCACGCCGATCACGCCGGTATAACCCGATTGCCGGATCAGACCCAGCAGCGCAGGCCAATCCTGCGCGCCAACGCCGGGCTGCCCACGACCGGGCGCATCGGCAATCTGGATATGCTCGATCAGGCTGGCATGCTGGGCCAATTGCTCGGCGGGATCCTCGCCCTCCACAATCGAGTGGTAGAGGTCATAGAGCAGGCGCACGCGCTGGGATTGCACGGCGTTGATCACGGTGACCGCGTCAATCGTCTGGCTGAACAGGACGCCCGGATGGTCCACCCGCGTGTTCACCGCTTCCAGAATGGCGGTCACGCCCAGTTCCTCGGCAATGGGCACGATGCCAGCCACCGCCTCGGCCACATGGGCCAATTGCACCGCGCGCTTCATAAAGGGCACACCCGGCCCCGACCCGACAACCACATTGGGGCAGCCCAAAGTGACCGCATCCTCGGCGGCCTGCCGGAACAGATCGCGGAAAGTGCCATGGGTTTCCTTGTTGAACAGCTGCGTGCGCGGATCGGCCAGCAGGCTCATCATCTGCACGCCATGATCGGCCAGCGCCTTGGCCAGCGAAGGCACATCGCGCCCGCTGGTGAAAAACATCTCCACCTTGCGATAGCCAGCGGCAGCGGCGGCGGCGATGCGGTCTTCTAATCGCTCGCCCGCTTCCTGAAACATATATTCGATATTGACCGACAGCTCGAAAGCCATGAGGCATCCTTTCGTGATAGGGAGATTTAGTCTGCGTCGAACATGCGCGAAGGCAGGTTGAACGCCATGACAATGCAGGCCAGCAGCAGCAGTTCGATGGCCGCCAAGCCCGCCAGAGCCGGACGGACAGACACCGCGAAATAGAGGCTGCCGATCAAGGCCACGCCCAAAGCGCTGCCCAATTGCTGGGTGGTTTTCATCATCGCGCTGGCCGAACCGGCATGGTCGCGGTCCACCTTGGAAACGGCAATCGGCCCGATGCAGCCCACCGTCATGCCCATGCCTGCGCCGGTCATCACCAGCAGTGCCCCCACCAGCGCCCATGGCCATTGGCCGACCGTGGAACCATAAAGCACCCCTGCACAGGCAGGCACCATCATGCTGGCCCCCACCACCGGCACAAGGCGGCCGAAACGGGGCAGATAGCTGCGGCTCATCACGCCAATGCCGAACATCGCGCCAAACCCATAGGGCATGTGCAAGAGGCCGGTGAACAAGGGCGACTGGCCACGTTCGGCCTGTAGCGCAAAGGCAAAGACCAGCAGGAAACCCGCTGTCAGCGCGCTGAAAGTGATCGACAGGGCCAGCCCCTTGCGAAAGGTGGGAATGGCAAACAGCGCCGGATCGAACAGGGCAGACTGCCCCCGATCCACCCGCCGCGCCACATGGCGCCAACCGGCCCAGACCAGAGGCGGCACGGCCAGCATGGTGATAAAATGCCCTGCGCCACGCCCAGCCTCGCCCGCACCGATCAAAGGCCAGAACAGCGCCGCCATGGCCAGACCGAACAGAGCCATACCTGTCAGGTCATAACCCGCAGGCCGTCCCGAACGCGCCTCGGGCAGGAACACCAGCCCCGCGATGACCGCGCCCAGCCCCACCGGCAGGTTGATCAGAAACACCACGCGCCAGCCCAGATCGAACAGATTGGCCTCAATCAGAATACCGCCCAGAATTGGCCCCGCAATCGAGGCCAGCCCGCCAATAATGCCAAACATCGCCATGCGCGACACGCGCTCCAGCGGGTCGAACAGAACCTGCACCAGCGCCATGGCTTGGGGCGCCATCACCGCGCCCGCCGCGCCCTGCAACAGGCGGGCGCCCACCAATTGGGTGCCGGTGGTCGCCAATCCGCAAGCCGCCGAGGCCAGCGTGAAGCCGATCACCCCCCAGAGGAACATCCGGCGATAGCCAAAGGAATCCCCCAGCCTGCCGCCCGCCATCAACAGCAGCGCGAAAGCCAGCGAATAGCCCGCCACGATCCATTGCGAGGCCTGACTATTGGCCCCCAGACTGGCCTTGATCGCGGGCAGCGCGGTGTTGACGATCGTCATATCGACAATCTCCAGCACCAGCGCGATGACCAGCGTGATCAGCGCCAGCGTCTTCTGACGTGGCGAAAGGCGGGCAATATCGGGCATGGCTCAGATCTTGCCTTCGCGCAGCATGGATACCGCGGCATGGGCCGCCCGCGCGGTCAGCGCCATATAGGTCAGCGAGGGGTTCTGGCAGGCGCTGGAGGACATTTGCGCGCCATCGGTGACGAACAAATTGGCCACCTCATGCGCCTGACTCCATTTGTTGAGCACGCTGCTGGCCGGATCATGGCCCATACGCGCCCCGCCCATTTCATGGATCGCCGCACCGCCCGCACCGGGCCGATCCGAACCGAACAGCACCTTGCCACCCGCTGCGGTCAGCATTTCGGAAGCTTCGGCCTTGGCCTGCGCCAAGGCGGCCAGTTCTTCCTTGCCAAAGGCAAAGTCGATTTTCAGCTGCGGCAGGCCATTGGGATCGGTCTTGGTCCGGTCCAGCGTCAGACGGTTGCTGGCACGCGGCACGCAATCGGCAAAGCTGGCCAGCACCATCCGCCACGGGCCGGGGCGACGCAAAGTTTCCTTATAATCCGCGCCAATGCCCGCCATGCGGTTGCCCTGCGTCCATGTGCTTTGCAAGGCGCCACCCTGGAAAGAGAAGCCGCGCGTATGGCCCACGCCATCCATCACATCCATATTGCGATAACGCGCCAGAACCACGCCGGTCGGGCGGTTGCCAAAGGTGGTATGCATTTCAAATCCGGGCATGATCGCGGCCGCCGCCAAAGTATTGGCATGGTCCATGATATGGGTGCCCAACACGCCGCTGCCATTGGCAAGGCCGTTTTCCATACCCGCCTGCGCCGAATTGAGCAGGATATGCACCGAGTTAAACGCGCCCGCATTGAGGAACACCAGACGCGCACTGGCCTGCTTGCGGGTGCGGGTTTTGGTGTCCAGATAATGCACCGCCGTCACGCGGCGGGTGGCCGGATCATAGGCCAGCTTTTCCACCACGGCATCGGTGATCACGGTCAAATTACCGGTCTTCATCGCGGCGGGCAGCGTACTGGATTGCGTGGAGAAATAGGCACCAAACGAACAACCCCGCGCACAGATCGAGCGGTTCTGACAGGCATTGCGCGCCTCGTCGGGCTTGGCCTCGGTCAGATTGGCGGTGCGGCCAATCGTCACGCAACGTTCGGGCCAGCGCTTGGCGATTGCCTCGCGCACATGCTGTTCCACCACGTTGAGCGCCATGGGAGGCTGGAACTGCCCGTCGGGCAATTGCTTCAAGCCTTCCTTCGCGCCGGAGACACCGATGAAGCTCTCCACCTTGTCATACCAGGGCGCCAGATCGGCATAGCGGATCGGCCAGTCGGTGCCATGCCCGTCGCGCGCATTGGCCATGAAATCATAATCGGACCAGCGATAGCATTGCCGCCCCCAAGTCAGCGAGCGCCCGCCCAGCTGATAGGAGCGGAACCAGGTAAAATCGGTGCCCTCGCCGGTCTGATAGGGGTTTTGCGCGTCATTGACGAAATGGGGCTGGGTAAATTCGGTGAAATGGCGATTGCGCTTTTGCACCGCATATTCGGCGTCATACAGGTCGCTGTCGCCCTCGCCACGGAAGGGCATATCCCATGGCATTTTCCATTCGGTGGCATAATCCTGCTGGTGGTTGATCTCGCGGCCACGCTCGATCATCAACACTTTCAACCCCGCTTCGGCCAGTTCCTTGGCAGCCCATCCACCGCTGATGCCCGAACCCACGACAATTGCATCAAAATCCATCGTCTCTCTCCCCAATCCGCTTAACCGAAATCCACGCCGGTCCAGTCGCTGGAATAGGCGCGGTCAGAGGGTTTCAGGGGAAGGTCGGGGTCAAAACGCCCCGGAACATGCACATAGTTCAGCTCTTTCGAGCCGCCCACTTCGCTGGTGTAATAGCCGGTCAGGATCAGCTTTTTGATCGCCTTCCACGGATGCCAGCCCGCCTTGGGATCAAAGGCCTGCGCGTCCAGCGCGGCCAGCACGGCATGGCGGCGAGCCGGTGGCTGGGCCATGAAGGGCGCGCCGGCGGCCTGATCGAGCGCTGCCTTGAGCCAACCGACATAATCCAGCCTGCCATCGGCGCCCACATGCGCGGCCACGCCTTCAGGCAGGGTCTTGGGCAAAGCCCCATGGCTGCCCGCCAGACCATGCGCCAAACCCAGCAGCACAAAGGCGCCCACGCCAACTTCGCCTGCCCCCGGCGTGGTGCTGCGCGGGATCACCAATTGCGATACTTCACGCAGCAGGAGGTGGCGCGGGCTGGTCGCCTGCTTGTGGCTGGTTTGCGCTGCCTGCGCCAGTGATGGGGCTGCGGCGGCAAACAGCGCCAAGCCTGCAACAAAATCGCGGCGGGCCAGTCGGTAATCCGAAATCGGCATCGGGGACTTGCTCCAGAAAAACGGCAGGGCGGACCTGCTCCTCACAGGACCGCCCCACCTCACAATAAAGGGCTCAGGCCCGCATCAGAACTCCACACCCAGACGCACGCCATAGGTACGCGGCGGAGCAAACTGGAAGTTATAGATATTGGCGATGCCGGGCACCACCGTATTGCCGGCATAGGCCAGCGAGCGGTAATTCTCGACATTGCGGACAAAGGCCTGAATGTTGAAATGCTTGCTTTCCGGCTTGTAGGTCACGCTCAAATCCGACTGGGTGCGCATGTCCTGATGGCTGGAGGCATAATTGTAGAAGTCGAGGTAATAGTCGCCCTTGACGCGGGTGAAGGCCGAAGCCGTCAGCGTGCCTGCCGAACCCAGATGGAACACGTGGTCATAGCCCAAGGTCAGCACGAAATTGGGCGTCTGGGGCAGACGGCGACCCGCCAGATTCATCGTCAAAGGCGCCGAAGGGCCAGTGCCGATATTATAGGGCGAAACGCTGGCGATGAAATCCGTATAGGTGGCATGCAGCAGGTTGAGCGAGCCGTTGATCGTATCATCGGGCGACAGGCGCAAAGTGGTATCCACTTCCAGACCATAGATCTTGGCCTTGCCCGCGTTGAAGGTCTGCCCACCCACCGTAGGGTTGAGCAGAACGTCATTCTGCAGATCCTTGTAGTCATAATAGAAACCGGCAAAGTTCAGGATATGGTCGCCCAGCTTCAGCTTGGCGCCGCCTTCATAGGCCGTATTGGTTTCAGGACGGAACTGCGTGCCCGCGCCGTCAAAGCCGCCCGCCTTATAGCCGGTCGACACCTTGCCATAGATCAGCGTGGCGCCATTGGGCTTGTAATTGAGGCCCGCCGCCCAGGTGAACTTGCCGCCCGAATATTTGAGCATCGTGGTCGAGGAAGGCTGCGTGGTCAGCTCGATCGGCCCGCTTCCAAAAGCGAAGGCATAGTTCTGGAACGCTCCGTCACGCTCGTCCTGCGTATAGCGCGCGCCGCCAACAGCGGTCAGCTTGTCGCTCAAGGGTACTTCCACCTGACCAAAGGCCGAATAGCTCTTGGTCAGCGTGGGATGGCGGAAATAGTTCACATAGGAACCTGTGGCCCCCACGAAGGGCGTATAGAGACCGCCATTGGTGTTCTGCTTCTCGTTGAAATAGAACAGGCCGCCCTGCCATTGCACACCGCCGGTGGTGCCGTTCAGACGCAATTCGTGGCTCTGCGTTTTCACAAGGCCGCCAAAATTGGTGAAATAGAAGGCTGGCGAGAGCGTGTTCCCGCCGGTCACCTTGGAGTCACGATAGCCGCCAGTATAGGTCAGCGTGGCAAAGCCCATGTCATAGGCAGCCCGGCCACGCAGGGCCGTCGCGATCAAATGCGTGCGCCCCACGCCAATGACCGGCGAATTATAGGTGCTGCGGTCTTTGCCTACCAGAACGTCGATGTTGTAAGGCAGACAGCTGATCCCGCCAGTGCGCGCGGCAAAGGCAGTCCAGCCATTGAGACAGGCGCTGGTGCTGGTGCCCGGATTATAGGCCGTGCCGGTCATATCCGCCCACATTTGTGCAGCAGGGATGACGGTCTGCTCGACATGTTCGGCCGAGGCGTCGATCACCAGACCCGAGGCAGGCTTCAACCGCAGGCTGACACGGCCGCCGCCGGTGTTGTCATTGTCCGAACGGTTCGACTGCGAAACCGCCAGCGCCGAGGTCGGGCTGAAGGGCGTGTTGGGATGGTAGTTGTAGCCATCATGCGAGCGATAGAAGCCCGCCACGCGCACCGCCGCCACATCGCCCAGCACCAGATCAACGCCCGCCTCGGCATGCACGGCGTTGAAATTGCCATAGGTGATGCCGCCCGACACCGAATTGGTCACCCCCGGCTTGCGGGTCACGAAATTCACCGCGCCGCCGGTCGAGTTGCGGCCGTAAAGCGTACCCTGCGGACCGCGCAGCACTTCGACGCGGTCAATGTCGAAAATGGCGGTGTTAAGCAGGGTGGGACGATTGATATATTCGCCGTCAATATTGATGGCGATCGACTGGTCCTGCGCCTCATTGTTCGACAGCGTGCCCACACCGCGCACGGTAACGCGGGTGTTGTTCGTATCGCTGGTGATATTAAGCGCGGGCGAAACGCGCTGGACCGAGGTAAAATCGGTTACGCCCTTGGCCTGCAGGGCCGAACCGGAAATCACCGAGATGGCGATCGGCACATTCTGCACGTTTTCCTTGCGGTTCTGGGCGGTCACAATGATTTCGACATCGCCATTGGCCGGCTTCTGCTGGGCCATGGCGGGCGAAACCGGCGCCAAAGCAGCGCCGCACAGCAACAGCGAGAGATAAGTCCTTTTGGTCATCAAGCATCCTCCCATGGAAACCGTGCCAGGGCTTTTTGCCCTGCGCACTAATTGGAACCAAGGTTATTGTTCACCCGATGGGCTGTCAAGAATTTAAATTCCAATTTGAACGATGGCAAAACGCCTGCGACAAGGTGGCCACACCACAGCCAAAACCACCCCGCGCAGGCGCCTTTGGAGGGAAACTTTACATCAGGCCCAGATTGCCACCGGCCTTGGCATAGGCCTTGAACGCCGCGAATCTTTCGGGCGAGGAGACCACCACGCCCATGCCTTTGCGATCACCGATCTGCATCGCGCGCAGGTCATCGGCGCGGCCAACCGGTTGCCAGACGCCATTCACGCCCGACGGATTGCCCTTGCGCATATAGGCAAGCAACAGATCCTGCCATTGGCGGCTGATCCGTTGATCCTGCGCGGAGAAACTACGCCCGCCCAACCCCAGATTGCCGAAAATATAGGGCAGTTGGGACGAGTGGAAAGCGCCGAAACCAACACCCCCCGGCTTGGCGGGATAGGCGTGGTCATAGAGATAGGCGTAGACCGGCTGCCCACTCGCTGCCTTGCGCGCCTCTGCCCATAGCAGCAGGCCGCTCATATAGCGATCCCGCGCCACCAACAGGTTAGAGGCGCGCACCTCCTCCGGCGTGGCATGGGGGTAAAGCGCCAGCAATCTGTCGGCAAAGCTGCCATAGCGGCCCTTCAGCGCCTGTTCGAAACGTTCCGGCGTGTCCACCGAAGGATCGATCATTTCCGCGCCGTTAAAACCGCTCATCAAGGGCACTCTATTGACCACCGGCTTGCCTACCAGCGTGGGATCATGGGGCAGCACTGCGCCATCGACGTTGGGCACATAGACCAGACCCGGCCCCTTGCCCGAAGCATCGGGAATAGCCTTGGTAGCCTCCACCAAAGCATCGGCGGGCATGGCGCGCATCTCGGCGGCGCTCTGCTTGCCCAGTCGCGCCCAAAGTTCCACGCCAACCTGTTCAGCCTTAACCAAGGGCGGCGTGTCCACCGCCATGCTGGCACCGCTCAAGGCAAAGGCCTTGGCAAACAGCCCCTTGGCCAGAGGTGAAACCAGCAGGTCGCCCACCGAAGCCGCCCCCGCCGATTCACCGGCCAGCGTAATATTGGCCGCATCGCCGCCAAAGCTTCCCACATGGGCGCGCACCCATTTCAGGGCCTCGATCTGGTCCAGCAGGCCATAATTGCCCGAGACATGGCGCGGTGATTCCGCCGATAGCACAGGATGGGCGGCAAAACCGAAAACGCCCACGCGATACTGGATCGTAACCACCACCACGCCGCGCTGTGCCAAGGCTGCACCGTCATAGATCGGCACATTGGCCCCGCCCCCGCCAAAGCCGCCGCCATGGATAAACACCAGCACCGGCAGACCTTTACCCGCGCCCGCAGGCCGCCACACATTGAGCGTCAGGCAATCCTCGGCAAAGGGTGTGGGCGCGATAAATTCGGCCGAATAGGGCCCCCAACCCGCGCCACCATCGGCCTGATAACAGGCTGGCCCCGATTTGCCCGCATCACGGATGCCCTGCCACGCTTTGACTGGAACCGGCGCGCGCCACCGCAATTCTCCCTCCGGCGCCTGCGCATAGGGAAGGCCCAGAAAAGCCTCTACCTTACCCTTCGCCACACCTTCCACGCGCCCCAAACCGGTGTGTACCACCGGCCCTGCCAAAGCTGGCGCGGCGATCGAAAAGGACATGAAAGCAGAAGCCAGTGCCAGCCAGCGGTGACCTTTGGTCATGAAAATCTCTCCCAATGATTTTCATAAATAGTATTTGCGTTCCAATACCTGGTCAAGCCAGCCATTCCCCGCTTGACGCCACACCGCACAAATGCGAACCTTCATTCCATAAAGTAGCGACAGGATAAGTCGCCAGGCAAACGGGCCCGATCCACGGGCTGCACCGGGGCCGCCGATTGGGAGATCGACGTGCCATTCATGCCCTTTGCGCCAAGCGCGCCCTTCTCCCCATCCCGAACACGCAACATGGCCGCAACCAAGACGGCCTGATCCAAGGAGAGTGAGGATGAAGAAACTGTTGGGCGCGGCCTTTGCCGCCTGTATCATGGGCACCAGCCTGCCCGCCGCCGCGCAAGTGATCGTCACCATCGATTACCGCCCGCCCGAAACCGTGCAACGCGTGGCGATTCCGGTAAACCCCAAGGAGGACCGGCTTAAAGTCCTGATCATCTCTGGCCGCAATTCCTATGAGCATGACTGGACCGGCGTGAACAATATGCTGCGCAACATGATGCAGGACAGCAAGCGTTTCGACGTCCGCATCACCGAGGATTTCGACCAGGGCACGCTGGCCACGCTCAAGGCCTATGATGTGGTGCTGCTCAATTATTCCAGCCGCTGGAACTATGCCGATCCGGTGCAACATGTCTGGTCGGACGCCGCTTTCAAGGCGCTTTATCAATATGTCAGCGAAGGCGGCGGGCTAGTGGCCTATCACTCCTCCTTTACCTGGGGACGCGACATTCCCGAATATAAGCGCCTGATCGGCGGCGCAATGGAACCGGGCAGCAGCCGCCGCGCACCTCCCGGAGCCTTTCCCGTCCATTTGGTCGACCGCGACCATCCGATCACCGCAGGCATGCGCGAATTCGTCTGGACCTATAATGATGACATGTAAACCAATATGGCCGTGGACCCGCAGGCCCGCATCCATGTGCTGGCCACCGCGCATGATGCCTCGGCCGCCTATGACCCGCGCCTGACCGGCCCGAAATATCCGGCCGCCGCCTATACACCAGACAAGTTGAAGGCCATGAAGGGCATGGACGCCGACCACCCGCAAGTGTGGACCGCCGATTATGGCAAGGGCCGCGTCTTTTCGATCACACTCGGCCATGACGAGGTATCGCTGCATTTCCAGCCCTTGCAAACGCTGATCCTGCGCGGCACCGAATGGGCGGCCAGCGGCAAGGTGACTTTGCCCGTGCTGGAGGAAGCCAAGGATTATCCGGTCAAATAAGCCCATCACCAAGGGGGACGAAGCGCGCTTCGTCCCCTTCCCCTGCGGACAAATGGCGCAATCGGACTTGCCTGCCGCAACGGAAAGGGCTTTTTGCAAAACAGAGCCTATTGCGCCGGAGTAAGCCCCCTTGAGCAACCGCACCGACCTTGCCGATCTCTCGACCTTTCTGGTGGTGGCCGAGGAGCGCGGCTTTACGCGGGCGGCGGCCAAGCTGGGCATTTCGCAATCGGCATTGAGCCACACGATGCGGCGGTTGGAAGAGCGGATGGGCATCCGCCTGTTGACCCGCACCACGCGTTCGGTGGCCCCGACCGAGGCGGGGGAAAAGCTGATTGCGCTGCTATCTCCGGCCATGGACCAGATCGAGCAGGGCATCGCGCAGGTGGCGCAATTGCGCGACAAGCCTTCCGGCCATATCCGCATCACCGCCTCTGAACATGCCGCCCGCACTTTGCTGTGGCCTGCGGTCAGAAAGTTGCTGCCCGAATATCCCGACATCCACATCGAAGTGTCGATCAACAACCGCTTTGTCGACATTGTGGAGGAGCGTTTCGATGCGGGCATCCGATTGGGCGAGGCGATTGCCCGCGACATGATCGCGGTGAAAATCGGGCCGGAAATGCGCATGGCCTGCGTTGGCTCACCCGCCTATTTTGAGCGCCACCCGATCCCGCAAACCCCGCAGGATCTAGCCCAGCACAATTGCATCAATATGCGCATGGCTTCCTCGGGCGGGCTTTATGCTTGGGAGTTTGAAAAAGACGGGCGCGCGATGAATGTACGGGTAGAAGGGCAATTAACCTTCAGCGGTTCGGGCATGGTGTTGCAAGCCGCCGAGGAAGGCCTCGGGCTGGCCATGACCATCGAGGATGTGGTGAAAGACAGCATCAAGGCAGGACGCCTGATCCGCGTGCTTGATGACTGGACCCCGCCCTTTGCCGGATACCACCTCTATTACCCCAGCCGCCGCCAGTCCTCGCCCGCCTTCCAACTGCTGGTCGATGCGCTGCGGCGGCACTCGCCCTCTGTTTGAGCGCAAAGGCTAGATCCGCTCCACCACCCATACCAGCGCGCAACCCAGAGCCAGCAAGGCCCCGCTCCAGCGCAGGATCGCCTCTGCGTCCCATTGGCGGGACATCAACACGACCGGCAGCGCGACAGCCACCAAAGCCAGTTGCGCCAATTCAATCCCGATGTTGAAACCCAAAGTGGCCAGCAAAACCTGCCCTACCGGCAATGCCATGTCGCGGATGGCGGTGGCAAAGGCCATGCCGTGGATCAGGCCGAAAAAGCCCGCAATCCAAGTCTCGCGCCCCGCATAAATCGGGTGCAGCGTATGCAGCGCCGACAGGGCAACCGACAGGGCGATCAGCAATTCGATCCTTTGCCCACCCTCCGGCAGCCAGCCCAGCGAGGTGGCCAGCAGCGATAGCGAATGGCCCAAGGTAAAGGCACTGGCCCGCCACACAACATCGCGCGTCAAGGCCCGCCAGCCACCGGCCGCCACCCAGCCCTTGCCCAAAGGGATCAGGCCAGCGGTCAAAAGCAGGGTCAGCAGGAAAGCCTGATGATCGGCTCCCTCGGCAATATGCCAGAGGCCCATCTGCACCATTTGCACCATCGCCTTCCACGCCAGACCTGCGCCCGGCGTGATGGCAATGCTCCCCTCGCCGCGCTCCACCCGGCCCAGCAACACCGCATTTTGCGGCAACACTCCGCCCTGCCAATCCTGCATCAACGAGACAATCGCGGTATGGTTCACCACCTCCCGCGTGATCGTGCCCAGTCGAAGCACCACCGACCCGACATTCTGCCCATCAGGCGGGATCAGGTCCACATCGACCAGCCAATCCTTGGCCGGATCGCCATCGGGCAGGCGTTCATTGGGAGGAGCAAGCCCCTGCACAGCCACGCGCCACGCCTGACCATCGCGCCCCTTAGCCGCCAAATGGCTGAACACATAGGCCCGCACCATTGACGCGGGCAGCGCTGGATAGGCCTTGAACAGCGGCGGCGGGCGCGGGATCTGCCCTGCCTCCACCAAGGCGAAGGCCAATTCCGAGGATGGCAGCACCAGATGCAAGCGCACCGCTTTGGGCTGCAGCCGCACCTCCACCATGGTTTGCAGGATAGGATGCGCGGTCACAGGCTTGGCCCACCCCAACAGACAGGCCAGCACCAGCAACCACAGACCACGCGACATCATCATCAGAACGAGAAATTGCCGCCATAGTCATAGGTCTTGTCGCGCCAGACCGTGTGATAATGGTTGGCGCTCAAGATCACCCCGCCCTGCACCGAAAATTCGATCCACACGCGTGGGCCATCAATGCGGACATAGGACCCCTTGGTGGCCAGATCGGAATAATTGGCCCATGCGATAGTGGTGGAGGCAAGGGCCGTGTCCGAAGTATAGGCATCATATTGCCCCGTCCCATTGGCATCCTGCGCATAGGTGGCAATCGCGGCTTTCACCAAAGCCTTCTGGCTATCACTCAGCGAGGAGACGGCCAGACCGCTCTGGGTGGGGAATTTGCCATCGGCCTGCGGGCCCACCACCAGATCGGATATGCCGGTGATCTTGGCGCTGGCCAATTGCGTGCTGGACAGGCTGCTGATCATGGCCAGAAACGCCTGCTGGCGGGTGGCCATGCCCTGAATGGTGCTGCCATTGGAGGTAAAGCTGACCGGCTCCAGCCCGACGAAATTGGGCGTCAGGCTGACCGGCGTGGCGCTGGCGTTGATCGAATAGAGATAGGTGTAGTGGTGTCCGGTAAATTCCAGAATCCACGCCCCGCTGGTCGATGGCGTGCCCAGAAACGAGATGTAATAATTGCCCGATCCATAGGTGGAACCGCCGCCAGCGGAATAGAGATAGTCATCGGCCAGCAAATTGTTGGTCACCTGCGCCTGCCCCGTGCTGGTCAGGGCGGCATTGACCAAAGCCATGGCGGCGGCCTTTTGCGCGGTGGTCAGGCTGCCCAGACTGAGGCCTTTACGCGTGGCCATGCTGGCGGGCAGGTTCGACCAATATTGCGTGGCATTGGTCGAGGTCAGCGACAATTGCACGCTGCTCTGCTGGCTGGTGCTGAGCGTGGAAAGGAAATTGTTGGCAAGGCAGGTCATATAGGCGCCCTGCCCGCTGCTGGTGGAACATGAGGAAGAGGACGCGCTGGAGGAGGAGGAACTCGACGAACTGGAAGAGCTGGAGCTGGAACTGCTGCTCGACGAACTGCTGCTCGAAGAGCTGGACGAGCTGCCCGACCCGCTGTCCCCGCCGCAAGCGGCCAGCAACAGCATGCCGCCCATCGCCCCCGCCATCGCCACATGCGAGGCGCGCAGCTTGTTCAGAATTTCCATCGTCATTTCCCGCCACCTTGTTTTGAACCGGGCGGTCGGCTCCAGACCCCATTGGCCCCGACCACCGCTCTTATGTCCAAAAATCTAGGCAGGCTGCTTGGCAGAGGTATTTCACGCTTTTTGCCGCAGCGTATGACCCCAAGGCTAAATGCCGATCACCGCGCTGCCGGTGTATCCGTCGGTGATATTGCCCGATAGCGTAGGCGTCATCTGGGCGATCTGGGCCGACGTGTTGTCTTTGAACACATTGTCCGTGGCGATGGAGATGGCATTGTAATTGGCGATGCTGGCGCTGTAGCGCGAATCGCCGTTGAACACGGCCACATTATTCGCCGCAGGCATCGCCAATTGCGAAATGAGCGAAGCGGTGCGCCCCGTGGCGCTGCTGCCCAGCCCGCTGCGGAACACTTCGAAATGGATATGCGGCCAGCGGCCCGAATAGCAACCGGGATAGATGGTGGTGAAGGTCACCTCGCCATTGCTATCAGTGATCTGCACCCCGCGCAGATAGCTTTCCCCTGTAACGCCAGAGGAATAGAGCGAATAACGCCCCTGTGCGTCACACTGCCAGATATAGATCGCCGCCCCCGCGATCGGCAAGCATCCAGTGGACACATCCACCAGACGCAGCGTCAAAGTCACCGCCACACCGGACGCGGTGGTGGTGGAGTTGATAAAGCTGGAACGTATGTCGGAGCGCACCACACCCGACACCGACAGGACATTCGACGTGGCCCCGCTGGAGGCATTGGTGCCATCGGCGGGATAGGGGCCATTGGTTTCGGTGGGATCGGCCACGCAACTGGTGGTGGCACTGCTGGAGCTTGCACTGGAGCTGGAGCTGCTCGATAAACTGCTGCTGGAGGAAGAGGAACTGGAGGAGGAGGAAGACGAACTGGAGGAAGTAGCCCCCGAACCCGAACCGCCATCGCCGCAAGCAACCAGCGCTCCCATGCTGCCCGCCGAGGCCAACCAGGCCAGCGCACGCCGCCGACCCAAGAGTCGCTCAAAAGCGGGTAGGTCATGGGCCAAACCGTGGCCTGCGGTGTCCTTGTCATCCATAGATAAATTCGCACTCCCTTTCGGCTTTAGCGCAAGATCGGCATATTTTTTATCACCGCCAGCGCCTTTCTTATCTCCTTGCCGCGCAAGTTTGCGCCGGTTTTACGGCTTTGTTGCAGCCACTCTGGTGAAAGGCCCGCAATCGGGCGCCACCATCCGGCACCACGCAGGCGAGGACGCGCGATGCAGCGCTACCGGCGCGATCAAGGCAAAGCCCGCCAACACGATACCCCAGCCAACCCAGCCCGCCACTGGCGCCAGCGCAATCTGTCGCCACAGCCGCGCCAACAGGCCATAGCTGGCCATCAAAGGCAGGAAATAGTGATAGAGATACAGCACCCTCTGTCCGTCGAGCCAGAACAGCGCCGTCATTTGCGCCATCCACAGCGCCAGACAGACAATAGCCACCCTGTCCCCACGCAAGGCCAGAGCCACGCCGCCGCAGAGGCCGATCAACCCCAGCCACCACGCGCCCCGATTGGGCACCAGCGCCAGCACGCGGACCTCGCTATCCCCTGCATCCCAACGATAGGTGATGCTGCCCAAACCCAGCGGCCAGCCAAAGGGATGCGAGCCATTGCCATCCATCCGCGTCATCCCCGCCAGATCCTGCGCCAGAAAAGCGCGCTGATCCTGAATTGCGGCCCATAGACGGACCATACCATCGGGCGCTTGGGCGTAGGTAGCGGACACATAGGCCTGATCGCGCCTGCCCGCCACAGTTCGGCCATCAGGCAACAATGGCGATGCGGCCAGATGCGCGGCATAGACCGCCACCAGCACTGCCAACCCAGCCAAAGCCGCCATAGCCAGCGCCCCCAGACCTTCGCGCGCCCCCCGCCTGCGCAACAAGGCAACGCAGGGCAATAACACGCCCAATAAAGCCCCATTGGCCCGCACCAAAGCCGCCGCCATCACCGCCCCGCCGCATAGCGCCGCCCAGCCCCAAGCCTTGCGCCAGCCCCGCGCCTCCATCCAGAGCAGCACAGCCAGCATAGCCAGCAGCGCAAAAGCGATCTGGAACCCGTCCAGATGCCCCGCCCGCATCTGCACCAGCAAAGCCGGATCGGCCAGATAGAGGAAGGACAGCAGCATGGCAGGCTCGGTCCTGCCGACCACTTGCCGCATCAAGCCATAGAACAGCCCCGCCCCCGCCACGCCCGCCAAGGCACTGGCGATGCGCAGGCCCGCAAAATCGAAACCCTGCGGCACATCACGCGCCGCCACGCTGAACTGCCCCGCGATCCCGCGCCAATCCACACCGGCATTCCAGCCCGCCAACCGATCCCCCCGAGCGATCAGCAGCAAGCCGAGCGGCGGATGCGAAGCAAACTGCAGGCGGCCTTCATGGTAACGCGCGGTGGAGGCCAGATAATAGCTCTCGTCCCAGATCGGTTGCCTCACCGCGCCCAAGTCCCACAGCAGCAGGAAAGCAGCCACGCCCATCACCGCCAACACAGGCAAGAGGCGAATGAGGAAAGGTCTGGAAACAGCCATGCCCCCAGCCTGCCCATGCCATTTGGCGCGGCGATGGCGGCGCATTTCAGCTTTGTTGCAGGCCCGCGCGGCGCCCGCAAATCTCCCGCAATTCGCCCGAGACAGTGCGAAAGCATCGTCATGAGGTGCGACTTTACCTTCTCCTTACCCCTGTGATCTGGGCTGCCTCTGTGTGGGCGGCGCCTTCTGCCTGCGCCGATGTGCTGCAAGTGGGCGAGGATGGCGCGACCCTGTGGCGGCGCAATGCGGGCAAGGTGGAATGGCAAGCAGCGCAGGCGGTCCCAACGCCACCTCCCCCGCGCCAGACGATCGCCCCTACCCATCTGGCCCCGCTTGCCGCGCAGGCCGCCGCCGCCCATGGCCTGCCGCCTGCCCTGCTGGAGGCGCTGGTCTGGCAGGAAAGCCGCTGGCACCCACAAGCTGTTTCACCCAAAGGCGCCATAGGGCTAGGGCAATTGATGCCCGCCACGGCAAGGGCGCTTGGCGTTGATCCCCATGACCCCGCCGCCAATCTGCATGGCGCGGCGCGCTATTTGCGGCAACAGATCGACCATTTCGGGGGCAACCTGCCATTGGCGCTGGCCGCCTATAATGCGGGCCCCAAACGCGTGGAGCAGGCAGGCGGCATTCCGCCCATCGCCGAGACGCAGGCCTATGTCCGAGCCATCACCCAACGTTTCCAACTCTCCACCGCAACAGGAGCCAAGACGCCATGAAGGCAAGTTTCCGCCATAGCTGGCGCGCCGCCGCCGCGCTGACCGCTACCATCCCGCAGGCCGCCATCGCCCAGAACCATGCTGGCCCCGCCGGTTCTGGCCCCGCCGGTTCAGGCCCCATCGTCTCGGCCATGATGTGGTTGCAGGGGACATTGATGGGCCAAGTGGCCACCACCGTCGCCGTCATCGCAGTGGCCATGGTAGGCTTCATGATGCTGACCGGCCGCCTAGACTGGCGGTTTGGCGCGACGGTAATTGTTGGCTGCTTCATCCTGTTTGGCTCGGCCGCGATCGTGTCGGGCATCCAGTCTGCCGCAGGCGGATAAGCGCCCATGACTGCCAGAGCCCCCGTCTTCCGCGCGCTGACCCGCCCCCAGATGTTTGGAGGGGTCACCTTCTCTTTCTTCATCCTCAACATGGCCATCACCACCGAGGCTTTTCTGATCACCCGCAGCTTTCTGGCGCTGCCGGTGGCTTTGCTGGTGCATGGCGCGGGCTATGTCGCCTGTTTGCGCGAACCGCGCATTTTCGACATCTGGCTGACCAAGGTGAGCCGCTGCGCGCGGGTCCGCAATTGGCGGCGCTGGGGGTGCAACTCCTATGCGCCCTAAATGGAAAGGCCCTGCTGCATGGGCCCCGCGTGAAGCCCGTGCGGGCGACCGCCTGCCCTATGCGCGCCATGTGAATGATGCGACCATCGCCCTGCGCGACGGTAGCGCGATGCAGGTGATCCATCTGTCCGGCCTGCCCTTTGAAACCGAGGATACCGGCCAGTTGGACCATATGCTGGCCCTGCGCGACCTGTTGCTGCGCTCGGCGCTGGATTCGCGCTTTGTGGTCTATCACCATGTCGTGCGCCGTCCGGTGGAGGCGGGATTGGACGCCACTTTCCCCAATCCTTTCACCGCGCTGCTCGATGCGCGCTGGCGGCAATCGCTGTCCGCCCAGCGCCTTTTTGTGAACGAGCAATATCTGACCATCCTGCGCCGCCCGCCGCGTGGCAAGCTGGGCCTGCTGGAACGGATCACCCGCCGTTCAGGCGACAACCAACCCGATGGCGGTGTCTTGCGCGAATTGTCGGCAGCCTGCGATGCGCTGCTGGCGGGACTATCCGCCTATGGCGCGCGGCGACTGACAAGGCATGGCCGGATTTCGGAGCCTCTGGCCCTGCTCTCCGCGCTGTATAATGGCGAATGGCGGCAAGTGGCCTGCGGTAGTGCCCCCGATCTGGGGCACTATCTGCCCTATGCCCGCGTGTCCTTCGGGCTGGACGCTATCGAAACCCGCCGCGCGGGAACCCGCGACTTTTCCGCCATGCTCAGCCTGAAGGACTATCCTGAAGCCACCGAGGCGGGCATGCTCGACACTTTGCTGCGCCTGCCCCATGCCCTGACCATCACCCAGACCTATGCCCCTGCCGACCGCACGCTGGCGCGCGAACGCATGGATCTGGCCATCCGCCGCATCCGTTCCGCCGATGCCGAAGCCTTTGCCGAGCGCGGACAGATGATGGCCGCCCGCGACGCTCTGGGCATGGGCAGCGCCGGCTTTGGCGACCATCACCTGTCGGTTTGTATACGTGCCGACAGCCTTGGCGCATTGGAGCAAGCCGCCGCCGCCGCGCAAAATGCGCTGGCCGAGGCAGGCGCGATTGCGGTGCGAGAGGATGTGAATATGGAGCCCGCCTTCTGGGCGCAATTCCCCGGCAATGAAGCCTATGCCGCCCGCCGCGCGCTGATTTCCAGCACCAATGCGGCAGGTTTTCTCTCGCTGCATGGGTTCCCTCTGGGGCAGGCCGAGGGTAACCATTGGGGCCAAGCCATCGCCCTGCTGCCCACCACCAGCGCCACGCCCTATTTCTTCAATTTCCATGGCAGTGATACCGGCGGGGCGGATCTGGGCAATTTCACCGTGATCGGCCCGTCGGGCAGCGGCAAGACGGTGGTGCTCAATTTCCTGATCGCACAGGCGCAGAAACATGCCCCCCGCACCATCGTGTTCGACAAGGATCGCGGGGCGGAAATTTTCCTGCGAGCCTGCGGAGCCCATTATGCGCGACTGACGCCGGGCCAGCCCACAGGATTCAACCCGCTGGCCATGGCGGATAGCGCGCCAACCCGCGCCTTCCTGCGCGATTTTCTGGCCTGTTTGTTGACCGCCGAAGGGCCGGAGGAGGCCGAAGTGATCGCAGAGGCCGTCGATGCCCTGTTTGATCACCCGCCCCATCTGCGCCGGCTGCGCCATCTGGCCGAATTGCTGGCGGGGCGGCACAGGCCACAGGCGGGCGATCTGGCCAGTCGCCTTGCCCCTTGGGTGCAGGATGGCCCGCATGCATGGCTGTTCGACCATGAACAGGACCGGCTCGACCTGTCGCAGCGCCTGCTCGGCTTTGACATGACCGCCCTGCTCGACAGCCCTGTGCTGCGCACACCGGCGATGATGTATCTGTTCCACCGCATCGAGGAAAGGCTGGATGGCCAGCCAACCATGATCTGCATCGATGAAGGCTGGAAAGCGCTAGACGATCCGGTCTTCGCGGCGCGCATCCGCGACTGGCTCAAAACGCTGCGCAAACGCAATGCTTTGGTCGGCTTTGCCACGCAAAGTGCGCGAGATGCGCTCGATAGCGCGATCAGCACAGCCTTGGTGGAACAGACCGCCACCATGATCTTCACCCCCAATGCCCGCGCCCGAACCCAGGATTATGCCGATGGCTTCGCGCTAACCGAGCAGGAGGTGGAACTGATCCGGGCCCTGCCCGCATCTAGCCGCTGTTTCCTGGTACGGCGTGCGCGCGAATCCATGGTGGTGCGCCTTGACCTGTCGGGCCATCCCGATCTGTTGGAGGTGCTATCCGGGCGGGAGGGCAGCACAAGGCGGCTCGATGCCTTGCGCGCCGAAAGAGGGGACCATCCCTCGCAATGGTTTGAAGCGCTCACCGGAACCCCATGGCCGGAGGAAGCCCCATGAATTGCCCCGCCCTGATCCCCGCCGATGGCCAGCCTGCTTTGGGCGCCATGCTGCGCGGGCTGGATTGTATGACCGCGCAGGCCAGTGCCACCGGCTTTGCCCGCCTGCTGGGCAGCCATGGCGCGCTCACCGGCGCGCTTACGCTCGCGCTCACGCTTTATGTCGCGCTGCTGGCCTTGGGCTTGATGAGCGGGCGGGCCAGCCTTTCGCTCTCCACCCTCACCCCGCGCATGATGACGCTTGGCCTTGCGCTGACATTTGCCACATCATGGATGGCCTATAGCCAGACGGTCTGGACCCTGCTGGCCAACGGGCCGGACTGGCTGGCGTCGCAAATGCTAGGGCTGCGCGGATCAGCAGCGCAGGCTTTGGCGGTCAGGCTGGATGGCTTGTTCGGCGTCCTGATGGACGCCGCCCGCGCCGCGCAGGAGGCGCAAGGCGATGCCAAGGGTATCCAACCCGCCGATCTACTCAACCTTTCCGCCCTGGTGCTGATGCTCGGCTCGGTCGGTGTGTTGGTGACCAGCAGGATCGTGCTGGCGGTCTTGCTGACGCTGGGGCCGGTGTTTGTGGTGCTGTCCATCTTTGGCGGCACGCGCGGCCTGTTTGAAGGCTGGCTGAAGGCAGCGGTCGGCTTTGCGCTGGTGCCGCTGTTCGCGGTGCTGCTGGGCGCGGGGGTCACCGAGGTTCTGACGCCCATGCTGCGCAGCATGGCGCAAAATGGCATCAGCATGGAGGAGGCCGCCGCTGTGCTGCTGGCCGCCACCATCCATAGCGCACTGATGGTGCTGGCGCTGAAAGTCACCGCCATGCTGACCGCAGGCTGGCGCTTGCCATGGGGGCAAGGGGCGCAAGATCAGCAATTGTCGTCGCCATTGTGGGGCAACCGGTTCGCACCACCCGCCCCGCCAAACATGCAAACCATCGCGCAAAGCACGACTGCTCCGCAACCCGCCGCAGCCGCCACCGACCGCCGCATCCGCGCCATTCTGGCCGCCACCGCCGTGCCGATGCCTGCCCCGCTCAGCCTGCCCATGGCGCCCGCGCGCGGGGCGCATGCGGCCGCGCCTGCCCTGCCCGCGTCGGGGCAAGGCGCAGCCTCGCGCCAAAGGCAATTGGCACGCCAAATTACCCGAAAGCCTTCTGTATGATCGCCCCTCTTTTGCTGGCCGCCGGTCTGCTGGCCCATCCCAAACCCGATCCGCGTGTCGCCCTGCGCGCCTATGAACCCGATACTATCACCTTGGTCGACACCCGCCCCGGCTTTGAAACCACCGTGCAATTTGCCGATGACGAGCATGTGGAAAACATCGCCATCGGCGACAGCGCCGCATGGCAAGTCACGCCCAACCGCCGCGCCAATCTGGTCTTTGTCAAACCGGCCAGTGCAAAAGCCCCCATCACCAACATGACCGTGGTGACCGACAAGCGCAGCTATCTCTTCGCACTGCATGTGGCGGCAAGGGCGCAATATTTGCTGCGCTTTGCCTATCCCGCGCCGGTTGTTAACCAACCTGCCGAAAGCCCCGCGCCGCAACCCAACCCCACTGCCCCGCGCCCCGCCACCGAAAGGCTCAACTTCGCATGGAAAGCCAGCGGCGACAAAAGCCTGTTGCCCGCGATGGTCTTGGACGATGGGCAGTCCACCTATCTGGCATGGCCGGACAAGGCCGCGCTGCCAGTCATTCTGGAGCCTTCGCCCGATGGCAAAGGCGCGGGCCCCGTCAACACCAGCCAGTCCGGCCCCTATATTGTGGTGGCCGGCAGGCACGACGTCCTGCTGCTGCAAGCAGGCAAGAAACAGGCACGGCTGACCAATCTGGCGCCTGAAACCATGCCCGAGCCACTATCGCCCGACGCCATCACCGCTGTCCCTGCCAGTGGAGGCCAGCCATGACGCCCCTGCCCCCCGATCCGCGCAAAGCGATGGAGGCCGAGGATCTGGCACAGGCCAGTCGCAACAGTTTCCCCGTGGTGGCCCAAAGCGCAAGGCGCAGCGACAAGGCCGGACTGGTGGCCGGTGGTGCCATCGCATTGGCGCTGGGCGCGTTGACCTTTGCCATGTTGCGCCAACCTGCTGCCCCGCTACCGGAAAGCGCGCCCAGCCCTGCCGCCGCCCCTGTGGCGAGTGAAACGCCAGCCCCAGCGCCTCCCCCGCCGCCGGTGACACCGGCGCAACAGGCGGCCATGACCTTGCCGCCCGCTTCGGCCAATCCCGCGCCTGTAACGTTGACGGCCACCACCGCACCTGCCGTGGGTAATCCGGTCACACTGGTCTATGATGCCCCCGCCAGCCAGACCAACCCACGCGAAGCCGTCCCCCATGCCGCGCCCGCAACCGCTGGCTCGGCCCAGCCGATGTTGAACGAAAACGAGGCTTTCAGCGCCCGCCTCGGTCATGGTGCGGTCGAAACGGTCAGCGCCACGCGTATGGAGCAGCCCGCGCTAACCGTGGCGCAGGGCACACTGATCCCCGCCATTCTGGAAACCGCGATTGACAGCGATCTGCCCGGCTATGCCCGCGCGGTGGTCAGTCAGGACATTCGCGGCTTTGACGGCAGCCGCGTGCTGATCCCGCGCGGATCGCGGCTGATTGGGCAATATAAAAGCGGGCTGCAGGCGGGTCAGACCCGCGTCTATGTGGTGTGGCAAAGGCTGATCCGGCCCGATGGGGTCAGCGTCATGCTCGCCTCGCCCGCGATTGAGTTTTCCGGCCGTTCGGGCCTGTCGGGGCAGGTCGATAGCCATTTCATGAAACGCTACAGCGCGGCCATCCTGCTCTCGATCCTGTCGGGCGCGGGGGCCATGACGGGCAATGGCACCAGCGTGGTGATCTCTTCGGGCAGTCAGGGCGCGGCATCGGTGGCGGCGCAAAATGATGGCAAGGTGCCGCCCACCGTCCGGGTCGCCTTGGGCCAGCCGATCCGCGTGTTCACCGCCCGCGATCTAGATTTTGCCAACGTGGAACCATGAGCCCAAAACCATGAGCGGCGTTTTCCTTGAAGCCTATCTGGCCCCGTTCCGCCCATGGCTGGACCGCGCGGATGTCAGCGAGATTCTGGTCAATCGCGCGGGCGAGGTCTGGGTGGAAGGCGCGCTAGGCATGGAGCGTCACGAAGCACCCGTGGATGACCGGCTGATCCAGCGACTGGCCGAACAGGTGGCGCGGATCAGCGCGCAGGGGATCAACCGGCAAAGCCCGCTGTTGGGCGCGACCCTGCCCGATGGCGCGCGGGTGCAGATTGTGGGGCCACCGGCCACGCGGTCGGGTTGGGCCATGGCCATCCGCCGCCATCGTCTGGTGGAAACGCCACTTGAAGCATGGCAGCCACAGGGCGGCCTGCCCCTGCCCACGGCGCGCCTGCCCCCGCCAGACCGCGCCGATCCGGTAGGCTGGCTGCGCAAGGCGGTGGCGGCGCGGGCGACCATTCTGATCGCGGGCGGCACGTCGAGCGGCAAGACCACTTTCCTCAACGCCCTGCTGGCCCAAGTCCCGCGCGGGGAGCGCGTGGTGCTGGTGGAAGACGCGCCCGAAATCCGTCTGACGCAGCCCAATGCGCTGGGCCTTATCGCCGTGCGCGGGGGCATGGGGGAGGCGCAAGTGGATGCCAATGATCTGTTGCAAGCGGCGCTGCGCCTGCGGCCCGATCGCATCGTGCTGGGCGAATTGCGCGGGGCCGAAGCGGTCACTTTCCTGCGCGCAGTCAACACCGGCCACCCCGGCTCTTTTTCCACCATCCACGCCAATTCCTGCTCCGGCGCGCTGGAGCAATTGGCGCTAATGGTGATGCAGGCGGGCCTTGGCCTCAGCCGCGCCGACACTTTGGCCTATGCCGCGCAAGTGGTGGATGCGGTAGTCTATCTGGAGCGCGACAGCACCGGCAGGCGCATTGCCGACATCGCCGCGCTCAAAGCCTAGGCGCTATTTCCCGCCTGCAAATTGCGCGAAATAGCTGTCCTTGTGCCATTGCGGACGTTCCGGCGCATTGGCTACATCCTTGACCAGATCAGCGACATAATCGGCAAAGCGGGCCGCATCGCGCGTGTTGACCGGCTGCTGCGCATCATCCTTGGGCGAGTGATAGATATTGGCGCGCCACGCCTTTTCCACTGCCTCCTCCGGTGTGCCTCGGGCAAAGCCCAGCTTCATGAACAGCGAGGGAATGCCCGCACGCACGAAATTATACTGGTCCGAACGGATGAACACATTCCGGTCCGGCAGGGGATCGGGCACCACCGGCAGCTTGTGCCGCGCCGAAACCGCCTGCGCCGCCGCGCCCAAAGTGCTTTCCTCATAGCCGATAGGCGTCACGCTGGTGAGCGGGAAGATCGGCAGCGGCATATCGAAATTGATGTCGGCCACCATGGCGGCCTTGGGCACGGTGGGATGGGCTACGAAATAGCGTGCGCCCAACAGGCCCGCCTCTTCCCCCGTGGGGATCAGGAAGAGCACAGAACGGCGCGGGGGCTTTTTCGCTTTGGCCAGATCACCGGCAATGGTCAAAACACTGGCTACGCCAATGCCATTGTCCAAGGCGCCATTGTAGATACGGTCACCATTGACCGGTTCGCCGATGCCCAGCCCGTCGAGATGCGCCGATACCACCACATATTCCCCCGCCAGTGCCTTGTCGCTGCCCGGCAGGATGGCGGCCACATTGGCGCTGGTCAGCGGCACAGTCTGGCTTGTCACGCGGGCGGAAATCTTTTGCGCCAGATCGAACAAGGGCAGCGGGCGCGAGGCATCGGCCAGCGCGGCCATTTCGGCATAGCTGTGCCCCGATCCGGCGAACAATGCCTCGCTGATCTCGGGGCTGATGCTGGCGGAGAAAAAGGGTGTTTTCGCATCGCGCGCGGCCCCATCACGCAGCATGATCGCCGCGCGGGACGACAGGCCGATCTGGCGCGACCACGGGATCTCGATCTGCTTGGCCGTGGTCAGGCTGATCATCCCCAGCGCGCCCTTTTCGATCAGGACGCGGATACGTTCCGAACGGGCAGTGGATTTGCGCGCGCCCGACACATCATCCGGCCCGCCAGTGATCACCACCACCACCTTGCCGCGCACATCCACGCCGCCAAAATCATCATGACCTGCGCCCAGATCGGGCATGGACAGGCCATAGCCAACAAACACCAGCGGCACATTGTCCAGAGCGGGCAAATAATCATGCCGCCCGTTCATGAAGGCCTCTTCCGGCAGTTTCAGCGAGCGCTGCCCGTCAGGCCCGACCAATGTGATCGCGCTTTGCGCATTGACCACTTTTTGCGAAACGAAATCGATGGGTTGGAAATAGCCCTGTGTCCCCGCAGGCTTCAGCCCCAACTCCTTGAACCGCGCGGCCACCAGCGCCGCTGCGCGGTCATAGCCAGGTGTACCCAAGGCGCGCCCTTCATAGGCATCGCTGGCGATTTCGCGCACAAAGGACCATATTTGTTCACCCTGAGCGGCCATGACATCAGAGGCAAGGGTATCAGGCTTGGTATGCGCCATCACCGGATGGGATGCCACCAATGCCAGAGCGAGCGAAGAAAACCGAGCAAAGCGCATGGGGCCAGACCTTGTAAAGCGAGACAATACCGCCAGCCTAGAACCACAAAAAAGACAGGGCAAGCGGGCTAAATTGCCTACTTGCCCTGCCGGAATTGTTCAAAACAGGCGCCTTGTTAATGGGCGCCTATTCTGGATTAGAAGCTAATCGACGCGTCGATGCCGAAGGTGCGCGGCGCGTTGAAGTTGCCATAATCACCCAGCACGTTGTTGATGCTGCCATTGACAGTGCTGGTGGTGGGCGAACCGGGCAGGCTGTTCGAGGGGTCGCGGCGGAACACATATTGCGTGTTCAGCATGTTGCGCGACCACACGGTCACCGTCAGCTTCTGGCCATTGTCACGCACCGGAATGTCGGCAACCGCGAAGCGGCCGTTGAACACCAGCGAGGCATCGTTATGCGTGGCAAACTGGTCGAAGGCCTGCGTCGACTGCGAGTAGTTCGCGTCGATGTGGAACTTCATCACAGCGCCAGCGCCACCGGCCGGAACTTCGTAGTCAGCCGAGGCCGACGCCGCATTGCGGGGGGTGTAAACGATGTAGAACTGCTGCCACACGCCCGTTTCGGGGATGTAGATCTTGGGGATGTGGGTGTAGGTATAGGCATAGGAACCGGTCAGGGTCAGGCCTTCGGCAACCTTGCCCGTCACGTCCAGTTCGATACCGCGGATCTTGGTGTTGGCCGAAGCATTCAGCGTCTTGAGGATGTTGATGCTGGTGCCGGTTGCCGAGTCCGTCTGGATCGAGCTGACGTCGACCTGGCTGTTCTTGCGGTCCATCATATAGGCGGCCAGATTGATGCGCAGCTTGCGATCAAACAGGTCCGACTTCAGGCCGAGTTCGTAGGACTTCACGTCTTCGGGGTTGAAGGCCAGATAGTTGGCGGTACGCGAGGAGGCACCACCGGCGCGGTAACCGGTCGCGAACTTGGCATAACCATGAACGTTGCTGTCCAGATCATAGGCCAGCGTGACCATCGGGTTGAAGCGGTTCCAGGTCTTGTTCAGCGGCGAATAGCCGTTGGCGGCGGCAACTGCGGTGTTCACGTCATAATTGACGTTGCGGAACATGTGCAGCACGCCCTTCTTCTGGTCGCGGGTGTAGCGGCCACCGACCGTCAGGTGCAGGTTATCCGCAAAGTGATAGGTGCCCTGACCAAAAGCGGCATAGCTCTTCGACCATACTTCCGAAGCGCGGTCGATCGAGGCGAAGGGGTTGGTGAACACGTTGGTGTTCACGGTAGCAGCCGTGCCATCGGCGTTCCACACCATCGACGAAGGCGTGGCGGCATTGTCGCTCACATGTTCGTTGAAGTAGAACAGGCCAGCCACGTAATCCAGCTTGCCGGCGGTGCCCACAGCCTGGAATTCCTGGCTGAACTGCGACTGCCACAGGTTGGCGAGCGAATAGCGGCTGAACGAACCGCTGGCGCTGTACACGGGAACGCGGTGTGCGCCGCCCGAGTTATCCCACTGCGTGGCGGTCACGCGGCGCCATGCGGTGATCGAGCGCAGTTCCAGATCGGACGAAACCTTCCACTTCAGGCTGTTGGTAAAGCCGCGGGTGGTGTCAACCGAAGGCTGCTGCGGCACGCCGATGTCGGCGGTGCGCATCAGGCTGCTGCCGTTGATCTGCACGATGCTGGGCAGAGCCTTCACGGTGCCGGTCAGCGTGGCATAGTTGGTGCCCGGCAGAGTGCAGGCGGCGGTGGCCGCACCGGCAACGCAACCGTTGGGGTTATAGTTCAGCAGCTGGCTGTAATAGGGGGTGTTCTTGTCCTGGCTCACGTCGAACGAGAAATCGTTGGTGATGCCATTGTCCGACTTCCAGCGCACAGCAGCGCGCAGACCCTTGCGGTCATAATAGCCCCAACCGACCTGACCGGCCATCGGGTTCTTGGTGATCGCGTCCTGATACTGGGTGATGGCGTCGATCTTGACGGCAAAGCCCTTGTATTCGGGCAGGTCAACGTGGAGTTCGGTGTTGTGCGAGCCGAGGTTACCCATGCCGCCCTGAATGCGGCCGCCAAACTGGCCCGAGGGGTTCTTGGCCACGATCGAGAGCGCGCCACCTTCGGTGTTGCGGCCGAACAGCGTGCCCTGAGGACCCTTCAGCACTTCGATACGCGCCACGTCGAACAGCGCGGCGTTGATGCCATGCTGGCGACCCAGATACACGCCGTCGATGTAGATACCCACGCCCTGCTCACGAGCGGGCTGGTTGGCGTCCAGAGGAACGATACCACGGATACCGATCGTCAGCGCCGACACGCGGGCTTCGAAAGGCGCAACGCGCAGCGAAGGCACAGCGCCATCGCCCAGATCCATCAGGCTCTGCACGTGACGCTTCTTGATTTCTTCATTGTCCATCACAGAGATGGAGATCGGCGTCTTCTGCAGGCTGGTTTCGCGCTTGGTGGCGGTCACCACGATTTCGGTCAGACCGCCCGAAGGAGCAGCTGCTTCATCGGCAAAAGCGGGCGAGGCGATCAGCGCCATCACGCTGGCGGCGGTAAACAGTTGCGAGGAATACTTCATAAAACCCCCATGAAAGCCACCGCCCGGAAAGGAAGAAGCGAAAGGGACGTTTGCCCCGAGCGGCTTGGCGTTGAGGCGGGCACTAGGCGGGTTTGATGACGCTTTATTGACGCATGTGTGACAGTTCTGTGAAATGGCGTTAAGGTTTGAAAGGCCGTGGCGTTCACGCCGCCAAAAGCGCTGTTTTTCGGGGATTCCCGACAAAGCCCTCTGCAAGATCAGACGATAGATTTCCTGATTTGGGGCAGATGATGGCATTTTTGCCACAGTAAAAATGACAGCCCCCTGTCACAAAGCAGCCCTTATCCAGCCCGCCAGCACGGGCAAACAGGCGAATCAGACGCCCCAGTGTGACAAAGGCAAGAACGCGCGCCGCCAAAAAGCAAAGGCCCGACCAGCATTCCGCCGACCGGGCCTTGCCTTTCCATCACCGCGTGATGGATTTAACGATAGGTTTTGGACAGCACCACCAGCGTGGGATCGCCCTCAAAGGCCTCGGGCGTGAAGCCCTTTTCGCGCTCCAGTTCGATGGCGGCATGGTTATCGCGGCTCTCGATCGAGATGACGCGGCGCACGCCCCTGCGTTCGGCTTCCTGCGCCAACAGGTCCAGCATCGCCCAGCCCACGCCGCGCCCGCGATAATCGGCACGCACCGATACGGCCACTTCGGCCGTGTCCAGCTTGCCATCACAGGCCAGCAGGCCCGAGGCGACCAATTCGCCCGCTTCAAAACCGACAAAGCTTTCCGAACGGAAATGGTCGGCATGCAGCAGCGGGTCGAGCTGGTCATGGCTGACATGCTCGCCAGCGGCAAAGAAGCGGAAGCGGCGGTCTTCATCGCTGACCTGATCGAAAAAGGCCGAGAGCGCGGCCTCGTCCTCTTCAACGACAGGGCGCACCGTAATGACCAGACCATCGCGGGTGGTCAGTTCAAACGCATGGTGAGCGGTGTTGACTTGAGTGGTAACATCGGCGGTCATCGCATTAGCCCCCTTGGCTATGGGAAAGGGATTGCGGGACAGGACATCCAAATTCCTGAGACGCGACATATTGTGGCGTCCCCCTGCCCCACCCGAAAAAGCCGCGCCTTGATCTAGACCAAGACGCGGCTGTTTATGGGGGGCGACTTTAGTCGCAGTTACCCGTCGATATTGTTCCGGAACGTTTCGGGCAGGAAGAACAGGCCGAACACGAAGGTCAGCGCTGCCACCACCACCGGATACCAGAAGCCGTAGTAGATATCGCCATTGGCCGCCACCATCGCAAAGCCGATGGCGGGCAACAGGCCACCCAGCCAGCCATTGCCGATGTGATAGGGCAAGGACATGGAAGAGTAGCGGATGCGGCTGGGGAAGAGTTCCACCAGCATGGCGGCGATCGGACCATAGACCATGGTCACCAGCAGCACGAGATAGAACAACAGGGCCACAACCACCGGCTTGTTCATCTGGGCAGGATCGGCCTTAGTGGGATAGCCCACCTTCGTCAGCTCACCCACCACAGCGGGCTTGGCTTCCACCGCAGGCTTGCCACCTTCGGCAGGCTTGGCAGGGGTTGCGGCCTTACCCACAATCGCGGTGGTAAAGGCAGCAATCGCCTTCTTCTTGTCCTCGCCGCTCACTTGGGCGGGATTGGGCGCCACGATCACTTTGTCACCAATGCTGACCGAAGCGATGGTGCCCGCAGGAGCATTGACCACATTATAATTGACCGCCGCCTTGGCCAGCGCGTTCTTCACGATATCGCAACTGGTGGTGTCAAACGGGTTCTTGCCCACGGGGTCAAATTGCGAGGAACATTCGGCAGGGTTGGCCGTCACGGTCACCGGAGCCGTCGCCAAAGCCTTGGCCAGCGCAGGGTTGGCGGCATTGGTCAGCGCGTGGAACACGGGGAACATGGTCAGCGCAGCCAGCGCGCAACCGGTGAGGATAATCGGCTTGCGACCGATACGGTCGGACAGCATGCCAAAGACAAGGAAGAAAGGCGTAGCCAGCAGCAGCGCGGTCATCACCAGCATATTGGTGGTGGGACCATCCACTTTCAGCATCTTTTCAAGGAAGTAGAGCGCATAAAGTTGACCCGTGTACCACACCACAGCCTGACCCGCGATGGCGCCAAAGAATGCGACCAGCACGATCTTCAGGTTCACCCATTTGCCGAAAGCATCGGCCAGCGGGGTCTTGGAACCCGAACCTTCGGCCTTGATCTTCTGGAACACCGGGCTTTCATGCAGCTTCAGACGCAGCCACAGGCCAAGGCACAGGAACAGGCCCGAGAGCAGGTAAGGCACGCGCCAGCCCCATTCCTTGAAAGCATCCTCGCCAATATAGGTGCGCACGCCATAGACCACCGCCAGCGCCATCAGCAGACCGGCCGTCGCGGTGATCTGGATCCAGCTGGTGTAAAAGCCGCGCTTGTTGTCGGGCGCATGTTCGGCAACATAGGTGGCCGCGCCACCATATTCGCCGCCCAGCGCCAGCCCCTGGAACATGCGCAGCAGCACCAGCATGATCGGCGCGGCCACGCCCACGCTCTTGTAAGTGGGCAGACAGCCCACAAGGAAGGTGGAAAGCCCCATCACCACTAGCGTGATGATGAAAGTATAGCGACGGCCAAAGATATCGCCAATATGGCCAAACACCAGCGCGCCAAAGGGGCGCACGATAAAGCCTGCCGCGAACACCAGCAGCGCCATGATGAAGGCCGTGGTGGAATTGAGACCGGTCAGGAACTGCGCCGCGATAATCGCGGTCAGCAGGCCATAGAGGTAAAAGTCATACCATTCGAACACCGTACCCAGCGAACTGGCGGTGATCACCAGCTTCTCGCTATGGGTTGCCGTATGGTGCTTGGGCAATCCCGTTATGTCGTCGACCACTCCATGTATTGTAGACATGAAAGCTCTCCCTCTTATATCTTAGAAATTATATTTAGCCGCAAATTCAAACCGGTCGAGGCTGCCCTTGGCGCCGCTGACCAATTCTCTTTCCCCGTGGCGATATTCGATACCCAGATCGATCATTTTCACCGGAGAGTAGAACAGGTTAATCGCCCCGCTCCAAGCCTTTTTGTTATAGGCCGCGATTGACGCTGCGCTCAGGCTGGAGTCATAGGATACCGCCTGCATCGAGCCGATCAGATTGACGCGGACGGTCGGGCTGATCGCCACATGGGCCGCCGCCAAGGCCGCGAAGGTCTTGACATTGGCCAGACTATTGCTGGTGGGCATATAGACCGCATCGGGCGAGAAATTGAGACCGACATAGCGCCCGATCCCTTGGCCATAGGTGGCCATCAGGCGCAGGTCGCTGGTCTTGTTGGCGTTGAGGAAATATTTGGCGCCGGTGGAAATACCATAACCCTTGGTGGTAACCCCCGCCCCCGACACTTCGGCGCGGATTTGGCGGCCGATACCGGCCACCGACAATTCGCCCTTAGCGCTGGCATAGGCCAGACGGACCACCGCATCGGGCACATGGTCGGTGCCATTTTCCACCAAAGTGGCCGAACCTGCGGTGGCCGTGGCGCTTTCGGGATTTTCCGCGGCCAGATGCAGCGTCATCCCCTTGCCCAAGGGCGTGCTGTAGCGGATCAAGGGCTGGCGGATGAAGACGGTGCCTTCGGTCGCGCCCACAAAGTCGGTCGATTCCGGCAGGGCGGCGGTATATTGGAACGTGGTCCAATCCTGACCAAAGGTCCATTTGTCAAACTGGACAAAGGCGCGGCGCAGCGCCAGCGTATAGCCATTGGTGGTGCGCTGGCTACCGCCGCCCGCCACATTCTGCGCGGCGCTGGCCGTGGTTTGAAAGTCGGTTTCCAGATAGCCCTTCACCACATGGCCCGCCACCTGGCTCTCGATATTCAGCCACAGGCGGGTCTGTTTGGCCGAGAAGTCGGTATCGGTGGTGGGCTTGCTGGTGGCGCTGGCCACGGGCAGGGTTTGTGGCAAATAGAAATCGCGGCCCAAAGTGTTGCTGGCCACCGCGCCGCCGTCATAATGGCTGCTGTCGGCGTTTAGTTTCAGGAAGCCGCCGATTTTCACCGTGGTGCTGCCCACGCGCATGCCTTCGGGCTGCGGCTTCTTTTCCGCAACGGCCAGACGGGTGGATGTCTCGCGGCTTTCCTTGGCCACGCTTTGCGCCAGTTGCGTGGCGCTAGCGGCATGGGCGTCCGCAGCACTGGCTGCTTGGGCCACGGCCACGGTTTCAGCCTTGGCGTTGGCCGCTTGCCCACGCAATTGGGCGATTTCGGCTTCCAGCTTTTCCAGACGGGCCACCAACGCAGCCTCGCGCTGGGCAGCAGTGGATTTGGCCACCGGTTTGGTCGAGGCATGGGCTACAGACGTGCTGGCCAGCGCCGTGGCCGCCATCAGCCATGCCAGCGCTGCCCTTTTCCGATCGGGCATACATCTCTCTCCTTATGCCCGTTCGAGCGCTTCATCGCTTCTTGGGCATGGTTGGAGCATCACGCCGATCGCCTTTGTCCGCCATCCTGACAAAAGTCGCCCCTCCTCCCAGAAGCGTAAGACCTTTGTATAGTCTTTCCCTCGACACGCTTCGGGCGTAGCATCATGGCCAAAGGGGCAAACCCGCTAGACCAATAAAGAGGAGCCAAGAGCGATGGGCGAGAGCCTTTATCCCGTGCCTGCACAATGGGCAGCCAATGCTTTGGTGGACGAGGCTGGCTATAACGCCATGCATGCGCGATCGGTGGAAGACCCCGAAGGATTCTGGGGCGAACATGGCCTGCGGCTCGACTGGATCAAGCCCTATTCCACGGTGAAGCAGACCAGCTATCACAAAGAAGACTTCGGCATCCGCTGGTTTGCCGATGGTACGCTCAACCTTTGCGCCAATGCGCTGGACCGCCATCTGGCCACGCGCGGCGATCAGGTCGCCATCCTGTGGGAACCCGACAGCCCCACCGATGCCGAACGCCGCATCACCTATCGTGAGCTGCACGAGGATGTGTGCCGTCTGGCCAATGTGCTAAAGGCCCAAGGCGTGCAGAAGGGCGACCGCGTGACGCTCTATCTGCCCATGGTGCCCGAAGCGGCGGTGGCCATGCTGGCCTGCGCCCGCATCGGCGCGATCCATTCGATCGTGTTCGCCGGTTTCAGCCCCGAAGCGCTGGCAGGCCGCATTGACGACTGCGGCAGCCGCATCGTCCTGACCTGCGATGAAGGCCTGCGCGGGGGCAAGAAGGTTCCTCTGAAAGCCAATGTCGACGCCGCGATGGACCATGCCCCCGGCGTGGAATGCGTGATCGTTCTGAAGCGCACCGGCGCCGATGTGCCGATGGTGGAAGGCCGCGATATTGACTGGCATACGGCCACGGCAGCAGCCAGCACGGACTGCCCGCCGGAAGAAATGAATGCGGAAGACCCGCTGTTCATCCTCTACACCTCCGGCTCCACCGGCAAGCCCAAGGGCGTGCTGCATACCACCGGCGGCTATGCCGTGTGGGCCAGCATGACGCATCAATATGTGTTCGATTACCGACCCGGACAAATCTACTGGTGCGCGGCCGATGTGGGCTGGGTCACGGGCCATTCCTATGTCGTCTATGGCCCGCTGATCAATGGCGGCACCACGGTGATGTTCGAAGGCGTGCCCAACTATCCCGATCCCAGCCGTTTCTGGCAGGTGGTGGACAAGTTCAAGGTCGAAATCTTCTATGGCGCCCCCACCGCCCTGCGCGCCCTGATGCGCGAAGGCGATGACTGGGTGAAAAAGACCTCGCGCTCGTCCTTGCGCCTACTGGGCAGCGTGGGCGAACCGATCAACCCCGAAGCTTGGGAATGGTATCACAAGGTGGTAGGCGAAAACCGCTGCCCGATCGTGGACACCTGGTGGCAGACCGAGACGGGCGGCGCGATGATCACGCCTTTACCCGGCGCCACGGCGCTGAAGCCCGGTTCGGCCTCCAAGCCTTTCTTTGGCGTGCAGCCGCTGTTGCTCGACAATGATGGCAAGGTGATGGAAGGCGCGGGCGAAGGCTGTCTGGTGATCGCCGACAGTTGGCCCGGCCAGATGCGCGGCGTCTGGGGCGATGAAGAACGCTTTTTCAACACCTATTTCACCACCTTTGCCGGCTATTACTTCACCGGCGACGGCTGCCGCCGCGACGAGGATGGCTATTACTGGATCACCGGCCGTATTGACGATGTGATCAACGTGTCCGGCCACCGCATGGGCACGGCCGAAATCGAAAGCGCGCTGGTCGCCCATGCCAAGGTGGCCGAGGCCGCCGTGGTGGGCATGCCGCACGAGATCAAGGGACAGGGCATTTACGCCTATGTCACCTGCAACGCCGATGTGGAGCCGACCGAGGCCCTGCGCAAGGAATTGGTGCAATGGGTGCGGCACGAGATCGGGCCGATTGCCACACCGGACGTGATCCAGTTCGCCCCCGGCCTGCCAAAGACCCGTTCGGGCAAGATCATGCGCCGCATTCTGCGCAAGATTGCCGAGAATGATGTCAGCTCGCTGGGTGACACTTCCACGCTGGCCGACCCTTCCGTGGTCGACCATCTGGTGGAAAACCGTCCGGCTCTGGCCCACGCCTGATCTGACACGGCGATAGGTTAAAGCAATGGGCTTTGCGTGACAGCGCAAGGCCCATTGTCGTTTGGGCCATCCACCTTGCCGATCGGGAACCTTTTTGCGCAATATGCAACCAAACTCTTGCCCCAAGCCTCTTGCCCTCTATGCAGTCTAGCCTAAAGTAGTAGGCGCTAATGGGCCTCTCCCCCAAGCCCGATGCTGATAAACACAAGAGGACAAAAGGCTCCCCTTCGATGACTCAGACTGTTCTGATTGCCGACGACCACCCGCTGTTCCGGCAAGCGCTCATTCTGGCTGTGGGGCGGGTGATGCCTTTGGCGCGGATTGTGGAGGCAGGCACCTTGACCGCCGCAGCGCGGGCGGCAGCGGATGCGGGCGATCTGGCGCTGATCATCCTTGATCTCAAAATGCCCGGCGCCTTGGGCTATTCGGGCATTGCCCTGCTGCACGCCGAAAAGCCCGATGTACCCATTCTGGTGATCTCCAGCGCGGAAGGCGCGGGCGTGGAGCAAGAGGCGCGGGCCTTTGGCGCCATCGGATTCCTGTCGAAAGACGCCGATCTGGGCGCCATCGAGGCCGCCATTGCCCAAGTCGTCGGCGCGCCCCTCGCCCCCGCCACCCCCTCGCCGATCCAGCAAGATCAGGCCGAGATGGACAAGATCCGCCGCGAGGTAGCGGGCCTTACCCCCACCCAGCTCAAAGTCCTGCTGGCGGTATTGGACGGGCAGCTCAACAAACAGATCGCGCATAATCTGGGCATCGCCGAGGCCACAGTCAAAGCGCATATGACCGCCATCATGCGCAAGCTGGACGTGCGCAACCGCACGCAGGCGGCGCTGGTCGCGCGCTCGCTGGGCCTAGACCTGCAACACTGAAATCTGCGCCAGAAAACCCTCTATCCCCTCCACCGAGGCAGGTTTGGCCTGCATGGTTACGCCCATATGTTCGGCGCGGGCGCGAATGTCGGGGCTGGTTTCGGCGGTGATCAACAAAGCAGGCAGGTCGGGCTGGGCGATGCGAAGGCTGGCCACCACATCCAACCCATCTTCCTCCGGCGTGTCCAATCGAAAATCTGCCAAAACCGCATCCATCGATAGCCTTGCCTGCAACGCCCGCGCTGTATCTCCATCCAAAGCGCCATGCGGGCGATGGCCCAAGGCCTTTAACAAAGCCACGCTGGCCTCCACCGTGCGCGGGTCATTGTCCAGCACCAGCACATCCAGCGCCATCTGTGCCACCTGCGCGATCGGTGTGACGGCCTTGCTGGCCTCGGGCTTAGGCAAAGCCTCTCCCATCGGCAGATAGAGGCTGAACCGGCTGCCCCGTCCGGGCGTCGATGCCAGTTCGATCCGCGCCCCCAGCAAGCGCGCAATCCGCCGCGACAGGGCCAGCCCCAGCCCCAGACCTTCGGCCTCCACCTCGCCCAGACGGGTGAATTCGGCAAAGATCGCCTCCTGCTTGTCCGCCGGAATGCCCACGCCTGTGTCCAACACATCCAGCCGCAGCCATGGCTCGCCCGCCAAGACCCGCCGACGCAGCCCCACCAGCACCCCGCCCTCCACCGTATAGCGCAAGGCGTTGGCGATGAAATTCTGCAACAGCGACCGCAACAGGCCGGCATCCGTGCGGACGACCAAATCAGGGACCGGAGCCAGCCTCAGCGTCAGCCCCTTGCCCTCTGCCTGCGGTCGGAACCCTTCCACCAGATCAGCCAGAAAGGGCGCCAGAGCCAAAGGTTCCGGCCGCGCCTGCACCCCGCCCGCGTCCAGCTTGGAAATGTCGAGCAAGGCGCGCAGCAAGTCTTCCGCCGCCACAATCGCATTATCCACCTGCCGCACCAAAGGCACTGAACGCTCGCTAGCCTCGCGCGAGAGGGCCGCGGTGAACAGGCGCGCGGCATGCAAGGGCTGCAACAGATCATGGCTGGCCGCCGCCAGAAAGCGCGTCTTGTCCCGATCCGCCGCCGCCAACTGGCGATTGGCTTCCGACAAGGCCCGCGTACGCTCGGCCACGCGTTGCTCCAATCCGGCCAAGGTGCGTTTCAACTCGGCGCGGATGCTGGCTTCCTCGGTCATGTCGATAAAGCTGGTGACATAGCCGCCGCCGGGCATCGGCCCGCCCACCATCTTGATCACTTGACCATCGGGCCGGTGGCGTTCAAACACATATTCCTGCGCCCGGCGCAAATGGGCCAGCCTTTTGGCCACGTGATGCTCGATATCCTCCGCGTCCGCGCAAGGCCCGAAATCGCCCCTCCGCGCATTATGGCGGATCAGATCGGCCACGGGCGCGCCGACATAGAGCATGCCTGCAGGGTAATCGAACAATTGCTCGTAACGCGAATTCCACGCCACCAGATTGAGTTCGCCATCCACCACGCTGATGCCCGCCTCGATATTTTCAAACGTGGCGGCCAGCAATTGGCGGGAAAAACTCAGCGATTGCCCGCGTTCATCCAGCAGGCGGGTAACCGCGGCAAGGCTCATCCGCCCACCCGCCAACGCGCTGGCCACCAAGGCGCGGGCCGAGCTGGTGCCCACCACGGCGGCAATCAGCTTGCGGGCCTTTTGCGCGCTGCGCCGGTCAATCGGCATGCCGCGCTTGGCTTGGGGAAATTCCAGCTCGGCGCGCTCCCGCCCGATGAAACTGGCCGCCAGATCGCGCAGGTCCGACAGGTCCGACACTTCACGCTGCCAGCCCATCAGCACCGGCAGCGGATTTCCCTGCACCTTGCGCGCGGCCACCATGGCATAGACCGCCAGATTGACGCCTAGGCTCCAGAACGCGCCATGCACCAAGGGCGGCGCATGGCCGATGCCAAACAGGCGCAAGGGATCGAACGGGCCGGACGCCAGCGCCTCGCGCCATGCCATCGGCAGGATCGGCGGCAAAGCCAGCGTGTAAAGCCACAGTAGGAAACCAGCG
This sequence comes from Novosphingobium umbonatum, assembly GCF_004005905.1. Lineage (GTDB taxonomy): Bacteria > Pseudomonadota > Alphaproteobacteria > Sphingomonadales > Sphingomonadaceae > Novosphingobium > Novosphingobium umbonatum. Next base: position 103,754 of record NZ_SACO01000001.1, read on the forward strand.
AATAGGCTGGCCCTCGCCGCCGCCGCATCGCGTTGCCGCCCGCCCATGGCCAGCAACAGATGGGGCGTGAATTGGGCCATGGCGGCAAAGGCCACCAACCCGATTGAGGCCAGACTCTGCCCCGGATCGATCAACAAGGCCCATGCTAAAGCCAGCGCCACCACGCCCAGAATCGAGGCGCGGCGCACCACCAGCATCCGCCGCCCCAATTGGCCCGCCACCGGAGCCTCTGCCGCGCTGGCCCCGCGCAACAGGCTGGGGAAGATCAGGTCGTTGGACACCATCGTGGCCAGCGCCGTGGCATCGGTGATCACCATCGCCGCCGCTGCCGAAATTCCCCCGATCAACGCCCCCGCTGCGATCAGGCGATGGCCGGTCATTAGCGGCAAATCCAGCACATAGAAATCGGGCACCACTTGCCCGCCCAGCACGATCACGCCCGCCAAGGCAATCGGCACCACCAGCAGAACCATCACCGCCAGATAGGCCGCTACACCCCAACGCGCGCGGGGCAGATCATCGCGGCTGCGCGCCTCTACCAAAGCCATATAGAACTGGCGCGGCAGCACCAGCACCGCACAGGCCGAGAGCAAGGCAATCACCAGCGTTTCAAGCGAGAGATGCGCCGGATCAAAACGCGGGGCCAGCATGGCCAGCCCCTTGGCCACTTGCGCCGCGCTGCTATCGGCCAGCAGGCTGATCGCCAAACCGGCGACCAAAGCCAGAGCCAGCAATTTGATCGCCGATTCCAGCCCGATGGCATAGACCATGCCCTCCGAGCGCCCCGCCCGTTCAAAACGCCTTGCGCCAAACAGGATGGCGAACAAGGCCAACAGCAGTGCCGCCACACCCATGGTGGGCACAACCAAGGCGCGATCGGTGATAATCGCCAGAGCATTGCCGATAGAGCGCAATTGCAGCGCCATATAGGGCACGCTGCCCGCCAGCGCGATCACCGTGACCAGTCGCGCCACCACCACATCATGGCCAAAACGCGCGGCGATAAAGTCGGATGTCGTGGTCGCCTCCTCCTCGGCCACGGCGGCGGACAGGCGGCGCAAGAAAGCAGGGGCCAGCAGCAGCAAGGCCATGGGTGCCAGATAGATGGGCAGATAATTCCACCCCTCGCGCACCATGGAGCCCACCGCGCCATAGATGGTCCAGCTGGAGCAATAGACGCCCAGCGCCAGCGTATAGGCGACAAAGCGCAGGCGGGGCAGGCGGCGCGAAGCCTTCGCCTCGGCCCAGGCCGCCACAGTGAACAAAACGCCGATCCACGCCAGCGCGAAAAGCGCCGCCAATCCCAAACCCATCTGGCCTATCCTATCCCCCTGCAGCGCAGAGTAACGGGCGCAGCAGGGCTGGCAAGCGGGTTAGCAGGGTCAGGCCGCCGAGGCGATCTCCGGATCGAGCGCGTGGGCGATTGCGGCAAGGAACTGGTCGGTGGCGCGTTCCCACGAAAATGTGCCGCCAAAGGCTGCGGCTGCCCGCCGGTCCAGCCCCAGCGCCCCGCTGACCGCTTGGGCCAGATCATCGGAAAGGCATGCTACGGGCGTTTCGCTAAGCCGCCCCTCCCCACGCCCGTCCGCGCCCAGAATATCCAGCGGCCCCGCCACCGGATAGGCCGCCACCGGCACGCCGCAGGCCAGAGCCTCGATAATTACCAGTCCGAAAGTGTCGGTCGTGCTGGGGAAGACAAAGCAATCCGCCGCGCGATAGGCGCTGGCCAACGCCCCCCCCGATTTCGCGCCCAGAAAATGGACATCGGGATAGCGCCGCCGCATCTCGGCCAGCGCAGGCCCATCGCCCACCACCACCTTGCTGCCGACGGTAGAAAGCTCGCAAAAGGCTTCCATATTCTTTTCCGGTGCCACACGGCCCACATTGAGCAGGATCGGGCGCGGCAGATCGGCCATCTCGGGCAGCATCGGCCCATCGGGCGTGAATTGCGCATGGTCGATCCCGCGGCTCCAGCGGCGGGTCTGCGGCAGGCCACGTTCGGTCAATTCCGCGTCAAGGCTGGGCGTGGCCACCATCACCGCGCGCGACGCCCCATGGAAACGCTGCATCACCGGCCAGAACAATTCCACCGACAGTCCGGTGCGGACCGACAGATATTCGGGAAAGCGGGTATGAAACGCGGTGGTAAAGGGGATTTTCTGCGCCATACACCAGCCCCGCGCCGACCAACCAATCGGCCCTTCGGTGGCAATATGCACGATGTCGGGACGGAACTCGCCCAGAATACGGCGAGCGGTAAAGCGCGGTGCCATGGCCAGCCTGATCTGGGGATAGAGCGGCATGGGCATGGTCAGGAACCGATCGGGCGTGATCAATTCCACCTCATGCCCGCGCGCCTGCAGATGTTCGACCGTGGCGGCCAAAGTGCGGACCACACCATTGACCTGCGGAAACCACGCATCCGATGCCAAAGCGATACGCAAGGGGGCGCTCATGCCGGTAACGCCTCGCTGGCGCTTTCATCCTGCTGGCGGTTGCGCGACTTGCCCTGCGTCTCGCCATAAAGGCGCATTTCCTGCGCCCAGTCGAGAATGGCCATCTGGCCCTTGAAATCCTCGGTCAAGGCGGTGCAGCTTTCCACCCAATCACCGTCATTATAATAGGTTACCGCACCAAACTGGCGGATTTCGGCCGAATGAATATGGCCGCAAACCACGCCATCCACCTTGCGCTCCAAGGCGGCATGGGCCACCGCATCCTCGTAACGGCCGATAAATTGCACCGCATTCTTCACCCGCTTTTTCAAATAGGCCGACAGCGACCAATAAGGCAGGTGGAACTGGCGCCGCACCGCGTTGAACGCGATGTTGAGCTGCATCATCAACTCGTAAGCCTTGTCGCCCAGAAAGGCGAGCCAGCGATGATACAACACAATGGCATCGAAGGCATCGCCATGCACCACCAGCAAGCGCCGTCCGTCGGCGGTATGGTGGATCGCCTCCAGCAACAATTCCACCCCGCCAAAGGTCAGCCCCGCATAGGGGCGCAGCATCTCGTCATGGTTGCCGCAAATGAACACCACCCGCGTACCCCGATGCGCCATTTTCAGGATGCGGCGGATCACCTCATTATGTTCATCGGGCCAATACCAGCCCTTTTTCAGCCGCCAGCCATCGATGATGTCGCCCACTAGATAGAGCGTTTCGGTCTCGATGGAACGCAGGAAAGACACCAGCATCGCCGCATTGCAGCCGCGTGTGCCAAGGTGGATGTCCGAAATCCACACCGTACGGAATTGGCGCTTGGGGCGCAGGCCCTTGGCGTCAAACGGCTCTGGTTGATCCAGCCAGGCGGCAATGCCGCCCCGCTCGCCCTTGGGTGAGGCGGCCGAAAACTGGGCAAAGGCGGAAAGCGTTTCCGCCGGACCGGCGCTGTTCATCATCGGCGAAACCCCCGTCAATCTTCGGGTTCCGCGCATAGGCGAGTCGCATTGCACGGCCATGACCGCGCCAAGTCAATTCCGTGACAGGGTCGAAGTGCTAGCCCACAAACACCGGTTTCTGCGGCGCCAAATCCAGCCATTCGCCCAACAGGCGCATGTCTTTGGTGGTCACATCGGTGCATAGATCGCGCAGGTTTTCCGGCAGGCTCAGCACCAGTTCCCGCCCCTCGACACTCAGGCGCGAAGGTTCCAGCACGTCAGTCACGCCGCCCGAAAAACGCCGCGCCAGTCGAGTAGCCAAGCCCCAACCCGCCGCCACGCGCAAATCTGCCGCAGGGGTCAGACGCAACAGTTCCGCCGGCGGCTCCATCTTGCCACTATTGGCCAGCACCGCCATCGCCAACATGCCCCGCCCGCGCTTGTCCAGCCCGATCCAGCGCTTGCGCAAGGCCCATTGCACCGCCTGTTCGGCGCGCAAATTAGGTTCGCTGCGCAAGGAGGCCAGCCCCAGCATGGTGGCAGCAAGGCGCAAGGCATCATCCCGCGCGCCTGTCGCGCCGGCGACAGCACCGGTCCATGCCGCCACTTTGGCCGAAGCGGCGGCAAGCCCCGTCTGTTGCGCATCGACAAAGGCCGAGACACCCGCGATCAGCGGATTTTGCGCCGCCACATCGGCAGGCATCCGCTGGGCCAACAAGCCTTCGCGCAGACCCCAGCCCGAAAAGACAATCCGCGCCGGTTTCAATTCCCGCACCAGCACGCCCAACAGCGCCGCCGCATCGGGCAGGCTGGCCAGACGCGAGGCAGAAACGCCCGAAATCACCGGCATTTCCCCGTCCCGCGCCCGCGCTGCCAGACTGCGCGCTACCTTGGCCGCTTCTTCGGGCGTGACATCAAAGCCATGGGGATCGTCAATCGGCCAATTCTGCTGCACCATGGCAAAACGTGCCAAGGCGCGCAAAGAACCGCCCACCAGATAAAGCACCTGCCCGCTATGGGCCGCCCAATCGGTTTCGGTCAGCATTTTATGGATACGGCGCGTGAATTTCTCCGGCCCGTCGGCCCGCAGCGCGGCCAGACGCAAAGTGCCCAAAGGCAGGCTGACCCCATGAGTCGATTGACCATGGGCGATGTCGATCAGTTCCAGACTGCCCCCGCCCAGATCGGCCACCACACCGGCAGCCCCCGGAAAGGCCGACAGCACGCCTTGTGCGCTGGCTTCAGCCTCCTGTTCGCCCGACAGGAGGCGCGGGGACAGGCCCAAAGCGGCCACTTGGGCGATGAATTCAGGACCGTTGCGCGCATCGCGGGCCGCCGCCGTGGCCACCGTATCCACATCGGTCACGCCGCGCAGTTCCAGCAGCCGCGCAAACCGCGCCAAAGCGGCCAGAGCGGTCGCCATCCCCTTGCCCGACAGCTTGCCACTCTCGGCCACGCCGCGGCCCAGCCTTGCCGTCACCTTCTCGTTGAACAGCACGGCAGGCGCCCGCTGCGGCCCACCGTAAATGACCATACGCACCGTGTTCGAACCGATGTCGATAATGGCCCTTTGCTGCCCGTCATCGGGCAAGGCAGGAGCGGGAGCGGTGTGACGACTGCGAATCATCGGCTGCCCTTAACCGCGACCACGGCGCAAGGCCAGATTGGGCACTTTGCGCCCAGAAGCCAAAGCGCCGCCACGGCCCGATAGCGAACTGTTGGTCATGAAATAGCGATGGGCATTGAAAGGCCGCTCGCCCGGTTCGGCGCGGTCATAGGTGCCATCGGCATTGAGCAGCCAGCTTTGTTCGGTATCAATGAGATTGGCCATCATCACCTGATCCAGCACCTGATCATGCACCGTCTTGTTGCGGATCGGCACCAGAACCTCCACGCGGCGGTCCAGATTGCGGCTCATGCCATCGGCGCTGGAAATGAACACGCGGGCGCGCGGATGGGGCAAGGCCTGCCCGCCGGCAAAGGCCCAGATGCGGCTATGTTCCAGAAAACGCCCGATGATCGATTTGACCTTGATCGTTTCCGACAGGCCCGGCACCCCCGGTTTGAGGCAACAAATGCCGCGCACCACCAAGCGCACTTCGACACCGGCACGGCTCGCTTCATACAACCGGTCGATCAACGCGCTATCGGTCAACGAATTGAGCTTGCCCCAGATTTGGGCAGGCTTGCCCTCGCGCGCATTGGCAATCTCGCGCTCGATACAGCCATAAAGCCGATCCCGCAGCGAGACCGGCGCCACCGCCAGCAAAGCCGTGCGGCGCGGTTCAACATAGCCGGTGATGAAATTGAAAATCTGGTTGGCGTCGCGCCCGATGCCCGCTTCAGCCGTGAAATAGGACAGGTCGGTGTAGATACGCGCCGTAATCGGATGGTAATTGCCGGTGCCGAAGTGGCAATAGGTGCGATAGCCCTCACCCTCGGCGCGCACGACCATGCTGATCTTGGCGTGGGTTTTCCAATCCACAAAGCCATAGATCACCTGCACGCCGGCATTTTCCAGCTGGCTGGCCCAATGGAGGTTCTGTTCCTCGTCGAAACGGGCCTTCAATTCCACCACCGCCGTGACCGACTTGCCCGCCTCGGCGGCCTGACACAAAGCGTTGATGATCGAGGATTGCTTGCCCGCGCGATACAGCGTCTGCTTGATCGCCACCACATCGGGATCGGCGGCGGCCTGACGCAGGAAGTCGATCACCACCTCGAAGCTTTCGTATGGGTGATGGACCACCAGATCCTTTTCGCGGATGGCGGAGAAAATATCGCCATCGTGTTCAAGGATGCGTTCGGGGTAACGCGGGCTGTAGGGTTCAAATTTCAGCTCGGGCCGCTTTTCATCCACAATGGCCGACAGGCCCGCCATGTCGATCGGGCCTGCCGCCTTGATCACGATGGCATGGTCGAGCCGCAATTGTTCACGCAGCAATTGTTCGGCCGCAGGGTCGAAATCGCCCTGCAATTGCAACATGATCACCTGCCCACGGCGGCGGCGCTGGATCGCGGTGCGGAAATAGCGCACCAGATCCTCGGCATCTTCCTCGATTTCGATATCGCTGTCGCGCAAGACGCGGAACACGCCATGGCCTTCGACCTGAAAGCCGGGGAACAGCGCATTGGCGTTGAGCCAGATGAGGTCTGCGATGGCAATATAGCAGGCTTCTTCGCCGGGGATACGGATATAGCGCGGCAGCGCGGCGGGGATCAGCACCATCTCCATGATGGGCGAATTGTCCGCCATGCGGGTCAGGCTCATCAACAGGCCCATGCCGCCATTGGCCACAAAGGGGAAAGGATGCGCCGGATCAATCGCCTGCGGGGTGATCACCGGCAGGATGCGTTCAAGGAAATAATCCTTGAGCCACGCCGTCTGGTCCGAGGACAGGCCGCGCAGGCCCGCTTCGTCCACCACGGTGATGCCTGCACCCGCCAGTTCGGTGCGCAACTCCTGCCACACCTCTTGCTGCATCGCCTCCAGCTTGACCACCCGATCACGGATGGCGGCCAATTGCTGCGGCGGGGAAAGGCCGTCGATGGACACTTCGGCGATCTGGCGGCGCACTTGTCCGGCCAGACCGGCCACGCGCACCATCAGGAACTCGTCCAGATTGTTACCGGAAATGGACAGGAAACGCAGGCGTTCGAGCAGGGGATAATGCTCGTTGCGCGCCTCGTTCAACACGCGCTGGTTAAAGGCCAGCCAGGATTTCTCGCGGTTGAAGAAACGGTTGGGCATCTGGTCCAACGGGGTCAGAACCGGTTCAACCCCAGCCTGTGTTTCGGGCGCCGGAAAATTGGAAGCTTGGGCGGCAATATCGGCAGCTTGCATGATCGTCCTTAGCTGTCCCTGTTGGCCTGTGTGGCCGCATAATCGGGGTGGGCCAGCTTCCCTCTCGTCATCCTGTTACACAATCATGACAAGGAAAGCTTTACCCACCCCCTGATGTTAACCCCGTCCGCGATAGGAGGCCACCCCTTGATCGGGCACCCACAGACCGGCGGGCGGCGCATCCGATTGCCAGAACACATCGATGGGAATGCCGCCGCGCGGATACCAGTAACCGCCAATGCGCAACCATTGCGGACGCATTTCCTCAAACAGGCGCTGGCCGATACCCACGGTCACATCCTCGTGGAAACCGGCATGGTTGCGGAAGGAGCCCAGAAACAGCTTCAGCGACTTGGATTCCACGATGGTTTCGCCCGGTGCATAGTCGATCACCAGATGCGCGAAATCGGGCTGGCCGGTGACTGGGCACAGCGAGGTGAATTCCGGCGCGGCAAAACGTACCAGAAACAGGCTACCCTTGCGCGGATTGGGCACGTAATCGAGCACTGCCTCTTCGGGCGAGGCGGGCAGGCCGGTGTTTTGACCCAGAAATTTGGGCATCAAAGGGGCGGCGGAGGGGGAGTTTTGGGAAGAATCGCTCATGAAGCCACACTTGCCGATAAAGAAGCCAGAGAACAAGCTGTCGAATAAGTGCAACTCACAGCTTGGATCATGGCCCTGCGTGGTTTATGCTTATGAAATTGCGTAGGCCCCATGCCATGGCAAGCCATGACAAAGGCAGGATGACAAGAACAAGAGATCTGGACCCCATTCCGGCCCGGCGACCTGCCGCAGGGCAGCCACAGGGCTGGGCACGCAAGGCGTGTTCGGGGCCTTGGGGCCTTTTTGCGCTGCCTGTTTTGGCGCTGCCTGTTCTGGTGCTGGTCGCCGCACCTGCGCCTCTGGCGGCGCAATCGTTTGACCTGTTGGGCGGGACTACGCCTGCCGCCACCTCTTCCAGCGCCAAACCTACCGAGAAGAAGGCCGACAAACCGGCCAGCACCAAAACTGTAGCCAAGGCCAGCGCCACCCCTGCGCCCAGCGATTCACCTGCACCCAGCGCAGTGGCCACCATGGCACCAACGCCAACGGCAGCGCCAACAGGGACACCGCCTGCCCCGCTGACATCCCCTCCAGCGGATGACCCCCTGGTGGTTCCGCCGGAAGCCACCAGTCAGGATAGCGCGGCAGAACTGGGGCAGGAAAGCTGGTGGCCGCTGGAACTGGCGGCAGGCTTGACCGCGGCGCTGTTGTTGGGCGCGGCGGCGATCCGCCTGCAATTGCACACCCGCCTGTCCCAATGGCATGAGGAATGGCAAGATCGGCGTGAAGCCAAGCAACAGGCCCGCCGCGAAGCCAAAAGCAAAGCAGCCGAGGCCAAGAGCCAAGCCGCCGCCGAAAAGCAGGAAGCCGCCGCGCGTTACCGCTCTTTGCGCAAACCGGTCGCCCCCGCCGAAATCCAGCCTGCCCCCCTGCCCGTGCTGGCCGAGGAAGATGCGCCGGACGCAAGACTGGCCGCCCTGCGCGAGCAATTCCTTGCCGCCCGCGATCTGGGGCAGTCTCCGGAAACTGCGCCCGCCAGCCCATCGGGCCTGGTGGACATCACCATCGACGATAGCGCGACAGACCTCTCGCCCACAGCTGAGGCAAACGAGGATTGGGCCGAAGAGAACATCGAGGATGAGTCCGTCGAATCGGAAATCACGGAGGAAGCCCCCGCCGCCTTCCGCCCATCCCCCCTGTTTGCCAGCCTGACCGAAGCCCCCATCCCCGCCCCACCGCCACCCGTTGCCGATGTGGAGCCATGGACCGAAAGCGAATCGACGGCCGCGATCCCCGACCTGCCCAAGCGGGCGCTGATGGTCGCCTTGGTGCCGACTCGTTTCACCACCTCGCTGACGCAGGCGGCGCTGCGTTACAAATTGACGCTGCATAACCGCGCCAAGGAACCTTTGGGCCCGATTATGCTGTTGGCCGCGCTGGCCGATCCGGATGGCGATGCCGTGGGGCCGGAGGATGTGCATAGCCACGCCATGTTGCGCGCGGGCGGAAAAGTGGAATTTTCCGGCGAATTAAAGCTGCCCTTGGCCGAGGTCAGTCCGATTGTGCTGGGCGGGGCCGAATTGTTCGTGCCCATGGTGCAAGTGGCGATCGAGGCTTCACGCAGCGGCGCGCTGGCGCAATTTGCCCCCTATCGCACCGAGGCAGGCTTTCTGGTCGGCAAGGCGCAGGATGACGGGGAAGGAAAAACATTAGCTCCAATCCGGCTCGATGCGGGGCTTGTTAACCTTGACGATCTGGCCCAGCGCGCCATGACTTTGGAAAAACCCCAGAAACATCAGACCAAAGTCTGAAAACCGTTACATCTTTGCAACGCAACACGTCCTTTCTCCTGCGGGCAGACGCGTAGGCGCTGTTTTCCAAAGATAGCCCATTGCCGTGGCATCGTTTGACGCTTAGGTCTTTCGCTTTCGCAGCGAAGGAGGAGCGCGCGCGAATGGACAGCCTTGTCACCACACAATGGCTGGCGGACGATAGTGTAGCCTGTGATATACGCATCGTAGACGCCAGCAGCCATCTGCCCGATGCGGGTCGCAACGCAAGGGACGAATATGAAACCGCCCATATCCCGGGTGCGGTGTTCATGGATCTGGCAGGTCTTGCCGACCCTGCCGCGCCGGTAGAGAACACTCTGCCCGCGCCGGAGAAATTCGCCAGCCGCATGCAGACGCTGGGCCTTGGCGATGGCAGCCGCATCGTGGTCTATGACGATTCCGCGATCCATAGCAGCGCGCGGGCATGGTTCATGCTCAAGCTGTTTGGCGCGCAGAATGTGGCCATTCTGGACGGCGGGCTTGGCAAATGGGCGCTGGAGCAGCGCGGGGTGGAATCGGGCGTCAAAACCTTGCGCACCCGCCATTACACCGCGTGGCAGGCCAGCGAGCGCCTGCGCGACAAGGCCCAGGTGCTGGCCAATATAACTAGCCGCGCCGAACAGGTGGTGGATGCGCGCGGCGCGGCCCGCTTTGCCGGCACAGCCCCTGAACCGCGCGCTGGCATGGCGGCGGGCCACATTCCCGGCGCTCTCAATGTGCCCTATACCGCGCTGTACCAGCCCGATGGCACATTCAAGGACAAAGCCGCGATCAGCGCCGTGTTTGAAGACGCTGGCGTCGATCTGTCCCGCCCGATCATCACCTCTTGCGGAAGCGGGATCACCGCCTGCGTGCTGATCTTTGCCTTGCATTTGATCGGCAAGGATGATGTGGCGCTCTATGATGGCAGCTGGGCCGAATGGGGTGCAGACCCTGCCCTGCCCAAGGAAACCGGCCCCGCGCAACCCAACCGCGCAACAGCCTGAGCATCAACGCTTAAAGGAAGTGATTTGTCCGCCCAAGATCTTGAGTCGCTGAACACGGATACGAAACTGGTGCTGGCGGGCCGCCGTCCGGAATGGACCGGCATCGAAGGCCATCCTTCAGGCGTGGTCAGCCCCGCCGTCTGGCGGGCCAGCACCCATCTCTATCCCGATATGGCGGCGCTGCGGGCAGGCCATGCCTTTAACGAGGACGGGCGGTTCTACTATGGCCGCCGCGGCGCCCCCACCCAATGGGCATTGAGCGAGGCGCTGACCCAGTTGGAGCCGGAAGCAGCTGGCACGGTGCTATACCCCAGCGGCGTGGCAGCGATTGCGGGCGTGTTGCTGGCGGTGCTGAAACCCGGCGATGTGTTGTTGATGACCGACAATGCCTATGAACCGAGCCGCAATTTGGCTCGCGGCATATTGGCGGATATCGGTGTGGAGACGCGCTGGTTCGACCCTTGCGATCTGGCCAGCTTCAAGGCGGCGCTCTGCCCCAAGGCGCGTGCAGTCCTGCTCGAATCGCCGGGCAGCCTGACGATGGAAGTCTGCGATGTGCCAGCCCTTGCCGCGATGGCGCGTGAGCATGGTATGGTCTCGATCCTCGACAACACTTGGGCTGGCCCCACCGGCTTTGCGGCTTTGCGCCATGGGGTGGATATCACCCTGCTGGCGCTGACCAAACATGCGGGCGGGCATAGCGATGTGATGATGGGCAGCGCGGCGGCGGGACCGGAATGGTTCGACCGCCTGCGCCGCCATTCGCAAATGCTGGGCACGGTGGTCAGCCCCGATGATGCGGCGCTGGTGCTGCGCGGCCTGCGCACGATGGGTCTGCGTCTGGAACGCAGCGCGGCCACCGGCTTGCGCATCGCCCAATGGCTGGAACAGCGCGCCGATGTGGCCAAGGTCCTGTGCCCGATGCTGGCCGGATCGCCGGGGCATGAGCTATGGCAACGCGATTTCACCGGCGGCTGCGGCCTGTTCAGCTTTGTGTTCAAGGGCGGCACTGGCGCGGCGCGCGATGCTTTCATCGATGCGCTGCAACTGTTTGGCATAGGCTATAGCTGGGGCGGGTTTGAAAGTCTGGCCACGCCGCTCGACCCTGCCCGCGTCCGCACGGCCAGCGCATGGCCGTTCGCGGGAATGGACAGCGCAGATGTGTTTGGCGTGCGTCTAGCCATTGGCCTGGAGGATGCGGGCGACCTGATCGCGGATCTGGAACAGGCTTTCACCATCTGGGCGCAAGCTGCCGTTTAAACGCGAAGTTTCCGCGCCAAAACTTTCCCTTGCCCCACCCCAAGCCATTCTGCCTTCCCCTTGGCCGCCGCTTTGGCCAAGGGAGGCAGCATGAGCGACAAATCCCCCACAAAGGCCTACGGTAAAGTATGGCTGGTTGGCGCAGGTCCGGGCGACCCCGATCTGTTGACCCTGCGCGCGGCACGCCTGCTGATGGTGGCCAAGGTGGTGGTGCATGATGGTCTGGTCGATCCGCGCATTCTAGCCATGGCGCCAGCCGCCGCACGCTTCATCTGCGTGGCCAAGCGCCGCAGCCGCCATTCCATGCCGCAGGACGAGATCAACGCCCTGCTGGTGCGCGAGGCGCAGGCGGGCCATGATGTGCTGCGCCTGAAGGGTGGCGATCCTTTCATCTTTGGCCGTGGTGGCGAGGAAGCGGAAAGCTGCCTTGCCGCGGGCGTCGAGGTGGAAGTCGTTCCCGGCATTTCCGCCGCGATTGGCGCGGGCGCTGCTGCCCTGCTACCTTTGACCCATCGCGAAAATGCCAGCGTCGTCAGCTTTGTTTCGGGCCAATGCAAGGGTTTGACCGACCAGAACTGGGCAGGCCTTGCCGGTGTTGGCCGCACTTTGGTGATCTACATGGGGCTGGCCACAGCCGAGATGATCGCCGACAAGCTGATCGCCGATGGTCTTTCCCCCGAAACGCCGCTGGCGGTGGTGGAAAATGCCACAAGGCCTGATATGCGCGTCTTGCGCGGGCCATTGGCGGGGCTGACCTCGCTGGTGGAGCGCGAAAAGGTGCAAAGCCCGGCCCTAATCATCATTGGCGCGGTTACCGCCCGCGCCGACATCGCATTGCGCCAGATGGCGCTGGAGGCTCAACAGTGAAGATCATCACAGGCAATGACCTGAAGACCGGTGCGGTCATCTGGTGGACGGGGCAAGGCTGGTCGCTCCATGTGAACGAGGCCGTGGAAGCGGGCGAGGATGGCGCTGCCACTATCGCTGCCGAGGAAGCCGCCCGCCGCGTCAATGGCGCTTATCTGGTGGACGCCACACAGGATGCCGATGGCATTCGCCCCAACCATATCAAGGAGCGCATCCGCGCGCTGGGCCCCACCGTGCGGCTTGACCTCTCGCTTGATCCCTCTGCCACGCCAGCCAAGGTGCTCTGATGTATCTTTACGACCAATATGATCAGGCGATGGTGGATGCCCGCGTCGCCGAATTCCGCGACCAGACCCGCCGCCGCATCGAAGGCACGCTGAGCGAAGAGAAATTCCGCCCCCTGCGCCTGCAGAACGGCCTCTATCTCCAGCTCCACGCCTATATGCTGCGCGTGGCCGTGCCCTATGGCACTTTGTCAGGCGCGCAGATGAAGATGCTGGGCGATATTGCGGACAAGTATGACCGCGGTTACGGCCATTTCACCACCCGCCAGAACATCCAGTATAACTGGATCAAGCTGGAAGACACGCCCGACCTGCTGGCCGATCTGGCCAGTGTGGAAATGCATGCGATCCAGACCTCGGGCAATTGCATCCGCAATATCTCCTCCGACCAATATGCCGGTGCCGCCACCGACGAATTGATCGACCCGCGCCCCTATGCCGAATTGCTGCGCCAGTGGTCGAGCTTCCACCCCGAATTCCTCGCCCTGCCGCGCAAGTTCAAGATTTGCGTGATTGCCTCGGAAACCGACCGCGCCGCGATGCGCCTGCATGATATCGGCATCCGCATTGTGAAGAATGATGCGGGCGAAATCGGCTGCGCTTTCTATGTGGGCGGCGGCATGGGCCGCACCCCGATCATCGCGCCGCTGGTGAAGGAATTTGTGCCGCTCGATCAGCTGATCACCTATTCCGAGGCCTGCCTTCGCGTCTACAACCGCTATGGCCGCCGCGACAACAAGTACAAGGCGCGTATCAAGATCCTCGTTCATGAACTGGGTCTGGAAGAATATCGCCGTCAGGTGGAGGAAGAATTCGCCCATCTGCAAACCTTGGCGATCGAACCGCCCTTGGCCGAGCTGGAGCGGATCAAGACCTATTTCGCCGATCCGGCTTTCGAAACCGGTCTGCCGGACGAGATCGACCTGTCCAACGCCAATTTCGCCAAGTGGGTGAAGGCCAATACCGCGCCGCATAAGGCCGCTGGCTATGCCATCGCCACCATCAGCCTGAAGGCGCTGACCCGTCAGGAAGATGGCAGCGTGAAGGCTGGCATCCCCGGCGATGCCACCGGCGAACAGATCCGCGTAATGGCCGATCTGGCCAAGCGCTACAGCTTTGACGAACTGCGCGTGACCCACACGCAGAACATCGTGCTGCCCCATGTGCGCAAGGCCGACCTGTTTGCCCTGTGGCAGGCTCTGGTCGCAGCCGAACTGGCCACGCCCAATCTGGACGATGTGACCGACATCATCGCCTGCCCCGGTCTGGACTATTGCACTTTGGCCAATGCCCGCTCGATCCCCGTCGCGCAGAAGGTGGCCGAACGCATGGCCCCCAAGGCAGAGGAAATCGGCGAGCTGAAACTGAAGATTTCCGGCTGCATCAATGCTTGCGGCCACCACCATGCCGGCCACATCGGCATTCTGGGTGTCGACCGCAAGGGCGTGGAGAATTACCAGTTGCTGCTGGGTGGTTGCGAAGGCGCCGACACCTCGCTCGCCTCGATCGTCGGCCCCGGCTTCAACGAGGATGGCATTGTGGATGCGGTGGAAAAGGCCACCAATTTCTACCTTGCCCAGCGTCAGGAAGGCGAACGCTTCCTCGACACCTATCGCCGTCTTGGCATGGCACCTTTCAAGGAGGCGATCTATGGCTGATCCCCAGATCCTGCTGCGTGATGGCCCTGCGGCCACTGCCCCCACCGTATCGCTCGACGCCTTTGCCGCCGACACCAACGCCACCGCCGTGGTGATCCAGCCCGGCGAGGACGCCCGCGTCCTGTTGGCCCATCTGGACCGTCTGGCGCTGGTGGAAGTGACCTTCCCCGCCTTTACCGATGGCCGTGGTTTCTCCACCGCGCGCATCCTGCGCGAGGCTGGTTATAAGGGCGAATTGCGCGCCAGCGGCGATATTGGCGTGGACATGCTGACCCATCTGCAGCGCTGCGGCTTTGACGCCATCGCGCCCAAGGATGTGCTGGACGCCGATCAAATCAAGACCGCGCTGGCCACCTGGCCCCAGGTCTATCAGGCGACGGTCGTGGATGGGCGCAAGCCGATCTGGGCCCTGCGGCACGGACAGTAAGTAAAATGAGCCAGCCACGCTATAAAGACGTGATCGACACTTCTGCCCGTTTCACGGCCGAGGATGTCGCCGCACTGAACCAACGCTTTGCCGAGGCCAGCACGCAGGACTTGCTGCTGGCCGTGGCCAAGGAAGGCGTGGCTGGCCGTTTTGCGGTCGTATCCAGCTTTGGCGCGGAAAGCGCGGTGCTGCTGCATCTGGTGGCGCAGATCGCGCCGGAAACGCCGGTGCTGTTTCTGGATACGGGCAAGCATTTCGCCGAAACTCTGGCCTATCGTGATACATTGGTGGCGCAGCTGGGCCTGACGGGGCTGGTGAACCTTACCCCCGATGCGCAAGTTCTGGCCAAGCGCGACGAGGCGGGACTGCGCTGGTCCTATGACCCCGATGGTTGCTGCGAGATCCGCAAGGTGGCGCCTTTGGCCGCCGCCATGCAGGGTTTTGACAGTGCGATCACCGGCCGCAAAGGCTTTCAGGCGGCCACCCGCGCTGGCCTGCCCCGCTTTGAGCTGGACACCAGCGATGCGCTGGGCCGGATCAAGGTCAACCCGCTGATCGATTGGGACGCTGCCGCTCTGGCCGCCTATTTCGCCGAGCATGACCTGCCCGCGCACCCCTTGGTAGCGCAGGGCTATCCTTCCATCGGCTGCTCACCCTGCACCAGCAAGGTGGCCGAAGGCGAAGACCCCCGTTCGGGCCGCTGGCGCGGTTGGGACAAGACCGAATGCGGCATCCACGTGTCCGACGCCAGCAGCGTCAGCAGCGTGATCCCGCCCAAGGGTGATCTACCGCCCGATTACGAGCCGGTGTTTTAAACTACAGCCAGCCCTCGCGGCGATACCATTCCGCGGTCGCCGCCAGCCCGCTGCGGGTTTCCACCTGCGGCTGCCACAGCGCCTTGGGCGGCGCGGCGCTCTCGCTGACCACCCAGTCGGGATGTGTCATATAGCCCACACGGTCTGCCGTCAGCTTAGCCTTGGCCCCGCGCAGCAAACCATCCACCTTCGCGCCAAAGCGCAAGGCCCAGGCGGGTAGCCCCAGCACCAGCGGCCTTTTGCCCAGCCCTGCGCCGATCGCCCGCGCCATATCCTCATGCGCCCAGCCATAGGCCATGCCATCGTCGGGCTCAAAACAATGGCCGGTTACATCCTCGCTGGCCGGAATCAAGGCCAGCAACAGCCGCGCCAAATCCTCGACATGGATCATGCTGGCCCGCCCGCCCGCAGGCACCGGCACCACGCCCCATTTGGCCGCGCGGAACAGTTCAAACATTTCCCGATCGCGCGGGCCATAGATGGCCGGAGGGCGCACGATGGTCCAGTCCAGCCCGCTGGCCTTGACCAAGCCCTCGGCCCGCGCCTTGGATGCGCCATAGCGTGACAGCTCCGGCTCCCGCGCCGAGAGCGAGGAGACGAAGATAAAACGCGGCACGCCAGCTGAGCGGGCCGCCTCGATCACATTGAGCGTGCCTTCGACATTGGCGCGGTCGAAATCATCGGGGTCATGGGCATTGACCACACCGGCGACATGGATGACCACTTCGGCGCCTTCGACCATGGCGCGCAAGGCCTGCCGGTCGCCCAGATCGCCGCGCACCCAGTCCAGTCCTGCGCGTTCACCGGAAGGGTTGCGGGCCAGCCCACGCACCTGCATCCCCTCGCCCAGTGCCAGATCCAGCAATGTTTGCCCGACAAACCCCGTGCCGCCGGTAAGAGCCACCAGCGGCGCATCCAATTTCACCAAATTCACACCATCACCAATTGATCGCGATGCACCACCGCCGAACGCGGGGCATAGCTCAGGATCTCTGCGTGGTCGGCCGATTGCCGCCCCATCAGCGCGGCACATTCGGCCGCATCATATTCCGACAGGCCATGGGCCAACACCTGCCCCGAAGCATCGCGGATCGCCACCGCATCGCCACGGCTGAAACTGCCTTCGACCGCAGTGATGCCGGCGGCCAGCAGGCTGGCGCCCTGCGCAAGGGCACGCGCCGCACCAGCGTCCACCACCAAGCCCCCCTTGAGGCGCATACGCCCGCCCAGCCAAGCCTTGCGCGCCTGTTTACGCCCGCGCGGCAGGAACAGCGTTCCCACCCCGCCAAACACACGCGCCAGCGGTTGATCCTGCGTGCCATTGCCGATCACCAGCGCGATGCCCGCCATTTCGGCAATTTCCACCGCCTGCAGCTTGGAAATCATGCCCCCGCTGCCCATGCCAGAACCCGATACCGGCGAGGCCATGGCGCGGATTTCCGGCGTGATGCCATGCACCACCGGCAGCAGCTTGGCCCCTTCCTCAGAAGGATGGCGATCATAGAGCCCATCCACGTCCGACAGCAACAACACCACATCAGCCCGCGCCGCCTGCGCCACACGCGCGGCAAGGCGGTCATTGTCGCCAAAGCGGATTTCCTGCGTGGCAACCGAATCATTCTCGTTGATCACCGGCACCGCGCCCGCATCCAGCAAGCGGCCCAAAGTAGCCGTAGCGTTCAAATAGCGACGGCGGTCTTCCAGATCTTCCAGCGTCAACAGCAATTGCGCCGCCGTCAGCCCGTGCTGCCCCAGCAATTCCGCCCAAAGGCCCGACAGCGCGATCTGCCCCACGGCGGCGGCGGCCTGCGCATCGGCCAGACTACCGCGCCCGCCCTTTTCCAGCCCCAAACGCCGCGCGCCCAAAGCAATCGCGCCGGAGGAAACCACAATCACATCCTGCCCGCGCTGCTTGGCGGCGGCAATTTCGGCCACCAGCGCCTCCAGCCAAGCGCGGCGTGCGCCCGCCTTGTCCACCAACAGCGCCGATCCGACCTTGATGACCAGACGGGGCGTTTGCGCGGCATTCGCCAGATCGGAAAGGGAAGTGATATTAGGCATGGGTGGCCGCTTAAGCTAAAGGAGCGGAAGGGGAAAGGGCAGGATCACCCTTTGCGCCGAAACGTGCCTCTTGGGAGATTGACGGGGCGGCCCATAGTTCGCCGCCCCGTGCAAGGGTTCAGCCCAAAGGCGACCAGGGCGTATCGTCTTCTTCTTCCTGCTCACCGGCAGGGCGTTCGGTGACCGTGGCGGCGGGCAGATGGGCCACCACTGCATCCATCAACTTGTCGATACCATAGCCGCTGACGCCGGAAATGGCGAAAACCTCGTCCGCGCCTGCGTCCAGCAATTCCTCGCGATAGGCCTCGATCAATTCGGCATCGGCCTGATCGACCTTGTTGAGCACCACCAGACGCGGCTTGTCCTCAAGGCCGTTGCCATAGGCTTCCAGCTCTTCCTCGACGATTTCCAACGCCTCAACCGGCTCGACCACATTGCCGTCTTTATCGGTGCCCGCAATGTCGATCAGATGGATCAACACACGGCAACGCTCGATATGGCCAAGGAAGCGGTCGCCAATGCCCGCGCCATCGGCGGCACCCGCGATCAGGCCGGGGATGTCGGCCAGCACAAATTCGCGCGCATGGTGGCGCACCACGCCCAATTGCGGGCGCAAAGTGGTGAAAGCATAGGCGCCCACCTTGGCCTTGGTGTTGCTCACCTGATTGATGAAGGTGCTCTTGCCCGCATTGGGCAGGCCGACAAGACCAACGTCCGCCAGCAGCTTCAGACGGAGCCAGACATACATTTCCTCACCGGGCCAACCGGGGCCATGCTGGCGCGGGGCGCGGTTGGTGGAGGATTTGTAGCTGGCATTACCGCGACCGCCATCGCCGCCGCGCAGAAACACCTCGCGCTGGCCCGCCTCGGTCAGGTCGAGCAGCACGGTTTCGCGGTCATCGTCCAGAATCTGCGTGCCCACCGGCACCTTGATCACCAGATCTTCCGCGCTGGCGCCGGTGCGATTCTTGCCCATGCCGCCGCCGCCGCGCGCTGCCTTGAAATGCTGCGTATAGCGGAAGTCGATCAGCGTGTTCAGCCCCGCCACCGCTTCGAAAATAATATCGCCGCCCTTGCCGCCATCGCCGCCATCGGGGCCGCCATATTCGACATATTTTTCGCGGCGGAACGCCACGGCGCCGGGGCCGCCGCTGCCGGAACGGATATAGATTTTGGCTTGATCGAGAAAATGCATGTTTATCCGTGTCCTGTGCGGCGGGGGCCAATATCCGCTGTGAACGCCCGCTATGATGCTCCAGAACCATGCCTCCCCGAAAGGGAAGCCCATGCCAATGCGAAAAAACCCGTCAGGCTGGGCCGACGGGTCTTTCGCATCTGGTGGAGCCGAGGGGGATCGAACCCCTGACCTCGTCATTGCGAACGACGCGCTCTCCCATCTGAGCTACGGCCCCGTTCCAGTGCGAGTTGCAATCGGATCATGGGAATCCCATGACCTCGATCGCGAGAGGCGTTCCCTTAGCCTAGCAGGCTGAGGCAGGGAAGCCCCAAATTTACAGGGCGCGCAAATTTAGCCCGCCCCGCAACTTATTGGGTAGACGTTACCCGCGCGCCATATTTGGCATCCCATGCGGCCAGCTTGGCCTGATAAGCCTCATAATCGCGATAGAATTGTTCATAAACGCTGCCAAAAGTACCAAAGCTGCGCTGGGCAAAGGCGGGCAGATCCTTGGGCGCAATCAGCTTACTTTCCCGCGCCAGCACAAGGGCGGCATCGCAAAATTTGGGCTGGGTGGGCGGGAAAGCGAAGAAATTATAGACCTGCGTCATATAGGTCTCGCGCTCACGCAAGAATTTGGCGCCATGCAGCTTGCGAAAGGCGGTATCCACACCGGCATTGGCCTGCTTCAAGCCCTTGGCGTGGGTCTTGAGGAAAGCGCGATAGTGGTCGGCGATTTCCAGATGGGTGGGCGCGGTGCAGTTAAGCGCCGCAACATTGAAGGCCGAGCGGAAGTTCCAGATCAGCTGCTCACCGGTGGAATCGACCAGAATCGTGTGACGCATACCATCGGCGCCAACCGCAGGGATCTTCACATTGTCGGTTGCGCCAACGGGCGGCAGCGGACGCGGCTGCACCGGTTCGGGGGCAGGCGGCGGCGGGGGCGGGGGCGGCGGCGGAGCGATCACCGGCGGCGGCGCCTTCTCGCCGCAAGCGGCCAAAGCTGCCACGCTGGCCAGAACCCAGAATTTGCTCAACTTGCGCATGGTCAACCTCATTTCCTTTTATGGTCGGCCCTGTGCCACAAAAAAAGCCGGAGTGCCAAGCGACACTCCGGCTTCTGTCTTGTCTCGTCCGTCAGACCGGCGCGGATCGGTGGAAAACTCCTTGCCGCCCCGCGCTACCGCTTAATTGCGGCGGTCACCCAAGAAGCTAAGCAGGAACTGGAACAGGTTGATGAAGTCCAGATAGAGGTTCAGCGCGCCCATGATGGCCACACGTTCCTGCATCGAGGTGCCAGCCACATGCATGTAGGTGTTCTTCAATTGCTGCGTGTCATAAGCGGTCAGGCCCGCAAAGATGGCCACGCCCAGCAGCGAGATGGCAAAGCCCATACCCGGCATGGGGAAGAAAGCGTTGATCAGCATCGCGATGATCAGGCCAAACAGACCCATGGTCAGGAAACTGCCCATGCCCGACAGGCTCTTTTTCGTCGTATAGCCAACAAGGCTAAGGCCCGCGAAGGAACCGGCGGTGGCAAAGAAGGTCATGGCGATCGACGGGCCGGTGTAAACCAGCAGCAGCGAGGAGAGCGACAAGCCCATCGCCACGGCAAAGCCCCAGAAACAGGCCTGCAGCGTCGAGGTCTTCATGCGGTTGAGGCCAGCGCTCATCCCGAACACGAAAGCCAACGGGGCCAGCACGATCAGCCAGCGTAGCGGGGTGCGGAACACTTGCTCCGCCAGACCCGATTCCACAAAGCCCAGCGCCACAATGCCCGAAAGCAGCACGCCCGAAGCCATGTAATTATAGATCGAGAGCATATATTTGCGAAGGCCGGCGTCCAGCGCCGCGCCGCTCGCATAACCAGCATTCATCCTCGAAGACGCGCCAAAGCTCGTCTGCGACGGCTGGGGGTCATTCCAGATGGCCATTGCATTTACTCCATTCCGGCGGCGGCGGAAACTCCCGCGCCGCGCTACATCAGAATATCGGCAGGATGGGCCGGACTTCAAGTCGGAGCAAGCATAAAAAAGCGTAACAAATTGTGGCTGAATATCGCGCCGCAACTTTACGCTCTGGCGGCGCGCGCTTCTTGGCCCATTTCCACATTGCGATCGCGCGATGCGGCCAAGGTGGCCAAAATCAGATCAGCCATAGCATTATCCGCATCCAGCACGTTCAGCCCAGCCTGAGTCGAACCACCCGGGCTGGCCACACGCCGCGCCAATTCACCGGGCGAATAGGGCGAAGCTGCCGCCAAAGCCGCCGCGCCATCCACCGTCGCCTGTGCCAGACGCAGGGATTGTGCAGGGTCCAGCCCAATCGCCGCGCCGCCCGTAGCCAGCGCATCGATGAAGCGATAGACAAAGGCCGGACCGCAGCCAGCCAAAGCCGTCACCGCGTCAAACAGCTCCTCACCCACCCATTCGGGGGCACCCAAAGGCGCAAGGAAGTCAAACATGGCGTTACGCTGGGTCTCATCCAAGCCCTGCGCGACAACGCCCATCGGAGATTTGCCCACAGCCGCCGCCAGATTGGGCATCACGCGCACAATCCCCTTGGCCTGCGGGAAACGCGAAGCAAGACTGGCCAGTTCGACACCCGCCAGCATAGACAGCACCACCGTTTCTGCCCCCGCCAAAGCGGTGAGCAAACCGGCCACATCATCCAGCATCTGGGGTTTCACCCCCAGCACCATCACGTCGAAAACCCGCCCCTGCGGCAAGCTGCGCAGCAGCTCCACGCCATCGGGCGCCGCTTCCAGCTTGGGGTCGACAATCGTGAAACGATCCGCCGCCATGCCCGAACGCAGCCAACCCGCCAGCATCGCGCCGCCCATATTGCCGCAACCGATGAACAGAATCTTTTCAGGCCACATGTCTCACGCCTCCCCTGCCGCATCGACCAGCGCACTGGCCAAGGCTTCCTGCGGCGTCTTGTCACCCCACAGCAGGAACTGGAAGGCGGGATAGAAACGATCGCATTCCTCGACCGCCACTTCGACCAACATCTGCGCTTGGCCAAGGCTTAGCAGACCATCATCGCCCAACATCAGGCCATGGCGATACAGCAGCATGGAATTGTTCGACCACACATCGAAATGGCCCAGCCACAATTGCTCGTTGATCAGGCCCAGCATTTCGAACATCGCCACCCGCTTGTCATCAGGCACGCGGATTTCGGGCAGGCAGAGCAATTGCAGGACATTATCCTCCGCCCGCCAGATGGCGCGCAATTGATAGCTGGCCCAACTGGCCTGCACTTCGACGGTAATCTCGTCCTCGCTGACAAATTCATGCGTCCAGCCACGAGCCTCGAACAATTGCCCGAGCATCTCCACCGGAGGGCAGTCCTCGTGACGCCCCATTTCGCCTTCACTCAGCCTCATCATGCAGACCCGATCTGTCGTCCGGAACAAATGCTCCAAAGTGCAACCAACGCTATGCCTGCCTGAGCGAAACGAGCACGCCCGCCCAAGCCTTTATGCGATGCGCCATAGACCCCTGTCCGCACAAGTATGGCGCCTGCAACAATTGCGTATAAACCGACTTGCTTGTTTAAAGCTTGTGGAAAAACGCGCAACATTGCGCCGAGGCGCCAAAAGGGACAAAACTCAAGGCTCTCCTATAGAATCAACAACTTGCCCTTCGGAACTCAACCAGACATGCGAGTCCGCGAAACCGGCTTTGTGCAATTTGTCATTATAGGCCTTGGCCGCTGCCTCTGTATCAAACGGCCCGACCAACACGCGGTTGGTGCGCCCCCAATCGGAAATATGCGGCGTATGCCCCTTGAACAGGGCGGGCTCGGCCTTTTCGTTCTTGCGCCAATCGAACAGGATGCGCGAATTTTCCTTGCCAATGCCCACCTGCACCCAAATCCGGCTGGGATGCTTGGGCGGCGGCGGAGGGGGTGGCGCCTTGGGCGTGGGACGCGGCGCGGCAATCTTGCGAATATCCACCGCCCCCGATGCGGGCGCAGGGGCAGCAGCCACTTTCCCAAATTCTTCAAACAATTGCGTGAAGCTGGGCTTCTTGGCCGGTGCCTTGGGTTCGACCTTATGCTCGACCTTTGGCGCAGGCTTAGGCTCCGGTTTGGGTTCTGCCTTGGGCAAGGGCTGCACCACCGGTTGCGAACGCAGCACCAGCGCAGGCTCCAGCTTGGCTTCGATCCGCGGCGCAGGTTCAGGCTGCGGCGCCTGCACCTCGCGCTGCGGCGCGGGAGCGCTGACCGCAGGGGCCACGCGCGCCAGATCAAAGCTGGACACCACCGCCGCCGTGCCCACCTGACGGGTCGGTTCAGGCCGTCCGGCGTCAGACTTTGGCTCAGACTGACGCGAGGCCGCAGGACTGCGCACCGGCGTAGCGGCGGCCAGTTCCACCGGCACAGCGGCACTGGTGCTGCGCGAAGGCTTGGGCTCGGGCGGGGCGGCATTGGCTCGGCTGCCCAAAGCCTCGCCCTGCGGCACCAGAGCCAGATCCGCCGAAGCCGGACGGCGCAAGCCATGGCTGGCCACCCAATCGGCGATGCGGGCATTTTCCTGCCCCACTTGCGATGGCTGGGGGAAGAAACCCAGATTGGCCGCTGCCGCCTGTTGGGCAGGGGTCAGCTTGCGCATGTAACGCAAATAGGGCGCCATGGCCGAGGCCATTTCCGCAGGCATGGTGGAATTGACGATAGACACCGCCTCCTCCTCACGCCCCAGAATAGCATAGGAAAAGGCGCGGATACGCCAAGCCGAACGGTCCTGCTTCTGCAGCAAGGGCGCCAGCACGGTTTCCACTGCCTTGCGATCACCCATAATCGCCAGACTCAGCGCCAAGCGGCGCACCGCTTCATCGCCCGCGCCCGCCGCCAAAGCCTCGCGGTAATAATGCTGGGCGGTGACATTGTCGCTCACCAGATCATAGGCCAGCCCGCGATCGGCAATCTGCTCGCCATTGAGCGAACCCGCCTTGGCCGCGTCCTCGAACAGGCCAATCGCCGTCACCGGATCCTGCGCGCGCAAACGGGCCGAGGCCAGACTGGCCATCACATTGGGATTATAGGGCGACAAACGGTCGGCGCGGCTGAGGAAGCCAATCGCCGCCTGCACATCGCCCAGAGCCAACCCGGCATCGCCCGCCATTTGCAACGCCTCAATATCGCGCGAATTGCGGCCCAGACGCGCCAAAGCCGCCGCCAGCACCTTGTTAGGGTCCTGCGCCTCTGCGTTGACGGTTTGCGCAGAAACCGATGGCGCGCCCATCCAAGCTGCCGACAGACAAGCCGCCAACAAAATGTTTCGCCGCCAGCCAGCAGACTGACGGCGCTTTGCCATGTGCCCCTTGGGGTTCATTTCAGGCCTCATACAGCAGCAGGGCGGCACATATGCTGCGCCGCCCGCTTTGATTTACTGGTTATTCTGGCGACCGAGGAAGCGCGGAATATTGATCGCACCGCTATCTTCCTCACCCTCGCTATCCTCATCCTTGCGGCGCGAGGACAGATTGGCCATCCGTTCGAACAAAGTGCCTGCCGAACGCGGCGCGGGGGCCGCTTCAGGCTTTTCCGCCGCAGGAGCACGACGACGCGCAATCATCGGCGCTTCATCCTCACCCAGGCGGCTAGCGTCCAGCATCATTTCCTCACGCGGCGGCTGATAGGCGACGGGCTTGGCGGGAGCGGGCGCTTCCTCCAATTCCTCCAGCGCGCCCAGATCCAGCGTATCTTCCGGCGCCGAAGCATAGGGGGCGGGGCGGAAGACCGGCTTGGCTTCTGCCACAGGCTCGGCCACGGGCGGGGCATAGGTTTCAGGCGGCGCCACATGCAGCGGGGCAGCCTGCGGTGCGGGCTGCGGAGCCACCTGCGGGGCGGGGGCTGCTACCGGCTGCGGAGCAACCGAAGGCGCCACAATGCCCGGACGGGCCGGACCGCGTGCAGCCTGCATCGAGAAGGGACGCGAGGCTTCCTCGGCCTGACCAACGGTTTGTTCGATGCCGGTGGCCACCACGGACACGCGGATCTTGCCATCCAGATCAGGGTTGAACGCGCTACCCCAGATGATGTTGGCATTGGGGTCAACCAGTTCGCGGATATGGTTGGCGGCCTCGTCCACTTCCAGCAGCTTCATATCGTCGCCGCCGATGATCGAGATGATCACGCCCTTCGCGCCCTGCATCGACACACCGTCGAGCAGCGGGTTGGCAATTGCCTTTTCGGCGGCGTCCAGCGCGCGGGTCGGACCTTCGCCCTCGCCCGTGCCCATCATCGCCTTGCCCATTTCGGCCATCACCGAACGCACGTCGGCAAAGTCAAGGTTAATCAGGCCCGGCATCACCATCAGGTCGGTGATCGAACGCACGCCCTGCTGCAACACTTCATCGGCCAGCTGGAACGCTTCCTTGAAGGTGGTTTCTGCCTTGGCCACCAGGAACAGGTTCTGGTTGGGAATGACGATCAGCGTATCAACATGCTTTTGCAGCTCTTCGATGCCAGCCTCGGCGCTGCGCATACGGCGCGTGCCTTCAAACAGGAACGGCTTGGTCACCACGCCCACGGTCAGCACGCCCTTGTCACGCGCCGCCTTGGCGATGACCGGCGCCGCGCCCGTGCCGGTGCCGCCGCCCATACCGGCCGCGATAAACACCATATGCACACCGTCGAGCAGACGGTCGATTTCCATCAAGGTTTCTTCGGCAGCCGCACGACCCACTTCGGGGCGCGAACCGGCACCAAGACCTTGCGTGATATCCGGACCCAACTGGATGCGATGCTCGGCGATCGAATTGTTCAGCGCCTGCGCATCGGTGTTGGCCACGACAAAGTCCACGCCTTCAATCTGGGCGCGGATCATGTTGGCGATGGCATTGCCCCCAGCGCCGCCCACCCCGATAACGGTAATGCGCGGACGAAGCTCATCCACTGCCGCCGGACCAATATTGATGCTCATTGCCTTCTCCTGCGAGGCTTGCCTCGAAAACCCGCCCCCGTTGTGGAAGAGGGGCGCTCCTGCCAACCTTAAAATGCACACTTCGACTCAGCGAAGCAAAGCTTTCCGCACATTTGTCCACAGGGTTGCGGTCCACCGTGGAGCAAATACCGTCAACGGTTAGAAATAATCTTTGGCCGCATGGATTATCCGCGTCAGCCACCCGCCCTTCATGGCCTTGCGCCTTTTAGCCAGACCCACGGTGCGAATATCCACCGGATCGGCCGAGGCATATTGCACCAGCCCGGCCAGCGTCGAAAAACCGGGCGTAATATGCGCTTCGGGCAGGCCACGCAGGGTGGATGGCCGCCCGATCCGCACAGGCCGCCCCAAGGCGCCTTGGGCAAAATCGGCCAGCCCCGCCAATTCGGCGCCGCCGCCGGTAAACACCACCTGCGCCCCGCGCGCACCGGAAAAGCCCTGCGCTTTCAACACGCGTGAAATATCATCCATCAAGGCTGACAATTGGCCGGTGATCACGCTGATCAATTCGGCGCGCGGAATACGGTTTTTATCATCCGCATGGCGGGCCAGTTGGCCCGTGAATTCCTCGCCCGGCCCATGCACGGGAATCATCTCGCGATGATCCGCCGGTGTGGCAATCGCCGAACCATTGACACATTTCAGACGCTCGGCCTGAAAACGACGGATGCCGAACGAGCTGGCAATCGCATCGGTAATCGCGCCCGACCCCATCGGGATCGTGGCCAGCCCCAGCAACATGCCCGCCGCATGCACGGAAACTGTGGTCACTTCCGCGCCAAATTCCACCAGAGCCACGCCCAATTCGCGCTCTTCCATGGTCAGACAGGCAAAGGCGGTGGCCATGGGGCTGGCCACCACCGCTTCCACTTCCAGATGGGCATTCTGCACCGTCTCGGTCAGATTGCGGATCGGTGCGCTGTCGGCCAGCATGACATGCACGTCCACCCCCAGCCTTTCGGCATGGAGCCCGCGCGGGTTCACCACGCCATGTGCGCCATCCAGCATGTAATGCGCAGGCTGGGCATGCAGCACCA
The DNA here is from genome assembly GCF_004005905.1 of Novosphingobium umbonatum. Classification (GTDB taxonomy): domain Bacteria; phylum Pseudomonadota; class Alphaproteobacteria; order Sphingomonadales; family Sphingomonadaceae; genus Novosphingobium; species Novosphingobium umbonatum. The sequence goes on from NZ_SACO01000001.1 coordinate 130,882, forward strand.
TGCGGCCAGCAGGCTGAATGGTTTCGCGGGCGCACATCAACAGATGGTCAATATCATCCGGCTCGATCCGACGTCCGCCAATCTCGTTCTCGACATGAAACAATTCGCTGGCCAGCCCTGCCCCCGAACAGCCAATCCACACGCTGGACACGCTGGTATTGGCCATTTTCTCGGCCTTTTCGATCGCATCGCGCACGGCAAAAGTGGCAGCTGGCATGTCTACCACATAGCCCTGCTTGATCCCCTGCGCGGCGCGATGGGCGCTGCCCAGCACCACCATCTCGCCATTTTCATCGGTGCCAGCGATCAAGGCCGAAATGCGAAAAGAACCGATATTGACCGCGCCAAACACGCGGGCGATGCGGGAGGTGGCCATCAATGTTTCTCGGTCTTCTTGGGAGCAGGCTTGGCCTTGGCGGTCGATTTGGTGGCTGGTTTGGGCGCGGGCTTGGAGGCTGGTTTAGGGGCAGGCTTGGCCGCCGGCTTCTTGGCTTCGGGCTTATGCGCCTCTGCTTTATGGGGCGCCGTGGCGGGCTTATGCGCCTCTGGCTTACGCGCCTCAGCCTTGTGCACTTCGGGCTTGGCCACCACTTTGGCCACCGCCGCCAAGGGCTTGCCCACCACCGCGCTAGGCGGCTTGGGCGCGGCCTTCACCGGCTTTTCCGCGCTATGGGCCACTGCGGCGGCCACCGCCACACCGGCACCAACAGCTGCCGCACCAACCACTTTGGCGGTCGAACTCGACGCTGAGGCACTGGGCGTCGGCGATGCAGCAACGGCTCCCGCAGCCGCAGCACCATTGGCCTGAGCCGCGGCGGCGGCCGCCGCATCGGCCTCGCGGTTGGGCACGCGGGCATAGATCCGGTCGCCCAGACGCATGTCAAACGCCGCCGCCTGACCGCCCAGCAATTGGTTCGTGCCGTCATATTGCGCGAATTTCACCAGAGCATGCGCTGCCGCTTCCTCACCCTCGGGCAAGGCCAAAGTCTGGCCGGTCTTGAACGTCAGGTTCCAACGGCGGTGGCCGATCCATTCCGCCTCCGCCACTTGCGGGCGCAAAGCCGGTGCCGCATCGAGCAGCGCGGTCAAAGCCGCGACCTTCAACTCGGCCCCCTCGCCCGCCATCACCAGCCGGTTTTTGGTCCGCAGCGCGGCAATCGGCTCCAATTCGTGACCGGTCGCGTCGATCAAGACAAAACTGTCGCTGCCATCGGCCCCGCGTATTTTCAGCACGGCATGGGGCTGACGCTCGACAATATCCACCACCAGCGTATCGGGCAATTCGCGCGAAACCCGCGCCTCTTCCACCCAATTGAGCGTCATCAGATCGGCGCGGATCGCGGCCAGATCGATGCGGGTCATCGCCTGCCGCCCCTGCGTGCCCAGCACGCGGTCATAGACGGTCAGTTCATTGAGATGCTTGACCCCATGCACCTCCACCCGCCGCACCGCAAAACCGGCCTGCGTGGCGAGGCTGGCAACATGGTTTTCCGCCATGGCCGGAACGCCCGCCAGACTGGCGACCAGCACCAACAGACCCGCCGCCGCCGCCAGAATCAGCAGCAGGAAGAAGCGGTGCAACTGAGCCTCGGAAAAGGGCAGATTGTCCAAAACCCAGTCGAGCAGCGACCCCGTCTGCGCACGCGCCGCCTCCACCTTGCGGGCGGAACTGGCCTTGGCGGCCTGTTTGCGGGCGTTGGCCCCGCTGCGGCGGATCGTTTGCCCCATGGTTTCCCCCAATCCGGCCCCTTACGCCTTGCCAGCGTCGCGCAGGGCTTCGGCGATAATCGCCTCCACCAAAGTGGCGTAATCCATGCCCAGATAGCGGGCCTGTTCGGGCACCAGCGACAAAGGCGTCATGCCGGGCTGGGTGTTCACCTCCAACAGGAACAGGCCATCCAGACCCTTTTCATCGTCCCAGCGGAAATCGCTGCGGCTCGTGCCCTTGCAGCCCAGCAATTGATGGGCGCGCAGGGCGATGTCCTTGCAAGCCTGCGTGATCTCATCGGGGATCTGCGCGGGGCAGACATGCTCGGTCAGGCCATCGGTATATTTGGCGTCGAAATCATAAAAAGCCGTCTTTGGCTTCAACTCCGTCACCGCCAGCGCCTGATCGCCCAGCACAGCAGTCGTCAGTTCCAACCCGCGCACAAAAGGCTCGGCCATCAATTCGGGGAAATGCTGCCAAGGGCCAGCGACATCAGGGCTGATCGGATTGCCGTAATTGCCTTCCTCGGTCACGATGGCCACGCCCACGCTGCTGCCCTCGCTGGCGGGCTTCAAGACATAGGGGCGCGGCAGCGGATCGCCTGCATAAAGCTCGGAGGATTTCACCACGCGACCACCGGGCATGGGAATGCCATGCGGCACCAGAGCGCGCTTGGTCAGTTCCTTGTCCATGGCGATCACGCTGGTGGCAAGGCCGGAATGGGTATAGGTCAGGCCCATCAGGTCCATCATGCCCTGCACCGTGCCATCTTCACCCGGCGCGCCGTGCAGCGCGTTGAACACCACATCGGGCGCGGCGGCGGCAAGCACCTGCGCCACATCGCGGCCCATATCCACCCGCGTCACCTTGTGCCCACGGCTTTCCAGCGCCTTGGCCACGCCTTCCCCGCTCATCAACGAGACCGGACGTTCGGACGACCAACCGCCCATCAATACCGCGACATGAAGCTTGGGTAGGCTCACTTCTTTTCCCGAAAAATTTTTGGCCCGCCTCGCAGCATCCAGAATGCCGCAGCGACGAGCGCATAGTTGACCAGAACATACACAAGCGCAAACAACCGGTCTTCACGGCCCCATGCGTTTGCCACATCAAAATTCTTAAATCCCGCCCACAGGCTACCCCACAGCATAAGTGCCAAAAGGCACAAACCCAAGAGGCTGCACAATAGACGCAAAATTAAGGCTTCCCGACTCGCTTGATTTCCCATTCCAGCTCGACGCCGGATTGTTCCTTCACCCGCCGGCGGACTTCCTCGCCCAGCGCTTCGATCTCCGCGCTGGTGGCCTCGCCAGTGTTGATCAGGAAATTGGTGTGCTTTTCCGAAACCTGCGCCCCGCCGATGGTGAGGCCACGGCAACCGGCCTTGTCAACCAGTTCCCATGCCTTGCCGCCATCGGGGTTCTTGAACGTGCTGCCGCCGGTCTTGCTGCGCAGGGGCTGGCTCGCCTCGCGGCTTGCGCTGATGCGGTCCATCTCGGCCTGAATGGCGGCCGGTTCGCCCGCTACCCCGCGAAAACGGGCGGCCACAACAAAACAGCCATCCACCAGATCCGAATGGCGATAGGTATAGCCCAGTTCCGACAGAGGCAGAGTAGCGATCTCGCCCGAACGGATCACCACGTCGCAGTCGATCAGGATGTCCTTCACCTCGCGCCCATAGGCCCCGCCGTTCATGCGGACAAAACCGCCCACGGTGCCGGGGATGGAACGCAGGAATTCAAGCCCCGCAATGCCATGGTCCCGCGCGGTGGAAGATACCAGAATACCGCTGGCCCCGCCGCCGCATTCCAGAGTCAGGTCTTCCACCTTGCGCACCTGCGCAAAGGCCTTGCCCAGACGCACCACCACGCCCGCAACCCCGCCATCGCGCACGATCAGGTTGGAGCCCAAGCCCAAGGCCATCACCGGCACCGGCGGGGGCAATTGCTCTAGGAACTGGCACAGATCAGCGGTATCCTTCGGCTCGAACAGCCATTCCGCGCAGCCGCCGCTCTTGAACCACACCAAGGGGGCCAGCGGCGCATTGGCCGTCAGCTTGCCCGCCACCTTGATCTGGCCGACTTCGGGAAAGCTCATGCGCCCGCCTTTACCTTGGCAATGGCATCGGCCAGACCGGCTGCCCATTTGGTAATGTCGCCCGCGCCAAGGCAGACCACCATGTCACCATCCTGCACCACAGAAGCCAACTGGCTGGCCAATTGCTCGGCCCCGCTGGTCAGATGCGCGCTGCGATGGCCGCGATCCTTGATGCCTTCGACCATGGCGGCGCTGTCCACGCCCTCGATCGGCTGCTCGCCCGCGGCATAGACGGGCGCTGCATAGACAATATCGGCATCGTTAAAGGCGGCGGCGAAATCCTCCATATGGTCGCGCAGGCGGGTGAAGCGATGCGGCTGCACCACGGCGATCACGCGCCCCTTCACGCCTTCACGCGCAGCGGCCAGCACAGCGCGGATTTCCACCGGATGATGGCCGTAATCGTCGATGATCGACACGCCATTCACCTCGCCCACCTTGGTAAAGCGGCGCTTGACCCCGCCAAATTTGGCAAAGCCGGTGCGGATGATCTCGTCCTCCACGCCCATTTCCACCGCCACGGCCACGGCAGACAAGGCGTTCTGCACATTATGGCGGCCCGGCATGGGCAGATGAATATCCTCGATCCGGCGGAAGCTGCCATCGCGCTGGCGCAGCACTGCGGTGAAGCGATTGCCACCGGCAACCGGCGTCACCGCTTCGCCGCGCACGTCGGCTTGGGCCGAAAAACCATAGGTGATCACGCGGCGGTCGCGCACTTTGGGGATGATCGCCTGCACCACGGGATGGTCGATGCACAGCACCGCCGCGCCATAGAAAGGCACATTTTCGATGAATTCGACGAAACATTCCTTCACACGGTCAAAACTGCCGTAGTGATCGAGATGCTCGGGGTCGATATTGGTAACCACCGCAATCGTGCCATCCAGACGCAGGAAGGAGCCATCGCTCTCGTCGGCCTCCACCACCATCCAGTCGCTGGCGCCAAGGCGCGCGTTGGAGCCATAGGAATTGATGATCCCGCCATTGATCACGGTCGGGTCCACCCCGCCCGCATCCAGCAAGGCAGCGATCATGCTGGTAGTCGTGGTCTTGCCATGCGTGCCAGCCACAGCCACGGTGTTTTTCAACCGCATCAATTCGGCCAGCATTTCGGCGCGGCGCACCACGGGGATACGCGCCTCAAGGGCAGCCACCACTTCGGGATTGTCACGCTTGACTGCGGTAGAGGTGACCACCACCGCCGCATCGCCCACATTCTGCGCCGCATGGCCGATGAACACGGTGATGCCACGGCTGCGCAAGCCTTCGACCACGTAGCTTTCCGCCATGTCCGAGCCCTGCACCCGATAGCCCAGATTGGCCATCACCTCGGCAATGCCGGACATGCCAATGCCGCCAATACCCACAAAGTGGATAGTGCCAATGTCCGTTGCTACGCCCTTCACGCGGTTTGCTCCTGCATTCTTGTCTGTTTTTGTCCGCCCATGCGAATCACATCCATCAAAGGCGCCTGACCAAAACTTTCCACCAGATCGGCCAGATCCTGCGCCGCATGGGGGCGGCCGCAATTCCATGCGGCATGGGCGGCATTGGCCAAGGCTTCGGGGCTCTTGGCAATGGCCTGAATCTGTTTGGCCAGTTCGACGGCGGTAAACTTTTCCTGACGGATCGCGCGCGCGCCGCCGGTTTCGACCATCTCCGCCGTGTTAGCGGCCTGATGGTCGTCGGTGGCAATCGGCAGCGGAATCAGGATGGCAGGGCGGCCCACAGCGGTCAGTTCGGCAATCGTGCTGGCCCCTGCGCGCCCGATGAAAATATGCGCATCGGCAAGGCGGGTCGCCATATCTTCAAAATAGGTGCCCAATTCGGCGGGAATGTCATGCGCGGCATAGCGTTCACGCACGGCGGCAATGTCTTCGGGGCGGCATTGCTGGGTCACCTGCAAACGGGTGCGCAAGGCGGGCGGCAACATGGCCAAGCCATCAGGCACCACTTCTGACAGCACCCGCGCGCCCTGCGAGCCGCCGGTGACCAGCACCCGCAGCAAGCCATCGCCGGTGAAAGCAGGGAAAGGCTGTTCACGCAATTCCAGCACTTCGGCGCGCACCGGATTGCCCACCAGATAGGTCTTGCCCAGATGGCTTTGCTCCAGACGCTGCACCTCGGGATAGGCGGTGGCAATCGCCTGCACCCGACCGGCAAGGAAGCGGTTCACGCGGCCCAGCACGGCGTTCTGTTCATGGATCACCGCCGGAATACCCGCAGCGGTCGCCGCCAACAGCGCGGGCAAGGCCGGATAGCCGCCAAAGCCGATCACCGCGCTGGGTTCAAATTCGCGGAAGAAATCCAGCGCCAGATTGCGCCCCGCCCAGATCGCGCGCAGCCCCTTGATCCAGCCAATCGGATTCTTGCCCTGCAAACGCCCCGCAGGCAGCACATGGGCGGGCAGATATTCCGGCTTACCCGGAATGGCAGCGCCCCGCTCGTCGGTGATTAACGCCACCTGATGGCCGCGCGCCACCAGTTCGGCGGCCAGCGCAAAGGCGGGGATCAAATGGCCACCCGTGCCCCCTGCGGCCAGAACATAATGGCGGGAAACGTCAGGCGTGGACTGCATGCTCATTTGAACAGGCTCATAATAGTGGGCAAAGCCCCTTTCGGCGTGAAAGGGTCAGCCTTCAAATAGGGATTACGCCGCGTAATGGCGAGCAGGAATCCGACGGTCATGCACAAAGCCAACGTGGAAGAACCGCCATAGGAAATGAGCGGCAGCGTCATGCCCTTGGAAGGGAAGAGTTGCAGGTTCACCAGAATATTGATGAAGGCCTGCCCTCCCAATTGCGCGATCAGACCGCCTGCGGCCAGCACGGCGAACAGGTCATCCTCGTCCCCCAGACGCACCAGCACGCGGGCGACCATGGCGAAATAGATCACAATGATCAGACCGCACATCCACAGGCCGAATTCCTCACCCACCACCGAGAAAATATAGTCGGTATGCGCTTCGGGAAGGCCCAGCTTGCGCGTGCCCAGCCACAGGCCGGTGCCCGTCCAGCCTCCGGCCACCAAAGTGCGATGGGCCAGATCCACCTGGTCAAACGAACTTCCGCCGCCAAGGAAAGCGTCGATACGGTGACGGCCATTTTCATATAAGGCGTAAACCAGCCCGATCACCACCGGCACCGCGCCCACAATGGCCAGAATGATGCGCGGCGGCAGGCCCGCCATCACCATCATCACAAACCATACGCCCGCAAACAGCACGGTCGAACCAAAGTCGGGCTGGAGCATCAGCAAGACCCCCACCAGCGCCATAATCCCCGTGCAGATCCATAGCACCGGCATTTTGGGATCGCGCAGTCGCCAGGACAGGATCCATGCCAGCGTGATGGCAAAGGCTGGCTTCAAAAATTCCGAAGGTTGCAGCGAGACGCCAAAATGCAGCCAGCGCTTTGCACCATTCACCGTGCTGCCAACAATCGGCACCAGCATCAATCCGCCCAACATGGCAAAGCCCAACAGAATGCCCAAACGCCGCGCATTCTCGCGGCTGAGGCGGGAGGCGGCGATCATGGTCACCAGACCGGCGGCCTGCCATCGGATTTGCAGCCAGAAGAAATGCGCATCATCCAGATGCTCTTTCGCGGTCGACAGGCGGCGCGCGCTGGCCGGACTGGAGGCCGCCACCGCCACCGCGCCAATGCCCATCAGGATCAGCACGAAGAACAAAAGCACACGGTCAATCTCGCGCCACCACACCACCCAGTCCGAATGGCGGGTGCGGCGCGGGCGCGAGGCGCTGCGCGAACCGGGCACATAAGGGGCTGGCCCTGTTTCGGCGGGCAGGCTGGCCATCAGTTGCTGGTCCCTTCACCGGCACCAGTCATCACCGCCACCAATTGACGGAATGCATCGCCGCGCGCCTCATAATCACGGAACTGGTCAAAACTGGCGCAGGCAGGCGAGAGCAGCACGACATCCCCCGGCTTGGCCGCCGCAATGGCCAGACGGATCGCCTCGCTCATCATCTCCGCCCGTGTGGTGGGCATAACGGGGGATAGCAAATCGGCAAACAGAGCGCCGGCATCGCCAATCGTATAGGCGGCGGCGACATGGCCGTAATAGGCCTCGCATTCGTCCAGAGTGTCGCCCTTGGGCAATCCGCCCACAATCCAGTGGATGCGGCGATGCCCGTCCACCGGCGGCCATGCGGCCAGCGCAGGGGCAGTAGAGGCAGGATTGGTGGCCTTGGAATCGTTGACGAACAACACGCCATCCACTTCCGCCACGCGCTCCATGCGATGCGGCAGGCCGACAAAGCTTTTCAGCCCCGCCTCGATCGTCGCGTCATCCAGCCCCAAGGCGCGCACAGCGGCCACAGCGGCGGCGGCATTCAAACGGTTATGCGGCCCCTGCAGGCTGGGCCATTCGGCCTGATCACCAGGCAGATCAATGCCGTTCAAAAACTGGAACGGCTGCCCATCGGGGGCAAAGCGCAGGACATCATCCTCGATCTCGGCGCGGTAATCGACAATCGCCAGATGGCCGATGGCCTGCATTCCGAACAAACGCGCCTTGCTGGCCGCATAGCCCTCATAGCCATCATAGCGGTCCAGATGGTCGGGCGAGAGATTGAGCACCACCGCCACTTCGCAATCGAGCGAATGGGTCAGGTCGATCTGATAAGACGACAGTTCCAGCACATAGACCCCGCCGTCGGGTAAAGGCTGCTGGCCCAGCACGGGCAGGCCGATATTGCCGCCCATCAGCGCGGGCACACCGGCCTGTTGCAGCAGATGCAGCGTCAATGCCGTCGTCGTGGATTTGCCATTGGTGCCGGTAATGCCCACCACGCGATGGTCGGGCAAAGCGGCGCGGGCCTGCGCGAAAAGCTCTATATCGCAAATCAGCGGCACATTGGCCGCGCGCGCCGCATCGGCAATCGGGTGGCGGTTGATCGGCACGCCGGGCGAGACAACCACGCCTGCAAAGCCGTTCAGGTCGATCACGCAGGGATCGCCAAATTCCACCGCATCGCCATATTCGGTCGCCACGGCCGCGCGCGGCTCTTCCTTGGCGTCCCAAGCGGTGACCTTGGCCCCGCCCGCCACCAGAGAAGCCACCGCCGACAGCCCGCTGCGCGCCAGCCCCAGCACGGCATAGCTTTTACCTGCAAAGGCGCCGCTGGTGATCATCGCACTTTCAACGTGGCAAGGCCAATCAGGGCCAGAATGATCGACACGATCCAGAAGCGGATGACCACGGTGGGTTCGGCCCAGCCCTTCTGTTCAAAATGGTGGTGGATCGGCGCCATGCGGAACACGCGCTTGCCGGTGCGCTTGTACCAGAACACCTGAATGATCACCGACACCGCCTCCAGCACGAACAGACCGCCCACAATGCCCAGCACGATTTCATGATGGCTGGCCACCGCAATCGCGCCCAGAGCGCCGCCCAGAGCCAGACTGCCGGTGTCACCCATAAACACAGCTGCAGGCGGCGCGTTGAACCACAGGAAGGCCAGACCCGCCCCCATGATCGCCGCGCAGAAAATCGCCAGATCGCCCGCGCGCGCCACATGGGGAATGCCCAGATAGGCGGCATAGTCCACGCGGCCCACCAGATAGGCGATGATGGCAAAGGTGCCCGCCGCGATGATCACCGGCATGGTGGCCAACCCGTCCAGACCATCGGTCAGGTTCACCGCATTGCCCGCCCCCACAATCACAAAGGCGGAAAACACGAAATAGAGCGGCCCCAGCGGCACATAAAGCTTGCTGAAGAAGGGCAGATAAAGGTCGGTGCGGCCAATATGGCTGACCATGATCCAGCTGGCCACGCCCGCCACCACAAATTCGGCAATCAGACGCGCACGGCCCGAAACGCCAGCGGTCGAACGCTTGGTCACCTTGTCATAATCGTCGAGGAAGCCGATCATGCCAAAGCCCGCCGTCACCGCAATACAGGCCCAGACCAGCGGATTGGACAGGTCCATCCACAGGATCACCGAACCGATCAGCGAGATCAGCATCATCAAGCCGCCCATGGTCGGCGTGCCGCGCTTGGCCAGATGGGTCTTGGGCCCGTCCTCGCGAATGGGTTGCCCCTTGCCCTGCTTCATACGCAGCATGTCGATAAAGCGCGGGCCGATCACCAGACCGATCAGCAAAGCCGTGGCCAGAGCCGCTCCGGCACGGAACGTCTGATACCGGATAAGGTTGGCCACTCCGGGGAAGTGGAAGAATTGGGCAAGCAAATAAAGCATGGACGCCGATCAGACCCGTTATTGTTTGGCAAGGCTGGCGACCAGACGGCCCAGCCCCACAGAATTCGATCCTTTGACAAGCACGGCATCGCCCTTGGCCAAACCGAAATCGGTCAGCGCCACGATGGCCTCGTCAGCGGTTGAGCAATGGGCGAAGGGGATGGCCTTGCCAAGAGCGGAATCATCGCCTTTCCGCAACTCATCGGCCAGAGATGCCATTTCAGCCCCCACCAACAGCACATAATCGACCTTGGCCGCCGCCAAAGGCTCGGCCAGAGCCGCGTGCAAGCGCGGACCAAAATCGCCCAGTTCCTTCATTGCGCCCAGCACGGCAATGCGCCGCGTCGCCTTTTCCTGCCCCAGCACCGCCAAAGTGGAGCGCATCGAGGCCGGATTGGCATTATAGCTTTCATCGATCAGCAAAGCCGTGCCGCCATCGGAAGTGGCCACATCAATCCGCGCACCGCGACCGGCCATACCCTGCATCTCGGCCAGAGCCAGCCCCGCCGCGCCCAGATCGCCGCCCACCGCGCGCACCGTGGCCATCACCGCCAGCGAATTGGTCACCCAATGCTCACCCGCAGCCGCCACCGTATAGCACAGGCGAATATCGCCCAGATCAGCCGTCACCAGCGTCCCGCCCAGCATACCGGGCAAAGCGTCGAGCAAGCGCACATCGGAACCCATGGCCCGACCAAAGGTCACCACCTTGGCGCCCCGCGCCAGAGCAGCGGCGCGCAAACGCTCGCAATAGGGGCTGTCGGCGGGGATAACCGCCGTGCCGCCTTCGACCAGACCTTCGAAAATCTCGGCCTTGGCGTCGGCAATCGCCTCTTCGCTGCCCAGATTCTCGATATGGGCGGGGGCAATGGTGGTGATCACTGCCACATGCGGGCGCACCTGCGCGGTCAGGCCGCTGATTTCGCCCGCGTGGTTCATGCCCATTTCGAAAATGCCATACAGGCTGCGCACCGGCATCCGCGCCAGACTGAGCGGCACGCCGACATGGTTGTTATAGCTTTTCACCGAACGATGCGCGCGGCCCATGCTGGAACGGTTGAGCGCGGCAAAGATCGCCTCTTTCACGCTGGTCTTGCCCACCGATCCGGTGACGCCAATGATCTTGGTCTCGGGCAGGATACGCTCGCGCGCGGCTTTGGCCACGGCTTGCAATGCGGCAAAACTGTCCTTCACCAGAATATGGGGCTGATCGATGGGATGTTCCACCACAGCGGCGGTGGCGCCCAGTTCGAAAGCCTTGGGAATGAATCGGTGGCCATCCATCGCCTCGCCGCGCATGGCGAAGAACAGGCCGCCTTCCACAATCTCGCGCGAGTCCGTGGCCGCGTTGGAGACAAGGAAATCACCGCTGGCCTTGCCACCGGTGGCCAAAGCCAGTTCCTGCGCGCTCCACAGATAGCGCGGCGCCTGATCCTCGGCCCAGACCGGCCATGCCAGAACAGATGCCAGCGCGGGGCTCTTGGCCTTGCGCGCCTTGCCAGCGGCCGCCGTTTTGCCTGTGGCAACGCTCTTGCCCTTGCCGCCAGCCTTGCCGCCGCCCGATTTCGCCTTCGCCACCATTACGCCACCTCTCCGGCGCATTCACGCGCCACGGCACTATCATCAAAGGGCAGAACCCGCATATCGGCCCCACGGCCGACAATCTGGCCTTGCTCATGGCCCTTACCGGCGATCAACACAATATCGCCGCCTTGTGCCAATTGCATGGCATGGGCAATCGCGGCACGACGATCCCCAATATTCTGCAAGGCCCCCTGCGGCGCGCCAGCCAGAATGGCGGCACGGATCGCGTCAGGGTCTTCCCCGCGCGGGTTGTCGTCGGTGACAATGGCCACATCGGCATGGGCAGCGGCAATTGCCCCCATCTGCGGACGCTTGCCAGCATCGCGGTCGCCGCCAGCACCAAACACCACGATCAACCGCCCACCCTGCCCCAGATGCGGGCGGAGAGCCGCAATCGCCGCCTCCAAGGCATCGGGCGTATGGGCATAATCGACATAGGCGGGCGCACCGGCGCGGTTCAGCCCTGCGCGCTCCAACCGCCCCCGCACCGGCGAGAGGCGCGATAGAGCATCCCACACCACATCCGGTTTGATCCCGCTGGCCAGCGCCAGACCTGCCGAGACCAGCGCATTGGCCGCCTGATAAGCACCGATCAGCGGCAGGTTGATGCTGCGTTCGATGCCTTCATGCGCGATATGCAGGGTCTGGCCCAAAGCGGTGGGTTCACGCCGCAAGAGGCGGATCGCCTCGCCCTGTTCGCCCACGCTGATGATGTGCAGGCCCCGCGCCTTGCCATGGGCGATGGCGCGATCCGACCATGCATCATCGGCCCAAACCACGCAGGCCCCGCCATCTTCGACCACTTCGTCGAACAGGCGCATTTTGGCGGCGAAATAGTCCTCCATCGTGGCGTGATAATCCAGATGGTCGCGGCTGAGATTGGTGAAAGCGCCCGCCACCACGCGCGGCCCCTCGCTGCGATATTGGCTCAGGCCATGGCTGGAGGCTTCATAGGCCACATGGGTCACGCCCTCGCGCGCCAAACCGGTCAGATTGCCAAGGAAGGTGACAATATCGGGCGTGGTGAGGCCGGTATAGGTCACTTCCTGCGCGGTGGTGATGCCCAGAGTGCCGATGGAGGCCGAGCGCTCACCCGCGCGGTGCCAGATCTGGCGCACCATTTCGACCGTGCTGGTTTTGCCATTGGTGCCGGTAACGGCGACCAGCGTGGCGGGCAGAGGCGTGTAGAAACCGGCCGCCAATTGCGCAAAGGTGCGACGGGGATTGGCATCGGCAATATGCAGCGCGCCTTCCACCTTCGCCTCGGGCCGCGCCACCACGGCAATGGCGCCTGCGGCCACGGCGGCAGGAATGAAATCCTCGCCATTCACGCTGGCGCCAACAAAGGCGCCGAACACATTGCCCGGCGCCGCACGGCGGTTATCAATGGCAAAACCGGTAACTGGGGCATCCCCCCCAACCTCCGGCCTGCCTGCGGCTTGCAAAATTTCGCTCAGCCTCATTCGCCTTCTCCATTGGCAATCAAGGGCGCAATGTCGCTGATATCAATATCGCGGCTAGCATCCGGCATTACCCCCAGCAGCGGCCCGATGCGCGGGATCACGCGGCCCACCACCGGCGCTGCATTCCATGCGGCGGTGCGCTGGAAACTGGTGGCGGCATTGGCCTTGGGTTGATCCAGCGTGGCAATCACCACATAGCGCGGGCGGTCCATCGGGAAGGCCGAGGCAAAGGTCGCCACCACCTGATCACGGTGATAGCCGTTCTTGTCGGCCACTTCGGCGGTGCCCGTCTTGCCCCCCACGCGGAAACCCACCGCATTGGCGCTTTTACCCGTACCCACATCCACAATCGAGCGCAGCAATTGGCGCATACGCGCGCTGGTCGATGCCTGCCACACGCGGCGACCGGCAGGGGCCTGACCCGGCTCCACCTTGTGCAAGGTGGCCGGACGCCAGATCCCGCCATTGACCAAAGCGGCATAGGCGCTGGCCAGATGGATCGGGGTGATGGTGAAACCATGGCCATAGGAGGCGGTAACAGTCGTCACCCGCGACCACACGCCATTACGATCCCCGCGCGGCCAGCTGGGGCGGCCCTTGGCGGGCAGTTCAATATAGGGCCTTTCGTTAAAGCCCAGAGCCTGCAAAGTGCTCTGCATCTTCTGCGAGCCGAGCTGATCCCCCACCTGCGCCAGCACGATGTTGGACGAGTGGATCAGCGCCTCGATAATATTGAGGCTGGCGCCGTAGGTCTCGTGGTCATGCACGGTAATACCGGCAATTTCCAAAGGCTTGTCCGCCGGATAACGCTTGCCCAGATTGGTGATCAGACCCGCATCAATCGCCGCGGCCACGGTGATCGGCTTCATCACGCTGCCCAGCTCATAGGTCTGGTTGGTGGCGCGGTTGAAAATATTGGCCTGCTTGGTGGGATCGGCACTGTCGGAAATATCTTCTGGACGCAGGGCATTGGGGTTGAAGCTGGGCAGCGAAGCCAAAGCCAGCACTTCGCCCGTATCCACGTCCAGCACCACGCCCGCCGCGCCTTTGGCCTGCGCGCGGGTCATGCCCCACAGCAATTCATCCTCCAGCGCGCCCTGAACGCGGGCGTCGATGGACAGCACCGCAGGCGTGTTGCGCGTGGCCGGATCGGTCAACTGGCGGTTGAACACCGCCTCCATACCCACCTGTCCCACGCCCTTGGAATCGACATAGCCAAGGATATGCGCAGCCAGCGTGCCTTGCGGATAGAAACGCTCGGCCTCACGCGGGAATTCCAGCGCGGGTTCGCCAATGGCGTGGATGCGGTTGGCATCCTCGGGCAGGATGCGGCGGCGCAGATAACCTGCCTTGCCCGAGGCGAGGCGCTGGGTCAGTTCGGCCACATCCTCATCGGGGAAGATGCGATGCAGCGCCATGGCCACTTCGGCAGGGCTATGCACCAAGGCGGGGCCATCGCCCATCGCATGCGGATTGAACCAGAGCGAATAGGCAGGGAAAGCCCGCGCCAAAGGCACGCCATTGCGATCCAGAATATCGCCACGTTCGGTAGGCGCTGCCGCCGCATCGCCATCGGGCCGCGCCGGATCGGCCATGCCCAGATAGGTGATCCGCACCAGAGCGATAATAAAGATCAGCAGGAAGGCCAGCAGCACCCACAGCCCCCGCTTGCGCGCATCGGTCAAAGCTTGCGAGCGCACATGCACCAAACCCGGCCGTCCCGCAGAGACGACCGTGGCGATGGAGGCCCGAGCGGCCAGATGGGGGCGATGGGCTGTGCTGGCAGAGTTCATTCGCGATGTCCTGCACGGGCGCCCAATTGCGCCAAGTGATCAGAAAGTTCCGATGGTTTCAAACGCTTAACAGATTTGACCGGTTTGTCATCCGCCTCACCGGCATGGGCGGCAATATCCAGCACCGCGCTACCCTGCTGCGCCAAAGCGGGCATCAGGCGGGTTTCGCTGCTCACCGCCTCGGCCGAGGCCACACGGATGGGCGAAGGCGCGTCCACGCTGCGCGGTTTACCCAAAGCGGCCAACTGGCGTTCATTTTCCAGATATTGTTCAGCCTTGGGCGCCTGATAGCCAAAGTCCACCTGATTGAAGGCCTGCAATTGCTGCTGGCTGGCGCGGGTTTCAAACTCGGTTTCCAGAAACAGCTTTTCCTGCTTCAACCGCGCGATTTCGCGGTCGGCCAGATGCACCTGCGACTTCACCGCATTGACGCGGAAAGTCAGCAGCATCACCAGCGCGAAACAAATGGCCAAAGCCACACCCCAACCGATGATATGCATACGATCACGGGTCAGATTCATGACGCACTCCGGATATTGGCGGCAGCATGGGTGCGCGTGGCGTAACGCAAAGTCGCGGAACGGGCGCGGGGGTTGCGGGAAAGTTCGGCCTCGCCAGCGCGAATGGCCTTGGAAATCTGTTCAAATGCTGCAGGCGCGGCGGCCGGCGTCACCGGCACATAGCGGGACACGGCGGCCTTGGCACCGCTGGCATCCTTCAGGAATTGCTTGACGATGCGGTCTTCCAGACTGTGGAAGCTGACCACGGCCAAACGACCGCCAGCGGCCAGCAGGCCCTCGCTGGCCGCCAGCAGGCCTTCCAACTCGCCCAATTCGTCATTCACATGGATGCGGATCGCCTGAAAGCTGCGGGTGGCGGGGTCTTTCGGCATGCCCGGCTTATGGCCCAAGGCGCGGCGGATCACGCCTGCCAGTTGCGCCGTAGTTTCCAGCGGACGCGCCGCCACAATCGCGCGGGCCACGCGGCGCGATTGACGCTCTTCGCCATAGGTGAACAGCACATTGGCAATCACCTCATCCTCGGCCGTGTTGCAGAAATCGGCGGCGCTGGGGCCTTCCTGACTCATGCGCATATCCAGCGGGCCATCGCTGCCAAAGGCAAAGCCGCGCTCGCGCTGGTCAAGCTGCATCGAGGACACGCCGATGTCGGCCACAATGCCATCCACCGGCCCCACGCCCGCCTCGGCCAGAGCGGCGGCGATTTCGGAAAAGCGGCGGGGGTGCAGGATCAGGCGATCGCCATAGGGCTGACCCCAGACTTGCGCGGCGGCAATCGCATCGGGGTCGCGGTCGAACGCGTGCACCGTGGCGCCCGCATCCAGCAGAGCGCGCGTATAGCCGCCCGCGCCCAAGGTGCAGTCGACGATCACCTTGCCCTCGGCAGGCGCCAGCGCGGCAATCACCTCGTCCAGCAGCACGGGAATATGCGGGGCGTCATGCGGGATGGCGTCGAGAAGGCTCATTTACGCCCCCTTCCGCCGCCGGTCGCGGCAAAGCTGGCGCAGGAGGCCTGCGGGCCGATCCATTCTGGGCCGGTCTGTTCGTTCAACACGTCGGGCGACCAGATGGTGAAATAATCGAGCGTGCCATGGATATAAATCGAATCACTGATCCGGGCCTGTTGTTTGAGATGCTGCGGCAGGATGAATCGCCCCGATCCATCGAAATTGACCTTGACCAGCGAACCGAACAGAAGGGCGCGCTTGCTGCGTTGGGAGGGCAGGCCATTGGCCATGGCAGCAGCGTGTTCGGCGCGGATTTCATCGGCCAGTTGTTGGCTATAGGACGTGCCGCAAGCGATCAGGCAGTCCCATTCCTCGTGTTTTGCAACCAGCATTTCGGTCAGATTGCCGCTGGCTTCGCTCACAATCTTGCGGATATCGGCGGGCAGGACAAAGCGCTCCTTATCGCCCTTCGGCGAGAAGCCCTGCCCCATATAAATGACCGGAAATCCAGTCACCCCACCATACCCCGCTATGCGAAAGCCCCCACACCACGGACAAAGCTTCGCTGACGGCGGGACGCGAAGGCGTCGGCACCGGGCATCCGCAGATGCGCCACGAAAACTCTTTCCGAAGCCTATCCATACCGCGACACATACGGGCAGGGAAGCCACAATGCGGGAAAATCTGCCACTTTATGCGCCGGAAATGGGTCTACCTTGTTTTTTCTAGGCTTTTTTGTCCAAGCTCTAAGGGGTCAACGAGAAAACCAAGGGCAAAACCATAAGTAATGTCCTGTAATTTGGAACGATTGCATGGCAAGATTCGCCAGAAGCCGCCCCATTCCCACAATTTCCCGCAAGGTTGGCGCCATTCGCGCCCATCTGTCCCGCAAATTCCCCAACGTGATTCTCGGGCAGAACCACCAGATCTGCGCCAAAACGCAAAAAGCCTGCGCAAGTGGCAGGCTTTCCCGATTCGGATGGATTCGCTGATGCGCTTTTTTAAGGCGCGCTACGCGCCGCCCCCGCCCGCTTGGCCGACAGAGCCTCAGGCGAAGGCACCACCCCAATATCGGCCAAGGGATCGCTGGTGCCGCTGCTGGTCGCCTTGGCGGAAACCGCCTGCGCCGCGTCATTGCGCCGCGCCTGCTCCATAATCACATTGGCCAAACCCACCAGCAACAGCATCAGCGACAGGCCAAACAGGCCCACCTGCAAACGCTGAACCATATGCGCGCGCACTTCCCGCGGATTGCGGTCCAAAGCCGGGTCCAGCAAAGGGCGATGCATAGGAGGCATGACCCTTGTTTACCCTATTATGACAGCCAGGGGAAGACCGGTAAGCCTTTGCTCTCCAGCCACGCGCGGTTGTAGAGGGTGGAGAGATAGCGGAAGCCGGTATCGCACAGGATCGTAGCCACGCGGGGGTTGGCGCGGCCTTCGGCCACCAGCTTGCGGCCCAAAGCCACAGCGCCAGCCACATTGATGCCGCTGGACAGACCCAAAGCCAAACCTTCTTCCGACAACAGGCGACGCACCCATTCCAGACCTTCCTCGTCGGAAATGCGGAATTGGGTGTCGATGGGCGCGCCATCCAGATTGGCGGTGATTCGCCCCTGCCCGATGCCTTCGGCCACCGAATTACCCTCGGCCTTCAACTCGCCATGGGCATAGAAATTATACAGCGCCGCGCCATGCGGATCGGTCAACGCGATGGTGATATTTTCATCAAAGGCCTTGAGGCCAAGGCCAGTGCCCGCAATCGTGCCGCCCGTGCCAGCGGCGCAGGTAAAGCCATCGATGCGGCCTTCCAACTGCTCCCAGATTTCGGGCGCGGTCGATTCGATATGGGCGCGGCGGTTGGCGATATTGTCAAACTGGTTGGCCCAGACCGCGCCTTCCGTCTCCTCGGCCAGACGGCGCGAGGTATGCACGAAATGGCCCGGATTGCTGAAAGGCGCCGCCGGCACCAGCACCAGTTCGGCCCCCAGCGCGCGCAAAGTGTCCATCTTCTCGCGGCTCTGCGTTTCGGGCATCACGATGATGGTTTTATAGCCCAAGGCATTGGCCACCAGCGCAAGGCCGATGCCGGTGTTGCCCGCCGTGCCTTCAACAATCGTGCCGCCAGGCTGCAACGCGCCCGACTTTTCGGCATCGCGTACAATCCACAGGGCCGCGCGGTCTTTCACCGAAGCGCCCGGATTGGCAAATTCACATTTTCCGTAAATCTCGCAGCCAGCGGCCTCGCTTGGTCCTTTAAGCAGGACGAGCGGAGTGTTGCCAATCAGGTCGAGCGAGGAAGCGCGTGCAAGTGTCATGCGCCATAAGTTAGGGCGGGCAAGCCCGCGGCGCAACGGCATTTGCCATATGCGCCGCTAAAGCCCTGCTTTGTCGTTAGGCTTATTCGGGCACGATCGTCACGCGCAGGCCGTCCAGCGCATCGGTGATCGGCAGCTGGCACGACAGGCGCGAGGTTTCGCCACGGCTGTCGGCGCTGTCGAGCAGATCGTCTTCATCGGCGCTGATCGCGGGCAGCTTGTCGGCAAAGCTGGCATCAACCTGCACATGGCAGGTGGCGCAGGAGCAACAGCCGCCGCACAGCGCCAGCATTTCGTCAAAACCGGCATCACGGATGGTTTCCATCACGGTGCGGCCGACGATGGCCTCGACTTCGGTTTCTTCACCTGCCTGATTGACGATTACCAGCTTCGGCATAATCCCGTTCCTTATCCATGCGCCTATATTGGCCCAGTGTATTCGCTTTGTGATTGCTGCTAATGCGGCATGAAGCGCTTGGCAAGCTGGCCTGCGCGGACATATGCCGACAAGGGGCTGCTTCTTATGGGTCTATCCGCAGAATTGCTAAGAGCAGGCCTTGATGACATCGCCCGCACCACCCCCGCCATTGGCGCTGCGCTGGAACGCGTTGGCTATCCCGAAACCCGCATCCGCCCGCGCGGCTATGCCACCATGTTGCGCACGATTGTGGGGCAGCAGGTTTCGGTGGCAGCTGCCAGCTCGATGTGGACCAAGCTGACCGGACTGTTGGGCGAGGACGTGCAGCCTTTCGCCTTGCTGGAGGCCGATTTCGATGCCTTGCGCGCCTGCGGCCTCTCGCGCCAGAAACAGTCCTATGCCCGATCGCTATGCGAATTGGTGCTGGCAGGGGCCGTGGATTTTTCCAACCTGCCCGATGATGACGAGGAAGCGATTGCCCTGCTGACCCGCATCAAAGGGATTGGCCGTTGGTCGGCGGAAATCTATCTGCTGTTTGCCGAAGGAAGGCCCGACATCTGGCCCGCAGGCGATCTGGCGGTGCAGGTGGGCCTGGGCAAATTGCTAGGCCTGCCAGACCGCCCCGACGAGAAAACCACCCGCGCTCTGGCCGAAATCTGGCGGCCGCATCGAGGGGCTGCGGCCATCTTTACCTGGCATTGCTATAATAACGCAGCGCTTTAATCGAGCAATTCATCAATCGCCAGCGCCAGATCCACATCCTGTTCGGTCACCCCGCCCAGATCATCGGTGGTCAGGCGAATAAACACCCAATCCCACGAATTCTGCCATTCGGGGTGATGGTCATGCTTTTCGGCCAGCATGGCCACGCGGGTCATGAAAGCAAAGGCTTGGGAAAAATCGGCAAAGGTAAATTCGCGCTGGATGCCGGTCTTGTCCTCGTCCAACTGCCATTCGGGCAGGTTTTCCAACGCTTCCTTCAAATCCGAAGCGTTCAACAATTCATCAGCCATGCAACACCCTTTAAACAACAGCCATAGTCTATCACGCCAGCAAGGGACGAAAGCGTGACTTGGCATAAGGCGTAACTTTGCCTATCGGCCAATGCCATGCAAGCTGCTTCTCTCCTCGCCCGCCATCTTGGTTGCCGTCGTGGCGACCGCTGGCTGTTCCACGGCGTGGATATCGCGCTGAGCAGCGGCGAGGCGCTGCATCTGGTGGCTCCCAATGGCGTGGGCAAATCCAGCCTGATGCGTATTCTGGCTGGCCTACTGCCCGCCTCGACGCTGGATGGGCCGCCCGCACACGTAGAATGGAACGGCGCGGTCGGTCTGCTGGATGAACGCCACGGGCTGGATATGGGGCAACCTTTGGGCGAAGCACTGGCTTTCTGGGCAAGGCTGGATGGGCCTGTGCCGCAAGATGCGCTGGCGGCTTTGGGCCTTACGCCCTTGCTCGATGTGCCGGTGCGCTATCTTTCCACGGGGCAGAAAAAGCGCGCCGCCTTGGCGCGGCTGATTGGGCAGAATGCGCCCAACTGGCTGCTGGACGAACCGCTCAACGGGCTGGATGTCGATGCCTGCGCGCTGGTGGAGGATATCATCTACGAACATTGCGCGGCGGGGGGCACCTGCATCATCGCCTCGCACCAACCGCTCAGCCTGCCCGATTTGCGGCGGATGGATCTGGCGGAGTATGCGTTATGAGCGGCGCGTTATGGGCCATTTTGCGCCGCGATGTGCTGGTGCTGCTGCGCGGCGGGGTCAGCGGCGGGGGCACTTTGCTGCCCATCCTGTTCTTCCTGTCGGTGGCGGTGATCTTCCCCTTTGCCGTGGGGCCAGACCCCAAATTGCTGGCCCGCGTGGGCGGCGGGGTCATCTGGGTGGCGGCGCTGCTGGCCGCGATCCTGCCGCTAGACCGTTTGGTAGAGCCTGACCGCGAGGCGGGCCTGTTTGACCAATGGGCCTTGCGCGGCATTGCCGAAGAATGGGTGATCGCCATCCGCATGGCCGCCCATTGGCTCAGCTTTGCTCCCGCGCTGATGCTGGCGGCCTTGCCCGCAGCGGGTCTGCTGGGGCTGAACGGGCGGGTTACCGGCCTGATCGAGCTGGGCCTGCTGGCGGGCACGCCGGGCCTTGCGGCGGTGGGCGTGATGGTGGCGGCGATGACAGCGGGGCTGAAAGGCGGCGCGGCTTTGGCGGGCCTGCTGGTGATCCCGCTCTGTGTGCCCATCCTGATCTTTGGCGCGGGCGCCTTGGCCATCGGCGGGGAAAGCGGGCTGGCGCTGACGGCGGCGGCCAGTCTGGTGCTGCTGGCGCTCACTCCCTTTGCAGGCGCGGCGGCCTTGCGCGCGGGGCGCTGAAGCCTAACCCTTCAGCGCCGCCAATTCCTTGCGCAGCGCACCGATGGTGGCCAGCGGCCCGCGGATATATTGATCCAGCACCGGCAGGCTGGACACATCAATGCCTTCGCGCTCGGCAAACAGGTCGATAATCGCCTGCGAATCCTGCAGGAACTCCCCATCTGCCAATTCGATGGTGGGGAAAGTCACCTTGTCAAAATGCGGCGCCAGATGGGCGCGGATACCCGCCTCGGCATCGTCGCCTGGGGCGAACATCCGCTCCTCCACCGCATCCTTCAATCCGGCCTCCAGCAGAAACAGCCGCAGTTTCAGGCACCACGGGCATTTGTCCTTCAGGAACAGCACCGGACGGAAGGAAGCAGTCATGGCAAAACCTCTCAATAAGGCGGTTTATGCAGGCCCTTGGGGCTGGCGGTGAATATCTCGCAGCCGTCCTCGGTGATGCCGATGGAATGTTCAAACTGCGCCGAGAGCGAGCGGTCGCGCGTTACCGCCGTCCAGCCATCGTCCAGCATTTTCACGCCCGGCTTGCCCAGATTGATCATCGGCTCGATGGTCAGGAACATACCCGCCTTCAATTCCGGCCCCGTGCCCGGCGTGCCCACATGCACCACCTCGGGCGCATCATGGAACAGGCGGCCCAGACCATGGCCGCAGAAATCGCGCACCACGCCATAGCGGAAGCTTTCCGCATGACGCTGGATCGCATGGCCGATATCGCCAAGACGCACGCCGGGCTTGGCCATCTCCACGCCGATCATCAGGCATTCATAGGTCACATCCACCAGACGCCGCGCCTTCAAAGGCACATCGCCCACCAGATACATCCGGCTCGTATCGCCATGCCAGCCATCGACCAGCGGCGTCACGTCCACATTCACGATCTCGCCATCCTTCAACACGCGATCGCCGGGGATGCCGTGGCAGATCACATGGTTGATCGAGGTGCAGCAGCTATGCGCAAAGCCGCGATAGCCCAAAGTGGCAGGCACGCCGCCACCGGCCAAGGTCATCTCGCGCACCAGATCGTCGATCTGGCCGGTGGTGATGCCCGGCCTGATAAAATCGGTCAGCGCATCGAGAATTTGCGCGGCGAGCAGCCCCGCCTTGCGCATACCGGCAAAACCTGCGGGCCCATGCAGCTTGATCGTGCCGTCACGCAGCACGGTGTCGCCGTCTTCAACGATCTGATATTGAGTCATGGCTTCCCTATACTCTACTTTGCCCGAAATGCGAGGGCAGCTTGCGGCAAAGCCTATTTCCCCGTTGCAAAGGCCGCGCGGAACTGGGGCTTGACCGCCGCCGGAACCTTGTCGGTCACCGGCAAAGTCACCTCGTAATCGCCCTCGGCATAGGGGCCTGCGGCATAAGGATCGATCAGGAAGCCGATCCGGTCAAACCCCTGTTTCTTGGCCGAACCGAGGATCACTGTCACGCTGGCCGGATCGAGGCAGGCGTCAAATTCATCGCCGCTGTTGCGGTTCACCTTGGCCCCGCGCCTTTTGGCCCTTTGCGCGTCCAAAGCGTCACAAAAGGCCGGTTGGAGGACCTTGGTAAAAGCGGCAGGCGAGGTGAACAGGTCCACCACCTTGCGCTGCTGCCCCGCCGCCTTGTCCCATAGCAGCGCCGTGGTGCCATGGTTGGGATGTGCGCCGCCCGTGTCGGAATAGACCGACGCGGAAAGGCTCAGCCATTGCGGCAGGTCAGCCACCACTTTCCAGTCCATGCCGCTAGCATAAGGGCGATAGTCAAAGCCGCTCTGCTTGGCATCCGCCGCACCTTCTTTGGCCGATTGTGCCAGATCCGCCTTCTGCTTGGCCATATCTGCCTCCAGCCAGCTTTTGAGCGCAGGGATCGCCTCGGCAGCCGCGGGGTAGCTATAGTCGAAGGCGTAGAGTTTGGTCTCTTCATGAACCTTGCGCGCCACGCCTGCCACGGGAACGGGCGGCGCAGGAGGCTGCGGCGCCGTGCCAGCACTGGATGCGGCGGCGGTGGGGGCAGTCGCCTCCCCTTTGCCACAGGCAGTCAAAACCAGCGCCGCGCCTGCCAACAATCCGATCCGCCAAGCTGCCAACATCACGCGACTCCTCAAAACATTCCACCCACTCTATCCGGTATTTTGCAGGATTGCGCGAGACTTGCTTTGGGTGAATAGAGGAAAGCATGAGCAAAAACGCCCTTTCCAGCCAGCCCGAAACCGCCACCCCTGCATTGGTCCAGCCCGACCGCGACCAGAGCGCAACGCCGATCCATCTGGTCGAAAAATCGTCCTATGAGACTTGGGCCGCAGCGCGCCAGCCCGCGCAAAGGGCCGCCTTGGCAGGGCAGAAATTCAAAGGATCGGCGGGCAGTTTCGCCGTCTATCCCGATGGCGATGGCTTTGCCGTGGTGGCGGGCGTGGAAAAGCTGGAGAGCCTGTCAAGCTGGTGCCTTGGCAAGCTGGGCGAGGCTTTGCCTGCGGGGCTTTACCGTCTGGCCAACAAGGATGTGAAGGCAGCCAAGGCCTTTATCGGATGGGCGCTGGGCCAATATCGCTTTGACCGTTACCGCAGCGAGAATGGCGAGGAAGGCCCGCGCATCCTGCTCACGCAGGAAGTGGCCGCCATCGCCCCCGCGCTGGCCGAGGCAGGCGCGGTGACTTTGGTGCGCGATCTGGTCAATACGCCGGCCGAGGATATGGGTCCTGCCGATCTGGAGCATGAGGCCGAGCGTCTGGCCAAGGCCCATCGCGCGCATATTAAAGTCACGCGCGGCGAGGCTTTGGCCGACGATTATCCCATTGTGCATATGGTGGGCCGCGCCGCCGCGCGCGAGGCTGCGCCGCGCCTGATCGAGCTGGAATGGGGCGATGAGAAAGCCCCTCGTCTGGCGATTGTCGGCAAGGGCGTGTGCTTTGACACCGGCGGGCTAGACCTGAAGCCCTCGTCGGCCATGTTGCTGATGAAGAAGGACATGGGCGGGGCGGCCCATGCGCTGGCGCTGGCAAGGCTGGTGATGGAAAGCGGACTGAAGGTCCGGCTCCATCTGCTGATCCCTGCGGTGGAAAATGCGGTATCGGGCAATGCCTTCCGCCCCGGAGATGTGCTGCGCAGCCGCAAGGGCCTGTCGGTGGAGATCGGCAACACCGATGCCGAAGGCCGCCTGATCCTTGGCGACGCGCTGACCCGCGCCAGCGAGTTCAAGCCCGACCTGCTGATCGACTTTGCCACGCTGACCGGCGCGGCGCGTGTGGCCTTGGGGCCGGACCTGCCCGCCCTGTTCACGCGCCAAGACGCCACGGCACAGGCCTTGATTGACGGCGGCATCGCGCAGGATGACCCGGTGTGGCGTCTGCCTCTGCATGATGGCTACCGCGAATGGCTCAAGTCCGACATTGCCGATCTCAACAACGCGCCCTCAGGCGGCTTTGCAGGGGCCAGCGTGGCCGCGCTCTTCCTCGACCGATTTGTGGGCGAAGGCATAGACTGGGCCCATTTCGACACTTTCGCATGGCGCCCCAGCGCCAAGGCAGGCCGCCCCAAGGGTGGCGAAGCCTTGGGCCTGCGCGCGTCATGGGCGATGGTGAAGGCGCGGTTTGGGTAAGGCCGGGCGTGAATCCTTGCGAAATGCCCGTCTTGCCGCTAAGCGCGCCGCTCTTTGCCTTTAAGGACGACGCGACTTTGCCCCAGCACGATACCGGCGATTTCCTGCCCCAGCCCGGCACGTTTTATGCCCTCTGCGCCCCTGCGCCCAAGCATGATCCCCATGCGGTGCCGGTGCGTGGCGACTTGGCGCATATCCGTCTGGCGGGGCAAGTGTTTGTGCCGCATTATGTTGTGCCGGTGCGCTATCGTACCTTGGCGCAGGCCGCCTTGCTCGCCGCGCCTGCCGGTGATGAACTGGCGGTGCTGGAAGCGGGCGCGGAATTTCATGTGCTGGACGTGACCAGCGATTATGTCTGGGGTGAAGTGCCGCAGGGTCCTGTCGGCTATATTGCCCGCAATCTGGTGGAGCCTATCTGAGCCATGACCCATAGCGTGTTCATCGATGGCGCCGCAGGCACCACGGGGCTGGAAATCGCCGATCGTCTGGCAGGGCGCAGCGAGTTCGAGCTGATCATCCTTGACGATGCAAGCCGCAAGGACCCCGCTGCCCGCAAGGAAGCGATCCGCGCCGCCGATTTCGCCATCCTGTGCCTGCATGATGATGCCGCGCGCGAGGCGGTCGGCTTTGCCGCAGGCAGCAAGGTGCGGATCATCGACGCCAGTACCGCGCATCGCGTGGCCGATGGCTGGACCTATGGCTTCCCCGAAATCACCGGCCGCGATGTGGTGGCCAATGCGACCCGCGTGTCGAACCCCGGCTGCTATCCCACCGGCTTCATCGCGCTGATCGCGCCTTTGGTGCGCGCGGGGCTGCTGCCTGCCGACTGGCCCTATACGGTCAATGCGGTGTCGGGTTATTCGGGCGGCGGCAAGGCCTTGATCGAGCGGTTTGAAGAAGACCGCGACATTGCGTTCCGCGCCTATGGGCTGGGCATGGGGCATAAGCATGTGCCCGAAATGACCCGCTACGCCGGTCTGGTGCATGGACCGGTGTTCGCCCCCAGCGTGGTGCCCGCCCATCGCGGCATGTGGGTGGAAGTGCCCCTGCCCTTGGCGGCTATCCCCGGCGCTGCCTCGCCCGATGCCCTGCGCGAGGCTTTGGCCGCGTTTTATGCAGGCAGCAAGGTGGTGAGCGTCGCCCCCGCGCAAGTGCCCGCCGAAGTGCTGCTGCGCGGGTCGATGCAGCCCAGCGACGCCCTGACCCTGCATGTATTCGGTTCGGCCGATGGCACGCAGGCGCGCCTGGTCAGCGTGCTGGACAATCTGGGCAAGGGCGCCAGCGGGGCTGCGGTGCAGAACCTCAACCTGATGGCAGGTCTGGACGAGACGGCAGGTCTGGCGCTGTAACGCTTCATCCGGTTTTGGATTAAAGCCCTTCTTCCCGCAGCGGCGGGGAGGAGGGCTTTGTCATTTATGCGGCCAAAACCGGCATGCCTATTTTTCAGGCAGCGCCTGCGTAAAATTTGATCACAAAACAGGCGTCCGGCAGCGCATTAACCAAAGAAAAATGCGCGCAGAGAGGCAAAACTTACGGAAAACGTCAAAATCGGGTGTTTTCCTGAGGGTGCAATTGGCCTATTCACCCCATGTCGACTCTGGCACGAATCTTGATAGATTATTACCGGCGTCAACCGGATCGGCCCCTGCCCGGCCAAGGCCTGATTTCAGGCACTGGACAGCATCGGCGCCGGTTTTAACGCGTTGCGGGGCCATAACCCGCCAATGAGGGATAGTGCAGGCGTGAAAAAGATCGAAGCGATCATCAAGCCCTTCAAGCTGGACGAAGTGAAGGAGGCGCTGCACGAAGTCGGCGTTTCGGGCATCACCGTCACCGAAGCCAAGGGCTTTGGCCGCCAGAAGGGCCATACCGAACTCTATCGCGGCGCTGAATATGTCGTCGACTTTCTGCCCAAGGTAAAGCTTGAGGTAGTGGTTGCCGACGATCTGGCCGAACGCGTGGTAGAAGCCATTGCCGGCGCCGCGCAAACCGGCCGTATCGGCGATGGCAAGATCTTTGTCATTCCGGTGGACAATGCCCTGCGCATCCGCACCGGCGAACGCGACAACGACGCGGTCTGATTTTCATTCTGGCGGGGCGCTGTGCATCGGCGCCCTGTTTTGCGTAAATTGTGCCCATACTTAAAGCCTCGCGGCTTAGAGTTTTTTGTGGAGAATATGAGTAATGGCTACTGCAGCGGACATCATTGCCCGGATCAAGGACGAGGAAATCGAGTGGGTTGATCTGCGCTTCACCGACCCCAAGGGCAAGTGGCAGCACCTGACCATGGTTGCTGGCCTGCTGGGCGAAGATGAGCTGGAAGGCGGCCTGATGTTCGACGGTTCGTCGATCGAAGGCTGGAAGGCCATCAACGAATCCGACATGATCCTGAAGCCCGACCTCGACGCGGTTTACATGGATCCCTTCTCGGCCACCCCGATGATGATCGTGGTTTGCGACATCGTCGAACCCTCGACCGGCGAACTCTATGCCCGCGACCCCCGCTCGACCGCCAAGCGCGCCGAAGCCTTTGTGAAGGCTGCCGGTTTCGGTGACACCGTCTATGTCGGCCCCGAAGCCGAATTCTTCGTGTTCGACGACGTGAAGTTCTACGACGGCTACAATGGCAACGGCTTCTCGATCGACGACATCGAACTGCCCACCAACTCGAACAAGACCTATGAAGGTGGCAACCTGGCCCACCGTCCCCGCGCCAAGGGCGGCTACTTCCCCGTAGCTCCCGTTGACAGCCTGGTCGACGTGCGCGGCGAAATGGTTTCGACCATGATCGACATGGGCCTGCCCTGCGACAAGCACCACCACGAAGTGGCCTCGGCACAGCACGAACTGGGCCTGACCTTCGGCACGCTGACGCAGACCGCCGACCGCATGCAGGTTTACAAGTATGTGGTGCAGCAGGTTGCCCATGCCTATGGCAAGACCGCAACCTTCATGCCCAAGCCCATCAAGGGCGACAACGGTTCGGGCATGCACACGCACATCTCGATCTGGAGCGATGGCAAGAACAACTTCGCTGGCAACGGCTATGCCGGTCTGTCGGAAGAGTGCCTGTACTTCATCGGCGGTGTGATCAAGCACGCCAAGGCCCTGAACGCCTTCACCAACCCCACCACCAACAGCTACAAGCGCCTGGTGCCCGGTTATGAAGCCCCCGTGCTGCTGGCCTATTCGGCTCGCAACCGTTCGGCCTCGTGCCGTATCCCTTACGGTGCAGGCACCAAGGCAAAGCGCGTGGAATTCCGCTTCCCCGACGCGATGGCCAACCCCTACCTGTGCTACGCCTCGCTGCTGTTGGCTGGTCTTGACGGCATCAAGAACAAGATCCACCCCGGCGAAGCCATGGACAAGAACCTGTACGACCTGCCCGCCGACGAGCTGGCCCAGGTTCCCACCGTCTGCGGTTCGCTGCGCGAAGCTCTGGACGCTCTGGCTGCCGACCACGACTTCCTGCTCGAAGGCGGCGTGTTCACCAAGGACCAGATCGAAAGCTACATCGAACTCAAGTGGCCCGAAGTGCTGCGTTGGGAAACCACGCCTTCGGCCGTTGAATTCGACATGTATTACAGCCTCTGATCCCTCGATCAGACGTTGCAATCACAAAGGGGGCGTCCGGGAAACCGGGCGCCCTTTTTTTGGGTTTAGAGGTTCAAGATGTGCCTCCGGCGGGCAAAGGGCGGGGGCCCTTTGCAATCCCGATAATGGGTCGCGCATCATCCGATAAGGGGCCATAATTGTGTTTGAAGGCCGCTGCGCGGCGGGGGTTTGGCCGGAAATGGTGGGGAGCTGCCACTCGCCCAGAGTTGGGATTACTGTCGGACGGGCGTCATAGGTCCAGACTGAGACGTGCGTCGCCACCCTTTGGCAGAAATGATCCTGCCACCGTCGAACGTGAAGGCGACCCGAAAGAGGCCACCGCTATGCGTGTCGATAAATTCAACCACAATTTTCTGCTCCCCACATCGGTCCTGTGCTAACGCCGGAATGCCATCCCAGCCAAAAAACCGATATGTGTCAGCTTTCATCTCACGTGCTAGCGCCATCGCCCCAGCCACTCCGCTCGCAAGAGGCAACCCAACATCTCCGCCGCCAGACGAGAAAGAAGCGGTAGGATCAATCAGTCGTTGCAGTTCCGCATTGGGCTTACCATCCGATGCAGCCGCCAAGTTCATCGCTTGGACAGCGCGTTGGCTTAATAGGCTTTGGAGTTCGCCGATGTATTTGATGGACGGCACGTCACAGGCAATATGGGCCACGTCAGCCGCTTTCAGCTGTTCCGAGTATGCCGATGAAGCGGCAAGAAGCGCAAGAATTAGTATCGGCATAAAAGCAATATGGTACGACAGTGGAACGTCCGCAAGTGGGGCGCTTTCTGCCATTCAAGCGACGGGAACTTCAGCACCTTATCCAAGACGCTACCCTTCCTTCCCGCGAAGCGGCTTAAACCCCATTTGCGCCGCCATCGCAGGCCTCAAGCCCCACCCCATTATCGGGATTGCAAAGGGCCCCGCCCTTTGCCCGCCGGAGGTATCTTCTCCCTAAAATCAATAATCCTTTGAAACCTTGGCATTGACACTCTGCCGCCCCGTGCTGGCCACGCTGCCCAGCAGGGCCAGCCAATTGGTCAGACGGAACTCCAGATTGGTGGCCGAATAACCCCGCCCATCGGTGACGATCTCAGCATAGACGCGGCGGCCCAGATATTTGCCGACAGCCACGCCCATCTGCCGCCCCAGCGCCGCATCGGCGGACACAAAGCGCAACCGGTCCAGCCCGATGGCACTTCGCAGCTTGTTGATCGGGTCCAGCCCGCCACCGCCATGCAAAGCCGCCAGTGCCGCCCCCAGTTGCACCGCCTCCGGCGCCGATATCTGCGAGATGGAATCGCCAAACAGGATGCGCGCCAGCAATTCCTCCTCGGGCAGGGAAGGCACTGAGGAGAAAGTGATCTGCGGCCGCATAGCCGTGCCGCGCACATTCACGGTCGCGGTCAGATTGTTGATCGTGGCGCTGGCCGCCATATCCAGCTGCGGATCGGGCGGGCTGGCGCCGTTAAAGGTAATCTTCCCGCGCGACAGGTCAAAATGCTTGCTGGCAAAGTCATAGGTGCCGCTAACAAGGCTGGCCGAACCGGAAATGGCCGGCTCCAGCAGGGCGCCGCGCAATTGCACATCGGCGGTCCACTGGCTGTCCAGCCCCAGCCCCTGCATCCGGATACCCGATCCGGCGGCATCGACCACCAATCGCCACGGCATTTCACGCTCTGCGGCAGGCGCGATGTCGGCGCGGCGGTTGATCTCCTTGGTCGGCAAGGCAGGCAGCGCCGAAGCCGCACTCGCCTGTCCCAAACGCCACCGCGCGCTGTCAATCGACAACCTGCCCGCAATCGTGCCGGTCAGCCCGTCAGACAGAATACGGATCGGCCCCGTCGCTACCAGCGCCATATCGGGCCGCGCCAGCAATTGCGCTCGCCGCGCCGCCAAGGTGATGTCGATACCCGGTCCGCGCCCGCCTTCCATCCGTGCGAAATCCAGTCGCCCGCTACCGCTGACCGTGCCGCCGCCATGGGTCTGCCCCGACAGGCTGGTCAGCGCCAGCACCGAACCGGAGAAATTGCCCCTTGCGCTGATGCCCGTTATATCCGTGCCCGCCTGCCCGCTTTGCAGCCTTAACGCATTGCCCGCCAGCGACCCGCGTATTTCCGGCGCATCGAGCGATCCGGTCATATCGGCGGCAATCTCGATCGGGCCGGACAGATCAAAACTCTGCAAAGCCATCAACCGCCACAAGGCATCGGCCGGACCGCCATAGCGCATTTGCGCCACCAATCGCCCATGCAGCAGCCGGTCGGCCAACATGCCATCGCCCACCAGACGGTCAATCCGCCCCTGCACCCGTCCCAGCACCGATGAGCCATCGCTGGCCACCGCGCGCAGATCCAACCCGTCAGCGCGCAGATGCGATACCACCGCCAGATCGACCGCCCGCGAATTCTGCATCAGGCCCGAACGGGTCAGCCCCTTGATCAACAATTTGGCATCCGCGTCGGGCGCTTTTTCGCGGCGCTGGATATAGGTGATCTGCCCCGTGGCGCGCCCGCCAAGGCCCAGATCGGCCGCCACCACATCGGCCAGCGCCAGCGGCATATCCGCCACGCCCAGCCCCAGTTCCAGCACACCATTGCCCACCACACCTTGCGCCAGCAATCGACCGCTGCCCACGCTGATCTGGCTGGGGGCCAGACGCCATTGCAGGCCTTCAGGCCGTTGATCGGCACTCAACACCGCGCGGCGCGGCATGGCGATAGGCTGGCCCGCAAAGCTGCCGCCCGCCAACAGGCTGATGCGGTTAGGCGCGATCTCGCCCGCAGCCGAAAGATCAAACCGGCTGCCGCGGCGCCCACCCAGCGAGGCCGTAAAGCTCCCGCTACCATCATTCAGCTTGGTGCCCAGCGCCAGCTTGCCGATGAACAGCTTGCCCTTGCCCACGCCCTGCGCGGTCAAATCGGTGGCCAGTGTGCTATGCTGCTTTTGCAACAGGCCGCTGGCGGTCAGGCTGCCCTGCGCGATGGTCAAAGGGCGATCGCCGTCGAAATGGGCATTTTTGGCGGTCAGCTTGGCGGCGATCCCCTGCCCGCCCGAACGAGGGGTCAGCGCCACATTGCCGGTGACGCCGCCGCCATAGACGGTCAAACGGCCATCGGCGGCGCCCTGTCGCCAATCCACCGTGCCAATGACATGGGTGGAGGAAAAGGTGAAATCACGCAGGTCCAGTCGCGCCGTCTCGCTATCAGGCAGGCTGACGCCCAATTGGCCGGTAAAGGGACCGAAGGCGCTCTCGCCCCTGCCGCTGATGCGGATCGCCTCGGCCTCTGGCGACAGGGCCAGCACCACATTTTTCACCCCCAGCGCGGGGAAGGGATCCTGCAGACGGACCTCGCCCGCCGGTCCCCTGTCGTCATAAGTGATCGCGCCGGAGAAACTGCCATAGCGCGCCTGTTGCCCCTGAGCATTCACAGCCAACGCGCGCGAGGCCCCCCGCTGGCCGGTCAGCGACAGGCTGAGTTGGGGCGCCTCGATCAGCCCATTGGCGATGTTGAGCACATGCCCCTTGGCCACCTCTACCCGCGCGGAAAAACGCGCCGCCCCACCCGCCAGATCGGCCAGCGTGGGATTGGCAAATTGCGGCAACACCCCGCGCAGATCGACGCCCACGCGCCATGGCTGGCCACGCGCCACCGTTACCAGCACGCGCCCCTGCGCATCGGCCGCTCCCACCGGCAACGGCCATTGGCGCAAAGCCGCATCCCCCGCCACGACATAAAGCCCCTTGGCCATGTCGCCGCGCAGCACCGCCTTGGCGCTGCCTTTGGGGATGGAGAAAGTCAGGTCGGGCGCGGTGATGCTGCTGCCCGCAATCGCCAGAGTGCCGGTGGCACGCACCGGCTTCAATTGCGCATCGAACAAGCCATCGGCGGTGACAATCTGCCCCGCCACCAATTCCAATGGCACCCGCCAGACACCACCTTGCCGCGTCAGGCTACCTTGCGCGCTCATAGCGTTGAACGCCGTATCGCCACTGGTCCAGCGCGCGGCCTGTGCCTTGAAATGCAGGCTGGGCGCAGTCAGCGGCCCTTGCGCATGGACTTGGGCGGAAAGCCCCGCCAGTGCATCATCCTCGCCCAAAGGCAGATGCGCCCCGCCGGTCAGGGCCAGCGTCAGATCCTCGAACCGGCTCTTGCCCAGATCGACCCGCCCATGGCCACGCAGCACCGCCTGCGCCGCGCCGAGACGAAATTCGCCGCTGATCACCTTGCCATCAACATGGCCGCGCCCGCCCAGCGCCAGCGTTTCCCCGCCTAAAGTGTGGCGCAAAGCCTGCGGCATCAGCGGATCGAGCCAAAGCCGCCCGCCCCAGCGATAGGCCCCACCCGCCTGCGCCAGAACCA
Organism: Novosphingobium umbonatum; assembly: GCF_004005905.1. Classification (GTDB taxonomy): domain Bacteria; phylum Pseudomonadota; class Alphaproteobacteria; order Sphingomonadales; family Sphingomonadaceae; genus Novosphingobium; species Novosphingobium umbonatum. The sequence continues at coordinate 163,866 of NZ_SACO01000001.1, forward strand.
GCGCCGCCGCTGGCCGCGCATCCTGCTGCGCCAGCAGCCAGCTTTGCCACTTATCCCACGTGCCCCTGCCGCCCAGCCTGATCTGGCTCGAGGATTGCGCGCCGGTCAGCCCCGCCAGCAAGCCCCCCTTGGGCGCGCGATATTCGCCCTGCATGGCAAAGAGGTTCTCGGCCCGATGGGCGTCGAGTTGAAAATTGAGCCGGTCCTCGGCGCCTAACTTGCCATGCAGCATGACCTGCGCCACGCCCTTGGCCAGATAGAGCCGTCCATTGAGATCAATCCGCCGCTCCACCCCGCCCAGCCTGGCGGTCAGCGCCTTGCCCAGCGTCAGTCGCTCCACCGCGAAATGGTCGATCCGCAGGTCATAATCGGGCCACAGGCTGCCCGCCTCGTCCGTGTCGCGCAATTGGGGCAGGCGTTGCAAAGTCCCGCGCCGCAGCACCACCTGCCGGATGAACAGTCCCTTTTGCGTGAACAGCAAAGGTTGCCAATCCAGCACGCCCTCGCCTGCGCGCAGGAACACGCCTTGGGGATCGCGCAGCACCAAGCCTTCCAGACGGGCCCGGCCATAGATCGAGCCTTCGATCCGCCCGATCGAGACCCGCAATCCGCCCGAAAACTCCTGCATGGCCAGCACATCGATGATCAGGCGATGGCCAATCGGCGTATCCAGCCCCAGCACCAGCGCGCCCGTCGCCGCCACCAGGCCCACCGGCAGGCCCAGCACATAGCGCCGCCAGCCAAAACGCCGCTTTGGCACATCCGGCACAGGCGGCTCAGCAGGGGTCTGTGGCTCCTCCATCAAAACGCCTGTCCCAGCGCGACATAGACGCCAATCCGGCTATCCCCCGCTCGCGGGTTAAGCGGCGTGCCCAGATCGAGGCGGATCGGGCCAAAGTCGGTTTGATAACGCAGCCCCAGCCCCGCACCAAAGCGCCAGTCGCGCATGATTGGTACAATCCCCGCCTCGACATTGCCGCCATCGAGGAAAGGCACCAGTTGCAATTTCTTGCCCATCAAGCCGGTGTTAATCCGCGCCTCCAGCGAGGCTTCATACAGCGAGCGCCCGCCCTTGGGCTCGCCCAATTCGTTGCGCGGGCCGACCAGATTATAGCCATAACCACGGATGGAGGCCCCGCCACCGGCATAAAGCCGACGCGAGGGCGCCACGTCATTGATATCCGTGCCCGCCAAAGTGGCCAGACGCAGCCGCCCCGCCCAGACCACCGGACCGGTTTGCCGATAGGTGGACGCGTCCAGCTGGACCTTGACATAGGGCGAAAACTGGACCCGCGCCCGACTGGTCTCGGGCGAGATGCGGATGGCCCAGCGATAGCCGCTGACCGGATCGAGCAGGCTATTGGTACGATCAAACGCGGCCCGCATCGGCAGGGCAGCGGTCAGATAGAGAATGCGCCCCTTGGTCACCCCGCTGGGCACGCCTTCGCGCTCTTCCGAAGCCTGCGCCTCCAGCCCCACCGACCAAGTCCACGGTTTTTGGAACAGAAGATTGGTCAAACGTTCATAACTGGTCGCAAAGGCCACCTTGCGCGCGGCATAGGAGGTCAGCGTGGCATTGTTGGCATAGAGATCAAAGGTCAATTGCCGGTCGCGGCCATGGAAATTGGCATTGCGCACGGTCGCGCCCAGCAATTGTTCGTTGGTGCCCAGAATGCCGCGCAGTTTCAACGAACCTTCGGGCGGCAACAGGTTGCGATGCTCCCAACTCGTCCCGATACGCGCGCCTTCGCCCGTATCATAGCCCAGCTCGCCCGCGATCGTGTGCAAGGGCGCCTTGTTGAACGCCACATCCAGCGTGACCTCGCCGGGCGTGTCGCCTTGCGGCGCGCGGGTCTCGCGCGGGGTCACCGTCACGCCGGACACCAGACTGGTGGCCAGCATGGCGCGGCGCAGATCCTCTACATCGTCATATTTATAGGGCTGCCCTGCACGGAAACGCGCAATATCGGCCAGATGCCGCGCCGACAGAAATCGCGGATTGACCGAGCTGATCCCGCCAAACACATAGGTACCCGCCGGTTCCACCGCGATGTCAACATCGCCGCTGTCATTGGCATGGTCGATGGTCAGCGCAGGCGCGGGCACTTTGGCAAAGGGATAACCATTGTTGCCCAGCCATTTGCCAATATCCCCCGCCGCCTTGTCCAAAGCCTCGCCATCCATGGGCGCACCTGTTTTGATTGGCAGGTCGGCCATGGGATAGGCTGTGGCCGCCAAATGGCCGGTGGTGACGCTGGCAATCTTGTATCGCGCGCCCGGCGCAATGTCGAAACGCACCGCGCCAATGCCCGCCTCGCCATCGCTGCCCGCATTGAAGATCGGGCTTTGCGTCACTTCCCCATCGTAAAAGCCATAAAGGCGTAGCAATTGCACCAGCAGCTTGCGGTCGCTGGTGCCGCGCACCACGATTTGCGACATGGCTTCGACATCGCGCGGGCCGGTGCCTTGCAAGGCGGAATAGAGCTTGAACTTCTCCTCGATCGGGCCGCGCAATTCAAACCCTGCCGCAGGCCAGACCAGATGCGCCCGCCCGCTGGCCAGCACGCTTTCCAGCATGCCCTTGCCATCGGGAATAGCCGCGCTCGATGCGCTGGCCTGTGCCAGAACCTGTACCAAAGGATCGCTGTCATCAGGCGTATCGGACAACAGGATCGGCGGCTCGGCCTTGTCCTCGGGCCATGGCACGTCCAGTCCGGCAATATCGGGCAGCGGAGAATCAGGACGCAGAGGTGCTTCCTCGACCGGCTTGGCGGCCTCCTCCGCTTTGGCTTCTGACGCCTCTTGTGCCGGCACCGGCGGGGGTGCCTTGGCCCATTCCTCCGGCTTGGCCACGGCGGCATCGGGGATCAGGGCCTGCAATTCGGCATCGGTCTGTCGCCGCTGCGCCCATGCAGGCGGGGCCAGCAAGGCCAGCCCCAAACCGATCAGCGATGTGGAGACAAAGGCCTTAGAAGCTGCTGCCGCCGGTCCACGGGCTAAAGCTGGAGCTGTCGGGCATGGGCAGCTTTTCGCCGCCGCCCTGACCGCCGCGCCCACGCTTGCCAGCTCCGCCCTTTCCGGCATTCTCGGCGGCATCGCGGATAAGCTGGTCCTGTTCGTCATCGGTAAAACGGTGCCATCCATCGCGCCCCAACCGTTCCAGCGGGCGATAGCGCACCTTATACTGCATGCGTTCCGACCCTTCGACCCAATAGCCAAGATAGACATAGGGCAGGCCTTCGCTGGCGGCACGGCGGATGTGGTCGAGGATAATGTAATTGCCAAGCCCCGTTCTGGTCGCATGTTCCGGGTCGTAGAAAGAATAGATCATCGACAGGCCATCGCCCTGCCGATCGGTGAGACAGGCACCCACCAGGCGACCCGGCAAGGCATCCTGGGAAGGCTCCCTATATTCGATCACATAGGAGGTGACCGGTGTGTGTTCCACCATATCGGCATAATCCACCTCGTCCATGGTGGCCATGCCTCCGCCGGGGTGGCGTGCGGTCAAATAGCGCTGGAGCAAGGCGAACTGTTCAGCGGTGGACCATGGATGGCACACCGAGGCGACCAGATCGCTGTTCCGCTTCAAATTGCGCTTTTGGGTCGAGTTTGCCTGAAACTCCCCCGCCACCACGCGCACCGACACACAGGCCGAACAATCGGTGCAGGATGGGCGATAGGCCACCGTCTGGCTGCGCCGAAAACCGATACGGCCCAGCGCGTCATTCAACGCATCGGCATGCGGGCCTTTCAGCTCGGTAAACACCTTGCGTTCGGTCCGCCCGTCCAGATAGGGGCAGGCTGCCGGAGCAGTGACGAAGAACCGGGGAAAGCGGACGGGAGCGGTCACAGGTCAGGCGATCCTAGGGGTTGCAGCTGGGCCCTTATTGGCCTTTGGGCGTTAACATTCTCTTGGCGAAAACTCTTTGTTCCAGAGTTTCAATCTATGCTGCCATGGCTGCGCAGGTCAAAGGATTTTAACCACACAATTGGCGCAAACAGGACCAAAATCCCTCCGCATTCGCCGTTCTGTTAACGCTTTCCTGCCCGAAGTTTCAGCTCACCTCGGCCTGAATCACCTCATAACCCTTGTCGCGCAAAGACTTGACCAAAGCATCGATCTGCTCGCCATCGCGGGCCTCGCATTCAATATCCGCCGTCAGGCCCTTGGCGGGCAGATGGGTGAAGATGCGTTGGTGATAGACCTCGATGATATTCACCTGATGCTTGTTAAATTCTTCGACCACCTTGAACAGGGCGCCGGGGCGGTCCTGCAGGGTCAGCTTCAACCGCGCCAGACGGCCCGAACGCGCCAGATCGCGCAGCAGCACATTGGCCAGCAGGCGCTGGTCAATATTGCCGCCCGACAGGACGATGCCCACCTTCTTGCCCGCGAACAGATGCGGATGGGCCATCACCGCCGCCAGACCGGCTGCGCCCGCGCCTTCCACCACGGTCTTTTCGATCTGCAACAGCAGCGATAGCGCGTGCTCCAGTTCGGATTCCGAAACCAGCACGAAATCATCGAGCAATTTTGCCAGCACCTTGGAGGTGAACTGGCCCGGCTCCTTCACCGCGATGCCTTCGGCCAAAGTATCACCGCCGATAGGATAGTCGGTGCCCTTGAGGAGGTTATACATCGAAGGGTAAAGCTGGGCCTCCACCCCGATCAGGCCGATATCGGGCTTGATCGCGCGGGCCGCCGTGCCCATGCCGGTGGACAGGCCGCCACCACCCACGGGGATGACCAGCATATCCAGATCCGGATTGTCCTCCAGCATTTCCAGCGCCACCGTGCCCTGCCCTGCGGCCACCAAAGGCTCGTCAAACGGGTGGACAAAGGTCAGGCCCAGCTGCTTTTCCATGCTGCGCGCATAGGCATAGGCCTCGTCAAAAGTCTCGCCTTCCAGCACCACCTTGCCGCCCACGCTCTCGGTCTGCATCACCTTCACGGTGGGCGTGGTCTTGGGCATGACGATGGTGACCGGCACGCCAAGACGGCTTCCGTGATAGGACAAGCCCTGCGCATGGTTGCCCGCGCTGGCGGCGATCACGCCCCGCTCGCGCTGTTCCTGAGTCAGATGCAGCAGGGCATTGAGCGCGCCGCGCTCCTTATAGGCGGCGGTGAATTGCAGGTTTTCAAACTTGAGATAGACCTCACAGCCGCAAATCTTCGACAGGGTGCGCGAATGGTCCAGATCGGTGCGCACCACATGGCCCGCAATACGCTCTGCAGCGGCGCGGATATCGTCGATGGAAAGCAGCGCGGCAGCGTCGCTGGCGGATGTTTGAAGGGCCTCGGTCATAATCTGGCAGCCCCTAGCGGAAAAAGCGCGGCCAAGGAACCTCCATTCTTGGGCTGTTACAGGCATGAAGCCAATTGGCTTTGCGCGGACAGGCGTTAAAAGGAGCGGCATGAGCGAAACAGAAAACAGCGCCGCAACGGATGCCAAAGCCTTAGAGCCTAAAACCATCGCCATGATCGGCCTTGGCGTGATGGGCGGGCCGATTGCGCGCCATCTGGCCCATGCGGGGCATTCGCTGGTTCTGTATAACCGCACGCCCGCCCGTATCGAGCGATGGCAGGCGGCCAATCCCGATATTGCCGTGGCCGTGGCGGGCAATGCCGCCGAGGCTGCCGAACAGGCCGATGTCGTCATCACCTGCGTTGGCAATGACGATGATCTGGCCGAGGTGGTGCTGGGGCCGCAGGGGGTGTTCTCCACGCTGCATGAAGGCGGCTTGTTTATCGACCATACCACCGTTTCGGCGCGCATCGCCCGCCAGATCGCGGTGGAGGCGCGGGACAAGCATGTGCTTTGCGTCGACGCGCCCATGACCGGCGCCCAGGCAGGCGCAGAAAAAGGCACGCTGACGCTGATGTGCGGCGGGCGGGCCAATGCGGTGGAGGCGGCCAAGCCGGTGATGAGCGCCTATGCGCGCCGCATCGTGCATATTGGCAAAGCAGGCACCGGTCAGGCGACCAAGATGGTCAACCAGATCGCGCTGGCGGGCATTACCGCCAGTCTGGCCGAGGCATTCCGTCTGGCGCAGGCCGAGCATCTCGATCTGGAAAAGGTCTATGAGGCCATTTCCGGCGGCGCGGCGCAAAGTTGGCAGATGGACAATCGCTGGCACACCATGGCCGAAGACCGCTATGATTTCGGCTTTGCGATTGACTGGATGCGCAAGGATCTGGGGCTGGCGCTGGATGAAGGGCGCGGGCTGGGCCTCAGCTTCCCCACCACGGCGCTGCTCGACCAATTGTTTGCCGATGTGCAGGCCATGGGCGGCGGACGGCAGGACACGAGCGCGATCCTGCGCCGCCTGCCCAAGCGGGGCTTGCGTTGAAGCGAGAGTTTGCGGCTTTAGGGTTGCTGGCTGGCGCGCTGCTAGGGGCCCATCCGGCGGCGGCAGATACGCTGGTCGACCATGTGCACGGCCGCACGCTGGACGCGCAGGGCCATGTGGAGCGCTTCACCGGCATGGTGATCGCGCCCGACGGGCGAGTCGCGCGGCTGCTGCATGAAGGCGAGGAACGCCCCACCCGCCCCGATTATGTGCTGGATGGCCATGATGCCGCGCTGATCCCCGGCCTGGTGGTCAGCCATTTGCGCCTGATGCCGCTGGCGCTGGACAGTATCGCGCCGCCGCAGGCAAAGCGCCCCCTGCCTCCGCCCCGCCCCGAGGACCGCGATCTGGCGCTGGCCAGCATCCAGCCCCGTCTGTTGGCGCAGGGCATTACCGCCGTGGCCGATATGGGCACCACGATAGAGGATTGGCAGACCTATCGCCGCGCGGGCGATCTGGGGCAGCTTAACATCCGCATTGTCAGCTTTGCCGATAGCATCGCCAATATGGTGTTGATCGCCGGATCAGGCCCGACGCCCTGGCTGTATGAGGACCGACTGCGGTTAAACGGCTTGCTGGTGGATACCGGTGGCAGTCCCAAGCCCTCGATCATCCAGATCAAGAACCGGATCAGCCGTGCAGGAATGGATCATTTTCAAGTGGTGGTGAGGCTGGAGCCGGTCACGCCTTCCCGCACGGATGAAGTGACCAAAGCCATGGCGGAATTGGCCGAAACCTATCAGGGCGATCGCCGCTGGACGGTGGCCACCGCGCCCGCCAGCCTGCCTTTGCCAACGCCGCTGGCGGGATTGCCCGCCACCGTCAGAACGCAAACATTGGACAGCTACGGCCCCGCCGCCGCGCAAGGCCTGTTTGCGGAAACCCGCTTCGGACGCGTGGCCAAGGGGTTCTGGGCCGATTTCGTGTTGCTGGATGCCGACCCGCTGGACGTTAACGCCCTCGCTCCGCGCCCGCTCTCCACATGGATCGCGGGGCGGATGGTGTGGCAGGCCGAAACGCCGCGCCCTTAAGCGGCAGCCTGCGGCTCCTCAGCCTCGCTGGCAGCCTGCTTGGCAGCCTTGCGCTCGCCAAACCACATCACCACCAGCGATCCTTCGAACAGAATCATCAAAGGCACCGCCAGCATCAATTGCGAGCCGACATCGGGCGGGGTCAGAACGGCGGCCAAAACCGTGATCCCCACGATCACATAGCGCCGCGCACCGATCAATTGCGCCCGCGACACAATGCCCGCCTGATTGAGCAAAAGCAGCAGCACCGGCAACAGGAAGCTGATCCCGAAGGCAAAGATGAATTGCATCACCAGCCCAAGGTAATCATCCACGCTAGGCAAAGCCTGCATTTCCACCCCGCCATGGCTGCCCTGAAATCCCAGCATCCATGCAAAGGCGGTGGGCATCACCACATAATAGGCCAGTGCGGCCCCCATGCCAAACAGCACGGGAGTAGCCAGCAGAAAGGGCAGGAAGGCCTTCTTCTCCTTGGCATAGAGGCCCGGCGCGATGAAGGCCCATAGCTGGTTGGCGATCACCGGAAAGGACAGCATGAAAGCGGCAAACACCGCCACTTTCAGATCGACAAAGAAAGCCTCATACAGCTTGGTATAGATCAGCTTGCCCGCAGGGCCCGCCGCATCGCGCAAAGGCTGGACCAGAAAGCCTAGAATGGGGTTCACGTAATAAAGGCAAATGCCAAAAGCCACCGCCAGCGCGGCAATGCAACGCAACAGACGCGAGCGCAGCTCGATCAGATGCTCCATCAACGGAGCCTGCGTTTCGTCCAGATCCTTGATTTCAAATGCCATAAAGGTCGCTTTACTGCCCCTGCTGCGGGGTGGGGGCATGGGCTGGCTGCTCGGCATCATGCGCCACCTCTTTGGCCGCCGCCGAATGGGGATCAACCGGCAGATCGCCAGCCTCCTCCGCCGCGCTCAAAGGCTCGCTGGGCGCATGTTCGGCCAAGGGAGCGGGCAACGCGGGATCAGGCGCCGGATGCGCCTTCATGATCGCCTCGTTCTGCTCACGCCATTTCTTTTCCATCTCCTCCATTTCCGCCTCGCGGATCATGGTTTCGATGCCGCTGCGGAAATGGCCGGAAACGCGGCGCACCGTGCCCATCCAGCGCCCCATGGTGCGCATAGCGCGGGGCATATCCTTGGGGCCGATGACCACCACGGCCACAATAGCCGTCAGCAGAAATTCGGATGGGGCGATGTCTAGAAACACGCGCTGGTCCTGCTTCTATCAGTGCTGCGCGTTCTGCTCGGTCTTGGCAGGCTCTGCGGCAGGGGCCACTTCGGGCTTGTCCAGCTGGGCAGGCGGCGTCACGGGACGATTGGTCGTCTCGTCAGCGATGCCTTCCTTGAAGCTTTTGATACCCTTGCCAAACTCGCCCATAATATCGGACACGCGACCACGGCCAAACAGCACCAGCACCACCAGCAGCACGATTACCCAGTGCCAGACAGACCCGAAACCCATTCTTCCTACTCCATCCATCAAGCCGAACAGGCTTTTCACACCCTATCTAGGCGCATTATTCCTCCGGCGCCAGCCCATCCGCTGATTGACGTATCACTTGATCAACCTGCGGATCATCAGACGCGCCCATCAAGGCCTCCATCGCCGTATCCACAGGGTCCAGCAGGCCGGTGGCGCGCAATTCCTCAATCCCCGGCAAATCACGGCGACTGTTGAGGCCAAAATGGGCAAGGAAAGCGGGCGTGGTGGCGTAAATCACCGGACGGCCCGGCACTTCGCGCCGGCCAGCCATACGTATCCAGCCCGATTCCAGCAGCACATCCAACGTGCCCTTGGCGGTCTGCACCCCGCGAATCGCCTCGATCTCGGCGCGGCTGACCGGTTCGTGATAGGCGATGATGGCCAAGGCCTCGGTGGCGGCGCGGCTCAACTTGCGCGGTTCTTCATGCACAGGGCGCAGCAGATGGGCCAGATCGGGCGCGGTCTGGAAATGCCAGCGCCCGCCGCGCTCCACCAATTGCACGCCGCGCCCTTCGTAATGCGCGGATAATTCGCGCAAGGCCCTGCGCACATCCGCGCCCTCCATCCCGCCATGATGGGCCAGATGGGTGGCCAAAGCCTGCGGCGTCATCGGTTGGCTGGCGGCGAACAGGGCGGCCTCTACCGCGCGCGACACATCATCCATCACCCGATCCTGCGCATTGTCAGCGGGCCGAACACGTGCGTTTGCACCAGTTCCACCTTGCCCTGCTTCGCCAATTCCAGCGCGGCGACAAAACTGCTGGCCAAGGCGGACCGGCGCAGGCGTTCATCCGCCCATTCGCCCACGCCTTCGGGCAGGAAATCACGCAATTCCACCCAATCGAGCCGCAAGCCCAGCATCGCGCTCAAACGCGTCAGCGCCGAGTCCAGCGTCATCACTTTGCGCTCGGCCACGCGATGCACCACCGGAATGCTGCGCGCCTTCACCTGCCCATAGGCGGCGATCAGGTCATAGACCCCACATTGCCATTGCGCCTTGCGGTCCACCGCCAAGCCTTCGGGCGCGCCACGCGCGAACACATCGCGCCCCAACCGGTCACGCCCCATCAGCCTTGCCGCCGCCTCACGCATCGCGGCCAGCCTTTGCAGGCGCAATTGCAGGCGCAGGGCCATTTCTTCGGGGCTGGGCTGTTCCTGCTCCTCCTTGGGCAGCAGCAGCGAGGATTTGAGATAGGCCAACCACGCCGCCATCACCAGATAATCCGCCGCCAGTTCCAGCCTGAGCGCCTCGGCCCCTTCAATATAGGCCAGATATTGATCGACCAGTTCCAGAATGGAAATGCGCCGCAAATCCACCTTCTGCCGCCGCGCCAGATCGAGCAGCAAGTCCAGCGGCCCTTCCCAACCGTCCAGTTCCAGCATCAGCGCATCCGATGGTGGCGCGCTGATGCTGGAGAACTCCGGTCCGGCAGGGGCCGCTTCGCTCACCCCGCAAGGCCCAGCAAGGCGTCACGCTTGGCGATTAACTCGGCGTGCAGCGCGCGGTCCAAGGCCTGCGGCACCTGCGTGACGGCCAAAGCCTTCTCCAGCCTTTCCGCCGCGCCATCCGGCATGGTCGTGCATGCCTGCGCGATGCCCAGCATATCCTCCATCTTGCCCCAGCAATTGAGCACCAGATCGCAACCGGCGGCCAAAGCCTTGGCGCTGCGTTCGGGGATCGTGCCGGACAGGGCCTGCATGTCGATATCATCGGTCAGCAGCAGGCCATCAAAGCCGATCAGGCCACGGATGATTTCCCGCACGATCCATGCGCTTTGCGTGGCAGGGGCGGCCTCGTCCCATGCGGGGAACAGGATGTGGCCGGTCATGCCGATCAGAGCGCGCGGGGCGATGGCGGCAAAGGGGGCGATGTCGCGCTCCAGCTCCTGCGCGCTGGCGTGGACGGTGGGCAGTTCCTTGTGGCTATCGGCACCGGCGCGCCCATGGCCGGGCATATGTTTGATCACACCCGCCACGCCTGCCAAGGCCAGCCCGTCCAGAATGGCCCGCCCTAAAGCGGCCACCCGCAAAGGCTCCTGCCCCAAGGCGCGGTCGCCAATCACATCATGCGCGCCCGCCTCGCGCACATCCATGCAGGGCCAGCAATCGACGCTGATCCCCGCCTCGGCCAGTTCCATGCCCAAAGCCTGCGCATTGGCCCGCGCCGCCTCGATCGCGCTGGCGGGGGCCAGATCATAGAGGCGCGAAAAAGGCTCGCCCGCCGGATAGGCAGGCCACACCGGCGGCTTCATCCGCGCCACGCGGCCGCCTTCCTGATCGATGGAGATCAACAACCGGTCCTGCCCGTGCAGGCTGCGCAAATCATCGGTCAGCGCGCGCAACTGCTCACGGCCCTGCACATTGCGGCCAAACAGGATGTAGCCCGCCGGCTGTGCATCGCGGAAAAAGGCGCGTTCTTCAAGGGTGAGCGTAGGGCCGGACAGGCCGAAAATGGCTGGGATCATGCCGCCATGCCTAGCCGCATTGTGATCCCCTGCGCAAGGCAGGCCGCGCTGCTATCGACAGCGCGGGCCGTGACTCAGTGCTTGACCTGACAGGGCAGCGCTTCGGCCTTCAACCTTTCGCACAAAGCCGCACCGCCGCCCGCGCCGGTCACCAATTGCAGGCGATAGACCGTGCCCAGATCAATCTTGGCCGCCACGATGCGGTGATTCATGCCCTTGAGCGATTCATGCGCGGTGACCAGACGGTTCCACCCCGCCTGCGCCGCCGCATCGCTGGTATAGGCGGCAATCTGCACCACGCCGCCCGCCGGACCGCCATCATCGACAGGCGCAGCGACTGGAGCCGCCTTGGGCGCAGCTTGCGAAGGCGCAGCCACCGGCGCGCCACCGGCAAAGGAAGCGCCAGCGCTGGGCACAGCATTATCGCCGCCCAATTGCGCCAGATGCTGTTCCCCCTGCGAAGCGGCATAGGATGTGTCGCCCGTGCCCGCATATTGCTTGCCCCCCGGATCGGAAGGGGCTTCCTTGAACGAGCCGGAAGGCGCCGCGACATAGCCTCCATCGGCCACCGGCGCCTCCCCCGCCTGACGGTGAGTCGCAAACCAGATGCCGCCGACCAAGGCCAGCAAGAGCGCAAGCCCCGTGCCCGCCGCCAACATCACCCGCCGCGAATCGATGCCATAGGCATCGTCCTCATCCGCTGATTCCAGCCAGGGCAAACGATCGGTCCCCATCGGCTGCGCGGTATAGACAGGCGCAGGCGCATCCACATGGTCGGGCACGAATTCAGCCGTCGCGGCCTGAGGCTCAGGCTGAGGGTGGCGACTGGTGTCCATCACCACTTCCTGCGCTTCGGCGGCCAAAGCCTCCCGCGCGCCCACCAGCCAATCGGCATCGCCCAAGGCCGAAGCGGCAGAGGAAGCCGCCGAGGCGGCCCCCTTGAGCGGCGCGTAGCCATCCGAGGCGCTGGATGCCGCCAGATCAGTCCAGGACGATGCCTCCCGCGCCCGCTCGATCAGATCCCTGGCGCGTGAGGCGGCATTGGCCGCCTGCGTTGCGGGGTTCAAACCATGCTGTGGATCAGGATTGCCCTCTGTCCCGTTCACCGCTCACATCTCCTCTACGGCGGTCACCCCCAGAATGGCCAGACCGTTGCGCAGAACCTGCCCGATTTGTTGGGCAAGGAAAAGCCTCGCACCGGTCAGCGTCCCATTATCGGACACAATGAAGCGCTTATCGGGGCGATCGTTCCCCACATTCCAATAGGAATGGAAAGCAGCCGCCAGATCGCCAAGGAAGAAGGCGATGCGATGCGGCTCACGCGCCACGGCGGCGGCTTCGACCAGACGCGGCAAATGCGCGGCCAGCTTCACCAGCTCCAGTTCCTCGGCGCCCAGCAGGTCGAGGCCGGCGGCATCGGGAGCAAAGCCCTCACCTGCCGCCTTGCGCAGGGTGGAGCAGATACGCGCATGGGCATATTGCACATAGAAGACCGGATTGTCCTTGCTGGCTTCCACCACCTTGGCAAAGTCGAAATCCATCTGGGCTTCAGGCTTGCGGGTCAGCATGGTGAAGCGCACCACTTCCTTGCCCACTTCTTCCACCACCTCGGCCAGAGTGACGAAATTGCCCGAACGCTTGGACATTTTCACCGGCTCACCATTGCGCAGCAGGGCCACCATCTGCACCAGCTTGACTTCAAAGGGACGTTCCGCGCCATCGCGGCCGGTCATCGCGGCCACAGCGGCCTTGATGCGCTTGACGGTCCCTGCATGGTCCGCGCCCCAAATGTCCACCAGAGCATCCGCGCTCTGCGCCTTTTGGTAATGATAGGCCAGATCGGCGCCGAAATAGGTCCAGGTGCCGTCGGACTTCTTGATCGGGCGGTCCTGATCATCGCCAAATTTGGTGCTGCGGAACAGGGGCAGCTCCACCGGCTCCCAATCATCGGGCAGCTTGCCCTTGGGCGCTTCCAACTGGCCATCATAGACTAGATCCTGCGAACGCAGCCATGCCTCGGCCTCATCCGGCTTGCCGCTGGCCTGCAATTCGGCCTCGCTGGAAAACACGTCATGCTTGATGCCGAGCAGGGCAAGGTCTGCGCGAATCATGTCCATCATCGCAGCCACCGCCTTCACGCGGAAAATGGCCAGCCATTCGCTTTCGGGCGCGGTGGCGAAACGGTCGCCAAATTCCTGCGCCAAAGCCTTGCCCACGGGAATCAGATAATCGCCCGGATAGAGGCCAGAGGGGATTTCGCCCACATCCTCACCCAGCGCTTCACGGTAACGCACATGGGCGCTGCGGGCCAAAACCTGCACCTGGGCACCGGCATCATTGACGTAATATTCGCGGATCACCTTGTGCCCTGCAAATTCCAGCAATTGCGCCAGAGCATCGCCCACCACCGCGCCACGGCAATGGCCCATATGCATCGGACCAGTGGGGTTGGCCGAGACATATTCCACATTCACCGTGCTGCCACCGCCCATGGCCGAACGGCCATAATCAACAGCCTTGGCAGCAATCGTGCGGATTTCCTCCACCCATGCCGCCGCCGACAGGCGCATATTGATAAAGCCAGGGCCTGCGATCTCCGCACTTTCCACCTGCGGCAGCTTTTCCAGCTCTGCCACCAGCGCGGTGGCCAGAGCGCGCGGATTGGTGCCTGCGGGCTTGGCCAGCACCATGGCGGCATTGGTGGCCAGATCGCCATGCGAGGCATCGCGCGGCGGCTCCACCGTGACAACCGATCGCTTCAGCCCATCAGGCAAAGCGCCGGAAGCCACCAGCGCATCCAGCGCGGCAGCCACATGGCCAGCAAAAGCGGTGAAGATAGGGGCGGCAACGGGAGCTTGTTCAGACATGCCCCCGCGCCTAGCGAATTTGCCCGCAAAAGGCAAAGGGGCTAGGCGCGGACTGTTTGGAAATCACTGCACCAGCCCTCTCCCCCTGCCCTACCACCCATATAGTGTACCCTGTTGGGTGGCAGGGCAGGGGGAGAGGGCTGGTGCCGCTTGAAATTCGTCAATCCGACGAATTTCAAAACAGGCGCTTACCGCGTGGCGTTATAATTCAACTGCTCCGGCGTCAGCTGGAACCCGACCAACACTTCAAACGTCGCCTTGTTGATCGCGGCGCGCACGGTGGGGTCAGTCAGCGGATCAATTGCAGCATCGGCCTCACCCGCCTTGCGCTTTTTCAGCAGGCGGTCACGCACTTCGCGGTCCAGCGTGGCCTCGCCCTTGTCGATCACCGCGCTGCCCGAGCCAACCGCCTCGGTGCGGGTCTGGCCTTCGGCAAAATGCAAAGTGGCCTGCCCCAGACGCTTGGCAATCACCACATTGCCGCCGCGCACCACGGTCACGAAATAGGGCAGCACCAAAGTGCGTTCGCCACGACCATCGGTCCGGCGGGCCACCACGCGGAAGGAAACCTTGGATTCCACCGGCGTCGCCTTGGGATCGCAAGTGCCGCGCAAGTCGGTGATGGCGGCGGTAACGTCAATAGCGCGGGCATCGGACGCGCCTGCGGGGCCAAACAGGGTCATGTCGCCGGTATAATCGGCCATGCCCACCGCAGGGCAAGTGGAACGCACGGCGGTGATGCCCACGCCATCATCCACCACCAGTTCCCCTGTGGACTTGCAGCCCGACAGCGCCACCAGCGCGGCCATGGCGGTAACAGGAGCGATCAACCGGCGTGTACGAAGGGGCATTGCATCACTTCCTCAAACATTCGTCGCACCCGCCCTAGCGGGCCGCGCCGCAAAGCGCTAGAGGCGGCAAGATGAACGCGACCTTTCCGTCCGCCCCCTGCGGCGCTGATTCCGCCTTTATTCAGAGTGACGCCTTGGCGCCGCTCCGCGTCCTGATCGCCGCGCCGCGCGGATTTTGCGCAGGCGTTGATCGCGCGATCGAAATTGTGGAGCGGGCGATTCGCCTTTACGGCCCGCCGGTCTATGTGCGGCACGAAATCGTGCATAACCGCTTTGTGGTCGATGGCTTGCGGGCCAAGGGCGCGGTGTTTGTCGAGGAACTGGACGAGGTGCCCGATGGCGCGCCGGTGATTTTCTCGGCCCATGGCGTGCCCAAATCGGTGCCCGATGCGGCCACGGCGCGTGGGCTGGACTGGCTGGACGCCACCTGCCCTCTGGTCAGCAAGGTGCATCGTCAGGCCGAGCGCCAGATCGAGGCGGGGCGTCACATCATCTTCATCGGCCACAAGGGCCATCCCGAAGTGATCGGCACCTTTGGCCAAGTGCCCGAAGGCACGATGACTTTGGTCGAAACGGTGGAGGATGTGGCGAGCCTGCCCTTTACGCAGGAGGATGCGCTGGGCTTCCTCACGCAGACCACTTTGTCGGTGGATGATACCCATGCGATCATCGAGGCGCTGAAAGAGCGTTTCCCGCAAATCCACGCCCCACGTGCGGAGGACATTTGCTATGCCACCTCCAACCGGCAGGCGGCGGTGAAAGTCATCGCTCCGCAGACGCAATTGGTGCTGGTGATCGGTGCGCCCAATTCCTCCAATTCCATGCGTCTGGTCGAAGTGGCCGAACGTTGCGGCGCGCAGGCCCATCTGGTGCAGCGCGCCACGGATATCGAGGAAAGCTGGCTGGAGGGCGTCACCACCTTGGGCCTGACCGCTGGGGCCAGCGCGCCGGAGGAACTGGTGCGCGAGGTGATTGCGCGGCTGTCCCAATGGCGGCAGGTGACCGAGGAGCAAGTGGTCACCGCGCAGGAAAATATGGTGTTCAAACTGCCGCGCCAATTGGCGGGCTAAAGCATAAAGCAGAGTTCATGGCCGTTTACACCCAACTGGGCGCGGAAACCCTTGCCGCCCTGATCGCAGAATTTGACGTTGGCGCGCTGGTTTCGGCCAAGGGCATTGCCGAGGGCGTGTCCAATAGCAATTGGCTGATCGACACGAGCGGCAAGGATGGCAACGGGGCGCGCTTCATCCTGACCATGTTTGAAGGCCGCACCGATGTGGGCGATCTGCCCTTCTTCCTTGGCCTGCTGGACCATCTGGCCGACAAGGGCTGCCCCGTGCCGCGCACCATTCACGACCGCGCCGGCGCCAGCTTCCGCTGGATTGATGACAAGGCGCTAGCGCTGATCGAATTTCTGCCCGGCGTTTCGGTGTCGGAACCCACAGCGGCTCAGGCCTACGCCGTGGGCGGCGCCTTGGCCCAGGTGCATCTGGCCGCGCAGGATTTTGGCAGCACCCGCGCCAATGGCATGGATCTGACCGCGTGGAAGGGCCTGCTGGAGGATTGCGGGGCGCAAGGTCTGGCGCAGATCAACCCCGATCTGGCCGCTTTGGTGGCCGAGGAATTGCCGCTGCTGGCGCAAAACTGGCCCACAGACCTGCCGCGCGGCATCGTCCATGCCGACCTTTTCCCCGACAATGTGCTGATGCTGGACGACAAGGTCACTGGCCTGATCGACTTCTATTTCGCCTGCACCGATATTCTGGCCTATGATGTGGCGGTTACCCATGCGGCATGGTGCTTCTCGAATGATGGCACGCGCTTTGATGCGGACATCTCGCAGGCCTTGCTGGCCGGTTATGAAGCGGTTCGACCGTTAAGCGAGGCCGAACGTGCTGCCCTGCCCTTGCTGGCACGGGGCGCGGCGATGCGCTTCCTGTCCACCCGCGCCTATGACTGGATCAACACGCCGGCTGACGCACTGGTGGTGAAGAAAGACCCGATGGCCTTTGCCAACCGCCTGCGTTTCTACGCCGCCCATCCCGCCCTTTTTGCGGCATGAAATCGGTCGAGATTTTTACCGACGGCGCGTGCAAGGGCAATCCGGGACCTGGCGGTTGGGGCGCGCTGCTGCGCGTCCATACCAATGGCAAGGTGCATGAAAAGGAATTGTCGGGCGCGGAGGCCGAAACCACCAACAACCGCATGGAAATGACCGGCGTGATCCGCGCACTGGCCGCGCTGAACCAGCCCTGTCAGGTAACGCTTTGCACCGACAGCAAATATGTGATCGACGGTATCACCAAATGGGTCTTTGGCTGGCAGAAAAAGGGCTGGGTCAATGCCAAGCGCGAGCCGGTGGCCAATGAAGACCTGTGGAAAGAGATGCTGTTGGTGGCCAAGCCGCACAAGATCGAATGGCAATGGGTGCGCGGCCATAATGGCCATGTGGAAAACGAGCGGGTCGACAAGCTGGCCAGCGATGCGGCCAATGAAGTGGCCAAGGCGCGCAAGGGTTAGATCGAGTAATCCTCGAAGCCTTCATCATCGGCATCATAGCTTTCGGCCACATCGCGCGCGATCAACAACTCGAACAACAGCGCGCCCACTTCCCCGTCCAATTCACCATCGATGATGCGCGGGCGGAAACGGCGCTGGAAAGCGGTGATGGCCGCCGCCTTGTCGCTGATGTCATAACCAAAACGTTCAAGGCTGAGGAAAAACGCCCCCGGATTTTCATGCAGCAGGCGAATGCGCGGGCGCGGCGTGGGTAGAGCAAGGCCATAGCGGGCCAAAACCTCCCATTCGAACAATTCGCCCGGATCCTGCTTGCGCGCGGGGGCGACATCGGAATGGCCCACCACATTGGCAGGGGCGATATTATGCCGCGCCATAATGCCCGCCAGCAAAGGCACCAAGGCCTCCATCTGCGCCTCGGTAAAGGGGCGATAGCCGAATTCATGGCCGGGGTTGACGATCTCGATCCCGATGCTGGCCGAGTTCACATCAGTGATGCCCCGCCAATAGGAGCGCCCCGCATGCCATGCCCGCTTTTCCTCGGGCACAAGGCGGATGACTTTGCCATCCTCCTCGATCAAATAATGGGCGGAAACCTCCGCTGCCGGATCGCACAGGCGCTCCAAAGCCGCCTGCCCGCTTTCCATGCCGGTATAATGCAAAACCACCATAGAAATGGGCAGCTTGCGCTCATTCCAATTGGGCGAGGGACAATCGCGGTGGATCAACTCATCCATCAACCGTCCCCCCTTTGGCCGATCAAGCGCCCGGTAGCACCGCGCCGAGCACCAAGGCCTCGTCGGTCAGGGCATATTGGATCGAACCGCCCAGCCCCGCCGCCATCAAGGCCAGCATGGTGGCCGGAGCCGTCTTGCTGGAAATTTCGCTGGCGGGTTGGCGGCCTTCCAAAGCCTGCCCGACGATAGGATCAAAAGCGATGCGGGGACCAGCGGCACGCACGACAATTTCCGAAGCGCCGCCGCGAATTTCCGCCGCAATATCCAGCGTACCGCCACGCACCAACGCATCCATCGCGATCAGCGCAAAGTTGAGCAAAGTCTTCACCGCAGGCTTGGGCAGCGAATCCGTTGCCAAGGACCAGCTAAGCGAGATCCGGTCCTTGCCAGCCAGCAAAGCCTCGATCAGCGCGCGCGGTTCGGCCACGGGGATACGCTCGCCAAAGCCGCCCGCCGCGCCAAAGGCCAGACGGAAGAATTTCAGCTTGTCCGCCGATGTCCGCGCCGACTGCTCCAGCAGTTCAAAGCAACGCTGGCGCATCACGGGGTCTTTTTCCTCGGCCAGCAATTCCAGACCGTTGGAGAGCGCCCCCACCGGACTGAGCATATCATGGCACAGGCGCGAGCACATCAGGCTGGCCAGTTCGAGAGCGATGGTGCGATCTATTGCGTCATTGGACATGCCCGTCTCATACCCCATCTGGCCGGAAAGCGAAGAGGCTTCGCTAGGCAGTTTTTCCTAGTCGCTGACAAGACTTGTGGAAAGCACAAGAAAACCCTCGGTATTATCCCGAAACCAGCCCACTTCCCCGCCTGCGACAATGGCCCAGACCATGTCGTCATGCGCCGCCATCGCCCGATCGGTGGGTGAAGGGCGTGAGTCGCCGCTGGGGTGGGAGTGATAAAAGCCCAACAAAGCCTCCTCCCCTGCCCTGTGGTGGCGCCATGCGGCAATCAGCGCGGCGGGATCGATCTCGAAATGGCGCGCCGGATCGGGGGCCACATTGGCGCATGGCTGGATGCGCCGGATCGCCCCATCAGCCCCGCCCAACAGCAATCCGCAAGCCTCCAAAGGATGCGCCCGCGCCGCCTCATTGTGCAACGCGGTGATTATTTCTCTTGCCAAGCGGATTTCTAACCCCATCTGCAAATGAATGACCGAAAGTGACACCATTCTTCAAGGCGTAATTGCCACTGCGGGCCGTCTGGACCGCGCTCTGGCCGAGGCCTGCACCGGCGACGCCAATCTTTCCCGCGAGCGAATCAAGGCTTTGATGGGTGAAGGGCGGGTCGAAATCGATGGCCGCCCCGCCAAACAGGGTTCGGCCAAAGTGGCGGCAGGCGCGCGTTTCACGATTCGCGTGCCGCAAGTGACCGCATTGGACGCCGTGGCGCAGGATATTCCGCTGGTGGTGGCCTATGAGGATGACCATCTGATCGTGGTGGACAAGCCTGCAGGGCTGGTGGTGCATCCCGCCGCCGGCAATCACGATGGCACTTTGGTCAACGCGCTGCTGCACCATTGCCGCGGGCAATTGTCGGGCATTGGCGGCGTGGCCCGCCCGGGCATTGTCCATCGCATTGACAAAGACACTTCCGGCCTGTTGGTGGTGGCCAAAAGCGATGCCGCCCATGAAGGCCTTGCCCGCCAATTTGCCGACCATTCGATCGAACGCGCCTATTTCGCCATCACCAATGGCGTCCCCGCCCGCCAAAGCGGCACTTTGCGCGGCATTATCGCCCGCCACGCTACCGACCGCAAGCGCATGGCACTGATCCCCGCATGGGACCATGTGGAGGAAGACGAGGCCGAGGGCCGCCCCCGTCGTGGCAAGAATGCCGTTACCCATTATCGCGTGGTCGAAGACCTGAAAGACGCGGCGCTGGTGGAATGCCGCTTGGAAACCGGCCGCACCCATCAGGTGCGCGTTCACATGGCATCTATCAACCATGCCCTATTGGGCGATCCTGTGTACAGCCGAACACAGAGATCGTTAAAACCATTATTGGCAGAGCTTGGATTCGCACGACAAGCGTTGCATGCTGCGGTTCTGGGTTTTGTTCATCCGATTACTGGCGAGTCCGTAAGGCTCACCAGCCAATTGCCCGCAGACTTGCGGGAACTGCTCAGCCGGTTGGGGAGTTGTCATGTGTCCCTGCCCGGAATTTCCACACCAGGCGGTGCCGGTTTCGGGCCGCAGGGTTTTACCGCATGACACGCCACTCGATCACCGGCGGCGTTACCCTCCCGTGGCCGCAACCGAGAGATGCCTCTTAAGGGTCTGTCAAAAGCGCGCTGACAAGAATGAAGGACGATGACTGCCATGAGTCTTGAAAGCAATCTGCCAGCTGCCCCCTCGGCACCGGCCACAGAAGCGGGCCTGAACCGCTATCTGGCCGAAATCCGCAAGTTCCCCGTGTTGACGGCGGAACAGGAATATATGCTGGCCAAACGCTATTCCGAACATCAGGACCCCGATGCCGCGCGCCAATTGGTGACCAGCCACCTGCGTCTGGTGGCCAAAATCGCCATGGGCTATCGCGGCTATGGCCTGCCGATCAGCGAGCTGATTTCCGAAGGAAATATCGGCCTGATGCAGGGCGTGAAGAAATTCGAGCCCGATCGCGGCTTCCGTCTGGCCACCTATGCCATGTGGTGGATCAAGGCCAGCATTCAGGAATATGTGCTGCGTTCATGGAGCCTGGTCAAAATGGGCACCACGGCGGTGCAGAAGAAATTGTTCTTCAACCTGCGCCGGATGAAGAAGAACATCGACGCCTATGAGGATGGCGACCTTCACCCCGATGATGTGAAGAAGATTGCAACCGATTTGGGTGTGCCCGAAAACGAAGTTGTGGCGATGAACCGCCGCATGATGATGGGTGGCGATGCCTCGCTCAACGTTTCGATCAATGATGAGGGCGAAGGCCAGTGGCAGGACCTGCTGGCCGACAATGGCCCGCTACAGGACGAAACCGTGGCCGATGCCGAGGAAGCGCAATGGCGCCATGCCTTGCTGGCCGAAGCGATGGGTTCGCTCAACGAGCGCGAGGCAGCCATTCTTTTCGAACGCCGCCTGACCGATGATCCCAAAACATTGGAAGAGTTGAGCCAGACCTATAATGTTAGTCGAGAACGCGTGCGCCAGATTGAAGTGCGCGCCTTTGAAAAGCTGCAAAAGGCCATGCAAAAGATCGCAACAGACCGGATGCTGATCGCCGCCGCTTGATCGGCGGCACTGTTCGAACAATTTCCATCACTGGGCCAAAAATGAAAAGCGGGTGCGTTTGCGCCCGCTTCTTCTTTGCGTGAATCAGTAGAATCACTTAGTCTCCCCCATAATGGACGCAACATTGTTTCCATTAACAACAAATAAACCATAAAATTTCGGGACACAGGGGATCACAAGGCCATGGGCATGATGGACTTATCTTTCGATTTAAATGCCTTAGCTTATGAAGAGGTCAAGCTGACCGCATTGGGGGCAAACCCAAGGTTCAGCGTCATCCTTCCGCTGCGCAACCATGCCGCCACAGTGGCCGATGCCATTGCCAGCGCGCAGGCGCAAAGCCTGGCTGAATTCGAACTGATCGTGGTGGACGCAGGGGCCGATGACGGCAGCATGGCCATTGTCGAAGCCGCCGCCGCACTGGACCCGCGCATAACCATCATTGCCGCCAAGGTCGACAGCCTTTCCGCCGCCCGTAACGCCGCCGCTGCTATCGCCAAGGCGCCGCTGATCGCCTTTATGGAAGGTGATGTGATCTGGACCAAGGACAAGCTGGCGCGCCATTTCGCATTGCATCGCGTCCAGCCTCAGATGGCCGCCTCCTATGCGCGGATCGGCGTGCATAAGGGCACAGCTACGTTGCAGGAAACCTCGGGCGCTGCGGCCAATTGGCGCGCATCATCGCTGCGCATGGTGGATGTGCTGGGCGCCTATCCGGTGCGGCGGATTGGCAATCTGGTGATCCGGCAAGACTGGTTCCGCCGTGTGGGCGGGCTGGATCAAACCCTGTTCTATGCTGGCGATCAGGATCTGGTTGCCCGCGTGGTGGAAGCGGGCGGACTGGTGCAAGGCGTGGATGCCACACTGGTGGCCCGCCCCGCCTCCATGCGCGAGGACACGCCCGAGGCCCAGAATATCTATGCCAACTGGCTGGAAATCGCGCGCCGCTATCTGCCGCAAGGCCCGCAAAGCGCGGAACTGGAGGCCTTATGCTGTCGCACCGCCGCCCGTCATGCCCTGCGCATGGGGGAAAGCCCAGTGGTCGCCCTCAATTTCATCCGCCGCGGCCTTCGCCTCGACAAAAGCGCGTTCATGGACGCTCCGATGCGCACGCTCAGCCTGATCCTATGCACCTTGGCCAGCTTTGCCTTGCCCAGCGTCCTGCGCCGCAAAATCTTCGCCTGAAACAAAAAAGGCGCTGACATCTCGCCAGCGCCTTTTCCCTAAGGGTTGAGCTTACCAATCGCCGCCATCATCCCCGCCACTGTCCCACGAACTGTCATCGGTGATGCCGAAATCATTGCCACCCATATTGCTATTGCTCACATCCGGCGCCGGTGCGGCCCATGCGGTGTTGGTGACCACCGATTCCGAACCGCCCTTTTCATGATCGCCAAACAGGCCGTCAACGATGCGCTCACCGGCAGCAAAGCCCACGCCCGCCGCCGCGCCCGTGGCCAGACCGCCAAGGATGCTGGAACCCATGCCGCCGCCCTGACCATAACCGCCACCAAAGCCACCACCGAAACCGGGGCCACCCTGCGGGCCATAGCCATTATTGCCATAGCCGGCATTATAGCCGCCACCCATCGGCGGCTGATAGACATCATTGGCCTGATTGCGGCGACGGAAGAAAGCGAGCAGGCCAAAGCCCAAGGCGCCGATGATGATCGCCGTCATCCACGGAAAGCTGCTGCGACGTTCGGGTTGAGGAACGACAAGCGTCTTGGCCTGCGTGGCCGCAGGACCGGACAAAGTGCCATTCACCTGCGCTTTCAGCGCGGCCACCGATTGCGGCTGAATGCCGGGCAGGCCGGGCGCCAGACGCTCGGCCGCCGCCAGTTCGGCGCGCGCTTCGCCCAGACGGTTCTGCTTGGCCAGCAATTCGGCCTGAACGTAATGGGCCTTGGCGCTGTTGGGATGGGCCTTCAGGATCGGGCCCATCAATTCGATCGCCTTGTCCACCTGACCACTGCGGGCCAGTTGGTAAATCTCGTGCGTGCTGGTTTCAGCCGCCATCACCGGGCCGGATGCGGCCATCATCATGACGGCCAACGGGGCCATCAGCCACAGGCGAGAACTCTTCATGGCAAAACACACTCCAATGCCGCGACATGGCGCCCACCACGGGCCTGCACCATCGGGCCAATTGCATCTGGGAAGTCTGTTAGCTTTTGCAAGATGAACAAGGGCTGTTTCCCGCCACACCGCAACTATGGCCCTCTCTTCCGGTTTACCCTATGGAACGCCTGATGAACCACCCACTCAAAATCTCGATCCGCATCATGTGTGGGGATGAAATTGCCATGGGGCCGGGCAAGGCCGACCTGCTGGATGCCATTGCGGCCAGCGGTTCGATATCGGCGGCGGGGCGCGCGATGGGCATGAGCTATCGCCGCGCGTGGTTGCTGGTGGATGCGATGAACCGCTGCTGGGCCCAACCTCTGGTCGAAACCATGCCCAGTGGTGCAGCGCGTTCAGGCGCCCGATTGACGCTGGCGGGCGAGCAAGTCTTGGGTTATTATCGCCGCCTACAGATGGATGCGAAAACCATCGATAAAGGGGAGGAGTGGCAGGCTTTGGAAGCGGCACTGTTGCCAGCGCCAAAAGACCATCAATGACCGCCTGACGACCACTTGCCCGCGCCACGCTGGCAGGAGACGTTACCGTATACGCTCTAGCACCCCTTGCCCTATTTTCGGCATTGACTAGAGGTAATGTTACAAATAGATGACAGAGGGCTCCGACAATACGCCAAATCGCAACATTACCCTACCGCCGAATCAGTGCATCCCCTGATTCGCAGACGGAGATCCTGCTGGTTACATCCCGTGGGACAGGGCGCTGGGTTTTGCCCAAAGGCAACCCGATGAAGGGGCTTGCCCCCCATGCCGCCGCAGCGCAGGAAGCCTTTGAAGAAGCGGGGCTTGAAGGGGCGGTTTGCCCGTCTCCGCTGGGCGATTACCGCTATCGCAAACAGTTGAAGTCGGGCGCTTCACTTTTGGTTAAAGTTCGGGTTTTTCCACTAGCCGTCACCTCAGAGCTTGACGATTGGCCCGAGGCAGGGCAGCGCACGCGGCAGTGGTTTGCCCTGTCGGAAGCAGCTGACCTCGTGGATGAAACAGAATTGCGGGATTTGATGCGGTCTTTCCGCCCCGGCGATTTTGAAGATGCGTCCGCGCGCCTGCCCTTCCGACGCGGGTTTGCGCAGCTCAAGGAAGGCTTCAGGATGTTTCACTGGTTCCAGTCACTCTTGCCCAAGCAAGGCAATTTCTTCGAGCAATTCGAAGCCCATGCCGTTACGCTGACCGCTGGCAGCGACGCGCTGACCCGCCTGTTGCAGGGCGGCCCGAACATGGGTCAGCACATCAAGGAAATCGTCGAGCGTGAACAGGAAGCCGACGACATCACCCGCGAAGTGCTGCAATCGGTGCGCAAGACTTTCCTCACCCCGTTTGACCGCGGCGCGATCACCAGCCTCATCACCTCGATGGATGATGCCATCGACCAGATGAAGAAGACCGCCAGCGCAATCAGCCAGTATGAAGTGGCCGAATTCGAGCAGGAAATGCGCGACATGGCCGCGATCATCGTCGATTGCTCGCGCCTGCTGTCCGAAGCACTGCCGCTGCTGCGCGACATTCACGGCAATGCTGCACGCCTGCACGAATTGACCGAACGTCTGGTGCGGATGGAAGAGCATTCGGACGAGATCCACGACAAGGGCATGAACAAGTCTTACAAGACCCATGGCCCCGCCAACACGTTGCGCTTCTTTGTCGAACGCGAAATCTATGGCCATCTGGAAAAGGTGGTGGACCGTTTCGAAGACGTCGCCAACGAGATCGACGGCCTCGTCATCGATCACGCCTAACCGGAGTCGTTCCCATGGAACATGTACTCGTGGCGCCCGTGCTCGTCTTTGCGCTTGTCGCACTGGCGTTGGCGTTCGACTTTATCAACGGTCTGCATGACGCGGCCAATTCGATCGCCACGGTGGTGACGACGAAGCTGCTCTCGCCTGTGCAAGCCGTGCTGTTTGCCGCCTTTTTCAACTTTGCCGCCTATTGGTTCTTTGGCCTGAAAGTGGCCGAAACCGTGGGCAAGGGCATTGTGGACAAGAATGCGGTGACCCCGCATGTCATCTTTGGCGCTCTGGTGGGCGCCATGGCGTGGAACGTGTTCACCTGGGTGCGCGGCATCCCCTCCTCGTCCAGCCACGCGCTGGTGGGCGGTCTGGTGGGCGCAGGCCTGATGCATGCCGGCCCCAGCGGGATCGTCTGGTCGGGCGTTACCAAGACCACCTCTTTCATCGCGCTTGCCCCCTTGATCGGCATGACCGTGTCAATGTTGATCGTGCTGATTTCGTCGTGGGCGCTGATGAAGCTGACCGCGAAAAGCGCCGATGGCATTTTCAAGAAGCTACATCTGGTCTCTGCCGCGGCCTATTCCATGGGCCATGGCGCCAATGACGCGCAAAAGACCATGGGCATCATCGCCGTGCTGCTCTATTCGCAGGGCATGCTGGGCAGCGGTGAGTTCCACATCCCCACCTGGGTTGTGCTGTCCTGCTATGTCGCCATGGGCCTTGGCACTTTGTCGGGCGGGTGGAAGATCATCGAAACCATGGGCAGCCGCATCACCAAGCTGTCGCACCATCAGGGCTTTGCGGCTTCGCTGGGTGGCTCGATCATGCTGTTCTCGGCCAGCGGGCTTGGCATTCCGGTGTCGACCACCCATGTGATCACCGGCTCGATCATGGGCGTGGGCGCGGCCAAGCGTACCAGCGCGGTGCGTTGGGGCGTTGCCCAGCGCCTGCTCATGGCATGGATCATCACCATTCCTGCCGCTGCAGTGGTGGGTGCGCTGTTCTATGAAGTGGCGGTGGTGCTGGACAATCTGCTGCGTTAATAGCGCCAGACCAATGGAAAACGCGAGAGGCGGGGGTGAGCGATCATCCCCGCTTTTTGTTTTCGCCCTCATAATTGAGCAGAAGCGAGGCAGGCGCCCCGCAACGTTTGATGGCCTCCAGTGCATGATGGCGCCGCTCTGCCGTCAGCGAGCCGGACACCAAGGGATGCGCCCGCTCCTGCGCCACTTCCTGCGCGGTAAAGGGTTGGGCATGGGCTGGCGCGCTCGATCCGCCCACCACAAAGGCCATATAGTTGAGCATATCGGCCAGTTGGGCATTATCGCTGATCCGGCTATGCGCCACATTGGGCAGGCGGATCAGATAGGCGCGCGATTGGGGCATGCAGAGGAACCAACCCACCCTGCCCTGCAATTCGGGCAGAGCCGCGGGTGCGGAATTGCCGCGCACCCCATGACACCCCGCGCAATGCTCGACAAAATCGGCATGGGCCTGCTCTATGTCACCAATCGCGGCCAAGCGCGGATCGGATGCGCCAACGGGGGCTGCATAAGCCGCACCCACGCATAGACCCGCCGCCACACCGGCCAGCCAACCAGCCCTCACCTCAGGCTGGCCCCACCAGCACGGCGGTGGAGCAATGGTATTCCATGCTCTGCGTGCCAAAGCACCAGATCACATTGTTGTTGAGATTGGGCACGTAAAGCGGCGTCTCGCGATCGGTGTTGTCGCATTCGCACTGACTGCACATCGGCTTGCCACAACAATCGCGGTAAGCGATCATATAGGCCTTGCCATCGTCGGGATTGATGCAAGTGCCCACCCAGGAAACAGGCGAGGATTCCGCCCCTGCCGGACAAGTATGCACCCCGCCGCCGCAGCAGGAGCACAAGGCGCCATCAATCGCGCAATATCGCCAGTAATCACATTGCGTGTCATCCTTGGTCTGCGCATTGCGGGCAAAGGCGGTTTTGGCCTCGGGGCTGCGGTCAGGCTTGGCCGCCTCGGCGCGGCTGACGGGCAGCAGGGGGAACACAGGCGCTGCCACCAGCGCCCCGCCCAGACGGGCCAGCATCCCGCGGCGCGATGTGCCACCGGCAAAACGGCGCAGCAGCTTTTCGGCAGCGGCATCGGGATTGAACAATTTCATCATCAAACTCCCGCAGGAAAGATCACAATCGGGGCAAAGGGGTCAGGCCACCACCTTCAGCGAGGAAATATAGTCCTGCACGCTTTTCACCCCCATCTCATGGGCGATAATCAGGCTTTCCAGATGCTCGCGGCTGTTCACCAAGCCTTTGGACAGCACCACGCCATCGCTATCGAGCAGCACCGCATAGGGCAGCTTGCCCACGGCAAAGGCCTGCCCGACATCGGGGCCATTGACGAAACTATAGGCTTCCAAACCCTGCTGCGCGATCAGCTTGCGCTGGGTCGCCACATCATCATCGCCCACAAAGGTCAGGCTCAGCCGCTCATCCTTGGCAAAGCTCTTGGCCACGGGGATCAACCCCTTGCACAAAGGGCACGAGGCCGAAACGAACATCAGCAGGCGCAGCGAGGCAACCTTGGACGGGCCGCCAATATGCACATGCTTGCCATCCAGATCCTGCGTTTCCACCATCGTGGTGCCGCTGCCCACCGCAGGCCCGCCCGCCGTGGTCAGCGCGCCCGCAGGGGCGACGCGCATATGCAACACCCCCACCTGCCGCGCCAGCGCCAGCAGGGCCACCACCAGAGCGCCGATCACGATCCACGACACCACTTGCGAAATAATCAGCGAAAGGATCATCAGCCTTGTCTCCGTGCAGGCAGCAAAGTGGCGGCCAAGGGACTGGCCCGCAGCGCCACCAGAGCATTGAACAGGTGGTAGGACAGCGCGATTGCCACCCCGCCCACCACCAGCGAAACCAGATCAAAACCTTGCAGCGGCACGCGCGCGCCGCCCGCAGCCACCAAAAGCAAAGGCGCGGCCAACACCAGATTGCGGGCGACCAGAGCGCGGCTCAAAGGCTGGCGCAATTCCGAACGGCCACAGCCGCAATCAATCGCCCCGCGCCCGCGCGCCAGATTGA
Organism: Novosphingobium umbonatum; assembly: GCF_004005905.1. Classification (GTDB taxonomy): domain Bacteria; phylum Pseudomonadota; class Alphaproteobacteria; order Sphingomonadales; family Sphingomonadaceae; genus Novosphingobium; species Novosphingobium umbonatum. The sequence continues at coordinate 192,354 of NZ_SACO01000001.1, forward strand.
TGCCCATGGCCAGAGCAAAGACCAGCAACAGCCCCGCCCCCGCCGCGCCCGCCACTTGGGTCCAGACGCCACCGGTAAAAGGCACCGCGACCAGCGCCGCCCCCAGCCCCAGCTCCACCCAAGGCAAAGTCAACGCCACCGGCCCCACCAAAGCATCGGGCAACAGCCGATAATTACCCACCACCCCGCTCAACAAGGCGCGATGGCGCAGCTTTCCCAGACCGGCTCCCGCCAGCACCAAACCATTCCCCAGCGCCCCAGCACCAGAAACCAGCCCGATAGCCAGAGCCGCCAGCGCCATCATGGCGCCTCGATGGTGGAGATGATCCCGCCGCTGATCCGCTTGATCTTCGGCCCCGCTTTCCACGTGGCCAGATCGATCACCACGCCGTCACGCCCGCTGTTCACAAACAGTTTGGGCTTGTCGCCTTGGGTCACTTCCAGATTGCCCGCCTTGTCCTCCAGCGGGAAGCGGCGCACGACCTTCTTGGCGGTCAGGTCCACGTCCCAGATCTCGGAACCCAATTCCTTCTGGCTCCAATATTCGCCCATATGCATCAAGACATAGAGGTGATTGCTGGCACGGTGCCAGGCACTGACCTGCCACCCGCCGGGCAGCCAGTTGACATCCAAAGGCTTGGTATCGCCAGCGCGCAAACCGGCGGCGGCCTGAATGGAGAAAGGCGCGGCAACCTCGGGCTTGGCGCCGATCTTGGCGGTGTAGATAAGGCCGGTATAGCTGATGAACACCGCCTGTTTCTTGACCGCCGAATAGCTGAAACTGTCGAACACCGGATCGACCGTAGGCACAAAGAAAGGCGCGCTGCGGGTAATCTCTGCCTTGGCCCCCGTCAGGTTCACCGTCGCCAGCGACCCGTCAGAACAGACCGACACCAGCCCCTCGGCAATCGGCATCATGCCCGCGCAACCGGGAAGCTCCACATTCTTGACGAATTTGCGCTTTACCAGATCGACCACATTGACCGAGGCCGCAGGCGTCAGATTATAGACATAGCCCGTCTTGCCATCGGCCGAGACCGCGAAATTGTTGAGCTGCGCACCAATGATCAACCGGCCGGGGATCGGAATTTCTGTCTGCAACAGCAAGGTTTTGGCATCATAGACCGAGACCATATCCTGCCGCGTGCCGCGATTGCCCTTGCTCCATAGGGTTTCGGCCACATAATAGACCTTGCCCATGGGATCGAAGGCCAGATCGGACCAACCGCTGGTGTTGACCATGCCCAGCATTTTCGACGTGGCACTATCCACAATCGAAGTGCCACCGGTTTCGAAATAACCACGCACAAAGAACCAGTCCTTGCTAGGCGCGGGCAGGGTCGCGCTGGTGGCGGTTTCCGGCTCGGTCAGGTTTTCGGGAGCAGCCCGTGCCGTGCCGGATGCCACAGCAAGCGCCAAAGGTGCCAAACGCAGGATTTGCGCCATCGGACGGAGCAGGGTGGGGCGAGACATCTCTTCCGGAAACCTCCTTGGATAAGGATTTAGCTCGTCGGACAGGCGCTTGGCCAGGGGCGACGATCCCCTGTCACGGGTCAGGTTGGACAGATGTCCTAATTCGGTCAAGAGGCAAACTTGCCCCAATTCCATGGTCATAGGCCCTATCGCGCCCCAATGCGCCAAATAACGTAGGGACGGATCGCAGGCGGGCGCTGCTGCCAACCTGCCATGCCCACCGCCAACACGGCCAAACCTATCGCCAGCGCCGCACCGGTCAAGACGCCGCTCTGCGGATCGGCCCAGACCAGCGCCGAACCCAAAGCAGGCCCCGCCGTCATGCCCAGATTATGCGTGGCCGCCACCAGCACGCGAAAGCGCGAGTCCCTGCCCGCCGCGCTGGCCAGCCCCGAGCAGAGAATGATCATCGCGGTCGATCCGATGTTGAGCAGCACCATCGACCCGACAAAACCCGCCCCACCATCGGGCCGGATCAACCACATAGGTGACAGCACCGCCATACCCGCCAACAGGCCTTGCAAGGCCAGCGGCACCACTTCCCGCCGCCCGCTGCGCCGCATCACGACCCATGCCGTCGCCGCGCCAGCCAAGGACCCCAGCGACACCGCCCGCCCGATCAGATCATGCCCCAAGCCCGCCGCCATGGCCAGACCGCCCGACAGGCTCCACACCATCATCGTGGCGCAAATGAACCAGAATGTGCCCAGGGCCAGCGCCCAACCGGCAATTGGCGTGGGCTGGCGCACAGCTTCATGCCGGAGCGCCGCAGAACAAGGCGCGACTCCCTCCGCTGCCAAAAGCGCCAATGCAGGAACCAACACCAGACACCACAAGGCCCCGTCTGCCCCCAGATCATCTGCCACTATCGGCAGGACCGGCGAGATGGCCGAGGCCAGCAGCAATTGCGCCAGCATCACCACGCCATAGGCTTTGGCAGCATGCTGCTCCAAACGGGCGGCATAGGCCCCCATCGCGCTGGCATAGATCGCCCCCATGCCCAGCCCATAGGCCGCGCGCAGGCATAACAACCATACCAAGCCGTCAGCCAAAGGCGTCAACAGCGCCGCCATCAATGCCAGACTGGCCGCAAACCGCCCCGCCCCTGCCCGACGATCCAGCCCCAGCCACCACACCAGCACGGCCCCCAAGGCCGCCGCCGCCTGTGTGGCGCCGACCACCCAGCCGTGATCTTGCGCCCTCAACCCCGTGGCGGAGGAGGCAAGGGCCAGAAACACCGGATCGATGGCAGGTTGCAAGCAGCCCAGCACAGCCGCCAAAGGCGCCGCCCATTGCCTATCCTTGGAACCGATACTGGAAACCATCGCGCGCAACTCCCTGCAGGCGGCGCGCCATGATCGGTCCGCCACCCGTGTTGCCCTGCGAAGAATCGCTGACGGTTGCCCCCGCCTAGCTGGTCAGTGCCGCAATCTCGCCCGCTTTGGCCGATTTTACAAGCGCGACCATCGCCTCACAGGTCAGCGCGATATGGGCCGGCATGTGCTGAGCCCAAGGCTTTTCAAAGCCCAGAAAGGGCGTGGCCCCTTCCATGCTGGTGCTGATATAGCGGGCCAAATGTTCGACCTCTGGTGCACTCAAGGCAGGGTTGAGTTCGGCCACCACCTCGCCGATCAATTCATGCACGCGCTGGTAAAAGACGCGCACCCGTTCCGCAATAAAGTCATTCTGGTTGGCCAGCGCCCATAGTTCGGTGAACAGGCGCGTGGTTCGCTTGCCTGCAATGTCCTCCAGACAGAGGCGGATCACCATGCGCAGGCGACCTTCCGCGCTCAATTCCGCCTTGCGCACCCGCGCGTCCAGCAACCCGTCATAATTGACCAATATTTCATCCAGCAGGATCTGCACCAGCATTTCCTTGCGCGGGAAATGATAGGAAACATTGCCCACCTTCATCCCGCAGGCATTGGCGATGCGGCGGATGGTAAAGGCCCCCGCGCCTTCCTCGATCAACACATCCAGCGCCGCTTTCAGGATGGCATCGACCGTTTCGGCCCCGCGCGAATAGGTGCCCGGCCTGGCCGGACTGGCGCCTTCGGGCTGCTGTGATGCGCTGTTTTCTGTCATTCCACCCACTCCAATGCGGGCCGCCTTGCCATTGGCTGCGGGCGGGTGCAACCATGGAAAGCGCCAATGCTTGACGAAATCTGGATGGTCGTCCAGAATTATTCCCATACCTTTCATCCCCTGTCCCACGGCCCGCCCCTTCAGGAGAGCTTGCCCCATGCCCATTGCCTTGACCGTCAACCGCAAAAAGGTGAGCGTCACCACCGATAGCGACAAACCCTTGCTCTGGGTTTTACGCGAGGACCTGCATATGGCGGGCACCAAATTCGGCTGCGGCCAAGGGCTGTGCGGGGCCTGCACTGTGTTGATGGACGGGCAGGCGGTGCGTTCGTGCCAAACCCCGATTTCCGCAGCCGCGGGCAAGGCCATCACCACCATCGAAGGCGCCAAAGCCCTGCCGCAAGGCGCGGCTTTGGTAGAGGCATGGCAGGCGATTGACGTGCCACAATGCGGCTATTGTCAGGCGGGTCAAATCCTGTCGGCCACCGCTTTGTTGCAAGCCAATCCCAAGCCCAGCGATGCCGAAATTGACGAGGGCATGAATGGCAATATCTGCCGCTGCGCCACCTATATCCGCATCCGCCGCGCCATTCGCATGGCCGCTGGCCTGCCCGATGTGACGGGAGACGCCGCATGAGCCTGATGCCGGAACTCGACCGCCGCGCCTTTCTGGCCGCCTCTGTGGCTGGGGCTGGCGTGGTAACCTTTGAAGCCCGACTGGCGCTGGCGGCCAATGCACCGCAGGCCGCGGCTGTACCGGTCAATGTATTTGTCCGCGTGGATACCGCCAACCATTTCACCATCGGCGCCAAAAACCCCGAAATCGGTCAGGGCATCCGCACCATGCTGCCCATGCTGATTGCCGAGGAACTCGACATTGGTTGGGCTCAGCTGACGGTTGAACAGACATTGGCCGATGACAAGATCTATGGCGTGCAGACGGCGGGTGGATCAAACGCCACCCCCAACAACTGGCTGCCCATGCGGCAAATGGGTGCGGCGGCTCGCGCCATGATCCTGAATGCGGCGGCCAAGGAATGGGGCGTGGATGCCGCCAGTCTGACCACCAAGGCAGGCGTGGTGTTCCATGTGCCCAGCCAGCGCCAAGCCCCCTATGCCGCCTTTGCCCGCGCCGCCGCCAGCCTGCCTGCGCCCGATGTGGCCAAGCTGCCGCTCAAATCGCCCAAGGAATACACCATCATTGGCAAGCCGATGGTAGGCGTGGACACGGCCAAGATCGTCACCGGCCAGCCCCTGTTCGGCATTGATGTCAGCCTGCCCAACATGCTGCATAGCGCGATCATCAAGGCCCCTGCCCATGGCGCCACGCTGGCCAGCCATGACGCCAGCGCCGCTATGAAGATCAAAGGCGTGGTGGCGGTGGTGCCGATCAACAGCGGCATGGTGCCCATGGGCAGCCATGACACGCTGGTGGTGGTGGCCGACAGCTGGTGGAAGGCGCAAAAGGCGCGAGGCTTGGTAAAGCCCGTGTGGAATGATGCCGCGCAAAAGGGCCTGTCCACCGCCCTTTATGAAGAACAGGCCGCCAAGGCTCTGGGCGCTGCGCCGCAGGTGGAACTGGCCAAAGCGGGCAATGTGGAAGCAGCCCTTGCCTCTGCCGCCAAGGTGGTCACCGCGGATTATTCCTACCCCTTCCTCGCCCATGGCACACTGGAGCCGCAAAATTGCACCGGCCTGTGGCAGGATGGCAAGCTGGAACTATGGGCCCCCAGCCAGAACCCCGCCAATGGACGGCGCGAGACTGCCGCCATGCTGGGCATCGCGCCCGAAGCGCTGACCATCCATATGACGCGCATTGGCGGCGGCTTCGGGCGGCGCTTGCTCAATGATTACATGGTGATGGTGGGGCAAGTGGCCAAGGCCGTGCCAGGCCGTCCGGTCAAGCTGTTGTTCGACCGGACCGATGATCTGCGCCATGATTTCTACCGCCCAGCCGGTTGGCACCGCCTGACCGCAGGTCTGGATGCGCAAGGGCAATTGGTGGGCTTCAAGGACCATTTCATCAGTTTCGGCAAGGATGGCAAACCCGTCCGCGCCGCCGAGATGAGCGCCTTTGAATTTCCGACCAATGCGCTGGAGCATATGCAACTGGGCGCGACCTATCTGCCCACCAATCTGGGCACGGGCTGGCTGCGTGCGCCTACTTCCAACGCCATGGCCTTTGTCTATCAAAGCTTTCTGACCGAACTGGCCGAAGCGGCGGGCACCGACCTGCCCGATTTCCTGCGCCGCCTGTTGGGGGCCCCGCGCGAATTGCCCGCCGAGAAGGGCCGCCCTGCCCTGCACACCGGCCGCGCGCGTGCGGTGATCGATGCGGTGTGTGCCTCTGCCGATTGGCGCGGTGGGCACCTGCCCCCCAGCGCCAAAGGCGAAAAGCGCGGGCGCGGCTTTGGCTTCTATTTCTGCCATCGCGGCTATTTTGCCGAAGTGGCCGATGTCACCATTCTGGCCGATCAAAGCGTGCGGGTGGACAAAGTCTGGGCCGTGGGCGATGTGGGCAGCCAGATCATCAACCCGCTCAATGCCCGCCACCAATTGCAGGGCGCGCTGATCGAGGGCGTGGGCCAAGCCTTGATCGAGCAGAAGATCGAACAGGTGGCGGGCGCGATCACGGCGGAAAGCTTCATCGATTTCCCGTTGGCGCGGATCGAGAATGCCCCGCGCGAAATCGCCGTGCAATTCCTCACCCCCGACTTCCCGCCCACCGGCCTGGGCGAGCCATCGCTGCCGCCGGTAATCCCAGCGATTGCCAATGCGATCCATGCGGCCACCGGCAAGAGGTTGCGCAGCCTGCCGCTTAAATTGGCGTAAGCGCCACTTGGCTTACAGCTTTGCAACGGCCCTGCGCTTTGGCGTGGGGCCGTTTTTCTTGGCGGCCCCGCGCTTTGCCCCAAAGGTCTGCGCCAAACTGCGTATCGGGGCAAAAGCTGCTTGAAGGATTTTTGACACCTGTCCAGACTTCTCCCGCAAGGCCGCTGATTCAATGTTTGAAAGCCGCGCCTGTCTTTCCTTGGGGGGAACCTTTGACCATGAACTTCCCGTCCGATGCCATTGCCAAGAAACGCGTTCTATTGCGCCGCTATGCTGTGCTGGGCCTTGCCGCCACGCTGGCTGGTGCTGCCGCTTTACAGGGCATGTCCGCCCCCGCCATCGCCCAATCCGATGAAAAGGGCGCCGAGACCGAGGAAGGCATTCCGGTTACCGACAAGGTGGTGATCGAGAAATGCGGCACCTGCCACACCAGCGATGGCAAGGGCCACCTGTCGCGCATCAGTTGGGTACGCACCACGCCCGAACAATGGGCGCAGGTGATCCACCGTATGGTCAAGCTCAATGGCCTGTCCATCACGGCGGACGAGGCCAAGAAAGTCGTGCGCTCGCTGTCCACCACGCATGGGCTGGCGCCCGAAGAGGCGAAGGCGGTGATGTATCTGCCCGAAAAGCGCGCGCTGGACGAGGTTAACATCCCCAATGAGCAAGTGCGCGCCGCCTGCGCCTCTTGCCACGCCTTTGCCCAGCCCTTGAGCTGGCGGCGTTCGGCCAATGAATGGCGCCTGCTGCAAGATCTGCACGTAGCGCTCTATTCGCAGGCCGAAGTGCAATTCCGCCGTCCGGTGGATGACAATGGTATCCCCGCCGGTTTCGGCGCTCCCGCTGGCAAGGGGCCTACGCCCGGCATGCTGGCTCTGGATTATATCCGCAAGGTGGCCCCGCTGCACACGCCCGAATGGGCCGCGTGGAGCGCGCGTATGCGCAAGCCCGAGCTGGCAGGCAAATGGCTGGTTTCGGCCAGTATGCCGGGCAAGGGCCGCTACGCAGGTTCGCTGACTATCGCGCCTGCGGGGGATGATTTCACCTCCACCCTCACCCTGCATTCGCTATCCGATGGCAGCACCATCACCCGCAGCGGCAAGGGCATTGTCTATGCCGGATACTCATGGCGCGGCAGCAGCAGCGGCACCGGCGATATGGCCACGCCCGACGCCCCCAATGGCGCGGCGCGCGAAACCTTGTGGTTTGCACCCGACCAGAAATCGGCCGTGGGCCGCTGGTATTGGGGCGCCTATCAGGAATTCGGCTTTGACGTAACGCTGACCCGCGCTGGCGGAGAAACCACGATCAGCAGCGTCAGCCCCTATGCGCTGAAGGCAGGCACTACCGGCGCCACCTTGCGCATTCTGGGCGACAAGCTGCCCACCAAATTCGTCCCCGCCGATCTGGGTCTGGGCAAGGGGTTAAGCGTCAAGAAGATCATCTCGGCCAGCGCGGACGAGATTGTGGTCAGCGTGGATGTGGCCGCCGATGCGGTGGTGGGCGCGCATGATGTGGTGCTGGGCGGGGCGGTGCTGGAAAAGGCGTTGCCAGTGTATAAAAAGGTCGATTACCTGAAGGTCACGCCCGAAACCGCTCTGGCCCGTCTGGGCGGCAGCGAGAAGCACCCCAAGGGTTATCAGCAGTTTGAAGCCATCGGCTATGACAAGGGCGCCGATGGCAAAATCGGCACTGGCGATGATGTGGCGGTGGGCCCGATCGATGCCACTTGGTCCATGGGCGAGTTCCCTTACGTCTATTATGATGATGACGTGAACTATGTCGGCAAGCTGAGCCAGACCGCCTTCTTCACGCCTAATATCGACGGCCCCAATCCGGCCCGCAAATGGAACCGCAACAATTACGGCGAAGTCTGGGTGACGGCCACGGCCAAGGCCGAAAAGGGCGCCGATGGCAAGCCCTTGACCGCCAAATCCATGCTGATCGTCACCGTGCCCGCCTATAAGCGCTGGGATCAGCCGGAGGTGAGCCAATGACCGCTTTGCTAACCCATGTCTACCGCAGCGGCGAAGTGCATCGCTTTGCCGCCGAAGGGCAGGATTTCATCTATCTCGTCTCCGCTGGCGCTATTTTTGCGCTGGATGGCGCGGTGGCGCAGGTTTTGTCCATGCTGGACGCGCAGGAGATGGAGCATGGCGCGCTGGTGCAGGCTTTGGTCGATGCAGGCCAGAGCCATGCCGATGCCGAAGATCTGGTGCGTGAGCTTCGTCTGGCCCGCGTGATTGTTTCGGACCAGACCGTTGCCGCCCCGGCGCCTGCCACGCCGCCGGTCGACTATCCCTTGCAGGCCTTGGTGCTCAACATCACCAACCAATGCAATCTGGCCTGCACCTATTGCTATGAATTTGGCGCGGACAAGATCGCCACGCCGAACGGCAAGCCCAAATATATGACTTTGGACACCGCCAAAGCCTCGGTCGACCTGCTGCTGGCGCAGTCGGGCGGGCGGCCTGCGGTGCATATTACATTCTTCGGTGGCGAAACGCTGATGAACTTCCCGCTGCTGCGCGAAGTTGTCGCCTATGCCACCGAACAGGCGGGGTCCTCGGGTCGCACCATTACCTTTAGCCTGACCACCAACGCCACATTGCTGACCGACGAGATCATCGAATTTCTTGCGGAAAAGCAGATTGGCGTGACCGTCAGCATGGACGGCCCGCAAGAGCTGCAAGACAAACGCCGCGTCTATAAAAGCGGCAAGGGCAGCTATGCCGTGATCGAACCCAAACTGCGGAAACTCATCGCGCGCCATCGCAGCCGGGCGATCACCGCGCGCGTCACCCTGACCGACGGGGTAACGGATGTCATCCGCATCTTCCGGCATTTGAAGGATGATATCGGCTTTCACGAAGTCGGCTTTGCGCCGGTCACCACATCGGGCACGCGGGACTATTCGCTCAGCGATGATGGCATGAACAGCGTGCTGGCCCAGTTCCACCAACTGGCCGATGAATGGCTCGATTATGCGCTCAAAGGCTGGATGCACGGCTTTACCAATGTGTCCGAAACGATTGGCGAGCTGGTGCAAGGCACCAACAAGAGCCATCCCTGCGGCGCGGGCCTTGGGCTGCTGGGCGTGTCGCCCTCGGGTGATCTCTCCCCTTGCCACCGTTTCACCGATGCCGACAGCCATGTGATGGGCCATGTTTCCAGCGGGATCGACCGCGCGGCACAGGGCGAATTCCTCAGCAAAGGCCATGTGGGCGCGAAGTATGCCTGCCAGTCCTGCTGGGCGCGGCCGCTATGCGCGGGCGGGTGCCACCACGAGGCCTTTGTCCGCTATGGCGACACCGGCCACGCCAATCTGCATTATTGCGACTGGATCCGCGAATGGACGGGGCGCTGCCTTGAAATCCACGGCGCCATCTCGGTCAAAAACCCCGAATTTCTTGAAAAATTCGCTCAGCGAAAGGGCTTGTCATGAAGCATCTGCGCCCCGTCAATAACAAGGCCAAGGCGATCGACGAAAGCGTCAACGCGCAAACCGCGGCCATGGAACAGGATGTGGTGGCCTTGCAGCAGCAGGTCCGCCCGCATGTGCCCATGGGCTGCACCCTCTCCTTCTCTCCGGGTTGGGAAGTGGATGCGGGCGGCGGCACGGCGGGTCTGTGCCAACCAGTCGAGCGTGACATTTACGACTGCTATGTCACCTGCTTCTGGCCGGTTCAGGTGCCCGACCATGTCAATTACTCGCCCGATTGGGCCAGCAATTGCGCCGCCGCCGCGCGTGACTGGCGCAGCCTCGACATCATCTTCCCCTAAGCATTGCGCGGCATTTCGCGCGGCTTGATGGAAACAGGCAGGAAAGACCCGCCCATGAGATTTATGCGTTCAGCCTTGATGTCGGCCAGTCTGGTGGCTGCCACCGTTCCGGTCGCTGGTGTTTCGGCCCATGCCTCTACCATTGTAATGGGGTCCTATCCCGACAAATTGCTGGTGGTGGATGAAACCAGCGGCAAGGTGGTGGACAAGATCCAGTTGGCCAGTGGCCTGCCCACCGCCCTGCGCCTGTCCAATGACAAGAAGCGCATCTACACCACCACCATCACCAACAGCGGGATTGAAGTGCTGGACGCGGCCACGCGCAAAGTGCTCAATTCCTTCAGCCTGAACACGCCCACCACGCGCTATCGCTTCACCGGCGGCGTGCCCGATCACACGGGGCGTTATTATTACACCATCCTGATGCAGTTCGACAAACAGGTCGACCGTTACAAGGTGGGCAAGTGGCAATATGCCACCATCGATCTGGTGCAGAAGAAAGTGGTGAAAGCGGTGGACATCCCCGAGGATGACAACCCGCTGAATGCCGCCCGCGCCAATATGATGCTCTCGCCCGATGGCAAGCTGCTCTATATTTTCCGCGACAAGGTGCTGATCCTGAACACCAGCGATTTCAAGACGGTGGACAAGATCGACATGGCCAAGCCCGAAGGCGCAGGGCTGGAGAATAACAGCTTTGGTGGCGGGGTCGAATTGCTGCGCAACAATGACGAATATGTGTCCTTGTTCACCGCCGCCGACCCCTATTTGCACAACAAGATTTTCGGCATTGGCCGCTTCAAACTGGCGTCCAAGACTTTTGACTTCACCCCGATCGGCCCTGCCCCCTATCAAATGGCGGGCCTGCAGGTAACGCCCGATGGCAAGCAAGCCTATACGGTGGTGACGCAAGGCACGATCGGCAACAAGCGCTGCGAATTCTGGCATTTCGACCTGTCGGACAACAAGGTGCTCAACAAGGCCGAATTCCCCTGCCGTTCGCGTTTCCAGTTCGGCATGTCCACCGATGGGGCCAAGCTTTACATCTATGGCGCCAGCTATGACATCGAAGTCTATAGCGCCAAGACCTTAGCATGGGAAAAGACGTGGAATCTGGAAGCGGACGCCACCATGGCCGGCATGGTCTACACGCCTTGATGGAACAAGCGCCGGTGCTGGTACGAGGGTCTGGGCTGGCTTGCGCCTGCGCCCTGCACCTGCTCCGCGCGCAAGGAATAGATGCGCTGGTTGAACCACATCAGCGCATGCCGGTGCCGGTAGTGATGCTGTCGGATGCAGCTTTGGGGTTGCTGCGCGATGTGTTTGGGCGGCCAGACCTGCTGCAAGACGCCCATCGCATCCAACAACGCCATGTCCGTTGGGGGACGGATACGGCGATCATGCCTCATGGCGGGGTGGTGGTGTCGGAGGCAGAACTGCTGGGCGCGCTGGACTTGGGGCATCCGGCGCTGGCCTGCGGTGATGAACCTCTTCTGGCCACGCTGCATGGCACCGGCCCCTTCCCCTCCGCCCCGATGCTGCATTTTGGCCAGCGTCGCACCGTGGCGGTGCCGGTGGACATGGTGCCGGATGCCGAGCGTGATGCCTGCTATGTGGAAGCGGTGGAAGAGGGCTGGCTCTTTCTCATTCCCAAGGGCGATACCGCATGGCTGCTGGCCGTGGGGGCAGAGGTGGAACCCTTGCTGGCGGGAAGCCATTTGATTGCGCCCCTCCTGTCCCGCGTGGGGCAGGCCAGCGCCGCCTTCGACACGGCCCCGCGCCAATTGCCGCAGCTTTCGGGGCCGGACTGGCTAGCGCTGGGCACGGCGGCACTGGGTTTTGACCCCATTTGCGGCGATGGCAGCGCGCAGGCCGTGCGCGAGGCGATCTTGGCGGTAGCGGTGGTCTCCGCCATGGCCAAGGGCGGGGATGGTGCGGCGCTGACCAACCATTACCACGCCATGCTGACCGCGTCCCTGCGCCGCCATATCCAGATTTCGGGCCAATTTTACGCTAGCGGCGGCAAGGGCCCATGGTGGCAGCGCCAGATCGCCGATCTGGCCGAGGGCTATCGCTGGACCACCGCCCAACTGGCGCAGCAATGCGAGCCGCGCTATGTGTTGCGCGGGTTTGAACTGGTGGAAAAGGAAATGGCGCTCTGAACGCTCCCCATCCTTCGGCGGCTTTTGCCCAACCGCCCAGTTGGAAGGCTTATGCGCGGCTGTGGCCCTATCTGCGCCCCTATCTGCCGCGCATGCCCGCCGTGGTGCTGGTCAGCCTGTTGGCCACAGCGCTCAGTCTGGCCCAGCCTTACCTATCGAAACTGATGATCGACGGCGCGTTGCTGCGCCATGATATGCGCGCGCTTTGGCTGGTGGCGGGGCTGATGATGGCGGCTACGCTGGGTTCTTATGCGCTGAATATTCTGGCGACATGGCTGCATGTCTCGCTGTCGTCGGCCATGCTGTTCGATATGCGCAGCGCGGTGCTGGCCCAGTTGCAGCAACTCTCACCACGTTTTTTCAGCCGGTTCCGGTTGGGCGATCTGATGAGCCGCCTCAACAGCGATGTGTCCGACATGCAGCGCGTGGCGGGCGACACTTTGCTGGCGGCGCTGGCTAATCTGCTGTTTCTGGGCGGCAGTATTGGCTTGATGCTCTGGCTCGATTGGCGGCTGTTTGTCGTGGGCGTGTTGGTGATACCGCTGGCCGTGGGCACATTCCTGCGCGCGCAAAAGAAGCTCACCGCGCTCAACCAGCAGATGCGCGAGGCAGGGGCCGATATTGGCAGCCTGCTGGTCGATACGATCATGGGCATGCGCAGCATCGTGGCGCTGGGCGCGCAAGAGAACGAGCGCAGCCGTTTCGGCGCGGCCAATGCCCGTTTCGTGCGCGCCATGCTGCGGATGCAGATGACCTCATTCCTGTCAGGCGCGGTGCCAGGTACATTGCTGTCGGCGTCCAATGCGGCGGTGATGTTATGGGGCGGCTATGAAATTACCGCAGGCCGGATGAGCATAGGCACTCTGGTGGCCTTCATGGCCTATCAGCAAAGGCTTTTCGCGCCCGTGCAAGGCTTGCTGGGCCTGTCGGCTTCGCTGGCGCTGGCGCGGGTGGCGCTGGCGCGGATTTTCGAACTGATGGATACGCCCGCCGATGTGGTGGAGGCAGAGCGCCCCCTACCCCTTGGCACAGGGCCGCATGAGTTGGCGCTGAAAGGCGTGCATCTTTCCCACGGGCGCAACCCTGTGCTGGCGGGCGCGGATTGCACCATTCCTGCGGGCAATTTCTGCGCCCTGCTTGGCCCCAGCGGCGCGGGCAAATCCAGCATGGCCGACCTGCTGGTGCGCCTGCTCGATCCCGACGCGGGGCAAGTGTTGATCGATGGCGTGGATGCCCGCAGCCTTCGCCTTGCCGATCTGCGCCGCGAGATCTTGCTGGTGGAGCAGAACCCATTCCTGTTCAACGCCACCCTGCGCGACAATATCGCCTTTGGCCTGAGCGATGTTTCCGATCAAGCGCTGCATCAGGCTGCCCATGCCGCCGGTCTGGAAGCCTTGCTGGCCCGCCTGCCGCAGGGGCTGGACACACAGACCGGTGAGCGGGGACAGGCTTTATCGGCGGGCGAAAGACAAAGGGTGGCGCTGGCCCGCGCCCTGTTACGCAAGCCGGGCGTGCTGGTGCTGGACGAGCCCACCGCTGCGCTGGATGGCGAGACGGAAAGCCTGATCGCGCAGCGCCTGCGGCAGGCCTTGCCCGATGCCACGCTGCTGGTCATCACCCACAAGCCTCCTCTGGCCGAAAAGGCCGACATGGTGCTGCATCTGGAAGCGGGGCGGTTAAGGGCCAGCCATGGCTGACGGCAGCGGGGTGACCGTGGCCATTATCGACAGCGGCGTTCACCCGGACCACCCCCATATTAACGCGGACCGCCTGCTGTCCGGCCTTGCGCTGGGGCCCGATGGCTGGATGATCGAAAGCGGCCTTCCGCTTGACAGGCTGGGCCATGGCACCGCCGTTACCGCCGCCGTGCAGGAAAAGGCCCCCGCCGCGCAAATCCTGCCCATCCGCGTGTTTCACGATAGTTTGCGGGGCAGCGCGCTGGCCTTGTCCACCGCGATTGACTGGGCGGCGGCGCAGGGGGCGGATGTTATCAATCTCAGCCTTGGCACCACCAATGCCGCGCATAGGGCATTGTTCGAGGCCAGCGTGGCGGGCGCGCGGGCGCGCGGTTCGATCATCCTTGCCGCGTCAGAAGCCGATGGAACCCCATGCCTGCCCGGCAGCCTGCCCGATGTGATCGGCGTGGGGCTGGATTGGGACATCCCGCGCGAAGCCTGCCGCGTGGAAAGCGGGCGGATCATCGCCAGCGGCTATCCCCGCCCGATTGAAGGTGTGCCGCTGCGTCGCAATCTCTATGGCATCAGCTTTGCCGTGGCGCAGGCCAGCGGGCTGGCTGCCTGTGCCGTGCAGGCCTTACGCGAACAAGGCATCACGCCCACGCCCGAAAACCTGCTCGCCGCACTGGCGGGCTAAACACCGTCTCCGCCCTATCAAAAAAGACCCCCATGGTTTCCCATGGGGGCTTGAGTTTTACCTTCGCAGGGTAACTGGAAAATCAGAACTTATGGCCGAATTTCACGCCATAGAACTGGGGCTTGATCGGGAAGCTGCGCGCGGAGTCCGCGCAATATTCGATCGAGCAGAAAGTGTTCTTCGAAAGGATGCCGCGCTTGTCGAACAGGTTCTGGACAAAGATTTCGGCGTTCCACTGATCCTTCTTGATACCGGCCGAGAAGTCGAAGCTGGCAAAGCCCTTGGTGTTGCCCAGCAGCGAGTTCTTGTACGTATCCAGATCCGAGGTCGAATTGGTCTGGTAGAACATGGTGCCCTGCAGGAAGGCATCATAATCGCCCAGAGTGGTTTCATAACGGGCCGAACCCTGCATCTTCAGCTTGGGCTGACGCGGCAGACGCGTGCCCTTGGCAGCGGCCACAGTGCCAGCCTGGCTAACGTCGCAGCTCGATAGCGAGACCACGCGCAGCACCGGATCGAGGTTACAGAAATTGGTCGACAGCTTGGCATCATTATAGGCGCCCGAACCCGACAGGGTCAGCTTGCCCAGCTTGAGCGTGCCGTCCAGTTCGACACCATAGACCTTGGCATTACCGGCATTGACCGTCACACCCGCGCCCTGGAAGCCGAAGGGCACCACGCCATATTGGATGCCATTCCAGTTTTCCATGTAGACCGCGCCATTGAGGCGGAAGTTGCTGCCCCAACTGGTCTTGAAGCCCACTTCAAAGTTGGAAAGCGTATCGGCCACATAGGGCTTGGACCCTGCCAGACGGCTCGCGCCACCCGGACGGAAGCCGGTGGAATAGGTGAAATAGACCATCTTGGACGGCTGCACCTGCCACGACACGCCCAGCTTGTGGGTTTCGCCCACCTGATGATAGCCGATCGAGGTGTTGATGCAGCTCAGGCGATAGGGATGGTTCCAGGCATAGCCGCTGGCCGCATTGAAGCCGCATCCCATTTGCCCCGTTACCAGCGAGCGCGCGGTGGTGGTGCTGCGGGCGCTGCGCCAGATGCCGTTAAAGCCATATTGGCCATTGTCCGTGATGAAATAGCGGATGCCGCCATTCAACTTCACATTGTTGAGGATCTCGTAATTGGCTTCGGCGAAGATCGCGCCATCTTTGTAATGCTGGTCATTTTCGACGATATAGAAGGCGTCCTTGTTCACCACACCGGGCAGGGCGGGCGAATAGAGGCCACCACCGGCAATGCCGAGGCTGGTGGCATTGGACAGACCGCTGATGTAATAGCTGCCATCATTCTGGTTCTTCTGGAACTGGTAGAATCCGCCCACCGTCATCTGCAGCTTCCAATCCTTCGGAGTGGAAATGCGCAATTCCTGCGTGAATTTCTGCTGGCGCAGATGGCCCAGATATTTCTGCGTCGGGTCAATGGTCTTGCCCGTCGTCTTGTCGGTGAACTTCATATATTCCATGTAACCGGGGTCGTTGGCCGCGAACCCGTCATAGGTCACCGTGTAATAGGTATAGTCATTGGCGTTGCGGATCTTGCGCTTGAGATAGCCGGTGGCGGACACCACATCAAAGTCGGCGATCTTGCCATGGATGGTCAGCGCGGCCTGCGCCCACTTATCCTTGTTATAGGTTTCCGAATAGTCATGGACCTTCAGATCGCCCACATCGGGATCGTAGTTATAACCGCCCTTGGAATTGAGGTTCTGATAGGTCAATTCCGGCACGATCGACCAGTCATCATTCAACTGGATCGTGGCCGTGGCGCGACCGCCAAACTCATAATTCGGGTTGTAGTCCTTCTGGGCAATCGCCGAATTGTTGATCGTCATGCCGATCGACTTATAGGTCAGGCTGCCGGCGACATTGTCGATATAGCCGCCTTCCTTCTTGTAATAACCCATCAGGCGCACGGCGATCTTGTCATTCACCGGCAGGTTGACAAAGCCTTCGAACATCTGGCCAAAGTCGCCCTTGCCGAACTTGTTGAGCTGGACATCATAGCCCGCTTCAAACTTGCCGATCTTGGCCTTGTTGGTGATGATGCGCAAAGTACCGGCCAGCGAGGAAGCACCAAACAGCGTGCCCTGCGGACCCGAAAGGGCTTCTACGCGCTCGATGTCATACATATGCGGGTCGAGCATGCGACCGGCCTGTGTGACGGGGATGTCGTTGAGGTAAACGCCCACGGTGGGCAATTGGCCCCCGCCCACGGAGATGCCACGGAAATAGAGGTTCGAACGCCCCGGCCCCAAGGTTGCGAAGGAAACGGAGGGCAACATCTGCACATAATCGGCAAAGGCGGCCACCTGATGCTGCTGCAGGGTTTCGGGCGAGAGCGCCTGAAGGCTGATCGGAACCTTCTGCAGGCTTTCCGAACGACGGGTGGCGGTCACCACAATATCGCCCACCGGCCCTGCTTCGGCAGCAGCGGCAGGTTCGGCCTCGGCAGCATGGGCAGGGCCCGATGCCAACAGCGCCACCGGCGTCAGAATGCTCGCCGCGCCCAGCGCGCGCAGCATCAGCGACTTACGCGTCTTGCCCTCAATCTTCATATTACCCCCTTAAAAGAGATCAGTTTGCCCCCGATCCCACAGCGGTTTTCCGGCGCTGCCCCGTGTGCAAAGGGCAGCAGGCTCCAGCATCGGAAAGTCACCTTTCCAACCGGACACAGCCCTTGCGGGCGCCATAAAAACCCTTGCGAAATCTTCAGACTGTCGCCCGCCTCATCCTGCGTTCCGATGGGTTAAAAGCCATGGCGCAAGTGCAGCAATTAGTACGACCGTCCGGAAATAAAGTGTGCCAGAGCGCCAGCCATAGTCAAGTTGCAGCAAGGCGAATCCGCAAGCCAAGCCTTACGTCGTCTGACGTATATCACTGGGCAACAGGGGGGCAGACAATCACGCCTAAGTCAGACTCCGCAGATTGACAGCCTGCCTTTGGGGGCATGTCGAGCGGCGCCTGATGCATGCACAAGAAAACAAAGGGCTTTCGCATGGCGTCTTCTTCGGATGTTCTGGATAAAACCGCAGAGGTCAGCGGTTCTCTGGACATGGCGCTAGCCCATGCCGGACGGTTGCTGGCGCAGGATCCGGCGCTGGCTTTGGCGCAGGCGGACGAGATTCTGGCTGCCATCGCCCACCCGCAGGCACAATTGATCAAGGGACAGGCGTTGCGCCTGTTGGGGCGATTGCCCGAAGCCCAGGCCGTGCTGCAACCGCTCACGCAGGATCAACCGCGCGCCGCAGGTCCAGCTTGCGAATTGGGGCTGACGCTGGCGGGTCTGGGCGATGCCGAGGGCGCCATTCACCATCTGCGCCGCGCGGTCGCCCTGCGCGATGATCTGGGTCGGGCGTGGAGCGTGCTGGCCGGATTGTTGCGCGCCGCCGGAGAAGATCAGGAAGCCACCAAGGCTGAAATGGGCGCGGTGCGCGCCTCCACCCGCGATCCGCAATTGATCGAGGCGGCGATTGCCATGGGGGAAGCCCGCTTTGAAACCGCCGAACCGATCCTGAAAGCGCGTCTGGCCGCCAAGCCCGATGATATTGCCGCCACCCGCATGATGGGCGAATTGGCGTGGCGCATGGGGCAATTGGACGAGGCGATTACCTATCTGCTGCGCACGCTGGAACTGGCCCCCGGCTTTGCCGCTGCGCGCGAATTTCTGGTGCGCCTGTTATCGCAAGCCAACCGCCTGCCCGAAGCCTTGGACCATGCCGCTATCCTGAGCGCGCAGACTCCGCAAAATGCCGATAATGCGCTGCTGCTGGCCTCGATGATGGTGCTTAAAGGCAACCAGCAAGAGGCCAAGGCGATCTATGAAGACCTGCTGCGCCAATATCCCGATCAGCCGCGCATCTGGATGAATCTGGGCCATGTGCAAAAGACTTTGGGTGACCAGCCCGCCGCCATTGCCGCCTATCGCCATGCCATCGCGCAATCGCCGACTTTGGGTGAGGCATGGTGGAGTCTGGCCAATCTGAAAACGGTCAAATTCCCGCCCGAAGATCGCGCCGCCATGCTGGCCGCCATTGAACAGGGACCGGCGCTGGAGGACCTGCTCCACCTGCATTTCGCGCTGGGCAAGGCGCTGGAAGACGCTGGCATCTATGCCGACAGCTTCGCCCATTATGATCAGGGCAACCGCTTGCGCCGTCCCGAAGTCCTGTATGATGCCGATGAAACCCATCTGGACGCTGCCGAACATGCCGCTCTGTTCACCGCCCCCTTTTATGCGCCCAGGTTGAGCGAGGGCGGATGCACCGCCCCCGACCCGATTTTCGTGCTGGGCCTGCCGCGTTCGGGTTCCACGCTGGTCGAACAGATCCTGTCCAGCCACAGCCAGATCGAGGGCACGCATGAATTGCCCGAGATGATGATGCTGACCGGCCGGTTAAAGGCCCGCGTCGATCAGGGCGAATTTGCCAGCTACAGTGATCTGCTGCGCAGCCTGTCCCCCGCCGACCGCACGCGACTGGGCGAGGAATATATCGAGCGCACCCGCATCCACCGCAGCAGCGACCGCCCCTATTTCATCGATAAAATGCCCAATAACTGGCAGAACACCGGCCTGATCCACCTGATCCTGCCAAGGGCCAAGATTATTGACGCCCGCCGCCACCCGATGGGTTGCTGCTTTTCGGGATGGAAACAGCATTTTGCGCGAGGGCAGGCATTCACCTATGATCTGGGCGAGATTGGCCGCTATTACCGCGATTATGTGGCGCAAATGGCCGCTTTTGACGCGCAGATGCCCGGCGTGGTCCACCGCGTGATCTATGAGGAAATGGTCGCCGATACGCAGGCGCAGGTTGCCTCGCTGCTGGCCTATGTCGGGGTGGAATTTGAAGAGGAATGTCTGGCCTTCTGGCGCAACAAACGCGCCGTGCGCACGGCCAGTTCCGAACAGGTGCGCCAGCCCATCTATCGTGACGGGCTAGAGCAATGGACCCATTTCAACGAATGGCTCTCCCCCCTGCGCGACGCGCTGGGGCCGGTGGTGGAGGCCTTCCCCGCTCCGCCCGCAGACTGGGCGGAGCATTTGGGGTTGATCGGCTAAACCTGATTACTGATTGGGGCGAATGTCGCGGAAGGCGGCGTTGAAACCGCTGCTGGGGCCGGTCGGCTCGGCAGGGGCAACCGGCGCGGGCGCGGTATAATGCGGCACCTGATAGGAACGGCGCGAGGCGGCATGACGGCTGTGACGGCCTTGGCCATGACGGGCCGCCTTGCGCTCGGCACGGGCGGCGGCGCGGCGTTCGGCCTTGGTCAGCTTGTGCTTCTTGCCCGATTTTTCAGCCTTGGCGGCGGCCTTGTCATGCTTGCCATGGCGCTTGCCCTTGGTCTCGGCCTTGTCATGACCGGCCTTCTTGCCCTTGGCGTGCTTGCCATGCTTGGGCTCTACGGCAGCGTCCTGATGCTTCTTGCCCTTCTTATGCGCCTTGGCAGACTTTTCCGCCTTATGCTTGGTCGCCTTGTGCTTGGCCGCCTTTTCCTTTCCCTTGGCGGGCGCGGCCGCGGCATGATGACTCGCCTTATGATGCTTGGCGGCTGCAGGCGTTGCCACCATCACCATCGCCAGCAAAGCACCCAGAATACGCATCATCACATAAGTCTCCCTTTTAGGATTGGACGTGTTCGCATAAGCGCTCGCCGCGATCTGGCAAGCCCCCATCCGGCCCTGTGCCAATTTGCAACCGCCCAGCCGTGGCGGCAATGCGTCCAAATGCGTGGCCCGCGTCAATATCTTGACGCATAAGTCACTTGCCAATCTCCACCAGCGGGCGTTTAACGCCGCGATGACTCACAAGACTAGCGTATCGCGTGACTGGCTGGTTTCGGCCATCGCCCGTATCGAGGCGGATTACACCCGCTCGGCCGACACCCATCTGTTGCGGATCGATCTGCCGCGTTACCCCAACATCCCGCTCTATCTGAAAGATGAGAGCAGCCACCCCACCGGCAGCCTGAAGCACCGCCTGGCCCGCTCGCTGTTCCTTTATGCGCTGTGCAATGGCTGGATCGGGCCGGACACTTGCGTGATCGAAAGCTCGTCCGGCTCCACCGCCGTATCCGAAGCCTATTTCGCGCGCCTGCTGGGCCTGCGCTTTATCGCCGTGGTGCCCGCCACCACCGCCCGCCCCAAACTGGACGCGATCCGCTTTTACGGTGGTGAAATCCACGCCGTCGATGACCCACGCAGCGTCTATGACGTTTCCGCCCGCCTCGCCCGCGAGACCGGCGGCCATTATCTCGACCAGTTCACCTATGCCGAACGCGCCACCGACTGGCGCGGCAACAACAATATTGCCGAAAGCATCTTTGCCCAAATGGCGCGCGAACCCAACCCAGAGCCCTCATGGGTGGTGGTGGGAGCCGGCACCGGCGGCACCTCGGCCACGATCGGGCGCTTCATCCGCTATCAACGCATGAAAACCCGCCTCTGCGTGGCTGATCCGGCCGCCTCGATCTTTCACCGGCATTTTGCCGATCCATCGATCACCACGCTGGAAGGCGGCTGCACCGCACGCATCGAAGGCATTGGCCGCCCCCGCGTCGAGCCCAGCTTCATCCCTTCGGTCATCGACCGCATGGAGCCGGTCGAGGATGGCGAGAGCATTGGCGCCATGCGCGCCCTCTCCCGCCTGCTGGGCCGCCGCGTGGGCGGATCGACCGGCACCAATATGGTGGCCGTGGCGCGTTTGATGCAGGAAATGGCCGAATGCGGCCTGTCAGGCAGCATCGTCACCCTGCTTTGCGATGGTGGCGACCGCTATGCCCAGACCTATTATGATGATGCATGGTTGGCAGAACACGGCCTGCATTGGCAGGAAGCCGAAGCGCATTACCTCAAGCTCTGGGGCGCGGCGTAAGGCCTCAATCCATCTCCACCACCAGCGCGGCCAGACGTTCCACCTCGTCGCGCTGGTGGCTGACATAGAGCATGGGCAGGCCCAGCGAATCGCGGATTCTTTCGATCAGGCCCATAATCTCAGCCCGACGCGGAGCATCCAGCGCCGATAAAGGCTCATCCAGCAACAGGAAGCGCGCGCCGGCCAGCAAGGCCCGCCCGATGGCCACCCTCTGCGCCTCGCCACCCGACAGGTTGACGGGGCGGCGGTGGAGCAAGGGCGCCAACCCCAGCAGATCATAAACTTCCTGCGGGGTGATCCAGCGCTGCTCCGGCGCGATAAGCCGCCAGCCATAGAGCAGATTGGCCTCCACGCTTTTATGCGGAAACAGGCGCTTGTCCTGAAACACATAGCCGCAGCGGCGCTGTTCGGGCGCCAGGTTGATGCCGCCCGCGCTGTCAAACAGCACATGGCCCGCCGCCACGATCCGGCCCTCGTCCGGCGTGACCAAACCGGCCACCATGTCCAAAACGCTGGTCTTGCCCGCGCCCGAACGCCCGCATAGCGCCACCACACCGCCCGCGCTGGCGCATTGCAGGGCGATGGTCCGCTCGCCCCGCCGCAAGGTCACGTCAATCTCGAACATGGCTGCGCCCCATCCGCCGGTTGAGCACTTCGGACGCCACCAAAGCCAGCAAGGACAAAGCCACCGACAGCAAAGCCAGCCTCGTCACCACCTGCTCCTGCCCCGGCACTTGCAACGCGGCATAGATGGCCAAGGGCAAGGTCTGGGTTTCACCCGGAATGTTCGAGACAAAGGTGATCGTCGCGCCAAACTCCCCCAAGGACCGCGCAAAGCCCAGCACCATGCCCGCCAGCACCCCCGGCATGGCCAAAGGCAGGCTGATCGAGGCGAAGGTCTGCCATGGTCCAGCGCCCAAGGTGCGCGCGGCAGCCTCCAGCTTGGGGTCTACCGCCTCGATCGACAGGCGCATCGCCCGCACCATCAAAGGCAGCGCCATCACCGCGCTAGCCAAGGCCGCGCCGGTCCAACGGAACATGAGGCTGATGCCATGTTCGGCCAGCCAACCGCCCACCGGCCCCTGCGCGCCAAAGGCCAGCAGCAACAGCCAACCCATCACCACCGGCGGCAGCACCAAGGGCAGATGGACCAGCCCATCCAGCAGCACCCACAAGGGATGCCTCCCCCGCGCCAAGCCCCATGCACAGGCGAAGGCCAGTGGCGCCACCGCCAGAACCGCCACCATGCTCACCTGCAGAGATAGGCGCAAAATATCCCATTCCTCCGCGCTCAGCATGGGTCAGCTTGTACCGAAACCATAGTGACGGAACAGCGCCTTGCCTTCCGGCGAGATCAGGAAGCGGCGGAAGCCTTCCGCATCAGCGTGATGCGACAGGGCCAAGCGCGCCACGGGATAGACAATGGCCGGATGGCTGGCCGCAGGAAACAGGCCCACCACCCGCACCTTCCTGTCCGCCGCCGCATCGGTGACATAAACAATGCCCAAAGGCGCCTCCCCACGCGCCACCAGCGCCATGGCGGCGCGCACGCTATCGGCCCCCGCCACTCTTGCCTGAACCGAGGGCCAGACTTGCAGGCTTTCCAAAGCCGCGCGGCCATATTTGCCCGCCGGAACGCTGTTCACCTGCCCCATGGCCAGCCTGCCATTCGCCCCCAAAGCTGCGGCCAGCGGGAAGCGAGGGGCAATGGTCAGACGCAAAAGGGTGCCCGCAGGCGCAATCAGGGCCAGACGGTTGGTGAGCAAGGGCGCCCGCGTGGCCGGAGCCAACCAGCCCCCCGCATGGCCGGGGGCCTTGGCCACGAAATCCATCCATTCCTCGTCGGCGGAAAAGAACAGATCAGCGGGCGCGCCTTGCACCACCTGCCGCGCCAAGGCGGAAGAGGCCGCGAAAGACAGCACAGGGCGCGGATGCCCCTTGGCGGCCCAGACATCGGCTGCGGCGTTGAGCGATTCCTGCAAAGAGGCCGCAGCCAGCACCACCGGCCCGCGGGTTTGCGCCATGGCCTGCCCGCCCGCCAGCCATGCCAAGCCCGACAATATAATCTGGAAAACTGACCTGAAACCCAGCCGCAATGGCCTTCTCCCGCACAACCTATATTACATTGTATATAGGATGACGGCCTAAACAAGCCCCTGCTAGCGCGCCCGCGCTTTCAGGATCGCCGCATGCACCGCAGGCGCGACCACCGCCGAACCTTCCAGCGATAGATGGAGATTGTCGCGATAAAGCATCACGCCCTCTCGCATCGCATAACAGCCCCGCGCATCGCACAAAGGCTGCGCAAGATCGACCAGTTGCACATGCGGATAATCTTTCAGCACCCCGCGCAGCCAGTCATCATAGCGCAAACGGATCTGCTGCCACCCGCTACCCGCCCGCTCGCCGCAGAATTGGCGCACGCCAGCGGCGTGAATCGGGCGCAGGCTGGTGAGGCAATCGGATGGATCAAAACCCATCCGCTGGTTTGGTGCCACCACAATCACCCGCTTGCCCGCCTTTAACAGGTGCTCCAGCGTGCGGCGCATCACCCGTTCCAGCACCGCCGTCGGTTCCGCTTTGCGGGCATCGGCCCGGTCCAGCAATTCATGCACCGAACCATCGATCAACAGCCGGTCCCCATTGGCATAGGACAGCACCACCACGCGGATCGACGGGTTGGCGATCGCATAATCCAGCGCCTGATTGGTCAGCATCCAATTGTTGCGGCGGGTCTGGTCGAAACGCTCGGTGGTGATCGTGTCATAGAAAGGCGCGGCCTCGCTGGCCGAGGCCAGCAACACATTGATGTCCCGATAGCGCGACAGGGCGGGAAACAGGCTGAGATTCATC
The DNA here is from genome assembly GCF_004005905.1 of Novosphingobium umbonatum. Classification (GTDB taxonomy): domain Bacteria; phylum Pseudomonadota; class Alphaproteobacteria; order Sphingomonadales; family Sphingomonadaceae; genus Novosphingobium; species Novosphingobium umbonatum. The sequence continues at coordinate 216,804 of NZ_SACO01000001.1, forward strand.
GAATCCCCAATCAGCGCCACATCGGGTTGCGCCTTGCGTGACAGCGCACAGAAATCATTGCCTTGCATATTGGGCACCAGCGCCGAACGCTGCGGCATCAGCCGGTTGCAAGCCGCGCCTTGTTCCGGCGAGGAGACCGCCAGATCCCAGCCCAATTGCCGCGTGATGCTGGCGGTTTGCGCGCTGGTAGAACTGCGCAACATACCTTGCGCCGTAGCCCAGCCCAGCAGGCCGATCAGCCCCATCGCCGCCAACAGGCCCGCCAGCTTGGCCTTGCCCTGTCCGCCATAGCGCAAGGGCGGCTCGACAAAGCGCGTGGTGCCCCAAGCTAACCCCACTGCCGCCAGCACCGCCCAGACCATTGCCTGAGCGCTGGAATAGCCCGCCATTCGCACCAGCACCAAAACCGGCCAATGCCAGAGGTATAGCGGATATGAGATGCCCCCCAGCCAGCGCATCGGCGCCAGACCCAGCAGCCGCGCATTGACGAAAGCCTGTGGCCCCGCCGCGATCATCGCCACCGCCGCGCCCACCGGCAACAAGGCCGCCGTGCCGGGGAAGGCCACGCCCTCGGTAATGAACACCAGCCCGCCCAGCAGCGCCAGCAAGCCACCCGCGCCCAAGGCTTCCGCCAGCCAGCGCGGCTTGGGAAGCCCGCTCCGCTCCGCCTGCGCCAGCGCTGCGCCCGCCAGCATTTCCCAGAAGCGCGCGGTTGGGATGTAGAACGCCGCCGACTGGTCCCGCCCCATCAGCCACAATTCTTGCGCAAAACTGGCAGCCAGCCCCAGCAGCACCAGCGCCCAGACGCCGCGCCCGCGCCACAACCGCCACACCAGCGCCAAAGCCAGCGGCCACAAGATGTAGAATTGCTCCTCCACCCCAAGGCTCCATAGGTGGAGCAGGGGCTTGGCTTCGGAAGCCGTGTCGAAATAGCCCGCCTCGCCATAGAGCGCCAGATTGCTGACAAACAGCGCGGCGGCGGCCACATGGCGGCCCAGTTGCGCAAACCCATCATCAAACAATTGCACCCAGCCCGCCGCCAGCGTGGCCGCCAGCACCAGCACCAGCGCGGGGTAAATCCGCCGCACCCGCCTTGCATAAAATCCGGCAAAGCTGAAGTGCCCCGCCGCCAGATCGCGCAGGATGATGCCCGAAATCAGATAGCCGGAAATGACGAAAAATACGTCCACCCCGATGAAGCCGCCAAAGCCCTTGGTAAAAAAGGCATGGAAAGCCACCACCACGCCCACGCTGATGGCGCGCAATCCGTCAATATCGGGGCGGTGATTTGGGGGGGCAGACATGGCGGTTCCTCTGGCCGCTGCCCCCGAACGGGTCAAGCCTTTAGGGTTTGGCCCCGCCCGCGATCCATGCGCCCAGCTTGGCGCGCTCCTGCGGCGTCATATTAGTCATATTGCCCAAGGGCATCACCTGAGCGTCCACCGCCACTTTCTGGATGCGCGGGGCCATGGCACCGGCATGGGCGGCGCTATCCAGCATCACGCCCAAAGGCGGCGCAGGCATGGCCACCGGATGCTCGGCATGGCAGGACAGGCAGTGTTTGGCGAAAATGGGCTGCACATCGGCATAGGTCAGGTCCGGCCCCTTGGCCTGCGCCCTACCGCTCTTTTCCCACGCGACATAGCCCGTGGTCGCCACGATCAGCGCCACAATCGCAGCGAACAAGGATGGCGAGCTTTTGCCCTTATGCCGCAGGTTGAACACATGGCGGACCGCTACACCAAGGGCCGAAACCAGCGCCAGCACCAGCCAAGGCCGATCCGCGCCGAACGTCATCGGGTAATGGTGGCTGATCATGATGAACAACACGGGCAGCGTCATGTAATTGTTGTGCAAAGAGCGCTGCTTGCCCCGCGCGCCCAAGGCCGGATCGGGCGCCTGCCCCGCGATCAGTGCGTCCACCACTTTGCGCTGGCCGGGGATGATGATCATGAACACATTGGCGGCCATCACCGTGCCCACCATCGCGCCAATATGCAGATAGGCCCCGCGCGCGCTGAACACTTGATTCAAGCCATAGGCCGCGCCCACCAGAAAGCCATACCACACCACGCCCATCGCCAGATTGTTCCGGCCCAGCGCGCTGCGGCACATTCTGTCATAGACCACCCAGCCCAGAGCAATCGCGCCCAGCCCGATGCCAATCGCCTGCCATGGCTCCAGCGCCAGCTTTTGCGTGTCGATCAAAAAGCTGCGCGCACCGACATAATAGACCAAAGTCAACAGGCTGAACCCGCTGACCCAGGTGAAATAGGCCTCCCATTTGAACCAGTGCAGGTCATCGGGCATTTGCGCGGGGGCAACCATATATTTCTGCGCATGGTAGAAACCACCACCATGGACCGACCATAGCTCGCCACTGGCATCTCCCTGTTTAGGGGGAGTGAGGTGGTTATCCAGCCAGACGAAATAGAAGGACGAACCGATCCATGCGATGCCGGTAATCAGATGCAGCCACCGCAAAGCCAGATTGAGCCATTCGGTAATATCCATCGCGCCTGCCCTGATCCCCTGATACCAGCTCTATGTCCCTGCCGACTTACCCCGTTCGCATAAAGCGCAAAAATTCGCTTGGCCCTTTGCAAAAATAAGAGCGCCTAGCGCCGATAGGCAGGCAGACCCAATTGCCACGCAATCGCCGCGCCTCGCAAACCCAGTCCGATGGCAAAGGCCACCACCATCGCCAAACTGCGCTCTACGCCAAGAGCCAACAGGCCCACATGGCTGACCGCAGCGGCAGCCGCCGCTGTGACATAAAGCTCTGGCCGCAACACGATCGAGGGTACACCGGCCAGCATATCGCGGAAAATGCCGCCCATACACGCCGTCACCACCCCCATCATCGCGGCAGGCAGCGGGGGTATGCCCCATTGCAAAGCCTTGGCCGCGCCAAACACGCTATAGGCGGCTAGCCCCGCCCCGTCGAACCACTCCATCGCCTGCACCGGCCAGATGCGGCGCGGCATGCACCACACCACCACAGCCGAGACCAGACAAATGGCAATCGGCACCGAGCGGTGCATCCAGAACACCGGCGCCCCGATCAACAAATCGCGCAAAGTGCCCCCGCCAAGGCCGGTAGCAACGGCAAAGAAGGCGAAAGTCACCAAAGTCTTGCGCATTTGCGCCGCCGCCAGCGCGCCCGACACGGCAAAAAGCGCGGTGGCCGCCATATCCAGCCAAGGCATCGCCATGGCCGAGGCTTCCATCACCTTGGGCGCCACCTGCGGGGCCATTTGTGCCAATGCCGATCCGGCCATGCGCGTCCTCCTTGGGCTGCAATACGCGCTTGTGCCAAGCACTTGCCCCCTTGCCAAGGGCAGATGCCACCTTGACGGCATAGGCGCGCTGCCCGCATGTCGGGCGCCATGTCATCACCCGATACCGCCGCCCCCAAACGCCATTTGCACAGCGGCCATGCCATGCTGCTGGCCTTGGGAATGATCATGTCCACCGATACGCTGAAAACTGCGCCCACCGTGGCGGCAAGCGTGGGCCATTGGCATTTTCTGGGCCTATGGGTGCTGGGCGGAGTTGTCTCGCTGGTGGGGGCTTTGTCCTATGTAGAAATGGCGGCTGCCTTCCCCGATGCGGGCGGGGAATATTCCTTCATCCGCCGTGCATGGGGAGACAGGCTGGGCGGGCTTTATGCATGGTCCCGCTTTGCCATCATGCATACCGGATGGGTGGCGCTGATGGCCAATCTGGCGGCGGACCATGTGGGCGCGGCTCTGGCATGGGGCACAGGCGCCAAGGTCTGTTTCGCGCTGGCGCTGGTGGCGGGGATGACGGCGCTCAATGTCGCCCATGTAAGGCTGGGGTTTCTGACGCAGGCCCTGCTGGTGGCGGCTGTGGCTCTGGGCTTTGCCAGCGTGGTCGGCGCGGGACTGGTGGTGTCTGCCGCCCCCATGCTGCCCGATGCCCCGCCGCCCGCCATGGGCCAAGTGGCCGTGGCGATGATCTATATCTTCCTCGCCTATGGCGGGTGGAGCGATGCCGCCACCCTGTCGGCCGAGGTGCGATCCAGCCGCCACGGCATGGCGATTGCGACAATAGGCTCGATCAGCCTGCTCAGCGCCATCTATGTCGGGCTCAACTGGGCGATGATGCGCGGGCTGGGCGAGGTCGCCTTGGCCACATCCAGCGCGCCTGCCGCTGATCTGGCGGGCCGCGCCTTTGGCTGGGCGGGCGAGGCTTTGGTGGTCGGCGTGGTGGGCTTGTCCACCGTGGCCAGCATCAATTCCACCATCATCGTCTGTTCACGCACCACCTATGCCGCCACGCGCGATCTGCCCGCGCTGTCACGCATCGCCCAATGGCACCCCACGCGCGGCACGCCGACGCGGGCAACTTTGGCAGTTGGCGCGGTTTCCCTGCTGCTCACCCTGCTCTCGGCCATGACGGGCAGCGGCTTTGCCGCGATGGTGGATTATATGACGCCGGTCTATTGGCTGTTCGTCGCGCTGGGCATGGCAGCTGCCATTCGACTGCGCCTCACCCATCCCGATCAACCGCGACCGATCCGCACGCCTCTCTTCCCGCTGTTCCCGCTCAGTTTTATCGCGCTGGCCCTCTATATGCTCTATGCATCCTTTGCCCATCTGGGCGCAGGCGCACTTTATGGAGCAGGCGTGATGGCGGTGGGCGGCGGATTTCTCGCGCTGCTGGCAAGGAAGGATTAGAGCCCCGCAGGCCCCTTCCACTGGCGGCGTTCCTCAGCCACGCGCAGCACATCATAGGCCGCCTGCAATTTCTGGAAAGCCTTGGCCGCCGCCTCGTCATTGGGGCGCACGTCCGGATGCACTTCCTTGGCCTTGGTACGCCACGCCTTTTTGATCATGTCAAAATCGGCGTCACTTTCCAGTTCCAGCACTTCCAGAGCGCGCATCTCGTCGCGGCTGCGCGTGCCATCGCCCGATCCGGTCCAGCCATAATAGGCCGATTCGTGATAGCCCGAATGGGTCTGCCGCTCCGCCTTCTCGCGCGAGGCGGCCTCTTCTTTGTCCAGCCCTGCAAAATAGTCCCAGCCCGAATTATATTCGGCGGCATGGGCCTGACAGAAATACCAGCGGTCGGGGCTGTTGGGCGATTTTGGCGCGGGACAATTGCCCGGCTCGCCACATCCTGCGCGGTCGCACATACGGATATTGGCAGCCTCGCGGCCACCTTCATAGCCGCGCCAGCGTGGAAAACCCCAGTCAGAAGATCGGCGTGCGCGGCTCATAGTGACCTAATTTGGCAAATGCCGCCCCGAATCACAAGAGGCACCAAGGGGGCCTCGCGCTTATTGTACCTTGGACTGTGGCGTGCTTGCTGCATTGCAATAAAGCGGGAATGCCCCTATGGGCGCGCACCATGAGCCGCCAACTTGCCCTTGCCAGCGCTATTGCCCTATTCGCCACTGCCGCCTGCGCCCTGCTGGCGCCGCGCATGATGGCCTCGGATGATCAGGCGATTACGGGTAACAGCTATGTGCTGGCGCCCAAACTGCCGCTGCTGGCACGGCACTAAACACCCCCACAAACCAAATGCCCCGCCACGGAGCTAACCATGGCGGGGCGCTTGTTTCGCCTATCTGGCCGGTGATCAGTCGATGGTGACGGTCACAGCGCGGCGGTTCTTGGCCCATGCTTCTTCGGTGCTGGCCGGATCAACGGGGCGTTCCTTGCCATAGGACACCGTCGACAAGCGCGAGGCGGCCACGCCCAGCGAGACGAGGTAATTCTTGGCAGCGGTGGCGCGGCGTTCGCCCAGCGCAAGGTTATATTCGCGCGTGCCGCGTTCGTCCGCATGGCCTTCGATCGTCGCAGCCTTGGCGGGATACTTCAACAGCCATGCAGCCTGAGCCTTCAGGATGTCCTGATCAGCGGCGTCGATGTTGAACTTGTCCAGATCGAACAGAACGGTGGTGGGCACATTGGCGTTGAAATCCGCCGACGAGCCGGGAACCGGACCAGTGGGAGCAGGCGGCGGCGGCGGCGGAGCGGGCGTTTCCACCGGAGCGGGCGGCGGCGGAGGCAGCACCACCGGAGGCTTCTTCGCGCAAGCAGCCAGCGAAAGGGCCGCAGTGGTGGTGAGCAGCAGCGTGCCCAGAGTACGGGTAGAAGGCATGGAAGGCATTTCGTCTTCTCCTGGTTGCTTGAGGATAAGCTAAATTATCCCCCCCTTAAAATCAAAGCATCAACACATTATTGCCGGATGGGTCCCCATGAAGGATCAGACCCGTCCACAGGCGTGGGCAAGCGCCTTTCATTACGCCCCGTCAGGTCCACTTGCCAGATACTGGTCTTGCCGGAACCCTTTTCGGTGCGGAAGAACTGGATGATGCGGCCATTGGGCGCCCATGTCGGCGCTTCATCCTGCCAGCTATCGGTCAAATGGCGCATCCCGCTACCATCGACATTCATCACGCCAATACGCAAATTGCCCGCAATATGGGTGAAAGCGATCTGGTCGCCACGCGGGCTCCATTCGGGCGTGGCGGCGCGCCCCCCAAAGAAACTGATGCGCCGTTGCTCGGTGCCATCAGCCTTCATCACATAGATCTGCTGGCTGCCGCCCCGGTCGCTCTCAAACACGATCCGGCTGCCATCGGGCGAATAGCTGCCGCCCACATTAATGCCCGGCGTATTGGTCAATTGCTGTGCATGGCCGCCGGTGGAGGGGATGCGATAGATATTGGTGTTGCCCGCCGAGGCCATCGAATAGAGAATCCACTTGCCATCGGGCGACCAGCGTGGGGCAAAGGTGGGATTGCCCGTCTCCGCGATCAGCTTCTGGGTTGCGCTTTCCACGTCATAGACAAAGATGCGCGGGCGGCCGTTGAGATAGGACAAATAGACTATTTTGCGATAATCGGGCGAGAAGCGCGGGGTAAGCGCCATGGCCTGACCCGTCGTGATGAAGCGGTGGTTCGCGCCATCGGAATCCATGATGGCCAGACGCTTCATGCGGAACTGTTTGGGACCGGTTTCGGCAATATAGGCGATGCGGCTGTCAAAGAAGGGGCTTTCCCCCGACAGGCGCGCATAGATCGTATCGGCGCATTTATGCGCGGCGCGGCGCCATTCGGCGGGCGGCAATTGCCATACCGCTTTGGCCAATTGCTGATGCAGGCTGACATCATACAGGAAGCAGCCGATGGTCAGCGTACCATTCTCGCCCACAGAGACGCTGCCATGCACCAACATATCCGCGCCCCGCCCCGCCCAAGTGCCGAAATCGGGCGCGGTGATCTGGATATAGGGCACGGTGGGCAATTTGTCGGGGCCGGTCGGCTTGAACAGGCCGTTGTTTTTCAGATCCCCCGTGATGATCTCCGCCACGGCGCGGCCCAATTGCGCGGTGCTGCCCGCACTGGACTGCGTGGGCAGATCGGCATTGGTGGCAAAGGCGGGGATGGCCACGCCAAGGGACTGCCACGCGCTGTCATCGGACACCGATCCGGTCAGCACTTCAGGCTGGGCAGCAGCGGGCTGGGTTTGGGCCACAGCCTGCCCGCAAAGGGCCAGCGTGGAGGCAGCCAAGGTCAGGGCGAGTTTACGCAAGGTCATTGGGACAGCTTCCGGTTGAATTCAAATTGCACATGTTTCCATGCATCATAGTAATCGGGCGGCAGAGGGAAAGGGGCCGCCAGTTTTACCGCGCGAATGGCATTTTCACGGTGGAGACCGGCCTGCGGGCGGTTGGACGGGGTAACCCCTTCCTGCCGCACCACGGTGATCGGGCCAGCCAGTGTGCCGTCAATATTGAGATCAAAGGCCAGCACGGTCACCAATTGCTCGGTATCCACCCCCTGCGGCACGCGCCAATAGGGCTTTAGCTGACGGCTCATCGCGCCGACCAAAGCGCCCTTGACCTGCGGACCGATGGTGGGCGCGGGTGGAGTCTGGGCCTTGCCGCCAGTGTTAGAGGTAACGCCTTTCAGAAAATCGCTGCCGATGCGGCTGCCACCTTCCGCCTTGGTCTTGGCGGGGGCATTGGCATGCGGGTTGGCCGCCGCGCTCTTGGCAATGATCGCGCCGATGGGGTCCGATTTCGCCGTGACAGGCTTGGCGGGGGCTGGCTGCGGCTTGGGCGGAGCCGGTTGCGGTTTGACGGGTGCCGGCTTGGGTGGCGCAGGCGCGGGTTTAGGCGGCGCGGGCTGCGGCTTGGGCGGTACGGGCTGTGGCGGTACAGGCTGTGGCGGGGCCGGTTGCGGTTTGGGCTGCGGCACCGGCGGGGTCACCGGCTGAGGTGGGGCGGGTTGGGGTGCAGGCTGCGCCTCGCCCAAGGTCGGCGCGCGGTCCAGCGCGGCTTCCTCGCGCGAGGTGGACTCAGCCTTCAGCGCCACTTCATCGACCAGATTAATCTGTATCGGCTTTTGCGTGGGATGCGGCAGCTCGGCAGGCTCCATGGCCAACACATAGGCCAAAGCCACGTGGCCCACCACGGCCAGCCCCAGCCCGATCCCCTCGCCCCGCGTCAAACTTGCCATGGCGATGCTTGCCTCCAGCCCTTACTGTGACGCAGCCACAGCGGCGGCGGCAGGTGCCTCGCCACCACTTGCCACGGTCACCAGCGCGATGGAGGTGATGCCCGCGCGGTTCAATTCGCCCATCAGGCCCACCACGCGGCCATAATCGAGCGCCTTATCCGCACGCAACGTCACCAAGGGGGCGCTGCCATCGCTGCCCTTGGGCAAAGCAGCCAGACGCTCGCTCATTTCGCCCGGTGCCAGTTCGGCATCATCCAGAAACACACGCCCCTCGTGGTCCATGGTGATCGTCACCTGTCGCGGGGTCTGTTCCAACGCCTTGGCGCGGCTGTCGGGCAATTGGATCGGAATGCCCGCCTTCATCAGCGGCGCGGTGACCATGAAGATCACCAGCAGCACCAGCATCACGTCGACCAAAGGCGTGACATTGATTTCCGCCATGGGCGCCCTTGCCCCGCGCCCGCGCCGCCCCTTGGACGAAAATTTATGGATGCCCATTGCCATCGGATCAGAGCCCGTCGAGTTCGCGGCTGAGGCTGGCGTGGAAACGGTCGGCAAAGCGCTGGAGATGCGCTTCAAAACTGTTCACCATATGGCTGTAGCGATTATAGCCGATCACCGCCGGAATGGCCGCAAACAGGCCCACAGCTGTAGCGAACAAGGCTTCTGAAATGCCAGGCGCCACCACGGATAGCGAGGAGCTTTGCTGCTGCCCGATTTGGAAGAAGCTGTTCATGATGCCCCACACCGTGCCGAACAGGCCCACGAAAGGCGCCACCGAGCCCACCGTCGCCAGAAAGTTCAACCGATCGGCCAGTTGCTCGGCCTCGGCGGCCACCACGCTATCCATCACATTGGACAGACGCTGGCGCGCGCCATCGCGGTCAATCTTGCCCGTGGCCGAACGGCGCCATTCGCCCAGAGCAGCCGTGACCACCTTGACCACCGGCAGATCGGCATTCTTGCCATTGCCACGCTCGGCCTGAAACGCTTCGAGATCGCGCGATTTCCAGAAATCCAGTTCATAGCTGGCGCTGGCGCGGCGCAGACCCATCATGCGGAAGCCAAAGGACAGGAGGATGGTCCATACCCAGACGCTAGACAGCAGCAACCCGCCCATCACCACCTTTACCACAATATCGGCATGCAAAAACAGCGCGACAGGATCGAGATGGGAAGGCGCCGCAGCGGCACCGGCGGCAAGCATTGTAATGGCGGTCATGACTGTCCCTGATCAATGGCGGCAGGTTGGGAGGAAGAGTTGAGGAAAGCGGCAAAAGCAGATCGCCAAGGCGCAGGCTGACGACGCGGGCGGCCATCGGGGGCGACAAAACCCACCCGAACCTGCGCCTGCGCCAACAGCACTTGCCCTTTAAGAGCATCGCCTCTGAACGCGCGTTGAACCAGACGGATGGTGGCTGCGCCCAGCTCCTCCATCGCGGTCTCGACCACCACCTCGTCATCCAAACGCGCAGGGCTGGCATAGCGGATGGTCATTTCGGCCACGGCATAGGCGCCCTCACCCGCCTCCACCGCCGCGCGCTGGTCAATACCCAGCAGGCGCAGCATGTCGGAACGGGCGCGTTCAAACCATTTGAGGTAATTGGCGTGATAGACCACCCCCGACAGGTCGGTATCCTCATAAAAGGCGCGCACCGCATAGAGATGCAGCGGTCCATCAAGAATACCGGAGGGAGGCGTGGGGCGATTGTTCATATTGCGGCGGGGTTTAGCCCGCTCTGCTCACAAAGGGCAAGGCGCAAGGGGTGAAAAAAGGGCAAGTTCACCCGCAAACTTGCCCCATTATCGTGATGTGCGAAATTAGCGGCCGATCATGCGACCCAAGGGCTCACCACCGAACAGGTGGACGTGCAGATGCGGCACTTCCTGCCCGCCATCCTGCCCCACATTGGCCAGCAGGCGATAGCCCGGCGCCACCAGCCCCAGATCACGCGCCACATGGCCCACCGCGCGGATAAACCCGGCGATTTCCGTTTCCGATGCCTTGGCTGAAAAATCATCCCAGCTGACATAGGCGCCCTTGGGGATCACCAGCACATGCAGTTTTGCCTGCGGGGCGATGTCATGAAAGGCCAGCGAGAAATCATCCTCATAGACCTTCTTGCAAGGGATTTCCCCGCGCAGGATCTTGGCGAAAATATTGTTCGGATCATAAGGCAGGGTGGGATCGATGGGCATAGAACGCGCTCCTCTGTCAGCCTTGGCCTCTATCAGCCTTTCCGGCTGGCCTTTTCCACAATGCCGCTCACGCCTTCGCGGCGCGCCAGTTCGGCGGCCACATCGGCCAGCGTAACGCCCTTAGCCGCCAGCAGCACCAGCAGATGGAAGATCAGATCGGCGCTTTCGCCAATCAGGCCTTCGCGGTCATCGGCCATGGCGGCAATCACCGCTTCCACCGCTTCCTCGCCCAGCTTTTGCGCGATCTTGGGCACGCCCCGCGCGCTGAGCTTGGCCACATAAGAGGTGGAAGGATCGGCCAGACGCCGCTCGCCAATCACCTGTTCCAGACGCGCCAACATGGCCAGCGGTTCGATTCCTGCCTCGCTCATGCTACCGTCCCCTTCGCCATGCCCCGCGCCGGCAGGCCAGCGGCCCGCAAGGCCGCATGGGCCTCTGCAATTGTATGGTGGCCGAAATGGAAAATACTGGCCGCCAGCACCGCGCTGGCATGGCCCTGCGTAACGCCATCGACCAGATGGTCCAGATTGCCCACCCCGCCGCTGGCGATCACCGGAATGGACACCGCGTCCGCTATCGCCCGCGTCAGCGCCAGATCATAGCCCGCCCGCGTGCCATCACCATCCATGCTGGTAACCAGCAATTCGCCCGCGCCCAGCTTGGTCAGGCGAACAGCGTGCTCCACCGCATCAATGCCGGTGGGCTTGCGCCCGCCATGGGTGAAAATCTCCCAGCGACCTTCTGACACGCGCCGCGCATCGACCGAGGCCACGATGCACTGGCTGCCAAACCTTTCGGCAATATCGCTGACCACTTCAGGGCGGCTGACGGCGGCGGAATTGACCGCCACCTTGTCCGCACCAGCCAGCAACAGCGCGCGGGCATCTTCCGCGCTGCGTACACCGCCACCCACGGTCAGCGGCATGAAGCAGACCTCTGCCGTGCGGCGCACCACATCCAGCAGCGTCCCGCGCCCTTCATGGCTGGCACTGATGTCCAGAAAGCACAATTCATCCGCGCCCGCCGCGTCATAGGCGCGGGCCTGCTCCACCGGATCGCCCGCGTCGATCAGGTCCACAAAGTTCACGCCCTTGACCACGCGACCATCGCGCACATCAAGGCAGGGGATCACGCGGACGCGGACGCTCATCTCGATTATTCCTTTTCCGCCATGGCAATCGCCGCGGCCAGATCCAGCTTGCCTTCAAACAGGGCGCGGCCCGTGATCACGCCTTCAATACCATCAGCAGCATGAACGGCCAGCAGGCGTATATCGTCCAGCCCCTTGACCCCGCCGCTGGCGATCACCGGAATATCCACGCGGCGGGCCAGATCGACGGTCGCCTCGATATTGGCGCCCTTCAACAAGCCATCGCGGCCAATGTCGGTGAACAGCAGCGAGGCAACGCCCGCATCTTCAAACCGGCGGGCCAGATCGACCACCGCCACATCCGACACTTCGGCCCAGCCCTCGGTGGCCACCATGCCATCGCGCGCGTCCACGGCCACCACGATCCCGCCGGGGAATTCGCGCGCCATGTCCTTCACAAATTCGGGGTCCTTCAACGCCGCCGTGCCCATCACCACGCGCGACACGCCAAGGTTGAACCAACCTTCCACCGCCTCGCGGGTGCGGATGCCGCCGCCCAATTGCACATGGCCATCAAAGCTTTTGAGGATACCTTCCACCGCTTCACGGTTTTCCGCACGCCCCGCAAAGGAACCGTCCAGATCGACCACATGCAGATATTGGCTGCCCGCTGCGGCAAAGATCTGGGCCTGCGCCGCCGGATTGTCGCCATAAACGGTGGCGCGGGCCATATCGCCCTCGGCCAGACGCACCACTTGTCCACCCTTGAGGTCGATTGCGGGGAATACGATCATCTTACGGCTTCCATTTCAGAAAACGGGATAGCAACTCCAGCCCATAGGACTGGCTCTTTTCAGGGTGGAATTGCACGCCAAGGATATTGTCACGCCCAACAGCAGCGGTGATACCCCCGCCATGCTCGGTCGTGGCCACCACATGGGCGGCATCATCGGCCACAAATTGATAGGAGTGCAGGAAATAGGCCTCACCGGCCTCGATCAGCGGCGCATGCGGGCTAACCACCACATCGTTCCAGCCCATATGGGGGATCTTGATTGCAGGGTCAGTTGGCTCGATCAGCCGCACCTCGCCGCCGATCCAGTCCAGCCCAGCGGTAATGCCATGCTCCACCCCGCGCGTGGCCAGCAATTGCATCCCCACGCAAATGCCAAGAAAAGGGACGCCGCCTTGCAAAACCCGCTGCTCGATGGCCTCGACCAGACCATCGATAGCGCGCAAGCCTTCAGCGCAGGATTTGAACGAGCCCACACCGGGCAAAACAATGCGCTCCGCCTTGGCCACCACATCGGGATCGGCGGTAATCGCCACATTACCAGCGCCCGCCGCCTTCAGCGCATTGGCCACCGAATGCAGATTACCCGCACCATAATCGATCAGAGCCAGATCAGCCATTTAATGACCCGTCCCCAAGAAGCCCCTTGGTCGAAGGCACCGCCCCGCCCTTGCGCGGGTCCAGTTCTACCGCCGTGCGAAGGGCACGGGCGAGGCCCTTGTAGATGCCTTCGATGATGTGGTGGTTATTCTGGCCATACAGCACTTCGATATGCAGCGTGATACCCGCCGCCTGGGCAAAGGAATGGAACCAGTGTTCAAACAGCTCGGTGTCCATCTCGCCCAGCTTGTGGACAGTAAAACCCGCTTTCCACACCAGCCACGGACGGCCCGAAATATCCAGCGCCACGCGGGCCAAAGCCTCGTCCATCGGCGAATAGACCTGCCCGTAACGGCCAATCCCCGCCTTGTCGCCCAGCGCGGCCGACACGGCCTGACCTATGGCAATGCCGCAGTCTTCCACCGTATGGTGCTGGTCTACGTGCAGGTCGCCCTTGATCCGGACCGTCATGTCGATCAACGAATGGCGCGACAATTGCTCCACCATATGGTCCAGAAAGCCGATGCCGGTGGAGACATCATACTTCCCCGTGCCATCGAGGTTGATTTCGACGAGAATATCGGTCTCGTGAGTCTTGCGGGCGATTTTGGCGGTACGCATGGCTGCCCCCTATACGCCCCAAGGCTTGGCTGGCAAGACGCGACGTGGGTTTGCAGGCAGCTTTGCCGTCCACCATGGCATCAAGCAACCAAACTCCAGCCATTTACCCCCATTCCCCCTTGACCGCGCGCACGCCACACGCCACTTGGAAACCCATGACCGACGATACGCCCGACAGCCTCATCCCCTATGATGAAATCGTACAGGAAGCCCTGCGCGCCGTGGTAGGCCGCGTGCTGGGACAGGTATCCACCATGGGTGGCAGCCTGCCGGGCAACCATCACTTCTACATCACCTTCAAGACGCAGGCGCCTGGCGTGGACATCCCCCAGCATTTGCGCGCCCGTTTTCCCGACGAGATGACCATCGTCCTGCAAAACAAGTTCTGGGATCTGAAAGTGGCCGAGGACCATTTCTCGGTCGGGCTGACCTTTAACCAGATCCCCGCGATTCTGGTGGTGCCTTTTGCCGCCATCACCGCCTTTGTGGATCCGGCGGTCGATTTCGGCCTGCAATTCCAGGCCTCGGTCGAAGATATGGACCCCGAACCGCATGAGGATGCCGAGAATGATTCGGCAGGCGCCTCCATCATCACCGAGGATGGATCGAATGTGGTGACCGTGGATTTCGGACGGAAGAAGTAAGCATGAGCGAAAGCCTGCTCGCCCGCATCATCCGGCAGAATGGCCACAGCCTGATCGAAAAGGCGGTGGACAATCTGACCACTCAGGAAAAAGCGGGCGGACAGCAACGCCTGAGCCTGCCGCGCAAGCTGGCAGGCGCGGCGCTGATGAAAGTGGCGACCAAATCGGTGCCCGGCGCAATTGTAGTGGGCGGGGTCTTGCTGGCCAAGCATCTGCACGACCGGAAACAGGCCAAAACCGCCGCCACGCCGCCCGACGACAGCGAAGCAGGCGCCTGATCCCTCTTGATCCAGCGCTCGGCTTGCGGCATCGCAGGCCATGGCTCCTGATCTACACCACACCGACCACCATCACCCCGACCTGCACCGCCGCGGGTTGATGTTCATCCTGTCCAGCCCGTCCGGCACAGGCAAGACCACCATCGCCAAGCGCCTGCTGGCCGAGGATGATGCCATCAGCCCCTCGATCTCGGCCACAACCCGCCCGCCGCGCCCCGGCGAAGTGGATGGTGTGGACTATTTCTTCGTCAGCCAGAGCGAATTTGACCGCATGGCCGAAAATGACGAATTCTATGAATGGGCCGAGGTTTTCGGCAATTGCTATGGCACGCCCAAGGCCCATATCCGCGCGGGCCTGAAAACCGGCCGCGATTTCCTGTTCGACATTGATTGGCAGGGCACGCAGCAGCTGTACCAAAAGGACGCGCAAGACGTTGTCCGCGTCTTCCTGCTGCCCCCCAGCATCGAGGAATTGCACCGCCGCCTGTCGGGCCGCGGCACCGATGCGCCCGAAGTGGTAGCCGCCCGCATGGACCGCGCCCGCGCCGAAATCAGCCACTGGGACGGCTATGATTATGTGGTGGTGAACGAGGATCTGGACGAATGCTTTGACCAGATCAAACTGATCCTCGCCTCTGAACGCCTGCGCCGCAAGCGCCAGACGGGGCTGATCCCCTTTGTACGCGGGTTGTTACGGACGCGGGTGTAACCCGCCGCCCTTGCCTCTCGCCCTGCCCCCCGCTACACCAAACCATGCTTGATAATTCTGCCCCGCACCCCAGCCCGCACATTCCCCAGATTCCGCTTTCGCTCTTTGCCGGCGCCTTGCTCTATGGCGGGCTTTGCGTGTTGGCCGGGGTGCTGGGCACGAAAATTGCCGATATTGGCACTTGGCCGATGGTGGGCGGCTTGGCGGTGGAGAGCGGGATTTTTGCCTTCCTGCTGCTGGTGGTGCTGGCCAGCGCCACGGCGGAACTGCATGGCACGGCCACGGCGAACAAGCTGGTGCGCTTTGGCTTTGTGCCGTTGATCGTGTCGATGATCCTGCTGATGGTGGTGATCCATCTGGTACCGCCGGCTCCTTTCTGGCCCGATCAGGATAGTTTCGCCCATCTTCTGGGGCAGGGCGCGCGGATGCAATTTGCTGGCCTATGCTCCTATGGCACCTCGCAGACGCTCAATGTCTATGTCTTTTCTAAGCTGGCCGCTGGCGGCGATGGCAAAAAGCTCTGGCTACGCGCATGGCTGGCCAGCCTGCTCAGTCAGGTGGTCGATACGGTGATCTTCATCACCATCAGCTTTTACGGCGTCATCAACGCCTCCACCGGCCAACCCATGCCGATTGGCGAACTTATGACCGGCCAGATCATTGCCAAGCTGCTGCTCTCCACCATCATGGTGCCGCCGCTGATCTATCTCTTCGTGGGCCTTGGCAAATGGCTGGATCAACGCGCCTAACTGGCGTTAATCGGCCATCCCACAAAAAAGCCTTCAAATCCCTTGAAAGCGCAGTAAACGCGCGGGATGTCTGATTCGCAAACCACCCTGCTCGCCAAGGCCGAAACGCTCATCGAGGCGTTGCCTTATCTGAAGCGCTATGAAGGCCGCACCTTTGTGGTGAAATATGGCGGCCATGCCATGGGCGATCCCGCTCTGGCGCAGGATTTTGCCGAGGATATCGTGCTATTGAAGGCCGTGGGCATCAACCCCGTGGTGGTGCATGGCGGCGGGCCCCAGATTGGCCGTATGCTCAAAGCACTGGGGATTGAATCGCAATTCGTGAATGGCCTGCGCGTAACCGACAAGGCCACTGCCGAAGTGGCCGAAATGGTGCTGTCGGGCGCGATCAACAAGGAACTGGTCAGCTGGATCGCCAAGGCAGGCGGCAAGGCCGTGGGCATTTCCGGCAAGGATGGCGCCATGGTCACCGCGCGCAAGGTGGAAGCGCAAAAGCTGGGCAAGGCGATTGAGGACCCCGAAAGCGGCGAATCGCTGGTGGTCGATCTGGGCTATGTGGGCGAGCCGGACCATATTGACACCTCCATTCTGGAAACGCTGTCGGGCGCGGGCCTGATCCCCGTCATCGCCCCCATCGCGGTGGGCCATGATGGCGAGACCTATAATATCAACGCCGACACAATGGCCGGCGCCATTGCCGCCGCGATTGGCGCGGCCCGCCTGTTCCTGCTGACCGATGTGCCGGGCGTGCTGGACAAGGACAAGAACCTGCTGACCGATCTGACCCCTGCCGATATCGAGGCTTTGGCAGAAGACGGTACTATCAGCGGCGGCATGATCCCCAAGCTGGCCACCTGCACCCATGCAGTAGAGGCCGGTTGTGAGGCCGCCGTGGTGCTGGATGGCCGCGTCCCCCATGCGATGTTGCTGGAATTCTTCACCTCGCGCGGGGCTGGCACATTGATCCGCAAGGCATAAGCGCAAAACCGCGCCATTTTGCAGGAATCCTGCAAGGCGCGGTTTTTCCTTCTTGCCAAGTTTGTAAGTAACACTTACAAAACCTCTCCAGCGCTCCGGTTGCGCGCAAGGCCAAGCTCGGCTAGGCCACGCGCGTTGCCATTGGGAGAGGAAGCGCCCGTGATTCAGGAAGTGTTTATCCCGATTCTGCTGCTGTTTGCAGATATCGTGTCCACCACGGTGATTGTGCAGGTCATTCTTGGCCTGTTGATCAGCTTCAATGTTGTGAACCTGCATAACGCGTTTGTCGCGGGTATCTGGCAGGCGCTCAACGCGATCCTGGAGCCTATCTTGAGGCCGATCCGCCGCATCTTGCCCAACACCGGCATGATCGACCTGTCGCCGATGGCTCTGCTGGTGGGCATCCAGATCGCCATCATCCTGTTGAATTACATCGGGAACCATTACGGATGAGCGAGAACAAAGTAATAGATGGCAAGGATTTCGCAGAACGCCTGCGCGGATCCATCGCCACGCTGGCAGCTGAATTCGAGGCCAAGGCCGGACGCAAGGCTGGCCTGGCCGTGGTGCTGGTGGGCGAGGATCCCGCCAGCCAGGTCTATGTGTCCAGCAAGGGCAAGCAGACCGTGGCCTGCGGCATGGCAAGCTTTGAATACAAGCTGCCTGCCGATGCCGATGAAGCCACGCTGCTGGGCATGATCGAGCAGTTGAACGCCGATCCGGCGGTCGATGGCATTCTGGTACAATTGCCTTTGCCCCGCCATCTGGACGAGCAGAAGGTGATCGCCACCATCAGCCCTGACAAGGATGTCGACGGCTTCCATGTCACCAATGCTGGCCGTCTGGCCGTGGGTCAGGCCGGTTATGTGCCCTGCACACCGCTTGGTTGCCTGATGCTGCTGAAGGACCGTCTGGGCGATCTGTCGGGCATGAATGCCGTGGTGATTGGCCGTAGCAACATCGTGGGCAAGCCGATGGCGCAATTGCTGCTGGCCGAAAGCTGCACCGTGACCGTGGCACACAGCCGCACCAAGGACCTGCCCGAAGTTGTGCGTCGCGCCGACATTGTGGTGGCCGCGGTGGGTCGCCCCGAAATGGTGAAGGCCGACTGGATCAAGCCCGGTGCGACCGTGATCGACGTGGGCATCAACCGCCTGCCCCCCGCCGAGGGCAAGACCAAGGGCCGCATCGTGGGCGATGTGGATTATCAAGGCGCCGTTCAGGTGGCCGGTGCCATTACGCCGGTGCCGGGCGGTGTCGGGCCGATGACCATTGCCGTGCTGCTGCGCAATGCGCTGGTGGCGGCCTATGATCATATTGGCGCCCCGCTGGCCGCCGAACGCCTGCCGGAGAACACGATCGCATGAGCCTTACATCAGCCCCCCTGCGCCCCATCGGGGGGCTGATCGCTCTTGCCCTGCTGGCTATGCCCCTTGGCGCACAGGCCCAGCGCCTGCCCAAGGGCATGGCCACGATGTTTGCCCTGCCCAGCGATATTATCGCACAGGAGCTAGCCTTTGCCCGCCTTGCCCGCGACAAGGGCGAGGCCAAGGCTTTCAAGGAATATGCGCTGGAACAGGCCGCGCTGCTGCGCGACGGGGAAGCCATGCCCCTGCCCAAGCGTGACAATGGCCTGCCGTTGCAAGGCGAAACGCAGAATGTGTGGATGAGCTGCGATGGCAGCAGCGCCGCCACCTTTGGCCGCTGGACTAAAGGGGCCAAGCAAGGCTGGTATAGCGCCATCTGGCAGCGGCAGAAAAAGGGCGCTTATCGCCTCGTGCTGCAAAGCGCCACCACCACGCCGACGGCGCTGCCCAAGCCTGAATGGCTGGAGGCCAAGGTCGCCGAATGCCCCGCCCGCCGCGAGGCCCTGCCCAACAAGGAACAGGTGGAGCCGGTAACCCATCCCCTGTTTGGCGAAACCGCCGACCATTCGCTCAGCTGGAGCGTGAATGAGGCCAGGGAACTGGTGATCGGTCTGCGGATCGAGGGCAAGCTGACCGAAGTTTTGCGGCGCCCGCTCAAGCCTTGATCCCCTTTCCAGCCCGCCTGCAAGCGGCTAGGCTCGCTGCATGCTAGATCTGTTCATCTCCACCTTCGCCACGCTTTTCGTGGTGATCGACCCCTTGGGTTGCGCCCCCATCTATGCGGGCCTGACCAGCAATTACACGCCCAAGGCCGCGCAAACCTCCGCCCTGCGCGCCTGTTTTATCGCCAGCATCATTCTGCTGATCTTTGCCCTGTTCGGCTCAGCGCTGCTCAAGGCTTTGGGCATCGAACTCAACGCTTTCCGCATTGCAGGCGGCATCATGCTTTTCGTCATCGCTCTGGAAATGGTGTTTGAAAAGCGCACCGAAAAGCGGGAGGAACGCGCCGAAAAGGTGAAGCACACGCCCGAACCGCATGAAGACATCAGCGTGTTCCCCATGGCCATGCCGATGATCGCGGGGCCCGGCTCGATTGCCACGGTCATGCTGATGATGAGCCACACCAGCGACACCAGCGGCATGGCCATGGTGCTGGCCGCGCTGGCGGCGGTGCTGGTGTTGACGGCGGGCGCGCTGGTGGCCGCGGGCCCCTTGATGCGCCTGTTGGGGCAAAAGGTAGAGGCGGTTATCACCCGCGTGCTGGGCGTTTTGCTGGGGGCGCTGGCGGTGCAATATGTGATCGACGGGGTGCTGGGGGTGCTACATCCCTAAACCAGCATCCCCGCCAAACGCTCGCGGATAATTGCCTCCGCCTCGCCCACCATACGGGCCAACAAAGCCGCGCAAGTGGGTATGTCATGGATCAGCCCCATGACCTGCCCCGCGCTGACCACGCCATGCTGCGGGTCGCCGCTGGCCAGCCCTTCGCGGCCACGCGCGCCTTTGACCAAGGCGGCTACCGCCTCGAAAGGCTCGCCACGCGCTTCGGCCTGCCGCACTGCCTGCGACACCGCATTGCGCGCCACCCGCGCGGTGTTGCGATAGGAGCGCAGGATCAGGTCGGTCTGCCGCTCGTCCTGCTCCACCAGAAAGCGTTTGATGCCGTCATGGATCGGCGCTTCCACCGTGGCGCAGAATCGGGTGCCCATATTCACCGCCCCCGCGCCCAAGGCCAAGGCCGCAGCCAGCCCGCGCCCGTCGCCAATGCCGCCGCTGGCAATCACCGGAATATCCAGCGCATCCACCGCCGCCGGGATCAGCACCAGCCCGGGCACATCCTCCTCGCCCGGATGGCCTGCGCATTCAAACCCGTCAATGCTCACCGCATCCACTCCCATGCGCTGGGCTGACAAGGCATGGCGGACGGCGGTGCATTTATGGATGACGATCAGGCCATGCGCCTTGAAATCGGCCACATGTTCGGCCGGATTATGCCCCGCCGTTTCCACAATCCGCACGCCCTGATCGACAATCACCCGCCGATAGTCCGCATAGGGCGGAGGATTGAGCGAGGGCAGCAGCGTAAGATTGACCGCAAAGGGGCGCGAGGTAAGCTGACGGCAGCGGGTGATCGCCTCGGCCAGCGCTTGCGGGGTGGGATAGGTGAGCGCGGTGATCGTGCCCAGCCCTCCCGCCTCCGACACCGCTGCCGCCAGCTCCGCCGTGCCCACCCACATCATGCCGCCTTGCACGATGGGGTGGGTGATGCCCAAAAGCCTTGTGACCGGTGTGGACAGCGCCATGGTCAGAAGGCCGCTTCGTCCAGCGCCATCATCGAGCCCTTGCCCGCCTTGATCGCCAGATAGAGCGAGGCGGTTTGCGGCAGGATGCGATCAAAGAAGAAAGTCGCGGTCTGGATCTTGGCGGTATAGAACTCCTTCTCGTCGCTGCCCTCGGCCAAGGCTTTGGCGGCGATCCCTGCGCTCTTGGCCAGACAATAGCCCATAGCCACCAGCCCCATCAGGCGCAGATAGTCGGTGGCTGCCGCACCCGCTTCCTCTGGATCCTTCAAGCCCCGCTGCGCCACCAGAGCGCTGGCGCCCTGCAAGGCTTCAAAGGCGCGGCCCAGCCCTTTGACCATCGGCGCGATCGGCCCTTCGGCATGGCCCTCGATAAAGGCAGACACCGGATGGAAGAAGCTGCGCAGCAACCGCCCCATATGCGCGCCCATCTTGCGCCCCACCAGATCCAGCGCCTGAATGCCATTGGTGCCTTCATAGATCATGGCGATACGCGCATCGCGCATATATTGCTCCACCCCGCTTTCGCGGATGAAGCCATGGCCGCCATAGGTCTGCACGGCCAGACTGGCGCTTTCCAGCCCCAGATCGGTGAACAGAGCCTTCACCACCGGCGTCATCAGCGCGACGAAATCCTCCGCCCGCTGGCGCGTCTCGGCGTCTGGCCCGTGCTTTTCGGCATCCAGCGCGCGCGCCACCCAGCCCGACAGCGCGCGGCAGCCTTCATTATAGGCGCGCATCGTCATCAACATGCGGCGCACATCGGGATGGACGATGATCGGATCGGCGCTCTTTTCCGGTGCCTTCGCGCCCGACAGGCTGCGCCCCTGCGTGCGTTCGCGGGCATACCAGACGGCGGATTGATAGGCCGCCTCGCCAATGCCCAGCCCCTGAATGCCCACGCCGACACGCTCGGCATTCATCATGGTGAACATGGCTTCCAGCCCCCGATGGGGTTGTCCCACCAGCCAGCCAATCGAATCCTCGAATTGCATCTGGCAGGTGGCGCTGGCCTTGATACCCATCTTGTGTTCGATGGCGGTGCAGGTCACGCCGTTACGCGCGCCCGGCTCTCCGGCGGCATCGGGCAGGAATTTGGGCACAAGGAACAGGCTGATCCCCTTCACCCCCTTGGGCGCGTCGGGCAGGCGGGCCAGCACCAGATGGATGATATTGCTGGTCAGATCCTGTTCGCCGGCCGAGATGAAGATCTTCGCGCCGCTGACCTTATAACTGCCATCGCCCACCGGATCGGCCTTGGTACGCAACAGACCAAGGTCCGTGCCGCAATGCGCCTCGGTCAAACACATCGTGCCCGACCATTCCCCGCTGACCATTTTGGGCAGATAGGCCGCTTTCAGCTCGTCGCTGGCATAGGCGGTCAAGGCGCAGATCGCGCCATTGGTCAGGCCGGGATAAAGGCTGAAAGAGACATTGGTGGCGCAGATCATCTCCTCCACCATCTTGCCCAAACTTTCGGGCAGGCCCTGACCGCCCCATTCGGGCGGCGTGACCAGCGCATTCCAGCCCGATTGGGTGAACTGGTCATAGGCCGCCTTGAAACCTTCAGGCGTGCGGACGCTCGTCGTGCCATCGGCATGGCGTTCCCAATGGCAGCCTTCCTCGTCGCCGCTGCGGTTCAAAGGCAGCAGCACATCCTCGCAAAGCTTGGCCGCCTCTTCCAGCACGGCATCGATCAGGTCCGGCGTGAATTCCTCATGGGCAGGCAAAGGGCCGAAACCGTCATCACCATGCAGCTCGT
Source organism: Novosphingobium umbonatum (assembly GCF_004005905.1). Lineage (GTDB taxonomy): Bacteria > Pseudomonadota > Alphaproteobacteria > Sphingomonadales > Sphingomonadaceae > Novosphingobium > Novosphingobium umbonatum. Next base: position 239,391 of record NZ_SACO01000001.1, read on the forward strand.
TGAGCACAAAGCGCATGTCGCGCAATGGTGCCTTGTAAATTTGCATCCTCGCTCTCCTGTCTTTATTCTGGGCGGGAAATCTTGATCAATTACGCAGCGGTTTACCGGTGGCCAGCATTGTTTCAATGCGAGCCACTGTGCGGACATCGCGCACCAGCGCCATGAATTGCTCGACCTCCAGCGCCAGCAATTCGGCCTCGCTGACCCCATCGGCCATATCGGCATCGCCGCCGGTCAACACATGGGCCAATTTGCCCGCCACCACCGTATCATAGGGCGTGGCCAGCCCCTTGGCAGCAAAGTCCTGCACCGCCAGATCCAGCGCCGCGCGGCCACCGGCACCGGGCAGGCGGAACAAGGGCCGCTCGGGCGGGGTGTAACCTTCCACCATGGCCAACGCGCGCGCCTTGGCATCGGCCAGCAATCGGTCGCGGTTCATGGTGATGCCATCGCTGGGGCGCAGGAAGCCGATCTCCTGCGCCTGCGCCGCCGATTTGGCGACAGTGGCGGTAGAGATGGTTTCAAACGCCTTGGCCACAGCGGGCATCGGCCCCTTGGGCAGGCGCGGATTTTCCGACAGGCGCTGGATCAATTCGCCACAACCGCCCCAGCCGGGGATCAGGCCAACGCCGCATTCCACCAGCCCGATATAGGTTTCGGCATGGGCCTGCACCGCATCGGAATTGAGCACGATCTCGCAACCGCCACCCAAAGCCATGCCAAAGGGCGCAGCCACCACAGGGAAAGGCGCATATTTGAGCGCCTTATAGGCCTGCTGCCCACCGCGCACCAATTTCTCCACCTCGCCCCAGGCGGCGATGTTGAGCGCAAACAGCGCCTGCCCCAGATTGGCCCCTGCGGAGAAATGGCTGCCCTCATTATAGACCACCAAGGCTTTGTAATGGCGCTGCACCAAGGCGATGCTCTGCGCGATCAGCGTCATCACCTCGCCATCCAGCGCATTCATCTTGGCGGTGAATTCCAGACAGACCACGCCATCGCCAATGTCCCACAAGGCGGCGGAGCCGTTCTTGAGCAAGGGCTTGGATGCAGCCTTAACATCCTCCAGCAGCAGCACCCCTTCAGGCCGCGTCACGGGGTGATATTCGCCATCAAGGCCAAGGAACTGACGCTGCCCGCCCTCCACGCGATAGAAGCTGCGCCCTGCGGCCAGCTTCAGCATGGGCGGCACAGCATGGCCCTCGGCCTCCAGCCTTTGCGCCACTTCATCGGCGCCAATCCGGTCGATCAGCTCAAACGGGCCATATTTCCAGTTATAGCCCAGCTTCATCGCCGTATCGATCGCCAGCACATCATCGGCCACTTCGCCCACCAGCGCGGCAGCATAGGCCAAAGTCGGCCCCAGCACGGCCCATGCATAGGCCCCCGCCTTGCCGCGCAAGGCCAGCAGCGCGCGCAGATCTTTCTGGGCGACCGCAGGAATGCTCATCGGCTTGCGCGCCTTGGCATAGGTGCCTGTGGCCAGATCGATGGCCTCTTTCACCTTGCCCGCCTCGCGGTTGATCCGGTAAAAACCGCCCTTGCCCTTGCGGCCAGTATAGCCATCGGCAATCATTTTCAGGATCAGCGGCTCGTCCCGCGCAATGGCCTGATAGGGATCATCCTTGGGCAGGCTGGCGGTCAGGCTGGCCTTCAGATAGGGCATCAGATCCAGCCCCACCAGATCCACGAGCCCGAAAATGCCGGTCTTGGGCACGCCCATCGGCTTGCCCGCGATGGCATCGGCATCTTCCACGCTCAGCCCCAAATCAAAGGCGGCATTGACCGCGCTTTGCAGCCAGAATGTGCCCACGCGATTGGCGATAAAGCCGGGGCGATCCTTGCAGGCCACCACGCTCTTGCCCAAACGCTGATCGGCGAAGGCGCTGACAGCGGCCACCAGATCAGGGTTGCTGCGCGCCCCGCTCACCACTTCGATCAGGCGCATATAGCGCGGCGGATTGAAGAAATGGGTGATGAGGAAATCCTGCGCAAACGCCTCGCTGCGCCCCTCGATCAGCCTTTCCAGCGGAATGGTGGACGTGTTCGACGACACCGCGGTCCCCGCGCGCCGCACGTCCTCAAGCCGCGCATAAAGCGCATGCTTGGCCTCGATCTTCTCGACAATCGCCTCTATCACCCAGTCGCATTCGGCTACGCGCCCCAGATCATCGTCAAAATTGCCAACCTCGACCAGCCGCGCCGCCGCCTTGCTCATGAAGGCTGCCGGTTCGGCCTTGCCCAAACGCTCCAACGCGCTGCGGGCGATGATCGAGCGGTCCGGCCCGTCGGTGGTCCTATCCAGCAGCAGCACCGGCACACCGGCATTGGCCACCTGCGCGGCAATGCCCGCGCCCATCGTGCCTGCGCCCAGCACGCAGACCTTGGCGATAGAATGGCCCATCACACCGCCTCCAGCACAGTGGCGATACCCTGGCCGCCGCCGATACATTGCGTGGCCAAAGCATAGCGCCCGCCCCCGCGTGCCAGCAGCGAGGCCGCCTTGCCCACGATCCGCGCGCCGGTCGCGCCAAGAGGATGGCCCAAGGCCAGCGCGCCGCCGTCGATGTTAACCTTGGCCGGATCCAGCCCCAGCTCGCCCATGCAGGCCAGAGCCTGCGCGGCAAAGGCCTCGTTTAATTCCACCACGTCCAGATCATCCACCGTAATGCCCGCCCGCTGCATCGCTTTGTGGCTGGAATGGACGGGACCAATCCCCATCACTTCGGGCGCGCAACCGCTGATCGCCACCGAGGCGATGCGGGCCAGAATGGGCAGGCCCTTGGCGCGGGCATAGTCTTCCGAGGCCACCAGCACCGCGCTGGCCCCATCGGTCAGCGGCGAGGATGTTCCCGCCGTCACCGAACCTTCCGTGCGGAAGGCAGGCTTCAAACCGGCGAGTGTTTCCACCGTAGTAGCAGGACGCAGGCAGCCGTCTTGGGCGACTTCCACACCCTTGACGCTGACCGGCACGATCTCGTCGGCAAAATGGCCAGCGGCCTGCGCGGCGGCGGCACGGCGCTGGCTTTCGGCGGCAAAGGCTTCTTGCGCCTGACGGGGGATGCCATAGCGTTCCGCCACGATTTCCGCCGTTTCGCCCATGCCCAGATAGGCCGCGCTGCTGCGCGCCAGTTCGGGGTTGGGGCTGGGGTTAAAGCCCGCCATGGGCACGCGGCTCATCGATTCCACGCCGCCGCAAACGAAGACCTCGCCCGCGCCCAGCTGGATTTGCCCCGCCGCATAATGGATCGCGCTCATCGAGGAACCGCAGAAACGGTTAAGAGTCGCCCCGCCCACCGACAAAGGCAGGCCCGCCAGCAAGCCCACGACGCGGGCCACGTTGAAACCCTGCTCGCCTTCGGGGAAAGCGCAACCCAGCACCAGATCCTCGATATCGCCATCGTTGATCCCGCTGCGCGCCACCAGCGCCCGCACCACAGCGGCCGCCATGTCATCGGGCCGCAACCGCGCCAAAGCGCCCTTGCCTGCCAGATGGAACGGGGAACGGGCATAGCCCGCGATCACTACCTTACGCATTGCACATCCTTTTTGCCGGTTCTGTTCTGTAGCAGGATTTTTGGCAATGGAGGGCTGAACCTGTCAGAATCAGCACTCCGATCCTCTCGTCCCTAATCGTGCCCAAGTTTCCCTATACGTCAACTAAAATTTCGTGCATAAGGTGATTCGCCAAGAGGACACAGAGCCCAGGCGCATGGCAGACTTGTTGCATAAACAGACAAGCTGCCCGGGACAGAGGATGGAGTGAAAAGCATGAAGAGCCTGTGGGCTTTGGCCGCTGCCACGCTGGCGGCGCTGCCTTTATCAGCATCTGCACAAACGGGCGCCAATGTCGTGGGACGCTGGCAAACACCCACCCGCCACGGCGTGGTAGAGATCACCGCTTGCGGCAATTCGGTCTGTGGCCGATTGGTCGATTCCGATGGGTTGCGGGCCAATCCTGCCTTGCGCGACGTGCATAACAAGGATGTGGCCCAGCGCGAACGCCAGCTCAAAGGCCTGTTGATCCTGCAAGGTTTCAGCCCCAAAGGCAGCGAATGGACCGGCGGCACGATCTACAACGCCGAGGATGGCGGCACCTATCAGGCCACGCTGACCCCTGCAGGCCCCGATACGCTCAAGCTCAAAGGGTGCATCGTCTGGCCTTTGTGCAAGACGCAGGTCTGGACCCGCTTGAAATAAAATAGAACAATCTGGGAGGATTTCATGCAAGCAACCAACACTTCCCGCCTGACGATTGCCGCTTTGCTGGCGCTGGCGCCCTGCACCGCGATGGCCAGCGGGTTCTATATCATCGAACAAAGCCCCAAGGCCGCGGGCCGCGCCTATTCGGGCGAAGTGGCCGATACCGGCCCCGAAAGCCTGTGGTGGAACCCCGCCGCCGTGGCGGGGCAAAAGGGCCTTTCGGGCCAGATCGGCGCCAGCGCCATCCTGCCCAGCGGCAAGGTGAGCAATGCGGGCACCTTGATCGTGCGCCCCGGCCAAGCACCTGCCGCCGTGGGGGGTGATCAGGTGACCAGCAATCCGATCAACAAAGGCGTGGTGCCCACCGGATCGATTGCCTATGGTTTGAATGACAAGGTAGCGCTGAGCCTGACCATTGCCGCGCCCTATAATTTCACCACCGATTATCCCACCACCAGCTGGGCGCGCTATTCGGCGCTGAAAACATCCTTGCGCACCTTTGATATCCAGCCCGGCATTGCGGTGGAAGTGATGCCCGGCCTGCGCGTGGGCGCGGCGCTGAATGTGGAATATGCCAAAGCTGAATTGGGCAATGCCCTGCCCAACCTGTCGCCCTTGCTGGCCGATGGCAGCCAGAAATTGCAGGGCAATGGCTGGGACATGGGCTATTCGGCCGGTTTCCAGTTCGGGCGCGGGCCGGTCACGATTGGCGCCAGCTATAAATCCTCGGTCAAACATGTTCTGAAAGGCACGATCACGCTGGACGGTCTGCTTGGCCCGCTGGCCGCGCGCAATGGACAGACCGCCACCACCGCCACTTTCAACACGCCATGGCAGGCGATTTTCGGCATCCGCTATGCCTTGAGCCCCGCCATTACGTTGAACGCGCAAGCCACAGCCAGCGGTTGGTCGAAGTTTGACGCGATCCGGCTTGGTTCGCCGCTCAACACCGCCATCCCCGAAAATTACCGCGACAGTTGGGCCTATGCGGTGGGCGTGGATGCCAAGGTCTCGCCCAAATGGACCCTGCGCGCGGGCGTGATGCGCGACCTCACCCCTGTGCGCGGCACAGAGCGTGACGCACGCGTGCCCGACAGCAACCGCTGGATGTTCGCGCTGGGCGCCTCGCATCAATTCTCGCCGCGCGCCACCATCGATGTCGGCGTCAATTACCTGACGCTGGACAATGCGCCGATCAACCGCATCACCGCCGCCTATGCCGGTACTGCCGCGCAAACGCCGGTGCTGGTCAATGGCACGGTGACCGATGCCCATGTGCTGATCCTTGCGCTGGGCGGGCGTTTCTCGCTGTAACCCAATTCGGGTCTGGCCCGCCCTCGCGCTGGCCAGACCCGCAACATTGCTAAAGGCATTACGTCATGCTGACCGAAGCCGCATCCATCGCCCAAGGGCGAGCCATCAACCCCGCCCCCAAACGCATTCCTGATCTGCTCGACCATGCCGCAAGCCTGTTCCCCGAACGGGTGGCGGTGGATTTTCTGGGCCGCACCTGGCGCTATGGCGAGATTGCCACCATGGTCGAACGCGCCGCGCGCGGCCTTTATGCCCGTGGCCTGCGCAAGGGTGATCGTTTCGCGCTCTGCCTGCCCAACACGCCCTATTACGTCATCCTCTATTTCGCCGCGCTGAAACTGGGCGCGGTGGTGGTCAATCTCAACCCGCTCTATACCGAGCGCGAGTTGGAGCATCTGATCAAGGATTCGGGCGCGCGCATGGTGGCGCTGCCCGATATTGCCGCCATTCACAACAAGGTGAAGCCGGTGGCGCTGGCCCATGGCGTAGACACTTTGGTGATGTGCCCGATGGGCAAGATCCTGCCCGCGTTCAAGGCGCTGGGCTGGGCGATGTTCAAACGGCGCGACCACGCCCGCTTTGCCAAAGACGGGCTGCATATCGACTTTTGCAAGCTGGTGGCCAAGGCGCCCGCGCTGCCCGAGATCGCCGTTTCGCCCGATGATCTGGCCGTGTTGCAATATACCGGCGGGACAACCGGCGTGCCCAAGGGGGCGATGCTGTCCCACGCCAATCTGACCGCCAATGCCGCACAAATGCTGGACCATCTGGGCCATGATATTGGCACGCCCGAACGCATTCTGGGCGTTTTGCCGATGTTCCATGTTTTCGCGCTGACCACGGTGCTTAATTTCGCCATCGAGATCGCCGCCGAAATCGTGCTGCTGCCCCGTTTTGAATTGAGCCAGATGCTCGACACGATGCGCCGCAAGCCGCCCACGATCATCTTTGGCGTGCCCACCATCTGGGTCGCGATGATCAACGGCATCCCCAAGGGGCAGGCCCCCGACCTGTCGCATTTGACCGCCTGCGTATCGGGCGGCGCGCCCTTGCCCTTGGAAGTGCGCGAGGAATTCGAGGCGCTGACCGGAGCGGTACTGACCGAGGGCTATGGCTTGACCGAGGCATCGCCGATCATCACCTGCAATCCGATTGACGGTTTGATCAAAACCAATTCCTGTGGCCAGCCCTTCCCCGCCACGCAAATCGAGATCCGCAACCCCGAAAAGCCCGAGGAAATCATGCCTCTGGGCGAAAAAGGCGAGGTATGTGCACGCGGCCCGCAGGTGATGATGGGCTATTGGCAGAGGCCCGAGGACACCGCCAAGACCTTTACCCAAGGCGCCCTGCGCACCGGCGACATCGGCTATCTGGACGGGGACGGCTATCTGTTTCTGGTGGACCGGATCAAGGATGTGATCCTGTGCGGGGGCTTCAACGTCTATCCGCGTATCATCGAGGATGCCGCCTATCTGCATCCGGCGGTGGAGGAAGCCATCGCCATCGGCATTCCCGACCAATATCGCGGACAGGCGCCCAAGCTGTTTGTCAAATTGCATGCCAGCACGCAGGTCACGCCCGAAGAGTTGAAAAGCTTTCTGCTCGACCATGTCAGCAAGATTGAAGTGCCCAAGGAGATCGAAATCCGCGCCAGCCTTCCCAAGACGCTGGTGGGGAAATTGTCCAAAAAAGAACTGGTTGAGGAAGAAAGGCTCAAGCGCGAGGGGGCAAGCAAAAGTTAGGGCCCGCTAAAGAAATCAGGACTTGCAAGCCGCGCCGCTTTTTGTTCGATTGGCGGGATAGATAAGGGGGGAGTGTTCATGTCTTTGCTGGAGGAGGTAGATAACCTGTCCAAACCTGAAACGCCAATTGCGGCTGCAAGCGAAGCGCCAGCCGATAAGGGGCTGCGCGGCATTCAGGAAGTGGCGGAATATCTGCAAGTTACCCATCGCACCTTGCGCTTTTACGAGGACAAGGGGCTGATCGAACCCACGCGCGTGGGCAGCACCCGTGTCTATTCGCGCAAGGATGTGGCGCGGATGCAGCTGATCCTGCGCGGCAAAAGGCTGGGTTTCTCCATCCGCGAGATCAAGGAATTCCTCGACCTCTATGACGCGGACCCACAACATATCGAGCAGAACCGCCTGCTGCTGAAAAAAGTGCGTGAAAGGCTGAAAATGTTGACGGCGCAACAGGCCGCGCTGGAACAGACGATGGTGGAGTTAAAGCAGATCGAGCGCGAAGTGGTCGAGCAGATCGCCGCGCAAAAATAAGCCCGACTTGCCCTGACCGGCGCCAACGCCTATCCCTTCCGGCAAAGTTGCTTTGCGGAAAGGCCGGATGATGAAAGACAATTTTCCTTGGGCCACGGGGCGCACCGCGCTGGTCACGGGCGCCACTTCCGGCTTTGGCCGCGCGGTGGCGCTGCGCCTGTTACGCGCTGGCGCCCGCGTGATCGCCACGGGGCGCCGACAGGACCGTCTGGATGAGCTGGCCGCGGAGGCCAAGACGCAGCGCCTGTTCACGCTGGTGCATGATGTCAGCGCCAAGGGCAGCGGCGAGGCCTTGCTGGCCGCCCTGCCGGAAGATTTCGCGGCCATCGACATTCTGTTCAACAATGCAGGGCTGGCGCTAGGCGTGGAACCGGCCCAGCGTGCCAGTCTCGACAATTGGGAAACCATGATCGAGACCAATGTGGCGGGGCTGGTGCGCGTGTCCCATGCGGTTCTACCCGGTATGGTGGAGCGTGGGCGCGGACATATTATCAATGTATCCAGCGTGGCGGCGACCTATCCCTATCCGGGCGGCAATGTCTATGGGGGCACCAAGGCCTTTGTACGCCAGTTTTCGCTGGGCCTGCGCGCCGATCTGCTGGGCACGCCGGTCAAGGTCACCTCGCTGGAACCGGGGGCCTGTGAAACGGAGTTCAGCCAAGTGCGCTTTGCCGGAGACAAGGACAAGGCGGCCGCTGTCTACACCGGTATGCAGCCCTTGTCGGCAGAAGATGTGGCCGACACGGTGGAGGCGGTTTTACGCCTGCCCGAACATCTTAATGTCAACACGATGGAAATCATGCCGGTAGCGCAGGCCTTTTCGCCCTTTGCCATGGCGCGGGATGCCTGATGCGTACCACCCATAATGAGGCGAGCGTCAGGCTCTATCATCTGGACAGCGGGCCGGAAGGAGGCGCGGCGGAAACTTTGTTCTATGGCCCTTTGAGCGAGGCCCTGCGCATTGGCGCGCAGCAGAGCGAGGAGGTGCAGGAAGGGCTTTTCATCGCCACCGATAATGATGTGGTGGCCTTTCTGGACCTGCTGGAAGGCTGAAGGCGAAACGGGGGCCTGCGATACACGCAAGCCCCCGCTCCTCGATCATCAGGCCGGAAGCGCCCCGATCACCGATTTGACCTCCAGATATTCCTCCAGCCCGAAACGGCCAAATTCGCGGCCATTGCCCGACTGCTTATAGCCGCCAAAGGGCATATCCATCGCCAGACCGCCCGCATTGACATAGACCGAACCGGCGCGGATCTTGCCCACAATGGTTTTGGCGACCGAAGGATCGCCCGCAATATAGGCACCCAGACCATAGGGCGTGTCATTGGCGATGCTCACCGCCTCGTCCAGATCCTTGTAAGGCAGGATGGTCAGCACGGGGCCGAAGATTTCTTCCTGCGCAATGGCCATCGTATTGGTCACATTGGCAAACACGGTGGGCTTAACAAAATAGCCCTTCTCCACGCCATCGGGCAGCCCCAGACCGCCGGTGACCAGAGTGGCGCCATCGGCAATGCCCTTGGCGATCAGGCCCTGAATCTTGTCCCACTGCGCCTTGTTCACCACAGGGCCGATGTGGTCGCCCTGCGCCAGCGGATCGCCCACCGACTTGCCACCGAAGATTGCGCCGACCATCGCCGCCGCCTCGTCATGCTGGCTTTCATGCACCAGCATCCGCGTGGGCGCCACGCAGCTCTGGCCCGAATTGAGCAGCACCCCGCCGCAGCCACCGGGCAAAGCCTTGTCCAGCGGCGTGCCGGGCAGGATGATATTGGGCGATTTGCCGCCCAGTTCCTGCGTCACGCGCTTGACCGTATCGGCCGCCGATTTGGCCACCATGATCCCTGCGCGGGTGGAGCCGGTAAAGCTGACCATATCCACATCGGGATGGGCCGAAATGGCATTGCCCACCACCGGACCATCGCCCTGCACCAGATTGAACACGCCCGCAGGCAAGCCCGCCGCTTCCAGCACCTCGGCAAAAATTGCGGCGCAAGTGGGCGCTTCTTCCGAAGGCTTGAGCACGATGGTGCAGCCAGCGGCCAGCGCAGGCGCCACCTTGGCCACGATCTGGTTCATCGGCCAGTTCCACGGGGTAATCAGGCCAACCACGCCGATCGCCTCGCGCACCACCTTGTTATCCCCAATCTTCTCCTCAAACTCATAGGCGGTCAACGCGGCCAGAGCATTGGCCAGATGGCCCAGACCACTGCCCGCCTGCGCCGTGCTGGAAATCGAGATCGGGCAGCCCATTTCCGTGCTGATCGCCTCGGCAATATCGCCGATGCGCGCCTTATAGGCCTCGATGATCCGGCCCAGCAGGGCGATGCGCTCTTCCTTGCTGGTAGCCGAAAAAGCGGGGAAAGCATGGCGGGCGGCGGCGACAGCAGCATCAACGTCCGCTGCCGTGCCCAGAGTGATCTGGCTGGCCTGTCCCTCGGTCGCCGGATTGGTCACGCTGTGGGCAGTGCCGCCGATGGAATCGACCCATTGGCCATCAATATAATGTTGCAAATAGCTTTTCATGGAAATGCGTCCTTCAGCAATGCAAGCTCAGGCAGGCGTCTTTTCACCCTTGCCGGTGATATGGTCGGTCTCGGCGCGCGTGGAGGCAGGGCCCGTGTTGCGCTTGACCAGACCGGCCACCAGCGACGGCCCCTTGGCAAAGGGTTCAGGATCACCCTCGCGCATTTTCAGGCCGAACAGCGGGCTCATGCCGGGGTGACGGCCCAGACCGCCAAACAGGTCAAACCCGCGCTCGATCCAGTCGCGCAGGGGCTCATCCTCGGTCATCGGCGGAGTGTCGGCGACACTGGCGGCCCAAAGGAACACGGCCAAAGCGCGATAATCGGCATAATTGGGGCTTTCGCCGCCCAGCCACTTATGCTCGCGCAAAATGCCACGCAGCAGTTCCAGTTCGGGCAGCACCTTGGGGAACACATCCTCGCGCCCCACCACCAGCTCTTCCATCGGCTTGCCCCACATGCGCAAGCGGCTTTCGGTGATATATTGAATATCCTCCGGCTTGCAGCGGTCGCGATATTCCACGGCAAAAGCGCGGGCCCATGGGCCAACCACCGTCTTCCACAGCCAGGTTTCCAGGAATTGCGCCAGAGGCTTGATCGAGGGATCACCGATCAGCGTCGGGCGATCTGGATATTTCTCGTCCAGATATTCGGCGATCAACCAGCTATCGAGCACCCATTCGCCATCGTCCTGAATGGCGGGCAGGCGCTCGCTGCGCCCGCCGGTGCGGTCCATAATGCCGGTGAAGCCACCATCCACAATGTCCAGTTCAAAGCCCTTGTGCGCGATGGCATATTTGGTGGCCCACACAAAGGGGCTGGTGGTGCAGCCGCTGGCGTGTTGCAGGTCATAGAAGGTGATCTTGTTGTCCTTGGCCATCATGCCTCTCCTTGGCGGGTTGCGCACATGCCGTTCTACGGAAAATCCCGCGCGGCTTTGTATGTGTTACTGCCAAAGTGACGCATGATGCCCGCCCTGCCAAGTGGGCAATCGATGCTATTATTCTTTCTACCTGCTTCAGGCCGCCAGATGGGGAATGGTCATTTCCCGCGCCACTTGCGCAAGCCGCGCCGCGCTGGCCGCATCGGCGGGGGCGAACAGGATCAGGCGCTGGCCCGGCACTTCCTCGATGGCATAGGATGTGTGGTGAAAGGCAATCGCCTCGCCATCGGGCAGGGTGGCGGAATTGACATCCTCGAAATGGCTGCGGATTTCGGCTGCCTCCCATAATTGGCAGAACAAAGGCGATGCCGCGCGCATTTCGGTGATCAGCGCCTCGAACACTTGCGGACGGGACGTGCGGCTGTAATCCCATTTGAACCGCGCCACCAAACGCCGCGCCATTTCACGATAGCGTTCCGGATCAGCACGATAGCGCTCACTGAGCATCAGGATACGGAACAGGTTGCGCTGCTCGCGCGGCAAAGGCGCATAATCGCGGAACAGGCGGGTAACAAGGCCGTTCCAGCCCACCACCGTCCAGTCCTCCACAATCACCAGCGCGGGGATAGAGAGCGAATCCATCAAGGCCTGAGTCGAAGGGCGCACCACGTCATCACCCACATGCGCCAGCGGCGGCGGGCGATGCTGGGCCAGCGCAAACAGGAATTCCCGCTCGGAAGGCTCCAGCTTCAGCGCCTTGCCCAATCGTTCGATCATCGCGGCGGAGAGTTGCACCTCGCGTCCCTGTTCGAACCATGTGTACCACGTCACGCTCATCCCCGCCAAAGCGGCCACTTCCTCGCGCCGCAGCCCGCGCGTGCGACGGCGCTCGCCTGCGGGCAGGCCCACATCGGCAGGGGCAATACGCCCACGCGCCGCTTTGAGAAAACGGGTCAATTCCTCTCTCTGCGCCATGGCAGATCCTATCCTTTGTTATGCTTTGCGCGCAGTCTTTCACACCAAGGCGAAGGGGGCAAGAGGGGTAAGACGGGTAGCGGGAATAATGGCATTGGCAGCGGTCTGGTCAGCCTTGGCGAAGGGTGGCAGTTTGTATGCAACGAAAACACAAATGGAAAAGAGGAAGCCATGGCCGACAAGGTCTTTATCACCTGCGCCGTTACCGGCAGCGCACCTTTGCCCAAGCACCCCAACTTCCCCTTCCGCCCCGATCATGTGGCGCAGGAAGCGCTGGATGCGGCGGCTGCGGGTGCCTCGATCATCCACCTGCATGTGCGCGATCCGCAAACCGGCGCGCCCAGCCAATCCCTGGAGGATTACCGCGAGGTGGTGGGCCTGATCCGTGCGAAGAACAGCGAGTTGATCCTGAACGTCACCACCGGCCCTGGCTGCACCTGGATCCAGAGCGAGGAAGACCCCGCCCTGCCCGGCCCCGGCACGCTGATGTTCACCGCCGAACGCAGGCTGGAGCATATTCTCGACCTCAAGCCCGACATGTGCACGCTGGACATTTGCACGATGAACCTGTGGGGCGGGGCGGCGATCAATCTGAAACCGATGGTCACCCGCCTTGGCCATATGATTCAGGACGCCGGCGTTTTGCCCGAAATCGAGTGTTTCGAAGCGGGCGATTTTGTCTATGCCGATGATCTGATCGCCGAAGGCGCACTGCCCGCCAAAGTGCCCTATACTTTTGTGCTGGGCACCAAATATGGCCTGCCCGCCACCACCGAAGCCATGCAATATGCCAAGAACCAATTGCCGCGCGGGGCGATCTTCACCGGCTTTGGCATTCAAAAACATTCCTTCCCCATGGCGGCGCAATCGGTGCTGCTGGGCGGCCATGTTCGCGTGGGATTTGAGGACACAACCTATCTGCGGCGCGGGCGGCAGGCGGCCAATAATGCCGAAATGGTGGTCTGGGCGCGCGACATTATCGACCGGTTGGGCGCCGATGTCGCCAGTGCGGGCGAAACCCGCGCGATGCTGGGCCTGAAGAACTAGAATAAAGATAGAGGAGAGGATCGATGGCTTTTAATCCCCCCGTTGCCCCTGCCGGATCGGCCCCGATGGCCGATGTAACCGGCAAGACCGCCTTTATCACCGGCGGCGCCAATGGTATCGGCCTTGGCATTGCCCGCGCTTTGGTGAAAGCTGGCGCCAATGTGGTGATCGCCGACATTCGTGAAAGCTCGCTGGCCGAGGCCAAGGCTTCGCTGGCCGCCGACGCGCAGGTGGAAACCGTGCAGTTGGACGTAACCGACCGCGCCGCTTTTGCCGCCGCAGCCGACAAGGCCGAGGCGCGCTTTGGCAAGATCCATATGTTGATCGGCAATGCCGGTATCGGCGTGATGGGGCCGATCATGGACGCGCGCTATGACGATTGGGATTGGGGCATGGGGGTCAACCTTGGCGGGGTGATCAATGGTCTGGTCACCATCCTGCCGCGCATCAAGGCCCATGGCGAAGGCGGGCAAGTGGTCACCACCAGTTCGCAAAGCGGCTTGCTGCCAATCTCCTATTCGGCCATCTATTCCGCCGCCAAGGCCGCGATCATCGGCATCACCGAGGCCGCGCGGGGCGAATTGGGCGCGATCAACATCGGCATTTCGGCTTTTTGCCCCGGCCCTGTGCAATCCAACATCTCCGCCTCGGGCGAATTGCGGCCGGAGGATAAAAAGCAGGACACCGGCTATTTGCAGCGCGAACAGGAGCTGGAAAAGCGCCCCAATTCGCCGCTCTGGATGAGCGCGGACGAAGTGGGCGAGCGGGTTTTGGCCGGTATCCGCGCCAATGATCTCTATATCCTGACCCATCCCGAATTTGCGCCGGGGATGCAGCGCCGTTTCGACTCGATCATGGCCAGCGTGCCCGACGAACCGCATAATGACGCGCGGGCCAAGGAAATCTTCTTCCTGCTGGACAACCCGGTCTTTGCCGAGCAATCGGCCCGCCATGCCAAACAGGCCGAAACCGCCTGATTTTACCGCATTCCAGCATCTCCCCGCCCCCGTTGCCCAACCGGCAGCGGGGGTTTTTGCAGACCAAAGTCGCGTGTCACATTCGCAACACTATGCGGCATTTTTGCACATATTAACCAATACCATTTGTCTACGCTTTCGCTTGAGGCGTAGAGCAATCCTGCCCGCCCCCTGCGGGATAAAAGCAATCCTTCACGGATCATTGCTACAGGATATAATTATGGCAAACCTTCGCAATTCCCTGCTGCTTTCCGCCAGCATCGCCCTCCCCCTGTTGGCAGCGCCCGTTGCCGCTTTCGCCGCCGAACCTGGCGAGATTGTTGTAACCGGGACACGCGCCCAAAACCGTACCAAACTGGACTCGGTGGCGCCGGTCGATGTGCTGTCGCTGGATTCGCTGACCAAGCAAGGCTCCTCGGAACTGGGTTCGGCGCTGGCCTCGGTCGCCCCTTCGATCGATTTCCCCCGCCCCGCCGGTACGGACGGCACCGACTCGATCCGCCCCGCCACGCTGCGCGGCCTGTCGCCCGATCAGGCGCTGGTGCTGATCAATGGCGTGCGTGGCCATGCTTCGGCGCTGCTCAACGTCAATGGCTCGGTGGGTCGCGGTTCGGCTGCGGTTGACCTCAACACCATCCCCACCCTTGCCCTGTCGCAGGTTGAAGTGCTGCGCGATGGCGCATCGGCGCAATATGGTTCGGACGCGATTGCGGGCGTGGTCAACATGCGCCTGCGCGAGGCCGATCATGGCGGCGGCGCCACGGTCAGCTATGGCAAGTATGACACCCAGTTCAACGGCGCCCGTTCCTCGCGCCATATCTCGGATGGCGCCACGCTGAACCTTGGCCTGTGGCAGGGTTTCAAGCTGGGCAAGGGCGGCTTCATCACCCTGACCGGCGAATATCTGGACCGCCACCCCACCAACCGTTCGGATCTGGACGTGCGTGAAAGCGTGGCCAAGGTGCGTTCGCGCATCGGCGACCCCGAAGTGCTGCAAAAGACCTTCTATGTGAACTCGGCCCTGCCGATTGGCGACAGCGGTTGGGAAGCCTTCGGTTTCGGTGGTTATCAGCACCGCAACAGCACCAGCGCGGCTTTCGCCCGCAACCCCAGCAACGTCAACAATGTGACCGCGATCTATCCCGATGGCTTCCTGCCTTTGATCAATGCGCGTTCGGGCGATCTGAATGTCACGCTGGGCGCACGCGGCAATTGGGGCGACTGGAAGGCCACGATCAAGGCCTCCTATGGCCGCAACCGTCTGGACTATCGCACGCTCAACTCGCTCAATTCCACCTATGGCGCTGCCTCGCAGACCAGCTTCTATGACGGCGCGCTGATCTATGACCAGTGGCTGGGCGGCATGGATGCGGCCAAGCTCTACAAGCTGGGCGCCACCGATCTGAACGTGGCATGGGGCGTGGAAGTGCGCCGCGAAGGCTATCGCATCGTCGCGGGTGAACCGACCTCTTACAACCGCGCCACCGGTTCCGCCTCGACGCTGACCGCCGGTGCGCAGGGCTTCATCGGCTTCCAGCCCAGCAATGCGCTGAAGGCCAACCGCATCAGCAACGCCCTCTATCTGGATCTGGAAGCCAAGCTGCCCAGCATCCTGACGCTGGGTGCGGCGGTGCGCGGTGAACATTATTCCGACTTTGGCGATATTGCCACCGGCAAGCTGTCGGCCCGCGCCGATCTGGCCCGCTGGTTCGCGCTGCGTGGCACGGTGTCCACCGGCTTCCGCGCGCCTTCGCTGCAACAGCAATATTTCACCTCGACCGCTTCGGTGCTGTCCAATGGCCAGATCGTGGAAACCGGCACGTTCCCCTCGATCAGCAATGTGGCCGCCTCGCTGGGTGGCGTAGCGCTGCGTCCGGAAAAGTCGGTCAACTTCTCGGCAGGCGCGGTGCTGCGCGCTGGCGGGTTTGACCTGACGGTTGACGGCTACATCATCAAGATCCGCGACCAGCTTGGCCTGTCGGAAAACATCACCCTGTCCAGCGCTGCTGCTGCCCAATATGGCGTGACCGCCGCCCGTTTCTTCATCAACGGTCTGCACACCACCACCAAGGGCATCGACATCGTGGCGCATTACAAGCTGCGCACCGCTGCGGTGGGTACGTTTGACTTTACCGCCTCGGCCAATGTCAACAAGATCACCGTGGACAGCTATCCGACCTCCAGCTCGGCCACTCTGTTCGCCCGTCAGCGTATCGTAACCATCACCAATGGCACGCCGGGTGAAAAGATCGTGGGCGGCATCGACTGGTCGCTGGGCAAGTTGGGTGCAACGGCGCGCGTCAACTATTACGGCGATGTAATCCAGCCGGGCAGCACCGCTGTGACCGACATCCACACCGACCGCAAGGCGATCACGGATCTGGAAGTCCGGTACAAGTTGATCGACAAGGCGACGATCTCGCTGGGCGCGAACAATGTGTTCGACATCTATCCCAAGCGCGTATCGCTGTATGGCACGGACGGGACCACCACCCTGCTCGCCACCAATGGCGGCGTGGCCTTCCCCTACTTCTCGCCCTATGGCTTCAATGGCCGCTATCTCTACGCCAAGCTCAACCTGAGCTGGTAAGCACCCTCGGGCCGGATGCGGGAAAAGCATCCGGCCACAGGCCATGAAAAAAGGCGCCGAGGGCATCCCCTTCGGCGCCTTTTTTCATGGCCATGGGAGCGCGGCTGTTACGCCTCCTCCTCCCCCGCAAAACGGCGGGCCAAGACCGCGCAGGCCATCAACTGGATCTGGTGAAACAGCATCAGTGGCAGGATCACCTCACCCACCTGCGATGGTGCAAACAACACACCCGCCATCGGCACGCCACTGGCCAGCGATTTTTTGGAGCCGCAAAACAGCAGCACGATCCGGTCCGCCTGGGCAAAGCCCATCAGGCCACCCAGCCCCCATGTCGCCCCCATCACCAGCGCCAGCAAAACAACGCTTAGCCCCGCGATCAGCCCCAATTCCCACAGAGGCAAATGCTGCCACAGCCCGCCCACAACCGCAGCGGAGAAAGCGGTATAGACCACCAACAGGATCGAGCCGCGATCCACATAGCCGATCACCGGCTTATGCCGCGCCACAAAGCCCCCGATCCACGGGCGCAACAGATGCCCCGCCACAAAGGGCAGCAGCAATTGCAGCACAATCTTTTCAATCGCCTCCAGCGAGAGCGAGGCCCCGCTGCCCCCCATCATCAGGCTGACCAGCAAGGGCGTGATGAAAATGCCCGCCAGATTGGAAAAGGACGCCGAACAGACCGCCGCCGCCACATTGCCCCGCGCGATGGAGGTAAAGGCAATCGAGCTTTGCACGGTCGAGGGCAACAGGGTCAGGAACAACATCCCCTGCGCCACCAGCACAGGCAGGCCCGGCAACAGCGATACCCCCAGCCCCAGCAGCGGGAACAGGGCAAAAGTCACCCCCAGCGTGGAGAGATGCAGCCGCCAATGCGCCACGCCCGCCACAATCGCCTCACGCGAAAGTTTGGCGCCATGCAGGAAAAACAGCAGCACAATCGCCCAAGTGGCGGCATTTTCGCAGAAAACGGCAAAGCCCCCGCGCGCAGGCAGGATGGAAGCCAGCGCCACCGTGGTGAGCAAGGCCAGAATATAGGGGTCGAAAGCGGATTTGAAACGGTTCAGCATGGGGCCAAGCCTAAAGCAGCTATGCCGCCCAGCGCAAGGCGCGGCTTGACGTATGCGGGCAACATGAGGCCCCTTGCGCAAAGCGCGGGCTGGATTACTCTGGCGCAACAATCGCCGCTTGCATCGCGGCGGGCGGCACCATATTGTTATAAATAATAGCCAAAGCTCCTGCGAATCCGGCCCCGTTTGCCGCAACGCCAAGGGGCAGGAGAGGATGGAGAGAGACCTTGGCCACCGCGCCTTTTACGCAAACTGCCGATCCGCGCCTTGTTCTGGCGCAGGCCCCTATGGGCTGGCGACAGATCCTGGGCATTATCCTGTGCACCCTGCTCAATGCGCTGGACGGGTTCGACGTGCTCTCGATCAGCTTTGCCTCGCCCGGCATTGCCGCCGAATGGCATGTCGACCGCAAGGTTTTGGGCTATGTGCTATCGATGGAAATTTTCGGCATGGCGGCGGGTTCAATGTTGCTGGGCCGGTTGACCGACCGCATTGGCCGCATTCCCACCATGGTCATCTGTCTGGTCATCATGGCGGCGGGCATGTTGCTGGCGCCCCATGCCGATGGCGTTACCACGCTGGCGCTGATCCGTTTGCTGACCGGGCTTGGCATTGGCGGCATGTTGGCGGCGACCAATGCCGTGGCCGCCGAATATGCCAATGACCGCTGGCGCAGCGCTGCTGTGGCGCTGATGGCGGCGGGCTATCCGTTGGGCGCAGTGGTAGGCGGCACGATTGCCAGCGCCATGCTGAAAACCGGTGGCTGGCGCGATGTGTTCTATCTGGGCGCGGGGCTGGCGCTGGTGCTGCTGCCGCTGGTGCCTTGGCTGATGCCCGAACCGGTGGGCGCATTGTTGCAGCGCCGCCCTGCCAATGTGCTGGAGCGCGTGAACAAAAGCCTGCGCGCCTTTGGCCATAGTGCGGTCGAAGCGCTGCCCGAGGTGCAGGCCAGCACCAAAATCGGCATGTCGGCCCTGTTCAAGGGCACTTTGGGCCTCACCACCTTGCTGCTGGTGCTGGCCTATTTCGCCCATATTCTCACCTTCTATTTCGTGGTGAAATGGGTGCCCAAAATCGTGTCGGACATGGGCTTCCCTGCCTCCTCGGCCGGTGGCGTGCTGGTTTGGGCCAATGTGGGCGGACTCATTGGGGCGCTGATCTTCTCCTTCTCGGCTCTGCGTTTCCCGCTGCGTCCGGCGCTGATCGTGATGATGCTGGCCTCGGTGGCGCTGGTGGCATGGTTTGGCCAGACGCCTGCCGATTTGAGCCGCCTGTCTCTGGCCGCTGCCATGGCGGCTTTTTGCACCAATAGCGTGATCGTGGGTTTCTATGCCCTGATCGCGCAAAGCTTCCCCACCGCGCTGCGCGGATCGGGAACCGGCGTGGTGATTGGCGTAGGCCGCCTTGGCGCGGCTGCTGGCCCGATTGTAGCGGGATACCTGTTCGAGGCCAAGCTGGGCCTGCCTTTGGTGGCGGCCTTTATGGCGCTGGGTTCGCTGGCCGCCGCCGCTGCCTTGCTGGTGCTGCCCAAAAGCAGCGCGCAGGGTCACTAATCCCCCGACCAAAGCCGATGATTGGCGCATCCCCCACCCCGTGATAGAGGCGGGGGATGACCGCGACGATCGATCCCTTCCGCGCCATGGCCATCGGCCAACTGGCCCACGCCCTTGCCGCTCAGGGCCGCTCCATCATCCATATGGAATATGGCCAGCCCTCCACCAGCGCCCCCGCCGCCGCGCTGGCCAAGGCGCATCATGTGCTGGATAGCGAGGCGCAAGGCTATTGGGAAAGCGCCCCGCTCAAAGAGCGCATTGCCCTCCATTATGCCCAGACACAGGGCGTGACCATCGCGCCCGAACAGGTGATCCTCACCTGCGGGGCCAGTCCAGCGCTGGTGCTGGCCTTGAACAGCGCTTTTGCCCCCGGCGCCCGCATCGCCACCGCCCGCCCCGGCTATGTGGCTTATCGCAACACGGTCAAAGCGCTGCATATGCAACTGGTGGAAGTGCCCTGCGGCGCAGAGCAAGGTTACCAGATCAGCGCCGCCGCCCTGGCCGCGCTGGAGCCTGCCCCTGATGGCGTGATCATCGCCAGCCCCGCCAACCCCACCGGCACCATCATCCCGCCTGCCGAACTGAAAGCGATAGCGCAGGTCTGCCAACAGCGCGGCATCCGCATCATCTCCGACGAGATCTACCACGGGCTGAGCTATACCGGCCCCTGCGTATCCCTATTGGCCTATGCGCCTGACGCCTTGGTGGTGAACAGCTTTTCCAAATATTTCTCCATGCCCGGTTGGCGCTTGGGCTGGCTGGTGGCACCGCACGATCTGGTAGAGGCTGCCTATGCGCGGATGAGCAACCTGTTCCTCACCCCGCCCGTGCTGGCCCAACATGCAGGGCTGGCCGCCTTTGACTGCACGCAAGAACTGGAAGGCCATATTACCACCTATGCCGCCAATCGGCAGGCGATGCTGGACGCGCTGCCCGCGCTGGGTCTGGCCAAGATCGCGCCGCCCGATGGGGCCTTTTACATCTGGGCCGATATTGGCCATCTGACCGATGACAGCATGGCGTTCTGCACAAGATTGTTGCAGGATACCGGCGTGGCCTGCGCGCCGGGTGTCGATTTCGATTCCGAAACCGGCCACCGTTTCATGCGCTTCAGCTTTGCCGTTTCCACCCCGCTGGTGGAGGAAGCGATTGCCCGCATGATCCCGTGGTTTGCGCAAAGGGCGGCTGAAAAGGGCATTAACCCGCCGCTTTGATACCCAGCAAAGACTTTTCCTCCACGCCGCTGCACCAAACCTATGGTAAGACTATGGGCAAACCCAATGGGGAGGCAATGGCGTGGCAAGAGGCGCAATACTGGCAGGCTTGGGCTTAGGTCTGGCCCTCTGCGCTGGGGGCGGGGCATGGTATTGGCACACGCGCCCCATTCCGCTGGCCATGGTTAAGTCGCAGGCAGGCCCTGCCGCACAAATGGTCTATGCCACCGGCTATGTCGAGGCGCAGGAGCCGGTCATCGTCGCCTCACGCATCACCGCTCCTGTGGCGCAAGTGTTGGTGGAGGAAGGCCAGCATGTGCGGCGCGGGCAACCTCTGGTGCTGCTGGCGGCTGACGAACAGCGCGGGCTGCTCGATCAGGCCCGCGCCCAGCAGCGCAACGCCGATCTGGCCGAACAACGCACCACCGCCCTGTTCCGCGAAGGATGGGTCACCGCCGCCGCGCGCGACAATGCCACCACCACCGCCCAAGCCGCCCGCGCCGCCAGCGCCACCGCGCGTGCGCGTCTGGACCAATTGGTGGTGCGCGCTAATTCCGACGGCATTGTCACCAAGCGCGATGTCTACCCCGGCGATCTGGCGACGCCGACCAAGGCCTTGTTCCAACTGGGCGATCCGGCGCGTATCCGCATCACCGCCACGGTGGACGAGCGCGACATTCCCCGCGTGCAAGTGGGGCAAAAGGCGCTGATGTCGTCCGATGCCTTGCCGGGCCAAGTGCTGCACGCCCATGTGGCGCAAATCACCCCCGGCGGCGATCCCACCATCCGTGCCTTCCGTGTGCGCCTTGTGCCCGATGGCGAGGCCCATGTGCCGATGGGGCTGACGCTGGAGGTCAATATCATCACCGCCATTCGCCAAGCCGCGGTGCTGGTGCCCCCTGCCGCCGTGGTAAAGGGGCAGGTGTGGCAGTTGGTGCAGGGCCGTGCCAAGCCCGTGCCGGTGCAGACCGGCATCACCGGCGACAGGCTGGTGGAGATCACCAAGGGCCTAAGCGCAGGCCAGAGCATCATCGCCGCCCCGCCCGCCACGCTGGAGGCGGGGCAGCGGGTCAAGCCTGAACCGGCGCAACCATGATCGATCGCCTGTCCCTGCTGGTGCATATTGCCGCGCGCCATTTACTAGTGCGGCGGCGGCAAACGCTGGTGGCGACCAGCGGGGTGGCCGTGGGTGTCGGCTTCTTTCTGGCCGTATCGGCGCTGATGGTGGGCAGCCAGAATGACTTTGTGCGGCAATTGATCGATGTCGCGCCCCATATCACCATCTCCGACGAATTGCGCAGCCCCCCGCCGCAACCGGGGGTACAGGCCATGCCTGATGGGGCGGTCGAATTGCATGGCTATAAAATCCGCAATGAAGTGCGGGGTTTGAAAGACTGGCAACGCATTCTAGCCAGCGTTTCCGCCATCCCGGGCGCGGTGGGTTCGCCCAGCCTGTCGGGGGCGGTGACGCTGCGCATGGGCGGGCGCGATGAACCTTTGGGCATTGTGGGCATAGAGCCGGGCATCGAGGCCAAGGTGAGCAATGTGGCCGACAAATTGCGCTATGGCCGGTTGGAGGATCTGGAACGCGTGCAGGGCGGGCTGATCATCGGCGAGGATATGGCGCGCCGTCTGGGCCGCAGCAAAGGCGACATTGTGGCCGCCACCAGCGCCAATGGCAGCACGCGATCCTTGCGCATTGTCGCCTTGGTCAAAAAGGGCAACAGCCAATTGGGCGGCTCCACCGGCTATATGCTGCTGCGCGAGGCGCAAAGCCTGTTGGGGCGGCCTTTCATCATCAACCGCATCGGCATCAAGCTGAGTGATGCCTATGCCGCGCAGGATGTGGCCAAGGGGCTGGAGGCCACCTATGGCTATAAGGCGGAAAGCTGGCAGGAGCGCTCGGCCGATTTTCTGGCCCTGCTGCTGACCCGCAATGTGATCATGTATACGGTGGTATCGGCCATCCTGCTGGTGGCCAGTTTCGGCATTTACACCGCCGTTTCCAATTCCGTGGCCGACAAGCGCCGCGATATCGCCATCTTGCGCTCGATGGGCTTTTCGCAGGGCGATTTGCAGCTGATCTTTGTGATGGAGGGGCTGGCTTTGGCCTGCATCGGCATCCTGCTGGGCTGGTGCCTTGGCTGGGGGTTGATGCAGGTGCTGGGCAGTCTGGAATTCAGCGTGGGGGGCGATCCGCAGCATATCCCGCTCGACCAATCGCCGCGCCAATATCTGGTGGCAGCAGCCGCGTCCTTGGCGGCGGGCGTGGTGGCGGCATGGCTGCCCGCGCGCAAGGCATCAAGGGTAGACCCTGTCGACATTCTACGGGGCGCGGTATGAGCGAAGAGCCGGTCCTGATCGCGCATCACCTGCGCCGCGAATTGGCGGGCGATCCGCCGCCGGTGCTGGTGGCGGACGCGGATCTGGCCATCATGCCGGGCAAATTCACCGCCATTGTCGGCCCCTCAGGCTGCGGCAAATCCTCGCTGCTCTATCTGCTGGGCTTGATCGACCGGCCAACGGGCGGGCAATTGCTGCTCGACGGGCACGATCTGCTCACCCTGTCGGGCGATGAAAGGGCGCAGATCAGGCTGGAACATTTCGGCTTTGTGTTCCAGTTCCATTTCCTGCTGCCCGAATTTAGCGCCCTGGAAAATGTCATGCTGCCGCTACGCCGTCTGGGCCGCCTGTC
Source organism: Novosphingobium umbonatum (assembly GCF_004005905.1). Lineage (GTDB taxonomy): Bacteria > Pseudomonadota > Alphaproteobacteria > Sphingomonadales > Sphingomonadaceae > Novosphingobium > Novosphingobium umbonatum. The sequence goes on from NZ_SACO01000001.1 coordinate 262,713, forward strand.
GCCCCGCGCCATGAAGGATCGCGCCATGGCCCTGCTGGGCGAGGTAGGGCTGGCGGAGAAAGCTGGAAAATTGCCCGAGCGTCTGTCGGGCGGGGAAAGGCAGCGCGTGGCCATCGCCCGCGCGCTGGCCAATAATCCAAGGCTAGTGCTGGGTGACGAACCGACCGGCAATCTGGACAGTGTGAACAGCGCCCGCGTGGTCGATATGTTCCGCGATCTGGCGCATAACCAGGGCCGCGCCGTGGTTTGCGTCACCCATGATCCCGCCATTGCCGAAAAGGCCGATATACGCGTCACCATGCTGGACGGGCGAGTGACCGAAGTGCGCGACCAGACCGGCGCAACACAATCAGCCACCAGCGCAACATAAGCGAAATTCTGGAGAAAACCGGCAGTTTCATTCGGCTTTGGCCCGCGATGCGTTTGCGCGTCCGGCGCGAAAGGAGCGGGAAGTGGCTGAAGGGATCAAGCGTCTATACCGGAAGATCGAAGGGCTGGTGCTCACCCATGGCCTTTACCAGCCCACACGGCTGATCCTTCTGCTGCTGGGCCTGATGGCCCTGCGCGCTTTGGGCGATGACATTTGGGCGGCTTTCAGCGGCGACACATCCTCGATGTTCTTCCCCGCCAATGACCGCTATGCCGATTTCATCAAAGTGGCCCTGTCCTATCAGGATATTTTCACCCAGACTTTGGCGGACAAGGCCTATCTGAACCATTGGCCGCATATTTTCCGGCTCTACTTGCTGGACAATCCCTATGATCTCTCGCCGGAAAACCTTGCCGCGCCAGAGATGCTGGCCAATGTCACCAATCTGCATCTGCCGCCCTTTGCCAGCCTGCTCTATCTGTCCTGCGCCCATTTGATCGCGGCCACCAATCCGCTGGTGGCGATGCTGGTGTTCTGGGGCCTTTATGCGGCGGGCGGTGTGGCCGTGGCCAGCATGGCGCGCAGCCATATGGGCGCCTCACGCGCCACGGGCCGCTTTATCGCTTTTGCCGCGCTGGCCTCTTATCCCGCGCTATGGATGCTCAATCGCGGCAATCTGGCAGGCGGCTATTCGGCGCTGCTGGCGCTGGCATGGCTGGCCACGGCGGTTTCGGGGCGGCAGCGCTGGCTGGGCTGGGTGGCTTTGGCCTTTGCGGTCAACCTGCGCCCCGAACCGGCGCTGCTGGTGTTGCTGGAACTGCTGGGCAGCGGCAGCCTCTGGGCGCGTTTCACCCGCATGGCCATTCCCGGCGCCATCAGCGTGGTGATTGCCGCCATCGCTTTCCCGCTCGCCCATGCGCTTTATCCGCTTTACACGCTGACCAATGTGCAAAAGGGCCTGACCATCTATCACTTCCGCTATATCGTGTCGGACATGGGCGATGAATGGAACGCGTCTATCTTCATGTATGCCAAAGGCGTGCTGATGCAGATGGATGTGCGCCCGCGCTACAGCGATACAGTGGCGCAGGTGCTGGAACTCTTGGCGCTGGCCAGTGTGGCGCTGGTGGCATGGGGCGCGGCCACCCGTCGCATCACCCGTTGTGAACTGGTGTTTGTAGTCACCGCCCTGCCCGCCATGTTTGTGCCGGTCTATTCCTATTACCATATCGTGGAATTTCTGGTGGTGATCGCGCTGCTGGTGGCCGATCTGGAGCGCAATCCGCCCCACCCCACCGACCGCCGCCTGCCCTTGCTGCTGCTGACCGTGCTGGTGATGAGCCCGTTGGCTGGTTCCTATTCCAACGGTCTGCTCGATGCCCTGCTGATGCTGGCGGGCACGATCTATGTGCTGCGCCCCTTGGCACAGGCGGCATTGGCGCAGATCGCCCCGCGCCCTACGCCTGCTCTCACATAATTCTGGCGCTTACCTGATCCCCAACCTCTTCAGAACCCGCCAAGCAAAAGCCTTGGCGCGGTTCTGTTGCGGCCAGCGGCCCGGACGGGCGGGGGTGAACCCCATGCCCCGCAGCACGCTGTTAAAGGCATGGGCCGCACCTTCATTATAGGACCATTCCGAGCGCCAAGTGATCGACAGCGAGACGGAGACTTCCGGCCCGTTGGTGACAAAATGCGGCGCCATTACCGGCACCATCAACCCCTGCCCCGCCGCAAGAGCAAAGGGCCGACCTGCCGCCAACATTTCCTCACGCCAGCACAATTCGCGCGGGCCGCCGGTGTGATAGGCTTCATGCACCGCGCTGGGGGCGTGCATTTCGGAATCGGCGGGGAATTGCGTCATCACCTTGGCGCCGCGCAATTGCAGCAGGATATTGTGTTCAGGGTCAAAATGATAAGGCGTAACGGCATCGGGCGAGGACACGAAGACAAAAGCCTGCGGCGTATGGACCGCGCCGGTCTTGGGGGTGATGAAGGGCTTTAGCTCCTCGATCACATCCAGCAAAAGCGCGCGATAGAGCGGGTCTTCCTCGATATGGGTGATCGCCACCCAGCAGCCTGCGCTGTCAATCTGGCGCACGGCATCGGCGGCGCTGATACTGGGCACAGGGGGCTTGCCGGTGATGCCGATCGGCTGTTTGGCATAGGCATATTCAACCAGACGTGCAGGCAGGCGCTCCACCATTTGCGCCAACGCCTCCAGCTCCATCAAGGGATGGCCGAGCAGATTATGCTCCAGCACATGGGGCTCTTCGGGGTAATGGCTGGCAAAGCGGGCCAGAGCGGCGGGCGGAAAGTAAGTCATAGGCCAAGCGTCCATCATAGATTGCCCGTGCCATAACCTGCCAATACTCAAGGATTGCCTAAAGCAAACGACCCGCAGGCGGGGCTGCCTGCGGGTCGTGCTCACTCACAACCTGATAGGGTGGGGATCAGGCCAGAGCAAATTCGGGCGATACCGCGTCATAGCCCAAAGCCTCGGCCACGGCGGCATAGGTCACGTTGCCGTTCCAGATGTTGAGACCGTTCTTGAGATGCTTGTCGCGGCTAAGCGCTTCCTTCCAGCCCAGATTGGCGATCGCCACCGCATGGGGCAGCGTGGCATTGCCCAGAGCATAGGTGCTGGTGCGGGCCACGGCGCCAGGCATATTGGCCACGGCATAATGCACGATGCCATCGACCACATAGGTAGGCTCGGCATGGGTGGTGGCATGGCTGGTTTCGAAACAGCCGCCTTGGTCGATGGCCACGTCCACCAGCACAGCGCCGGGCTGCATGGTGGAGAGCATAGCGCGGGTCACCAGCTTGGGCGCGGCGGCGCCAGGGATCAGCACCGCGCCGATCACCAGATCGGCCTCTGCCACGGCAGCGGCCAGATTGGCGCGGCTCGAATAGAGCGTCTTGGCGCTGGCACCGAACTGGGCCGACAGGCGTTCGAGCGTTTCATTGCTGCGGTCCAGAATGGTCACATCGGCGCCAAGGCCCACCGCCATTTGCGCAGCGTTGAAACCGACCACACCGCCGCCGATCACCACCACCTTGGCGGGCAGCACGCCCGGTACGCCGCCCAACAGCACGCCGCGACCGCCATGGGCCTTTTCCAGCGCGGTGGCGCCAGCCTGAATAGCCATACGACCAGCCACCTGACTCATGGGCTTGAGCAGCGGCAGGCCGCCATGCGCATCGGTCACGGTTTCATAGGCGATGCATACCGCGCCCGACTTGACCAGATCGGCGGTCTGTTCGGGATCGGGTGCCAGATGCAAATAGGTGTAAAGGATCTGGCCTTCGCGCAGCATGGCGCGTTCGACGGCCTGCGGCTCCTTCACCTTCACCACCATTTCTGCGCGGGCGAAAACTTCGGCAGGGGTCGCCACCAGTTCCGCACCCGCCGCCACATAGGCCGCATCACCCGCGCCAATGCCAAGGCCCGCGCCTGCTTCCACCAGCACCTGATGGCCATGGGCCACCAGTTCCTGCACCGCTTCAGGCGTCAGGCCAACGCGATATTCGTGGTTCTTGATCTCTTTGACGGTGCCGACGATCATGATGGTGTCCTTGAAAAGAGGCTTGCTATCTGATGCGCGAGGATAAAGCGCTTGGCCCTTGATGTTTTCCCTCATTTGGCGTTGAATGTCGAATTATCGGGAAATTATCCCGACAAAAGGCCAAATGACAGGAAATTTATTCATGGATCGCCTCGACCGCCGCCTGCTCAACGCGCTGCAACAGGATTCCAGCGCCTCGATCGCGCAATTGGCGGAGTTGGTCGGCCTGTCGGCTTCAGCCTGCCACCGCCGGATGCGCGCGCTGGAGGAGGCGGGCATCATCCGCAGCTATGGCGCGCGGCTTGATCCGGCCAAGCTGGGCATTGGCCTGCATGTGTTGATCGACATCACGCTGGTCAGCCAGTCGAGCGAGGCGATGGAGCGTTTCGAACGCGCCGTTTCGGACTTTCCCGATATTCTGGAATGCCATTTGCTGTCAGGCACGGCGGATTATCGCCTGCGCACCGCCGCGCGCGATATGGCCGATTATGACCGCCTGCACCGCGAGACTTTGGCCCGCCTGCCCGGTGTTTCGACCATGCATACCAGCTTTGTCATCCGCACCGTCAAGGCGTGGAATGGATATGCCTTAGTCTAAACCTGCCAGCCATTCGGCAATCATCGCCTGCCCCGCGGCAACGGCTTTGGCGCCATGGGCCTCATGCGCGGCGCGCAGGGCCTGTTCATTGCTGCCCGCCTCCACCACGCAGGCGGGCGACTGCTCCAGCCATGCGTCAAAGCGCGGGTCCAGCCCCATTTCGGCATGGAATTGCAGCGCCAGCAGGTTAGGCCCGCGCCGGAAGGCCTGATGCTCATACAGGTCGCTGGAGGCCAGCAGTTCCACCCCTTCGGGGCGCGTAAACGTGTCGCCATGCCAATGCAGCACCGGCACATCGACAATATGCCGCAAGGGCGTGTCCTGCGCATGGTCATGCAGCCGAACGGGGTGGAAACCCACCTCCTTGCGCGGACCGCGATAGACTTCCGCACCCAGCGCCGCCGCCATCATCTGTGCGCCGAAACAGACACCCAAAGTAGGCCGGTCCGCCGCCAGACGCAGCGCAAGGCGGCGCATCTGGCAGCGGATCCAGGGATGCTGCTCGGTTTCATACACGCCCATCGGGCCGCCCATCATGATCAACAGATCCGGCTCGCGCAGGTCCAGCGTCGAAAAGGCAGGGTCCGCCACATCGATGCGGTCCACGTCATAGCCAGCGGCTTCGATAGGGGCGCGAAAGCCCGCCACGCCCTCATAGGGAACGTGGCGGATGATCAGGGCAGTCTTCATGGCAACTCACAACATCAGTTCTGACACCAAACCTTATGGTTCGGGCAGGAAATCCGGCACCGACAGATAACGTTCGCCCGTGTCGTAATTAAAGCCCAACACGCGGCTGCCGGCGGGCAATTCGGGCAATTTCTGCGCGATGGCGGCCAGAGTGGCGCCCGAAGAAATGCCCACCAGCAGGCCTTCCTTCAAAGCCGACTGGCGCGCCCATTCCTTGGCAGCGGCAGGATCGACCTGAATCACGCCGTCAATGCTGGCCGTATGCAGGTTGGCGGGGATAAAGCCCGCACCAATGCCCTGAATGGGATGGGGTGCAGGCTGGCCGCCACTGATCACGGGCGAGAGGGTGGGCTCCACCGCATAGGCCTTCAACGCGGGCCAAACCGGCTTCAGGGTCTCGGCCACGCCGGTCAGATGCCCGCCAGTGCCAACGCCGGTAATCACCACATCAATCGGCGTATCGGCAAAATCGGCCAGAATTTCCTGCGCCGTGGTGCGGGCATGGATGGCAGGGTTGGCGGGGTTTTCAAACTGCTGCGGGATCCATGCGCCCGGCGTCTGCTCGGCCAGCTCCTTGGCGCGCTCGATCGCCCCCTTCATGCCCTTTTCACGCGGGGTCAGGTCAAAGCTGGCGCCATAGGCCAGCATCAGACGGCGGCGCTCGATGCTCATGCTTTCGGGCATGACGAGGATCAGCTTGTACCCCTTCACCGCCGCCACCAGCGCAAGGCCAATGCCGGTGTTGCCGCTGGTCGGCTCGATGATCGTGCCGCCGGGCTTCAGGCTGCCATCGGCCTCGGCCGCCTCGATCAAGGCCAGAGCGATACGGTCCTTGATCGAACCGCCCGGATTGGTGCGCTCGCTTTTCACCCACACTTCATGATCGGGGAACAAGCGCGACAGGCGCACATGCGGGGTTCCGCCAATGGTTGCGAGAATCGAATCGGCCTTCATCGGATGCACTCCCTTGGGGCTGGTGACGCGGGCTCAACGCCCCGACGCCGCTCTTGAGCCATTTGAATAGCCCGCTCACCATAGATCTCAATGATAAGTAATCCAGTTGAGTTTTCTTGCCCGTGCACAACAAGGTCTTTTCCCTCCGCACTCTGGCGCAATCGCCCCCCGCTTCCTAAATTGGCAGCAGACATTGCAATCTCAAGGAAATAGCCCGCTATGGATTATCGCCCGCTTGGCACCACCGGCCTGTCGGTCAGCGCCGTTTGCCTTGGCACCATGACATGGGGCTCGCAAAACAGCGAGGCCGAGGCCCATGACCAGATCGATCTGGCGCTCGACCATGGCATCAACTTCCTCGACACGGCCGAGATGTATCCGGTGACCCCCACGCGGGTGGAAACTTTGGGCCGCACCGAGGAATATATCGGCACCTGGATCGCCAAGAGCGGCAAGCGCGACAAGATCGTACTGGCCAGCAAGGTTTCGGGCCCTTCGCGCTTTGTGCCGATGCGCGGCGGCGCCAATCGTCTGGACCGCAAGAATATCGAGGCCGCTATCGATGCCAGCCTTGCCCGTTTGCAGACCGATTATCTCGACCTCTACCAACTGCACTGGCCCGACCGCGCCGTGCCGATGTTTGGCGGGCGTGGGATGCAGGCCATTACCGATGCGCCCGAGGCCGTGCCATTGGAAGAATCGATCAGCGCGCTGGATGATCTGGTGAAGGCGGGCAAGATCCGCAGCTTTGGCGTGTCGAACGAAACGCCTTGGGGCGTGGCCGAAGCCCTGCGCCTGCATCGTGAAAAGGGCCTGCCGCGCGTGGCTTCGATCCAGAACGCCTATAATCTGCTCAACCGCACCTTTGAAACGGGGCTTTCCGAATTTGCCCTGCGCGAAGGGATTGGCCTGCTGGCCTATTCGCCGCTGGCTGCGGGCTATTTGACCGGCAAATATCTGGGCGGAGTCGCGCCCAAGGGTTCGCGCGGGGATGTGGCCAAGCAATTCACCCGTTATCTCGCGCCCAACCAGACCGCTGCCGTGGCGCGCTATGTCGGCATTGCCCATGCCTTTGGCCTCAGCCCCGAAGCCTTGGCCTTGGGCTTTGTCTATAGCCGCGCTTTTGTCACCTCTTCCATCATCGGGGCGACCAGTCTGGAACAGCTTAAATCCGACATTGAAGGCAGCCTGACCCCGCTGCCCGAAGAAGCGCTCAAGGCCATTGCCGAGGTTTACGCGCTCTATCCCGATCCTTGCCCATAAGCAGGCGTAACAAAAGGCCCGCCACCTTGTGCAGGGGGCGGGCCTTCGATCTTTAGCCGTAATCTTCCAATCCGGCGGGCATGGGAGGCGGCGGCACGAAATGCCCGCCCTGCGCCACCCACCAAGTGGCCGTTCCCGCCAGCACCAGCGCCAGCAACAAACGCCACCAAGGCGCGGATTTGGGCTGGGCCACAGGCTCGTCATAGGTCTTTTTGCCGGTCACCATCGGCGGCACCAGACGCTCTTTCTTCTTCACCGCATAGAAGATGATCGCGCCCAGATGGACCACCACCATCAACTCGATCAGCTTGAAGCCTAATTCGTGTAGATCGGTCAGCTTTTCGGCCAATTCGGCATCCACCCAATAATTGAGCGGACCGGAATAAATGGCATCGGTATCGGTCGCAAACAGGCCAAGCCCGACCTGCACCGCCATCAGCCCGATCAGCCCCAGCACGCTGAGCGCGCCCAGCGGATTATGGCCCACCACCGGACCACCATCGGCCGAACGACCGCTGCGCAAATAGGCGGCAATGCCCGCAGGCCCTTTGACAAAGCTGGTGAAACGCGCCGTATCGCTGCCCAGAAAGCCCCAGACCACGCGAAACACCACCAGAAACAGCAGCGCCAGCCCCAGCTTGATATGCACATCCATCTTGCCAAAGGCATGGGTGGCCCACAGGCCGAAAATCAACACCACCACCGCCCAGTGGAACAGCCGAACCGGCAGATCCCACAAGCGGATCGTTACAGCCTTGGCTTCACTCATCCTGTTCCCCCTTTACAGCAAAGGGGCGCCCAGCCTCTGGCGGACGCCCCCTGATATTGACGCCTAGGCCAGATCAGTCCTTCTGGCGGAAGGTTTCGTGGCAACCCTTGCAGGTGCCGCCCAGCTTGCCCAGCGCAGCGCCGGCAGCCGCGACATTGCCCGTGTCGGCAGCAGCCTTGTAACCCTTGGCAGCGGCCGAGAAATCAGCAGCAGCCTTGGCGAAACCGGCCTTGTCGGTCCAGATGTTGGGCTTGGCTTCCGACTTGCCCACGCCCACGGCGGTGCCAGCGGGGAACCAGCTGGGAACCTGATCGGCGAAACCGGCGATGATCGCGGCATTGGCCTTCAGCACGGCAGCATCGGGAGCGCCCGACTTGAACGTATCGCCCGAAGCCTTCATCGCGCCGCCGATCTTCTTGAAATTGGCCTTGCGGGCCTCCACCGTTTCCAGCGGGGTAGCCGCCTGCGCCACCACAGCCGTACCCAGCACCAGAGCGCCCACCATCATTGCAATCTTGCGCATAAATTCTCCCGTTTTTGCAGCGGGCACAGCATCGCACCCATTCCCGCCAGTCTGGCCTTAGGGGTCGCTGCGATGCGGTATAAAGTCAAGCGCACAAAATGTAGCCAATTGTAGCAAGCGCGGCGGATTACACCTCGTCCAACCCGAAGGGTGCCGCTCCGCGCCGCACATCATCGGCCATCACCGCGCGGCCCAAAGGCGGCAGCGCCCGCGCCGCGCAATCGGGCCGGTGGCACAGGCGACAGGATATGCCGATAGGCGCTGCCTCCACCTTGCGCGGGTCTTGGCCCAAGGCATAGACCAGACGCGGCGCATGTTCGGCCGCACAGGCCAGCGCCACCGCGCGCCGCACGCTCGGCCGTCCCCATGCACCACCCCCCGCCTCCACCGTGCGGGCGATGGAGAAAAAGCGCTGGCCGTCGGGCAGCTCCAGCCATTGCGTGTCGATCCGCCCCGGCTGCGCCATCACCTGATGCACATTCCACAGGGGGCACCCCCCGCCATGGCCCGCAAAGGGAAATCCTGCCCCGTCCAACCGCTTGGACACATTGCCCGCAGCATCCACCCGCAGAAAGAAAAAGGGCACTTTCTCCGCGCCGGACTTGTGCATGGTGGTCATGCGATGCGCGGTCTGTTCAAAGCTGGTGCCGAACTGGCGGCCCACGGCCTCTATGTCATAGGCGCGGTCCTCCAAGGCTTTGGCAAAGGCATCATAGGGCATCAATATCGCCGCCGCGACATAGCCAGCCAAAGCGCGGCGCAGCAGATTGGTGGCCCCGCCGCTCAAACCCGCCTCGCGCACCAGCGTGTTCACCTCTGACCGGCATTCCTGATAGGCGATTTGCAGGGCCTGATGGAAAGCGCTGGTGGCATGGGCCAAAGTGTCGTCCAGCAGCAATTGCTGATTATGCCGGTCAAAGCGCCGGACCGCGCCCATCATCACTTGCGCGGGCATCAATCGCGTGCGGATACCATGGCGCTGCGCCAGATAGGCGCGCAAGCCCCCCGCCTCGGCCACCAGCGCGGCCAGAGCCTCACCCTTGGCATCCAGCGTCGGGAACCAGTTGCGCCGCGCCGAGATAAACCGCCGCACTTCGGCCACCGGATCATCCCCGCCGGTCGCACCCTCGCCCGCGCGATCGGCCAAGGCCGCCTGCCCCTTGGCATAGGCGCCATAGAGCCGCAGCAAAGCCTCGGAAATGCCGGGGAAGGAGGTGGCCAGATCGGCCACCTCCAAAGCGGGCAGGTCAATATCGGCAAAGATCGGATCGCGCAAAGCCTCGCCCAGACGGCGACCATAATCGGCGCCATCATCGGCATCCAGATCGTCCAGATCGAGCTTGTAACTACGCGCCAAACGCAAGAGCAGGTCGGCGGTGAAGGGGCGCTGGTTACGCTCCAGCAGCGCGACATAGGAGGGCGAAATCGCCAGATCATCGGCCATCGCCTGTTGCGTCAGGCCCAATTCACGGCGCAGGCGTTTGAGGCGCGGGCCCATATATAATGGCTTGGCCGACATGGCTCACACCTCTCCTTGTAAGACCTGCACAACTTTACAGAGAAAGCTTGTAAAGTCTTACAGGCGCACCCTGCAAGCCATTTTCTTCGCAGGCTGCGAGGATTAACTCTTGTCCATCAGACGAGAGGACAAGCCATGACCTACACCGCCACCACCGCCGCCGCCCGCCAGAGCATCGAGCCCCATTGGGACGGCATCGAGGCCGAGAACATCGCCCGCATGCGCCTGCAAAACCGCTTCCGCAGCGGTCTGGACATCGCCCGCTATACCGCTGCCATCATGCGCCGCGACATGGCCGCCTATGACGCCGATCCCGCCCAATATACCCAGTCGCTGGGCTGCTGGCACGGGTTCATCGCGCAGCAGAAGATGATCTCCATCAAGAAGCATTTCGGCACCACCAAAGGCCGCTACCTCTATCTGTCGGGCTGGATGATCGCCGCCCTGCGCAGCGAGTTTGGTCCCCTGCCCGACCAGTCGATGCATGAAAAGACCAGCGTGCCCGCGCTGATCGAGGAGCTTTACACCTTCCTGCGCCAGGCCGATGCCCGCGAATTGGGCGGCCTGTTCCGTCAACTGGACGAGGCACGCAAGGCTGGCGATGCGGTCAACACCCACCGCCTGCTGCACAAGATCGATGATTACCAGACCCATGTGGTGCCGATCATCGCCGATATTGACGCCGGATTCGGCAATGCCGAAGCCACCTATCTGCTGGCCAAGAAGATGATCGAGGCAGGCGCCTGCGCCATCCAGATCGAAAACCAGGTGTCGGATGAAAAGCAGTGCGGGCATCAGGATGGCAAGGTGACCGTGCCGCATGAGGACTTCCTCGCCAAAATCCGTGCGGTGCGTTACGCCTTCATGGAACTGGGCGTGGACGAAGGCATCATCGTGGCCCGTACCGACAGCCTTGGCGCTGGCCTGACCAAGCAGATCGCCTTTACCCGCACCAAGGGTGACATTGGCGACCAGTATAACAGCTTCCTCGACTGCGAAGATGTGGATGCTGCCACGCTGGGCCATGGCGATGTGTTGGTCAGCCGCGACGGCAAGTTGATGCGCCCCAAGCGCCTGCCCAGCAACCTTTACCAGTTCCGCGCCGGAACCGGCGAAGACCGTTGCGTGCTGGATTGCATCACTAGCCTGCAGAATGGTGCCGACCTGTTGTGGATCGAAACCGAAAAGCCGCATATCGGCCAGATTGGTGGCATGGTGAGCCGCATCCGCGAGGTCATCCCCAATGCCAAGCTGGTCTATAACAACAGCCCTTCGTTCAACTGGACGCTGAATTTCCGCCAGCAGGTGTTCGATGCCTGGACCGCGGAAGGGCGCGACCTGACCGCCTATGACCGAGCCAAGCTGATGAGCGTGGATTATGACAGCACCGAACTGGCCGCCGAAGCCGACGAACGCATCCGCACCTTCCAGCGCGATGCAGCGGCGCAGGCTGGCATTTTCCACCATCTGATCACCCTGCCCACCTATCACACCGCCGCCCTGTCCACCGACAATCTGGCCAAGGAATATTTCGGCGAACAAGGCATGCTGGGTTACGTGAAGGGCGTGCAGCGTCAGGAAATCCGTCAGGGCATCGCCTGCGTGAAGCACCAGAACATGGCTGGCAGCGACATGGGCGATGATCACAAGGATTATTTCGCCGGTGAGGCCGCGCTGAAGGCCGGCGGCGCACACAACACTATGAACCAGTTTGCTGCGTAAACGCAGCGGGCGGAAATCAGCCAAGTTTGAACCCGATTGTTTTCAACCCAGTTCACTGGAAAGAGGATGCCAGCGATGACCACTGAAACTCGCGAACCCACCCGCGCCCGTGCGGTCCTCTCGACCGAGGATTTCCGCCTGCTGCGCGAAGCGGTGCTGTTCTACCTGAAGGCGCATGAAGACGCGCCCGAAAGCAACAAGTTCAACCATCTCTATCACCGACTGGGCAGCGTTGCCCCTCGTCGCTGAACCGAGACACCATAATAAACCGGACAAATTTTGACCGGACTCCTGGGGAGGAGTGACTGGGGACCCGTCGCAGAGATGCGGCGGGTCCTTTTTTGCGCATGATTCCATCCTGTCCAAAGGTAGCATGCCAAAAAAAAGATACGCCAGAGCCAGCGATGTGCTAAAAATTGAGGGTAAACCTGCCGTTCTACAGGCACGGAGTCGTTACCGGCCCTCGCGCATGACCGAACGGCGATTCAAGGACTTGGCCGCGTCGCGCCCTGTATTGGCACCTAATTGGCGCGCCATTTGGTTAAAACAAGCCTGCAGAGGGTGTGAAGAAACACCTCGCAAAAACTACCCAACCCCCTTGAAAGCAATGGCAGAGGCCCTTGCCGTATAAGGATGGCCATAAATTTTGGACAAGGGTCGCAATGAGCCAGGGAAACAAGACCTTGCGGGAATGGATGCACGCGCTCGACGGGCTGGGCATGGCCATTGCCGGCAGTGATGAACGCCACGAAGCCGACCTGATCCGGCTGTTCCATGATCTGGTCTGCCATTCGCCCACGCCGATGCTGGTGCTGGGACTGGCAACGCCCAGCACGGCACGCCTGGAATCCTTGCTGGATCTGGAGGCGACCGATAGCGCGGTTTTATCCTTCATCGGCCCCGACATGGGCTTTTGTCTGTCACGCGGCAGCGAGGGGGACCATCTGGCCTCGGTCATTCTGCCGCACCGGCAAGAGGAAACTACGGCCGCTGGCGCTACTCTGGCTCTGGCTTGTCTATGCGCCCTGACGCAAGCTTTGGCCAATGCATCGCCTGCCATGCGTTCCGACAAGGGCGATATGATGAGCCAATCGAGCATGCTGCACTGAAAAGCTTTTAGCGCTTGGCCGCGCGTGCCCACGCCCAAGGCCCTGCGCAATTCACCGGCATTGACAGGCAAGCCCTCCGGCAGGAAGGCTGGATTTCTGTTTCAAAGCCGGAGCCTGCAACTTGTCCAGACTGCCCATTGCCGCCCGATCACTGCTGATCGCCGCCTCCTTGCTGGCCGCGCCATTGGCCGCACCACTGGCCCAAGCCAAACCGGCTGCCCCGGCCCAGTTCGACAAGACCCCACGCACTCTGGTCATTACCGCCTTTGAACCCGAATGGGTGGCGTTGGAAAGCGCGGTGAAGGGTGCCAAATCCTACCACATCAATGGCTTGACCTTCCTGACCGGCAGTATCGCGGGCAGGCCGGTGATCCTGATGGAATCGGGCGTCTCCATGGTCAATGCCGCGATGAACACCCAATTGGCGCTGGATCATTTCAACGCCAAACGCATCATCTTTTCCGGCATTGCAGGCGGCATCGACCCCCATCTGTCGGTGGGCGATGTGGTGGTGGCCGAGCGATGGAACCAATATATGGAAGTCTCGCTGGGCCGGAAGAAAGGCGACAGCTATGTCTCGCCCGATCTGGAAACGCCCGATCAATTGCCCGCCTATGGCATGTTGATCCCGCGCGACGTGCGGGTGGGCAATGCGGCGGAAAAGCCCCGCCGCCATCGCTGGTTCATGGCCGATCCTGCCCTGCTGGCCGTGGCGCGCAAAATGGCGCCCAAGTTGAGCCTGCAAAGCTGCCTTGCCAAGGATGAGCCCATTCCCCAGACCAAGGGCATCTCGCCCGATGCAGGCCGCTGCCTCGACACCAGCCCGCGCATTGTGGTGGGCGGCAATGGCATTTCCGGCCCCGCCTTTGCCGATAATGCCGAATATCGCGAATATCTCTATGCCACTTTCAAGGCGCAGGTGCTGGACATGGAAACGGCGGCCACCGCCCATGTCGCCTATGCCAACCAAGTGCCCTTCATCGCCTTCCGCTCGCTGTCCGATCTGGCGGGGGGCGACACGGGACCAAACCGTTCATGGATCTTTGGCCGCCTTGCCGCGCGCAATGCCGCCACGGTGGTAACACGCTATCTGGCCGCGCTTCCTGATTGACGGGGCCTGATTAATAAGCGGGGGTTATCGCCGCCCCCGCCCTACCCAGTCCCGCCGCCAAGCGTTACACTGCCCCCATTGTTACAACAGATCCACGAGCCGCTCCATGATCGAAAAGCGCTATCTCTCCGCCAATGATTTGCTGGCCGATTCCTTCCGTCTGGCCAATATCATCCTCGATTCCGATTTCCGCCCCACCCATATTGTGGGCATCTGGCGCGGCGGGGCTCCGGTGGGCATCGCGGTGCAGGAATTGCTGGAATATCACGGCGTGATGACCGACCATATCGCCATCCGCACCGCCAGCTATACCGGCATCAACCAACAGAAGGACGAGGTCCGCGTCTATTCGCTGGGCTATCTGATCGACACGCTGGAGCCGACCGACCGCCTGTTGGTGATCGACGATGTGTTTGATTCGGGCCGTTCCATCGCCGCTTTCATGGAAGAATTGAAAGCGCGCTGCCGCCACAACACCCCCACCACCATCCGCACCGCCACCGTCTATTACAAGCCCAAGCGGACCAAGGTGGACATGAAGCCCGACTTCTATGTCTATGAAACCGACGAATGGCTGGTCTTCCCGCATGAAGTCGACGGCTTGACGTTGGAGGAAATCCGCAAGCACAAGCCGGAAGCGGCGATCATCCTGCGCGAGGAATGAGACAATAGGCGCAGCGACGCCCCGCTGCGCCTGCTCTATTTTTCGCAACACTCTCAGCGAAATTCTGCGCTTTCTTGCAAACCCGCCCCAAGGCAATACGGGCCACCCCTTGGGCGGGGGCGCAAACAGGGGGAAAGCCATGACCGATCAACCGGTGGATGATGCCACGCTGGACATTGTGCTGGCCTTTGCCGGTTTGAACCCGCCGGAAGAATGCCGCGCGGGCATCATCGCTAATCTGGCCCTGCTGCGCCAACATGGGGCCAATCTGCACCTGCTGGATAATCCGGCCAGTGATCCGGCGGAGATGATCACGCCATGAGCCATCGCCAGAGGATCGAGGCAAGGGCCGATCTGAACTGCTTTACCACTGTGCTGGAAACGCCTGTGGCGGAGGGCGAAGGTCCGCTGTCGGGCACCACTTTTGCGGCCAAGGATCTGTTCGATGTGGCGGGCCATATCACGCTGGCCGGCTCCACCATCAACCGCGACACTCTGCCCCCCGCCACGCAGGATGCCACGCTGGTCGCGCGGCTGAAAGCGGCGGGTAGCGTGCTGGTCGGCATGACCAATATGGACGAATATGCCTATGGTTTTGCCACAGAAAACGCCCATTACGGTCCCACGCGCAACCCGCATGACCCCTCGCGCCTGGCGGGCGGATCATCGGGCGGATCGGCAGCGGCGGTGGCTGCAGGGCTGGTGGATGTGGCGCTGGGGTCGGACACCAATGGCTCGATCCGCGTGCCTGCCTCGCTTTGCGGTATCTATGGATTAAAGCCCACATTCGGCCGCCTGTCGCGCGCGGGCGTCTTTCCCTTTGTGCATAGTCTGGACCATGCGGGCCTGTTCACCCGCGATCCGGCGCTGATGGCCAAGGCCTATGACGCGATGCTGGGGCCGGACAGCCGCGATCCGGTTTGCAGCAAAGCCCGCGCCGAGCCGGTCAGCCCTGCGCTGCACGCACCTCTTCCCCCGTTGCGCGTGGGCGTGCTGGGCGGATTTTTTGCGCAAGGCGCGGCGGCAGAGGCGCATGAAGCCGTTGCCCATGTGGCCCAAGGCCTGGCCGAACTGGGCTGCACCATCGCGCCCGCCCTGCTCGATGGCGCATCCCAAGCCCGCTCGGCTGCCTTCTGCATGACCGCGATGGAAGGGGGCAGCCTGCATGCCGCCAATCTGCGCGCCCGCCCGCTGGATTTTGACCCCGCCGTGCGCGACCGGATGCTGGCAGGATTGCTCATGCCCGCCGATCTACATCTGGCCGCGCGCCGTGTGCGCCGGATCTTTGCCGACCAGGCCCGCGCGGCCTTCGCTCAATTCGACCTCTTGCTCTCCCCCGCCACGCCCTGCAGCGCGCCGCAAATCGGCGTGCCCACCGTGGAGATTGACGGCCAGCAAGTGCCCGTGCGCGCCAATCTGGGCATGTATTGCCAACCGATCAGCTTTATCGGCCTGCCCGCCCTGTCGGTGCCCGCGCTTTGCGATACGCCTTTGCCGATTGGCGTGCAGATGATCGCGCCCGCCTGGGCCGAGGCGCGCCTGTTGCACGTGGCCGTCCATCTCCACGCCCATGGCATCACCGGCACCCGCCCCATTCCATCCCCGCCCCAACAGGACCCCGCCCCATGAGCTTCCTAGCCCGCCATTTCGCCTTTGCCGAAAGGGGCACCAACCTGCGCACCGAAGCGCTGGCTGGCGCCACCACTTTCCTCACCATGGCCTATATCATCCTCGTCAACCCCAGCATTCTGGGCGCGGCGGGCATGCCCTTGGCGGCGGTGGCGGCCTCCACCTGCTTTGCGGCGGGCTTTGCCAGTATCCTGATGGGCACGATTGCCAATGTGCCCTTGGCGCTGGCGCCGGGCATGGGGCTCAATGCCTATTTCAGCTTTACCGTGGTGCAGGCGATGCATGTGCCCTGGCCGGTGGCCTTGGGCTGTGTGTTTGTGTCAGGCGTGATCTTCCTGCTGCTGACGCTGGCGGGCATTCGCCAGATGATTGTGGCGGCCATTCCACCCCATCTGTTCGCGGCGGTGGCAGCGGGCATCGGCCTGTTCATCGGCTTCATCGGGCTGAAAAATGCCGGCATCGTGGTGCCCAGCCCAGCCACCGGCGTGGCTTTGGGCAATCTGCATGACAGCGGGCCGATCCTTGCCATCATCGGTCTGGTGATTGTCGCGGTGCTGCATGTCTGGCGCGTGCATGCCGCCATTCTGATCGGCATTACGCTCACCACTTTGATCGCATGGATGTCCGGCGCGGCCAGTTTCAAGGCGGAACCCTACACGCTCTCGGCGCTGACCGAGACGGCGTTCAAGATGGATCTGGCCGGTGTGTTCGGCACCGATGGCCGTCACGGGCTGGGCGTGTTTGAAATCCTGTTCGTGTTCCTGTTTGTCGACCTGTTTGATAATCTGGGTACCTTGATGGCCGTGACCCGCCGCGCAGGCCTGATGGAGGAAGATGGCAATATACCCGGCCTCAACCGCATGCTGGTGGCTGACTCTGTCGCCACGATGGCGGGCGCTATGGCGGGGACCAGCACGGTCACCTCCTATGTGGAAAGCGCCGCGGGCGTGGAGGCGGGCGGGCGCACCGGCTTGACCGCGATTATCACCGGCATTCTGTTCCTGCTGGCCATGTTTGTCGCGCCCTATGCGCAATTGGTGCCAGCGGCGGCCACCGCCCCTGCGCTCATTCTGGTGGGTGCACTGATGATGGCACCTTTGCGCGATATTGACTGGGAACTGCCCGAAGTGGCGCTGCCTGCCTTCCTGACCGTGGCAGCCATTCCGCTCACCTTCTCCATCGCCAATGGTCTGGCTTTTGGCATCACCGCCCATGCGCTGCTCAAAGCTGTGCGGCGTGAGCTTTCGCGTAAGGACTGGCTGCTGCTGGTGCTGGCGGGCCTGTTTGTGGCGCGCTTTGTCTGGCTGTCGGGGGCGGCATGATGGAAACCGCCCGCTCCCTCAACGGCATGGTCAGCGCGCCCCATGCGCTGGCCGCCCGCGCTGGCCGCGATGTGCTGGCAGATGGCGGCAGCGCGGTGGAGGCCTGTGTGGCGGTGGCGGCCACGCTGGCGGTGGTCTATCCGCATATGACGGGGCTGGGCGGCGATGGCTTCTGGCTGATCCGCGAGGGTGATGGCCGCATCCATTCCGTGCATGGTTGCGGCGGGGCGGCGGGCAAGGCCGATCTGGCGCTTTATAATGGGCTGGAGGCGGTGCCATGGCGTGGGCCCTTGGCGGCCAATACGGTGGCGGGCACGGTGTCGGCATGGGAAGCGGCGCTGGAGAGCGATGCTGGCACATTGCCGCTCGAACGCCTGCTGCGCGATGCCATCGCCTATGCCGAAAGCGGCGTGGCGGTGACCAAGGGCGGGGCAGAGATCGCCGCCGCCAAGGGCGCGGAATTGCGCATCCAGCCCGGCGCCTATGCCGATATTTTCGAACCCGATGGCCGAGCCTTGGCGCAGGGTGATACCCTGCGCCAACCCGCGCTTGCGCAAACCTTGCGCGCCCTTGTGCGCGATGGCTTGGGCAGTTTCTACCAAGGCCCGCTGGCGCAAAGCATCGCGCAGGATCTTGCCACGCTGGGCAGTCCGGTCAGCGCGGAGGATCTGGCCCTGCACCGCGCCACCCGCCCCGCGCCGCTGCATGTGGGCACCAGTCTGGGCAAGCTTTACAACAGCGCGCCGCCCACGCAGGGCATTGCCTCGCTGTTGATCCTTGCGCTTGCTGATCGTCTGCCCCGCGGCGCGATGGATGGCTTTGATCATGTGCACGGATTGGTGGAGGCCACCAAACAGGCCTTCCTCTGGCGCGACCGCCATTGCGGCGATCCGGCGCTGATGCAGGTTTCCGCGCAAAGCCTGCTGGATGATTGCGCGGCGCTGGACGCCATGGCGGCGGCCATCGATCCGGCCAAGGCCCTGCCATGGCCGCAAGCCCCCCAATGGGGCGACACCTGCTGGTTTGGCGCGGCCGATAGCAAGGGGCAGGTCGTCTCCTGTATCCAGAGCACCTATTTCGAATTTGGCTCCGGCCTTGTCCTGCCCCAATCGGGCCTGACATGGCAGAACCGGGGCGCGTCTTTCCGTCTGGCTGAAAAGGGCTGGAACGCCTTGCGCCCCTATCGCAAGCCTTTCCACACGCTCAACCCCGCGCTGGCCTGTTTCAACGACGGGCGGGTGCTGGCCTATGGCACGATGGGCGGCGAGGGCCAGCCACAGACACAGGCGGCTCTGTTCAGCCGCTATGCTGTCCATGGAGCGGATTTGCAGGAAGCGATCAATGCGCCGCGCTGGCTGCTGGGCCGCACTTGGGGCGATCAATCCACCACGCTGAAAATCGAGGATGGTTTCGCGCCCGAACTCTATGCACAATTGGCCGAGGCGGGGCATGACGTGGAAAGGGTCGGCCCGATCACCGCGATGATGGGCCATGCCGGCGCCGTGCTGCGCCAGTCTGACGGCAGCTTCCAAGGCGCCTCTGACCCGCGCAGCGACGGGGAGGCCGCCGGATGGTAAGCGGCACCAGAGCGGTCGAACGCTGCAAGGCTTTGGGCGTAGCCCCCTTCTCCGATATGGAAGGCGGGCTCTATCGCGCATGGCTGACCCCTGCCTATCGCGCGGCGCAGGAGCAATTGGCAGCATGGATGGTGGAAGCTGGCCTTACCCCGCGCAAGGATGCCGCCGCCAATCTGGTGGGCCGCTATGAAGGCACAAGCGATCTGCCACCGCTGATTATCGGCAGCCATCTCGACAGTGTGCGCGATGCGGGGCTCTATGACGGGCCTTTGGGGATCATGCTGGGCGTGGAATGCGTGGCCGCGCTGGCGGCGCAGGGGCGGCGCATGCCCTTCCCGATCGAAATCTATGCCTTTGGTGATGAAGAAGGCAGCCGCTTTCCCGCCGCCATGCTGACCAGCAAGGCGGTGGCGGGCGTGCTGCACGACGTGCCGGAGATGGCCGATCCGCAAGGGGTGACTTTGGCACAGGCTTTGGCGGAATTCGGCCTATCCCCCGAAGGCTTGGCACAGGCGCGGCACGGCGGGGCGCTGGCCTATCTGGAGGCCCATATCGAGCAGGGGCCAGTGCTGGAGGCCGAGGGGCTTGCGCTGGGCGTGGTCACCGGCATTGCCGCGCAATTGCGCTATGGCGTGGTGGTGAAGGGTCTGGCGGGCCATGCTGGCACCAGTTCGATGCCCTTGCGCCGCGATGCCTTGGCAGGGGCGGCGGACATGGTGCTGGCGGCCGAAAGCATCGCCCGCGCCGATGCCAGCGATCTGGTGGCTACGGTGGGCAAGATCGAGGCCTTGCCGGGCGCTGCCAATGTCATCTGCGGCGAGGTGCGCTTCACGCTGGACGTGCGTTCGGGTGATGCAGCGCGGCGCGATCGAGCCGCAGAGGCGATGCTGCAAGCCTTCAACCAAATCGCCGAAAATCGCGGACTGACCTGCACCATCACGCCCATCCACGATCTGCCCGCTTCCCCATGCGCTCCGGCCCTGATGGACAGGCTGGAACAAGCGCTGGTGGACAATGGCCATCCCCCCTTCCGCCTCGTCTCCGGCGCGGGCCATGATGCGATGGTGATTTCGGCGCTTGCCCCTACCGCCATGCTGTTCATCCGTTGCCGCCATGGCATCAGCCACAATCCCGCCGAACATGTCGAGCCCGCCGATGCCGAGGCGGCCTTGGCCGTCATGCTGGGCTTTATCGAGAAATTGGGAGCAGACTATGCTTGATCCATTGCTGTTTGGCGAGATCGACCCGCCCCAGCGCCTGCTGATGGGGCCGGGGCCGGTCAATGCCCATCCCCGTGTCTTGCGGGCGATGAGCGCGGATCTGCTGGGCCAGTTTGACCCCGAAATGACCGCCTATATGAATCAGGTCATGGCGCTCTATCGCCCCGTGTTCGGTACGCAAAACCGGTGGACTATGCTGGTGGATGGCACCGCGCGGGCGGGAATCGAGGCCGCGCTGGTCAGCCTGATCCAGCCGGGCGAAACCGCGCTGGTGGTCAATTTCGGGCGGTTTGGGCTGCTGTTGCAGGAGATCCTGACGCGCATTGGTGCAAAATTCGAAACCGTGGACGCGCCTTGGGGCGAGGTGGTGCCGATGGAGGCGATCCGCGAGGCCGCCTTGCGCGTTCAACCCCGCCTGATTTGCAGCGTGCATGGCGATACGTCGACCACCATGGCCCAACCGCTGGACAGGATTGGCGCGATTGCTGCTGAAGTGGGCGCACTGACCTATGTCGATGCGACCGCCACGTTGGGCGGGATGGAGATTGCGGCTGACCGCTGGGGCGTGGATGTCATCACCGCCGGTTTGCAGAAATGCTTGGGCGGGCCTTCGGGCATTGCGCCTATCACCATTTCGGACGCAGCGGCGGCGCATATTTTCACCCGCCGCCATGATGAAAAGGGCATACGCGCGGCGGACGCGGTGGATGGCCAGGGGCCGCGCATACCCTCCAACTATTTCGATCTGGCCATGATTATGGATTACTGGAGCGAAAAGCGCCTCAACCACCATACAGAAGCCACCTCCATGCTCTATGGCGCGCGGGAATGCGCGCGTGTGGCCTTGGGCGAAGGGCTGGAGGCACGTTTCCTGCGCCACCGCAAGGCGGGCGCGGCGATGAGCGCTGGCTTGCGCGCCATGGGCCTAACGCTGTTTGGCGATGACGCCCATCGCATGACCAATGTGACCGGCGTCTATATCCCCTCTGGCGTCGATGGCGAGGCTGTGCGCCGCGCCATGCGCGAGCATTTCGAGATCGAGATCGGCACCGCTTTCGGCCCCTTGGTGGGCAAGATCTGGCGGCTTGGCGCGATGGGCTATAATGCGATGAAGCATAAGGTGCTGCTGACTTTGGGCGCGCTGGAGGCCTGTCTTGTGGCAGAGGGCGTTAGCCTGCCCTTGGGCGCGGCGGTGCCGGCGGCGCTGGCAGCTTGGGAGGCAACGCTGTGAGCCGCGACCTCATCGGCTATGGCGCAAACCCGCCTGCGGCCCATTGGCCCGATGGCGCGAAGGTCGCGGTCAATTTCGTCATCAATTATGAAGAGGGGGCAGAAAACAGCCCGCTCTATGGCGATGAGCTATCCGAAGGTTTCCTGTCGGATATGGTCGGCGCGGCCCGCCATCCCGCCCGCGCCATGGCGATGGAAAGCCTGTATGAATATGGCAGCCGCGCCGGTTTCTGGCGCCTGCACCGATTGTTCACCGAAAGAGGCTTGCCCGTCACCGTGTTCGGCGTGGCCGCCGCGATGGAACAAAATCCCGATGCGGTGGAGGCCATGTTGAAGGCCGATTGGGAAGTGGCGACCCACGGCTACCGCTGGATCGATTACCAATACATCCCCGAAGAGGTGGAGGCCGAGCATATTGCCAAGGCGATCGAAATCCACACCACGCTGACCGGCACCCGCCCACTTGGCTGGTATCAGGGCCGCACCAGCCCGAACACCGCCCGCCTTGTGGCGCAGGAAGGTGGCTTTATCTATGATGCCGATTCCTATGCCGATGACTTGCCCTATTGGGACCGGCAGCATGGGAAAGCACAGCTCATCGTGCCCTACAGCCTTGATGCCAATGACATGAAAATGGTGGCCTTGAACGGTTTTACAGAAGGCGAGCAATTCTTCCGCTATCTGCGCGACACATTCGACCAATTGGCCGAAGAAGGCGGGCGGATGATGAGCATTGGCCTGCATGGCCGCATCGCAGGGCGTCCGGGCCGCACGCGGGCAGTGGCGCGTTTTATCGACCATGTGCTGGCCAGCGGCCAAGGCTGGATCACCCGCCGCATCGACATTGCCCGTCACTGGATGGAGCAAACTCCGGCATGAAGATCAACGACCCCGCCCCGCTGGCCGAAGTGACCGCCGCTTTTGAGGCCTATGAAGCCGCGCTGATGGCGGATGACATTCCCGCGATGGACGCCCTGTTCCATGATGCGCCCACCACCAACCGCTATGGCGTGGGCGAAGTGCTGTATGGCATCGAGGCAATCCGCGAGTTTCGCAAAGGACGCGGCGGATCGCCGCAACGTCGCTTGGGGCGGGTGTCCATCGTCACCTATGGCAATGCCTTTGCCACCGCCGATGCCGAATTCTTCCGCGAGGGCAGCAGCCAGCGCGGGCGGCAGACGCAGGCTTGGGTCAAATTTGCCGATGGCTGGAAGGTCGTTTCCGCCCATGTCAGTCTGGAAGGAGCCAGCCATTGACCGCCCTGTTTGAACATAGCCCATGGGTGGAGGCACGCGCCGATGCCGCGCCATCCAGCGGCGACCGTCATGCCGATCTGATGGCGGTGGTCTATGCCGCCACGCGGGATGAACAGCTCGCCCTGATCCGCGCCCATCCCGAACTGGCGGGCAAGGCCGCGGTGGATGGCACTTTGACGCAGGCCAGCGCCGCCGAACAGGCCAGCGCCGGGCTGGACCGGCTGACGCAAGAGGAGTTTGACCGTTTCCACGCGCTCAATGCCGCCTATCGCGCCGCGCATGACATGCCTTTCATCATCTGTGTACGCCTGACCGACAAGGCGGGCATTCTGGCCGCAATGGAAGCGCGGGCGGGCAACGATACCGAGGTCGAAATCGCCACCGCGCTGGCCGAGATCGGCAAGTTAACCAAGCTGAGGCTGGAGGATCTGGCGTGAGCGCGACCCTATCGACCCATGTGCTGGACACGATGCATGGCGTGCCCGCCGCTGGTATCAGCGTGACGCTGACCGGCCCCGACGGGATCAGCGCCAGCGTCACCACCAATGGCGATGGCCGCGCGCCCGATCTGCTGGCGGGTATCCCCGCCCTGCCCGCGGGCGCCTATCGGTTGAGCTTTGGTGTGGCGGATTATTTTCGCGCCCGCGGGGTCACCCTGCCCGATCCGCCGTTTCTGGATTTGGTGAGCATCGAATTTGGCCTTGGGTCCAGTGGACATTACCATGTGCCGCTGCTGGTCTCGCCCTTTTCCTATTCCACCTATCGCGGGAGCTGAGATGATCCGTTTTCTGCTCGATGGGCAAAGGCACGAGATGGAAGTCGGCGCGCAGGAAACCGCGCTGCATGTCATCCGTGAAAGGTTGGGGCGGCGCGGCACCAAGGAAGGCTGTGGCGAGGGCGATTGCGGCGCCTGCACCGTGCTGCTGGGCGAGGCCGAGGGCGACCATGTTGCATGGCGCGCGGTCAATGCCTGTATCATGCTGGCGCCCATGCTGGATGGCAAGGCGCTGGCTACGGTGGAAAGTCTGGGCACGCCCGAGCATCTCTCCCCCGTGCAGGCCGAGATGGTGGCGCGCCACGGCAGCCAATGCGGATTTTGCACGCCCGGTTTTGTCATGAGTCTGGAAGGCCGCGCGCGTTGTGGTCTGGGCACGGTGGGGCGCGACGTAGCCGATGTGCTGTCGGGCAATCTGTGCCGTTGCACCGGCTATGGCCCGATTCTGGAGAGCGCTCAGGCCTGCGCCCCCACCCCGCGCGATGATAGCGAGAGTTTGGCGGCTTTGCTTAGCCTCGCCCCCATCGGCAAGGGCGCCAACTGGCACGCCCCGCGCAGCAGCGATGAACTGGCCGCGCTTCTGCTGGAACAGCCCGAGGCAAGGATCGTGGCAGGGGCTACCGATGTTGGCCTGTGGGTCACCAAACAGATGCGCGATCTGGGCCATGTGATCTTCCTTGGCGATGTGGCGGATTTACGCGGGATAGAGGAGAAGGCCGAGGGCGTAACCTTGGGCGCCGGCGTCAGCTATTCGGCGGGCTGGGATGCTTTGGCGCGGCTGCATCCCGATCTGGGCGAATTGGTGCGGCGCATTGCCGGAACGCCGGTGCGCAATGCGGGCACGATTGGCGGCAATATCGCCAATGGATCACCGATTGGCGATATGCCCCCCGCGCTCATCGCCTTGGGCGCGCAGCTGACCCTGCGACGCGGCGATGAAAGGCGGACCATCCCGCTGGAGGATTTCTTCATCACCTATGGCAAGCAGGACCGGCGCGAAGGCGAATTTGTCGAAAGCATCTTCATCCCCCGTCCTGCGTCCGATGCCGTGATCCAGATCACCAAACTGTCCAAACGGTTTGACAGCGACATTTCCGCCGTCTGCGGCGCGATCCATTTGCGCCTTGCCGATGGCATCATTCAATCCGCCCGCATCGCCTTTGGCGGCATGGCGGGCACGCCCAAACGCGCCCTTGCCACCGAAGCCGCGCTGACCGGACAGGTCTGGGCCGAGTCCAGCATCGAGGCGGCCATCCCTGCCCTGGCGCTGGATTACCAACCTTTGAGCGATGTGCGCGGATCTTCGGCCTATCGGTTAACCGTCGCGGGCAATCTGCTGCGCCGCCTATGGCTGGCACAGCAGGGCGAGGCGGTGAGCGTTTTGCCCCATCTCAACAAAGAGGCAACCCATGGCTGAGGTGCAAGTACCCCATACCCATGACAGCGCCCGCCTGCATGTCACCGGACAGGCAGCCTATATTGACGACCTGCCCCAACCTGCGGGCCTGCTGCATCTGGCCTTTGGGCTGTCGGGTAAGACCCATGCGCGGATCCTGGCGATGGACCTGTCCGCCGTGCGTGCCGCGCCTGATGTGGTGGCTGTGTTCACCGCGCAAGATGTGCCGGGGGAAAACAATGTCGGCCCCTTGCGCCATGACGAGCCTTTGCTGGCGCATGATGAAGTGCTGTTCCACGGCCAGCCGCTGTTTCTGGTCGCCGCGCGCAGCCATATGGCCGCCCGCCGCGCGGCGCGTCTGGCCAAGGTGGACTACGAGGAACTCCCTGCCCTGCTCTCCGTAGCCGATGCAATGACAGCGCAAAGCTTTATCGAGCCCAGCCAGCGCATGGCGCGCGGCGATGCCGATGCAGCCCTTGCCGCTGCCCCGCACCGCCTGACCGGCACTCTGGAGATTGGCGGGCAGGAGCATTTCTATCTGGAAGGGCAAATCGCGCAGGCCATGCCGCTGGAGGATGGTCAGGTGCATGTCTGGTCCTCCACCCAGCATCCATCCGAAGTGCAGCATCTGGTCGCCCATCTGCTGGGCAAGCCATCTGCCGACGTAACCGTGGAAGCGCGGCGTCTGGGCGGCGGCTTTGGCGGCAAGGAAACGCAGGCCACGGCGCCCGCCGCCGCCTGCGCCATGGTGGCGCAATTGACCGGCCAACCTGCCCGCCTGCGCTATGACCGCGATGATGACATGGTACTGACCGGCAAGCGTCATGATTTCGCCATCACCTATGATGTCGGCTTTGACGGGGAAGGACGCCTGCAAGGGCTGAAGCTCGATCTGGCCTCGCGCTGCGGGATCAGCGCGGATCTTTCCGCCTCGATCAATGATCGCGCCATGTTCCATGCGGACAATGCCTATTTCCTGCCTGCGGTGGAAATCATCAGCCATCGCTGCCGCACCAACACCGTGTCCAACACCGCCTTTCGCGGCTTTGGCGGGCCGCAGGGGATGATCGCTATCGAGCGGATCATGGATGATGTGGCCGC
Organism: Novosphingobium umbonatum; assembly: GCF_004005905.1. Lineage (GTDB taxonomy): Bacteria > Pseudomonadota > Alphaproteobacteria > Sphingomonadales > Sphingomonadaceae > Novosphingobium > Novosphingobium umbonatum. The sequence goes on from NZ_SACO01000001.1 coordinate 289,077, forward strand.
CGCCGTGGGGCGCGATCCCTTGGCGGTGCGCCGCGCCAATCTCTATGGGCCGGAGCGCGACATTACCCCCTATGGCATGCAGGTGGCCGACAATGTGGCCCCGCAATTGCTGGCCGAGCTGGCGGCATCCTGCGATTACGAGGGCCGCCGCGCAGATGTGGCCGCGTTTAACGCGCAGCATAAAGTGCTGAAAAAAGGCATTGCCATCACGCCGGTCAAATTCGGCATCAGCTTTACCGCCACCCATCTCAATCAGGCGGGCGCTTTGGTGCTGGTCTATGCCGATGGTTCGATCCAGTTGAACCATGGCGGGATCGAGATGGGTCAGGGCCTCTATACCAAGGTCGCCCAAGTGGTGGCCGATGTGTTTGCCGTGCCTTTGAGCCGCATCCGCATCACCCCCACCCGCACCGACAAGGTGCCCAACACCAGCGCGACCGCGGCCTCATCGGGCAGCGACTTGAACGGCATGGCCGCCTATCATGCGGCGATGGAAATCCGCGAAAGGCTGGCCAATTTTATGGCCGCGCAGAATGGCGTGACAGCGGCGGATGTGCGCTTCACTCCCGAAGGCGTGGTGGCGGGGGATAGCACCCTGCCCTTTGCCGCTCTGGCGCGCATGGCCTATATGGCGCGGGTGCAGCTATGGGCCAGCGGCTTTTATGCCACGCCCGATATTCACTATGACCGCGCCGCCCATCAGGGGCGCCCCTTCTACTATTTCGCCTATGGCGCGGCCTGTAGCGAGGTGGTGGTGGATAGGCTGACCGGCGAGCATAAAGTGTTACGCACCGATATTCTGCATGATGCTGGCCGCTCGCTCAATCCAGCGATTGATCTGGGGCAGGTGGAGGGCGGCTTTGTGCAAGGCGTGGGCTGGCTGACCACGGAAGAACTGGTGTTCCACCCCGACGGGCGCCTGCTGACCCACGCGCCCAGCACCTATAAAATCCCCACCGCCAGCGACCGGCCTGCGCAGATGAATATCGAGCTTTGGCAAGCAGGCGAGAATGTGGAGCCGACCATCCATCGTTCCAAAGCCGTGGGCGAGCCGCCCTTCATGCTGGGCATCAGCGTGTTCAGCGCGCTAACCGAGGCTTTGCGCGCCTTTGCGCCGGATAAGGGCCTGCCGAAACTGGACGCGCCCGCCACGCCGGAGCGGATTTTGAACGCCATTGCCGAATTGGTGACGCGATGAGCAATTGGCGGGATTTGGCCCGAGCGGCGCTGGGCCGCGAACCGGTCGCGCTAGTCAGCGTGCTGGCCAGCGAGGGTTCCGCCCCGCGCGGGGCCGGTGCGCGCATGGCCATCACCGCCAGCGCGATGGCGGGCACGATTGGCGGGGGCAAGCTGGAATATCAGGCGGTGGCACAAGCCCGCGCCATTCTGGCCCATCCGGCAGGCACATGGCGGGTGCAGGATTATCCCTTGGGGCCTTTGCTGGGCCAATGTTGCGGCGGACGGGTGCGGCTTATGGTGGAACATCTGGCCGATGCCACATGGTTTGACCAACCCACGCTAAGCGTTTTGCAAGAAAGCCATATCGCCCGTCAGCCTTTGGGTTTTAGCCAAGCCCCATCGATGCCCGCACGTGGCCCCCTACCCGCCATTGGCACCGCCTTTGCCGAGCCGCAGGATGTGCCGCATCTGCCGCTGCTGCTGTTTGGCGGGGGCCATATCGGACGGGCGATTGCCTCACGCATGGCGGGCCTGCCTTTCACCTTGGGCTGGTATGATCCGCGTCCCGACCATGACACAGACGGGCTGGTGATCGCGAGCGAGGAGGAACTGGTCGCCTGCGCGGCCAGCGCCAGCGAGGCCCATGCGGTGCTGATCCTTACCCATGACCATGCGCTGGACTATCGGCTGACCGCCGCTGCGCTGCGCAGCCCTGCGCGCTTTGTCGGGCTGATCGGGTCGGACACCAAACGCGCGCGTTTCCTCAACCGCTTGCGCGGCGAAGGGATCGATCCTGCCCGCCTCACCTGCCCCATCGGCCTGCCCGGTCTTACGGGGCCGGAAGGCGCGCGTAAATTGCCCGATGTGATTGCCGTGGCAGTGCTGGCGCAAATGCTGGCCCTGCCGCCTCTGGTCAACATCGCCACGGTGGAGCAAGCCGCATGACCATCTCAGCCTTTCGCGGCGAAATCCTGAGCGTACCGCAAGATCCGGCCACCACGCCTGACGCCGTCCAGCATTATCCCGATGGCTTGCTGGTGGTAGAGGATGGTCTGGTCTTGGCTCTGGGCGCCTATGAAGATCTGGCGCCGCGCTTTGCCGATGTGCCGGTGGAGCTGATCGACGGCTTGATCGTGCCCGGCTTTATCGACACCCATATCCATTATCCGCAAACCGAGCGCATTGCCGCCCATGGCCAGCAATTGCTGCAATGGCTGGAACAGCATATTTTCCCCGCCGAGGCCGCCTTTGCGAGCCGCGCCCATGCTGATGACGTGGCCGCCTTCTTCCTCGACGAATTACTGCGTAATGGCACCACATCCGCGCTGGTTTTCGCCACCGTGCATGAAGGCAGCGTGGACGCCTTGTTCGAGGCCGCGCTGGAACGCGGCATGCGGATCACATCGGGCAAGGTGCTGATGGATCTGGGTCCGGAGAGCTTGCGCGATACGCCCGAAAGCGGGCGGGCGCAGAGCGAGGCGCTGATCGCGCGTTGGCGCGGGCGGGGCAGGCTGGGCTATGCGGTGACGCCGCGTTTCGCACTGACATCATCGGACGCGCAAATGGCGGTGGCGGGGGAATTGCTGGCCGCCCACCCCGATGCCATGCTGCACACCCATCTGGCCGAAAACACCGGCGAATGCGCGGCAGTCATGGAACGATTCCCCGATGCGCTGGATTATCTGGACGCCTATGACCGCTTCGGTCTGGTGGGAAAGCGCAGCCTGTTTGCCCATGCGATCCATATGAGCGATCGCGCCATGGGGCGCATGGCGCAGGCGGGCGCGTCGATCTCCTGCTGCCCCACCAGCAATCTGTTTCTGGGCTCGGGCCTGTTCGATCTGGCGCTGGCCGACCGGCATGGCGTGAATGTAGGCCTAGGCACGGATGTCGGCGCGGGCACCAGCTTCTCCATGCTGGCCACCCAAGGCGAGGCCTATAAGGTCTGCCAGATGCGAGGGAGCGTGCTCGATCCCTTCCGCGCGCTCTATCTGGCCACGGTGGCGGGGGCCAAGGCCCTTGGCTTCGCGGATAAGGTAGGCGCGCTGCAAGTGGGGCAGGAGGCCGATTTTCTGGTGCTGGACTGCGCGGCTACCCCGCTGCTGGCGCGGCGCTGCGCGGGGGCGTCCTTGCGCGAACGCCTATTTGCCTTGCAAATTCTGGGCGATGACCGCTGTGTGGCCGCCACCTATATCGCTGGCATCCGCCGCCATTCGCGTTAGGATAGAGCCATGAGCAAAGACCTCGACAGCTTCATCACCGGCCTGCCCAAGGCGGAACTCCATCTGCATATTGAAGGCAGTCTGGAGCCGGAACTGATGTTCGCGCTGGCCCGCCGCAACAAGGTGGACATCCCCTTTGCCAGCGTCGAGGATGTGCGCGCGGCCTATCAATTCTCCAATCTACAGGACTTTCTGGATATCTATTACGCGGGCGCGCAAGTGCTGCGCGAGGCGGAAGATTTCCGCGATCTGGCCTCGGCCTATTTCGCCCGTGCGGCAGCCGACAATGTGCGCCACGCCGAAATCTTTTTCGATCCTCAAACCCATACCGATCGCGGCATCCCGTTTGATGTGGTGATGGAAGGCTTGCTCTCCGGCATGGCCGAGGCGGAGCAGGCGGGCGTTACCTCCAAGCTGATCCTGTGCTTCCTGCGCCATCTGGATGAGGAGGCCGCGCTGGCCACGTTCAAACAGGCCGAAAAATGGCTGGACCGGATCGCGGGGGTTGGTCTGGATTCCTCCGAAATGGGCCACCCGCCCGCCAAATTCGCCCGCGTGTTCGCGGCTGCTGGCGAGGCGGGGTTGAAACGCGTGGCCCATGCGGGCGAGGAAGGCCCGCCTGCTTATGTGTGGGAAGCGCTCGACCTGCTCAAGGTTGACCGACTCGACCATGGCAATCGCGCCATGGAGGATGCCGCTTTGGTGCAAAGGCTGGCGGAAGAGCAGATGACACTGACGGTCTGCCCGCTGTCCAACCTCAAGCTATGCGTGGTGAAGGATCTGGCGCAGCACCCCATCGACGCCATGCTGGAGGCTGGCCTTGCCGCCACGATCAATTCGGATGACCCGGCCTATTTTGGCGGCTATGTGGCGGAAAACTATCGCGCCGTGGCCAAGGCGCGCGGGCTTTCGCGCGGCCAGATCGCCCAATTGGCGCGCAACAGTTTTACCGGTTCCTTCCTGTCGGAGGCGGAAAAAGCAGCCCATATTTCCGCGCTTGACAGCTATGTAAAAGCCGCAGGATAAAGCTTTCCCCCTTTCGGGACAGATTTTTTTGCAAAAGGGGGGAGCCAAAACCTCCTTTTGCCTGTAAGGGCCGCCTCACGAAGGGCCAAGAGGGGCGCGCTGCACGCTGTGCAGCCTATACCACCGGGCGCCCCTCCACCGAGCGCCTCCCGTGAACGGGGGGCAGCGCTACCATAGCGTGCATTACCGCTCATCCCTTTTGAAACTGCCCTACCGGGGGCAGGAATTGTGAGTATTGATGACGAATCCTACTGTTGAATCGCTCCCCACCCATTTGCCTGCCCCCATCGCCGCCGCGATTGCCGAACAGGGCTACACCTCGCTGACCGCTGTGCAATCCGCCGTGATTGCCGAAGAAGCACAAGGCCGTGACCTTGTAGTGTCGGCACAAACCGGCTCGGGCAAGACCGTTGGCTTTGGTCTGGCCATGGCGCCCGATCTGCTGGCTGGCGAAGAACGCCTTGCCCCTGCCGGCGCCCCGCTGGCTCTGGTTATCGCCCCCACGCGCGAACTGGCCCTGCAGGTCAGCCGCGAACTGGTCTGGCTCTATGCCAAGACCGGCGCACGCATCACCACCTGCGTGGGCGGCATGGACCCTGTGAAGGAGCGTCGCCAGCTCAATTATGGCGCGCATATCGTGGTGGGTACGCCCGGCCGTCTGCGCGACCATCTGGAACGCGGCGCGATCGACCTGTCGTCCTTGCGCGCCATCGTGCTGGACGAAGCCGACGAAATGCTCGACATGGGCTTCCGCGAGGATCTGGAAGAAATTCTGGAAGCCACGCCCGAAACCCGTCGCACTTTGCTGTTCTCGGCCACCATGCCCAAGCCGATTGTGGCGCTGGCCCGCCAGTATCAGCGCGATGCCTTGCGCATTTCGACCGTGGGCGAAAACCGTGGCCATGGCGATATTGCCTATCAGGCGATGACCGTGGCCCCCGCCGATATCGAACATGCGGTGATTAACCTTTTGCGCTTCCACGAAGCGGAAACCGCGATCCTGTTCTGCGCCACGCGTGACAATGTGCGCCATCTGCATGCCACGCTGGTGGAACGCGGCTTTGCCGCTGTGGCCCTGTCGGGCGAGCATAGCCAGAACGAGCGCAACAACGCCCTTCAGGCCCTGCGCGACCGCCGCGCCCGCGTTTGCGTGGCCACCGACGTGGCCGCCCGCGGTATCGACCTGCCCAGCCTGACGCTGGTGGTGCATGTGGAAATTCCGCGTGACGCCGAAACGCTTCAGCACCGTTCGGGCCGCACCGGCCGTGCGGGCAAGAAGGGCACCGCCGTGCTGATCGTGCCCTTCCCGCGCCGTCGCCGCGTGGAAATGATGCTGCGCGGTGCGCGGATCGAGGCCGAATGGATGGGCGCGCCCACCCCCGAAGCCATCCGCGAACAGGACCGCGAACGTCTGCTGGCTCGCCTGTTGGCGCCGGTCGAAGTGGAAGAAGAAGCCGTCGACGAAAGCGCCAGCAGCGATCTGGCGATTGCCCGCGAATTGCTGGCCCAGCGCAGCCCCGAAGAACTGGCTCTGGCGCTGGTGCGTTCCTATCGCGCCGCCCTGCCCCAGCCCGAGGAACTGGTCTCCTCCGCCCCCGACACGATCGAGCGCGCCCATCACCGCCCCGGTTTCGACGATTGCCAGTGGTTCCGCATGGACATTGGCCGCCGCCAGAACGCCGATCCGCGCTGGGTGCTGCCTTTGCTGTGTCGCCGTGGCCATGTCACCCGTGGCGAAATCGGCGCGATCCGTATCGGCATGAACGAAACCTTCGTTCAGATCCCCTCGGGCGTTGCCGACAAGTTCGCCGCTTCTGTGATCCGCACCGCCAATCCCGATGCCGATGATGAAAGCGGTATTGCCATCACCCCCAGCGCCGATGGCCCCCGCGAGGCGGCCCGCGACAATGCGCGCGGTGACAATGCCCGCCCGCATCGCAAGGGGCCGGGCGGCACGCTGCATCGCCGCGAAGGCGGTCAGGGCGCGCCCCGTGACGGTGGCAAGCCCTTTGGCAAAGGCCCGCGTGAAGGCGGCCGCGAAGGTGGAAAGCCCTTCGGCAAGAAGCCCTTTGGCAAAGGCCCGCGCGGCCCGCGTGGCTAAGCCAAAGCTTTAGGCTGAAACATCAAGGGGTTGGCGTAAGCTGGCCCCTTTTTGCTATGCGCTCTAAATCTGCTTGGGCGTGAATTGGGCAAAGGCCGCCTCTTCGGCCACGGGTCGGCCCAACAGATAGCCTTGCCCTTTGACACAGCCCATCTCCTGCAACACGCGCTGCTGCACCTCGTCCTCGATCCCTTCGGCCACCACCGTCAGATCCAGATTGCGCGCCAGTTCCAGAATGGTCCGCACGATGTTGCGGCTGCGCTCTTTATCCAGCGAGGCGATGAAACTGCGGTCGATCTTCAAACTGTCAAACGGCAGGTTGTTGAGATAGCTGAGCGAGGAATAGCCGGTGCCGAAATCGTCAAGGATGGTTTTCACCCCCCATTCGCGCAATTGGCCCAGCACGCGCCCCGTCCGCTCGGCATCGATCACCGCCACGCCTTCGGTCACTTCCAAACGGATCGTTTCGGGCGGGACGGCAGTTTCCATCAAGACATCGCGCACCATTTCGGCAAAATGGGGCTGGAGGAATTGTTGTGGAGCCACATTCACCGTCACAAAGGGCCGCATATTATGCGGATGGCTGGCGTAAAACCGCGCCATGGCCGAACAGGCCTCACGCAAAACCCAATCGCCGATAAAGACGATCAGCCCCGTTTCCTCCGCCGCCGGAATGAATTGCCCGGGATCGAGCAGCCCTCGCGTCGGGTGGTTCCAGCGGACCAAGGCCTCGAAACCCAATGTCTCGCCGCTGCCCAACAGGCGGATGGGTTGGTAATGCAGCACGAATTGTTCATGGCGGATCGCGTCATGGATCTCGCGTTCCAGCGCCACGCGGTTGCGGAAACGCGCGCCCAATGCGGGGCTGAACACGACGGTGCCGCCGCGCCCATTAGCCTTGGCCTGATACATGGCCAGATCGGCATCGCGCAGGATCTGGTCAACTTCCGCATAATCCTCGCCGCTACAGGCGATGCCCACCGATGCGCCGACCGAGAAATGATCCCCCTCCACCACCAAAGGCGTGGCCAACACGCCATGCAAGGCCTGCGCCAGCCTTTGCGGCGTTTCTGGATCGCTCATGCCGTCCAGCAGCGCGACAAATTCATCGCCCCCCGTGCGCGCCAACATCACCCGCCAGCCCTGATGCTGGCTTGGCTGGGCCAGACGGGCATCCTCCAAAGCCTTGGCAAAGCGGCTTGTTACCTCCACCAGCACGCCATCACCGGCATGATGGCCATAGCGGTCATTGATCAGCTTGAACCCGTCCAGATCAATCACCAACAAGGCCAGTCCCTGCCGGTCATCAGGCAGGCGTTCAAAGGCGGCCTGACTGCGTTCCTTGAGCAAGACGCGGTTGGGAAGGCCGGTCAGGGCGTCATGCAGGGCATCGTGCAAAAGCGCGGCACGGGCACGGTCGCGCTCCACCACACGGCCCAATTGCACCGCGATCTGGCGCAGGGTGGACACCAATTCCTCATTGGCGGGCAAGGCTGTGCGCGAGAAGAACTCGATCACCGCCACCACATCACGCCCGACCATCACCGGTAAAGCGCAACCGGCCACGATGTGACATTCGCGCGCCACGGCACGGCGCAGGAAATTGTCGTCGATGCGGGTATCATCGATCCAGAGCGGCTGCGCGCTGGCCACCACCCGCCCGGGCAGGCCGACATGGGGGGCAAAGGTAATCCGGCGCGAGGCTTCGACAAAATCGGCCAGACGCTGTGGGCTGGCCGCATACCAGCAATCGCAGGCCCGCGCCTCGCCCGTGGCCGGATCGACCAACAGGGCATTGCCAAAATCCCAGCCCATCTGGCAACACACTTCGCGCACCGCCACCGATAAAGCGATCCGCACATCCTTGGCGCTATTGGCCGCCTCGGTGATGCGCTGGATCAGGCTCAGCCTTTGCTGGCTATCGTAAAGCTCGCGCAGGCCTTTTTCCGCGATGGCTTCGGCGGCCTCACGCGCCTTGCGCTCGCGCAGCAGTTGCCGCTCCAGACGCGCGATTCGCGCCTGTGCTTCATCGGGCACATCGGGCGAAAAGGGCTTCATGCCGCCCAGCGCACTCCCAGACGGCAGATCGGATTGCCATCGGCCATACAGGCCAGATGGGTGACCTCCACGCTCTGCCCGTAATGGGCCGAGGCGCCCTCGATAAAGCCTTGCGCCAGATGGCAGAGCTTGCGCGGCGAGTGATAACCGACGATCAATTGCCCGTCGGGCTCATGGGTGAAATGGAAATGCGGGCAACCAGCGCCCGAATAAAGCTTGCGCACTTCGGGATGGATGATGTCATTGACCGAAAGAACAAAGCTTTCGGCATTGGCATGCCCTTCGAAAAAACCGCCATATTTGGCCGCCAGCATCGGCATGGCCGCCTGCCCGAACCAGCGCAGGACCGCTTCGGGCGGCAGATTGAGGGCTGCCGAAGCCGCCCCCACCAGTGCGAACATTTCCTCGTCGGGATAGCTGCCCAGCGAGGTATAGGTGCCATCCACCCCCGCCGCGTCGATCAGATCCATCCACGCATCCGCGCCATGCGCATCGGTTACCGCCTGCTCCAGCAGGTTGAAAACCACACCTTTCATCGGATCGCTCTTCCCTGACTTGATCAATCGGGGAAAAGACTAGCGCAGCGCTCGCTCCGATGCGGTGAAGGAGCGGATAAGTAAAAAGCGGGAGGGACTTTGCGCACCTCCCGCCCGATATTTACTTCAGTACGATGCCAGCCCCGCGCTTGAACAGAGGCGCGGCGCTATCATCAGGCTGGGCGGGGTCCTGAGCCGCCACCGCCTTCATGCTGGAGGGCAGTTCAAAGGGCAGATGCCCCTTGGCCTTGGCGCGGCCCAGCACCACATCGAACACCGCAGCATCGCTGGCGCCGAAATTGCCCAGAATGGCGCCTGCCTTGTCCACCACATTGGTCAGGATGGCGGGGCGGTCGAGGAAGATGGCGAACACCGCAGGCTTGCCTGCCGCCTTGGCCGCTTTCAGCGCATCATAGGCCGCATCGCCATCGCGGAAGTCCAGACGGCCTTCCTTTTGACGGCTGCCGAAGAAATGGTTGGGATGCAGCTTTTCGGACGGGCTTTCCGCGCGGATCAGCGCGAAATCGGCCTGCTCCACCTTGTCCACCACGGTCAGGCCCGCTGCCTGCGCCGCCTTGGGATCGGCGCCAAACAGCCAGACTTTCTTGGCCTTGGCCGCCAGCGGCAGCAGGCCCTTGTTGGTCAGCAACACTTGCGCTTCCCGCTGGGTCTGCGCAGCCAGCGCATGGTTGGCGGGGTTGGTGGTCACGGCATCAGCCTTGGCCGGATCGACATAGGGGTTGTCGAACAAGCCCTGCTGGAACTTGGCGATCATGATGCGGCGAACCGATTCATCCAGACGCGCCATGCTGATCGAACCATTGCGCACCGCGGTGAGCAAGGGCGCGACATCCTGCGTGCCGCCAAACTGGTCGATACCCGCGGCCATGCCAAGCGCATAACGCTGCGGCACGGTCAGGTCCATCACGCCCCATGCGGTGGAAATATCCTGCGGGCGCTGGGGAGCATCAGCGGTCGGCGCGCTGCAACGGGTGTTGCAATCCACCGTGATCGCCCAATCGGACAGGATGATACCCTGATAGCCCAGCTTTTTACGCAGCAGATCGTTGAGCAAGACCTTGGAATAGCCCGCGCCCACCGCTTCCACCGGCTTGCCATCCACGCTGGGGCCGGTGATGATCGGATAGGTGGGCATGATGCCGCCGCTCTTGGCCGCCAGCGCGCCCTTGAAAGCGGCAATATGCATGTCGAGCTGCTTGGTGGTCAGCTTGGCAATACGGCCATAATAATTGTGGCTGTCAAACCCTTCGGGCAGCGCGCCATAGCCAACCCAGTGCTTGACCACGGTCATCACGCCATCGCGAGTCAACCCGCTGTCGCTGCCCTGAAAGCCCGCGACATAGGCCCCGCCCAGATCGCTGGAGAGCAGGGGATCGGAACCGAAAGTGCCGGTGATGCGGCCCCAGCGCGGCTCGCTGGCCAGATCGACCTGAGGGCTCAGCGCTTCCTGAATGCCCACGGCGCGATATTCGGCCCGCGCCACTTTGGCAAAGGCCGAGACGCGGGCCTTATCGCCCAGCGCGCCAAAACCCAGCAATTCGGGCCATTGCGTCACGCCATTGGCGCTTTCGCCCGCACCCAGCACATATTGGAAATGGTTGCGCGGGTCAGCGCTGATGGTGACGGGAATGCCCAGACGGCCCTGCTCGGCCATTTCCTGCACCGCATTGGACTGTTCGGCCATTTTCGCACCGGGCAGGGCAAGGCGGGTGATATAGGAGGAGATATGCTTCACCCACAGCATGGGCGCCAGCGCCAGACGGTCATAGCCATCGGCCGACCGCCCCAAAGCCCCGCCCAGACCGGGCAAAGTGCCATGCAGCGTCTGGCCCGCCTTTTCCTCCAGCGTCATGCGGCGCACCAGATCATCGGCGCGGGCCTCGGGGGACAGGCGCCAGTCTTCATAGGGCGTCAGCTTGCCATCGCCATCGGCGTCGCGGAATTGCAGCCCGTCCACGGTGATCACCGATTTGGCACGGGCCTGCACCGGCACCTGTTCGGGGGCGGCATGGGCCTGCTGCGCCAACATCAGCGCCAAGGCAGAAAGCGCCAGCTTGGGGGTGGTTTTCATCATCCTCTCCTCAACAATCTTGTTTGATGCAAAAAGGGCCGGAAATGGCAGCTCCCCATTTCCGGCCCCTTGAATTGATGCGCCTCAGGCCGCGCTGCGCCGCGAATAGAAACCGAAAGCGGCAATCGCAGCATAGCAGGCCGCCGGCAACGCCAGCGCCAGCGTCAGGCTGGTGGCATCGGCCAGACCGCCCGTCAGCGGGGGAATGATCGCGCCGCCCACGATGGCGACATTGATCACGCCCGAACCGTCGGCCATCTTATCGCCCAGACCTTCGCAGGCGAGGCTGAAGATAGTGGGGAACATGATGGAGTTCATGAGGCCGATGGCAAGGAAGCTGTAAGCCGCCAGCGTGCCACCGCTATTGGCCGAAATGCCCAGCAGCGCAATCGCACCCGCTGCCGCCAGACCCAGCACCACACCGGGGTTGGCCAGACGCAGGATAGCCGAACCGGCAAAACGGCCAGCCAGCGCACCGCCCCAGTAATAAGGGATGAAAGCGCCCGCAGCCTCGGCCGTGATGCCCAGCACTGTGGGCGATTGCAGATAGTTGACGATGAACGAACCCACCGACACTTCGGCGCCCACATAAAGGAAGATGCAGGCCGCGCCAAAAGCGAAGCGGGGACGCGAGAGCAGGGCGAAACCGGCGAACAGGCTGCCCTCGGTGTGCTTTTCACCCTTCAGTCGGTTGCGGTTCATCCAGACCACGCCCGCCACCACGGCCAGCGCAATGGCGAGGCCGATATAGGTGCGCACCACAGTCTGCGTTTCGGCCACGCGATAGGCGTCCAGCGCGGGACCGGCCAGTTCCTTGGCCGAGACATGGGCCAGACTGCCCAGAATCAGCGCCGAACCCACGATGGGGAAAATCACCGTGCCAAGGCTGTTGAAAGCCTGCGCAAAGGTCAGGCGGCTATGCGCGGTTTTGGCAGGGCCAAGCAGCGAGATCAGCGGGTTGGTCACCACCTGCACAATCACCACGCCCGATGCCAGCACGAAAAGCGCCAGCAGAAACACCGGGAAAGCTGCGCTTTGCGAGGCAGGAATGAACATCAGGCAGCCCAAGGTCATCAGGCCAAGGCCGACCACCGCGCCGCGCATATAGCCGATCTTTTTCACCACTGCCGCACCGGGCAGGCCGATGATGGCATAGGCGGCAAAAAAGGCGGTCTGCACCAGCATCGCCTGCATATAGTTGAGCGTGAAGAGTTCCTTCAGCTTGGGGATGATCACGTCATTAAGCGAGGTGATCCCGCCGAAGATGAAGAACAGCGCCATCACGAAAAGGCGCAGTTCGGGGGCATCGATATTGCCGCCTTCCTCGCCTTGGCTCGTGGACGATACATTGGGTGCCAGTGCCATAATTACTCCCTCCAACCGCGCATTGCACGCGGCGCGCCCGATTGCCAAACCCGACGCACAAAATTTTCGCGCGCCCGATGTCAGCCGCCGATTTAGCAAACAGGTCGTGCAGAAAAAAGGAAATGCCGACAAATCAGCACATTCAAAGCATGACAACGGCCATAAGACCGTCCGCTTCGCCCCCTCCCCCGCACCGCCCGCTTTATGCTTTGTCGGCGTTTGGTATCAAAACTTGCCCAGCGAGGTTTGACAAATTAGACATCGCTGTCAAGACTATGCTTTGCAGAGGGTATCTTACGCATATCACGCCAGGGGGAAAGTCCGGCGCGTTATGCATACGTTCCCAAAGCCAAAGACACAGAAATTCCGTCAAAATGCGCCCACCGGAGACGGGCCGGCAGGGCATTAAGGGTGAGAAGAAAGTGATGAACAAGGGGGAGCAGACCACAAGCCACGCCACGATGGCCGATGTGGCACGTGTGGCGGGGGTGTCGCTCAAAAGCGTTTCGCGGGTGATCAACAAGGAACCGCATGTCAGCCCGCATCTGCGCGAAAAGGTGGAAGCGGCGATCCGCAACCTGCATTACGTGCCCGATACGGCCGCACGTTCCTTGGCGGGTGCGCGCAGTTTCACCATCGGCCTGTTGTTCGACAATCCCAGCCCGAACTATACGATGAAGGTGCTGTCCGGCGCCTATCGCGCCTGTATCGAGCGGCAATATCACCTGCGGGTCGACAATCTCAGTGCCTCCGGGGACGAGGAAACGGTGGAAAGCCAGATCGAGGCGATCCTGCGCAACAGCCGCTGCGATGGCTTTATCCTGACCCCGCCGCTGACCGATAACCGGCAAGTGCTGGATATGCTGGAGGCGCGCCGCGTGCCCTATGTCCGCATGGCCCCCATGCTGGAACGCGACCGCAGCAAGGGCGTCTACACCGATGACCGCGGCGGCGCGGCGCGGGTGGCCGAATTGTTTTACGAATTGGGCCATCGCCATATCGCCATCCTGAACGGGCCGGACAGCCATGGCGCCGCGCATGACCGGCGCGAGGGATTTTTGGGTAGGCTGAAAGAACTGGCCCCCGATCTGGTGGTGGCCGAAGCCTTGGGCGGGTTTGAATTCGAACAGGGCCGCGAGGGCGCCCGCCAATTGTTGAGCGCAACGCAACGTCCCACCGCCATCTTTGCCACCAATGACGATTCCGCCGCCGGAGCCATGGGCGTGTGCAACCAGATGGGCCTGCGCGTACCCGAAGATATTTCGGTCTGCGGCTTTGACGATAGCTGGGTGGCCAAAATCGTGTGGCCCTATCTGACCACCATCCACCAACCGATTGAAGACATGGGCTATGCCGCCGCCGAATTGCTGCTGGATCGCTCTGGCGCTGCGGACAAACAGATCGAGCGCCATTTGCCTTATTCATTGGTGATGCGCGACTCGGTGGCCAAAGCGCCCTAAAGGGCACGTCAATTTCCCTTTGGTGCAGGTATCTGTTTCCCGGCAGAGGTCCACAATCGTTTTCAAATGACGACTCCGGCTCTCACCGTCTGGTTTGATAGTGCCTGCCCGCTCTGCCTGCGCGAGATTGCCCTGATGCGGCGCCTCGACAGTAAAGGCCGTATCATTTTCATCGATGCGCGATCGGACGAGGCCAGCTGCCCCCTCGATCGTGCCACTTTGCTCGCCCGCTTCCATGCGTTGGAGGATGGGCAGATGCTGGTCGGCGCGGCGGCTTTTGCCGCCATGTGGCGAGCGATACCTGTGCTGCGCCCGTTTGGCCTGTTGGCGCGCTGGCCTGTTGCCCTACGCCTGCTGGATGCGGCCTATGCCCGCTTCCTTGTGCTGCGCCCTCGTTTGCAAGGCTTGTTCCGATGACCGATCACCCCAAATCCAACCGCCACCGCAAAGTGCCCTCGGCGCGACTATCGCGTCTGGTGGCCTTTGGCCAATTGGCGGGCGGTTTGGCCAGCGGCGCCATAGCCGAAGGCGCGCGCAGGCTGGCGCGGGGCGAAAGGCCGCAATTGTCCGAAATGCTGCTCACCCCCTCCAACGCCATGCGGGTGACCGAGCAACTCTCGCGGCTGCGCGGGGCGGCGATGAAGCTGGGGCAGATGTTGTCGCTGGATGCGGGCGATGTATTGCCAGCGGAATTGACCGACATTCTGGCGCGCCTGCGCGATGCCGCCCATTTCATGCCGCCCGCACAATTGAACCGCGTTCTGGGCGAACATTGGGGCCCGCAATGGCGCAGCCTGTTTGCTAGCTTTGACGCCACACCTGTCGCGGCAGCCTCCATCGGGCAAGTGCACAAGGCGCGGTTGAAAGACGGGCGTCTGGTGGCGGTAAAGGTGCAGTATCCCGGCATCGCCGCCAGCATTGATGCCGATGTGGACAATGTGGCCAGCTTGCTGCGCATGTCGGGCCTGTTGCCCGCGGGGCTGGACATCAAGCCTTTACTGGCCGAGGCCAAGTTGCAATTGCATGAGGAGGCCGATTACAACCGCGAGGCGGCGCAAATGCAGCGCTATCATGGTTATTGGCGCAGGATGAAGCCTTTGTCGTGCCGCAACCCGTGCTGGAAATGACCGGAGAGCGCGTGCTGGTGATGGATTACATCACCGCCAAGCCGATCGAGACGCTTTCCGCCGCACCGCAGGAACAGCGGGACAAGGCGGTCGCGGCCCTGCTCGATCTGGTGCTGCGCGAGCTGTTCATCTTCGGTTTCATGCAGACCGACCCCAATTTCGCCAATTATCGCTGGCAGCCGGAAACGGGCCGCATCGTCCTGCTCGATTTCGGCGCCGCCCGCAGCGTGCCGCAGGACACGGTGGAGGCCTATCGCTCGCTGCTGATGGCGGGGCTGCTGGGCGAACATGGCCCCTTGCGCGCGGCGCTGCTGGATGTCGGCTTCATCACACCTATGGTGGAACACCGCCATCGGGCCGCGCTGGACGGGATGATCGATGTCATCCTCGCCCATGTGAACCGCCCCGGCCTGTTCAACTTTGCCGAGCGCGGCTTTGTCGAGCGATTGCGCGAAAAGGCAGCCCCCATTGTGGCCGACCGAGCCAATTGGCATGTGCCGCCCGCGCAAACCCTGTTCATTCAGCGCAAAATCAGCGGAACAGCCATGTTGGCGGTCCGCATGAAGGCGCGGCTGCCGCTACGCCCCATGCTGGCCGCCTTTCTGGAACAGGCGCAAAAGCACCAGCGGGTTTAACCCCGCGCCTGTGCCGCCGCCGCCACAAAGGCGCGTGCGCGATGCGACACATCCTCCGCGCTCAGGCCCGGCTTATACAGCGCCGAACCCAGCCCGGCCCCTTGCGCCCCCGCCGCCATCCACTCGGCCAGATTGTCCACATCCACCCCGCCCACGGCCAGCATCGGCAAATCCTTGGGCAGGACAGCGCGCTGGGCCTTCAGATAGGACGGGCTGGCCCCTTCGGCGGGAAACAGTTTCAGGCCCGTGGCGCCAGCTTCCAACGCGGCAAAGGCTTCGGACGGCGTGAAATAGCCGGGCAGGCTGATCAGGCCCCGCTCGGCGCTGGCGCGGATCACCGCTGTGTTGACATTTGGCGAGATGATGAGCTTGCCACCTACTGCTGTCACCTGCTCCACATTCTCAACGCTCAGCACCGTGCCCGCGCCCACCAACACTTCCGGCCCATAACGCTTGGCCAGCAAGGCAATGGAATCGAGCGGCTGCGGCGAATTCAAGGGCACTTCGATCATCGAGAAACCCGCCTCGATAATCGCATCGCCAATTGCTTCCACTTCATCGGGGCGCACCCCGCGCAAAATGGCCACCAGCGGGCATTGGGCGATGGCTGCGGAAAGTTGGGTGATCGCGCTCATGATTGATAGGCCTTCCAGATATGGCTGATGCCCGCCACAAAGGCGGCATGGCTGTCGACAAGATGGGCTGTGCCGCCCGCCATCTCCACGGCGGCGCTATACAGCGCGCCCAGATGCCGGTCGGAAAGGATATAGGCGGGCTGACCGGCGGCAAGCTGTTCCCCCGCCACATCATGGCCGATCAACAGGCCGGAGGTATAGGCCGCGCTATCCTGCGCCGACCTTAGCCCCAGCAGCGCCGAGGCACGCACGCCGAACAACAGGCTGGTGAGGCGACCCGACAGGCCATCGGCGACGCCCGCGCGAAAGGCCGCGCCATCCTCCACCGCGCCGGTCAGGAAGTCGGAAAGCAAACTATGGCTTTTCAGCAAGGCAAAGATCTCGCCGGTCATGGCGGTGGCAAAGCTGGCCACGCGCCCGCCCTCCATCCGCGCCCATTTGCAATGGGTGCCGGGCTGACACAGCAGGCTGTCGGCAGGCACCAGACCCGCTGCCGTCGCGCCCAGCAATTGCACTTCCTCGCCGCGCATCACATCGCCCTGCACGCCTTGGCTATAGCTCAGGCCCGGCACAATGGCGGTGCGCCCCGCTTCGACCCAGTGCAAAGCCCCCGCCAGATCGTCCAGTCCGGCGGGGCAAGCCAGATAGGGCACATTGACCCAGCCCTTGGCCGAACCCACCATGCCTGCCAGCAACACCGGCCAATCGCCCAGCTTGGCGCGAATCTCCGCCACTTCGCCCGCGAATCCCCCCGCCTCGATGGCCAGCAAGCCGCGCCCGTCACGTTCGGTGGTGACAACGTTACCATCTTCATCGAGCAGATAGGCCCGCCGATTGGTCGTTCCCCAGTCAATGGCGATCAATTGCCCTGTCATACAATGCACTTCCTTGCTGATCCGGCGACATGCCCCCTTGCCAAAGTGGCGCGTGGGCTATTTATATGATGAAATAAGATGGTGAGGAAAGGCCAAGATACGTGGACACGCCCAGCATGCCGCAAACCGGCGATATCGCGCGCGAAAGCCTTGGTCGCAACCTGACCTATGGCCTGCTGGACCATATCGGGCGCCAGATTGTCACCGGCGCCTTTGACGGCAAGCCCTTCCCCACCGAGGCCGAACTCTCGGCCCAACATGGCGTCAGCCGTTCGGTCACGCGCGAGGCGGTGAAGATGCTCACCGCCAAGGGCCTGCTGACCGCCCGCCCGCGTCAGGGCACCAGCGTGCAGCCGGTGGGCCAGTGGAACCTGTTTGATACGGACGTGCTGCGCTGGCTGCTGGAGCGCAAATTCTCGGTCCAGCTTCTGGCGCAGTTCAACCAGTTGCGCGCGGCCATCGAACCGGCGGCAGCGGCGCTGGCCGCCTCGACCGCCGATGCGCAGGGCTTCGCCCTGATCGCTGCCGGTTTTGCCCGTATGGAGGCCGCCGAGCGCGGCGAGGATGACGGGCTGGACGCCGATATTGCCTTTCATCTGGCCATTCTGCGCGCCAGCGGCAACCCCTTCTTCATGCAATTCCGCGATCTGGTGGCCACCGCCCTGCGCACCTCGATCCGCTTTACCAACCGCATCTTGGGCCGCACCGCCGATCTGGCGGCGCATGGCGCGGTCAAGGATGCCATCCTTGCCCGCAACCCCACAGCGGCCAGCGCGGCGATGAGCGCCATTATCGGCGATGTGATGCTGTTGATCGAGCATACCAGCAGCTGATCCTCACCCCGCGAACAGAGTGGGGGCAAGGCCGACTGCCCCGCATTCCACTTCAAACAGGCTGCCCGCCAAGGGTTCATCCACGCCATCGGCTGCGCTGGTGACAAACAGGCGGTCCAGATTGTCCCCCGCAAAACAGGGCTTGGTGATCTGGCTGGCAGGCAGGTCGATCCAGCGCTCGCGCTCGCCTTCGGGCGTAAAGCGGCTGACGCAGCCACCGCCCCAATGCGCGATCCAGATGCCGCCCTCGCGGTCCACCGTCATCCCATCGGGCGAGCCCCATGCATCGGGGAAACTGATGAAATTCTCGCGCGGACCAAGGCTACCGTCATCCTGCAGCGCAAAGCGATAGACCTGCCCCAGCGCGCTATCGGTATGATAGAGCCAGCGCCCGTCGGGCGAGATCGTCGGGCCATTGGCGATGTTGTAGGGCGCGTCCATGCGGTGCCAGCTCAGATCCGCATCCAGACGATAGAGCGCTCCATCGGCGCGGCTGCCATCCATGCTCATTGTGCCGGCCCAGATGCGCCCTTGAGCATCGGTGCAGGCATCATTCATGCGGTTGCCCGCCAGATCCGGCTCGGGCGAGGCGATGGGCGTGACAGCAAAAGGCTCCAGCGTCAGCGCATGGAAACCACTCTTGGTGCCCGCGATAAAGCCGTCATGGTCTGCGCGACCAATCACCCAACCGGTCATTTCGGGCATATCCCAATCCTGCACCGCGCCGCTCGCCAAGGTCAGGCGGTTGACCTTCTGGCCGATGATGTCCACCCAATAGACCGCGCCTTCGCGCGCAGACCACCAGACGCCCTCGCCCAACAGATCCCGCCTGTTCCGCTCGACCACAACCCATTGGCTCATTGCCGCAAACTCCCTTGGCATCCTGCATCCCATGCATGGTTGACGCCTTAAAGCATATATATCATACAAAAGCAAAGGCGAAGGATGAGGAAGCCCATGAAGCGCGTGATTCGAGCAGTTTTGGATAATGACACCGCAGGAACTGCTCTGCAAAATGCGCTGGAGATCGACCGCCGTGGCCTGCTTGCCGCCAGCCTTGCCGGTGCGGCGGCCATGGCAGCCCAGCCTACTCTGGCCGCCGAAACGCCCGCTAAAGCCGCCTCCCCCCGCCGCGTGTGGAAACTGGCCGATGGCTGGCGCTTCCATCTGGGCCATGCAGCCGACCCTGCCCGCGATTTCGGTTTCGGCGCATGGCAGCGCTCCTTTGCCAAGCCCGGCTTTGAATTGACCGAGGCGGCCAAGCCCGATTTTGACGATGCCGCATGGGAAGATGTGCGCGTGCCGCATGACTGGGCCGCGGGCCTGCCCTATGCCCCGCCCGCCAGCGTGCCCAAGGACAAGGAGGATTTCTCCGCCGCCCATGGCTTCCGCGCGATTGGCCGCGATTTTCCGCAAAACAGCGTGGGCTGGTATCGCCGCAAGCTGCCCGCCTTTTCCGCCGCCGACAAAGGTCGCGCCATCTGGCTGGAATTTGATGGCGTGTTCCGTGCCAGCATGGTCATCATCAATGGCTATCACGCAGGCGGCAGCGAGAGCGGCTATGCCCCTTTCCGCGTCGATATTGCCGATTTCCTCAAATATGACGGCACGCCCAACCAATTGACCATCCGCGTCGACGCCAGCCTTGGCGAGGGCTGGTTTTACGAAGGCGCTGGCATCTATCGCCATGTCCATCTGGTTTGCGCCGCGCCCAGCCATATTGCGCAATGGGGCACTTTCGTCCGCGCCCAGCTGGTAGGGCAAGGCGCCAGCATCCAGATCGACACCGAGCTTGCCCATCTGGGCGAGAAAGCAACCCAATTACAGCTTCGCTATCGGATCCTCTCTCCCGATGGCGGAGTGGTAGCGGCGGGAGATGGCCCCGCCGCTACCATGTCCCCCAACGCCACGGCCACGCAAAGCCACGACTTTGCCCTGCCCAAGGCCCAACTTTGGTCCCCCAAAGCGCCGCATCTCTATCGGCTTGAAACGCAGGTCTGGGCCGATGGAGTGCTGGTCGATCAGGTGGAAACGCCTTTCGGCATCCGCTCGATCCGCTTTGACGCCAAGCGCGGCTTCCTGCTCAATGGCGAGGTGGTGAAGCTGTTGGGTGTATGCAACCATCAGGACCATGCCGGTGTGGGCAGTGCCATTCCCGATGATCTGCACCGCTGGCGCGTGGCCACCATGCAGGATATGGGCGCTAACGCTTGGCGCAGCGCGCATAATCCGCCCTCGCAGGCCTTGCTGGATATTTGCGATGCGCGCGGCATGATGATGCTGGCCGAAACCCGCGCCAACACCACCAGCCCCGAAGCGCTGGACCAATTGGACCGCATGATCCGGTCTAGCCGCAACCACCCGTGCATCATCGCATGGTCTGTCGGCAATGAGGAAGGCCATCAGGGCACGCCGCGAGGCCGCCGCCTCTCCGCCCGCCTTGCCGCCCGCGCCAAGGCCTTGGACCCCACCCGCCCCACGCATCAGGCGATGGATCAGGGCTGGTATGAGGATGGCGCCGCCCGCGCGGTGGATGTGGTGGGCTTCAACTATCGCACCGACAAGATCGCCGCTTTTCAGGCCAAATTCCCCGATGTGCCGGTGATAGGCACCGAAACCGCCAGCACTGTGGCAACGCGCGGCGAATATGCCACCGATGCCGCCCGCCACACGGTGCGCGCCTATGACACCGAACATCCGTGGTGGGCCTCAACGGCGGAGGAATGGTGGACCATCGTGGCCAACAGCCCCTCGATCGGCGGCGGCTTCATCTGGACCGGTTTTGACTATCGCGGCGAGCCAACCCCCTATCCGGCATGGCCGAGCGTTTCGTCCTATTTCGGCGCGGTGGATATTTGCGGTTTTGCCAAGGATAATTTCCATTATTACCGCGCATGGTGGCGCCCCGACCTGCCACAGGTGCATCTACTGCCGCATTGGAACTGGGCGGGCAAGGAAGGCCAGTCGATCGAGGTTTGGGCCCATGGCAATACGGCGCAGGTGGAACTGCTGCTCAATGGCCGCAGCCTTGGGGTCAAGCCCATGCCGCGCAATGGCCATCTGGCATGGCAAGTGCCCTATGCCGCTGGCACTTTGCTGGCGCGCGGGCTGGATGCCAAGGGGCGCGTGGTGGTGGAGGACCGCCGCATCACCGCTGGCGCGCCCGCCGGTTTGCGCTTATCCACCAGCGCCACCCGCCTTGCGGCCGATGGGGCTTCTGTGGCGGTGATCGCGGCGCAAGTGCTGGATAGGGCCGGGCATGACATGCCGATCGCCGCATCCACTTTGCGTTTCACCCTGTCCGGCCCCGCGCGCCTGCTGGGCACCGGCAATGGCGACCCAACCGACCATACGCCTGACCACAGTGCCGAAAGGCGCGCCTTCAACGGGCTGGCGCAGGCCTTGGTGCAAAGCACGGGCGAGGCAGGCCCGATCACCTTGACGGTGAGTGGCGAAGGGCTGCGCAGCGCGCAAATCACCCTGTTCGCCCACCAGCTTTAAGCGGAGTTATTCAAGATGCCCCTGCCCTTGCTGGCCGCCGCGCTGGTGGCCGCTACACCAGCTAATTCCGAACCGCTCTATCTGGGCGCGGATCTGTCCTTCACCAACGAGATGGAAGATTGCGGCGCCCGCTTTACCGACCATGGGAAACCAAGCGACCCGTTCAAGGTAATGAAGGCCCATGGCGGCAATATCATGCGGGTGCGGCTCTGGAACAATCCCGATTGGACGCATTACAGCGCCTATGATGATGTGCTCAAAACCATCACTCGCGCGCATGCCGCCGGGCTGAAAGTCCTGCTGGATTTCCATTATTCCGACGATTGGGCCGATGGCGAAAAGCAATTGGCCCCCGCCGCATGGGCCAAGCTCTCCACGCCCGAACAAGTGGCCGCACTGCATGACTTTACCCGCCAGACACTGGACCGGCTGCATGCCGCAGGCCAATGGCCGGAATTTGTGCAGGTGGGCAATGAAACCAATCTGGAAATGCTGGGGCCTAAGACGGGCAAGATCGATTGGGTGCGCAATGCAGCCCTGATCAATGCCGGCGTATCGGCGGTGCGGGAGGCGTCCAAGGCGCATCAGGCGCCGGTGCAGGTGATGCTGCATATCGCCCAGCCGGAAAACATCCTGCCATGGTTTGATGATGCCACCGCCGCTGGCGTGCTCGATTACGACATTATCGGCATCAGCTATTACAGCAAATGGTCCAAGCTCGATCTGGACGGGCTGGCCAAAGTGATCACCGCCGCGCGTCAACGCTATGGCGCGCAGGTCTGGGTGGTGGAAACCGCCTATGCCTTCACCAATGAGGCGATGGACAACACCACCAATCTGCTCGGCTCTGATTCCGCCCTGCCCGCCTATCCGGTCAGCAAAAAGGGCCAGCAACGCTATCTGGAAGATCTGACCAAGACCGTGGTGGCCAGTGGCGGCAGCGGGGTGGTCTATTGGGCGCCGGATTGGGTTTCCACCGCGTGCAAAACGCGTTGGGGCACCGGATCAAGCTGGGAAAATGCCGGATTGTTCGATGTCCGCCGCCACGAGGCGCTGCCCGCATGGGATTTCATGGCCAAGGATTATGGCCGCCCGCGCTAACACCTTCCCCCCTCCTGGGGATCACCTTGAAAGCCGCCAAGCTTCAACGCTTGCGCGGCTTTCCTTTTGGGCGCGAATGGTAAAAGGGCGCAAAAAAGGGGCGGCAAGATCATCCTGCCGCCCCCTTTGGGTTTAGAACTTGACCGTCACATCGGCCAGATAGCTCGGCCCGTATTTTTCATAGCGGGCCAGCTGGTTGGGATCATTGGCGTAATAGAAACGCGCCGCCTGATTGGTCAGATTGTTGGCCTGCACCCGCAGCGAGATCGCCTTGGTGATGGCATAGCTGACGCTGACGCCCAGATTGGTTTCCGATTGCAGGCGGGTCAGCTTGGACGCATCCCAGCCAAAGATCACCGTCTGCGGACTATGGCGCTTCAGGCCCACACGCGCGTCAATGCCATGGTCGGAATACCACAGGTCCAGCTGGCCGGTGAAAGCGGTCAGGCCCACAGCGGGGAAAGGATTGCTGACGGGGCTCAGCTCACGCAGGTTGGAATCGAGCAGGGCCACATTGGCGTAAACGCCAAACTTTTCCAGCGCAGGCACGAACCAGAAGGGCGTGGAGAGCGACACTTCCGTGCCCGCCACATAGCCACCCTTGCCATTGGCGGGGCCGGTGATCTGATAGGTCGTGCCGCCAATATTCACCGGATAGGTGGTGTAGCCGATGCTGGTGCTCACATCCTTGTAATAGCCTGCCAGCGCGACAACGGCATCCTTGTGGAAATACCATTCCAGGCTGAGGTCACCCTGCGTGGCCATGAAAGGCTTGAGCGAGGGATTGCCCGCGCTGCCCGCCAGATAGCCCGAGGAGGGGTAATAGGACAGGTTCTGGCTGGCGCGCAATTCGTCCAGCGGCGGACGCGCCATCACCCGCGCCACACCGGCGCGCAGTTTCAGCGTAGGCTGCAGGTCGAAATTGAGGTTCAGGCTGGGCAGCGCGCGGAAATAATGGTTGGTGCTGTTGACGGGGTTATAGCTCGTCACATTGGCATTGGCGGCATTGTCCCATTGGGTCACGCCCTGATAGGCGCCCGAATGGGTGGTGACATCAATGAAGCGCACGCCAACATTGCCATAGAAGGGCACCGAACCGGCATTGCCCAGCAATTCGGCCTGCACATAGCCTTCAAAATTATCCTCGCGCACGCGCCAGAACTGGCTCTTGTCGCGGGTGGTATTGGCGACATTGAGCGCGGCAATCGCGTCATAATCGGCATAGAGCATGTTGGGCGCGGTAAAGCCGCCACCTGCCGTGCTGAAGGAGGAGAAGGCAGGTGTGCCCTTCACGCTGACCGTGCCGCCGGTTTGCGAGTCAAAGCTTTTCACGCGGTTGGAGAAGCGCAGGCCAGCGTTGAGCGAGGAGATGATCCCGCCATGCAGCTTATATTGCAGATCCACCTGCGCCGCGCCCAGCGTGTCCTGCAGACGCTGCGGGCCGGTCAGCCCCTGACCTGCAAAGCTTTGCGCGCTGGCGGCGGTCAGGTCCACCGGCGTGGTGATCGAGGGCACCACATTGGCGGCGGTGTTAAACGTCACGCTTTGCGGATAGAGTACCCATTCCAGCGCCGACCATGTGTTCTTGCGCAGCGCCTGCGAATAGGAGCCGTCGAACTTCACCGTCACATCCTCGCCGCGATAGCGGGTGTTGAAACCGGTGGCGAACAGGGTCTTGTCCTCGACATATTTGGCGATGACATTGGTGGTGGTGGTTTTCCAATTGTCCACCGTGGCGCCCACAATATCGCGGCCCGCCAGCGTGAACTTGCCCGCCTGATAGGTGGAATCAGGGATGGTGCCGCCCCAATCGCCCCAGCCGCCAAACCACTGCTGGAACTGCTTTTCATTGATCTTCACGTTCGAATAGAGAACGTCGAGGCTGGCATCCCAATGGTCGCCATCCTTCCATTGCAGGGCGCCCGTGGTGCTCCAGCGGGTTTCCTTCAGCGCCTTGACCTCGGTCTGCGCACCCCAGGGGGCATAGACAGCCTGACCATTATAGGTTGGCGGGCTATTACCAGCATCGGCATTGTTATAGCCCCAGCCCTGGAACGAGGCATAGCCGTTCTTCTGCTGCTGATAGCTGCCGCCCAGCGCGAGGCCCAGATTGTCGCTCAGGCGCGTGACATATTGCAGGCTACCGCGAGTGCCAACGGTGTCATAGCCGGGAATCTTGAAGCCCGGATCGTTCATCTGCGCCCCAGCCCGCGCGGTCAGCTTAGGACCGGAATAGTCCAGCGGACGAATGGTACGAATGTCGATGGTAGCGGCCACACCGCCCGCGATCAGGTCAGCGCCCTGCGACTTGTAGACGGTAACGCCCGAAACCGCTTCGGAAGGATAGATTTCCCAGCGCACATTACGGTCCGGTTCCGACGAGGCCACTTCGCGCCCATTGACCAGACCCAGCACCAGACGCGGGCCAAGGCCACGCACCGAAGCCTGGCTGGCATTGCCGCGGTCACGCGTTGCGGTCACGCCCGGCAGGCGGGCCAGCGAGTCCGCAATAGTGACATCGGGCAACACGCCAATGTCCTTGGAAGAGATCGTTTCGGTCACCACCATGGCGGCGCGCTTGGCATTGATGGCGTCGCGCAAGGAGGCGCGCAGGCCGGTGACGACAATGTCCTGCGTGGTATTGTCGGCGGCGGGCGCGGCTTGCGCATAGGCCGCGCCCGAGGCAAGCGCCAGAACGCCGGCCAGCGAGGCCTGAAGATATTTCGTATGCTTCACAGATATCCCTCCGAAAAAGCTCATTCGTATTTATCACATAAATAAGATTCGAAACCGCAACTTGTCAAGCACACCCCTGTTGCGCCTTGGCAACAGACGCGCAAAAACGCCGGACGCATCGCTGCATCCGGCGCGAAATAGACGGAAAGGACAGGCTTAGTTTGCGGGCTTCACCCCGCGCACCGCCACAGCGGCCAGCGCCAAAGGCCCGCAAAACAGCGCAAAAATCGCCAGCAAAGACCAGTGCTGCCCCAGCGCCCAGCCGCCCAGCAAGGGGCCGGTGAAAGCACCAATACGCCCAATGCCAAAGGTCCAGCCAATGCCCGTGGCGCGCACGCGATCAGGATAGACCTGCGCCGCCAGCGGATAGAGCATGTTAAACCCGCCTTGAAGCGTCACGCCCATGATGAAGGCCGTGCCCAGCACGCCCGCCAAAGGCATAGGCACGCCGCCAAACACCAGAAACACCGCCGTGGTCAGCCCCAAGAGCGTGGAGCACAGGATCTTCACATCCGCCCGCGTGCCCAGCAGGCTCATCGCCACCGTGCCGGTGAAGGCGCCGAAATTATAGATCGCACTGGCAATGATCGCCTGCGTTTGCGGCAGGCCAGCCTCGATGGAAAGCTTGGTGATCCAGCTGGTGATGAAATACAGCGCCATGAAGCCGCAGATCGCCGCGATCCACAGGCGGATCGAATTGGGCAAGCGCTCACCCGCCATCACTTCGCGCAAGGGGGCCTTTTGCGTTGCCCCCGCCGCGCCATCCAGACCGGCGGGCAGCACCAGCAGAATAGCAGGCACAAACAAAGCCGAAACCAGCGAGGTGGCCAGCAGCACATTCTGCCAGCCATAATGCGGCAAGGCCCATGCGGTGACAAAGCCGGTCAACATCGCGCCAATCGGATAGCCTGCCTGCAACACGCCCACGGAGAAATTGCGATGCTTGGGCGGCGACACCCGCGCCGCAATCGCCGCGATACAGGCCAGCACCGTACCAATGCCGATACCCACCACAAAGCGCACCGCCGCCAATTCAGGCACCGATCGGGTAAAGCTGGACACGGCCATGGCTACCGCCATCAGGCCCATCGCCACCGCCACCATCCGGCGGCGGCCAAAGCGGTCAGCCAAAGGCGCCAACCCCAGCCCGCCCACTGCCATCCCCGCCAGCCCCATGCTGAACACCATGGACAATTCGGCGGGGGACACGCCCCATTGGCTTTGCAGCGAGGGCGCGATGAAGGACACCACCAGCACATCCATGCCATCGGCCATGTTCAGCGCAAAGCACAGAGCCACAATCAAAGCCGAGGCTTTGGTCCACTCTCCCCCGTCCGAGGCGCCCGATGGCACTTCGGCTGCAACCTGTCCCATGTCTTTATCCTTAGTCTGGAAAGCTGGTCTTAGAAATCCACCGGATCGCGGTGCGCCGCCTGCGCGCTTAAACGGACCGAAGCATTGGCCGCGCCATAGGCGTCATAACCGCGCCGCTGCACCACTTCGAAGAAAATACGCTTGGCCACCGCGCGGCTATAGAACTGGAAATATTCGCCATTATCGTCGCGGTCATACATGATGTTATGCTCGGCCATGCGGGCGACCAGATCAGCGTCCAGCCCGAAACGCGCCTCCAGATCGGCATAATAATTGGGGCCAACGGCAAGGAAGGGCAGGCCCGCATCCTTCGCCTTGGCCGCCGCGGCAAAGATATCGTCGCAGGCAAAGGCAATATGCTGCACGCCCGCGCCAAAGTAATTGTGCAGGAAGCGGGTCGACAGGGCATTGGCCGCCATCGAACCATTGAGCGTGAAGCGCAAAGGCTTGCCCGCGCCCGCCACGCTGCCCGCGCGGCTTTCCACCGCCTGGCTATAGACAATGCCCATCGGGTCGGCGATTTCCAGCTGCGGTGTTTTGGTGAAGTCGAACAAGCTGGTGTAATACAGCAGCCAGCCGAGGAATTCCTCATATTGCATGGTCTGCGCAATATGGTCGACGCTGGTCAGCAGGCCATCCTGCTTGGCCTGTTCCAGCGCATGGGGAAATTCCTCCGCCCACATGGCATCGCGCGTGGCGCCATCCACCAGATAGAACAGCGAGCCGCCCACCCCGCGCAGCGCCGGAATTTGCCATTCGTCCGGCGCCACCGATTGGGCAAAGCGGTCAATGTCCAAAGCTGCGGCACGGTCAATCGCGCCTTGCTGGTCATCAACGGTCAGGCCCAATGCGCAAACCGATCCGCCATGCACCATGTCAAAACTATGCGCCAAACCTTCCGGTTCGGAATTGATCACCAGATTGATGCCGCCCTGCTGCCAACGCACCACATCCTTGCTGCGATGGCGGCCCACCGGCGCAAAGCCCAAAGCGTGGAAGATGCGGCCAAATTCCTCCGCCTCGGCATGACTGGCGGCAAATTCGATGAACTCCACCCCCTGCGGCGCGACCGGTGCAGGCAATTCGGCGGCACGGCGCAGCGCGATGCCCGACTGGTCATGCAACACTTTTAGCCCGCGAATACCATCGCGCGCCACCGAGCTGGCCGAACCGGCGCGGAAGCGGTCGTTGAAAATTTCAAGGCTCCAATAGCCATCATAGCCGATGCGACGCAGCTGCGCGCCAAATTCCACCAAGGGAAAATCGCCCTGGCCGGGCATACAACGGAAATGGCGGCTCCAATTGAGCAGGTCCATCTGCAGGATCGGCGCATCGGCCCATTGCACGATGAACAATTTGTCGGCGCGAATGTCGCCAATGCTGGCCGAAGGGATGTTGCGCGACAGCGAGTGGAACGAATCCAGCGTCAGGCCCAGCGCAGGATGGTCCACATCACGCACCAGCGCCCAAGCATCGCGATGGTCATTAATATGCGTGCCCCAAGCCAAAGCCTCATAGGCAAGCCGCTTATCATGTTCACCCGCAATGCCCGCAATCCGCGCCAGATCCTCCAGCAGCACATCGCGCTCCCCCACCGCATGGGGCGAGCAATTGGAGCAAAGCAGGATCAAGTCCGTGCCCAGATCCTCCATCACCGCGAACTTGCGGCGCATCCGTTCTTCGGCGCGGGCGCGTAGGTCGGGGGACAAGCCTTCATAATCGCGGAAAGGCTGCAACATCGCCACTTCCAGCCCCAGATCACGGCAAATCGCCCCGATCTCCTTGGCCGATTGCGCGGCGGACAGCAGGTCATTTTCGAAAATCTCCACCGCATCATAGCCACGCGAGGCAATGGCAGAGAGCTTTTCCACCAGCGTGCCGCTGATCGAAATGGTGGCGATGGAGGTTTTCAGCTTGGTCATCCCGCAATTCCCGCCTTTATGCTTTCTGGTCTGATTCCGCAGCGATAGCAGCTTGCAACGTGGCAAGCATCCTTTCCCTGTCGGGGATGACGCCGGTGAAATGTTCAAACGCCTTGGCCGCCTGCCCCACCACCATGGACACGCCATTGGCATGGGCGATGCCGCGCGCACGGGCGGCGGACAACAACTGCGTCTCCAGCGGGAAATAGATAATATCGGCCAGCCATTGGCCTTCATCGAGCAGGTCAGGATCAAAGGGCACGCCGGGCACCGATGCCATGCCCACCGGCGTGGCATTCACGATACCGGCGCGCCCCTTGATGGCCCCGACCGGTTCCGCTGCGACCCGAAAGGCACAGTCGGGGCATATCGCTTGCAATCTGTCAGCCAGCGCCTGCGCGCGGCCTGCGGCAGGATCATACAGCACCACCTCGCCCGCGCCCAATTGCGCCAAAGCCAAAGCGGTTGCGCTGCCCGCGCCGCCAGTGCCGATCTGCGCCACGCTGGCGCCTGCGATCGATCCGAAATGACGTTCGATCAGCCATGAAAAACCGATCCAGTCGGTGTTCTCGCCGATGATCTTGCCATCGCGGAACACCAGAGTGTTGACCGCTTCGAGCACCTGCGCCTCCGCGCTTAACTCATCGCAAAGCGCGGCCACGGTCTGCTTGAAGGGAAAGGTCACATTGCTGCCCGAATAGCCCATGTCGGCCAGCATTTTGACCGCACGGGACAATTCCTCGTCGCCCCAGCCCATATGGGTGAAATCCACAAGTCGATAGGCCAGCGCCATGCCCTGCGCCCGCGCCTCTGCCTCGTGAATGGCGGGCGAGCGACTGGCCAGAATGCCGCGCCCGATCAGGCCCACCGCATGGCTGGACAGAAGGCTGGTGGAATGGAGGGAGCTTTGCAGGTTCATAACGTCACGCCACGGTTGGAAGAGGGAAGAAAAAGCGGGAGAGGACTGGAATTGCTGCCCTCTCCCGCAGTCAGGGTGACTGGATAATGAATGATATACAACATTGCATTCTCTCCGGACGCCCCTCCGGTCAAGAGGGGGAAGACCAAACGGGGCCGTCCGGAGAAAGGCATCAGCAAGCCTGCATCAGAAGGCCACCGTCAGCGATGCACCGACATAGCGGTAGAAGTCACGCGGCAAGGCCTGAGCCACCGCGCCAGCCCCACCGACCGAGCCCGAAATGCGGCGCAAACCGGCCACATATTGCTTGTCGAACAGGTTCTTGACGAAGAGGTTGACCTT
This sequence comes from Novosphingobium umbonatum, assembly GCF_004005905.1. Lineage (GTDB taxonomy): Bacteria > Pseudomonadota > Alphaproteobacteria > Sphingomonadales > Sphingomonadaceae > Novosphingobium > Novosphingobium umbonatum. The sequence goes on from NZ_SACO01000001.1 coordinate 319,116, forward strand.
ATACTTCTCGTTGGGCGAGGTCAGGTTGATGGTCGCATTGGCCACACCGAAGGAGGGACGCAGCCACACCGAATTGGGGTTGTTGGCATCGGCCAGATTGGTGAACAGCGTCTTGGCGGTCCATGTGTAGTTGGTCGAGAAATTGACCCCCCAATCCTTCACCACCACGTCATAGCTGGCCGTGGCGCCCCATTTGGTCGCAGGGGCATTGAGCGGCTGCCCACCCTTGATGTTGAGCGTGGGGCTGACGAACAGATCGCCGAACTCGTTCTTGGCGAACAGGAAGTTGCCCGAGAGACGCAGTTGATCGGTGGGACGCGCCACCACTTCGCCTTCGATACCCTTGGTATAGAGCTTACCTGCCGAACGCAGCACCGGAGCGCCCGAACCATCGGTGCCCGAAGAGCTAGTCTGATAGCCATCAAACGTGGTCTTGTAGCCGGTGACGTTGACCGTCAGGCGGCGGTTGAAGAATTGGCTTTTCACACCCAGTTCGAACGAGGTCGAAGTTTCCGGCGCGGCAGGCAAAGCGGCCATGCCTGCGGTGGTCACGAACATATCAGCGTCAATGCCCGGCCCCTTGTAACCCTTGGCAAAGGAGGCATAGGTCATGAAATCGCGGCTAAATTCATAACGCGCCGTGGCGCGGCCCAGCACAGCATCCTTGCTGAAAGTGCGATAGAAATTCCAGTTGGGCGTACCGGCATTGGCGCCTCCGCTGGTCGCCGCACCGATATGATCACCATTGGGACCGGTGACCTTCTTGTGATCCCATTTGATTTCATCATGCACAAAACGCGCGCCCGCCGACAGGGTCAGCTTTGACGTGGGGTGCAGGTTGATATTGGCAAAGGCGGCGGAATTGATGTTGCGCACCTTGGTGATCATATCCGCAAACACATAGGCGTTGGGATTGGCCACGGTGACCGTGGTTGCGGTGGGGAACACCACATTGCCCGCGATGTTGGACCGCACACCGCCGATGGTCAGGTCGCGCTCGGTCAGCGAGTTATAGTAGAACGCGCCGACGATGTAATCGGCAAAGCCGCCCGTGGGCGATGCCAGACGCAGTTCCTGACTGAACGTATCGCTCTTTTCCAGACTGTTGCTTTCGCCGCAGATCAGGCTGCCATTGGTGGTGCGGCAGGAGAAATCAATGTTGTTGAGCAGCAGCGACTTCATCTTGGCCAGCGCATCGGCCGCCGAAATGCCGGGGTTGGTGGCGCTGAACAATTGCTGAGGCGTTACGCCGGTAAAGGGCGCATTGGTGCCGTCGCGGTCACGGATCGCAAAGTCGCGATACTGGCGATAGGCCGTAATACTGGTCAGCGTGAAATCGCCCAGCTTGGCATCCACCGTCAACGAAGCGCCACGGTTCTTCTGCCAACCGACCTGCTCGGTGTCGAAATTGACATAGCGGCTGTTGGGACCAACCGGAGCTCCAGTAAAGGCCGCGGTCACGTTGCCGCTGGCGGCGGCCACACGCAGCGGTTCGCCGCAGCAATCCGCCTTGCGATAGGCCCAGTCGCCCGCCAGCGTGAAGGTCAGGCCATCATGGGGCTCGTACAGGAACTTGCCGCGCAGGCCATAGGAGACCGAATTGTTCACCGTCTTGCCGGTGGCTTTGTTGATCACCAGACCGTCTTCGCGATGGTAATAGCTGGAAACGCGGAAAGCCGTCGTGTCGGACAGCGGGCCGGTCAACAGGCCGTTGATCCCGAATTCATTGTTCTGCGCGGCGGTCATTTCGATCTTGCCGTTCAGCTTCTTGCGGTCCGGCCCCTTGGTGACGATCACCACCGCACCGGCCGAGGCATTCTTGCCCTGCAGCGTGCCTTGCGGCCCGTTGAGCACTTCGACGCGCTCCAGATCGTTCAGCCCGTCAAACACCGAGCCAACGCGGGTGTAGACTACGCCATCGACAATGGTGGAAACCGAAGGCTCGACACCGACCGAGAAAGTTTCGGTGCCGATGCCACGGATCGAAAAGTTGAACAGGCGGGCTTCGTCAGCCGCCTGAAAATTCAGCGTGGGCGAGATCAGGCCGAATTCCTTCGGGCTGGCAATCGCCATCTTTTTCAGCGTGGTGGCTTCCACAGCCTGGATCGACACCGGCACCGATTGGAGGCGCTCGGAACGCTTTTGCGCGGTCACGATGATTTCGCCAGGGGCAGCGGGCTGAGCCGCTTCCTGTGCCTGGGCCGAGGTGGAAAAAGCCAGCGCAAGGGCCAGCGACGCGAAGGAAACGCGCGAAATAATCGCCATCAGAAAACTCCCCCTGAGGAATTGCTCGACACCCTTTCAAGAGCGCCTGTTTGCCATATTGGTATGATACGGACCGTTTGGTATGTCAACAACAAACATTCTGGTTGGAATGTTGTTGCAGATATCGCTCCTGCTGCTACCTTGCCCCGCAATGCGAGAGGCAAGACAAAAGTGACGACAAAAACCCCTAAAGCGCCCCGAAAAATGCGCGATGCCGATGCGACCCGCGAGGAAATCCTCAGGGTTGCTACTGAAGTCTTTGCCAAAAATGGCTTGCATGGCGCGCGTGTAGAAGAATTGGCCTCCCTAACCGCCACCAGCAAGCACATGATCTACTATTACTTTGGCAGTAAAGAGGGCTTGTACGCCGCCGTACTGGACAAAGCGTATAAAGACTTCCGTACGGCAGAAAGTGCTTTGGATTACGAAGCACTGACACCTTCGGAAGCTCTACGTGCGATTGTCGGGATCACTTTCGATTCGCATCAGGCCAATCCGCATGTCGTGCGGATTATTATGTCGGAAAATCTGGACCATGGCCGCCATTTGCAAGGCAGCGACCAGGCCCAGCAACGCGGGCAGGTTTTGGCCACGCTGGAACGGATTATCCAGCGCGGACAGGCCAGCGGCGAGTTCCGCGCCGATATTGACGCGCTGCATCTGCATATGACGATCAGCGCACTGTGCTTTCACTTTATCGCCAACCGTTACACATTTGGCACAATTTTCGCCGTGGATCAGACCGATCCCGTTATGGTGCAGGCCCGCCGCGCCGAAGTGGTCAGCACCTTGATGGCCCGTTGCCTGAAGGGAGGCGCTGCGTGAGTCGCGCCCTTTCCCTCGCCGCGCTAACCGTGCTGGAGGCGGGGCCGGTGGAAACCATCCGCATCGCCGCCGCCACCGGCTATAGCCATGTCGGCCTGCGCCCCGTAGCCGCCACGCCCACCGAAAAACACTGGCCAATGTTGCGCGACAAGGCATTGGCCGCCGACATCAGCGCCGCTTTGGCGGTTGAGAATATCGGCGTGCTGGACGTGGAAATCCTGCGCCTCACCCCCCAGATCGATTGGGACGAGGTGCAGGCTACGGTCGATTTCGCGCAAAGCCTTGGCGCGGCCCGCGTGTTGGTGGCCGATAATGATCCCGATGCCATCCGTTCGCGCGAATCGCTGGCGCGCATGGGGGCCATTGCCGCGCCTGCTGGCGTGACCATGGCGCTGGAATTCATGCCATGGACCCACGCGCCCAATCTGATCGCCGCGCGCGACAGGGTGCAGGGGCTGGAGGGCGTGACCATGCTGGTGGATGCCTTTCACCTTGTCCGTTCGGGCGGCAAGGTGGAGGACATTGCGCAGGGCGACCCGCTGATTTCCTATCTCCAGCTATGCGATATTGCGGGCCCCATCCCCAGCATGGACGCCATCCTGCAAGAGGCCCGTGCCGACCGCCTGTTCCCCGGCGAGGGCGAGGTGGATCTGGTCACTTTGCTGCGCCGCCTGCCCGATCTGCCGATCAGTCTGGAAGTGCCCGCCGACCGCCTGCGTCTGGCAGGGGTTAGCGCGCAAAAGCGCGCCGCGCTGGCCATCGCCGCCACACGCCGCGTGCTGGAACAGGCCGATGGCTGAATGCGACCTGCTGGTCATCGGCTCGGGCGCGGCGGGTCTGTGTGCGGCGGCGACCGGCGCGGCGCTGGGGCTGGACGTTGTACTGGCGGAAAAATCCGATGTGCTGGGCGGCACTACCGCTTGGTCGGGCGGATGGATGTGGCTGCCGCGCAACCGCCATGCGGTGGAGGCAGGCATTATCGAGCCGCGCGAAGCCCCACGTGACTATCTGGCCAGCGTATTGGGCAATCGCTTTGATCCTGCCCGCATCGATGCATTCATCGACACTGCGCCTGCCATGGTCGATTTCCTGACCGAGCGCGGCTTTGTGTTCGAGGCGGGCAACCGCATCTGCGACATTTATGGCGACAAGCCGGGCGCTGGCACAGGCGGACGCTCGCTGATCGCGGCGGCCTATGATGCGCGGGCCTTGGGCAAGGATCTGGCCCTGCTGCGCCGCACCAAGCGCGAGACCAGCTTTATCGGCATGCCCATTCAGGCAGGGCCGGATCTGGGCGCTTTCCTCAACGCCACCCGTCGCCCCGCAGCCTTTGTCCATGTGGCGCGGCGGATGCTGCGCCATGGCTGGGATCTGGCGCGCTATGGGCGGGCAACGCATCTGCTCAATGGCGTGGCGCTGGTAGCGCGGCTCTATGCGCTGGCCAAGCGTGATGGGGTCCAGTTTCGACTTGGCGCGGGTGCGGTGGAATTGATCGCGGACCAGACCCGCGTGACGGGCGCCGTGCTGGAAGGCCCGCAAGGGCGCGAGGCGATATATGCAAGGCGCGGTGTGGTGCTGGCCACGGGTGGCTTTTCCGCCAATCCGGCGCTGCGGACGCAGATGTTCCCGCATCCAGAATCACATGAAACGCTGGCGGTTCCTGAATGTGATGGCGCGGGCCTGCGCCTAGCCCGCCCGCTGGGCGCCGCGCTGGGCGATGATCTGGCCGCCAATGGCGCATGGTGTCCGGTCAGTCGCGTGACATGGCCCGATGGCCAGCAAGGCATTTTCCCGCATATTATCGAACGCGGCAAACCGGGCGTAATCGCCGTGCGCGCCAATGGGCGGCGCTTCGTGAACGAGGCCAATGGCTATCACGATTATGTCTCGGCTTTGCTGGCGGCCACCCCGTCAGGGGAAGAGGCCCGTTCGTGGATGATTTGCGACCATCGCTTCCTGCGCCGCTGGGGGCTGGGCGTGGTGAAACCTGCGCCGCTACCCGTCACCTATTGGCAGCGCAGCGGCTATTTGCGCAGCGCTGGTACATTGGCCGAACTGGCGCGGATGTGCGGGATAGATGAAGCGCTGGTGGATACGGTGGCGCGCTATAACCAAGGCGCGCGGCAGGGGCGTGATGACGAATTTGGCCGTGGCTGGTCGCCCTATAACCGCTATCAAGGCGATCCCGAACTCTCTCCCAACCCCAATGTCGCGCCCATCGAACATGGCCCATTTCATGCGGTCGAGGTCGTGCCGGGCAGTTTCGGCAGCTTTGCGGGCCTGAAAACCGATGCCCATGCCCGCGTGCTGCGCGAGGATGGCGCGGTGATCGACGGACTCTATGCCGCGGGGGCGGATATGGCCAGCATCATGGGCGGCCATTATCCGGCGGGGGGCATCAATCTTGGCCCCGCCATGGTGTTTGGCCATCTGGCCGCGCGCCATGCGGCGGGGATGGATTAGAGCGTTTTCCGATCATTCAGGATCGAAAAACGCGATAAGCCCGCGCGGCGATTGAGCGTCGCTTTTCCGTTCGCGTCAGCTTGAACGGAAATCGCACTAAGCCTTACAGCCAGCCTGAATCTTTTGCAGCAATTCCAGCGCCATGCGGAATTCGGCATCGGTCAGCACACCGGCAAAGCTGTTCTCGATCGAATGGACCACGCCGCGCGCTTCCTCCAGCTTGGCCTTGCCCGCTTCGGTGATGAACAGGCCTTGGGCGCGGCGGTCGCTCTCGATGCTTTCCAGCATCAACAGGTCCTTGCGCGTCAGGCTGGCGATCATCTGGTGGATCGTGGCGCGGCGCATACGGAACAGACGGGCCAGTTGCGATTGCGTGACGCCGGGGTTCACTTCCACCAGCCACAGGATCGAGGTCTGCTTGGGCGTCAGGTCCATCAGACGCAGCGCAGGGTCCAGATCAAAGGACAAAGCCGCATAGCCAATGCCCAGATTGAAGCCCAGCAGCCGGTCCAGTCCGTTCAGGTTGATCTGGCCATTGTCACCCTCGCCACCGTCAACGGCAACGCTGTCAGGCATACGGGCAAGCGGCGAACGGGGATCAAGCACGGCGGGGCGACCTTCCTGAAGCCTTGGGTGCGACAGCCCAAGGTGGTAGTTTCTGTAAAAGTATGTGTTCTATACAGTCAGCGCGCAAGTCGCAAATTGTGCAGGTGCAAGTCAAGCCCCCAGACTCGCTTCGCAGGTGCAAAATAGGGCCGATCCGTTGCACATCACGCAAAGGACTGGCTAATTTTCAGCCAGCCTCTTTCACACGCCAAACCAAACGCGCCTGACCACCGGCCGGAACGCGCAGCAACCATAGCGGCTTGCCATCGCGGGCGCCCAATTTGGCCGAAGCCCCGCGCAGCGACTCGCCCTCGCCCAGCATCAGCCGCGCCTCCACCTGCACCGGCCAGCGGTTGGTGTTGCGGATCACGCTGGTCATTTGCGCCATGCCTTTGCCCATTTCACGCCGCTGCGTTTCCATGCGCAGGCGGGGGCTGTCGGCCACATCCAGCCGCAGCGTCTCGCCCACCGCCTTGTCCTCCAGCGTGGCCTCCCCCGCAGGGATTTGCGCCGCGCCCAGCCCCTGCGTCACCACCAGTTGGCCAGCGGGTAGGGCCAGCCCCAGCCCGTCCGCCTTCACATTGCGCATCACCAAGCGGATGCGGGCATGGCCCTCGCCATCCTGTGGCTCCAGATCCAGCGCGTGGACGATGGCCAGCTTCACCCCTTTGCGATCCACCAGCGCCACCTGCTTTTGCGCATGGGCAGCCACCGTGGTGGGCAAAGGCAGGCGGTAGAGCTTCACATCGCCCAAGGCTTCGGGCCGCACCAGCTTGGGCGCCACACGGCGGGCGGTGACCAGCACCTCCATCGGAGCGGCCATCGCGACGGGCGGAGGCGGAGGCGGTGCCGACATCGCACTGGGCGATTGCAGATCTGGGCCGCCAATCGGCAGCGGGACGCTAACCCGACAGCTCATCTCCAGCGCCTCGACCTCTTGCGGCGCGGGCGCGCTATCCACCCGTCGCAATTTGCCCGCCACTACAGCAGCCTGCGCGGCGGAAAAGCTGGTGGCATCGCTGCTGGCCAGCGTCACCCATCCGGTCAGCCCTGCGCTACGGCCATCGGGCGACAGGCGCGCTACATAATGCGCCTGCCAGTCAAAGCCCCAAGCCAGATAGGACAATTTCACCCGCGCCGTCACCGCCTTGGGGGAGCGTACCATCAGGGACAGGCTGGGCCGCGCCTGCAATCCCGCTGGCAGGCCATCATAGGCGAGCCCATCCTGAAACCCCGCGCAATTGGCGATCTCAAACCCGCGCCTGGTTTGCAGCACCGCCGCGCCATCGGGGGCGGAACGGATGATCGCCTCCTCCTCAACGACCCGCCCCTGCGGATCATGGCGCTTAATCGTCACAGGCCGTCTAAAGGCGCGAGCATAGAGGTTGCGCGGGGATAGCAGATCGGCATCAAGGTTCTTTTCCGCCACACTGGCGGGAAGCCCCGTCACCAAAGCGCTTTCCGCCAGCATCCCCGCCGCCACACCATCAAAACGCAACACCGCCTCACCCGCAGGCAGGCTGATGTCGCGCTCCTCGGTCACCAAAGCATAGCCTTGCAGCCAGTCCAGCTGCAACGCTTGCCCCGCAGGCCGATTGGGCGCGCGATAGATGGTGACCGAGGTGGCGCGCGGCGGCGCAGCCTCCACCACCGGAGCGCCCACTGGTGCTGCGGCCAATACTGCCGCCGCCAGAGCCAGCGCCATATCAGTAACGCGTGTCGATTTGCGCGGTCAGCGCCAGCGAGCCATGCGCGGGAATGGTAACATGCCACACGCGCTCATTGGCATTGCGCTGTTCGCCCTTTACGCTTTCGGCCGACACGCGCGTATCATGCGCCCCGCCGTCAAGCCCCGCCTGCACCACCTCGACCTCCACCGGCTGCGCCCGCGCATTGGTCAGATTATAGCGCATATGGGTGCGCCAATAAGTCTTGGCCGCCTCTACCGTGGTCACCTTGTCGCCAACGCGGAAACGCGCCACGCGCTCCCACTCGCCCGCATCGATCTTCTCGCGCTTTTCCAGCACAGGCTGGATTTTAACGTCAAAGGCCTCGCCGGTCTTTACCGTCAACAGGCTACCCTGCGGCGTATGGGCAATGCTGTCCTCGCCGATGAATTGCGCCTGCCCGCGCGCATCGCGCATATAGATACGCATGGTGCCAGCGGGCAAAGCATCGCCCAACCCTTCCTTGGCGCCGGTGGAGAAAGCCAGCGAGGTGGCAAAGCTCTGCGCCTCTTCCTGCGCGCCCAGCCAGTCATTGCGGAAAGAATAGACCTTGTGCGCTGCCGCTCCGGTGACGTTGAGGAAACTGATCTGCTTCTGCTGCTGGTTGGCCACCTGCACCCGGCCGCTGATGGGGTAGACGTAGAAATCGCCCAATTGCTCGCGGGTACTGCCTTCAATGCCCATGGCCTGTTCGCCGGACACCACGCCACCGCGGCGGAACACCGGCTGTGGGGTGTCATCATCATCGCCACCGCCCGAAACGCCAACATCGCCCGCCACCAGCAACACTTTGGCCGCGTTAAAACTGGTGCCGCTGGTGTTGTTCAGCGTCACCCAGCCCTGCACATCCATCTTGCCCGCCACCTCGTCAAACAGGGCGACATAATCCGCCTTCCAGCCAAAGCCGCGTGAGAGATAGGACAGGCTGACCGGCCTTGTGCCACTCTTGGCCGCGTCCAGCGCCACGCTGAGAGTCGGGCGGGCCTTCAACCCCTCGGGCAATTGGTCAAAAACCAGACGCGCCTTCATGTCGCCCAGCACTTCGATCCGATTGCCGATCTGCACCAAAGTCCCGCCATTATTGGCCAGAATGCGCCCCTTCTCCACGGTTTCGGCACCCGTAGCGGGGTTGGTGCGGATGATGGTCACATCCTGCCCCACGCCCTTGTCGACCAGCCTTTCGGGGCTGAGCAGGTCATAATCGAAATTCTGCTCCAGCACGCTGGCTCCGGGCGCAGCAATCGTCACCGTTTCGGGGCGAATCTGGGCGGAAACCTCGGCCATTTCCTGCAAGCTGCGTCCAGCAGGAAGGGGCAAAGAACGCACATCCTGCACCAGCGCCAGATCGTGGTTGTAAATAGTGATCGCCACCTCGCCCTGAGCGCTGGCCACGGCCCTGCCCTGATCGGCAAAAGCCACACCCTGTCCCAAGCCGCCCATAGCCGCCCCTGCCAACCCAATGGCCGCCCAATTCTTCATGCCCGCACCCTCTTTCCTTGGCCCAGAGGCGGTTTACCGCATCCAGGCCCTGTCGCCTACGTGCAACATCGCGGGCCGGCGCTGAATGCAGGATTAAACCAGACGATGCGCCGTATTGCCCATTTCGGCAAAATAGGCCGCCATGGCATCACGCGCCTTGTCGGTCAGCACGATGAAGGCACGGCGCCGGTCCTGATCATCCTCCACCCGTTTGAGCAGCCCCGCATCGGTCATCTGTCCGATCCAGCGCAAAGCGGTGGTGGGCGGCACGCCAGAGGCAATGCACAGGCTGGTGACCGACACCCGCACCTTTTCCAAATGGGCCGCGGTCAGATCCAGCAACATGTCCCACGCCGGATCGGCAAACAATTCGGGATTGAGAAAACGCCCGCGCAATTGCCGGTTGCGGATGATCCGGCGAATGATCCGCGCATCGGGCAAACCGGCCACACTTTCTGAAGAAGCGGCGCTGGCAGGTGGATCAAAGCGAAAGGCCGAGGGCTGCCCCACCGGCTTGGGCACAGCGCCACCGGACAGGCCGCTCAATTTCTCGCCAATCTCGGTGATCTGCTGGGTCAGGCGCAGGATCACCAAGCGGTCCTCGTCGGACAATTCGCGCACTCTGCGCTGGGGTAATTGGGTCATCACCTGCCCCAAAGCCACCAGCCTTTCCGTTCTGCTCGGCGCGACCAGAATTTGCGGTTGCGATTGGTCCAGCGCGGCAAACACATCGTCCAGCGCATCCACACTGGTCGAGATCACCAGCCCCAGCCCTTTGCGCGCCGCGACCAGATCGAGCCGCGCCAGCCCCGCCAGTAAAGCCGCATCCACCAAGGGGCAATCGACCATCACAATATCGCCCAAGGCCGGTCCCGCCTCGGCCGTATCGACCAGACGCATAAGGTTGCCCGTCTCGGTCACACGAAATCCGGCCCCGGTTACATCCTCCTGCATGGTTTCGCGCAGGGATGGTCTTTCGGCGAAAACCGAGACGCCTATCCGCGAAACGCTCAAATCATCCTCATGATTATCATAGGAAAAATTGGAATTCATCCCCCACGGATCCGTGTTGTTCATGGCGACTGCCTCCGTTCGCTCTATTAGGTAACAACACGTAAATGCTAGACCTAATGGTCATTCAGTCAAGCGGCATTAAGGGCAATATATAGAGCTTAAACATCAGATATTTATTATAAATTTCGTACAGATTATTGCAATGGAGACAAAGAAAAGCCGCCAACACCCTGACCGGATGCGGCGGCTTTTCTGACGCAGGCCAGCTTCAACCGGCCCAGTCTATGGCATCAATCCTGGAACGGATCGCGGACCAGAATCGTGTCCTCACGCTCGGGGCTGGTGGAAACCAGCGCCACAGGCGTTTCGATCAATTCCTGCACGCGCTGGATATATTTGATCGCCTGCGCGGGCAGATCGGCCCAGCTACGCGCACCGGCAGTGGTGCCCTGCCAGCCATCCATTTCCTCATAGATCGGCTCGACATTGGCCTGATCGGCGGCATGGCTGGGGTAATAATCCAGCACCTTGCCATTCAGACGATAGCCGGTGCAAATCTTCACCTTGTCCAGCCCGTCCAGCACGTCAACCTTGGTCAGCGCGATGCCGGTCACGCCCGAAATGGCGCAGGACTGGCGCACCAACACGGCATCGAACCAGCCACAGCGACGCTTGCGGCCCGTAACCGTGCCGAATTCATGGCCCCGCTCGCCCAGACGCTGGCCGGTTTCATCTTCCAGCTCGGTGGGGAACGGACCCGAACCCACGCGGGTGGTATAGGCCTTTACAATGCCCAGCACGAAACCGGTGGAGGACGGACCAAGGCCCGAACCCGAAGCCGCCGTGCCGCTCACCGTGTTCGACGAGGTGACGAAAGGATAGGTGCCATGGTCGACGTCGAGCAGTACGCCCTGCGCGCCTTCGAACAGCACGCGAGCGCCCGCCTTCTTCACCGTGTTCAGGCGCTTCCACACCGGCTCGGCAAATTGCAGCACGAAGGGGGCGATTTCGCGCAATTCGGCGATCAGCGCCTCGCGATCGACGGGAGGCTGGCCGAAACCGGCGCGCAGGGCATCGTGATGCGCGCAAAGACGATCAAGCTGCGGGCCCAGATCGTCCAGATGCGCCAGATCGCACACGCGGATGGCGCGGCGGCCTACCTTGTCTTCATAGGCCGGACCAATGCCGCGACCCGTGGTGCCAATCTTGCCAGCGCCAGCAGCCGCTTCGCGCAAACCGTCCAGATCGCGGTGCACCGGCAGGATCAACGGGCAATTTTCGGCAATCGCGAAATTCTCGCGGTTGATCTCGACACCCTGACCTTCCAGCTTTTCGATTTCCGCCTTCAGGTGCCACGGGTCCAGCACCACGCCATTGCCGATGATCGACAGAGTGCCGGTCACAATGCCGCTAGGCAACAGGCTCAGCTTGTAAACCTTGTCGCCCACCACCAAAGTGTGGCCGGCATTATGGCCGCCCTGAAAACGCACCACCACGTCCGCGCGACTGGCCAGCCAGTCAACGATCTTGCCTTTGCCCTCGTCACCCCATTGGGCGCCGATCACGGTAACATTTGCCATGGATAGAGTCCCTCACCCTGCCAGATAATCCGCAAGCGCCCTTCGACAGGACTCGGCGCAAGGGATGGGCCAGAAGGGGCAGAGCCTGCCCCGATGATGCGCGCCGGTTAGCCAGAGGCGCTGCCCCCGTCAAGCCAGCTTGTTCAGGTGATAGCCAGCAAGGAGGAGGCAGACCTTAGCCCCGTTACTCCATCATGCGACAAGGGAGAGACGGATGCGACACAAAGGCAAGATCATCGCGCTGGGCGTGGCGCTGGCAATGGCCATGCCGCCCATCGCACAGGCCCAAGGCCTGATGGCGGCGATGATCATGAAACGCATGGCCAAACGCGCCGCGGAACAGGACAAGGCGAGCAAAGCCCCGCCCGCCCCTGCCGCGCAGCCTTTGGCCTATGGGGGCGATTCGATGCAGGTGATGGATTTCACCCCACCCAAGGCCGGAACGCCCTTGCCCTCGCCGCTGGTGGTGTTTGTCCATGGCGGGGGCTGGACACAGGGCAATAAGGATAATGCGACAGGCCCATGGAAAGCCCCGCATCTGACCGGCCTTGGCTATGGCTTTGCCAATATCAACTATCGCCTAGTGCCTCGCGTGACGGTCGAGGATCAGGCCGCTGATGTGGCCGCCGCGCTGGCGGAACTGATCCGGCAGGCTGACCGACTGGGGATCGACCGGCGTCGCATCGTGCTGATGGGCCATAGCGCGGGCGCGCATCTGGTGGCTTTGGTGGGCACGGATGAGCGCTATCTGCGAGCAGCGGGCTTAAGCTTTGCCGATCTGGCCGGTGTGGTGCCGATTGATGGCGCCGCCTATGATGTGCCGCGCCAGATGGCGGATGCGGGGCGCTTTATGGCGGATCGCTATAGGCAAGCCTTTGGCACGGATCGCGCGCGGCAAGAAGCCCTGTCGCCCACGCTGCATGCCGCCGCACCCAATGCGCCGCGCTTCCTGCTGCTGCATGTGCAGCGCGAGGAAGGGGTGGCGCAGAGCAAGGCCTTGGCCGATGCCTTGCGCAAAGCGGGAACGCCGGTGCAGATCAATGGCTTTGAGGGCACGGGCCTGCAAGGCCATGCCCAAATCAACCGCCAATTGGGCGACCCCGACTATCCCGCCACGCCCGTTCTGGACACATGGCTGAAGGATGTGTTCGGGCGTTAGACCCGAACCGGCTCCAGCCCGTCCAACCGATGCGAGCAGCCCAAAGCGCGCGCATCATCGCCCGCGCTGATCGCCGCCACCGTGCGCCAGCCCACCGCGCGCAGACGCGCCGCCGCGCTGGCATCATGGCCCAAAGGCAGGAACAGGGTCTCGCGCTTGGCTTCCTGCGCGGCCAAAGCGGTGATCAGCGGATCGGGATAGAGCGAGAAGCCTACCGCCGCCTCGCCCTCGGCACCATCATCGGCACCGATAATCGCATAGGCACCGCCACGCGCCACTGCGCCCTGCACGCCTTGGGCAAAGATCTGGAAACCGAACCAGCTTTGATATTCAAAGCCATGGCGCTCTGTGGGGTCCAGCGTCAGGCGGACATCGCCGCCAGCGGCCTGAACCCGCTCGGCAATGGCCTGCAGCGCGGACAGGCGACCATCGAGCACGCCCTCCACCGCCAGCGCGGATAGCTTGTCCATCGCCGCCACAAAACCGCCCGTAGCGTGGAGCAAAGGCAGATAGGCCGCCCCGCCCGCCTGCACCAAAGCGCCTGCATCCTTGGCGTCCAGCTCGCGCCGCACCGCCGCCAGTTGGGCGGGCGTCAGCGGCCATGGACCAGCGCTCAACGCATCGACCAGATCGGGCAGGGTGAAATCCACCGAAATGCCGGTCGCGCCTGCCGCCTGCAAAGCCTCGATCGCCACCGCCACCACTTCAGCCGCCGCCGCGACACCGGCATGGCCGATCAATTCCGCGCCAATCTGCAAACGTTCACGCGTGGGGTCCAGCCCATCGCCCTTCAGGCTGACCACCTGCCCCGCATAGGCCAGACGCAAGGGGCGCGCGGCATTCTTCATCCGCGTTACGGCAATGCGGCCCACCTGCGGCGTCATATCGCTGCGCAAAGCCATCATGCGCAGGGAAGCCGGATCGACAAAGCGCACCATGCGCCGCGTCTGGATCCCCGCCATACGACTGGCCAGCGAGCGTTCAAATTCGATGCTGGGCGGCTGAACGCGGTCATAGCCGTGGCTGTCAAGCACATCCATCAAGGCACGCGTGATGCGCGTGGCCGCGGCAGTATCCTGCGGCAGACGGTCTTCCAGCCCCTCGGGCAGCAAATCGCGGGTTTCGGTATCCATAGTGGGGGCGCTTTAGCGGGGCTTGGGCCTTTGGGGAAGGCAGAAGTGACGCCGATATTGCCTGCGCCGCGCATAAAGAAAAAGGCGGGAGCCGCATCGCGCGACCCCCGCCCTTTTCTTGAACCCGAAGGTAGTAGGCTTAGAACGCCAGCGCCTTCACGCGCTTAACGCCCGGCAGCTTGCCAGCGGCGTCCAGCACTTCGGCGGGAACGGCGCTGTCAACCGAGAGCAGCAGAACCGCTTCGCCACCGGCTTCGCGGCGGCCCAGGTTGAACGTGCCGATGTTGATGCCGTTTTCACCCAGCAGCGTACCGATACGACCGATGAAGCCGGGGGCGTCTTCGTTGACGATATAGAGGTTGTCGCCGGTCAGTTCGGCTTCCACCTTGATGCCGAACAGTTCGACCAGGCGCGGTTCGGCGTTGGAGAACAGAGTGCCAGCCACCGAACGCTCGCCCGCTTCGGTCTTGACCGAAACGCGGATCAGCGTGTGGTAATCGCCGGTCTTTTCGGTTTTCACTTCACGCACTTCCAACCCACGCTCCTTGGCGAGGAAGGGGGCGTTGACCATGTTCACCGTGGCCGACTGCACCTTCATGAAACCGGCCAGAACGGCGGCCACGATGGGCTTGGCGTTCAGCTCGGTAGCAGCGCCTTCGGTGTGGATCGAGATGCGGGCCACAGCCGAGGGGGTCAACTGACCGACCAGCGAGCCCAGCTTTTCGGCCAGCGCCATATAGGGGCGCAGCTTGGGAGCTTCTTCGGCGCTCAGCGAAGGCACGTTCAGAGCGTTGGTCACGCCGCCGGTGGTGAGATATTCACCCAGCTGTTCGGCCACCTGCAACGCCACATTGACTTGGGCTTCGGTGGTCGAAGCGCCCAGATGCGGGGTGCAGATGAAGTTCTTGGTGCCGAACAGCGGCGATTCCTTGGCCGGTTCGGTCTGGAACACGTCGAGAGCGGCGCCAGCGATATGGCCCGAATCAAGACCTTCCTTCAGCGCGGCTTCGTCCACCAGACCGCCACGGGCGCAGTTGATGATGCGCACGCCCTTCTTGGTCTTGGCCAGATTTTCCTTCGACAGGATGTTCTTGGTTTCAGCCGTCAGCGGCGTGTGCAGGGTGATGAAATCAGCGCGGGCCAGCAGCGTGTCGAGG
The DNA here is from genome assembly GCF_004005905.1 of Novosphingobium umbonatum. Classification (GTDB taxonomy): domain Bacteria; phylum Pseudomonadota; class Alphaproteobacteria; order Sphingomonadales; family Sphingomonadaceae; genus Novosphingobium; species Novosphingobium umbonatum. The sequence continues at coordinate 334,524 of NZ_SACO01000001.1, forward strand.
TCGACCTTTTCGACGCCGATTTCAATGGCGCGTTCGGGCGTCAGGAAGGGATCGAAAGCCACAACCTTCATGCGCAGACCGATGGCGCGCGAGGCAACGATCGAACCGATATTGCCGGCGCCGATCAGGCCCAGCGTCTTGCCGGTGACTTCCACGCCCATGAAGCCATTCTTGGGCCACAGGCCAGCCTGCGTCTGTTCATTGGCTTCGGGGATCTGGCGGGCCAGAGCGAACATCAGCGCGATGGCATGTTCAGCGGTGGTGATCGAATTGCCGAAAGGCGTGTTCATCACCACAACGCCCTTGGCGCTGGCATAGGGGATGTCCACGTTGTCAACGCCGATACCGGCGCGGCCGATCACCTTCAGATTGGTGGCGGCGTCGAGGATTTCCTTGGTAACCTTGGTCGATGAACGGATGGCCAGACCATCATAGTCGCCAATGCGAGCGATCAGCTGTTCGGGGGTTTCGCCGGTGATGACATCCACGTCGCAACCCTTCTCGATAAAGATGCGTGCGGCGTTGGGGTCCATCTTGTCCGAAATAAGGACGCGGGGCTTACGGGTCTCGGTCATGGGAATCGTATCCTCATGTGAAAGGGGTATGATGTCGGGAAAGGGAAGATTGCGGGCGGCGGATTACACCGCCCGCGAAAGATTAGGCAGCCTTCAGACTGGCATAGGCCCAGTCGAGCCAGGGGCCGAGCGCTTCAATGTCTTCAACATTGACGGTGGCGCCGCACCAGATGCGCAGGCCCGCAGGAGCATCGCGATAGCCCGCGATGTCATAGGCGGCATCTTCCTTTTCCAGCAGGGCGGCAAACTTTTTGATGAAGTCGGCATCGGCCCCTGCCACGCTCAGGCAGACCGAGGTCTTGGAACGGATGGCTTCATCCTCGCAAAGATGCGAGAGCCAGTCGCGCTCTTGCACGATCTTGTCCAGAGCAGCCGCATTGGCGTTCGAACGTGCCTGCAAACCTTCCAGACCGCCCAGACCCTTGGCCCATTCCAGCGCGAAGATCGCGTCTTCCACGGCCAGCATGCTGGGAGTGTTGATGGTTTCGCCCTTGAACACGCCTTCGGCCAGCTTACCCTTGGAAACAAGGCGGAACACCTTGGGCAGCGGCCATGCGGGTGTGTAGGTTTCCAGACGCTCCACAGCACGGGGGCCGAGGATCAGCACGCCATGGCCGCCTTCGCCGCCCAGCACCTTCTGCCAGGAGAAGGTGGCAACGTCGATCTTCGACCAGTCGATGTCATAGGCAAACACCGCCGAAGTGGCGTCGGCAAAGGCCAGCCCTTCGCGGTCGGCGGGGATGAAATCAGCGTTGGGAACGCGCACGCCAGAGGTGGTGCCGTTCCAGGTGAACAGCACGTCATTCGACCAGTCGATGGCGTTCAGATCAGCGATCTGGCCATAGTCGGCGCGCAAAACGGTGGGGTCCAGCTTCAGCTGCTTGGCAGCGTCCGTTACCCAACCTTCGCCAAAGGATTCCCAAGCCAGCGTGGTGACAGGCTTGGCGCCCAGCATGGTCCACATGGCCATTTCGAAAGCGCCCGTGTCCGAACCGGGCACGATGCCGATGCGGTGGGTTTCGGGCAGCTTGAGGATTTCACGCATCAGGTCGATGCAATAAGCCAGACGCGACTTGCCGATCTTGGCGCGATGCGAGCGCCCCAGACTTTCGGTAGCCAGCTTGTCGGCAGAGAATACGGGCGGCTTGGCGCAGGGCCCCGACGAGAAGAAGGGGCGAGCCGGCTTGAGTGCCGGGGTAGTCACAGTCATGTAGTCTCTCCTCACAGAGAGCACGCGCGGCGTTGGGACCGCGTGGCCCGCTGGCCGCTCTATAGATGCCCGACCACGAGTCAAGCCCCCCCAGCAACAGGTTCGCCAACTTAATTTTCCGACCAAGGGTTTCTACGAATACCCGTTAACTCATTGTAAATATAAAATAATGAAGAATTTTTAACCATCACGCAGGCAGGATGTTCCTCATGCAAGATGATGTTGGCCTATCGCTTTTCCACGACCGATCGACGCGCTTGCGTCGGCTGATCGCGCTGACCGCTGCCATTCCGCTGCTCTTGCAAGGCTGCGTTACCATTCCCCCGCCGCCCAAAACGCATGGCTCCGCCCATAGCCGCTACACGCCGCGCGCCACGCCGCGGATAGCCGCCGCTCCACTCGACGAAATCTCGCCACAACAAGCTGGCCAGTGCCGCGCCCATCTGGAAGCGCGCGCCGCCGCCTTCACCCCCTTGCCGGACCAATTCTATGGCGCAGGCTGTGCGACAGTGAACACCGTGCGCCTCACCGCCCTGTCAGGCGATTCGCAACCCTTTGCCGTGACCAATCTGGGGCCGGTCACCTGCCCGCTGGCCGACACTTTCGCGGCATGGGCCCGCTTTGGCGTGGACCGCGCCGCACGGCAATATCTGGGCAGCGCCTTGGTCAAGATCGAGACCATGGGCAGCTATAATTGCCGCAATGTCGCGGGCACCGACCGGCGCAGCGGCCATGCCACGGGTAATGCGATTGATGTCGCCGCCTTTGTGCTGGCCGATGGGCGCCGCATTTCGGTGCTGGGCCAATGGTCGGCGGGCGGCGGCCAAGAGCGGGAATTCCTGCGCGTGGTACATCTATCGGCCTGCAAGCGCTTTGGCGTGGTGCTGGGGCCGGATTATAATGTGGCCCATCACGACCATTTCCATGTCGAACTGGCCGATAGCGGCGTGTGTCGCTAAATTAAGTATTAACACATAGCATCCTCCATTAAACTCCCCGCCATGCAATTGGGGGGAATGATTCGCTATGTGGTTGGCATTAGACGTTTTTATTGGGCTAGCACTCACCTACGCCATGCTGGGCCTGATCTGCACGGTGATACAGGAAACCATCGCGCAACTGTTCAACTCGCGCGGCAAAATGCTGGCGCAAATGCTGGCCTCGGTTAGGCTGGAGCAGGTGCTGGTGTATGCTAGGGCCGATATGGCCACCGTACCGGTTGCCAAATGGCGCCGTCACCTGCTCGGCTCCAAAAATGCATTGAAAGGCATTATCGAATACGAGGACGAATCCCACGACATCGGCTACGATAAATATCCCCATGATATTGGCCACGCCACTTTCTCGGACAGTATCATCAAAATCATCGGCCTGTTTGATACGGCCAATGCCAATATAGATTTTGGCAAGTTGGTCCAAGCTGCTGTTCTACCTGAATCGCTGAAAAACCGGTTGCTGGCACTGGACACCTCCGCCGGCGACTTTCTGCAACAACTGCGCGTGACAATCGAGGCATGGTACACGCAATTCATGGATCAGGTGCAACACTGGTACACCCGCCGTGCCCAGATCGCTTCGCTGGTGATCGCGCTGCTGGTGGCGGGGGCGTTGAAGGTCGACACGATCGAGCTGGCCAAGGGGCTTTATGGCAGCGATGCCGCGCGTAGCGCTGCCGTGGCCATGGCCGAACATGTCTCGCAACAGGGCAGCCCTGCCGCCTGTCAGCAAAGCAATATCGCGGATTGTACCGATCAGGTGCGGGCAGCTCTGCCCCTGCCCATGGGCTGGCAGGACTGGCCCGCACTCGACTGGAGCCTGCTCTCCGCCATCCCCGGCATATTGCTGAGTGGCCTCGCCATGTCCTTGGGCAGCCGCTTCTGGTTCGACACGTTGCGCTCTATCGTGGCGCTGCGCACCGGCGGCAATCCGGGCAAGGGCAATGAAGCCAAAACCGACGAGTAAAGCCAAGCGGGCGGCGGTGTAAAACCCGCCGCCGAACTTACTGGCCTGCGTGGAAGGGGAAATCCGGCAGGCCGTCCAGCGCCGCCTTCAAGCTGTCGCTCCAGCTGGCGGAAATCACGCGATACCACGGGTCGGTGGCGGTGATGCGGCGCTCGTGCTTGATGCAATATTCATCGCGGCCAATCACCACCAGATCCAGCGGCATGCCCACCGACAGATTGGCCTTCAGCGTGGAATCAAAGCTGACCATCAACAGCTTGACCGCATCTTCAAACGCCATGGTCTTTTCATAACCGCGCAGGATGATCGGGCGGCCATATTTCGTCTCGCCAATCTGGAAAAAAGGCGTGTCCAGCGTGGCCTCGATGAAATTGCCCTCGGGATAGATCAGGAACAGGCGCGGCGCCTGCCCCTTGATCTGACCGGCCAGAATCAGCGTCGCACCAAACTGGCCAGCGGCCTGCGGGCCATTGTCCTCGTCACGCTCGGCAATGGTTTCGCGCAGGGTCTTGCCGACAAGCCCCGCCATCTGGAACATGGTGGGCGCTTCCATCACGCAATTATGCCGTTCATCGGGCAGCTTGAAGCGTTCCTCGATTTTCGAAACCACCGCCTGCGTCGTCGCCAGATTGCCGCTGGTCATCAAGGCCACCACGCGCTCGCCCGGCACTTGCCAGTGGAACAGCTTGCGGAAGGTGGAAATATTGTCGACGCCCGAATTGGTCCGCGTGTCGCTCATCAACACGAGGCCAGCATCCAGCATCATTCCCACGCAATAGGTCACTAGTCTTTTCCCTTGGCGAATCCTGCTTCGCGGTTGCACAAACCATAGCGCCCGCGTCAATCCCTTTTCGTTAAGCGGAGGCTAGGGCAAAAGTCCTGTCTAGCGCCTATTGGGCCATTTCCTGTTGCTGCGTCACCTCCAAGGCGACATCCAGCGCCGCCTTGCCCCCGCCCTGCGACAGGCTGGTCACCGGCGCGGCATCGGCATAATCCACGCCCAGCGCGACACGGATGTAACGTTCATCAGGGCAAGTATCATTCGCCGCGTCAAAGCCCACCCAGCCAAGGCCGGGCACATGCACCTCGGCCCAGGCGTGACCGGCGTCCTGCATGGGGCGATCCTCCATCCACAGATAGCCCGACACATAACGCGCAGGCAGACCCAAGGCCCGCGCCACGCTGATGAAAATATGTGCGTAATCCTGACACACGCCCTTGCCCGCGGCCCATGCCGCCTCGGCGCTGGTGGTGGCATCGGTATGGCCGGTGGCGAAACTCATCGCCTCCTTCACCGCCGTCATCAAACTGTGCAGCATCGGGATAGGTTCACCGGCCTGCGGCGCGAATTGGGCGATCAGGCTTTTAAGCTTGGCCCCCGGCTTGGTCAGCGCGGTCTGCTTGGTCAGCAACCACAGCGGCATAAAGCCCTGATGCCCGCCCACCACGCCCGCCGTATCGCGGGTGTCCACCGTGCCGCGCGCGGTGATCACCACCTCGCCATTTCCACTGCCCAGCGCGATCAACGTGACCTTGTTGCCATTATGGTCGTCATAGGCGCATTCAACCGAACCGCCCTCAACATCGATCTGCCAGTCCTGCACCGTTTGCACCGCGCAAGTGGGCGGCGTCAGGCGCAGGCGCTGCACCCCGTGCCAGACGGGCTGGTCGAAACGGTAATGGGTGCGATGCTCAATATTAATCCGCATGGGTTTGGCATCCCGTCCTATTCGGTGAAACGATAATCGGCAGCGATGGCATCGCCCAGCAGCCGGTTGTTGGCCAAAAACTCGCCCAGGAATTCATGCAGGCCGAACTCGAACACGTCCGCGATGGTGGTCTGCGCCAATTTCTCGGTCGCGGCGCGCTGCATCAGGAAAGCAGCCGTTTCCTGAGCGTAATCATGGCACAGCCATTTCATGCTGCTGGTCAGCTTGGCATAACAATAGGCCAGAGAGCGTGGGAAGCGGCCATCAAGGATGACAAATTCGGCAATGCCCTTGGGGTCCAGCGCGCCGGCATTGAGCCAGCGGAAAGCCCGCTCCCCGGCCACCGAACGCAGCACCATTTCCCATTGCGCATTGTCGAGCCGCGAACCCACCCAAGCCACGCTGGGCAACAGCACATGGTATTTCACGTCCAGAATACGCGCCGTATTATCCGCCCGCTCCAGATGGGTGCCGATACGGGCAAAGTTATAGATATCATTGCGCAGCATCGTGCCTTCCATCGCCCCGCGCACGGCAGTGGCCTGACGGCGGATCACATCCAGCACCTGCCCCAGATCCGATTCCTTCACCGGACGGGCCAGCATATCCTTGAGCAGCATCCAGCTTTCATTGGTCGCCTCCCATACCTCGCGGGTGATGGCGGTGCGCACCATGCGCGCATTGGTGCGCGCGGCCTCCATCATGGACAGCACGCTGCCATAATTGCCCGTGCCACGCAGGATCCAATTGGTGATGGCAGGGCCGGTATATTCGCCCCCCTGATCGGCAAAGGCGGCATCCAGCCCCAAAGTCACCAGCACGCTGCGCCATTCCTCGCTGGCCACGGTGTTGCCACGCGTCAAAGCCATGCGGAAACCGGCATCCAGCAGGCGCGCGGTGTTTTCGGCGCGTTCCAGATAACGCGCCATCCAGTAAATGCCCCAAGCGGAACGTCCCAGCATATTTTTTCCTTACCCTGCTCTTCCGCTTCTTATTCCGCCAAAACCCAGCTGTCTTTCGTGCCGCCGCCCTGACTGGAATTGACCACCAAGGAACCTTTCTTCAGCGCCACGCGGGTCAGACCACCGGGCGTAATGTTGATCCCTTCGGGCGAGACCAGCACAAAGGGCCGCAAATCGACATGGCGCGGGGCCAGTCCCGCCTTGGTAAAGATCGGCACGGTGGAGAGTGAAAGCGTGGGCTGGGCAATGTAATTATCGGGATTGGCGCGCAGCTTCTTTTCAAATGCGGCAATCTCGGCCTTGGACGAGGTAGGCCCGATCAACATGCCATAGCCGCCCGACCCATGCACTTCCTTCACCACCAGCTCGGCCAGATGGTCCAGCACATAGGCCAGCGAGTCCTTCTCGCTGCAACGCCATGTCGGCACATTCTTCAGAATAGGCCGCTCGCCTGTGTAAAATTCCACGATTTCGGGCATGAAGGAATAGATCGCCTTGTCATCGGCGATCCCCGTGCCCGGCGCATTGGCAATGGTAATACCGCCCGCACGATAGACATCCATAATGCCCGCAATGCCCAGCATACTGTCGGGGTTGAAAGTCAGCGGATCAAGGAAGTCATCATCGACGCGGCGATACAGCACATCGATCGCCTTCCACCCGCGGGTTGTCCGCATGCAAACGCGGCCATCCACCACGCGCAGATCGCCCGCCTCCACCAGTTCGGCGCCCATCTGATCGGCAAGGAAGGCGTGTTCATAATAGGCCGAATTGTAAATCCCCGGCGTCAGCACCGCCAGCACCGCCCGCCCGTTACCCTTGGCCGCCGGCGGCGCACAGGCCGCAAGGCTGCGGGCCAGCGCACGCGGATAGTCCGACACCGGCTGCACCTGCACCTTGGTAAACAGGTCGGGGAACATGGCCATCATCGTCTCGCGGTTCTCCAGCATATAGGAGACGCCGCTGGGGGTGCGGGCATTGTCTTCCAGCACCATGAAATCATCGGGGCCGGTGCGCACCAGATCGATGCCAACAATATGGGTATAGACCCCGCCCGGAGGGGTAAAGCCGACCATTTCCTTCAGGAAAGCGTCATTCTGGGCAAACAGCCGCTCGGGCACCTTGCCCGCCTTGATGATCTCGCGCTTGTGGTAAAGGTCGTGCAGGAAGGCATTGAGCGCACGCACCCGCTGCTCGATCCCGCGCGACAGTTTTTTCCATTCCTCCGCCGTGATGATGCGGGGGATCATGTCAAAGGGGATCAGGCGTTCCTGTCCTGCATCCTGACCATAGACGTTGAAGGTAATGCCGGTCCGACGGAACACGCTTTCGGCGGCCTTGCCCTGCTTTTCCAGCCATTTGGGGCTTTGCGCATCATACCACTCGCGATAGCCGGCATAGGCGGGGCGAACATTCCCCTCGGCATCGATCATCTCGTCGAACGACGGATGAGTGGTTGATGTCATAGGCTTTTCCTTCAATTTTCTTGGGCGCTTATGCGCTATTGCTTGTCGGCCAAGCTGCAACAAAGATTCTTGCTTGCCAAGCGTATTGCTGCGGTTGCGAGGGAAAAATTTATGGGGCAGTATCGCGCGCGACTCGGCGCGAATGCTGGCCTCGCGCCGTTGCGTCGCCCCTGCGCCCGATGGGCCACTTGCAGAACGCAACAGGAACCCGCATAGATCGGTGCTATGGCCGAACTGATCATCCGCCGCGGGCTGGACGAGCCCGACACTGACGGCAATTTCACGCCCCACCGCCCTGCCCGCCCGCCCAAGGCGGATGACAGCCCCCCTTTACGCATCGTGTCGGATTACACGCCCAGCGGCGATCAGCCCACCGCGATTGCCGAATTGGTCGAAGGCATCCAGTTGGGCGAAAAGACGCAGGTTTTGCTGGGGGTAACCGGCTCGGGCAAGACCTTCACCATGGCGCAGGTCATTCAGGCAACGCAGCGCCCCGCGCTGATCCTTGCCCCCAACAAGATCCTTGCCGCGCAATTATATGGCGAGATGAAAAGCTTCTTCCCCAACAATGCGGTGGAATATTTCGTCTCCTATTACGACTATTACCAGCCCGAAGCCTATGTGGCGCGTTCCGACACCTATATCGAAAAAGAGTCGAGCGTGAACGAGGCCATCGACCGAATGCGCCATGCCGCCACGCGATCGCTGCTGGAACGGGACGATGTCATCATCGTTGCCTCGGTATCCTGCCTTTACGGTATCGGCTCGGTCGAAACCTATTCGGCGATGACCTTTGATCTGGAGGTGGGCAAATCGCAGGATCAGGGAGAAATCATCCGCAAGCTGGTGGCGCTGCAATATAAGCGGAACGAGGTGGCCTTTGCCCGTGGCGCTTTCCGCGTACGGGGGGACAATCTGGAAATCTTCCCCAGCCATTATGAAGATATGGCCTGGCGCATCAGCTTCTTTGGCGACGAGGTGGAAGAGATTGCCGAGTTCGATCCCCTGACCGGCAAGGCGGGGGCCAAACTCTCCAAAATCCGCGTCTATGCCAACAGCCACCACGTCACCCCCGGCCCCACGCTGAAACAGGCCGAAAAGGCTATCCGGTTCGAGCTGGAGGAAAGGCTGAAAGAGCTGAACGCGGAAGGCAAATTGCTGGAAGCGCAGCGGCTTGAACAGCGCACCAATTTCGATCTGGAAATGATCGCGGCCACCGGTTCTTGCGCAGGGATCGAAAACTACTCGCGTTTCCTGTCCGGCCGCCTGCCCGGTGAACCGCCGCCAACCCTGTTCGAATATCTGCCCGACAATGCCCTGTTGTTTGTGGACGAAAGCCACCAGACCATTCCGCAAATCGGCGCCATGGCGCGGGGCGACCATCGCCGGAAAATCACGCTGGCCGAATATGGCTTCCGCTTGCCATCCTGTATCGACAACCGCCCGCTACGCTTCAACGAATGGGATGCGATGCGCCCACAGACCGTGGCTGTATCCGCAACGCCCGGCACATGGGAAATGGAACAGACCGGCGGCGCCTTTACCGAGCAGGTGATCCGCCCCACCGGCCTGATCGACCCGCCAATCGAGATCCGCCCTGTCGAAGATCAGGTGCAGGATTGCATCACCCAATGCCGCGAAACCGCCGCCAAGGGCTATCGCACTCTGGTCACCACGCTCACCAAGCGCATGGCCGAAGACCTCACCGAATTCATGCATGAGGCGGGCGTGCGCGTGCGCTATATGCATAGCGACGTGGAAACGCTGGAACGTATCGAGTTGATCCGCGACCTGCGTCTGGGCGTCTATGACGTGCTGATCGGCATCAACCTGCTGCGCGAAGGCTTGGACATTCCCGAATGCGGGCTGGTGTGCATTCTGGACGCGGACAAGGAAGGCTTCCTGCGCAGCGAAACCTCGCTCATCCAGACCATTGGCCGCGCCGCGCGCAATGTCGATGGCCGCGTGATCCTCTATGCCGACTGCATCACCGGCAGCATGGAACGCGCCATCGCCGAAACCGACCGCCGCCGCGCGCGTCAGGAAGCCTATAACGAGGAGCACGGCATCACGCCGCAAACCATCAAGCGCAACATCCATGACATCGTGGCCGATACGGCCAGTCGTGACGGGGTGCTGGTGGATATCGAGGATGACAGCACCAACAATCTCGTCGGCCACAATCTGCGCGCCTATATCGAGGATCTGGAAAAGCGCATGCGCGCCGCCGCCGCCGATCTGGAATTCGAAGAAGCAGGCCGGTTGCGCGACGAAATCCGCCGTCTGGAGGCCACCGAACTTGGCCTGCCCGAAGGGGAGCGCAAGGCTCCCGTGGTGGGCCGCAGCAACGAGGGCAAGCCGGGGACGCGCAAGACGCGGTATGGCAAGAGCCAGAAGAAGTGGAGGAAGTAGATAACAGGATGCGAGGGACTCGTCCCTCGCGCTCCCAGAACGTCTCCCGACGAAAGCACATCGCTTCCGTCACCGTTGGAAAGAAACCTCTCCACCTGCGCAATACAAAGCGCCGCAGGCTATAAAATCGACACCAAACGCGCGACGATTCACATCAAACGCAACCCATTAACGGGATTGTTCAGGGCCCCCGCCCTTAACCCGCCGGAGGCAAAACCCTCGAAAAACCCTCAAAGCTTCCCGAACTGCGCCTCATAACCAGCCACATCGCCAGCGGCCAGAAAACCCGCCTGCGCCACCCATTGATCGCGCGTGGCACGACCGGCAAAGCTGCCCAGTTGGGCGTCAATGGCCACAATATCGGCCTCGGTCCATGACGCGATTTGCGCAAAGCTGGTGACGCCCAATTCGCCCAACCGCGCGCGCAGCTTAGGGCCCAGACCCTTGATCTGGGTCAGGTCATCCCCTGCCGCCACCGGAGCCACGTCAGCCGCCGCCTCGACAACAACCTCCGCAACCGGTGCGATCACCACGCTGGCCGCCGCGCTGGGCGCATCGATCAGGGCCTGATTGCGCTGCGCGGGCGCCGCGCCTTCGTCCAGCGCATCGGGCGCGCGGTGGCGTTCACGCGTCTTGCGCTTACCCCCCAGCACCAGCCACAGCAGCGCCAGCACCACCAGCGCTGCCCCAATAGCGGCCATCGGATGGCTCACCGCCCAGCTTTGCAGATCGATCACGTCACTCGTCCTCGTTCAACTTTTTCCGGCGCCGCGCCAGCACTTGCCGCCTCTGCGCCCACCGCAGCCCGATGCTGCTCAAAGCCGCATAGGTCAAGGCCGAGAGCAGCGAAAGTTCCAGCCACAGCGGCAAGACCTGCGCCACCGGCGGCCGCTCCAGCTTGGCGCTGGGCGTGTCCACCACCGTGGGGGCGGGGCTGACCGGCTGAAGCAGCGAAAATTCGATGCGCCGGTTGGCCGGATCATCCTCGTCCAACCCCGCCAGAGGATGCGAGGATCCCACGCCCCGCGCACGAAGGCCCGCCATATCAATGCCCCGCGCACCCAGAGCATTACGCACCGCCTCCGCCCGCGATTTAGAAAGGGCCAGATTGGCCGCCTCGTCGCCCTTGCCATCGGTATGGCCGGTGATAGCAATCACACTGCCCGCGCAAGGAGCCAAGGCCCGCGCCACTTCATCCAAAAGGCCGCGACTGGCCGGATCGATATGCGCGCTGTTCTCGGCAAAGCGGATGCTGCGCGCGGCGAGCATGGCGTTCACTTCGCTCTGACAGGCCAGCAAGGGATCGGCTTCGGGCGCCGCTTCACTCTGGCGCTGCACACCGCTCGCCTGCCAACCCACATGGCCGACACCGGCGACATGGCTCACCGCCAAGGCCACACGCTTGCGCGTTGCCTCGCTCAACCCCTCGCCGCCCAGCAATTCAGGGTGGCGGGTGTACCAGCCATGGGTTTCGACGAATTCTGCACGCAGACCACGCAAGCCCTGCGCTGCCAGCACGCGCTGCGTTTCGGACACCAAGGGCGCCACCAGCCAAGGACCAGCCATCTGCCCCGCCAGCCCTGCGCCCACACTGACCGCCAGACCGCCCGCCACCACCAGCGCCATCGCGCCGCGCGACAAGGCTGGCCGACGGCGCCCCATCAGTCTTTGGCCTGCTTACGGAACAGCAAGCGATCGGCAGGGCCAAAGCCAAAGCGCCAGATCACCAACCCATAGGTGCCCAGAATGGCGGGCACGCCCAGCGACAATTGCGCCCATTCCGGCAAGAAATCGACCACGGCCCAGCCCAACACAGAAGCCACCACCGCCGCTGCCGCCAGCGACCAGCGGAAAGTTTCCACCCGATGGCCCAAATGCCAAGCCAAGAGGCGCGATTTGACCAGCGAGGCAATCGACAAAGTGACCAGCAAGGCCCCCGCGGCGCAAGCGGCCTGATCCATCTCGTCAAAATAGAAACCGCGCGCAACCATCATGCCGGCCAGCGTGAACACCGCCTGCAGGGCAATCGTCGCCAAAGAGACCCAGAGGTTCTGCATCGGGGCAATATAGATCAAGGCCGCTTCGGATACTACCGCAGGGGCTGCACAAACCTCGGCCCCCAACAGAAAGGCCAGAGCCAGCATCCCGCCGGTGAATTGCGGCCCGACCAGCCCCAGCACCCCGTCGCCCGGAATGCCCAAAGCCAGCGCAATGCCCGCTTGCGCGGCGGTAATCCAGAAGCCCACTTGGCACACCTGTCGCGCAATCGCGGCCAGATTGCCTTCCTTCAGATTGCGGGTGATCACTGGCCCCAGAATAGGCTCAAAACTGGTTTTCAGCTTTTGCGGCAGGCTGGCCACTTGCTGCGCCACATAATAGACGCCGACCGAGGCGGGCACCGCAAACAGGCCCAGAATGGCAATATCCAACCGCCGCGTGCCCCATTCCACCACATCAGCCACCGCCAAAGGCGCGGTATCGAGCGCCAGACGGCCAATACGCAAGGGATGCGGGGTCCACTGGCGCGGCATGCCATAGGAGCGCATCAGAGGCAGCAAGGAAGCCAGCAAAGCGGCAAAAACACTGACCACAAAACTGAGCGCCAGCCCGCTTTCGCCCAGCAAGCTGCCGAAATCACCCAACAATCCCCAACGGCCAATCGCCCAGAACAGGCCTGCCGCAATCGACAGGGTCCATGGCTCCACCACCGAACGCGCCCGCACCGTGGCGCCCACGTCAAAGCGATAGGCCAAGGATGCCAGCGCGATATCGGTCAAAGCCACCGGTCCGATGGCCAGCACCAGCCAGCGATCGGCGGGCAGATATTCTCCGGACGGAAACATAGGCGCGGGGAACAGGAACAGGCCAAGGCTGACCACCGCCGAAATCATCAGCGTCAAGACCACGCCATCGGCAATCACATGCGCCGCGTCGCGATCATCCTCGGACAGGCGCTGGGCGATACCGCGCTTTTGGCCAAGGGTGCAGATTTGTGATGCCAGTTCGATCACCACCAAAGCCGAGGCAAAACGCCCCAGCGCATCGGCACCATAAAGCCGTCCGGCGATAAACAGGAAAGGCAGGCGCGCAGCCAGACGCAGCAGGAAACCAAAGAAATTGGTCCGCCCACCCTTGGCCAGACGCGCCAGATCGCGGTCGGCAGGGACAGGCGCCACCGGCGTTTCCACGCCAGCAGCATCCACGGCTATTGGATCAACGCCGTTCACAGGGGAAGAAACAGAGGTCAAGCGATACTCCCGCCGCCCGCGCCCAACTCGGCCTTTAACGGCCGCGCCAGCAGGGCGGATACTACCTTTGCCGCTGGTGCCTCCCCCGAGAGCAACCGGCAAACGGCATCAACAATCGGCATGGCCAGCCCGTCACGCGCGGCCAATTCGGCCAGCACGGGAGCGGTATGCGCGCCCTCGGCCACGCTGGCCTTGCCATCCAAGGCTTGCGCCACGCTTTGCCCCATGCCCAAAGCGCGACCCAAGGAATAATTGCGACTGGCCGTGCTGGCGCAGGTCAGCACCAGATCGCCCAGTCCGCACAGGCCGGAGAGCGTTTCCGCCCGCGCCCCTCGCGCCACGCCAAAGCGGAGCATTTCGGCATAGCCACGGGCGATCAGCGCGGCGCGGGCATTCTCGCCCAGCCCCAAGCCTTCCACCACCCCGCAGGCAATCGCCAATACGTTTTTCACCGCGCCCCCAATCTCTGCCCCGATCACATCGGGCGAGTAATAGGGGCGGAAAGCTGCACGGGCGATGACTGGCGACAATCTTTGCCACTGTTCCTCGCCGCCCGAACAGGCCAAAGTGACCGCTGTGGGCAGGCCTTGCGCCACCTCGCGGGCAAAGGTGGGGCCGGACAGCACCGCGATCTGCGCCGAGGGCAGGCAATCCTTTGCCACTTGCGCCATCAAGCGCCCGCTGCCCGCCTCGATTCCCTTGGCACAGAGCACCAGATCACGAGGGCCATCGGGCAGGCCTGACAGGACTTGCGCCATCACCTGCGCGGGGCACACCACCAGAATGGTGGTCAAGCCAGCCAGATCAGACAAATCCGCCGTCGCCGTGATGGAAGGCGCCAAGGTCACTTGCGGCAGATAGGTGGCGTTGCTGCGCTGCGCGTTCAGCTCGGCCACTTGCTCGGCTTTACGTGCCCAGAGCAAGACCGGCGTGCCATCACTGGCCAACATTTGCGCCAGCGCGGTGCCCCAAGCCCCCGCGCCGATCACGCCTACGGGTTGGTGCTGGCTCACGCCTTCACCCCCGCCCCGCGCACGGGTTCAGCATCAGGGTCCAGCGGCCAGCGCGGGCGCGCGGCCATGTCCAGCGGGTCGCTATGGCCTAGCAGCGCCTTTTCGCAGCCTGCCCATGCGATCATCGCCGCATTATCAGTGCAAAGAGCCAAGGGCGGGGCCACGAAAGCCAGCCCGTTTTGCGCCGCCAAACCCTCCAACGCGGCGCGGATCGCCTTGTTGGCCGCCACACCGCCTGCCACCACCAGAGCGGTGGCGCCCTCGGCCAGCGCCACGGCAACCGCCCGCTTCGCGCGGTCAATCACGCAATCAATCGCGGCTTGCTGGAATGCGGCGGCCAGATCGGCATCGGCATGAATGCCCGCCTGTTTGGCGCGCAAAACCGCGCTTTTCAGGCCAGCGAAGGAAAAATGCGGCTCGGCGCTGCCCAGCAAGGGGCGCGGCAAGGGCACGGCCTTGGCATCGCCCTCCAGCGCCAGTCTTTCCACCGCAGGCCCGCCCGGATAGCCCAGCCCCAGAATCTTGGCCGTCTTGTCAAACGCCTCGCCCAAAGCGTCGTCAATCGTGGTGGCAAGGCGGCGATAGTCACCCACGCCGCGCACCAGCAACAATTGGCAGTGCCCCCCACTGGCCAGCAGCAACAAATAGGGAAAAGTAAGGCTGGCATCGGCCAGACGCGGGGAAAGCGCATGGCCTTCCAGATGATTCACCCCGATCAACGGCTTGCCACTGGCCATGGCCAGCGCCTTGGCGGTTACCAGCCCCACCATCACCCCGCCGATCAGCCCCGGCCCCGCCGTGGCGGCAATCGCATCCATCTGGCCCAAGGTCATGCCCGCATCATCCAGCACCGCCTGCACCATCGGGGCCAGACGTTCGGCATGCGCACGGGCGGCAATTTCAGGCACCACGCCGCCAAAGGGGCGATGCTCATCGTCCTGGCTGGCGATACGCTGGGCCACAATTTGCCGATCGGACGTGACAATTGCCACCGCCGTTTCGTCACATGAGGATTCGATGCCTAGAATGGTTTTCAACGGAAGTGCTTTTTCAACGGAAGTGTGGGGCCTTTGGAACTCTGGAGCTTCCCCTTAACGAGATTGCCGTCTAGCACAAGGGACCATGCCCGATAGCACCCTAGCTCCGATCGCCCAACCCGCCCAACCTTTACGCCTTGGCACCCGCGCCTCGCCTTTGGCCATGGCGCAGGCCCATGAGGCGCGCGCCCTGCTCTGCGCCGCGCATGGCTGGGATCTGGAGGCGGTGGAGATCGTCCCGGTCACCGCCAGCGGCGACAAGGTGCTGGACCGCCCCTTGGCTGAAATCGGCGGAAAAGCCTTGTGGACCAAGGAACTGGATGGCTGGCTCTATGAAGGCGAGATCGACTTTGCCGTGCATTCGGCCAAGGATGTGGAAACGATCCGCCCCGATTGGCTGACCATTGCCGCCGTGTTGCCGCGTGAGGATGTGCGCGATTGTCTGGTGGGCGCGCCCTCCATCGAGGCTTTGCCGCAAGGGGCAAGACTGGGCACCAGCGCCCCGCGCCGCGCCGCGCAAATGTTGCATCTGCGGCCCGATATCAAGATTGTGCCCTTCCGTGGCAATGTGGCCACACGTCTGGGCAAGCTGGCGGCGGGCGAGGCCGAGGCGACCCTGTTGGCCATGGCGGGCCTGAACCGGTTGGGCCAGAGCGATGTGGGCACGCCGTTGCCCGCCGACAGCTGGCTGCCTGCCCCCGGCCAAGGCGCGATTGCGATCGAATGCCGCACCGATGATGCCTCCACGCGCGCTCTGCTGTCCGCCATCAATTGCGCCGATAGCCAGACCGCCCTGTTGGCCGAGCGCGCCTTGCTGGCGGCTTTGGGCGGCAACTGCCACAGTTCCATCGCTGCGCTGACCACAAGGCAGAACGGGGAATGGTGGCTAAAGGCCAGCCTGTTCAGCCCCGACGGGCAAGACCGCGTCGACGGTCAGACCAGCTTTGCCGCTGGCGATCCTGCCGCTCCGGCAAATTTGGCGGGCACCTTGCTGGCCAAGGCGCCACCCTCCATCACCAGCCAGTTTCAGCCTGTGGCCTGATGCTGCCCATTCTGGTCATGCGTCCCGAACCGGGGGCCAGCGCGACTATGGCTCTGGCGGAACAGATGGGCCTGCCGGTGGTGCTGGCCCCGCTGTTCCAAACCGTGGCGCTGCCATGGGATGCGCCCGCGGCGGATGCTTTTGACGCCCTCTTGCTGGGCAGCGCCAATGCCCTACGCCTTGGCGGACCAGCGCTGGCGGCCTATCGCGGCAAACCTGCCTATTGCGTGGGCGACACCACGGCGCGGGCGGCGGAGGCTGCTGGGCTGATCGTGGCCTATAGCGGCGAAGGTGGGCTGCAATTGCTGCTGCCCCATATCGATTCGCGCCACGCCCGCCTGTTGCGCCTAGCCGCCAGGGATCGGGTAACGCTGGATTTACCGCCTGAAATCAGCATGGAGGAGCAGATTTGCTATGCCAGCCAGGCGCTGCCCATGCCCGAAAAGCTGGCTGCTGCCCTCGCCGCCCCCTGCATCATCCTGCTCCATTCGGCCGAAGCCGCGCGCCATTGCGCAGCAGAGGCCCACAGGCTGGGCCAGACTTTAGCCCAAGCCACCGCCATCACCATCGGCCCGCGCGTGTCGCAAACCTGTTCCGAAACGGGCCAATGGGGCGCAATTATCACCTCGCCAAAGGCGCGCGATGCCGACATGCTGGCGCTGGCTGCAAATCTTTGCCACAATGGCACCCGTGGTGCCGGGGGGCGGATGGACTGAATGATCGAGGAATTTCCCAACCAACCCAAATTGCCCCCGCGTCAACGGGGTGGCGGACGACTGGCCGTGGCCCTTATGGCCTTTGGCATGGGCGCTGGCGCGATGGGTATTGGCGCATGGCAAAATGGCTGGCGGCCACAGGGTCTGGCGCAAGTCCTGCCGCATCAGACGCCCAAGCCGCAAGCCTCCGCCACGCAGGCCGCGCAAACGCTGGAGAGCCGACTGGCCACGCTGGAGCAGCATTTGCGCGCTATCGAGGCCGATGCCGCCATTGCCGGCGCACAATCGGGCCGCGCCGAAGCCTTGCTGGTGGCGATTGCCACCCGCCGCGCAATCGAACGCGGCATGCCTTTGGCCTATCTGGAGGGGCAATTGCGCCTGCGTTTTGGCGCGGCTTTGCCCGAGGTGGTCAACACGATCGTCAATTTTGCCCATCAACCCATCACGCAGGACCGGTTAGCCGCGCAATTGGACGCCATGGCCCCACGCCTGACCGGCCCGCAGGATCAACAGACCAGCTGGAGCAAGGTCACCCACGACCTGTCGGACCTGTTCGTGTTGCATAGCGACAACCGCCCCACCCCGCCCTCGGCCCAGATGCGGCTTGACCATGCGCGGCTCTGCCTGCGCGAAGGGCGGATCGAGGATGCGATGGCGGACGTGCGCCTGTTGCCCGGCGCAACACAGGCAACAGGCTGGCTAGCCGATGCCAAACGCTATGCCGAGGTGATGCATGCGCTGGACGCGATCGATACCGCCGCCCTGCTGGAACCCAAATTGCTGCGCGATGCCAGCGGGCGCATGATCGATCAGGCCAGCCCCGTCGTATCCCCGCTGCCCGCCGTAGGAGCCAGCACTGCCAGCCCCAAATAACGGCCTATCCCTGAAGCAGGCTGGGCAGCTTGCCCGAAAGCCCGCGCGCCTCGTTCATAAAGAAGGTTTTGAGGCGCGGCATACGCTGCACCGCCGCCATGCCGATGCGCCGCACCGCGCTGGCCGTCTGGCCCGGCACGCCAAACAGGCGCACAATGCCATCCATCACGCTCATCGTCGTGAAAGTGTCCAGCGCGCGCCAGTTTTCGTAGCGCTTCAACACTTGCGCATCGCCCGGCTCCAGCCCCAGCCGCATGCCATCGGCCAGCACTTCGACCAAGGCCCCCACATCGCGCAGGCCAAGGTTCAAGCCCTGACCCGCGATAGGATGCATGCCATGCGCCGCATCACCCACCAACGCCAGACGGTCGCCCACAATGCGCGTGGCATTCTGGTAAGACAAAGGATAGGCCAGACGCTGGGCGATCAGTTCGATCCCGCCGAACATGCCCTCCATGCGCCGCGCCACTTCGGCGGTGAAGGCGGCATCGGTCATGGCCATCACGCCCTTGGCGTCTTTAGCAGGCACGGTCCACACCAAGGCGCTGCGGTGCCGGCCATCGGGCAGGTCCAGCAAAGGCAGCAGCGCAAAGGGGCCGGCGGCATAGAAGATTTCCCAAGCCACATTGTCATGCGGCTTTTCATGCGCCAGCGCGGTCACAATCGCCGTATGGTGATAATCCCATGCAACAAGGCCGATGCCTTCCTCGTCCCGCGTTGGGCTGCGGCGGCCTTCCGCCCCCACCAGCAGGCTGCCCGCCAGCTCTTGCCCGCCTGCCAAAGTCACTTCCACGCCATGGGGTCCGCGCTGACGGCTAACTACGTCGGCGCGTGTGTGCCATGTGATATTGGGTTCCTGCTCGGCAGCGGCGAAAAGCGCCAAGCGGATGTCGCGGTTGGCATACATCCGGCCCAGCGCGCTATCACCCTCCTTGGGCTGGAAATCGATGCGGCCCGGCTTCATCTGGTCGGTCACGGCAATGGCATCGATCGGGCACCCCAGAGGCGCCAGCGCTTCCGCCAGACCGATATTGGCAAACAGGTTCCAGCTGGCCGAGGAAATGGCCGAAGCGCGCCCGTCCACACCATCGGCGGTCAATTCCGCCGGATCGGCACGTTCGACCACATGACTGGTGATGCCCTGACGCGCCGCCGCCAGCGCCAGCGTCATGCCCACAAGGCCGCCACCAAGAATGACAAGATCGCGCTTTTGAGCGCCACGAACCGGATCAGCAGAGTCGTTCATCGCTGATCCGGTTACGCCTTCAAACGCTTAGCGGCAAGTGTCCGCTGGGCCAGCGTCCAAATCAAGGCAGCGCCCGTCAAACGCGCCCTGCGGCACTTTCAACCCGATCAGCGCGGCCAAAGTGGGGGCAATATCCACCGTTTCCACCGGCTGCGGCTGTTCAAAGCCGGTCATGCCCTTGCGCCAGAACAGCATGGGCACGCGGCGGTCATAATCCCACACGCTGCCATGGGTGGTGATGGTGGTGGCATTGGCGCGCGGGGTGGTTACCGGCACGATGGCGCGCTTCAGCACGGAATAGACATCGCCGCTGCGCTGCGGGTCAAACGAGGCGCGGGCGCGTTGCAACAGCGTCCAGTCCTGCGGATGGCCGACAGGGTAAGGCACGGCGGCAATCTCGGCCTTGGTGAACACGGCCTCGACTTGGACGTGAGCCTTCAGTTTTTCCACCAGACGCGCGGCGACCTTGGCGCGGGCTTCGGCCGACAGATCGGGGCTGATCCAGTAATCGCCCGAAAGCCCGTCCGAACAGATGATATTGCCCGCCACATCGGGGCCGGGATTGCAAGCGGCAAAGCTGCCGCTGATGCCCAGTTCGGCGGCGATGGCGCGGCCCAGACCTTCGCCATTCAAAGCCGCCTCACCACGCGCGGCTTCGGGCACGCCCTGTAGACGCAGGCGTTCGGGCGTATCCACCCCGCCATGGTCTGCGCTCAACACCACCGCATAATCGACGCCGCTGGCATCCAGCTTGGCGAAGAACTCGCCCAGTTTCTGGTCCAACTGCTGCTGCTGGATGCACATTTCCAGCCCTTCGGTGCCATAGGCATGGCCCACATAATCATTGGCCGACAGGCTGACCGAAAGGATGTCGGGCGCCTGCCCCTTGCCCAGCTTCATCGAGGTGAGCAGCGAGGCGGCCAGTTCCAGCGTGGCCGCGTCCATGCGCGGGGAATAGCGCAATTGATCGCCCAGCTTGCGCTTGTCTTCCTTGTCGCCCAGCACGAAGCGGCCGGTGCCTACCGTTACCGCGCCCGCCTGCACCGCCTGATTGCGCGCCACGCACCAGGATGGAATCGCCATGGCCGGCGCGCCCTTGTCCAGCAGCGCACGGATGCGCTTGTTTTCATCAGTCACATCGGCGGGCAGGCTACGGCCAGCAAAGCTGGTGAAGGCATCGCCCACATACCAGAAACCGGCGTCGATCTGATGCCCGCCCATCATCGCCACCGCGCGATCCTTGGCCGATACGGCCACATTGCGGCTAGCGGGCCATTGCTTCTTGGCCCATTCGCCCAGCGTGGGTACTTTCAAATGCGCGGTGGAAACCACCGGCTTGTTGGGGGTGGAGTCGGGATTACTCTCATCCTCCACGCAATAGACTTTCTTGTCCGCGCGCTTGAGCGAAAGGTCGATCCATGTGTTGGCAATGATGCCGGTGCGGGCCGGATGCACGCCAGTCAGCAAAGTGGAGTGGCCAGGGCAGGTTTCGGTCGCGGCATGGCTCTGGAAACCGGCGGGGAACACCGCGCCTTTGAGCAGGCGGGCAAGGCCGCCGGTGTAATGGTTGCGATATTCGGCAAACAGATCAGCGCTGAACTGGTCAATCGAAATTGCCACGATCAGGCTGGGTGCCTTTGGCGCGGGAGCGGCAACCGGCGCCTCCTCCGCAAAGGCAGGAACCGCCTGCGCACAGGCCAGCGCCACCAAAGACAGCGCTCCAAGACGGGACAAAAGGGCAGAACCAAAACGAGCCACGAGGCGTTCCTTGCAAAATGACCGGATCATCGGCAGAGCTTGATGGCGTCTCCTTACCCTTTGGGCAAGCGCCAGAAGGACAGGAGCCCCGAAAAACCCGCCAAATTGATGGCCGGATGGAGTGTTGATTGATGTTGTCCCCCGCATTGCACCGCAAGGTTGCGACTTTATGGCAGGCCTTGTTCTGTTGCGCCTTGGCTCTGTTGGCCCCTGTGGCCCGCGCCGCCGATGCACCGCCCGCCACCAGCGCCAACCATATTGCGGCGCAGCTGCTGGCCGAACATGGCGCGGCGGCGGGGCAGACGGTCACGCTGGCCATCCATTTCAAGCCGGAGCCCAAATATCACGGCTATTGGCAAAATCCGGGCGATGCGGGCTTTGGCACGCAATTGACATGGGCAGGTGCGGGCAAGGCGGGAACCCCGCTTTACCCCGTGCCCGAAACCTTGCTGATTTCCGGCCTGATGAACCATGTGTTTCAGGCCGATTATGCGCTGCTGATCCCCTATACCTTGCCTTCCGATGCCAAGGCAGGGAGCAGCCTGCCGGTGAGCGTGGAAGCCAATTGGCTGGCCTGCACCGACACGATGTGCGTGCCCGAAAACGCCAAATTGTCTGCCACCATCCCCGTGCTGGCCGCTGGCGCCAATGTCGCACCCGACCCGCGCTTTGACGCATGGCGCGCCAAGCTGCCCGCCCCCTTGGGCGCCAAGGCCAGCTTTGCCATGGCGGGCGACTCGATCCGCCTCGCCATCCCCTTCCCCGCCAGCGGCGCGGTGGACCATCCGCATGTTTTCATCACCACCGAAGGCGCGGTGGCCTATGCCGCACCGCAAAGCTTTGCCCGCGCTGGCGATGTTTTGATCGTTACGCTGAAAAAGGCGGGCGATGCGGCGCAATTGTCGGGCGTGCTGCGCCTGAATGGCATGGGCGACGGGGTGGAGTTCACCGCCGCGCCGGGCGCGGTGCCCGCTGGCGGCACGCCGATCGACAGCGGCGAGAGCAAAAAGGCAGATGATCTGCCCGCCCTGCCTTGGCTGGTGCTGGCCGCGCTGGCCGGTGGCTTGCTGCTCAACATCATGCCCTGCGTGTTCCCCATCCTTTCCTTGAAAGCGCTGGCTCTGGCCCGCGCGGGCGAATCGGAGGCCGAAGCGCGCGCGGAAGGCCTGTTTTATTCCGCCGGTGTGATTGTCGCCTGCGCCATCTTGGGCGCGCTGCTGCTGACGCTGCGGGCGGGCGGAGAACAGGTTGGCTGGGCCTTCCAGTTGCAGGAGCCGCGTGTGGTGGCCGTCCTGCTGCTGCTGGCCTTGGGCATTACCGCCAATCTGTTGGGCCTGTTTGAATTTGCCGTGCCCGGTTTCGCCACCAAGGGCGCAGGCATGGGGCATGGCAATTCGGCCCGCTCGGCCTTTGCCACCGGCCTGTTGGCGGCCTTTGTCGCCACGCCCTGCACCGGCCCCTTCATGGCCAGCGCGATGGGGGCGGCGCTGCTGTTGCCGGTGCCTGCGGCCATGCTGCTGTTTGTGTCGCTGGGTCTGGGCATTGCGCTGCCCTTCCTTGCCATTGCCTTTGTGCCGCCCTTGCGCCGCGCCATGCCGCGTCCGGGCGCATGGATGAACTGGTTCCGCCGCGCGATGGCGGTGCCCATGGCGCTGACCACGCTGGCGCTACTGTGGCTGGCCTCGCGTCTGGGCAGCTGGACCTTTGCCACCTTCTGCGCGGTGCTGGGCCTTGGCCTGCTGGCCGTGCTGGCGATGGTCGGCGCGGGCCAACGCAAGGGGCTGGCACAGGGTAAGAAGGCCGCGCTGGGTCTGGCCGCGCTGGCGATTGTGTCGGTGGTGGCTCTGCCCCACACCATCCGTCAGGCCGAGGATGAAGGCGCCGATATGCTAGGCGCGCAAAGCTTTAGCGAAGCGGCGCTGGGCACGGCTTTGGCCAGTGGCCATCCGGTGTTTGTCTATTTCACCGCCGACTGGTGCCTGACCTGCAAGGTGAATGAGCGCGTCGCCATCGAGCGCGAGGAAACCCGCGAGGCCTTTGCCAAGGCCAACGTCACCGTGCTGAAGGGCGACTGGACCCGTCGCGATCCGGCGATCACCCGCTTCCTGACCGCACAGGGCGCCGCCGGTGTGCCTCTTTACCTGTGGTATGTGCCCAAGACAGGCAAGCCCAGCCAGTTGCCGCAGGTGCTGACCAACCAAACCCTGCCCGATCTGGCGAAAAAGGCCGGATAAGGCTGATAAAAATACCACACTTGATCCAAATCAACCCCCGCTTTGACCCCCGTCAAGGCGGGGGTTTCTGTTGGCGCTTATCACAGGGTCAACAGGCAAGCGGTGGTTCGCAGGCAAATCCGGCCTCACCGCAGCGGGCCTCACCAGTTTTCTCCCCACCTTGGGCGGCCTCCCCTCACGGAGCCGCCCATCTTTTTTGGGGCTTTCCAAAATCGCCATCACCCACAAAAAAGGGGAGCTTTCGCCCCCCCTTTCCCGCCCACTCCCGATGGGTGAAATCTAAACAGCGGAGGAAAAGCGCCGCGCCGAATCCTGTCGATAGGGATCAAACAAAGCCGCAATCGTGCGGGCATAGGGCAGGCCGCCCTGCGCAATCGTCAAACGCCCGCCTTCCAGCGTGGCCAAGCCGCGCTCGATGAAAGGCATCAAACCTTCTCGCAACTGCCCCGCTATTTCGCCCCCGATCTGGGCATAGCCACGGCACAGCAGGCCTTCGATGATCTTGCCCCTTTTGCGGTCCTCATCATCGCGCATCACACCCACCACACCGGTCAAACGATCCTGCGAGAGCAGCATGCGATAACGGCCAGCGTTCTTCTCGTTCTGCACGATCCGGTCGGGGAAGCAGGAAATGGCCGAAGCGCCCAGCCCGATCAGCACCGGCGCGGGGTCCTCGGTAAAGCCCTGAAAATTGCGATGCAGCCGCCCCGCAATCGCCGCCTGTGCCAAGGCATCACCGGGGCGGGCGAAATGGTCAAAACCCACCGGCACATAGCCCGCACCATACAGGAAGCCATAGCCCTGCGCCGCCATGGCAAAACGCTCGTCCTGTCCGGGCAGAACGCTGCCATCAATCCGGCGCTGGCGCGGCAACATATGCGGCACATGGGCATAGCCAAACAAAGCGATCCGGTCCGCGCCCAACTGGATCGTACGTTCCAGCGAGCTTTTGACCATATCCCAATCCTGATTGGGCAAGCCATACATCAGGTCGAAATTGAGCGAGGTGACCCCCGCCTTGCGCAACATGGTGGTGGCGCGCTCGATCATTTCGCTGGGTTGGACGCGGCCAATCGCCTCTTGCAGCATGGGTTCGAAGGTCTGCACGCCAAGGCTGGCACGGGTAACGCCCACCGCGCCCAGCACCGCGCCCCAATCCTGCGTCAAAGTGCGCGGGTCCAGCTCGATCGACCATACCGGATTGTCGAGGCTGAAATGCACGGTGATCGCATCGACCAGACGCACAAAATCGGTGGGCGTGATCGCATTGGGGCTGCCCCCACCAAAGGCAATGCGCTTGACCTTGATCCGCCCGTCCAGCCTTGGCCCGACAATGGCAATCTCGCGGGTCAGCGCGTCGAGATAGGAGGCAAGCCGCTGCCGCTTGTTATTGGCCGCCGTGTTGCAGCCGCAATACCAGCAAATCTGCTCGCAAAAGGGGATGTGGATATAGAGCGAGACCTCGCCCACCGTCTGGCGCAAAGCTTCGTCCAGCGCGTCAGAGCCGACCTCGGCCGAGAATTCGGCCGCGGTGGGGTAGCTGGTATAGCGCGGTACGGGCCGCGCCAGCAGATCAGGATGATAAGGCCACATGAGCGGGGGATTAGGACAAATTGTCCCGCCCATCCTTGCGCGAGGTCAAGCACGCCCAGATTTTCAACAGCAGCGCTTGGCCCTTTTGCGCTCGCCGGTATGGCAGGCCTTGGTGCAGCAGCCGGGCACTTGCTTGCCGGGAATGTCGCGGTCGGAGGCGGGAATAGCGATGCTGCGCGACACGCCATCGCCGGTGCAGATCGGCACCATCGTCACCGCATGGGCCGATGCGGGCGAAATGTTGAACACCGCGGGTAGCAGCGCCAGAATGCCGAAAAACCTGACCCAACTCATCCCTGCGCCCCATCTCCGGCAGGCTTGGCCAGAACGGGCGGCAAAGGCTCGTCATCCTCGATCAGGATGCGCGCCGCCGCCCCGTCCATATCTTCATACTGGCCGTTTTTAAGCGACCAGAAGAAGGCAAACAGGCCCGCCAAGCCCATCAACAGCGCCACTGGTATCAGGAAGGCCAGACCCGTCATTGCTCTTGCTCAAACTTGCGCATGCGCAGCATCAGATTGAGGCGCAAGGAATTGCCGATCACCAGCAAGGAGGAGGTGGACATGGCCACCGCCGCGATCAAGGGCGTAACATGGCCCGCCATGGCCAGAGGCACCGCCAAAGCATTATAGCCAATGGCCAGAATGAAATTCTGCCGCACCACTTTCTGTGTGGCCCGCGCCCCTGCCACCGCACGCGGAATGGCCAGTAGCGAATCGGACAGGAACACAAAATCCGCCGCCTGCCGCCCCACATCGCTGGCCGTGCCCGGCGCGATGGAAGCATCCGCCGCCGCCAAGGCAGGGCCATCGTTCAAGCCGTCGCCCGCCATCAACACATGGCGCCCCGCATGTTGCAAACGCTCGATCGCGGCCTGTTTGTCGGAGGGCAAGGCGCTCGATTGCGCGGTGAGACCCGTCAGCCTCGCCACTTCGGCCACGGCAGGGGCGTGGTCGCCCGACAGGATCGAACATTCCACATCCAGTTCGCGCAGCCAGCCCAAAGCCGCCTTGGCATCGGGGCGCAACCGGTCGGCAAAGGGAATGAGCCAGACCGCCGCATCACCCATATCCAGCGCGCAGGCCATGCCCCCGCCCGCGACATCGGGGCGGCGCAAAGCCACAGGGCGCCCCTGCCACAGGCCACGCACGCCCTCGCCCGCTACCTCGCCTACTTCGGCCAGATCAGCCGCCAACACGCCGCGCGCCGCCAAAGCCTCCACCAAAGCGCGGCTTAAAGGATGGCGTGAATGGCTGGCCAAAGCCAAAGCCACGCCCGCCGCCGCCTGCGGCAAAGCCTCCAGCACCTGGGCATCGGGCAAAGGGCGGCCCATGGTCAGCGTGCCGGTCTTGTCCAGCAAAGCGCGATCGACCCGCGCCATACGTTCCAACGCACTGCCATCCTTTACCATCACCCCGCCGCGCATCAGCGCGCTGGCCGCGACCACCTGCGCCACCGGCACGGCAAGGCCCAGTGCGCAGGGGCAGGTGATGATCAAAACGGCTATGGCGATCTTCAGGCTGAGATAAAGCCCGCCCCCCGCCAGCATCCAACCGGCAAAGGTCAGCGCCGCCAGCGTATGCACGGCGGGCGCGTAAAGGCGGCTAGCGCGGTCGGCAATGCGCACATAGGCGCTGCGATGCTGGCCTGCCGCCTCCATGGCGCGGGCAATCTCGGCCAGAGTCGTATCCGCGCCCGTGGCCACCACGCGCACATCCACCGGCCCGCCGACGTTCAGCATACCGGCGTGCACCGCATCGCCCACACCAACCGACACCGCCGCGCTTTCGCCGGTCAGCAGGCTTTGGTCAAAACGGCTTGCTCCAGATGCCACCACACCATCGGCGGCCAGACGCTCGCCCACCGCCACGCGCATCACCATGCCGGGCACCAGATCGCGCGCCGCCACCCATTCAACCGCACCCTTGGCCACCACCATCGCGCCGGTCGCCGCCTGACGCAGCAAGGCATCCACGCCCGAACGCGCGCGGTCGCGCATCATCGCATCCAGCACCCGCCCCGCCAGCAGGAACAGTAGCAGCATCAGCGTGCCATCAAACCAAGCCTCATCGCCATGGCGCAAGGTTTCATACAGGCTGAGCCCCGTGGCCAGCAGCACGCCGATGGAAATGGGCACATCCATATTGGTCTGCCCGCGCCGCAACACATTCCATGCCGAAACAAAGAACACCCGCCCCGCATAGACAATCGCCGGAACGCCAATCGCCGCCGACAACAGATGGAACAGATCACGCGTCGACCCTTCCGCCCCCGACCAGATCGAAACCGAGAGCAGCATCACATTCATACAGGCAAAGCCCGCCACCGCCAAAGGTGCCAGCAAGGGTTTGACCGAGCTGGGCGGTGGGGCCAGTTCCTCGGCGCGGGGCTGGCTGGTAAAGCCGACCGCCTGTAAAGCCCCCACCAGATCGGGCAGCGCCAGCGCGGGGTCATGGCCCACGCTCACCTGCCGGGCGGTCAGGTTGACGCGGGCATGATGGACACCCGCCGTCGCCTGCAAAGCCCGCTCCACCTTGCCCATACAGCCTGCGCAATGCATGCCGGGCACCACCAGCACGGTGGTCGCCTCATCCGTGCGGACCTGTGGAGCGCGGGAGGCCATTACAACACCTCCTGCCCGCGCCAGACGTGACCATCACCATCCAGACGCAGCCGCAGACGCCAGCGACCGGCGGGCAGCGGATCAAAGGAGACATAGGAACCATCGGCCTGCTGGCGGAAGCTGACCGCACGGTCGGCCTCCTGCCCCAGCGGATGCCATGCCTCGCCCGACAGGCGCGCCTTGGCGGGCAGAGGCGCTTTTTCGCTGCCGCTCATCCGCACCTGTACACGCCCGTCCACCATACGCGTCACACTGGCATGCCAGCCCAGCGCCTTTTCCCGCGCCGCTTCATCCAGCCAGCGGTTGTAATCCTGGCTGGCGACATAGGAATTTTCCACCACCACGCCGCTGAAAGTCCCGCTGGCCAAAGTGGCCATATAGACATTCACCGCGATCACCACGCCAAAGAAGGCGACCAGAATGAAGGTGAAATGCCATCCGGTGAAACGGAAAGGCTTGCGGGCTTGAGGATGCGACATCGGGGGAACTCCTCGGCGGAAACGGTCAATGCACCGCTTCGGGCGCGTCAAAACGGGTGTCGTAACTGGTCACACCGCCATCACTGTCGAGCGCACGCAAGGTGAAGCCCATTTTCTGTTCAGGCGTATTGGCCGGAGCCGACACATAGATGCGTAGCGGCAAAGTGGTGTCGGCCGGAATGATCCGCGTCAATTTGCGCGCGGCATTCGCCTTGGCCATATCCTCGCTCCACATGGTCGCGCCGGGCACGCCATCCAGCGTCAGTTCCATCGGACGCGGGCGGCCTTCCATATTCTTCCAACGCACCGCATAGGCATTACGGATGTCGCCGCTGGACAGGATCATATAGGGCGGGTTGCGATCCTTGCTGACCGCGATGGAAATATGCTGGCGGGTGCCAAGAGCGAAAAGCAGCCCCAGCCCAATCGCCGACCACAGGCCCAGATAGACCAAAGTGCGCGGATGCCAGATCAGCTTCCAATGCGGGGTGGCGGGCTGGCCAGCAGCTTCGCGTTCGCCATCTTCCAGCGTGGCATAATCGATCAGCCCACGCGGGCGGCCGGTCTTGGCCATCACATCGTCGCAGGCGTCAATGCACAGCGCGCAAGTGATGCAGCCGATCTGCGGCCCTTCGCGAATGTCGATGCCGGTGGGGCAGACAGCGGTGCACAGGCCGCAATCAATGCAATCACCCAAAGGTGTCGGGCTGGCCTTCGCATTCTTGCCACGAGGCTCGCCGCGCCAGTCCTTATAAGTGACGATCAGGCTCTTTTCATCCAGCATGGCCGACTGGATACGCGGCCATGGGCACATATAGACGCAAACCTGTTCGCGCATGAAACCGCCCAGCCACAGCGTGGTGCCGGTCAGGACCGCGACGGTCGAATAGGCTACCGGCGCCGCTTCCCCACGGAAAAACTCCATGAACAAGGTGGGCGCATCGGCGAAATAGAGAATCCACGCGCCGCCGGTCGAAAAGCTGATCGCCAGATAGATCGACCATTTGAACAGGCGCTTGCCCGTCTTGGCCGCCCCCCAAGGCGCCTTGGCCAGCTTGATCTGCGCATTGCGGTCGCCATCGATCCAGCGGTCAACATGTTGAAACACATCGGTCCACACCGTTTGCGGACAGGCATAGCCACACCATGCGCGCCCGACAGCAGAAGTGACCAGAAACAGGCCGATGCCGGCCATGATCAACAGGCCGGCAACGAAATAGAACTCCTGCGGCCAGATCTCGATCGCACCCATGTAAAAGCGGCGATGGGCAAGGTCGATCAGCACAAACTGGTCGGGAGAATAAGGCCCACGGTGCCAGCGCAGCCATGGGGTAATGTAATAGACGGCGAGGCAGAACACCATCACCGCCCATTTCAGTTTCCGGAACCGGCCGTTTACCGCACGAGGGTAAACGGCCTGACGCTCCGCATGGAGCCGGTTGGGAGCAGCTTTGGGTTGCCCCTTCGGGTCCATGTTCGTCATATCACTGGCCTCCGCTGGCCGCCTCTGCCGCAGCGGGGGCTGCGGGCTGGCTGAAGTTTTCACCGCCACCAAGGCTGTGCACATAAGCGGCCAGCATCTTGATGGTTGCGCCGTCAAGGCGCGTGTTCCATGCAGGCATCACACCGGCATGCGCATTGGTCACCGTGTTGGTGATCGCCACGCGGTCGCCGCCGTAAAGCCAGATCTTGTCGGCCAGATTGGGGGCACCGAACATGCGGTTACCCTTGCCTTCGGGACCATGGCAAGCCACGCAATTGGCGGCAAACAGGGCGCTGCCCCGCTGGGCCGCCGCACCGGCCGGTTCCAGACCGGACAGGCTGCGCACATAGCTGACGACATCCTGTACTTCGGCGGCTTTCAGGATACCATCCCGACCAAAGGCGGGCATGGCGCTGTTGCGGGTTTCCATGTCGCCGGGCTGGCGGATACCATGGGTCAGAGTCTGCTGGATGTCGGTCAGCGTGCCGCCCCACAGCCAGTCGTCGTCATTGAGGTTGGGGAAGCCCACGCTGCCCTGCGCGGCCGAGCCATGGCAAGGTACGCAATTCACCTTGAAGGCTGCCTTGCCGCCCGCGACGGCCTTGGCCATCAGGTCGGCATTCTTGGGCAGGTCTTCAATCGGCGTGGCATCCAGCGCGGCCAGAACGGGCGCGCGGGCTGCCTTGGCCGCATCCATTTCCTTGGCCAGATCACCGCGACTGGTCCAGCCAGCGGTGCCATGGCTGCCTTCTTTCAGGCCCGGAATGGCCGGATAGACCACGCAATAGCCAATGGCAAAGGCGATACAGGCATAGAAGGTCCACAGCCACCATGTCGGCAGCGGCGTGTTGAGTTCCTCGATGCCATCCCACTCATGGCCCATCGTTTCCGTGCCGGTGGGCTCGTCGATTTTCTTAACGGACATGATCGTCCTCCTCGAAGATCATGGTGGACGCTTCCTGCCCCGCCTTGCGTCCGCCGGGCCGATAGGGCCATGCGCAAGCCGCGACAAAGAAGATCACCATGGCCAACAGCCCCCAGCTATCGGCAAACTGGCGCAGGTTCTGGTAGGTGTCAGGATTGCTCACCGCCCCTTCTCCTTGGCCAGATGTTCCTGAGCGGCAGCGCTCTCGGTATCCACCATGGTGCCCAGCACCTGCAGATAGGCGATCAGCGCGTCCATTTCCGACAGCTTCTTGGGGTCGCCGTCAAAGTCGCGGGCCTGTGCCTTGGGATAGCGCTTGATCAGATCGGCGCTATCGGCATTGGGGTCGGCCTGTGCCTTGAGGTCCGCAGCGGCCTTGGCCAGGTCTTCCTTGGTATAAGGCACGCCGGTCAGGCTGAGCGTCTTGATCTCGGCTTGGATGTCGGGAACCTTCAGCTCGTTCTTAGCCAAGAAGGCATAGTTGGGCATGATCGATTCCGGCACCACGCTGCGCGGCGCGGTCAGATGCTGGACGTGCCACGCATCGGAATATTTGCCGCCCACGCGGGCCAGATCGGGACCGGTGCGTTCGCTGCCCCATTGGAAAGGATGGTCATACATCGATTCCGCGGCAAGGCTGTAATGGCCATAGCGTTCGGTCTCGTCCCGGAAAGGACGGATCATCTGGCTGTGGCACAGATAGCAGCCTTCGCGGATATAGATGTCGCGACCGGCCTGTTCCAGCGGGGTATAGGGGCGCACACCCTTCACCTTTTCGATCGTATTATCGATCCAGAACAGGGGGGCGATTTCGATAATCCCGCCGAACAGCACCGCGATGAAGGCAAACACGCCCAACAGGGTGATGTTGCGTTCCAGCGCGCCGTGCCAGGCGAAAGGTTGTTTGGTTTGTCCAGACATGGTTCACCTCACTCAGCAGGCACAGCGGTCAGCGGACGGTCCGCATCACGGTTCTGGTCGATGTTGTAGAGCGGTGCTTCGTTGCGGATGTCGCCCTTGGCGATGGTGCGCCACACGTTATAGGCCATCACCGCAGCGCCACCCAGATAGAGCAGGCCACCAAAGGCACGCAGCACATACATCGGGTGGATAGCAGCCACTGCATCGGCAAAGCTGTTCACCAGATAGCCGTCGGCGCCATATTCACGCCACATCAGACCCTGCGTGATACCGGCCACCCACATCGAAGCGGCATAGAACACGATACCCAGCGTAGCGCTCCAGAAGTGCCAGTTGACCATGCGCAGCGAATACATCTGCTCACGACCCCACAGGCGCGGCGTCAGGTAATAGATGGCGCCAAAGGTCACCATGCCGTTCCAGCCAAGGGCGCCCGAATGCACGTGGCCGATGGTCCAGTTGGTATAGTGCGACAGGCTGTTGACGGCCTTCACCGACATCATCGGGCCTTCGAAGGTGCTCATGCCATAGAAGGCAAGGCTCATCACGAACATGCGCAGCACGGGGTCCGTGCGCAGCTTGTCCCATGCGCCGTTCAGCGTCATCAACCCGTTGATCATGCCGCCCCAGCTGGGCATCCACAGCATGATCGAGAAGACCATGCCCAGAGTCTGCGCCCAGTCCGGCAGCGCCGTATAGTGCAGGTGGTGCGGGCCAGCCCAGATATAGAGGAAGATCAGCGCCCAGAAGTGGATGATGGACAGGCGATAGGAATAGACCGGACGCTGGGCCTGCTTGGGCACGAAATAATACATCATGCCAAGGAAGCCTGCGGTCAGGAAGAAGCCCACAGCATTATGCCCATACCACCACTGCACCAGCGCGCCCTGCACACCGGCAAAGAAGCTGATCGACTGGCTGCCCAGAAAGCTGACGGGGATGGCCATGTTATTGACCAGATGCAGCAGGGCCACCGTGATGATGAAGGAGAGGTAGAACCAGTTGGCCACATAGATATGCGGCTCGCTGCGCTTGACGATCGTGCCGACAAACACTGCCAGATAGGACACCCACACAATGGTGAGCCAGATGTCGACATACCATTCAGGCTCGGCATATTCCTTGCCCTGGCTGATACCCAGCAGATAGCCGGTGGCCGCCAGAACGATGAACAGCTGATAGCCCCAGAACACAAAGCGGGCGAGCGGCTCGAAAGCCAGACGCGCGCGGCAGGTGCGCTGGACGACATAGAACGAGGTGGCCAACAGCGCATTGCCGCCAAACGCAAAAATCACCGCAGAAGTATGCAGTGGGCGCATGCGGCCAAAGTTGAGCCAAGGTTCAAGGTTGAGATCGGGCCAGGACAATTGCAGCGCGATGACCAGACCGACGAGAAAACCCGCCATGCCCCAGAACACCGTTGCAATCACGCCCCAGCGAATCACATCGTCATAATAACGGGTGTTATCCGCGAGCGCCTTTGGCCCAAGACCTTTGGCCAGACGGCTATAGTCCGGCTTGGAAATAGAAACCCACAGGCCGATCAGGGCCGCAAGGGCGAAAACGCCCATATGGATGGCGAAGCCGCTATCCTTGGCGGCAAGCATGGCCGCAAAGGATAGGAGCAGGAGCACGAGCCATATGCCGGCTCGCGAAATAACGGTAACCATGAGCCTTCCCTCTCAGGTTGATATGAGGGTTCCGCATTGGAACAGAGAAGGCGAGGTAACATTGATACCCGTCAAAACGGAGGGTTTAATGCCCCACAACGGGAAAAGGGGCGCCAGATCAAGCCTGTCGCCCCCTTCTGTCGGTCAAAAATAGACGATTTCAGATCAAATGGGATAGATCGGTGGTCCTGCCCAGCAGCGCCATGCGGTCTTCGTTCATTTTTTGCGAATCACGCAAATGCTGGAAACCGAAACCGGCCTTTTGATCATTCTCGGGAATCTGCGACTTGATCTGCAATTTGCGGCGCAGGGTCTGGTCGTTCCATGGCGAATAGGCATACCAAAAGATCGTGCCCGAACCATTGGCCTGCGCGATATGCGGCAGATGCGACTGGTGGCGACCGGGCAAATAGGCGCCGATCGAGGCGCGGTGATACAGACGGCCATGCCCGATATGGGTTGGCTCGGGGATGAAACCGTGATGCTTTTGGCGCACCAAGGGCACACTGGCTACCGGCTCGACATCGGGGAAAGGATCGACCATCTGCGCCCATTCCAGATAGGCACCCTGCAACCCGTTTTGCTCGATCGCCTGTTCCAGCATGGGCAAGTTCGCCCCGCACAGAAATTCGGTGGTGGTCAGCGCGATCTTCCAACCGGGCAGGTTGGCTTCATATTGCATCACTTCGAAATCAACCGCGATGGATTCGAATTGGAGATTGCGCGAACGAACCACCTGCCAATGCGGCACCATTTGCCGGCAGATATCCACCGAGCCATCATCCGAGCCATCATCCGAGCCATCATCCGAGCCATAATCGATCAGGATGCCATGGTCGAAAATCGCGGCGTGATGGTCCAGCCACCAAGGCAGCAGATAGGCCTCATTATAGAAATGGGTGATAACGGTACGCATCAGAACTCTTCCACTTCAGGAAAATAGACGAGGAAGGAAAGGTCATCCCGCCCGGCGATGGCGCGGGCTTTGGAGGCCAGTTCCTGGCGGAAGTTCCACGCAGAAATAACGATCAAAGGATCCCCCGCCGCATCGAGCGCCGTCAAAGGCTCGATCGGCACGCCCAGACCGGGGATGAAACGCCCCACCTTCAAGGGTGCCTCGTCAAACACGCGATCGGGGCAAATGCCGGCTGCATGCATAAAGGTGATCGCCTTGGCAGCCGCGCCGACGAAATAGACCTGACGGCCCTGTGCGCGGGCTTTGGCTACAATAGCGGCCACCTTTTCCATACGCGCGCGCGCTGCATCGCCAAAGGCGGTATATTGGGCCGCATCACCGGAAATGCGTTGCGCCAGATCCTCCCGCTGCAATTCCGGTTCCACCGCAAAGGCACCCTCGGTCAGGAAACGGGTGATATCACGGCTGCAACCCGGCTTGGTCAGCAGAAAGCCGAAGCTGGTGCCATGCACATCGGTCAAACGGATGTGGCGCAGTTCCAATCCGACGCGGGCGGCCAGCGCTTCCATCGAACGCGGGGTGAAGAAGGAGTAATGCTCGTGATAAATGGTGTCGAATTCACCATTGCGCAGCATATGCGCCTGCGATGTCTGCACCAGACACACACCGTCCGGCTTGAGCACATCGGCCACGCCCTGCAGGAAGCCCGCTGGATCAGGCGTATGCGCCACCACATTCATGCAGACCACCAGATCGAATTTCCGCTGGGCGATGGCCTGTTCGCAAGGCCAGAATTCGCACAGGATCTCCAGCCCTTCGCGGCGCCCGACATCAACCAGATTGGCCGCAGGGTCCACACCCAGAACGTTGAAACCAGCCTTGTCCAGTCGTCCCAGCAACGAACCATCATTGCAGGCGATTTCCAGCACGTCGCTGCCAGGAGCGAAATGCTTCTTCACCTCATCGCAAAACCAGTCGAAATAATAGCCCAGGGAACGGCTCGTCCCGCTGGCATAGAGATAGTCGACAAACAGATCCTCGGGCGGGGCGAAATGCACCAATTGCCCATGACCACATTGCGTGCAGGACATCAGCCCCAGCGGGAAACGCGCATAGGGACTGTCCGCCGTTTCAAGCAGGCAATTGGCCAAAGGCTGGCTGCCCAGATCGAGCGAGAGAGACAGATCGGTTGCGTTGCAAGCCAGACAGGACATGGATACCTTCTTCACGCTACAAGGGACTGGGAAGAAGCAGGCTGGGCGGCCTGCAACTGGGAAAGGAATTGCTGGCAGCGCTGATCGAGATCACCGCGGAAGGTGATGCCCAATTCTTCCTGCGCCTTGGCCGTATCCAACCGGAAGGAATAGGTCAGCGAGGGCGGCATCCATTCCAGCTGCGCGCCATAATGCGAGGCAATTGCCTGCCCGAATTCGCCAACGGTGGCGGTGGCGCTGGCCAGATTGTAAAAGCCATCCTTCAGCTTTCGCAGGCGAATGCAGGCCCAGACCGCCTCGAACAGATCATCCAGAAACAGAATGCTGCGCGAGGCCTGCGGATTGGCGACCATCACCTTGCCCTTTTCCTGGGCAGACAGATTCATGGCGTTGAACAGCAATTCCCGGCGCAGATTGGGCGACCAGCCCGAGACCGTCCCCAAACGCAGGCCTGAAAAATTCTTCAGGAAGCCCTTGGCAATATAGTCGAACACGAATTTCGACATGTCATAGGCATTGAGATTGGCATAAAGCGGATCGCTCTCGCGCGCCAAGGGCAGTTCGCTGGCCACGTCATGTTGGGCGGTCGAATAAAGGCTGGCCGAGCTGGCATAGATCAGCCGCGCGTGTTCCGGTGCCTTTTCCCGCAAACGGACCAGATTGAGGCAATTGTTATACAGCGCGCCATAGGGATCATTGATGGCCGAAGTAACGCTGGAATGGCCGGCAAACCATACAATATGGCTATAGGGCGCCAGAATTATTCTGGCGCCCTATACTCAAAATTACTCATTTTTAAATTTATGCAGCCATCGCCTGAACTGGCAGCTTCACCATCAAAGCCAGAAGTGATATGTTATTGAAGAACCAAAGCTTCTGAATATCGAATTGAGAATATTTTTGTATCGTGTTGGCAAATGTATACGGAGTATACCATACGTTGTGATCAGGGTGAACGGCTTCAAAGAAGGTACCGGCAGTTTCCACATAATCAAAATGACGTTTCCCGCATTGAAATGCGTCAGGCACCGACATCAAGCAGCAATTTGCATCGATAGCCTCGATCTGCGCTAGGAACGATTGAACATCTGCGACATGCTCCATTACTTCAGGAACCAGCACAATGTCATAATGACCTCTTACTTGAGAGAGATCGCTATAAAGCTGACCTTTCACAAATGGGCGCAACTGGTCCAGCGCCTCTACATGAGGATCGCAGCCGTCCAGTTCGGAACAATAGGCCTCCAATGCAACATGCAAAGACGTTGCGGGATCGGTTATAGGCCAATCGGCACAGCCGACGTGCAATACTTTCTTACCTTGGCACATAGCGCCCAGCACTGCCAATCGATTCAACCCCATCAATTCCGTGCTAACATCAACCCGTTGCAAGAAATAAGGGGCGTGTACAAGTTCCAGCGCCGAGGTCGTCACGGAATCATCCTCACGCCCCATAAGCGGTTCCGCCACAGAAGAATCACAGGGTTCCGTCGCACCTCCTCGCTCGATCATAGCATTGAGATCTGGCAGTAAGTAATCCTCCTGCGCCAACTTAACTAATGTTTCATCATCGATCAAATGCAGGGCTTCGTACCCACTTTGCGTTGAGCCCCATAGTTGATGGGCATAGATTTTATCACGGCCTGTATAGCGCAAACCTGTGAAATGCCGCGGAATAAACGTGTGGCTAGGATATATTCTTAAGGGCGTATACGCAAAGCGACGATAGCAATCTGTCAAGCGCCAAGGGCCCACAGTCTCCCACGCCATCTTATCAACCACAGTAGGTGACGCGGCAATATCTTCGATGATAGCCCCAACGAAAGGGTTGCCCTTTTCCGCTCCGAAATAGCCTGCAGCGATTAGGCCGGGACGAGCAATCTCGCTCTCCCAACTAGCAAAAGCCTCGCAGTCCAGCATGTCCTCTGAAAGTGGATTAATGCAGATACTATCTGCATCAAAGACGACCCCTCCATGCGCAAAAAGAATCTCCCAGCGCATCATATCTGCTACGCCATTGAGTTCACGCTGCATCATTTGGCGAATATGATGGGCATTGCGCCATGATATTGCTTCCAACTCGGCGTTTCCCCAAATGTGAAATTCCCAGTCGGGATGGGCATCACGCCATGTACGAATGCAATTATCAGGCCGTCGGCTTTCATCGCCAACCCAAATGAAATGGAATATCTTGGGGATCATACTCTTGCCTCCCGAATGGCAACCATCCGTCACAGCGCCATTCCACTAAGCAAGGTTTAAACAGGCATGGTTTCCGATTTTGCCGACAACAGATCCGTATTAACCCCAGAACCCGCAAAAATTGCGCTTTTGCGCCGCAATGCACCCAGGAATCTGCTGCATTTGCGCAGGGTCAAATTTACCGTTGCGCCTAATCAATGCCAGCGTCTCTGCCTTGCCCCAAACGGGCTTCAACGCCGCAGGGGAACGGCTCGCAAGGGGCGAGCATAGCGGCGAAGGATGAGGCATCATGCACAAGATCACCAAACTGGCCGCCGCAACCGCCGCTCTGGCGATGGCAGCTTCGGCCACCGCCGCGCAGGCAGGCAATGCCGAAGGCAAGTTCCAGTTCAAGGTGCTGGCCACCGCCGTTCTGCCCGATGGCGCGGTAAAGGAAGTCAAAAAGGACCCTCTGGGCCTGACCACGGCCGCCATCACCAACACCACGGCCAGCGACAATGTCACCCCCACCGTGGCCATCGAATATTTCGCAACCAAGAACATCTCGGTGGAAACCATCGCCGGCGTCACCGCCCATCACGTGACCGTATCCTCGGGCGCGCTGAAGGGTACCGAAGCAGCCTCGAAGATCTATATCGTGCCCGCCACGCTGACGGTGAAGTATCACCTGCCGCTGACCGCCGGTATCAAGCCCTATGTCGGTGTTGGCCCCACGCTGTTCCTGGTGGTGGCTGATGAACCCAGCGCTGCGGTGAAGTCGGCTCTGGGCGTGACCCGCACCAAGATGACCAGCGAATTGGGCATTGCCGCACAGGCTGGCGTCGATATCGCCATCGGCCATGGCTACAGCCTTGCTCTGGATGCCAAGAAGTACTGGGTGGACACCAATGCCACCTTCTATGCTGGCAGCACGCAGGCGCTGGTTACCCGCCACAAGCTCAACCCCTGGGTGTTGAGCGCGGGTGTAGCCTACCGCTTCTAAGGCATCGGCTGATCCCAAGGGCGGAGCGGGTCCCTAGACCCTTTCCCGGAGCTGAAAAGCCCCGCTCCTCTCTTGGGTCAAGTCGGGCGCATGCCGCCTGACCTGCCTACTGGCTCTGGCAGGCGGGCGGCATGTTTCTAATGAGAGTTTAGCCCGCCTCTGCGGTCAGGGCGAAACGGTCGGCAATGACGACCTCGCGGCGCGAAGGCAGATCGATGATCCCTTCGCCGCGCAAACGCGTAAACTGGCGGCTGACAGTTTCAATGGTCAGGCCCAACACATCGGCAATCTGTTGACGGCTGAACGGCAGCACAAAGCGCGAAGCCTTGCCATCCTGCACGCCTTCACACGTGACCGGCGCCATACGCTCGGACAGTTCCAGCAGGAAGCTGGCGACCTTTTCACTGGCCGATTTACGCCCCAGCAACAGCATCCACCGCCGCGTGCGGTCCAATTCGCCCAAAGTGCGCTGCAACAGCTTGTGCTCCAGCGCGGGATGTTCACGGGCGAAATTGTCAAAATCCCCGCGCGAGAACACGCAGACCCGCGCATCGGTCAAAGCCGTCACACCATGGTTAGTGGTCCCGCCAAAGGGGCGACCGATAAAGTCGCTGGGGTAAACCACGCCCACAATCTGTTCGCGCCCGTCCTCGGTGCCGGTCGACAGTTTCAGCACGCCCTCGATCACATTGGCGACAAGGACCGAATCCTCGCCTTCCCAGATCAGGCTTTCACCCGCCACCAGTGTGCGCCGACGCCCGATGGCGTTCAACGCTTCGATCTCGTCCTTATCCAGGGCCGAGCAGATGGCGCGGTTGCGCACAAGACATTGATCGCAAGCTGACATAATGGGAAGGACTAGCAGCCTTGCCGCGTTGCGGCAATGGCTAGATTGCGACAGAACCGGCTTGACAGACTAACGTATAGCGTGGCCCGCTGGCCTCAAAGGATCTCCGCCACGTCTTTTAACGCATTGCGCAAACGATCGAGCGCCTGCGCTTTCAACTGGTGAACGCGCGGGATGGAGACGGACAGCACCTCGGCGATTTCGGCCAGATTGAGCTCTTCGACAAAATAGAGCTGGATCACCATCTGCAAACGCTCGGGCAAATCGCCGATGGCGCCCGCCACGCTGGAACGCATCTGCTCATCGGCCAGCAAGTCCAGACTATCGGGCCTTTCATCGGCAAAGGCAGGATTGCTGTCCGAATAGGCGTCATCAATATTTTCAAAACGCAAAGGTTCCGACGAAGAGCGCAAGGCTTCCAACTCCCCTAGAGTAATCCCCATGGCGGCGGCCAGTTCGGTATCATGCGGTTCACGGCCCAATTGGCCGGTCAGGACTTGCGCCTTTTCGCGCATCATCCTTCGGCGCTCGACCGCCCCGCGGGACAAAGGCACATGGCGGCGGATCAGATCGACCATCGCCCCGCGCACCCGCATCTTGGCATAGGCGGCAAAGCCATCCTCGCCCGGCCCGTTATGCCGCTGTGAACATTCGGTCAGCGCGACAAGGCCCGCCTGCATCAGGTCCTCCACCTCGATGCCATCGCGGCCAGACCCTTGCAGATGCCACGCCAGTCGGCGCACCATGGGCAGAAAGCGGCGGACGCGGTCGGCGGTGTCTCCAGCATAGGCATCGCGGGCGGTGCGGTCACGGCGCGGACCGGGGCCAGCATAGGCGCGCACGGCCCCTGCCCTGCGGGCGCTGACCGGAGGACCGGACGGGGTAGCGGGCAAGTTTGGCATATCCTCCGGCGCTTTCACCGGCTGCGGGCCACCATCAACTTGCGGAACAAAGGCTTTGGGATCGTGCTTCATGCGGCCATTCTTTCGGGCTGCGTGGTGTTGTGGGCGGCGTCAGGAGCGGGCAGCCCCCTCGGCGCTGGAGGCTCTCCACCCACCACGGCGATCACTTCGACAGGTTGTGTTTCGGGCAATTCGGCAATGGACATCACCACACAGCCGGGGCTGCGCAGGCGGAGCAGGCCCGCCATGGCGCGGCGCAGGCGCGGTTGGACGATCAGGGCGACGCTGGAACCGGGGCCGCGCTGGGACAGGATGGCACTCATCCGCTCGCCAATGGTGCGGGCCAGATCGGGCTCGACCACAGGCTGACCGGTCACCGGATCGATCATGCCATTGGCAATCGTGGCCTCCAGCCCTGCTTCCAGCGTTACGACCGGCAGACGGTCGCTGGGCGAGCAGACGCGGGCGACAATTTGCGAGCCCAGATCGGCGCGGACCAGATCGACGATGCGGTCGTGTTCCTGCGTCTGCTGCACGGCCACGGCAATGCTGGACAGGATGGGCAGAGGATGGGCGATCGAGATGCCGTCTTCCAGCAGGTTGCGCAGCAGGCGGGTCATACCGGCCAGCGTCAGCGGGCTTGGGTAGACGGTTTCCACCAGACCTGCATTGCGGGTCTTGAGCGCTTCGAGCAGAGCCTTGACCTCGTCGGGGCTGAGCAGGGCATGCGGGCGTTCGGCCAGCAACTGGTTGAGCTGGGTGGCAATGATCGTGCTGGCATCGACGGTCAGATAGCCCTCGGCAATCGCCAGATCGCGCTGCGCCGGTTCGATCCACAAGGCAGGGCAGCCAAAGGTGGGATCGGACGTGGGTACGCCTTGCAGATTGGCGCGGGGGTTGGCCTCGCCAGCGTCAATCGCCAGCACCTTGTCCACGCGGATCGTTGCCCCGCCAATCGCCACCCCGCCCAGCAGGATGCGATAATCATTGGGCGGCACATCCAGCGAGTCACGGACGCGGAAGGGCGGGACGATAAAGCCGAAGCCTTGCGAGAGCTGTTTGCGCACACCGGTAACCCGGCTGACCAGCGGAGCCCCGCGGCGTTCGTCCACCAGCTGCACCAGACCATAGCCCAGCTCGATAGTGACCAGCGTGTGATCGGACACTTCCTCCAGCGTGATCTTGGACGGATCGACCTTGACCGGCGGCGGGGGAGCGGCGGCAATCGCCTTGGCGCGGTCTTCGCGGGCTTTCAGCTTGCGCCACAGAAAGAAGGCGGCGGCCGAAGCAGGCAGGAACACCGTCTGCGGCATGGCGGGGATCATGCCAATCGCGCCCAGAATGCCCGCCACCGGCAACCATGTGTGCGGATCGGCAAACTGGCCGCCGATCTGTCCGGCAAGGTCGCGGCTGTCGGTAACGCGGGTGACGATGACAGCGGCAGCAATCGAGAGCAGCAGCGCAGGCACCTGCGCCACCAGCGCGTCGCCAATGGCAAGGCTGATATAACTAGAGGCCGCATCGCCCGCCGACATGCCATGCGAGATCATGC
The DNA here is from genome assembly GCF_004005905.1 of Novosphingobium umbonatum. Lineage (GTDB taxonomy): Bacteria > Pseudomonadota > Alphaproteobacteria > Sphingomonadales > Sphingomonadaceae > Novosphingobium > Novosphingobium umbonatum. The sequence goes on from NZ_SACO01000001.1 coordinate 376,296, forward strand.
CAAGGCAGAAACCGGCGATAACGTTGACGCCAAGGATCAGCAGCGCGGCAATCGCGTCGCCTTTCACGAATTTGCTGGCACCATCCATCGAACCGTAAAAGTCAGCCTCGGTGGTGACTTCGCGGCGACGGGTGCGCGCTTCATCCGCCGTGATCAGGCCACCGGCCAGATCGGCGTCAATCGCCATCTGTTTGCCGGGCATAGCGTCCAAAGTGAAACGGGCCGACACTTCCGACACGCGGCCCGCACCCTTGGTAATCACCACCATATTGATGATCATCAGGATGAGGAACACGAAGATACCGACCGCGAAATTGCCACCGATCAGGAAGGCGCCAAAGGCCTCGATCACATGGCCTGCCGCTGCCGATCCTTCATGCCCATGCACCAGCACCACGCGGGTGGAGGCGACGTTCAGCGCTAGGCGCAGCAAGGTGGCGAACAGCAAGACGGTGGGGAAGGACGAGAAATCCAGCGGCTTGGCCGCGTTCATCGAAGCCATCAACACCGCCACCGAAAGGGCGATGTTGAACACGAAGAACAGATCCAGCATCACCGCAGGGATCGGCACCACCATCAATACGATGATGGTCAAAATGCCCGCCGGTAGCAGCAGCGATTGCGGGCTGGCGACAGATAGCAACTTGTTCATGCCATTCCCTGCTTAAAGACCCAGCGCCTTAAGGCTGCTGTAGGCGTTGCGGACGAATTGCGGGGCGGGAGCCAGAGCATTGCCCACCGCGCCAAAGGCGGCTTCCAACGTATCGGCCATGGAACGCACCGGCGCGAAGGAGGTGCCGCCCATTTCCTGACGGGCACTGGCGAATTCTTGCGCGATGGGGCCGCCAAACGGTTCGGCCGGGGCCTGATTGGCACCCAAGGGACCAAAACCAGGCTGGGCCACCGAGGCGTAATCCAGATTGCCATAACCAACTCCGGCCATGGCCAGCGAGTCAAAGCCGCCAGCGCCGCCCTCGGCCTGCATGGCATTGTTCATGCGGTTGCGCAGCATGGCCATCACCTGACCCACCGAGCGCGGGCTGCCGCTATCGTCAAAGAAGATCGAGCGGTTGGCCCCCGCCGCGCGCGGCAGAACGGCCGCTGCCGATTGCGAGGGATCGGTGTTGAGCGCGGAGAGGAACTTACCCGCGCCTTCGACGCCAAGGAAATGCGCCAGATACAATTCGGTCGAGTCAGGCTGCCGCCCAAGAATGCCGGTCAGGGCATTCTGGTTATCGCTGGCCAGACTGGCCGCCATCATGGCGGAAGCATCGGGATCGTGGCGCAAGGCCAGCAATTGCGCCCGCGAGGTTGGATCGGCCAAACCAACGCCTCCTGCGCCAATGCCCAGCATGCCGCCATGCTTTTGCACCGTATCCAGCCAAGTGGCATTGGTGAATTGATACAGGCCAGCCGCGCTGGAGGTGGAGGCCCGCGCATTGGGGTTCAGACTGGATTCCAGCCTTGCCTGCGCCAGCATATAGGAGAAGTCCACGCCTTTGGCCTGCGAGGCTCGCGCAATGGCAGCACGCACGCTATCGGTGGTATCGCCGGTCTGGCCGGAAGCGGTGGAAGGCAGCCATCCGGCGGCCCATGTATCTGGCTGACTCAAGCCTAGCTCCTGAGGCAAAAGGGTTCGGAGCCATTGAAGCAAAGCGCGTGCCAATTGCGCCGCGCCAGGAGCCAGATTTGCGCAAGGCATAGAAAAACCCCGCAAAATCGTCCTGAAGGGCCGATCGGGCGGGGTTAACAAAAACTTGTGATTTAGGGCTTTTGCCGGATAGCGGCGGCGCTTTGCCGGATGCTGCCGCCCTGCCGGATTGTAGCCATTTGCCGGAAACAGATGTCCAATTGCCACAGACAAACCCCGCCAGCCCGTACATGGCTGGCGCAAGGCCGGACAGAAGCGGGAATCCGGCCCGAGAGCAGGATTGGCCTTAGCCGCGTGCTCCGGCGTAGGCATAGGCCGCGGGCGCTCCGGGGGCGCGATAAAGCGCACCACGGCCGGTCAGAGCCTCCAGACGCGCGGCCACATTGGCCGAAATCAGATTGCGCACCTGACGGTTCACCTCGTTGAGGCGCTTGGCCGCTTCGAGCAGGCCGCGGCATTCCTCGTCCATCTCGGCCGGATTGGAACTTTCCAGCGTGTCGCACAGCGAGGTTTTGTTATAGGCCGAGCCCATAATGCCATCGAGGTCCAGCTCGGACAGAGCCTGCCGTTCTTCCTGCAAAACGGCAACCATCTGCCGCAGATTGTCGCGCAGCGAGGCCGAGGGTTTGGAACGCTTGGTCGTCTTGCTCATTTCGCCACTCGCAACAACATGCCCGCCGCGATCATCGCATCGCTGATCTTGGTGGGGATGACAGGATAGTTACCGTTCTCGATCGCCTTTTTGATGGTGGCCACACGTTCAGCGTCCACAGGCACAGTGCCCGCGCTCAACGTAGTGCTCGACACCACCGAGGCCTGGTCACCGCTGGCGACCGGAACGCTCGACACATTATTGGCAATGGCGCTGGACGAGCCCGCACCCTTATCGGTCGCGCTCAGGCCCCGCACCGCATTGACTTCGACATTTGGCCCAGAACCAATGCCAGGGCCGGATCCAATACTGGACATCGCACCGCTCCTTGCTTCTTACACGAACAAGAACGGTCTGGGCGGGGAGGTGTTAAGGGCTGGCCGGAAAATTTTTGCGGAACTTTGCCGCTTTTTGCCGGAACACAGCATCAATGGCCTGGCGCTATATGCCAAGCCATTGGTGAAAATAACGCTTATTCAGCGAGTCAAAGGTGTAGGGGATAAGACTCAGATGCCCGATGGATCAGGTCCGCGCCTTGAATCAGTTCTGGCCGGTCGCTCAGTTCCGCAGGGGAACTTCCACTTCACCGGGACGAACAACCCGCCCGCGCATGGCATCGCCACGCGGCGAGCCATCCTTCAACCCGCGCACGCGGATCCAGTCGCCCACAGCGCCCGCATCCATCGCCTCGCCCGGTTGCGACACGGCAAAGCCATCGCCCACCACCGAGATCGACACCGCCTCGCCGCGCATGACAATCACCTGCCCGCCTTCCTCGACACGCACCGGCACAAAGATGCGCCAGCTGCCCGGATCGGGACATTGCACCGATACGCTGTCGCGCCGCGTGGTGCGCCATGACAGGGCCAAGGGGGACCGGCAAGAATTGAGCCGCAACCGGCGATCAACCGGCATCATTGCGCCGCCGCTTTGCCCGATCGATTTGCCGGTAAAGGCCGAAACCTCACGGTCGATCTCGGTCAGATCGGTGAAGGGCGAAGCGGGCGTGTTGGCATAGGCGGCACTGGCGGGCATTGGGCAAAGCCATGCAAGGCCAGCGGCCAGAATTACCGAGCGGGTCAGGATAGCTTTAGGCGACATCATGCGGTTGCTCACTCTTGCAGCGCGGGTGGGCCGGAGGGTCCACTCACCATTGCCAGAGGTAAAGCAAATCTTGTGCCATTTATGGAGGAGTGACGGTTATGGAGGAGTGGCGCCCGCATTCTGGTCAAAGGCCAGAGCCGCTACGGCTTCCAGACGTTCCTCCTGCGCCGATGGCTCCAGAATGATCCGCGCCCGCGCCCCTGTTGGCCCGCCAAACTCCCGCGCAGATGCTGCCAAAGCGCTGCCCTGCGCCAAGGCGGCGGCCTGCTGCCCCGGATTATAGCGCAAGGTAATCGTCAATTGCTGGCGCGGGTCGGGCTGCTGGCTGGCAATCCACGGCCCCAGCGCCGGCCCATCGGGGGCAAAGCGCCAAACCGCCAAGGGCTCGGACTGCACCGGCGGCTCCGGCGCTGCGGCGGGAGGCGGAGCGGAAGGCTCTTTAGGCTTGGTTGGCGCATCGGCCATGGCCGCAGCGGTGACCATGAACAGGATCAGCGCCAGATCGGCCAGCATCGTCTGCCAGCTCACCCCGCTGCGCGGCACGAATAGAGCGCCGCCTTCTTCCAGCCGCGAAACAGTCACGCCGCGTTGCCTGTCCGTTGCATCATGATGTCATAGACCTCGCCCGCTTTGGGGCCTTGGGCATCATGGTGGAATTCTGCGGGCACAGGCACGGGCTGTTCGGCATGGCGCCGGTCGTGCCGGACCATAAAAGCATCGGCCAGTTCATATTCGACCCAGTCGATCAAGGCCTGCCGTTCAACTTCCTCGGTCCTTGCGCGGCGCTCGATCAACCGCGCTAAGGGGGCCAGCAGCAGATTGGCCGCCATCAGACCATAAAGCGTGGCATGCACCGCCATGCCGATCGCCACCATATAGGCGCTGCGGTCGATCCCGTCGGACGGCATTTTGGACAAAGACAGCAAAGTGCCCGCCAGACCAAACACCGGCGCCAGTTCAGCCGCCTGTAACAGCGTGCGGATCGCCGCCTCGGCCGGGGCCAGACGCAGGCGGCGCTGTTCGGCCAGCACCGCCTTGAACGCCGCCACCGAGCGTTTGCCCACCAAAGCATGGAGCGCGGCATCAAAATCGGCATCGCCTGTGGGCAAGGGATCAGAGCGCAGCAAACCATCCTGCTGGATGTCGCGCACCACTCTGGCCATGCGGGCCCGCACATTGCCGCCATTATAGGCGCTGCGTTTGCCCAAAGCCCGCCCCAGCGAGGTGAACGTATCGCCCACATCCCCCAGACCACAGCGCAGCAAAGTGCCCAGCAGCGTGCCGCCCAGAACAATCGTGGCGGTGGTTCCATCGAACATGCTGGCAAGATTCATCGCGTGACCATGGAGATTGCGTGCCTTTCACTTCCTCCCGCCAAGAACGGCAAGGCAGGCAAAAACATTAAGCCCGCGGGACAGGATTTGCCGCCGACCGGCAAGCGCCTGCCGCCCATCCTGCAAAAGCCCCGAAAACAGGGGGCAAGCCAGCATAAAAACCACCAATCCGGCCCACATCACGAAATTGGCACGCCCTTTGCTTTTCCATCAGGGCCAATCCCTTTTCCGCGAGGAATGGAAGAAATTATGAGTGATCCTGCGAGCAATACCGGCCTGTTTGGCGTCCATGGCATGGCGCTGGAACTGCGTGCGCAGCGCATGGGCGTGTTGACCTCCAACATCGCCAATGCCGCCACGCCCGGTTACAAGGCCAAGGACATTGACTTCAATTCGGCGCTGAAGGCCCGCATCAATGGCGCCTCCACCGAAAAGGCCAGCCAGGCCGCGGTGCAATATCGCGTGCCGGTCATGCCCAGCCTGGATGGCAACACGGTGGAAATGGGCGTCGAACAGGTCGCCTTCTCGCAGAACTCGGTCGGCTATTCCTCCACCCTCACCTTTCTGACCGCGCGCGTTGACCAGATCAAACGCGCTATCAAGGGAGACTGACCATGGCTGGCACCGCCCCCATGAACCTGTTCGACGTGGCCGGTCGGGCCATGTCCTCGCAGCTGGTGCGTATGAACACCGCCGCTTCCAATCTGGCCAATGCCGGCGTGGTATCCGCCACCGAGCAGGATGCCTATCGCCCGCTCAAGGCGGTGTTCGCCGAACAGGTCGACAAGGCCAACGGCCTGTCTACCGTCAAGGTTTCCGGCGTTTACCGTTCCAGCGCCACCCCGATCCGCGAGCATAGCCCCGGCCATCCTCTAGCCGACGCCAATGGCGATGTGTGGGCCGCGCCCGTCGATGAAAATGCCGAGATGGTCGAGATGCTCGATTCCTCGCGGCAGTACCAAAACCTCGTCGAAACCCTCTCCACCGCCAAGCAGCTCATGCTCGACACCATAAGGATGAAGTGATGACCACTGTTTCCTCCACCTCTTCGACCACATCGACCACCGGCACCAGTTCGACCAGCTCGACCTCCAGCGCCAGTTCGCTCGGCTTTTCCGATTTCATCAGCCTGCTGACCACGCAGCTGAAATATCAGGACCCGACCGAACCGACCGACAACAGCCAGATGGTGGCCCAGATGGCCCAGTTCTCGACCCTGTCGGGCATTTCCAGCCTCAACACCACCTCGACCGAGATGAATGACCAGCTCCAGACGCTGACCGATCTGAACAACAATATGACGGTCATCGCCGACAAGCTGGACACGATCATCGCCTCGCAAAGCGCCGCCGGAACCTCGACCACCACGGCCTGAGCCTGATCGCCACAATTTCCCACCCACGACCAAAAGGACACCCCCATGGCCTTCACGATTTCTCTCAACGGTTTGAAAAACGCCCAGACTGAACTGGACGTCATCTCGAACAATCTGGCCAATGCCGAAACCACCGGTTTCAAGAAAAGCCGCGTGAATTTCTCGGATCTGGTCGCCGGTTCGGCCTATACCAACCCCAAGCTGGTGCAGGGCATCGGCTCGATGGTGAAGTCGATTGAACAGAACTTCACCAGCGGCCCGATGATGGCCACCGGCGCTGCGCTGGATATGGCGATCAATGGCGAAGGTTTCTACACGCTGGAAAACCCGTTGACCGGCGAATTGATGTATACCCGCAATGGTTCGTTCAGCACCGACAGCGATGGCTATATCGTCGATCCGAACAACAACCGCCTGCAATTGCTGGCCTATGACTCGGCTTCTGGCACCTATGCCACCACCCCCAGCAGCATCCAGCTGACCGCCGACAATGCCTCGGGCGGCAAATATGCAGGCGTGCAGATCAAGACCGATGGTTCGATTGTCGTCTCCTATGACGACAGCACCACCGCCACGATCGGCAAGGTCGCGCTGGCATCCTTCGCCTCGACCAGCGGGTTGTTGCAAACCGGCAACCAGAACTGGAAGGCCACCGGCCTGTCGGGCATGGCCAACTATAACCAGCCCACCACGGGCGGCATGGGCCAGATCCTGTCGGGCGAGTTGGAAGGTTCCAACGTCGATATGGCCACCGAAATGGTGAACCTCATCACCGCCCAGCGTTATTTCCAGTCGAATGCCAAGGCGATCGACACCTCCACCGCCATCTCCGACGCGGTGATCAACCTGCGCTCGTAAGGGTAAGATATGGACCGGCTGATCTACACGGCGGTGTCCGGCATGACAGACTCGATGACCCGCGAAAGGGTTATCGCGTCCAACATGGCCAACGCCCAGACCGTCGGCTTCAAAGCCGAAATGCTCTATACCACGCCTATCACGCTCAAAGGCCCCTCGCTCGAAGCGCGGGCCATGGCCGAAGGCGAGGTCAAGGGCGCGAATATGGACGCTGGCGCCATGACCGCCACGGGCCGCAAGCTGGACATTGCCATGCGAGGCGATGACCTGATGGCGGTTCAAGCGCAGGATGGCACCGAAGCCTATACCCGCCGTGGAGATCTGACCGTATCGCCCACGGGCGTTCTGGAAAATGGAGACGGGCGTCCGGTGATCGGCAATGGGGGGCCGATCACCGTGCCGCTCGACGCGCAAATCTCGCTGGGCCCTGATGGCTCGGTCTTGGTGGCCAATCCGGAAACCCCCAATCTGCCCCCGCAGCCGGTGGACAAGATCAAGCTGGCCAGCCCCGCTGGCAGCTCGATCTCCAAAGGCCTGGACGGCCTGTTCCGCGTGGTGGGTGGCGGCGTGCTGCCCAATGACGAAAACGGGCAAGTGGTGGTCGGCAGTCTGGAACAATCCAACGTCAACCCCACCGATGTGCTGACCGAGATGATCCGCTCGCAGCGCCTGTTCGATATCCGTACCAAGCTGATCGCCACCGCCCGCGATGTCGATCAATCCAGCACGGCGCTGCTGCGCATTTCCGGCACCTCTGGCTGATTTTAGATAAAAGGGAAAAAGCCCATGTCCTCCTCCGCCCTGCAAGTCGCCCGTACCGGTCTGGAAGCGCAAGACACGCGTATGCGCGTCATTGCCAACAATCTGGCCAACGTGGCGACCACCGCCTATAAACGCGACCGCGCCAATTTCTCGACGCTGGCCTATCAGGACCTGCGCGTGGCGGGTCAGCAATCGTCCAACCAGTCCACTTTCGCCACCGGCCTCAACCTTGGCACCGGTGTGGGTGTGCAATCGACCACCCGCATCGACGAGCAGGGCACGATGAGCTCGACCGGCAATGCGCTGGATCTGGCGGTTTCGGGCGCGGGCTATTTTCAGGTGCTGTTGCCCACCGGCAATCTGGCCTATTCGCGGGCGGGCAATTTCTCGCTCTCGGCCGAAGGACAGCTGGTCAATTCCTCGGGCTATGTGGTGCAACCGGCAATCACCATTCCCACCGGCGCCACCTCGATCACCGTTTCGGATGACGGCACGGTTTCGGCCATCCTGCCCGGTTCGGGCGTGGCCACACAGGTGGGCCAGCTGACCATCGCCAGCTTTCCCAACCCCACCGCTTTGCAGGCTTTGGGCGACAATCTCTATCAGGAAACCGGCGCCAGCGGCGTGGCCCAGATCGGCCAGCCCGGCACGGCGGGGCGCGGCTCGTTGAAACAGGGCTATCTGGAACAGTCCAACGTCAACATCGTGACCGAACTGGTGGACATGATCGAATGCCAGCGCGCCTACGAGATCAATTCCAAGATGATCTCCTCGGTCGATGAAATGCTCAAAAACGCCAACCAGACGCTGTGAGACAGATGATGAACCGCCCCTCGCTCCTTGCCCTGTGCACCATGCTGGCGCTGGTCGCCGCACCGGCGCAGGCCGGACGCCGCCCTTCCAAAGGCTTCGATGCCACCCTGCCCGCCATGCCGGGCAATGCTCCGGCGGCCGATGGCGCCATTTTCTCGGCGGCCATGGGTTACGTGTCGCTGGTGTCGGGCGCGCGGGCACAGCGGGTGGGCGATGTTCTGACCATCCTGCTGAGCGAAAGCACCAGCACCACCAAGTCGGCCGCGAACAAAAGCTCACGCGCGGGCAGCACCGCCCTTACCCCGCCCTCGGTCGGACCGCTGGCAATTACACCGGGCACCCTTAATGCTTCAGGTTCCGCGTCGTTCAATGGTGCGGGGAATGCCTCGCAGACGAACACGTTCAATGGCGTGATTGCCGTCACCATTGCCGAAGTCCGCCCCAACGGCACCGCGCTGGTGCGAGGAGAGAAACGCATGCTGCTGAGCCAGGGCAAGGAGTGGATCCAGTTTTCTGGCATCGTGCGCCTTGCCGACGTGGACGGGGCCAATCAGGTGCTGTCCAGTCAGGTGGCCGATGCACGGATCGAATATGCTGGCGATGGCACCGTGGCGCAAAGCGCGCGCGAAGGCTGGCTGCACAAGTTCTTCAGCTACATCAGCCCGTTCTGATGGAGAGGCCCGCCATGCGTATGATCTCCCGCCTTATCCTTTTTATCGCCGCCATGATGATGGCCGCCCCGCTGCATGCCGAACGTGTGCGCGATCTGGGCAGCTTTCAAGGCGTGCGTAGCAACCAGCTCACCGGCTATGGCATTGTGGTCGGCCTTGATGGCACCGGCGATGATACGCTGGAATATCTGACGCAGGCGATGAAGGGCGTGTCGGGCCGGATGGGCCTGCAATTGCCGCCCGGCGTTGCGCCCGGCCTGAAAAATGCCGCTGCCGTGCTGGTCACCGCCGACCTGCCCGCCTTTGCCAAGCCGGGTCAGCGGATCGACATTACTGTCTCTGCCATCGGCAAGGCAAAGTCCTTGCGCGGCGGGGCGCTGATCCTGACGCCCATGTATGGTGCCGATGGCCAGATTTACGCCATGGCACAGGGCAACCTTGCCGTGGGTGGTCTGGGCATTGCCGCCAAGGATGGCTCGCAGCTTTCGGTCAATATCCCCACCACGGGCCGCATTGCCGAAGGGGCCAGCGTCGAACGCGCGGTGAGCACCGGTTTCGAAAAGGCGCCCTTGCTGCGTTACAACCTCAACACCGCCGATTTCCTGACCGCCCAGCGCGTGCGCGATGCGATCAACACCCGCTTCCCCGGCATGGCCGCCGCCGAAGATGCCGTGACCGTGGCGCTGCGCCTGCCCGATGGGGCCGATACGCGCTCGTCCATTCTGGCCGCGGTGGAAATGATCGATGTGACGCCTGCCGAGGCTGCTGCCCGCGTGATCGTCAACAGCCGCACCGGCACAGTGGTGATCAACAATGCGGTGCGCCTGTCGCCCGCCGCTGTCAGCCATGGCAAATTGACCGTGCGGATCGATGAAAAGCCCCGCGTCTCGCAACCTGCGCCTTTCAGCAACGGCCAGACCACCGTCACGCCCAACAGCAACATCAGCGCCGAGGAAGAAAAGGCCCATGTTGCGATGCTGAAAGGTGGCACCTCGCTGTCCAAGATCGTCGATGCGCTGAACCTGCTGGGCGTCACGCCGTCCGACCTGGTGGCGATCCTCGAAGCGCTCAAACAGTCCGGCGCGCTCAAGGCGGAGATGGTGGTGATATGAGCAAGATTTCGACCTCGCCCGTCTCCAGCACGGCAACCGAGACCACATCCACCTCGGCCAACAGCGCCCAGATCAAGCAAGCGGCACAGAAGTTTGAATCCATGCTGCTGCGCCAGATGCTGTCCGAAGCGCGCAAGGTCGATTTCGGAAACACGCTGTTCACCAACGAAGGCACCAAAACCTTCCGCGAGATGCAGGATTCCAATTTCGCCGACACCGTCGCCCAACGCGGCACTTTGGGCTTTGCCAAGATGATCGAGGCGCAATTGACGCGCCAGACGCAAACCACCAGTTCCACCACCGCCCAGGGAGGCGCAAAATGACCTCCAATATGATCCATATCGCCGCCAGTGGCACCAAGGCCGCCCGCGCCGCGCTGGATATTACCGCGCAAAATATCGCCAATGCCTCCACCGCAGGCTATGTCCGCCGCAGCGTGACGCTGTCGGAACTGTCGGTGCAGGATTCGGTGGGCAGCTATGGCGACATCTCGCAATTTGGTGTGCGGGTGGCGGGCATTGTGCGCAATGCCGACGCTTTCCTGCAATCGGAGGTGCGACGCACCGCTTCGGATTCCAGCCGCGCCGATACGCTGGTCAGCGGGCTGACCAATGTCAGCAATGCGGTGGAAACTTCGGGCGTCTATGACTCGCTGATCAATTTTCAGGCCGCGCTGACCAAGCTGACCTCCACGCCCACCGATTCCGCCCTGCGCGCCAATGCGCTGGAAAGCGGTAAGACCTTGGCGCAGAGCTTCAACGTAGCCGCCAAATCCCTGCAATCGGCCATCACCGGCATGCAGGAAGGCGCTTCCGATGGCGTCAGCAATCTGAACGATCTGGCCACCAGTCTGGCCAAGCTGAACATGACCATCGCCACCGACACCGATCCGGCCAGCAATAGCGCCACGCTGCTCGACCAGCGCGATGCCATTCTGGAAAAGATGTCGAAGATCGCCGATATCACCACCACGTTCAACGCCAATAACACCGTCTCGGTGCAACTGGGCGGTTCGAGCGGGCCTGCACTGGTCAGCAATATCACCGCTGGCACCGTGACCATGGCCACCGCAACCAGCGGCGCGATCAGCTTCTCGGTCGGATCCCTGCCCGCCACTTTGTCGGGCGGAACGCTGGCCGGTTATCAGCAAGGGATTGCCGCAGGTATCAGCGCGATGGACGATCTGGACACTCAGGCTCAAGACCTGATGGATCTGATCAACACCGCGCAGGCTGCCGGCGTTGACCTGAACGGCACCACCGGCACCGCGATGTTCAGCGGCACGGGCGCAGCCGACATGGCGGTTTCCTTAACCAGCGGCAGCCAGATCGCCGCCGCCCCTTCGGGCTCGGCCGCCAACAGCATGAATGCGTCAAACCTGACCAGCATGTTGAGCACGATGAGCACCGACAAGACCAGCGGCAACCTCAACGATCTGATTTTCCAGCTGAACAGCGCGGTTTCCAGCAACACCACCACCCGCGATACGTTGGAAACCATCGCCTCGAACGCCTCGACCGCGCTGGCCAGCCAGGCCGGTGTCGACCTTGATACCGAAGCGGCCAATCTGGTCAGATACCAACAGGCCTTTCAGGCTTCGGGTAAGGTCATTCAGGTAGCTAATACTCTCTTCGACCAATTGCTGAATCTGTAAGGAGGACTCTTGCGATGACCAGTGTGAGCACCAGTGCCTTCTACGATGGCGCCGTCTATAATCTGACCAAGCTGCGCAAGCAGACCGAGGATCTGCAGGTCCAGATCAGCACCGGCGACAAGATCGTACGTTCCTATGATGACCCCTTGGCCGCCGCGCAAATGCGCGCACTGCAGGCCTCGGACACTTTGGCCAAGGCCGATACGTCGAACACCACGATGGCCAAGACGCGCCTGACGCAGACCGACAGCACCCTGTCCGAATTTTCCAATATTGTGATCGACATCCAGAGGCTGGCCACGCAGGCCGCTTCCTCGACGCTCAGCACGACCGACCGTGCCGCTGTGGGCGCCCAGATCGCAGCCTATTACAACAACCTGACCAATCTGGCCAATGTGAAGGACACCAATGGCGATGCCCTGTTCGCGGGGCAGGGTACCGGTGCTGCCTATACTTTGGACGCTTCGGGCAATGCCACCTATAATGGTTCGGCCAGCGCGGCGACGATTGATCTCGGCCCCGGCCTGTCGGTGACCACGGGTGTCACCGGCCCTGAATTCCTGACCTTCACCTCGGGCGGCACGTCGAAGGATCTGCTCTCGGTGGTCAAGAATCTGGCCAGTGCCCTGCAGAATCCCACCTCCACCGCCGATGCTATCGCCGCGGCCCAAGGCGCCCTGACCGATCTGAGCGCGGGGTTGGAAGCGGTGACCACCACCCAGACCGTGGTGGGTGCCCGTCTGGCCTGGGTGAACACCACCACCGACATGCAGACCCAGATGAAAACCCAGCGCGCCAATCTGCAAAGCGCCATTGGCGGGACGGATATTACCGAGGCCGCCGCTAAACTAACCCAGCAAATGACCGTTCTGGAAGCCAGTCAGGCCAGCTTTGTCAAACTGGCCAATCTCTCGCTCTTCTCGATGCTGAACTAGAGCTTCTGGCTTTCCGGTTCACCCTCATCTTGCTTACTCGGGGTAGTTCGCCATGTTTCCCGTTATTGGTCTAGTCGTCCTCTTCGGTGCCGTTTTTGGTGTTTTCGCCATGACCGGCGGCGCACTTGGCCCCGTGTTCGAGGCCATTCCGCACGAAATGGCGACGATTGGCGGCGCGGGTATCGCGGCACTGATCATCGGTAATGACATGCATGGCCTCAAAGCGCTGGGTGCCGGTTTTGGCAAAGTGTTCAAAGGTCCACGCCATAACAAGCAGGACCATATTGACGTTATTGCCCTGACCACCAAGCTGATGAAGCTGCTGCGCACCGAAGGCCCTGTGGCGATGGAAAGCCATGTGCAGGACCCCAAAAGCTCGGCCATCTTTGCCGAATATCCGCGTCTGCTGGCCAACCATGAATTGACCGCGCTGATCTGCGATACGCTGACGCTGATCGTGGTGTCGTCGGGCACGCTGGAAGTGCATGCGGTCGAAGACGTGATGGACAATGCCATCAAGACCCATATGACCGGCCTTGAACACCCCCAGCATGCCATTCAGGGCCTGGGTGACGCGCTTCCCGCACTGGGCATTGTGGCCGCCGTGTTGGGCGTGGTGAAAACCATGGGCTCTATCGACAAGCCGCCAACGGTGCTGGGTGCGATGATCGGTTCGGCTCTGGTGGGTACCTTCATGGGCGTTATGATGGCCTATGGCATCGTGGGCCCGATGGCAGGCCGCCTGCAACAGGTAAACGAGGCCGACGCCCAGATCTTCCATTGCGTCAAGCAGGTGATCATCGCCAGCCTGCATGGCTGGCCCCAGCCGCTGGTGGTGGAAAGCGCCCGCTCTGGCCTTTCGCATGATTACCGCCCCGGCCTTTCGGAACTGCTCGACGCGCTGCGCGGTCGTTAAAGGGGGACTAAACCTATGGCCCCGCCCAAAAAGCCCGGCAAAAACGAGATACCGGCACCGATCATTGTCAAGAAGATCAATGTGGTGGCTGCCGGTCACCATGGCGGCGCATGGAAAGTGGCCTATGCCGACTTCGTGACGGCCATGATGGCCTTCTTCCTGCTGATGTGGCTGCTGGGCGCGACCACCGAAAAGCAGCGCAAGGGTATTGCCGACTATTTCACCCCCACTTTGGTCACCACCAAAAAGGGCAGCGCAGGCTCCAACGGGTTGCTGGGCGGCTCCTCGCTGACCGAGGTGGACAATTATCCCAACCGTCGTGGCCAGACCGGCACCCGCACGCTGACCATTCCGCGCGATGCCAGCGGCGGCGTGAAGGAAGGCGCCACCAGCGCCAAGAAAGTGGCCAGCGTAACCCAGAAGCTGGCGCAGAAGCTGGAAGCCTCGGAAAAGCTCAAGAAGCTGGCACGCACGCTCAAAGTCACCGCCACGCCCGAAGGCGTGCGGATCGACATGGTGGATGATGCCGATTTCTCGATGTTCCAGCTGGGCACCACTATCCTGACCCCCGATGCCGTGCAATTGCTGCATGCTATTGGCAGCGTGTTGAAGGACGAGGATGGCAATCTGACCATTCGTGGCCATACCGACTCGCTGCAATGGAAGCGTGGCGATGCCACCAACAACTGGTCGCTGTCCGCAGGACGCGCCGAAGCCACCCGTCAGGCGCTGAAGCGCGATGGTCTGGGCGAGACCCGCTTCCGCCGGATCGAGGGCGTGGCCGACCGCGAGCCGCTGATTCAGGACAATCCAGCCGATGCGCGCAACCGCCGCATGTCGATCCTGCTCAATTAAAGGGATAGTTGAAAGATGGGCCAGATGACCGATCTCGCAGCAGTGCTGATCGTCCGCAATGAGGCGCGTTGTCTGGCCCGCTGTCTTGCCAGTGTGAAACATTGGGTGGACAAGGTTGTGGTAGTCGACACGGGTTCCACCGATGGCACCGTTTCCATCGCGCTGGCAGCTGGGGCGCAGGTGCACCATCTGGCATGGCCCGATGACTTCGCCGCCGCGCGCAACTATGCCTTGGAATGCGCTGATGCTGCGTGGAACCTGATTATCGATGCCGATGAATGGATCGAACAGGGCGGCGCAGCCTTGCGCGCCTTTTGCGAGGGCGGAGAACGTCTGGGCCGACTTTGCGTGATCAGCCATGACGACACCGATCCCTCCTCGCCGCAGGAGGTGCGCAGCTGGATCACCCGCCTGATCCCGCGTGGCGCCCGCTTTACTGGTCGCATCCACGAGCAGGTGGACAGCACCCTGCCACGCCATGATCTGCCGGTGCTGATCGGGCATGATGGCTATCTGACCGCACAGCGGATTGGCAAGCAAAGCCGTAACCTCCCGCTGCTGTTGGCCGAATTGGCGGCGCATCCCGATGATGCCTATATCCAGTTCCAACTGGGCAAGGATGCCGAAAGCTATGGTCAGCATGTGCAGGCCTGCGAATGGTATGCCAAGGCTTTGGCCAGCACGCCCCGTGCGCCATGGCGCCATGATCTGGTGGTGCGCCACCTGCATTGTCTGGGGCAAACCGGCAGGCTGGATGAGGCCTTGCAATTGGCCGAAGCCGAGATACCCGACTATGCGGCCTCGCCCGACCTGTTCTTTGTGCTGGGCAATCTATGCCTCGATAGCGCGATGATCGATCCCACCCACGCCATCAGCCACTGGATCCCCCGCGCGATCAAGGCATGGCAAACCTGCCTTGCCATTGGCGAAAGGCCCGATCTGGAAGGCAGCGTAACCGGCCGCGGCAGCCATCTGGCACAGCATAATCTGCAAACTTTGCAAGACGGACTGGCCTCGGTCAGCTAGCACTCGCATAAACCCCTAACCCATCGCCCGCGCTTCGTTAAGCCAGCCTGTTTAGGAATGATTCATAGTTCCAGCAGGCCCGCGCATATCCGCATCATCGGCCTGCCCCAACAGGATGGCCGAGACGATGACTTGCTTGCCACATCACGCAAAGACTGCCCCATCCCCTGCCCAGCATCGGGAGAAAGCAGCATGAATCTGGCCCGCAAAGCACGCCGCATGGCGGAAAAGAGCGCGGTGAAGGCCCGCAGCCATGGCCATCAGGCCGCTGGACCGGTGGCTGGTGATCCCCCTGCGCAAACCTTGCGCCTCGTGCTCGACACCTACACCAAGGCACGCCACCCGCGCGAAACGCTGGATCTGATCACGCCCATGCTGACGCGCTGGCCCAAGTCTCCCAGCCTGCTGGGCGTGGCAGGGGCCATTCTGTTGCAAATGCAGGACGCCGCTGCGGCCATCTTCATGCTGGAACAGGCCACGCTTTACGGCCCGAACGAGGCGCTGAACTGGAGCAATCTGGGCGTTGCCTATAAACAGCAAAAGCGATTGGCAGAGGCCGAAGCCGCCCTGCAACGCGCCATTGCCATCAATCCCAAGGAAATTGACCCACTCTACAATCTGGGCAATGTCTATCTGGAAAAGCGCCAGTTCAAACAGGCGCTCCAGCAATTTCTGCTGGTGCTGGATCTGGACGAGAACCACGCCGATGCGCTCAACAATGTTGGCACCGCGCTGCTGCATGGCAACCACAATTTGCAAGCGGCAGAAAGCTTCCGTCTGGCCATCAAGGCGCGGCCCGATTTCCATATGGCGATGGTCAATCGCGCCAACGCGCTGGCCGCGGCCCATTGCCACGAGGACGCGATTGCCGCCGGTGAACAGGCACTGGCCTCGCGCTATGATTTCGTCATGGATCGCTTCCTGTGCTATCAAAAGGCGCAGATCTGCGACTGGAGCGCCTTTGACCATTTCCGCAGCCTGCCGGTCAACGCGCCTGACGGCCCGCCCGCACCGCCTTTCAACGCGCTGACCTTTGAGGACAATCCTGCCAACCAACTGGAGCGCAGCAGGGCCTTTTCCGCCCATGCCATGCTGAAACCGGCACCAACCCCGCCGCAGCCCGCGCCCGCCGGTGATGGCCGTATCCGCATCGGTTATCTGTCCTCCGACATTTATGACCATGCCACGATGCATTTGTTTGCCGGCGTTCTGCGCGAGCATGACCGGTCAAAAGTCGAAATCCACCTGTTCAGCTATGGGCCGGACATGGACTGCCCCATCCGCCGTTCCGCGAAGAAGATGGTGGAGCATTTCCACGATATTCAGGAATTGACCGATGATGCGGCCATCGCCGCGATCAGGCAGCAGAACATCGACATTCTGGTCGAAATGAAGGGCTTTACCCAAGGCTCGCGCGCCCATCTGCTGGGCGCGGGCCTTGCGCCGGTACAGGTTGCCTGGCTGGGCTATCCCGGTTCGATGGGCCATGCGTCGGTGCATTATGCCATCGCCGACCATATCGTGCTGCCCGTCGAACAAAGGCATACATTCGACGAGAATATCGTCTGGCTGGCCGGATCCTATCAATCCAATGATGACCAGCGCCCCATCGTCACCGACAAAGGCAGCCGCCGCCATCATGGCCTGCCCGAAAACGGCTTTGTCTTTTGCTCGTTCAACAGCAGTTACAAGATCACCCCTCGCGAATTCGACATCTGGATGCGCCTGCTGGCACAGACGCCCGACAGCGTGCTCTGGCTCTTGCGCTCCAACCCTGTGGCGGAACGCAATCTACGGCGCGAGGCGGAAAAGCGTGGTATCGCGGCGCAAAGGCTGGTGTTTGCCGGAAAGGCACATCACCATGAATATCTGGGCCGCCTGCGCCATGCCGATCTCTTCCTCGACAGTTTTGCGGTAAATGCCCACACGACTTGTTCGGATGCGCTATGGGCTGGTCTGCCGGTGCTGACCATGGCGGGACAGCAATTTTGCGCCCGCGTCGGGGCCAGCCTGTTGCATGCCGCTGGTCTGCCCGAATTGGCAACCACCAGCGAGGCAGACTATGAAGCGCTGGCGCTGGAGCTGGCCCATGATCGCGGGCGATTGACCGCTTTGCGCGAAAGATTGGCCGCGAACCGTCTGGATTGCGACCTGTTCAACACCAAGCGCTTTACCGCGAAACTGGAAGCTGCCTTTGCCGCCATGCAATCGCGCCAACAGCAAGGCCTGCCGCCTGCCGATCTGGACCTCGCGTAAAATCCAGATCTCACCGGCCTTTTCCAAAGGATTGCACCATGTCGAACCGTCTGCGGCTCCGGACCAACACCAACCGTAAGGCTCGGCCTGGCGCGCCAATCCCGCCGACATCACGCCTGCCGGTGCAAGTGCTGGCCGGGTTAATGGCGATGGATCAGGCCGGTGAACATCAAAAAGCCCTGCCCAAGGCCGAGGCCTTGTTGGTGCAATGGCCCGACTGGGTGCCTTTGCTGGAACTTCTGGGCTCTCTTTACCTCAAAGCCGGTGATGCGCAGGCTGCGGCACGCATGTTTTCCTGTGCATCCCAGCAAGAGCCGGACAAGGCCGAGCATTTCTCCAATCTGGGCGTATGCTATCGCCGCATGGGGCAAATGCAGAATGCGGCCAATGCGCTGTTACAGGCCATGGAATTGGCGCCCCAAATCGCGGACATTCCCTATAATCTGGGCAATCTGCTGCGCGACATGGGCCAGAATGACATGGCGCTTCAACAATTTGCACGGGCGATCGAACTGTGCCCCACCCATGCCAATGCCATGCTCAGTCTGGGCGTCACGCTGGTCGATCTGGGCCATGCGGCAGAAGCCCAGCAAGTTTTGCGCATGGTGCTAAATCTGGCGCCCGACAATGTGCAGGCGATGGTCAATCTCAGCGTGATTTGCGATTTTGAAGCCTATCACGCCTTTACCCGCCTGCCCGCCGATTGGGCCCCGCATTCGGTCGATTTGCCAGGCCTGTTCCTGCATTTCGAGGATAATGCCGCCAAGCAATTGCAGCGGTCGCGCCGGTGGGCCTTGGCGCGTTTCCTGCAGCCAACATCGGCTTTGCAGCCGCCCTTGCCCGAGGCGAGGATCAGGGTCGGTTTCCTTTCGGCCGATTATCACGAACATGCCACGATGCGTCTGTTTTCGGGCGTATTGCGCGAATATGATCGCAGCCGGTTTGCCTTCCACGCCTTTTCCTATGACAGGGAAAAGCCGGACGAGTGGCGCCAGTTCGCCATCGATCATCATGACGGTTTTCATGACATCACCGCCATGTCCGATGCCGAAGCGGTGGACTACATCAGGGCGCAATCGCTTGATGTGCTGATCGATTTGAAGGGCTTTACCAAGGATAGCCGATCGCATCTGCTGGGCGCCAGACTGGCGCCGGTGCAGGTGGCATGGCTGGGCTTTCCCGGTTCCATGGGCCATTTTGCGGTCGATTATGCCATCGTCGACCAACGCGTTGTGCCGCCCGCGCTGAAAAGCACGTTTGATGAAAAGCTGGTGTGGATGCCCCATTCCTATCAGCCCAACGACAACCAGCGCGCCATCCATCCTGACAAAGCCTCCCGCGCCGATCACGGCCTGCCGGACGTTGGCTTTGTTTTTTGCACTTTCAACCACACCTATAAAATCAGCCCCGTCGAGTTCGACATCTGGATGCGCCTGTTGGCGCAGGTCGAAGGCTCGGTTCTGTGGCTGCTCAAATCCAACGCCGTGGTGCAAAGCAATTTGTGCCAGGAGGCAGCGGCCCGAGGCATCGATCCGGCACGCCTGATCTTTGCCGAACCGCGCCAGCATAATGATCATTTGGGCCGCATTGCCCATGCCGATCTGTTCCTCGACAGCTTTGCCGTCAATGCGCATACCACCACCAGCGACGCGCTATGGGCAGGGCTGCCCGTGCTGACCATGGCGGGCGAGCAATTTGCCGCCAGAGTGGGCGCCAGCCTGTTGACCGCCGCCGGCCTGCCGGAACTGGTGACACAAACGCATGAGGAATATGAGGCGCTCGCGCTCGAACTGGCGCGCAACCCGACCTTGCTGGGCGATCTTCGCGCTAGATTGGCGCAGCAGCGCCTGACCTGCGCTTTGTTCGATACTGCGGTTTTCACCCGCCATTTCGAACAGGCCTTGGGCCTGATGCACCAGCGCCGGTTGGATGGCCTGACACCTGTGGACTTCAACGTCGGCTAATAAGTCGCGCGCAAGACCTACATCCCTTACATTATTGACGCGTTAGCGGCAGGCGATGGTTCCATCGACCTGCCGCTAACGCGCTTTTTCTTTGCCCGCGTGCCTGCGACACACCTCTGTAAACGCAGATCGGCCCGACCATCCTTGACGATGGCCGGGCCTGATCTTTCGGGTCTACGCCTGGAGTTAGGCGTGTCTTACTTCAGCAGCGAGAGGACGTTCTGCTGGGCCTGGTTGGCCTGGGCAATCATCGCGGTCGAGGCCTGCGACAGGATCTGGGCCTTGGCCATGGCCGTCGACTCTTCCGAATAGTCGGCGTCCTGGATGCGGCTGCGGGCAGCCGACAGGTTGGTCGAGGTGTTGGTCATGTTGTTGACCGCCGAGGTCAACTGGTTCTGACCGGCACCCAGCGTGGCGTTGGTCGACGCCACATAGCCGAGCAGCGAATCAACCGTGGTCACCGTGGTGGAGGCGCTGGTCGACACATCAAGGCTGCTCGAGTTGGAAGTCCAGTTCAAAGCCTTGCTGGTCAAGGTGATCGCGTCATTGCCGGCCTGAATGCTGAAGGTCACATCCGAAGCACCGGCACCGAACACGGCAGTGCCGTTGAACTTCGTGTTGGTCACGATGTTGTTGATCTGGGTCTTCAGCGCGCTGACTTCCGACTGCATATTGGTGCGGTCGGTCGACGAATAGGTGCTGTTCTGTGCCTGCACGGCCAGGGTGCGAACGCGCTGCAGCATGTTGGTCACTTCGTCCAGCGAGCCCTGCGCGGTCTGGGCCAGCGAAATGCCGTCATTGGCATTCTTGACGCCCTGATTCATCGAATTGATTTGCGAGGTCATCGACGTGGCGATGGCCATACCGGCAGCGTCATCGGCGGCCGAGTTAATGCGCTTGCCGGTCGACAGGCGGGTCATCGCCTGCGAGGACATGGCAGCAGCCGAGTTCGAAGCATTGCTGGCCTGAAGTGCGTTCACATTGGTGTTAATGACAGACATGGTGTGCTCCCGATCAATTCCCGAAAAACCGAGCTCGCCGGTCATGAAGTTCCGTGGCTCTCACAGATAAGAGCGGTTGCTGGCAGAGTTTTTTAAGCTTTCGCGGAGCAACTTTTGGAAAAGTTAAAATTTCTTTTTAAATCAATAATTTGCTTCTGGAATTCTCCACAAACAGCAAAAAGCCGGCCACAAAATGACCGGCAAACAGCATTTTTTTCAGCCAATCAGGCCCGGCATCCTTCGGGGGGATGCCGGGCCTGCACTAAAGCCGAGGCTTTAACTCAAGGCATTAACCTTAGCGCAGCAGGGAGAGCACATTCTGCGAGCTTTGGTTTGCCTGAGAGATCATCGCAGTCGATGCCTGCGACAGGATCTGGGCCTTGGCCATGGCCGTCGACTCTTCGGAATAGTCGGCGTCCTGAATACGGCTGCGGGCAGCCGAAAGGTTGGTCGCGGTGTTGGTCAGATTGTTGACTGCCGAGGTCAGCTGATTCTGGCCCGCACCCAGGGTGGAGTTGGTGACAGCAACAGCCGCCAGCAAAGTATCAACCTTCGATACCGTTGTTGCGGCACTAGCGGTCACATCAAGGCCGCTCGAGTTCGCGGTCCAGGTCAGCGCCTTGCTGGTCAGCGTGATCGAATCGTTGCCGGCCTGGATGCCAAAGGTAACGTCCGATGCACCGGCGCCAAACACAGCCTGACCGTTGAACTTCGTGTTGGTCACGATGTTGTTGATCTGGGTCTTGAGCGCATCCACTTCCGACTGCATGTTGGTCTTGTCAGTCGAAGTGTAGGTGCTGTTCTGTGCCTGAACGCCCAGCGTGCGGACGCGCTGCAGCATATTGGTCACTTCATCCAGCGAGCTCTGTGCCGTCTGGGCCAGCGAAATGCCGTCATTGGCATTCTTGACGCCCTGATTCATCGCATTGATCTGCGAAGTCATCGAGGTCGAAATCGCCAGACCGGCGGCATCATCCGATGCAGAATTGATACGCTTGCCGGTCGACAGGCGGGTCATCGCCTGCGAGGTCATCGCAGCAGCCGAGTTCGAGGCATTGGCAGCCTGAAGTGCGCTAACGTTCGTGTTAATTACAGCCATGGTCTACTCCCGATCAAAATCCCGAGTTGGTCAAAATCCGGCGTTTCGGCTTGTCTCCACTCCCAGACAAGAGCGGCAAAATTTTGCCGGATTTAAGTCGAATTATCCATTTTTCTCATTATTTTCAGATGATTAAAATGGACAAGCAAGACCTTGCAGACAAGCCGCGGCTGCCTGTTAACCGGTCTTGAAAATTGAATTTGATGCTTGGTGCTTGTTAGGCCACCAGGTTCCGCGCCTGACCTTGAGCCCGGGTCAGGCGCGGATGAAGTCTTAACGCAGCAACGACAGCACGTTCTGCGACGACTGGTTCGCCTGAGCAATCATCGCAGTCGAAGCCTGCGACAGGATCTGGGCCTTGGCCATGGCCGTCGATTCTTCCGAATAGTCGGCGTCCTGGATACGGCTGCGAGCAGCCGACAGGTTGGTCGACTGATTGGTCATGTTGTTAACCGCCGAGGTCAGCTGGTTCTGACCGGCGCCCAACTGGGCATTGGTAGCAGCCACAGCAGACAGCAGAGTGTCAACCTTCGATACCGTTGTTGCGGCACTGGCGGTCACATCAAGGCCGCTCGAGTTCGCGGTCCAGGTCAGTGCCTTGCTGGTCAGCGTGATCGAATCATTGCCGGCCTGGATGCCAAAGGTAACGTCCGATGCACCGGCGCCAAACACAGCCTGACCGTTGAACTTCGTGTTGGTCACGATGTTGTTGATCTGGGTCTTGAGCGCATCCACTTCCGACTGCATGTTGGTCTTGTCAGTCGAAGTGTAGGTGCTATTCTGTGCCTGAACGCCCAGCGTGCGGACGCGCTGCAGCATATTGGTCACTTCATCCAGCGAACCCTGCGCGGTCTGGGCCAGCGAAATGCCGTCATTGGCATTCTTGATACCCTGATTGTTCGCATTGATCTGCGAGGTCATCGAAGTGGCGATCGCCAGACCTGCGGCATCGTCCGATGCCGAATTGATGCGCTTGCCCGTCGACAGGCGGGTCATCGCCTGCGAGGTCATGCTTGCGGCGGTATTGGAAGCGGCAGCCGCCTTCAATGCGCTCACATTGGTGTTGATTACAGCCATGGTTTACTCCCGATCATTGGTCGAGTTGCCAGCCACCCCGATCAGTCGGACTGGCTGCCATGACGAAAGGCGGATGGCTGGCGCAATTTTTAAGGCTGAAAGGCAAAATTTCGGCAAGCGCTTGCCGCTTTTTGCCGGTTGCCGCGGCCAATCCTTGCAGGTCACTGATTCGCAAGCGATTCGTGGGGCAATCACCGGCAGCGGCAAAATCTGACCGTTTTTCGCACGCGCGAACGGCAAAGCGGCAAAAAATTTAACGCCCCCTTTCAACTTTTTTTCGCCCCCTAATTTGCACCCCGTGAAAAACGCCTGTTTTGCTGGGATTTTGGGGAACTACTTAAGTGGAGATCCTAGGCCTTAAATTACCATCATCTTTGACGTCTAGGCGGCAAAAACTCCTTCGAGACATGGTTAACACGAAGGACGCCGAAACAATGGACCTTATCGATCAAGACGTGGATCTGGCACTGCGCCACGCCCCGTTGGTCCAGCGCAGCAGCGCGATCATTGCAACGCTGGGCGATGCCTATCGCCTGCGCCTTTTCGACGCCCAATCGGCGGCGTCCCCCCTGCAAGGCGATACCACCACCAGCCTGACGCTGGCGCGCGGTGAACGCTGCAAGCTGGAACGCCTGCCCGCGACCAAAGAGGTCAAGGGCCTGCGCTTTGGCCTGACCTATACCGATGCGGCGGACGAAGGCACGATGGCCGCGCTGGTCGCCTGCGCCTCGGCCCGCGCCAAGGGTTCTGCTCCGATCGCCGCCGATCCTGAAAGCCTGTCCGTGCTCGCCCTGGCCGACCGTCTCGCCGCCAGCGACATTCCCGTGTTGATTAACGGCCCCACCGGCACCGGCAAGGAAGTGCTCAGCCGCTTTATCCATGACCGCAGCCCGCGCGCCAAGGGCCCCTTCGTCGCCGTTAACTGTGCTGCCATGCCCGAAGCCATGCTCGAAGCGCTGCTGTTCGGCCACACCAAGGGTGCCTTCACCGGCGCCACCAGCGCGCATGAAGGCTTCTTCCGCGCCGCTGACGGTGGCACGCTGCTGCTGGACGAAATTGCCGAAATGCCGATCTCGCTGCAGGCCAAGCTGTTGCGCGCGCTGCAGGAAGGCGAAGTGGTGCCCATCGGTTCGACCCAGCCGGTCAAGATCGACGTGCGCATCATCGCCGCCGCCAACCGCGATCTGCCCACCGAAGTGGCCGAGGGCCGCTTCCGCGCAGACCTTTACTATCGCCTCAATGTTTTCCCCCTTGCGTTGAAGCCCCTGCGCGACCGCATGGAAGACATTGCCCCGCTCGCCTTCGCGCTGGTCCTGCGCCACACTGCCGAAGGCCGCGATCTGCCCTGGATCACCAAGGAAGCGCTCAACATGCTGCGCCAGCACAGCTGGCCGGGCAATGTGCGCGAATTGGAAAATGTCATTCGTCGCGCTTTGCTGTTGGCCGAAGGGATCGGCGGTCACAGCTGCGGTGAAATCCGCCCCGAGCATATCCAGTTTGATGGATCGGCCCGGTTGGTGATGGAAGAAGCGCCCAAGCCCGCGCTGGTCAGCGAGGTTGACCTCACCCCCGCGCGCAAGCTGGCCAATATCGTGCAGATCAGTGAAGCCAAAGCGATCCTCGAAACGCTGGCAGCCTGCGGTGGCAATCGCCTTGCCGCCGCCCGCCAGCTGGGCATTTCCGAAAGAACCCTGCGCTATCGCCTTGCCTCGTTCCGCGAAGCAGGATTGCCGGTAGCCGCTATTGGTGGAGGCCGTAGATGAGCAGCATCTCTGGAATAGGCGGCGGCTTTGCCGGTGCCAACAGTCTGCGCGAAATCATGGAATTGCGCGCCCAAATCATCGAAAAATCACAGGTCTTGCAACAAGTGCACAGCCAACAGGGACAAAACGGAACCAGCGCCACTTCCGTAGGCGCCGCCCCCGGCTTTACCCAGACGCTGCAAAACGCCCTGCAAACCGTCAACACCAGCCAGACCCGCGCCAGCGACCTGACCACGGCCTATGAAACCGGCCAGACGCAGGATGTGGCCAAGGTCATGCTGGCCCGACAGGAAGCCTCGGTCGGTTTTGAAGCCACCCTGCAAGTCCGCAACAAGCTCCTGAGTGCCTATCAGGAAATCATGAAAATGGGGGTTTGATAAATGGCTGACCTCGTGCCCGCCAACAATGCTGCTGCGGGACAGTCCCTGCTTGCCCCCCTGACCGATGGCAATGGCGCCCCGATGGATCGCGCCCGCGCCTTTCTGGGTCAGGAAGCCGTGAAGAAAGCCATGCCCTGGTTTGCGGGCATGTCTTTGATCGGGGCGGGCGCGCTGGCATGGGGTATGCTTGCACAGGCTCCGCAGCGCGTGCTGTATAGCCAGCTGGACGATGCCGAACGCGCCAGCGTGGTCGACGCGCTGGACAAGGCCAAGATCGGTTATTCGATCGACAGTTCGACCGGCGCCGTCACCGTGGACGAGGCCAATGTCTATCGCGCCCGCATGGTGGTGGCGCAAAATGGCGCGCTGGCTGTGCCCGATACGGCGGGCTCCTCGCTCGACAAATTGCCCATGGGCGCTTCGCGCGCCTTGGAAGACGAACGCCTGCGCGCCGCCAAGGAGCATGAGTTGATGCTCTCGATCAAGGAGATCGAGGGGGTACAATCGGTCCGCGTCCATCTGGGCGAGGGACAGAAATCGGTGTTCGTGCGCGACCAGATCGCGCCTTCGGCCTCGGTGATGGTGCGTCTGGCCGATGGGCGGCAATTGTCGGACCGGCAGGTCTCGGCCATCGTCAATCTGGTGGCTGGCTCCATGCCGGGTCTTTCGCCCGATGCGGTCAAAGTGGTGGACCAGCGTGGCCGCCTGTTGACCGACAAGAGCGGCGCGGATTCCGACCGTCTGGAAATGCAGGCGCGCATGGAGGAAAAGCTGCATGGGCAAGTGTCCGCGCTGCTGACCCCGATGCTGGGCGAGGAGAATTTCTCCAGCGAGATTCAGGTCGATCTGGATATGCAGCAGACGACCTCGGCCCGCGAGACCTATGACAAGACCGGCGCGGTGCGCAGCGAAACCAGCCAGCAGAGCCAGCAACCCACCGGCCAACAGGCCGCTGGCGTGCCGGGCGTGCTGTCCAACACGCCGCCGCCCGTAACCCAGCCTTCGCCCGGCGCGCCGCAGGGCACACCCGCCTCGCCCGCCGCCGCTGCGCCGGCCGCCACCGAAAGCTCGGCCAGCAAGAATTACGAGCTGGGCCGCGAGGTTTCGGTGATCAACCAAGGGCCGGGCAAGGTGCGCCGCCTGTCGGTAGCCGTGGCCCTGTCCGCCAAGGCGATGGCCAAGGCGAAACAATCAGACATTGACCAGATCAAGCAGCTGGTTTCCGCCGCCGTTGGCGCCGACCCTGCACGCGGGGATCAGGTGGCCGTGGTTGTCCGCAGCTTTGAACCTTTAACCGCAGCCGCCACGCCTTTCTATGAAACCGCATGGTTTGCCCGCGCGCTGCATTATGGCGCGATGCTGCTGGGCACTTTGATGGTGCTCTTGCTGGGTGTCCGCCCGTTGATCAATGCCGTGCGCGGCGACAAGGCCAAGCCGGTCAAGGGCGCCAAGGGCAAGAAAGGCAATAAGGGCGCAGCCGCCGAGGATGAGGACGATGAGGAAGCCTCCGCCGAAACCGGCGGTATGGCACCCCAGTTGCAGGCCCCGCCCCCCGCGCCGATTGATGCCGCAGCTTTGGGCCGTCAGGTCGGCCTTGCCCAGCAGATCGTGGATACCAAGCCCGATGATGCCGTGATTGCCCTGCGCCAGATGTTGCAACCAGCACCCGAGGAGAATGCAGCATGACCGCGATGAATGCTGTTGAAGGCCAGAATGCCGCAACCGACATGCCCGAATTGAGCGATGCCGAAGCGGCCGCTGTGTTCATCATGTTGCTGGACGATCATCAAGCCAGCAAATTGCTGTCGCAACTGACGCCGGAAGAATTGCGCGTGCTGGGCGAAAAGATGGTGGAGATCGGCGAGATTGCCCCCGAGGCGATCATGCATTCGGTCGACGCCTTTTGCGCCCGCACGCAAAGGCTGGGCATTGACGCGCATGGGCGGGTGGAAAAAGTCCACGCCATGATGCGTAAGGCTGTCGGCTCGGTCAAGGCGGACAATCTGATGGAGCGCATCATCCCCGATGCGCCGCCAGCCTCTTCGCTGGAACTGGCCAAATGGCTCAATGCCTCGGCCATCATCCCGATGATCAAGGGTGAACATCCGCAGGCCATTGCCGTGTTGCTGGTGCAACTGGAACCCGATGTGGCGGCGCAAATCCTGCACGCCCTGCCCGGTGATCAACAGACGCAAGTGGTGCATCGCGTCGCCACCATGGGGCCGGTTCAACCCGAAGCGCTGACCATGCTGGAAGAATTGCTCAGCCAGCGCATCACCCAGTTCCACGGCAAGGCCGCCCTGCGCATGGGCGGAGCCAAGAACGCTGCCGAGATCATCAACAATTCCGCCAAGTCGGTGGAAAAGAAGGTCATCCCGGAAATCACCAAGATGGACAAGGTGCTGGCCAAGGCCATCGAAAACGAAATGTTCAAATTCGAACATCTCTTCGTGCTCGACGCCAAATCCATGGGCTCGCTGCTGCGCGAGGTGGAAAGCGACATTCTCATCAACGCGCTCAAGGGCATTCCCGAGGAGCAGCGCGAGGTGTTCTTTGCCGCCATGTCCAGCCGCGCCGCCGATGGTGTGCGCGACGAAATCGCCAGCCGTGGCCGCCTGAAAATGGCCGATTGCATCGAGGCGCAAAAGCAGATCGTGGCCGCCGCCCGCCGTCTGGCTGCCGAAGGTGTGATCAGCTTTGGCTCTGGCGATGATGATTACGTCTAATCAGGGGTTATAAATATGGCAGACCTTTCCGCCCTGATGGGAGACGCATCCGGCTTTCGCCCCGACGCCCGCTTTGCCAGCGCCGAGGAGACCGAAGCGCCGGTGATGCCCATGGCCTTGGCCGCGATGCAGGGGCAATTTGTGAAAGGCGGCCTGCGTCGGGTGAATTTCGGTGGCCGCCATAACGAGGCCGTCCCCGCCGCCGACCCCATCGCCGAGGCCCGCGCGCAAGGTTATGAGCAAGGCTTGCTCGATGCCCGCGAGGCAGCCGAGCGTGAGGCGCAAGACAATGCCCTGCGCCGCGAAAGGCTGGAACTGACGCTGCGCAAGCTGGACGGCGAACTGGCCGAGCAATTCCGCCAGCGTCTGCTGGAAACAGTGGTGGCGCTATGCGAGGCAACGCTAGCCCCGCTGGCGCTGGACGAGGCAGCCCTGCTACGCCGTGTAGAACGCGCCGCCGCCATGTTCACCCGCACCGATGATGAACGCGTATTGCGCCTGCATCCACAGGATCTGACGCTGATCCAGGCTCAGGTGCCCGAGGATTACGTGATGACCCCCGACCCCAACCTGCCGCGCGGCACCATCCGCGTCGAATGCCGCAGCAATGGCATGGAGGTTGGCGGCGCCGAGGACGGCCCCGAACAATGGCGCCGCGCGATTATCGAGGCGCTGGATATTGGAGGCCTTGAGTGAAGCTGTTGCTTGACGAATTGCTGGACCCCATGGCGCAAACGCGGGTCGATTTGGCCCCCCGCCGCTATGGCGTGGTGGCGGCCTGCGATGGCGGCTTGCTGGAGGTATCCGGCCTTGGCGTGCCCGTGGGAGCGCTCTGCCGGATCAGCCATGGCAATGGCCATTCGCTGCCCGCCGAGGTGATCGGTTTCCGCAATGGCCGCACTTTGATGATGTTGCTGGGCGATACGGTGATGCTGCGCCCTGGCGCCAAAGTGCGCCCGATTGGCAAGCCCGGCATGTTGCCGGTGGGCGAAGCCTTCCTTGGCCGCGCTGTCGATGGCGAGGGTAAACCGATTGACGGGCTTGGGCCCCTTCACCCCGGCGCGCTATGGCCCGCAGGCGGCGTGCGCGCCGGCGCCTTGGACCGCAGCCCCGTGCGCCAGAGTTTTGATACCGGCGTGCGTGCCTTGAACGCGATCACCACCTTTGGCGTGGGGCAGCGTATCGGCATTATGGCAGGGTCCGGCGTGGGTAAATCGGTGCTGCTGGATATGATCGCCCATGGTGCCAGCGCGGAAATCGTCATCGTCGGCCTGATCGGCGAACGCGCCCGCGAAGTCTCCGATTTTGTCGAGCGGCATATGGCGGGGGCCAAGCGCGCCTCCACCGCCGTGATTGCCGTGCCTGCCGATCATGCGCCCAATCTGCGCATTCGCGGCGCGCTGCTCGCCACATCCATGGCCGAATATTTCCGCGCGCAGGGGCGCAAGGTTTTGCTCATCATGGACTCGCTGACCCGCGTGGCCCATGCCGGACGCGAAATCGGCCTCTTGCTGGGCGAACCGGGCGCAGCGCGTGGTTATCCGCCTTCCGCCCTTGCCACGATCACCAAACTGGTGGAACGTGCGGGCAATTCGGCCCAAAGCGGCGGCTCGATCACCGGCCTTTATACCGTGCTGGCCGATGGCGATTCACAGGATGATCCGGTGGTGGACACTGCCCGTTCGATCCTTGATGGCCATATCGTGCTGTCGCGCGATCTGGCGCAGCGCGGGCAATATCCGGCGATCGATATTGCCGCATCGCTCTCGCGCGTGATGACCGATATTGTGTCCAAGGACCATCAACGGGTGGCGCGCATCTTCCGCGCTCTGGTGGCCAGCTATGAATCCAACCGCGATCTGGTGCTGATGGGCGCCTATCGAGCGGGGGCTGACCCGCAACTGGACCGCGCGATTGCCATGCATCCGGCGCTGGTGGACTTTCTGACGCAGGAAGGCGGCAAAATCGTGCCGCTGGGGCAAGCCGTTGCCGAACTTGCCGCATTGATTGAGCCATGAAGGCCGAGCGCGACAAGCTGAAACGCCTGCAAAGGCTGGAAAAGATCCGCGCCATTGCCAAACAGACGGCGGCAGGCGAGGCGGCAAGAGCCGAAACCACTTTCGCGCAACTTTCCCAATTGGCGACCCGCACGGGCGCCTTGGCGGCGGAATATGCCGCCCGTACCGATGCTACCGATGGTGGCGAACTGCGCCAATTGGGCCGCTTCACCGCCGGTTTGCAGGGCATTTGCGCCACCACACAGGCCGATGCCAAACGCGCCCAAGCCATTGCCGACCGCCGCCAGCAAGAGCTGGCCGCCGCCGAAAAGCGCCGCTCCGCCGTGGAAGAGCGCGCCAGCGAACAGGCGCGCCAATTGGCCGCCAAGCGTCAATATGCCCAAATGTCAGCCCAGATGATGGGCGCAAAGCGAATTGGCACGGACCCTGCATAATAGTCAGGGCAAACTTCATTCGGAGACGAAACCTATGCCCGACCTGTTCAACCTGACTGCCGCTACCAGCACGCTGGCCAGCATGCTGTCGGGCGATAGCGTGGCGGGCAACGGAGCGCAGATCAGCGCCGATCCGGCCAGCAATGGCGGATTTTCGGCACTTCTGGCGCAGCAAGCCGCTCCACAGGCCGCCGCTCCCACCACCACGGCGCAACTGATCGACGCGGCCACCAGCGATCTGGCGGCTGTGGCCATCCCGCCGCTGGACGACAAAGCGGCAGAAGCGGCAACGGCAACAACGGCGGCAACCGGCAAAATCTTGCCGCTTCCGCTTGCCGCCTCGGCCAGTATGTTGCCGCAAGAGGATGTGACCGAAGAAGCGGCGGCGACCGATAGCACGCCAGCCCTGCCGCAGGCCGCGACCCAACCGATCCTTGCCGCCCTGACCAAGGCGATGAATGCCACGCGCACCAAGGCCGCCGACGCCGAACAGCCCATCGCACAAGATGAGGTGACGGAAGAAGCGGCAGGGGCAGATGAAACGACGGATACAGTCCTGCCCGACGATGCGCTGGCCTTGGCCGCCACCTTTGTGCAGCCGGTCACCACGCCCGCTACCACCCATGCGCCGGAAACCAAACAAGCCGACACGACCAGCCAACTGGCACCGCACATGCGGGATGCCAGCCAGCCTTCGCCCAAGCAGGCCAGTGTTGAGGCGCCTGTGGCCCAGGCCGTGGCCCAAATGGCCGCGCCAATGGACAATCCGGTCGATGCCGCCCCCACGGTGACCGCGACCGCCACAACCGCGCCCAGCGAAACCGTCACGCTAACCGCGCAAGATGTGGCGCAGGTCGCGACCGTCCAAACCGCTGCCCAGCTCGCCAGCATGGATCCCATGTCGGACGAACAGGCCAGCCAGCAGAGCACGTTGATGGCCGCTGCTTTGGCGCCGCATATTGCCGCCGCTGCGCCAAAGGCTGCCCCCAACGCTGCCCCCAACGCTACTATGCTCGGCGAAGTTGTGATCGAAACCGAAGCCGCGGCAGAAACGGCCACCGACACCATCGCCACGCCGCGTCAGAGCAGTGTCGAACAGGCAGCCACCCAAGTGGCTCAGCCGGTTACGACCCGGGCTACGACGGAACAAGGCACCGACACCAACGGCCAGCAGAACAGCGATGCGAGCAGCGACAAGACCGGCCAACTGGCCGCCAAGGTTGAAGCCGCACCCCTGCCCGTATTGGACCAGAGCGCTGCCCAGCAGGCCACTATCGCTTCGGCCACCACCGCAGACGCCCTGCGCGACACGTTGACCACCAGCGCCGCCGCCAGCAGCCAGACCGCACCCGCCACCGATATGGCCGCCTTGGTCGATCGTCTGGTGGAAGCGCGTCAGGCCGCCCGCTCCGGTTCGGCCTCTGTCGTCGAAACCAGCATCCAGCACGCCGAATTTGGCCGCGTCTCGCTCAGCTTCAAGCAGGACAAGGACGGCTTGTCCGTTTCCATGTCCAGCGCCGACCCCGCCTTTGCCCCCGCAGCGCAAGCCGCGATGGCGCAGGCCCAAGCCCAAGTGCAGGCCAGCGCCGCCAGCGCCGACACCGGAAGTTCCTCGCAACAGGGCCAGTCGGGCAGCGCCAACACCTATGACTCCGGCCTTGCCAAGCAAATGGCCAGCAATGGTCAAACGGGGGGTCAAACCGGCGGCCAATCGGGCGGCAACGGGCAGAATGGCAGCCAGACTTTTGCCGGCCAGAACGCGCAGGGCATCGCCGCCCAGCCCGTCCGCGCCGCCGCTGCGGGCAACGCGCCCACGGCCGAAGACACCACCTCCATCCTCTCCCGCCGCGCCGGCATCCTCGCCTGATCCTTGCGGCCTTCCAGATCGAGTATTGAACCATGAGCAAAGAGAAAGCCGAAAAGGACGATAAGCCGGCAAAGGGCAAAAGCCCGATGATGCTGGTGATCATCGTCGCCGTGGTGATGCTGGCCGTTGGCGGCGGCGGGGCTTTTGCCGCCTTCAAAATGGGCCTGATCGGTGGCGGCGCGCATGCCGAACCCGTCCATGTCGACAATTCGCCCAAGCTGATCAAGAAAGGCGAGGAAGACCCCTATGCCCCCAAGGCAGGCGGCGAAGGCGGTCATGGCGGCGAGGAAGGCGGCGCCAAGGAAGTCGAAGGCGAGGGCGGCAGCCCCTACAAGACTTCCTATTATACCTTCACCGAGGAATTCACTTCCAACCTCAAGGACTCCACCTCGCTGGTTCAGGTCAGCATTGCCTGCTCGACCCACCGCGATGGCCGCGTGCTGATGTGGCTGAAAAAGCATGAACTGGCCGTGCGCTCGGAAATGCTGAAAGCTCTGGCCGACACGCCGGAGGAAGAAGTGTCCACGGTGGAAGGCAAGGAAAAGCTTCAGAAGCGTCTGACTGCCGCCATCAACAAGGTGCTGACCGATGAGGAAGGATTTGGCGGCGTGGATGCCGTCTATTTCAAGAGCTTCCTCGTCCAGTAACCCTGCCCCAAGCTTGATACGGAAACCCAATTAGCATGAAACCGCAGCGCGAATTCCTTGCAGAACGCCCCCTGGCGGAGCATTGCGCAGAACTTCTGCGCCAAGGCCCCGGGCCGGACGAGCTGTTGCCGCTGATCAAGCGGATGGGCGAACGCTACGCCCGCCGCCTGTCCGGCGCGCTGGCCCCGCTGCTGGGTGGCGAGGCACCGATGGTGTCTTGCACCACCCCGCGCGAAACCACGCTCGACAGCCTGCACCAGTCGATCGCCTCGCTGGCCGCCAACAGCCTGATGGCGGTGGGCGATGCCAAGACGCCGATGCTGGTGTCGATTGAAGCCGAACCGATGCTGCGCATTGTTGACCGCGCGTTTGGTGGCAAGGGCGAGGCTCCGGCTCCGCTGCCCAAGGCCTTCCCCATGGCCGCCGAATTGATGCTGTCCCGCATGGAAACCATGCTGGCCGACAATCTCTCCGCCGCCGTCACCGCGACCGCTGGCGGCGCACGCAGCGGGCAGACACCGGAATTGTCCGCGATCCGCCGCGATGGCAATCTGGCCATGCTGGCTCCCTTTGCCGACAACACGCCCTTGGCCATGTGGACGATGGAAGTGGACGATGGCGGGGTTCTGCCCTGGCTGATCACCTTTGCCATGCCCTTTGCCTCGCTCGCCCGCCTGTTCGGCTATAGCGATGCGGGCGTAGTCACCATGGCCCAGTCGGCCCCGCGTGCCCCCGCCGATCCGTCCAGCGCCCCCTTCGGCGATGTGCCGGTCAGCGTCAGCGCCATCCTGGTCGATATGCGTATCTCTTTCCCCACCATTGCCACTTTGGCCCCCGGCGTTGTGTTGCCGGTGGCGGTGGCGCGGCAGGTGCCGCTGCGCGTGGGAGATTCCACCATAGCCTATGGCACGGTCGGCACGATGGATGATCGTGTGGCCGTTCAAATCAATCAAGCCTTTGCAGATAACAGGAGCGCCCAATGAACTTCCAAACCGGTTTTTCCACCCGCGGCTTTGATTTCCTCAAGGACGTTGATGTGCGCCTCTCGGTCGAACTGGGCCGCACCGATATGAAGCTGAAAGATGTGCTCTCGCTGGGCGAGGAAAGCATCGTGCTGCTCGACCGCCTGACCGACGAACTGCTGGACGTGATGGTCAATGGCAAGGTGATCGCCAAGGGCGAGATTGTGGCTCAGGGCAACCGCTTTGGCCTGCGCATTGTCGAAATGGCCGATCAGGGCGCCAATCCGGTGGCGGATATCGACTGATGGTCTGGTATATCGTCAAACTGCTGATCCTGCTGCCGCTGATCGCGGCCATGATCTGGGGCAGCCTGCGCATGGCGCAAAAGCTGCAAAAGAAGTTCATGGCCAATGGCAATGGCCGCAGCGTGAAGCTGGTGGAAACGCTGATGCTCAGCCCCACGCAAAAGCTGTTGGTGATCGAGTTTCACGGCCGCGAAATTCTGGTTTCCACCGGCCGTCAGGGCATGACCCGTCTGGCCGAGGCCCCTGCCCGCGTTAACCTGCCCGAGGATGATTTCGAGGAAACCTTCCGCGAAGGCCCCGATTTTGCCCAGACCCTGCGGAGGATCGACAAGTGATCTCGTCGCCATTTGTGCTGTCGCGCGCGCTCGTGCCCGCACGTTTTATTTTTGTCGCTTTTTCGCTGGCCGCAAGCCTCCTCACCCCGGGCGCCGCTTTCGCCCAGACTGCGTCTCCTGCTGTGCCTTCCATGCCCTCGGCCCTGCCGGGTGCGATGGATCGCGCTTTCGCCTCTATGAACGGCGGACCGGGCGGAGGTTTAACCCTCTCGCTGCAAATGTTGATCATTATGGGTCTGCTGACGGTTCTGCCGACGCTGATCCTGATGATGACCAGCTTTACCCGCATTCTGGTGGTCTTCTCGATCCTGCGTCAGGCGATGGGCCTGCAACAGTCGCCGCCCAATCAGGTGCTGATCGGCCTTGCTCTGTTCCTCTCGCTGTTTGTGATGAGCCCCACGCTGGAACGCGTGAACGCCAATGCCATCGCCCCCTATTCCGCTGGCCAGATGAGCGCTGACGTAGCGATCTCGGCCGCTGGCAAGGAGTTTCACAGCTTCATGATCCGCCAGACCCGCCGCACCGATCTGGCCATGTTTGCCGATATGGCCAAGGGTCCGCGCTTTGAACGGCCCGAGGATGTGCCTTTCTCGATCCTGCTGCCCGCCTATGTCACCAGCGAACTCAAGACCGCCTTCCAGATCGGCTTCATGCTCTATCTGCCCTTTCTGGTGATCGATCTGGTGGTGTCTGCCGTGCTGATGAGCCTTGGCATGATGATGATGAGCCCCGCGATGATCTCGCTGCCGTTCAAGCTGCTCTTGTTCGTGCTGGTGGATGGCTGGGCTTTGCTGATGGGCAGCCTTGCTGCCAGCTTCGCCTGAGAGGAGACGCGCCATGGATGAAACCAATGCCATGCTGGCCCTTGCCGACCGGATGCTTTACGTGGTGGCCCTGTGCGGCGCGCCGGTTCTGCTCAGCGGTCTGGCGGTAGGTCTGGTGATCTCGATCTTTCAGGCGGCCACCTCGATCAACGAACAGACGCTGACCTTCATCCCCAAGGTGATCGTCACCGCCGTCGTGCTGATGCTGTTTGGCGCCAGCATGCTAGGCCTCATTCAGGATTTCACCCGCGATATTTTTGCCGCCATTGCCCATCTGGGCGCGGCTCCCGGCCAGTAAGGGCGAGACACGTGATCGCGATCGACTTTGGTTTTGGCCCGATCGAGGCTGAATTCTGGCGCTGGATGTTCCTGATGACGCGCATTGGCGCGGCTTTGGTGGCGGCGCCCTTGTTCGGCATGGTCAATGTGCCCCCGCAGGTGCGGGTGATCACCGCAGGCGCCATTGCCCTGCTGGTGGCAGGCTGGACCAATGTGCAGGCACCGGCCCATCTGTTTTCCGCCTCCGGCCTGCTGGCCGTGGCAGGCGAGGTGCTGGTGGGCACGGCGATGGGTTTTGTGCTGCAATTTGCCTTTGCCGCCCCTTTGATTGCCGCTGAAATGATCGGTGGCGGCATGGGCATGAGCATCGCCGCCTCGGTCGATCCGCAAAGCGGGCGTTCCAGCCCCGCGCTGGGCCAATATTTTACCGTGGTGCTGACGCTGGTGTTCTTTGGCGTGGGCGCGCATCTGCACTGGATCGCGCTGGTGGTCAAAAGCTACACGGTGTTTGCGCCGGGCCAGACCTGGCTGGGGCCGGACCGTTTCATGGAGATTGTGTCCTTTGGCTCTACGCTGTTTGCCACCGCTCTGGCCATGGCCCTGCCGGTGACTTTGATGCTGTTGCTGGTGATGGTGGTGGCAGGCGTGCTCTCGCGCTCGGCCCCTGCGCTCAACCTGTTCTCGCTGGGCCTGCCGGTCACGATTGCGGGCGGTTTTGCCGCGCTGATCGCCACCGCGCCCATCCTGACCGACCGTATGGTCGAACTCTCCGCCCAAGCCATTGCCGCTTCGGGCCGTCTGATAGGAGTCTGAGGCCGTGGCCGAGGAAACCAGTGGTGAAAAGACATTTGCACCAACCGAAAAGCGCTTAAAGGACGCTTCCAAAAATGGCGACCTGCTGCGTTCCAAGGATCTGGGTGTTGCCGCCACCATGCTGATCGGCGCGGCCTTTCTGCAATTGGCGGGCCCGTGGATGTTTGAAGGCATGGCCGAAACGATGCGCAGCGGGATGCATTGGGACCGCGCCGCGCTGGACAGTTTCGAGCCGGGCCGGATCGGTTTGCGGATCACCATGCGTCTGGCCCCGCCCGTGCTGCTGCTGGGCATGCTGGTGATTGCTTTCACCATCATCACCCAGCTGGGGCCTGCGGGCAACGGCCGCTTTCAATTCGGCAATCTGGCCCCCAAGGGCAGCCGCATCAATCCCATGTCGGGCCTTGCCCGCATGTTCGGCCCCAATGGCTGGATCGAAGTGGCCAAGGGCACGCTCAAAGTGCTGCTGCTGGGCACGATCGCCTATAGCTGGGGTTCGTCGCGCGTGGACCAGATGCTGCAATTGAACGCCGTGGGCCTGAGCGGGCAGTTGCAATTTGCATGGGGCGCGCTGACCAACCTGTTCTATCAATTGGCGGGCGGTCTGGTGGTGATCGCGCTGATCGACTTTCCCGTGCAATGGGTCCGCCGTATGCGCCGCCTGCGCATGAGCCTGCAGGAAGTGAAGGACGAGAACAAGGAGCAGGAAGGCAGCCCCGAAGCGCGCGGCCATCGCCGTCAACGCCAGCGCCAGATCGCCATGGGCGCCATTGCGGGCGCGATGAAGAAAGCGCAATTCGTGGTCACCAACCCCACCCATTTCGCCGTGGCGCTGGCATGGGACCCGCAAATCGCCATGGCGCCGGTGGTGCTGGCCAAAGGGCGCGGCGAAAAGGCCTTGGCCATCCGCGAACTGGCGGCTGAATATGATCTGCCCTGCCTGTCCTTCCCCGGCCTTGCCCGTGCGCTTTATTACACCACCCGCGAACGCCAGATGATCCGCGAGGAACTCTATGGCGCGGTGGCCGGTGTGCTGGCCTTTGTCATGGCGCTGAAGCGTGGCGAGGCGCGTCCTGTGCCCATCATGGATCTGCCGGTGGAAATGCGGTTCGACGGCGATGGCCGCCCCGATCCGGAAGACCAATATCGCCCCGAAATTCCGGCCTGAAACGCTTAATTCCGGCTCAAAGAGGACGTTCTCCCTATCATGGCTACAACAACCTCCTCCACGTCGACCACGACGACCACCACAAGCGATGCGGCTACCATTGGCTCTGCCCTGCTTACGGCACTGGGCGGAGGTACCGGGATTGATATGACCGCTTTGGCGGGCACGATTTCCGAAGCCCAATATATGTCGCAAACCAACGCTTTGACCACGCGCATTGACAAGCTGTCGACGCAGATCTCGGAAGCTTCCCAGCTCAAGAGCGATCTGCTGACGCTGTCCAGTTCGCTCAATACGTTGATCCAGAGCGGCGGCCTGCTGCCTGAACCGACGGTGACCAACAGTTCGGTCGCCTCTGCCAGCCTGCCCTCGGGCAGCGCTGGCTCAACCTCGGGCTACACGCTGGAAGTCACCCAATTGGCCGCATCGCAAGTGCTGGCCACCACCCTGCCATCGGCATCCGGCGTCACGCCCGCCACCGGTGTAGCCCTGACATCCAGCTCCACCCTTAAAGGCGGAACACTCACCTTCGATTTCGGCACGATCACCGGCAGCAGCTTTGCAGCAGACGCCAGCCATAGCTCAACCACCATCACCATCACCGATGGGCAAACCTTGGCGGATCTGGCCAGCGCGATTAACTCTGCCGACATCGGCATCACCGCCTATATCGCGACCAATGCCAACGGATCCCAATTGGTGATGAAAGGCGCAGAAGGCGCTGCCAACGCTTTTACCATCACCACGAGCGATGATGCCAGTGCAACCGGTGACAACAGTCTTTCCATCTTCAGCTATAATCCGGCAAGCACTTCCACCACAATGTCTGGTGTACTTGCGGCCACCGATGCCGTCTACAAGCTTGACGGCATCAGCCGCACGAGCACCAGCAACACGATCGATAATGCTGCCCCTGGCCTTTCGCTGAAACTGACCGGCACCAATAGCGGCAATGCCACCACCATCACCTTTTCCGACCCGTCGAGCACCATCAAGACCACGATGACCAATCTGGTCAGCGCGCTCAACACGCTGGTCACGGAAATCAACACCGACACATCGGCCAGCACCGGAAACCTCTATAATGACTCCGGCGCCAAGGCGGCCAAGCGGGCCTTTTCCACTCTGGTCAACACGGTGATCATGCCGAACGCGGCATCGGGCGAGCCATCGACTTTGGCCGATCTGGGCGTGACCATGGCTAAGGATGGCAGCTTCACTCTGGACTCCAGCATGCTGAGCTCAGCCTTGACCAGCAATGTGAACGGGGTTGCGGCGATGTTCACCGATGGCATCTATGGCATTTACGCCACGATGTTCAACACGATCTCGGCGCTGACCACCGCCGCCGATCCAGGATCGCTGGCCGGTTCGATCACCGCCTATAACGACCTGACGACGACCTTGACGGCCAAGAAGACCGAGATCGCCACCCAGCAGGAAACGCTGCGTCAGCGCCTGATCACCCAATATTCGGCCGCCAACAGCACGGTTGCCACGTATAATTCCACGCTGACCTATATGAAAAATCAGATCGCGGCGTGGAACAATACAAGCGGTTAAGGCGTTATGAACATGCTAGGCAGACGAGATCCCGCCGAAGTCTATCGTCGGGTAGATTTTAACGCGCGTGCGCTCGGGGGGGATCCCGCTGAACTGGTGCGGATGTGTTACGAGCAATTGATCGCCGCCATTGGCAGCGCGCTATTGGCGCAGGAACGGGGCGATAATGAACGCAAGAGCCAGTCTTTGACCCGCGCCGTGTCCGCCCTTACCGCATTGCAACTGGGCGTGGCGGGCGATGACAGTATGGCGCAGGCGCTGCTGCACATTTACACCACCGCGCGACGTGCCGTTTTGGATAGTGTCCTCAACTTCGACTCGGCCATGCTGCAGAGGGTCCGACAGGACTTTATCGAGATCGCCGAGAGCATGAACGGGGGAACCTAGCCCTAAAGGGCATGGCATTCGTGCCACACTGCCAAACGATTGCAAAAAAATTTTCCGAGCCGTTGGAGTAAACCGGCTGTAAACTAAAACCTATTCAAGAAACAAATCTAACCGTTAAATGGTTACTTTGGCCTATAAAAACCCGAAACTATTGGGCAGGACAGAGCCCTAAGTGCATCCCCCTAAACCCTTGGCAATGAGTCGATTTCGGATCGAAGGCTACCCCGTAACGGAGCCAGTTAATCTGCAACAATTGGCCGACTTTGCTAAGTAATAATCGTGTGTGTAATAGGGGGTAGGGTTACTTTGACAAACGGAACCAGCCTTTTTCTCGTGGATGGCGATGTACGGCGTAGAGCTGCTATCTCGCACTGTCTGGCCGGCAGCATGATCCATGTCGAACCTTTCGAGGATGCCTCGGAACTCATCACCCGCTGGCCCAAGAATGGCCTGCTGTTGGTGCATGATGATGGCCGCGCCATCGGCGCCCTGCTTAACCAGATGGGACGGTTGGGCCAATGGCTGCCGGTCATCGGCTTTGCCCAGGAACCGACCACGCGCCAAGTGGTTACCGCCGTGCTGGAAGGGGCGATTGACTATATCGCATGGCCTTTCAGCGGCGAAGAAATCTCGCGCGTGGTCAATGAGGCTGAGGCCAAG
Organism: Novosphingobium umbonatum; assembly: GCF_004005905.1. Lineage (GTDB taxonomy): Bacteria > Pseudomonadota > Alphaproteobacteria > Sphingomonadales > Sphingomonadaceae > Novosphingobium > Novosphingobium umbonatum. Next base: position 416,542 of record NZ_SACO01000001.1, read on the forward strand.
GCAGAAGTGTTTGGCAGCGCGAAACTGCGCGAGGCGCTGGCCCGCAGCCGCGTCGACCGACTCACCAAGCGTGAAAAGGAAGTGCTGGCCGGTGTGGCCGGTGGCCTGTCCAACCGCATGATCGGCGAGAAACTGTCGATCAGCCCGCGCACGGTGGAAATCCATCGCGCCAATATGCTGACCAAGATGGGAGCCAACCACACTTCCGAAGCGATTCGTATCGCGATCGAGGCTGCCTTGGTGACCTGACACCGCGCGCATCAACGGTTCACATCTGTCCTGCACGATCAAAAGGGCTTCGGCCTGATCACTTGGTCGCAGCCTGAAAGATAGGTTCTGCTGCTGCCATGCTGTCTTACGGCCCTCCCTCCTAGCCCGCAGCATGGCGGCCAGCAGGAAGATGGACGCCCTCTGACTCGAAAAGGGTCAGGGGGCGTTCTATTTTGTACCGACAACACACAATGCAGAAAGAGGCCCCCGACCAGAGCCGGGAGCCTTCCCTGATTGCCTATCCTATTGTCAGGACTGGTTGCAGCTCGACAGGATCGCCGCGCCCAACTGGTCCAAAGGCAGCACTTTCTCTGCGCCACCGGCCGCCACTGCCGCGGCCGGCGTTTCACCCACCGTAGCCGTGCTGGGATCTTCGACATAGGTCTTGCCGCCTGCATCACGCAGCATCTTCAAGCCCTTGGCGCCATCAGCGCCCATGCCGGTCAACAAAGCGCCAACGGCCGGAACCCCCGCACGCGCCATGGTGCCAAACAACAGCGTGGCCGAGGGGCGCGCGCCATCCACCGGATCGCGCAAGACCATGCGCAGCTTGGGCGGCGAGCCGGGTTCGAACACCACATGCTTTTCCGGATCGGCGGCAATATGGATCGTTCCAGCGGTCAAGGCTGCACCATCCTGCGCCACCACCACCTTGCACTTCAACGCGCTGGTGATGTGATGGATGAAGGTGGCCACCAGAGCCGGTTCGCTCTGCAACACAATCACGGTGGGCGGGCAATTTTCGGGGAAAGCTGCCAGCATATGGGTCAAGGCATCAATGCCCCCCATCGAGGCGCTGATCGCCAGAAAATGCCCGTTCCAGGTGAATTGCACTTCCTGTGCCGCCTTCAGCTCCGCCTTGGCGGCGGCGGAAGGCTTGTTGTTCTTCACGTTCGAATTGGCAGCGGCCAGCACAATCTTGCCCAGCTTGCCCACTGTCTTCGCAAATTGTTCCGGCGTGGCCTTCAGCGGCTTGGGGAAACATTCCACCGCGCCCAGCTCATAGGCCTTGAGCGAGGTTTCGGTTCCCGCCTGCGTCAGCGAGGAGAGCATGACCACCGGCATCGGGTTGGTCTGCATCAACTCGGCCAGAAAATCGATGCCGCTCATGCCCGGCATTTCCACGTCCAGTGTCACCACATTGGGCTTCAAAAGGGCGATCTGCTCGCGGGCTTCATCGGCATTGGCGGCCGTGCCTATCACGGTCACGTTCCGCTGCTGCTCCAGCACATCGGAAAACAGCGCTCGCATGGCGGCAGAATCGTCTACGACCAGCACCCGTGCATCGTTCATCTCGGCTTACTTCCTGTCTGGAATACATAGTTAACGCCAGTGAGGCGATGCATTGGGTGTAGCCCAAATAGACAAAACAAATGCCAGCCCGCTTCTATGCACAAATCCCTAGGGGACACTAAGTGGAGCTTTGGTTTGGATGGTTAACAGACGCTCATTCGCCACAGAGAACAGGGGTTTTCGGCGTGGCATCGTGACGGGGGTCGCACATGTCCATCATGATCAAGAGCCAAAGAGGCGCAACAATAATTATCGCTGTGGTGGCATTGGCCATCACCATCGCCGGTTTCGGCATCAGCCGCATTCGCATCGGCGGACCAATCCACCACCAAAACCAGCAAATCAGCGACTTTTTTGCCGATACGCTGCCACCGCCGCTGTTTGTCGTCGAGCCCTATCTGGAGGCCAGCCTGCTGCTGCAAGCGCCCGATACGTTGCCCCGACAAAAAGCGAGGCTGGCGCAACTGGAGTCGGATTTCCAGCAGCGCACCAACTTCTGGCGCGACTCGGATCTGGATGAGGCGTTAAAGGCACAGCTGGCCACGGGCGCGCATGCATCCGGTCTGGCGTTCTGGAAGGAAATGGACGAAACTTTTCTGCCTGCGATCGCCGCGAAAGATATGGTGACCGCGCAAACCTCCTACCAACGCCTGTCCGCGCTCTATATCCAGCATCGCGGCGATATTGACGCGCTGACCGCCAAGGCCCAGCAGCGCCAACAGGCTCTGCAGGATAGCAGCAATACAACTCTCAACCTGCTGCTGGCCCTTCTGGGCGCAATTGGCTTGCTGTTGATCGCCATGCTGTTGATCGCCAAAAATGCGCAGGAGAAATTTGTCCTGCGCCCGCTGCACCACACCGCCGATACGATGGTGCAAATGGCCGCGGGTCAGCTCGACACCGGCATCACCACCGATCACCGCAATGACGAGATCGGGATGATGACCCGATCGATCGAAGTGTTCCGCACCAATGCCCGCGCGCTGCAAGTGGCCGCCACGCATCAGGCGCAATTGGTCAAGGCCCTGTCGCAAGGCTTGCAACAACTGGCCGAGGGCAATTTGCAGCACCGCATTCAGGAGCCCCTGGCTAGCGATTACGAATCGCTCCGCCTCACCTTTAACCAAAGTCTGGCCGAATTGAGCCAGGTCGTCGGCGGCGTGACGCAGGCGGCCGAAAGGGTGAACAAGGGCGCCAAGGAGATTCATGAAGCCTCCAGCGATCTGGCCCGCCGCAATGAAGCGCAATCGGGCGCGCTGGACGAGGCAAGGATGCTGATGGAGCAAGTCTCGGCCACCATCGAGGCCAGCGCCAGCAATGCCCGCGCGATTCAGGCCAGCATCGCGCAGGCCCATCTCGAAGCCTCCGACGGCGGCGATGTGGTCGAACGCGCCAGCGCGGCGATGAGCGACATTGAACGCTCCTCTGAACAGATCGGCCAGATCGTCAATCTGATCGACGGCATCGCCTTCCAGACGAATCTGCTGGCGCTCAACGCCGGAGTCGAGGCCGCCCGCGCAGGCGATGCCGGAAAAGGCTTTGCCGTTGTCGCCAGCGAAGTCCGCGCCCTGGCCCAACGCAGCGCAGACGCCGCCCATGACATCAAGGCGCTGATCTCCGGCTCCACCGAGCAGGTTGCAGGCGGGGTGGAACTGGTGCGCGAAACGGGCGACCTTTTGGGTCGAATCGTGGCGCGCGTGGGCGAGATTCGCAACCAGATCAGCGAAATTGCCGATGCCTCGGCCATGGAGGCCAGCCATATCGCCAAAGCCAATCAGGCGATTGGGCAAATGGGCGCCATTACCGAACGCAATGTCGCCATGTCCGAAGAAGCCATCGCCGCCGCGCGCTGCCTGTCTCAAGAAGCGACAGCCATGACGGGCATGGTGGAACATTTCAAAAGCGCGCCCCCGCTGCGGCAGGCGGCCTAAGCGCCGAAATCCAAGGCTTTTGCCCACTCGGGGTAAATACGGGGCAGTGCGAAAACAGGACGTTGCCTCCCGCGCTCTATGATTAACCACATTAGGCCAATCCGCCTACTAAACCGCAGAATTTAGGCGGTTTCTGGAGAAGACGATGCTCGACTGGTTTGAAAAGGAAGCCCCGATTCGGGAAAAATTCCGGGCATTGCTGTTTGTTTTGAGCGCATGCGGCGCTCTGGGCGTGCTCGGCGTGGTGCTTTTGGCCTTTGGCTTGGTGAACAGCACCATCGCCATCGGGCTGTCGGTGCTGGGCCTGCTGGGCATTATCGTCACCATTTCCGCAGCCTCCGAACGCATTTCCACGCCTTATATGTCGATGGTCGAACGCATGGAGGCGATGGCGCAGGGCGATTTCTCCAGCCCCGTGCATTACACCGAATATCGCGATTGCGTTGGCCGCATGGCCCGCACCGTTGTCAGCTGGCGCGACCGCGCCAATGCAGGCGCAGAATCGCGTGCTGCCCAAGCCGTGATCGTCGAAAAGCTGAGCGCCGCTCTCAAGCAAATGTCGGCCAACCAGCTCGACTGCATCATCCGTGAACCCTTCCCCGCCGGTCATGACGAATTGCGTCAGGATTTCAACGCTGCGGCCACCTCGCTGGCGCAGGCTTTGGAATCGGTCCGCGCCAGCGCGGCGGGCGTTCTGACCGGTGCCAACGAAATCCACACGGCATCGCACGATCTTTCCAGCCGCAACGAACAACAGGCCGCCACGCTGGAAGAAACCGCCGCCGCGATGAATCAGGTGACCGAAGGCGTGAAAGAAAGCGCCAAGAGCGCCAATGAAGTGCAAAAGTCGATCACCGAGGCCCATCAGGAAGCCACCGAAGGCGGCATGGTGGTGACCCGCGCGATCGAAGCCATGGCCGCCATCGAGCGCAGCGCGCAGGAAATCAACCAGATCATCGGCGTGATCGACGGCATCGCTTTCCAGACCAACCTCTTGGCCCTGAACGCAGGCGTGGAAGCCGCCCGCGCAGGCGATGCAGGCAAGGGCTTTGCGGTGGTCGCCAACGAAGTGCGCGCGCTGGCCCAGCGCAGCGCCGACGCGGCCAAGGACATCAAGGCGCTGATCACCACCTCGACCGAACAGGTTTCGGGCGGCGTGGGCCTCGTGCGCGAAACCGGCACTTTGTTGGGCCGTATCGTGGAACGCGTGGGCGAAATCACCACGCTGGTCAGCGATATTGCCAATAATGCCAATGTGCAGGCCGCAGGGCTGGATATGGTCAACAATGCCGTGGGCGAAATGGACCGCGTGACGCAACAGAATGCGGCCATGGTGGAACAATCCACCGCCGCCGCCCGCAGCCTTGCCGACGAGGCCCGCGAATTGAACTCGGTCGTTTCGCGCTTCCGCACCGGTCTGGCCCATGGTGGCGGCAACTATGCCGCCGCCGCCAGTTACAGCCCCGCCCAGAGCAGTGGGGACGCCGTGCCCTTCATCCGTTCCAGCCAGCGTTCCGCACCCCGTGCACCCGCAGGCCGCACCGCCTTTGCGCCGCAAGCGCCCGCCACCATGGGCAATCTGGCGCTCAAGCCCTCCGCCTCTTCGGCTCCGGCCGAAGACTGGTCCGAATTCTGATCGCGCTGACCGCCATCTAAGGAAATCGCCATGCGCAACATAGTCCTTCCCGCCCGCTGCGACCGGGCCGCCACCGAAGCGCTGCTGCCCGAATTTCAGGCCGCTCTGGGCGCTGGCCCGCTGTCGATTGATGCCAGCGGCACCGAACAGATCGGTCAGGCCATGCTGCAACTGCTGATCAGCGCCCGCCGCACCGGCGACGGGGCAAAAATCATCCCCTCCTCCGCCCTGATGGATGCTGCGCGCCTCACCGGACTGGAACACGCTCTGTTTGAAGGAACCATCGTATGAGTCCTGAGGAAATCCAGGGCATATTCTTCATCGAATGTGAAGAATCCTTGGCGGCTGCTGAACAGGGTCTGGCCCAGTGCAAGGCTGGCACCCATGATGCCGAAACGATCAACGCGATTTTCCGCGCGGTCCATTCGATCAAGGGCGGCGCAGGCGCTTTTGGCTTTGAGGCTCTGCAGGCCTTCACCCACACGTTTGAAACGCTTTTGTCGGATGTGCGCGAAAATCTCGTGCCACTGCCGCCGCTGGTCGATCTGCTGCTGCGCGCGTTGGACGTCCTGTCGGACCATGTGACCGCAGCACGCGAAGGCGGCAGCCCGCCCGAAGACGCCGCCCTGATCCGCGAATTGGAAGCGGGCATGGCCAATGCGCAAGGCGCGCATGCTGCCGAAGCCCCCGCCGCCGCGCCGCAGGTCTATACGATTGACGAGGAAGACCTCACCAGCGACGCCGATCTGGATGCCATGCTCAACGGGCTGGCCAATTCGGCGCCGCTTGATGATCCCGGTGGCCCCACCGCGCCCGAACCTGCTGGCTGGCACGTGCATCTGCGCGCCCATGCAGGCGCCATGCGCAATGGCGGCGAGCCTTTGCTCTTGCTGCGCGAATTGGCGCAATTGGGCGCGCGTTGCATTGAATGCGACACGTCCGCCGTGCCCAGCCTTGACGATTTCGACCCGCATCAGGGCTATCTGGGCTGGAGCTTCAGCGTTCCTTGCGATGTGAGCGAAAATGCCGTGCGCGACATTTTCGACTTTGTCGGCGATGATTGCCCGATTGCCATCGGCCCCAATTCTTCGATGCCGCCTTTGCAGATCGACAAGCCGCTGCATCGCCCCGCCCCCGCTGCCAGCGCGCCTGCGCCTGCGCCTTCTGCGCCGGTCGCCGCCGCTGCGCCCAAACCCGCCGCTCCTGCCGCGCCTGCTGCCGCTGCTCCCGTGCCCGCCCCCGTGGCGCCCACGCCGGAAACGGCCTCGAACGGCTCCAGCCCTCCGGCGGCCCCTGCCCCCGGTCAATCGATCCGCATCGATCTGATCAAGCTGGACAAGTTGATCGACACGGTGGGCGAATTGGTGATTGCCCAAGCCATGCTGGCCCAGCGCCTGCAGAATGAAAATGTGCAGTCCACCGAAGAGCTGACCCTGCTGGAAAGCCTGACGCGCGACATTCAGGAAAGCGCCATGTCGATCCGCGCCCAGCCGATCGGCAGCGTGTTCAGCCGCGTGCCGCGTATCCTGCGCGAATTGGCCAGCAGCACGGGCAAGCATGTCAACCTGCAGGTGTTTGGTGAGACGACCGAACTCGACAAGACCGTGATCGAACGGCTTGGCGAGCCTTTGACTCACCTCATCCGCAATGCGGTGGACCATGGTATCGAAAAGCCCGAAGACCGTCTGGCCAAGGGCAAGAGCGCCGAGGGGACGCTGACCCTGTCGGCCGAACATCGCTCGGGCCGCATCCTGATCAAGATTGCCGATGATGGCGCAGGCATCAACCGCCAGCGCGTCTTTGCCAAGGCCGTGGAAAAGGGCATTATCAGCCCCGATGCCCAGCTGTCGAAGGAAGAAATCGATCAGCTGATCTTCGCCCCCGGCTTCTCTACGGCGGCCACCATCACCAATGTCTCGGGCCGCGGCGTGGGCATGGATGTGGTGCGCTCCAACGTGAAGGATCTGGGCGGCCGCATCACCATCGAGAGCGAGGAAGACAAGGGCACGACCTTCATCCTCACCCTGCCGCTCACTTTGGCCATTTCGGACGGTATGATCGTGAAGGTGGGCGACCAGACGCTGGTGGTTCCGCTGACCCATGTGGTGGAAAGCCTGCGTCCCGATCCCAAGGATGTGCAGGGACTTGGCGCCTCGCGCCAGATGCTCAACGTGCGCGGGCGGTTCATTCCGGTCGTCTCGGTGGGGGCGGCGGTGGGCGCGCGCGGCGCGGTATCCAACCCCTCGCAAGGCGTGCTGATCGTGGTCGACACCGAAAGCGCAGGGCAAGCTGCGCTGATGGTCGACAATATCTGGGATCAGCGCCAATTCGTGATCAAGAGCCTCGACACGCATTATCGCAGCGTGGACGGTGTGGCCGGTGCCACCATTCTGGGTGACGGCCGCGTGGCGCTGATCCTGAATGTGGACACGCTGGTGCAAAGCGCGGTCAGCTCCGGCTTTGGTCTGGAAGCTGCATGAGCTATTCGGCGGATCTGGCTGTGCCCGATCTGGCGGGCACCTTTGCGGATACCATGCCCGGTATCAGCCCCGGCGTCTATGACGAGCGGGACTTCAAAGCCGTGGCAGCGATCATCCACAAGGAGGCAGGCATCATGCTGCCGCCCGGCAAGGCGATGCTGGTCTATTCCCGCCTCGCCCCGCTGGTGCGGGCCAGTGGTCGCGGCACTTTCTCCGGCTATATCCAGCTTATCGAGCAGGATGCCGGTGAACGCCGCAAGACGGTCAATGCGCTGACCACCAACCACACTTTCTTTTACCGCGAAGCCCATCATTTCGAACATTTTGCCGAAGTGGTGCGCCCGCGCATGTTGCAGGATCTGGCCCATGGCGAATCCGCGCGCATGTGGTCGGCGGGCTGTTCCAGCGGTGAGGAAGTGTTTTCGCTGACCATGACGCTGCTGGGGCCGGATCGTTCGCAAGGCGTGCAGATTGCCCGCCGCGACATCCGCATTCTGGCTAGCGACATTGCCGACCATGCGCTGCAAAAGGCCAGCGAGGGGCGCTATGACGCGAAAGATGCTTCGGGTCTGCCCGATGAACTGCGCCGCAACTGGACGCAAAATTCGGGCAACCAGATGGTGATTGCCCAAGAGGCGCGCAGCCTTGTGCAATTCAAGCGGCTCAATCTGCAAGGCGACTGGCCGATGCGCCGCCCGTTTCAGGTCATCTTTTGCCGCAACGTGATGATCTATTTCGACCAGCCCACCAAGGACCGGCTCGTGGCGCGTTTCGCGCAGGCGCTGGCCCCCGGCGGCTATCTCTACATCGGCCATAGCGAGCGCGTTTCCGGCCCTGCCGAAGACCTGCTCGAATCCGTTGGCCCCACGATTTATCACAGGAGAGCCCGGTGACGATCCGTGTTCTGATTATTGACGATTCCGCCACCATGCGCGCCGTGCTGGCCGCCCGTCTCTCGGGGAACCCCGATATTCAGGTGGTGGGTCTGGCCTGCAACGCCGCCGAAGGGCGCCAGCTGATCAAGGAGCTGGAACCTGATGTGGTGACGCTGGATATCGAAATGCCGGGGATGAACGGGCTCGATTTCCTCGACAAGATCATGACCTTGCGCCCGACGCCCGTCATCATCGTCTCCGGCCTGACTCAGGCGGGCAGCGATGTGACCGCGCGCGCCTTGGGCCTTGGCGCGGTGGATTGCTATTGCAAGACTGACTATGCGGGCAGCGCGATGCAGGATGGCGGCAAGCTGGCCGGTATGGTGCGTCAGGCGGCACAGGTGAAGGTGCGCCGCCGCGCTGCGCCCGAAGCCCCGCATATGGCCGCCCCGATGCGCGCTGTAAGTGCCAGCGGCGGGCGCAGCGCTACGCGCCTGATCGCTATCGGCTCCTCCACCGGCGGGGTGGAAGCCTTGCAGGTGTTGCTGCGCAATTTCCCTGAGGATTGCCCGCCAGCGATGATCGTGCAGCACGTGGACGCCCGTTTCGCGCCCGCCATTGCCCGCACGCTGAATTCTGTCTCGCCCGCCACCGTGGTTCTGGCCGAACCGGACATGCCGCTCAAGCGCGGCCATGTCTATCTGGCGCCCGGTGATGACCGCCATCTGATGGTGGCCGGCACCACCAGCCTGCATGCCAAGCTGCGCCCGGGCGAGCCGATTTCCGGCCATCGGCCCAGCGTGGATGCCTTGTTCATGTCCGTGGCCCAGCGCGTCGGCGCCGATGCCATCGGCATTCTGTTGACCGGCATGGGCGCGGACGGGGCGAAGGGCCTGTTGGCCATGCACCAGACCGGCGCCAACACCATCGCGCAGGATGAAGCCACCTGCACCGTTTTCGGCATGCCCCGCGTGGCCATCTCGCTGGGCGCCGCCCGCACGGTGGCCCCGATCGGCCGCATCGCCCAGCACGCATTTTCCTGAGAGGTAACGGCCTATGTCCTATGAAGCCCCCTCTCCCATGAACGCCATCACCAGGATCAACATCCTGCAGGGACAGGCGCGGGTATCTGCCGGACCACGGGTGGAATTTTCCACCGTGCTCGGTTCCTGCGTGGCCACCTGCCTGTTTGATCCCGATGTCGAAGTGGGGGGGATGAACCACTTCCTGTTGGCCGAGCCTCCGCAAGGATCGCATAGCGGCGATTTCGACGAGCATTACGGCGTCTACTTGATGGAATTGCTCATCAACGAGATGCTGGCCCATGGCGCGGCCAAGTCGCGTATGCGGGCCCATCTTTATGGTGGCGCCAATCTCAATTCCGGCTTTGCGCGGATCGGCACCAAAAATGCCGAATTTGCCCGCAGCTTCCTTGCCAGCGAACGCATCACGGTCGTGCGCGAGGATCTGGGCGGCAACAATGCCCGCCGCGTCGATTTCCGCCCCGCCCGCGGCCAAGTCCGCTGCCGGACCGTTGAAAACACCCTTGCCCCTGAAATCAAACCAACGGCGCGGCCCTTGCCGAACCGTGGTGATGTTGAATTGTTCTAAGAAAGCGAGCCACGCCATGAGCAAGAACACCCGTATTCTGACTGTTGACGATAGCGCGAGCATGCGCGCCCTGCTGAACCATGCGCTGACCAGCCAGGGCTTTGACGTGGCGCAGGCCGAGGACGGCGAAGTCGCCCTCGAATGGCTGGCGCTGAACGAGGTGGATGTGGTGATCACCGACATCAACATGCCTCGTCTCGACGGCTTTGGCCTGATCGAAAAGCTGCGTCAGGGCAATCGTCACCGCGACCGGCCCATTCTGGTGCTGACCACGGAGAGCAGCGAGGAAAAGAAGGCGCGTGCACGTTCGGCCGGCGCCACTGGCTGGATTGTGAAGCCCTTTGATCCGGAAAAGCTGGTCGCGGCGGTGCGTCGCGTTGCCCATTGATCTTCTGGCTGAAGGAGTATGAACCATGCACCGTGAGTTAATCACCTTTGAAGTGGGTGGGCAGGTCTTTGGCATAGACATCATGGCCATCCGCGAGATCCGCGCGTGGAGCCCCACCACGCGCCTGCCACGCGTGCCCCATTATGTGGCGGGCGTGGTCAATCTGCGCGGTACGGTGTTGCCGGTGATCGATCTGGCGGCGCGTCTGGGCTGGGAATCGACCGAGCCAAGCCCGCGCCATGCCATTATCGTGACGCAGCTGGGCAGCCAGGCCTGTGGTTTGATCGTGGATTCGGTGAGCGACATCGTGACGCTCTCCAATGACGCGCTGCAACCCCCGCCCAGCACCGCCAATGACAGCATCATCACCTTCCTCGAAGGGCTTGCCGCCATCGAGGACAAGATGGTGATGGTGCTGGCTCTGGGCGCGCTGGGCGATGGCAACGAGTTTGGCGAAGCGGCATGACGGACGATGCGCACATAGCGGCCCATCTCACAACAGTGGCCGATGTGCTTCACGAACTCGCCAGCGAGATCGAGGAGCTAGGCACCACCTTGTGCATGGATCCGGCCATCATCGCCCATCATGTCGGCACGTTGCAATCGATCGACCTGATTGCCCAGAAACAGCGCTGGCTCGCCACGCTGCTCAAGGCGGATTGTCCTCTTTCGGCGGTCAATACCATTGGCGTGGAGGCTTTGAAGGCTCGCTTTGCCTCCCCCAACGCCCATTGACCAACGCTTGAGTTCAGCCCCGCGCTGAGCGTTCTTGCCAGGCTAGAGGCCCTCTTCGGTTGCCCGCCGTTTAACAGCGGCGGCGCGGCAGAAGGGGGCTTTTGCCTGTTTGACCCGCAAGCCGTGGCGGTTGGGAAAAGGCAAACAAGACAGGGCCATAGCTCTCGGCAAATGCCTAAAGACCATGCGAGAGGTCTCTAATGCCTTGTTGTTATTCCATGTTCACCGCAGGCGAGAATCGCGATTGGTACAAAACCAAGGCTCTCGACTGATGGACCCAACTTTGCCCCGGCCGTCCGTCCCTCCTCCGGCCGGGGCAGTTTTATGCCCGACAGTTAATGCAAAACCGCGTGTTCAGGCACGCGCCATTCTTCCACATCCAGCGCCAGATCGCTGCGCCACGCGCGGCCGGTTTTGCCAATGCCCACCGTGGCGGTCGGATCGGCCCCCTGCGCCGCCGAGGCCAGACAGGCCGCCAGCGCGGACAGGAGCGAAAGCGCGGGCGTTTGCGCTTCCGAGGTCATTTCCTCGTCCATATCGGGCAGGATGACCGAGGCCAGACAATCGCCATCAATCGAGCGCGACAGGATATAGGAGGCATTCTCCGGCATCAGCGCCAGCGCCGCGCTGTCATGGGCGCCCATCTTCACCAGCGCCTGCATGGTGGACATAGGCGGCAGATGATCATGCAGGCCGGTTTGCACCTGAGGCGCCTTGGCGATCAGGCCATAGGTTTTCAGCAGAAGATCGCCCTCATCCTCGCTTTGCGCGCTCGCACAGTCGCGGCACAGCTCGGCCAGGCGCAGGCGCCATTCAGCCATGGTCATGGCCAGTTTGCGGGTGATGGGGGCGATGTCTTTGCTCATGCCCCCTTGTCACCCGCGAATCGGGAAGAGAGCAAGCAAGGTAACCATAAGATTAAGCAAGCCCTGTCCCCCGCTGGCACGGCCTATGGAATTACCGCTATATTGCGGTACAATCCCGCCCCATATTTGGACGTTTCTTGGCCAATAGTTTAACCGAGCCAAAACAGACGCTGTACGAGGCATATTCTTCGCATTTGCGGCGTAGATTTGTTACGATTTGATGCGCTGCAAAACGTCTTTTTTCTTGCAGGATGAACGCGCTAGGCGTAACAATCAGGACATAGCAAGGCAAAGTTGATAAAAACACATCACCGTCAAAACAGCGGCGATAGTATTCAACACAAAGCCAAAAGGAGAGGATGCTAAAATTTGTTCCTGCCGAGTCATTCGGCAGAGGTTAAATTGTTGGCGTATAATTTCCCGAACAGCGATACTTAGAGAATAGATGAAGCTTGCCTTGTCTGACGCCTAAAAAATAAGCGAGGGTGCAGACAAAGCAGAAGGCGGGATGCCCGGAGCAAGGCGGAACCACAAATGAACAGCATTTGTCGCCCCATCCGGATAACAGCTCCCGCACTTAAGCGTGAATAGCGACCTTGGTTTCGCAGGCACCCAAACAAGGCCGTGATTTTTGCGCATCACCTAGCCCGGGCCATTCCGGGTCGGGCAAGCCGATGACGAGTAAACGACCCCATCGTCATCGGCTTGCCTCCTTTATCCGACATCCATGGCCGTGCAACACGCAACCATGACGCGCCAGACAGACGCCTCAGGGCGCCTTGGCGGCAATCGCCTCAATCTCGATATAAATCCCCGGACGGCCCAACGCGGCGACCTGCACGGTCGATCGGGTAGGCTTGTTCGGCTGTTCTGCCGTGCCGAAGTAGGTCTTGAACACTTCGTTCATCGCGCCATTGTCCATGCGGCCGCCTTTTTCCGGCACGCCAACCATGAACACGGTCATCTTGACGATGTCACCCATGCCCCAGCCCATGCCTTCCAACTGGGCCTTCATCTTGCTCAGGATCGATTTGGTCTGGGTGGCCGTATCACCCAATTCCTCGGGCTTGGCAGGGTCGATAGGCGAGGCGGTCGAACCGGACAGATAAAGCGTCTTGGAACCGACCGGCACCAAAGCCGTGCTGCCGATCACCGCCGTCGGGCTGCTGGCGGTGCGTTCGATGACCGGCTTGGGCGCGGGGGCCTTGGTGGCGGCCATAGCGGGCGCGGCTAGCAGGGCCAGACCGGCAGCGGCCAGAGTAACAGGCAAGCGCATCATCATTCTTCCCTCTTTTCACGCAAAAAGGGGTGGGAAGCACAATGCCACCCACCCCTTCATGCAAAGCCTTAGCTTAGAACTTCACGCCCACGCGAGCGTAGTAATAGCCGCCGTTGATGCCATAGGGCGAGAACGTCGGATAGGTCACGCTGGAATAGGAACGGTTGCCGGTCGCCAGATAGTAGTTGCGAATGACATCCGCCACCTTGGTGGGATAGTGGTTGGTCAGGTTGTTGGCGCCGATGGTGAACTTCACCGCCTTGGTCAGCTGATAGCTGACGTCCAGATCGGTGATGACCGCTGCGGCAATATGCTCGCGGAAGTCGGCACCGGTGGAGGGCAGCTGGACCAGCAGGCCCGAAGCGCCATAGAAGCTTTCACGCAGATTGACGCTCAGCTTGTCCTTCTTCCAATAGGCGCCCAGCGTAGCGCGGAACTTGGGCGTGGTGTCCTGCAACTGCGACACGTCAAAGCGCGAGATCAGCGCCGAGGCGGTCGGGTTGATGGTGCTGGAATAGAGCGCCGAAGGCAGGGCCGCGATCTTGAGCACCTTGTTGTCGTTGTAATTCATGGCCAGCGACCAGTCGATCTTGCCATAGCTGCCCAGATCGATGGGATAGGTGGCCAGGAAGTCGACGCCACGGGTGCGCATCTTCACGCCATTGGCAAAGGTCTGGATCGACACGGTGCCCGAGGTGTTGCGCACGGTGCCCGCCGTGGTGTCCTGCGTCAGAACATAGGCAGGGATGGTGCCCCCCAGAGCGGCGGCCACAGCGTTATACACCGCCGACTGGTTATACAATGCATAATTGTCGGCATTGTAGCTGCTGACGCAACCCGAAAGCGTCGAGGCGCCCGAGGCATTGTAATTGCTGGAAGGGCAATATTGGCCACGGAAACCATAGAAGCTGGACGAGATGATGATGCGGTCGCGGATCGTGGTCTGATAGGCGTCGATCGTGATCGTCAGCTTGGGCAGCGGGTTCAGCACGAAACCAAGGCTGAAATTGGTCGACTTTTCAGGCTTCAGACCGCCAAAGCCCAGAGCGGCAGCACCGGCCGAGTTGGCAGGCAGCACGCCACCCACCGAGGACGGGCCGACGTTGATGCCCGAATAGAAGCTTTCCGCCAGCGTCGGGGCGCGGAAGCCGGTCGACACCGTGCCACGGATGGCGATGGCGGGGTTGAAGTCATAGCGCTGCGTCAGCTTGAACACGGTGGTGTTGCCAAAGTCGCTGTATTTTTCATGACGCACCGCGCCATCCACCAGCCACTTGTCGGTCACTTTCTGGCTCAGGTCCAGATATTGCGAGAAGTTGCTGCGGGTGTGATAGCCAGCATCGTTCGGGCTATAGCCAAAGAAGGACTGGGCGCCGCCGCCATAATAGGAAGCCGGATCACCAGCGACGATCTGATAGCTTTCCTTGCGGAATTCCAGACCGGCAGCAACATGCAGCGGTTCAGCCAGACCGGTCTTGAATTCGCGCGTCAGGTCCAGCGTGGTGTCCCACATGGTGGTGATGAAATCGCCATCGTGGAAATTCGAAGGCGTAAAGCCGGTCGCCTTGTAGAGTTCGGCATTAGCCGAATCCACCACGTAAACGCCGATCATGTCCTTGCTATATTGGGTCGCCAGATCGAAATTCGTATCGGCGTAGACGCCCTTGAAACCTGCCGAAACCTGATAATCGGTTTCCTCGATCTTTTCCTTCGGGTTGAAACCGGCGGGGAAATAGGGAACGCCCGACGAGCTTACCACCGTGGCGGGGGTGCGATAGTTTTCATAGGCATAGGCAATTTTCTTGCCGAAGCTGCCAAAGCTGTAAACTTCGAAATCGCCGAAAGTGTAACCAGCATTATAGGCTACCGTGGTCTGGCGGATCTTGGGATCGCCCAGCACGCGGTTGGCATAGGGATAGTTGGCCGCCGTGGTCAGGGCCGGATATTTGGCCAGATTGGCAGCGGCCACCGTGTTCGAACCATAGACGCGCGGATCAACGTCGCCGCGGAAGCTGTAATCCTTGAACTTGGTCTGGGCCGAGATGTTCAGATACATATTCTCGACCGGCGCAATGCCGATATTGCCCGAAACGTCGAGGCTGCGGCCGCCGCCATCCATATACTGGCCACCGGTGGCGGTGATCGAACCGCCGTGATCGGCCTTCTTCTGGATGAAGTTGATCACGCCTGCGATAGCGTCCGTACCATACTGGGCAGCAGCGCCGTCCTGCAACACTTCAACATGGTCCACCGAATCGGCCAGCACAAAGCTGATATCTGGCGCGGCGCCACCGCCGTAAGGACCGCCCGAGACGTTGACGTTGGCCGAACCATGGCGGCGCTTGCCATTGACGAGGATCAGCGTGTGGTTGGGCGACAGGCCGCGCAGCTTCATCGACAGGTTGTGGGCGGCAAGGTCGGAACCAAAGGCCTGAGCCTGGATCTGCGGCAGGTTCTGCGCAAGGCTCTGGATCAGATCGGGCTGGCCGGTGCGCTTCAACAGATCGCTGCCCAGCACCTGGATCGGTGCAGGGCTGTCCACCGCCTTCATGCCCACGGTGCGCGTGCCGGTCACGATGATGGCGGTGCCTTCATCACCGGCAGCAGCGGCAGGAGCATCGGCGGCATGAGCAACATTGGCGGCAAGGATGGTGGAAGCAAGCAGGGCAATGGTGGTAGCCCGATAGTTATTTTTCATGCGGAAATCCCCGTGTTTTCCAAAAATGATCCCAGCATCCTCGGTCAAAGGGGAAAACGGGCCGCTATCGGGCGGACGGCTCAACGCCCCTCCCCGTACCGACTTCCTGTGATGCAGACCCCTTTGTGCAGCCCCAAAGCGTTCTTGAAAAACGCCCCGTTTGCAGCTCTACTTGCACCGGAAACCCCCGCTTCTGCCCATACGCCGATTAGCGTAGTGGGTTCGCAAGCAGGGGGCCTAGAAGCTTTAGCCAAGGCGAGTGCGGCAAATTTGTCGCAATTGCCGGACCGGATTTACCGCAAGAATCTGATTTTACCGCAAGAAGGACTATCCCATGCTTCGCAAGCTGATCGCCCCCGCCGCCTTGGCCGCATTGGCCGCCACCACGCTGGCCGCCCCCGCACAGGCGCAGGTCACCCGTATCAAGAGCAACCCCAACGCCTTGATTCTGGACGGGGTGAAGGTGGCTGCGGGCACCGATCTCTATTTCCTGTCGGGCCAGCTGGCCTCGCCGCTCGATCCGGCCAAGGGTATGAGCACCAACCCCGATGATTTCGGCGACACCAAGACCCAGACCATCAGTGCGCTGAACAAGATCAAGGCCCAGCTGGAATCGCAGGGCTATTCGATCAAGGATGTGATCAAGCTGACCCTGTTCCTGGCTGCTGACCCCAAGACCGGCAAGATGGACTTTGCCGGCGCCAATGCCGGTTTCAAGGAATTCTTCGGTTCGGCCAGCAACCCCGACACCGTGGCCCGCTCGACCTTTCAGGTCGCCAATCTGGTGGCCCCGCAATTCCTGATCGAAATCGAGGCGATTGCCGCGAAGAAGAAGTAAGCATGAAAAAAGCCTGCGGAAGCATCCTCGCTCCCGCAGGCTTTCATTCCGTCAGGCCTCGGGAAAATCAGGCCTCGATCACGCGAATGGCAATGGCTGCCGCCGCCGAACGCTTTTCCACGCCCAGCTTCACATAAATGCGCTCCAGATGCTTTTGCACGGTGCGCGGGCTGATATCCAGCACATCGCTGATGTCATTGCTGGCCTTGCCATAGCCCACCCATAGCAACACTTCGGCCTCGCGCTGGGTCAGGTCCAGTTGATCGCGCAGGCGGGCCACATTCTGGTCATGGCTCACCTCATTGAGGCGGATCAGCACTTCATTTTCGCGATATTGCGCGATCACCACCAGTTCGAGCGAATCGTCGCCATAATCGGCCTTGATCGCCGAACCGGGCCGCGCGCCACGTTGCAGCAGGCGCTCCACCTGCAAGGCCACTTGCGGCGGCAGGCCTGCCTCACGGTCCCAATCGGGCGCAATGCGGCCAATCGCCTGTTCGGCGCGCGGGGTGCACCACAGCATCCGGCCCTGCGCGTCGGTGGCCATCATCAGGCGGCCGGTGGCGTCAAGGCTGGCCACGCTGGCATGCATGGCGCGGCTCTGCGTCATATGCACCCGCACGCGCGCGATCAGTTCCATCAGATTGACCGGCTTGCGCACATAATCCACGCCGCCCACCTCAAAGGCTTCGACGACATGCTCGCTCTCGGTCAGGCCGGTCATGAAAATGACGGGAATATTGGCCCATTCGCTGCGCGCCTTGATGCGGGCGGTGGTTTCAAACCCGTCGAGCCCGGGCATCATCGCATCCATCAGGATCAGATCGGGCAGGATATGGCCCAAAGTATCCAGCGCCGCCTGCCCCGACGTGGCGACAAGCACGCTCAATTCCGCGCCTTCCAACGCGGCGGTCAACATGCGCAGCGAATCAGGCTCATCATCAACAACCAGCACGGTCTGCGTGTGGACAGGGAGCGACATCCCTCAGCACTCCTCCAAAATGCGCGACATAGCCGGTAAATCGTAACGATCAAGACAGGCAAAAAGTCGTAGAGCCAGCTCGGAAGTCTCCGGCTGTTCGGCAAGCAGGCGTATTTCCTGCTCTATGCCGCGCACATAGCCGATGCGCAGCACTTCGCGAAGCCGCTCGGTGGTCACAGGGGCCGAGTTACCCACCGAATTCTCGGACAATTTGGCCGCCACCATCAAATCCGCCTGCGCTTCGGGCTGTGCCACGGCTGCCTTGGCGACAACAGGCGCGCTTTCCGGCTGTGGCGCAGTGGCTTCGGGCCGCGGCACATGGCGCGTAACATCGCCATCCATCCGCCATGCCACATCCAGCAAGCCGCCAATGCCGTCGATCAAATCATTGAACGCCACCGGCTTGACCAGAAAATGATCATGCACAGCATGGCGCGTTTCGGGGCGATGGAATTCATGGGCATTGGCCGAGAGCATCATGATTTTCAGCTCTTCGCCCATCTCGGCGCGCAAATGCTGGGCCACGTCCCAGCCCGACATGCCCGGCAGGCTGATGTCCAGAATGGCCAGATCGAACCGCCGCCCGCTTTGCGCCAGCGCCACCGCTGCCTCGCCATGGGGCGCAGCCTCCACCGAGAAGCCAAGTGATTCCAGCAGGCCCGACAGAAAACGGCGCTGTTCGGCATCATCATCGCAAAGCAGGATCGAGCGGCGCTGGCCTAGATAGCCCACCACCTTGCGCTTGGCCCTTGCCGCACCCTGCACCGCATTTTGGGTGCCACCATGGGGGGCACTCACCTCGCCCAACATCATGGTCAGGCGGAAACAGGTGCCCGCCAGCGAGGAGGAGGCCAGTTTCAACTGCCCGCCCAACATATCGGCAATCGCGCGCGAGATCGACAGGCCCAACCCAGCGCCCGGCCTTGCCAAAGCCTTGTCATCGCCGCCCCGTTCAAAGGGTTCAAAAATCGCCGCCTGATCTTCCTCGCGGATGCCCGGCCCCGTGTCGCGGACCTCGAAAGTTGCGATCTGACCGCTATAACGCAAATGCAGCGTCACCATACCCTTGTCGGTATATTTCACCGCATTGAGCAACAGGTTGAGCAGGATCTGGCGCAGGCGGTTGGGGTCCATCCGCACCACATCGGGCATGCGCCCGCTGGTCTGATAATCGAAATCCAAACCCTTGGCGCTGGCCGCAGGGCGCACCATGCACAGGATCTGTTCGATGAAAGGTTCCAACCGCACCGGTTCGGAACGCAGGCGGATCACGCCCGCCTCGACCTGCGAAATATCGAGCAGGGATTCAACAAGGCTGGTAATATGTTCCGAACAACGGCGGATCACCACCGCCGCATCGGCCGCGCCTGCGCCATTGTCGCGCTCCATCAACTGGGCATAGCCATAGATGGCGTTGAGCGGCGAGCGGATCTCGTGGCTGACATTGCCCAGATAGCGGCTCTTGGCCAGATTGGCGGTTTCCGCCGCCTGACAGGCGCGCTGGGCCTGCGCCAAGTCCTGTTGCAAGGCGGCGCGCAGGCGGATCTGATGGCGGCAAAAGGTCAACAGCCCTGCCACGCAACCACCGGCCAGAAACACCGGCAGCGCCTCTGCCAAAGTGCCAGCCCCCTGCGCCGCCATCCAGCCCAGACCGCCCACGCCCCCCAGAGCCAGCGCCGAAGGCAGCACCTGTTCCGACCAGACATGGGCCAGCAGGCGGCGTTTCGGCTTGTCAGAGGTGGGAGCGGGCTTTGACGTCAAAGGGCGTTGTCCGGTTGCAAGATTCGCCAAAAACCCCGCCAAAGTTCAGACATCAACAAGGGGCAAAGAAAAGCGAGAACCGGAATGGTCCCAAAACTTTCCTCACCGACCCGTTATGCCCGCTCTTTGTCCAAAGCTTTTGTGCAGGCGCGAATGATACACTATAAAGACATATGCGCAAGGCGGTGATGATATCGTTTACCCCAAAGCCCTGAAATGGCACATTTCCGTCACAGTCAGGCCGTAACGCGCATGCTTTCCCCACGCGCAAACAACAGGATAGCCAGCGCGGCGACCACGCCCATCGCGCCTGCGCCGACAAAGGCATAATCATAATTGCCCGCCATTTGCCGCAGCAGGCCGCCCGCAAAGGCAGCAAAGGCCGCACCGATCTGATGCCCCACCGCCACCCAGCCAAAGATGATCGGCGCGCGATCCGGCCCGAAATGGCGGTTGGCCAAGGCCACGGTGGGCGGCACGGTAGCAATCCAGTCCAGCCCGTAAAACACGGCAAAAGCACCCAAGGCCACCGGCCCGAAATCCATGAAAGGCAACACCACCAGCGAGATCCCGCGTAGGCCGTAATAGACCATCAACAGACGGCGCGGGTCATAGCGGTCGGTCAACCAACCCGAAGCGGTTGTGCCCACCAGATCGAACAGGCCCATCGTCGACAACAGGCCCGCCGCCGCCACGGGTGCAATGCCATGATCCCCGCAAAAAGCGATCAGATGCGTGCCGACCAGCCCATTGGTGGTCAGGCCACAAACGAAAAACGTCCCCGTCAACAGCCAAAAGGTTGCATCCTTGCGCACCTGCCACAGGACTTGCAGCGCCAGCATCGCGCTCGCCCCCTGACGGCGCGGGGCGGGCGCATCCTGCGCCTCGCCATAGCGGCGCACTCCGGCCGCTTCGGGGCTTTCGGCCATGAACAGCCACACCAAGGGCACCAGCACCAGACAGGCCAGCCCCACCGTTTGCACCACGCCCTGCCACGCCCCGCCGCGCGTCAACCATGCCAGATAGGGCAGGAAAATCAGCGATCCCGTCGCCGTGCTGGCCGCGAACAGGCCCATTACCAGACCTTGTCTCTGCGCGAACCAGCGGTTGACGACGGCCGCCCCCAGCACGCTGGCCACCATGCCGGTGCCAAGGCCGGAAAACACTCCCCAGCTCAGCATATAATGCCAGCTCTGGGTCATCCACTGGCTGGCAAAGGTGGCCCCCGCCATCAGGCCCAGCCCCAGCATCATCGTGCGTTTGATGCCCAAAGACATCATCAAGGCCGCAGCAAAAGGACCCACCAGACCATAGAGAAAAATCCCCACCGCAGACGTGGCCGACACCGTCCCGCGATCCCACCCGAAATGCAGCCCCAGCGGCACCATCATCACACCCGGCGCGGAACGCACCCCTGCCGACACCAGCAGCGCCAGAAAGGTGATTCCCGCCACCAGAAAGGCAGGATGGAAACGGAAAGAGGCTTTAGCTGTCATATCCGCAGAATGGACAGTGCCACACTCCGCCGTCAAGTATCAGGCTCAGTGTATGACCGAAAGTCGCAAGGGCTCGACACGCTGCTGGGCCGGATTCTGGCCATTGAGCGCCATTAGAAAGGCGGTGATCCGCGCGGCTTCCTCGGCGCTCAATGTGCCGGGCGCATGTTGCGGCATCACGCGGGTGATATAGGCCTGCAAATCCGCCACCGGTGCCCCTGCCCAACGCGCCACGAAAGCGCCGGTCAGCGCGGGCACCTCATGCGTGCCCTGCCCGCCCGCACCGTGGCACATGGCGCAACGCTGGGCATAAAGCGCGGGATCAGGCTCCGCCGCCTGCGCGGGAGCCGCCAGCAGAGCCAGCGCGAAGGGTAAAAACCGGCGCATCATGCGCGCCTCCGCATACCGGCAAAGACAGGGGCGATGATTTTGAGCCCCTCCAGAATAGCATCGCGATCGGGCAATTCATTGGTATCGCCCACGCCCAGCATCTCGCCCAGATCGGGGTTGTTGTTCATGATCACCACCCCATCGGCCTTGGAGGTAAGGAACACATTGCGATAGCGCACGGTGTAATAGCTGCTCAATTGCGGCACCAGCCAGCCCGTTTGCCCGCGCACAGGGATGATCGTGTTATCACGCCACAGGTCACGCGCGGCAAAGCCGGTGGCATTGATCACCACCTTTTCCTTCAGCCGCCCATAGTCAGCCCGATCATGGAAATCGCGCATCACGAAACGTCCGCCGCGCTGGAAAAACTCGGTCAACAAAGCATGGGCATAGGCGGGAAAGTTGAAATGCATCTGCGAATAGCGCCGCACATAGGGCAGGCGGAAAGGGCTTTCCTCGGGCGGCACATCGACGCCTTGCGGGACGATGTCCTTGATCCGGTCGCTATAGGAGGCAAATTCGCTATTCTGCAAAGGCAGGCCACCTGCCTCCCACGCGCCCTTGATCGCCGGATCGGGCATAGGATGGTGGCGGGTGATCGGTGTGTCCGACAGATTATAGCCATCGGTAAATTCCACCGGATTGCCCGGCAGGCCGATCATGGTACGAAAGGCCTTCCACGACAGGCGCGCCATCTGCTCCCATTGTTCGGCAAAGGCGGGGCCGGCCGGTTCGGTCAGCGCCACGCGGCTGTCGGGCGTGAAAGTGCCCGATGCGCGGAACGAACGCGTCCGCTGGATCATCTCGCGCGCATAGATCGTGACGTTCAGCCCCGCCCTTTGCGCCACCACCGCGCTGGTGAGGCCGATGATGCCGCAACCCACCACCGCAATATCAGTTGGCAGCACCGACAAGGCCTTGCCCACCGCCACTTCGGCGCAGCCCCAGCTGAGCGACCAGCCCGAACCGCCATGGCCATAATTATGGATCACCAAAGCATCGCCCACCATCTGCGCCCCCAGATTGGGGCCAGCGGCGCGCAAGGGGCGGATGCAGCATTTCACATCGATCAGTTGATCCGGCGTAATCCGCATCGGATTGGGCGCCATGGCGGGAAAGGCCCCCGCCACATTCACCCTCGTGCTGACACAGCCTGACAGGGCGGCGCTGGCGCCCAAGGCCATGCCGCCGCGCAGCAACTTACGGCGCCCCAAAAGCAAACCGGCATCCGACACTGGCATGGCTCCTCTTCCCGACAGAGAATCAACTCTGTTCGGACTATAGGCGCAAGACCATGCCCTGTATTGCGTATTGGGTAGGAACTACTCTTCCAACGGCTCGCCACGGATGAAGGCGCGCACCAGAGGATGGTCGGCATGGTCCAGATCGCCCGCGCTGCCGCGCCAGACAATCCGCCCGCCATCCAGCATCGCCACTTCATCGGCAATCACGCGGGCCGAGACCATGTCATGCGTGATCGAAACCGCCGTGCATCCCAGCGAGGTCACGCGGTCGCGGATCAACTCGTTGATCGCGCCCGCCGTGATCGGATCAAGACCGGTGGTGGGTTCATCAAAGAACAGCAGGCTGGGCGAACCGACAATGGCGCGGGCCAGACCGGCGCGCTTTTGCATGCCCCCCGACAATTCCGACGGATAGCGATCGGCCACATCGGGGGCCAGCTTGACCAAAGCCAAAGCTTCCACCGCCCGCTCGCGCGCCTCACGCCTGCCCACGCCATCGGCATTGATCAGACGGAAGGCCACATTTTCCCACACCGGCAGACTGTCAAACAAAGCCCCGCCCTGAAACAACATGCCAATGCTGGCGAAACTGGCGCGCCTTTCGCGTGCAGGCAGATGGGTGACATCCACGCCATCGAGCAAGACCTCGCCCGCATCGGCCTGCATCAGGCCCAGCGCCAGCTTGATCGTCACCGATTTGCCCTGCCCCGACCGGCCCAGTAAAGCCAGAGAACGCCCCGGCGCAACGGCCAGATCCAGCCCGTCCAGCACCTTTTGCGCGCCAAACTGCTTGCTAACCCCGCGCCATTCCAGCTTGTTCATCACACTCATGGCCGTGCAAACACCGAAGTCAGAAGATAGTCCGAGGCGAGGATCAGCACCGCCGCCGACACCATGGCCGAGGTAGTCGCCCGCCCCACGCCCCGCGCGCCGCCCTTGGCATTGTCGCCATGGAAACAGCCCATCAGGCCGATGATGAAACCAAACACCGCCGCCTTGATCAGGCCCGATTCCACGTCCCATGCGGTGATGAAATCCACCGTATTGGTGACGTAAATACCCGGTGCCAGATCGATCAGATAATGCGACACCTGCATACCGCCCGCGATGCCGATAATATCAGTGATCAGCGTCAGCAAAGGCAGGCTGATCGTAGCGGCAATCAGGCGCGGCGCGATCAGATAGCGGCGCGGGTCGGTTGAAAGCGTCACCATCGCGTCCACCTGCTCGGTGGCCCGCATCGCCCCGATTTCCGAAGCCATGGCCGAGGCCACGCGTCCCGCCAGCATCAGCGCGGCCAACACAGGCCCAAGCTCACGCGTAATGCCCAAAGCCACGATCTGCGGCATGACGGTGGAGGCGTTGAACCGGTCCCCGCCCGAATAGATATTAAGCGCCAAGGCCGCGCCGGTGAACCAAGCGGTCAGCCCCACCACCGGCAGCGAGTAAAAACCCACCGACAGGAATTGGGAAAGAATCTGGCGCGGATACCATGGCGGGGTCAGCGCGGCGGCGATGCCCTGTCCGGCAAAGCGCGCCACGCGGCCTACCGAGGCCAGCGCATCGCGCGTGGCACGGCCCAGCGCGGCCACCGGCCCCAACAGGACTTGGGAGAGCGAGGCCATGGCTTACATCTCGGGCAGGTCAGCCGTGCCCTTAGGCGCAGCGGAGGGGGATGCAGCCGGAGCAGGCTTTTCGGCAGGCGCATCGCTCTTGGGGCGCATCACTTGCCCGATCAGGCCGAACAGGTCCACCGCGCCCTGTGTATTGGCAATCTCGCCACCGGGCTTCAAGTCATCGGCCGCACCGCCGGGCGCAATGGCAATATGCGCGCCCCCCAGCAGACCATCACTGGTGATCTTGGCGGTGGAATCCGAAGGCAGCTTGACCTTGTCGTCCAGCGTCAGGCGCATCACGGCGAGGAAGGTCTTGGGGTCGATGGTCACTTCGCGCACATCGCCCACTTTCACGCCCGATACGGTCACCTTGGCACCGGGCTGGATACCGCCAGCCTCACCGAAACGCGCGGTCAATTCATAGGTGGCGCCCTGTTTGCCCATGCCGGTCACGCCCAAAGCATAGGCGAGGAAAATCCCCGCAAAGGCCAGCACCGCCAGCCCCAGAATCGTTTCACCCCAATTACCGCGCATATTCACAATTCCTGCCCTGATCTGGCTTTATGGTCTGGCTTGTTGTCACTTCTTGGCGTGCAGGATCTCGCCGCCCTTGTCCTGCTGCAACTGGTTGATCAGCACGTCGATCTTGCCGCCATTATTGTCGATCGTGGCGACAAAATCCTGCTGCTGGGTGATGGCCAGCCACACGCCGGTCACCTGCACATCGACCACCTTCCAACCGGTACCATCGTTAAGCACGCGCCAGATGATATTGGTCGGCTGCTGGCTGCGACCACCGGCCAGTTGCGTGGTGACCAGCACGTCGCCGGGCTTACGCACCAGCGAGGACAGCACGATCACCTTCTCGCCATGATAATCATTGATCCGCTTCATATAGACGCCTTCGGCATAGGTGCGGAAAGCGGTGGAGAAGCGGTTGAATTGATCGGGCGTGGCAGTGCGGGCATATTTGCCCAGCACAAAGCGGGTGACCTTGGGCACGTCGATCAAACGGTTGATCAACTGGCGAAAGGCTTCCTTCTTGGCCGCATCGCTCTTGCTGCGGTCGTTCAGCACGGCCAGCACTTCGCGGGCACCCTGCTGGACAAAGGCTTCGGCGGCGGCATCGCGGGCCTGCTGGGCCAAGGCGGCAGGGGCGGCCACGGGCAGCACAGCGCCCGCAACGCCTGCCAAGGCCAAGGAGACCGAAAGCTTCAAATGAGCGCGCAACATAGAATCAAACTCCACATCTGGTGCCGCCGGAAGGGCCATCGCCCCGTGCCGTAGCGGCTTTCATCGCATGACAGACTGCGCCCCTCTTCACCGGAGCGTCAAAAATCCGGAGCTAGAAATCCGGTAGTGCCGCCGCCTTACCGGTCGCGTCCTGAACAATAGCTGCACGTTGCTGGCTATAGGCCGCCCGCGTGAAAGCATAGGGGTCGGACGCGCCATAGATGGCCTGTATCGTCCCCTCGCTCTGTTGGCGCCAATTGACCCCCTCGGCGGCCAGACGGCCCGCACCCGGATAGGAGGTGAACACACCGCCAATCACAAAGCCAACCGGATCGGTCAGCGTATCGACCAAACGCCCGAAACCATCGCGCACATTGGAAGGGCCAAGGAAGGGCAGCATGGCATAAGGCCCTGGCTTGGCGCCATAAAAGGCCAAGGTCTGGCCAAAGTCAGCAGTCGCGCGGCGCATTCCGGCGGCAGCGGCCACATCGAACAGACCGGCAATCCCCAGCGTGGAATTCAACGCAAAACGCAGGCCGGTCTGAACCGCGCGGCCAATCTTGTGCTGCAACAGTTGATTGGCAAAGGTGCTGGGCTCGTCCAGATTGCGGATCAGATTGGACAGGCCTTCACGCCCCTTGCTGGGCACCACCGCGCTGTAACCATGGGCCACAGGGCCGAGCATGGTCTTTTCAAAGAAGAGATCGAATTTCCAGATATCGCGGTTGAGCTTTTCCCAAGGGTCGCGCAGCACGACCGCGCTGGCGTCGGGTGCAGGATTATCAACGGGCGCTGCATCCGCCGGCGCGGGGACAACCGACTGCGTCGCAGGCTGAGCCTCGGCGGGATCGGATGCCGCCTCGACAGGCTGGGCCGCGATCGCGGTAGGGGTCTGGCCCGGCCCGTCAACTGTCACGTCGG
Source organism: Novosphingobium umbonatum (assembly GCF_004005905.1). GTDB lineage: Bacteria > Pseudomonadota > Alphaproteobacteria > Sphingomonadales > Sphingomonadaceae > Novosphingobium > Novosphingobium umbonatum. The sequence goes on from NZ_SACO01000001.1 coordinate 443,085, forward strand.
CCGCAACAGGGGCGCCGCTGGCCAAAGCTACCGTCGCCACCTGCGACCATAGCAAAGAGGATGTCATCACCATAGCTCTCACTCCTGCCCGATCCGCCCCACCCGTTCCGGATGGTGCGAAAAAGGCGATTGCCCGTGCCCCTTTTTGTCCCCGCCGCTCCATCAGCGCAAAAAGGCACAAAAAGCCAGCGTAATTTTCGAGAGGCCTTAGGCAAACCTGCCCTAAACCATAGCTCTGCGCAAAACCGCGAGTGGCGGCGGGGGATTCGCGCCCTTATGCTGGGCCCAGTTGTTCAGTGAATTGCAGGATCGTGACCATGGCCGGAATTGTTGCAAAGGGGATGGGCCTGCTGGCTCTGGGCATGATCGCCACCGGCGCGCAGGCCTCACCGGCAAAGGCAAGGCCGCATAAGGTGACCATCACCCGCGACACCTGGGGCATTGCCCATATTCATGGCGCCACCGATGCCGATGCGGTCTATGGCATGGTCTATGCGCAGGCGCAGGACGACTTCAACCGGATCGAAGTAAACTACCTCACCAATCTGGGCCGACTGGCCGAGGCGGAGGGCGAGAAGGCGATCTGGCAGGATCTGCGGCAAAGACTGTTCATCGATCCGGCGCAGTTGAAAAAGGACTATGCCGCATCGCCGCGCTGGTTGCGGGATATTATGGACGCATGGGCGGCGGGCTTGAACGCCTATCTGGCCGACCACCCGCAGGTCAAACCCCGCGTGCTCACCCATTTCGAGCCATGGATGGCGCTCTCCTTCACCGAGGGCAGCATTGGCGGCGATATTGAAGGGATTGCCCTGTCCCAACTGGAGGCTTTTTACAGCAAGCGCAAACTGGCCATGACGCTGGAAGAGCGCGGCTCGGTGTTCCGCGAACCGCAAGGCTCCAACGGCTTTGCCATTGCCCCCAGCCATAGCCAGAGCGGCCATGCGCTGCTCTATATCAACCCGCATACCAGCTTCTATTTCCGGTCCGAATTACAGATGACCAGCGATCAGGGCCTCAATGCCTATGGCGCGGTGACATGGGGCCAACCCTTCATCTATCAGGGGTTCAACCAGCATGCCGGATGGATGCATACGTCCAGCGGGATCGACAATGTGGACGAATATGCCGAGAGCATCGTCGATGGGCCGCAAGGCAAGGCCTATGTTTACGGCAAGGAAACGCGGCCCGTCACCGTCAAGCCGATCACCCTGTCCTACCGCCTGCCCGATGGCTCGCTGGGGCAACGCAAGTTTGAAACCTATGCCACCCACCATGGCCCTGTCATCCGCGAGGAGGATGGCAAATGGATCACCATTGCATTGATGAACAAGCCGGTCGCCGCGCTCGAACAAAGCTTCCTGCGCACCAAGACCCATGATCTGGCCAGTTTCCTGAAAGTGGCGCAGCGCAAGGCCAACAGTTCGAACAACACATTGTTTGCCGATGACAAGGGCCATATCGCCTATCTTCACCCGCAATTCGTGCCGATCCGCGACCAGCGCTTTGACTGGCGCGCGCCGGTGGATGGCTGTGATCCACGCGCCGATTGGCAGGGGCTGCATCCGCTTTCCAGCCTACCGCAAGTGATCGATCCCAAAAATGGCTGGGCCTATAATACCAATAATGCGCCATGGAGCGCGGCGGGCAAGGATTCGCCGGTAAAATTCGCCTTCCCCTCCTATATGGACGAGGTCGGCCCCAATCCGCGCGGCCCCCATGCCGAGCGCGTGTTGAAGGCCACGCCGCGCTTCACCCTCGATAGTCTGATCGCGGCGGGCCATGATACTTGGCTGCCCGCGTTTGACCGGCTACTGCCCCGCCTGTTTGCCGCCGATGCGGCCGCGCCGTCCCCTGCCCGCGCAGAGGCCATCGCCCTGCTCAAAGGCTGGGACCATCGCACCGCGCTGACCTCCACCGCCGAAACGCTGGCGATTGTCTGGGGCGAAAACCTGTGGAGCAAGGGGGCCGAAAGCGCCAAGAAACAGCACATGACCGTATGGGACTGGATGGACGAACAGGCGACCGACGAACAGCGCCTTGCCGCGCTGGACGAGGCCATGGCGCGGCTGACCAAGGAGTTCGGTACGTGGCGCGTGGCATGGGGGGATCTCAACCGCTATCAACGCATCAGCGGCGCGATCACCCAGCCTTTTGATGACGCCAAGCCCAGCCTGCCGCTGGCTTTCACTTCGTCGCAATGGGGCGCCTTGGCGGTGGCCAGCGGGCCGCGTGTGGCGGGAATGAAGCGTTACTACAGCCACCGCGGCAACAGCTTTGTCGCCGCCGTCGAATTCGGCCCCAGGGTCAAAGCCCGCGCCATCAGCACCGGCGGGGCCAGCGGCGATCCCGCCTCCCCGCATTTCACCGATCAGGCGACCCGCTTTCTATCGGGCCAATTGCGCGAGGTCTGGTTCTATCCGCAGGACGTCAAAGCCCATGTGGAAAGCAGGCTGACGCTGATCCGGCGTTAAACCGCCAAAGTGCCCAAGATGCCGCCATCCACTGCCCAATCCTGCCCCGTTACATGCGAGGCGGCATCGGACAGCAGGAAGGCGGCCACGGCGGCGGCTTCCTCCGCGCTGCCCAAACGGCCTTGGGGCACGCGGGCGGCCATCACGGGGCGCTGGCTTTCCGGCACATCGGCCAGCATCGGCGTTTCGATAAAGCCGGGCAACAGGCAATTGCAGCGCACGCCATGGGGCGCCCCCTCCATGGCGGCCGCGCGCGACAGGCCCAGCACCGCATGTTTGCTGGCCACATAGGCCACATTGCCCGCCATGCCGCGCACCGAGGCCAAGCTGCCCGTCACCAGTATCGCCCCCCGCCCCTGCGCCACCATCGCGGGCATCACATGCGCCATGGCCCAAAAGGGGGAGAGCGTGTTGACCCGCAAGACTTCCTCGAATTGCGCATCGCCATAATCGGCCAGAGGCGCGAAACTGCCGCCCGTGCCCGCGTTGAGGAACAGCCCATCGATCGGCCCCATCTGCGCCACGGCTTGATCCAGCGCTGCGATCACTTGCGCCTTATCCCCCATATCCGCCGCCGCCCAGCCCGCTCGCTCACCCAAATCCGATGCCAGTTCCGCCAGCAAGCCAGCACGCCGCGCCACCAAAGTCACCTTGCCGCCGCCCGCCACAATGCGCTGCGCCGTGGCCTTGCCGATGCCGGTGGAAGCGCCGGTGATCACCACATGGCGTCCTGTAAAATCCATGGAACCTCTCCTGCCATTTTATATCTTTTGTTATCTTTGTGGATGCCGCCACTTTTTGCAACCCCACCTGTCCCTTGCGTCCCCATGGACGCTGCCCGAAAGCCTGCCTATGCTGGTCGCTGCAAAAGAGAGGAAAGGCCGCCCGTGAGCCAAAGCGAATTATCCACCCTGTTTTTCCTGCAAATGGCGGTGATTATCGCCACTTGCCGCGTGGTGGGCTGGGCTGTGCAGCGCTGGCTGGGGCAGCCACAAGTGGTGGGCGAAATGATCGCGGGGGTGGTGCTGGGCCCCAGCCTGTTGGGCGCGCTGGCGCCTGATCTGTCCGCCATGCTGTTTCCGGCGGAGAGCAAGAAGCTGCTCTATGTCGGCGCGCAACTGGGGGTGGGGCTTTACATGTTCCTCGTCGGCCTGACCTTCGACCGCGAGGAATTCCGCGCCAGCGCGGGCAAGGCAGCGGCCGTGTCCTTGGGCGGCATGCTGGCGCCTTTCGCGGCGGCGGCGGCGCTGGTGCCTTGGCTGATGCAGCATGAGGGCCTGTTCAGCGCAGGCGTCGGCGCGGGTCAGGCCAGCCTGTTTCTAGGCGCGGCCATCGCCATCACCGCTTTCCCCATGCTGGCGCGCATCATCCATGAACGCGGGCTGGCGGGCACGCGGCTTGGCACGCTCAGCCTGTCGGCAGGGGCGATGGGCGATGCGGGGGCTTGGCTGGTGGTGGCTCTCGTTCTGGCCAGCGTGGGGGGCAGTTCCACCGTGGCGGTGAAAGCTTTGGGCGGCGGCATTGGCTTTGCTGCGCTGATGGTGCTGGTGGCGCCGCGTTTATTAGCATCGCTGGGGCGTCGGGCCGAGACCAAGGGGATGGACGACAGCTTGCTGGCGCTGGTGCTGGGCCTCTTCCTGCTTTGCGCCTTTGCCATGGACGGGGCGGGTATGCATGCGGTGTTCGGCGGTTTCCTGCTGGGCACAGCCATGCCGCGCGGGGCGTTGGCCGATGGTTTGCGCGCGCGTTTGGAGCCCTTTGCCACCACCTTCCTGCTGCCGATGTTCTTCACCTTTTCGGGCCTCAACACGCGGTTACAAGTGTTGGGCGAATTGGGGCTGGTCTGGGTGACTTTGGCCATTCTGGCGACGGCGGTGCTGGCCAAGGGCGGGGCTTGCTATGTCGCGGCGCGCTGGGCGGGGGAGAGCCACCGCGACGCATTGGGCATTGGCGCCTTGATGAATGCGCGGGGCTTGATGGAGCTGATCATCATCAACATTGGCCTGCAAGCGGGGATTATCGGCAAGGGCCTGTTTGCCATGCTGGTGCTGATGGCGATTGTCACCACGCTGATGGCTGCGCCTTTGTTTGCACTGACCAGAAAGCAGGACTGAGGCTGCATCGTCAGCGCAATGCAATCGATTGTTGCATTCCCACGCGCGACTCGTTAGGATAGCATCTTGAACCAAGGCGCCCACCGATCGAGGCGCCACGAAAGGATGCCCATGGCCCTCTCCGCCCCCGAAGCCATGCGCCCGCATGGACAGCGTAAACCGCATCTGTCCCTGCTGCGTATCATCGAAATGAATCTGGGCTTTCTGGGCCTGCAATTCAGCTTCGGGCTGCAACAGGGCAATATGGTGCCCATCTATTCATGGCTGGGTGCGGACGAGGCCAGCCTGCCCCTGCTGCAATTGGCAGGGCCAATGACCGGCCTGTTGATCCAGCCTTTGGTGGGGGCTTTGTCCGACCGCACCGACACGCGATTTGGCCGCCGCACGCCCTATTTCCTGATCGGCGCCGTGCTGTGCAGCCTTGGCCTGTTCCTGATGCCCCATTCCTCCAGCCTGTTGATGGCCGCCAGCCTGCTCTGGCTGCTGGATGCGGGCAATAACACCACGATGGAGCCCTATCGTGCCTATGTGTCGGACCGACTCAACCCCGACCAGCACGGTATCGGCTTCCTCAGCCAGAGCGCCTTTACCGGCCTTGCGCAATTCCTTGCCTTCCTCAGCCCGTCGATCCTGGTCTATTGGTTCGGCTTTGACCGCAATGCGGTGGATGAGCACAATATCCCCACCATCACCCATGTCAGCTTTCTGATCGGGGCGGTGCTGTCGATCACCACGATTGGCTGGTCGGTGCTGCGCGTGCGCGAATTGCCCACGACCGAGGAAGACAAGGCCCGCATCGCCGCCGCCCCCAAGTCGCTGGGCGCCACTTTGGCCGAGATCGGGCAGGCCATCGTCGAAATGCCCAAAGCCATGCGGCAAATGGCATGGATGAGCCTGTTCCAATGGTATGGCTTCTCGATCTATTGGTCCTATGCCAGCCTCTCGCTTGCCCGCAGCGCCTTTGGCACGGCGGACAAGACCAGCGCCGCTTTCCGTGATGCCGTGCTGACCACGCAGCAATTGGGCGCTTTCTACAACCTGCTGGGCTTTATCGCCGCCTTTGCCATGGTGCCCGTGGCGCGCAGGCTGGGCGCATCGCTCACCCATATGGCCTGTCTGGCGCTATGCGGGCTGGGCATGGTGGCGCTGCCGGGCATTGGCCCCTCCACCGGCGGCGCGCCTGCCATCTTTACCGCTATGGCCATGCCCGAACTGGGCAGCCATCTGGCGCTGCTGATCCCCGCTTTGGGGCTGGGGCTGGGCTGGGCCAGCATCATGGGCAATCCCTATGTCATTCTGGCCGGCTCCATCCCGCCCGAACGCACCGGCGTCTATATGGGCATTTTCAACATGATGATCGTTATCCCCATGCTGATCAACGGGCTGACCTTCGGCTGGATCTACAACCATGTGCTGGGCCATGACCCGCGCCATGCCATTACCTTTGCCGGTGGCCTGCTGCTTTGCGCGGCGGCAACCATGTTCTGGGTGAAAAACCCCAACGCTGCCGAGACGCCCCATGTCGCCTGAAACCATGTCGCCTGAATTCATCGCCCTGCATTCCCCCGCCTGCACCGCCATCTGGGAGATTCACGGGGATGAGGCTCCCCTGTGGCGCTATTGGGGCCCGCGCCTGCCCGATGGCGTGCTGCCGGCCAGCGCCCTGCGCGACATCCGGCCCGAACCCAGCTTCTCACTGCATCAGGACCAGCCCTTGTCGATCTTCCCCGGTGTGGGCATGGGCTGGTTCGGGCAAAGCGCGCTGCTGGCCCATCGCGGCGGGCAGGACTGGGCGCAGGCCATCACCGCCTGCCATGTCGAGCCTATCGAGCATGGCGTGATCTTCCATCTGGCCGATGATGTGGCGCAACTGGCCTTGGACATCCGCGCAAGGCTCGATCCGGCTACCGACACGCTGAGCCTATCCACCACGCTGACCAACAAGGGCAGCGCGGTGCTGGACGTGTCATGGCTGGCTTCGGGCAATCTGCCTTTGCCGCAGGATGCAGCGCAGGTGCTGTCCTTCACCGGACGGCATAACCGCGAATTCGTGCCGCAAACCGATATTCTCTCGCGCAGCCTGTGGCGGCGGGAAAACCGGCGCGGGCTGACCAGCCATGATTGCTTCCCCGGTGCGATGGTTACCTGCGCCGATGGCAGCGCCTATGGCGCGCAACTGGCATGGAGCGGCAACCATGTGCAAAGCATCGAATGGGTGGAAGATGGCCGCCGCCATTGGCAAATGGGCGAATGGCTGGCGCCGGGCGAATTGAGGCTGGGCGCGGGCGAAAGCGTAACCACGCCGGAGATGCTGGCCTCTTGCAGCGCGCAAGGCGTCAATGGTGTGGCGCAGGCCTTCCACCGTGCCATCCGCGCGCGGATGAGCTGGCCTGATGGCAAGATGAAGCCTCGCCCCGTGCATCTCAACACATGGGAAGGCTTCTACTTCGACCATGATCTGGACGCGCTGAAGGAATTGGCCGATGCGGCCGCCGCCATCGGTATCGAACGCTTTGTGCTGGATGATGGCTGGTTTGGCGGCCAGACCAAGGGCCGCGATGATGATACCAGCTCGTTGGGCGACTGGAGCGTGGACCGCGCCAAATATCCCGATGGTCTGGCCCCCTTGGCCGATCATGTGGTGGGGCTGGGCATGGAATTTGGCCTCTGGGTCGAACCGGAGATGATCAGCCCCGACAGCGACCTGTTCCGCGCCCATCCCGAATGGGCCTTGCAGATTGCCGGTCGCCCGTTGCTGACCGCGCGTCACCAATTGGTGCTGGATATGGCGCGGGCCGATGTGCAGGACTATCTGTTCACCGCTATCGCAGGCCACCTTTCCAGCCTGCCCATCGCCTATCTCAAATGGGACCATAACCGCGATCTGACACATGCCGGTGCGCAGGCCTCTTTCCGCGCGCAAGTGCTGGGCACCTATGCCTTGCTGGCGCGGCTGCGCGCGGCTTTCCCGCAAGTGGAGATCGAGGCTTGCGCGGGTGGCGGCGGGCGGATCGATGCGGGCATTATCGCCCATACCCATCGTTTCTGGACCAGCGATTGCATCGACGCGATCAGCCGCGTGGAAATCCAGCGCGGCTTCCTGCTTTTCATGCCGCCCGAAGTGATGGGCAGCCATGTGGGCGCCTGCCCCGCCCATAGCACGGGGCGGATGCAATCCATGCCCTTCCGCGCCGGTGTGGCCCTGTCGGGCCATTTCGGGGTGGAGTTGGACCTGCGCCTGTTGACGCAGGCCGAGCGGGATGATCTGGCCGCCACTATCGCCCGTTACAAGGCTCTGCGCGATGGCCTGCATCAGGGCCGCGTATGGCAGGGAACGGGCGATGATCATATTGTGTGGCAGGCTCACGAACATGAGGGCGAGATCCTGCTGATCATCACCCGCGTGGCGCCCACCTCTTGGCGGCATCAACCGCATCTGCGCCTGCCGATGCTGGAGCAAGGCACGACCTATCGCCTTTCGCGCGAGGGAGCGGAGGACCAGTGCCTGCATGGCGCGTGGTTGGCCCGCATGGGTCTGCCCCTGCCGCCAATGAAGGGTGAGGAAGTGCTGGTTTACCGCATCGCCCCCATCATCGCATAGGTTTTCGCCATCAAACGCCGCTTCTGGCGATTGACCAAATTTGCAATCGATTGCTACATTCACCCGAATCCTTCTTATAAAGGGTCGCATTCCAAGGGGAGAGTTTTCGCCATGTCCCAGCCCGCGCCAGCCTTTCCGGCGAGCGAGAACCCCGTCACCTCGCATTGGACCGCAGACCATGTGGCCGCGATTGACGATTGGTCGGCCAACACCATTCCCCCGATTGATCGGGCGCAGATAAAGCCGATCCTGCCCAGTGTGGACTTGTGGGATCTGTGGCCTTTGCAGGATGCCGATGGCAGCACCACCCGCTTTGACGGGACCAGCCTGTGGTTCGTGCTCTGCGCCCCCGCCCTGCCCGATCCGGAGGATCGTCATGCTATCGTGCGCATCCGCCTGATGAGTCTATCGGCCGATGGCGTCTGGGCCGATCATGGCCATGCCCTACCCGATGGCCTCAATCCGGGCAGCCGCGAATGGGCGGGTAGCGCCTTGTTTCATCCGGAAAGCGGCGAAGTCACCCTGTTCTACACAGTGGCCGGTTACAAGGGCGAGGAGAAATCCTCCTATGCGCAACGCCTGTTCCAGACGCGGGGCAAGCTGACCATAGACGCAGGCACCTTTGCCATCACCGGTTGGAGCGAGCCGCAGGAAAGCTTTGCCAGCGATGACCACCATTATGTGCTGGTCAACCAGCGCGATGGCGCCCCCGGCTTTATCAAGGGCTTCCGCGACCCGGCCCATTTCCGCGATCCCGCCGATGGCCAGACCTATATTGTCTTCACCGGCTCGATCAAAGCCTCGACCAGCGCGTTCAACGGCTGTATCGGCATCGCCCGCGCGCGGGATGAAAGCCTGACCGCATGGGACATCATGCCGCCTCTGGTCAGCGCGGACGGGCTAAACAATGAACAGGAGCGCCCGCTGCTGATCCATCACGGCGGCCTCTATTACTTGTTCTGGTCCACCCAGCGCAAAGTGTTTGCCCCCGATGGCCCCAATGGCCCCAATGGCGTTTATGGCATGGTGGCCGACAAGGTAACCGGCCCCTATCGCCCGATCAATGGTACTGGCCTTGTCGCCGCAAATCCGGAAAGCGATCCGTTTCAGGCCTATAGCTGGTGGGTGGAGCAAGACCTCACCGTGTGGGGCTTTATCGATTATCCGGGCTGCACGGCACAGACCAAGCAGGATGATCCCGCATGGCGCCGAGCCACTTTCGGTGGCACACCTGCGCCGACATTCCGCCTTGTGCTGGATGGCGATAACGCCAAAGTCAGCGCATAAAACAGGCAAGGGAGAGAGAAAAGTCATGGCGCAATACGGCCTGATCGAAGCGGGTGGCACCAAATTCGTGCTGGGCGTGGCCGATGAAGCGGGCACGATCAGCGCCCGCCACCAGATCCCCACCACCACGCCTGCGGAAACGCTGGGCGCAACGGTGGCATGGTTCAAGGCGCAGGCGTTGCAGCCCGAAGCGATCGGCATTGCCAGCTTTGGCCCGCTGGACCTCAACCGCGCCTCGCCCACATGGGGCCATGTGACCAAAACGCCGAAACCGCATTGGAGCGGGGCCGATCTGGCAGGGCCTCTAGCCAAGGCCTTTGGCTGTCCTATTGGCCTTGAAACCGATGTGAATGGCGCGGCTCTGGCCGAGGCGCGCTGGGGCGTGGGGCGCGGTTTGGGCAGCCTGCTCTATCTGACCGTAGGCACGGGCGTTGGCGGCGGTTTTGTCTCGGACGGGCGGCTGTTGCAGGGCCTGTCGCATCCGGAAATGGGCCATATCCGCCTGCCGCGCCACCCTGATGATGAAGGCTTTCCGGGCCATTGCCCCTTCCATGGCGCTTGTCTGGAAGGACTGGCGGCCGGCCCTTCCATCATCGCGCGCTGGGGCGCATCCCTGTCCGACCTGCCCGCCGATCACAAGGGTGCCGAGATCATCGCATGGTATCTGGGCCAGGCCGTGGTGACATTTCAGGCGATTATGGAACCGGCGCGGATTGTGCTGGGCGGCGGGGTGATGAACACGCCGGGCATGATCGACCGCGTGCGCGCGGTGGCGACACAGTCGGGCGGCGGCTATTTCGTGGGCGACCCGCGCGAAGTGGTGGTCAGCCCCGGTCTTGGCCAGAATTCCGGCCTGCTGGGCGCTCTGGCCGTCGCTCTGGCGCTGTAACCTATGCCGAGAGCCGGACGATCAGTTCCGGCTCCATAATCACACTATCGGTGTCCTCCCCCGCGATCCGGCGCAGCAGCATATCCACCATATGCTCCGCCCCGCGGGTGAGATCCTGACTGACCGTGGTCAGGCGCGGCACAGTCTGTTCGCCAATGGCCAGACCGTCATAGCCCACCACCCGCACATCGCCGGGCACCGACAGGCCAAATTCGGCCAAGGCGCGCAAAGTGCTCATGGCGATCACATCGGAGGCCGCTACAATCCCCTGCGGGCGCTGGCTGGTCGAACCCAGATAGCGGGCGATGTCGGGATGGGCCGCCTCGGCCACCAGATGCGCGGGCACCACCGTGGGCGCCTCCAGTCCGGCGGCGGCCAAAGCCTGCTTACAGCCATCCAGACGCTGGGCAATTTCCTTGGCCTTAGGGTCGCCGAAAAAGGCGATGCGTTCGCAGCCCTGCGCGATCAGATGGCGCGCCGCCAATTCACCGCCCTTGCGGTTATCAGACCCGACCGAGCAATGCACCTGCCCTTGGTCATAACCGCCCCAGACCACCATCGGCTTGTAACGCTCGGCAACGGCATCGATGGTGGCGGCCTGATCGGATTGCCCGATCACCAGCAAGCCATCCACCCGCCCCGAATGGGCCATCCGCTCCAGCCATGCGCCATCGGTGGGGATCACGCGCGAGAGCAGCAGGTCATAGCCGCGCTCGGTCAAAGCATCGGCCAGCAGGCCCAGCATGGTGATGAAGAAAGGGTCCGAAATATGCTGGCCGGTTTCATGGCCCAGCGGAATAAGCACACCAATCGCGCCGGTGCGCTGGATGCGCAGATTGCGGGCAAGGGCGTTGGGGCGATAATCATGCTCTTTGGCCAGAGCCTGAATACGCTCGCGGGTTTTCAGGCTGATCAATTCCGAATCGGCCAGCGCGCGCGACACCGTGCCGGTGGAAACACCGGCCAGTTCGGCCAATTCCTTGATATTTCGAACTCTACCCATGCCTGTTCCGGCACCCTTATTATTGCGGCCCGATGCTATGCATTCATGCGCTTCTATATGGAAAAGCTGTAAGACTTTAGACCTTTTATCCTGTTGCAGGCACAATATCAAAGGCGATGTTAAGACGTTGCCCCGCGCGCGTAGGGTAAGTTCCGTGCCACAGGGTCGAAGGGAACAGCACCAGATGCCCTGCGCGCGGGTTTATCGTGGCATAGGGCGGCAAATCCAGCCCCAGTTCTGCGGGCGGCGCGCCATAATGGAAATGGCCTGCGGGGGCTGGCCCCATAGTCTCATCCTTCGGCACAGCGACATAGAAGGCGCTGCTGATCCAGCCCATCGGATGCGAATGGGTGACGTTGAAGCCGCCTCCCTTCAGGCATACCGACCAACTGCCGCTGATCCGCAAATTGTCCCGCGCGCGGCCAAGCAAGGGATGGGCGGGATCGGGCGCTGGTAAGGCGACAACATAATCCCCCACCGCCGCCATCAATGCCTCGCGCGTGCGGCGCAGGATCGGCTCGTGGCGCAACAGGATGCTGCGGTCGGTTTGCGTTCCGCCGCGTACCGATTGTTCGGCATAGGGCAATTGGGCGGTGTGCAAAGCCTGCAAAAGCTCGGCCAATTCGGACAATTCACCACCCGACAGGCCGACATCCATGGCTTTCACAAAATCGCCATCCAGCCATGCCGAACGCGGGTCATCCAGCATCCGCCAACAGGTCGAGACATAGGGCCAAGCCTGCCCCGCCAGCGGCCCCTGCGTCATGGGCAAGGCAATGTCCAAAGCCGCCGCCGGATCGCGCTGGCGCAAAGCATGGCGGATGCGGGCCACTTTCAGGAAATCATCGGGCCAATCCTGCATGGCCTGCAGCAATCGCTCACTCTCCGCCACATCGCCGCTCTCGCTTGCAATGAACAGACGCGCCTGCATCAGCCCCTTGGTCTGGCCTAGATGGCTTTCCGCCTCGGCCACAATGGCGCGGGCGCGGGGCCAATCACGATGCTGCGCCACCACCGAGAACCAGCCTAGCCACAGCCCCTGCGCCTGTGGCTGGGCGCGGGCTGCGGCGGCAAGGCTGGCGTCAAATTGGGCCACATCGCCTGATACCCAGCGCAAGGCGGCCAGCACTCTATGGCCATCGAGCCATTGCGGCTGCTGCGCCAAGGCGCTTTGCAGCAGGCCCACCGCCCGATCCACCCGCCCCTCGCTCGCCTCCGCCAAGGCGCGGTTGCGCAACAGATCGGCGTTTTCGGGCCACAACCCTTGCGCATGGACAAACAAATCGGCGGCGGGATGGCCCAATTCATAACGCAATTGCGCATGGAGAAAGGCAATCAGCCGGTCCTGCGGTGCCAGCGCAAAAGCCTTCGCCATCGCCTCGCCCGCCTCCACCATGCGCTGCTCTGCGCGCAAGGCCCGCGCGCGCGCGGCGTAATCTTCCGCCTTCATGCGCCCGCTGGGCAATGCTGGGCCAGAAACGCGCCATGGCCGGGCATACGTGCCGCTTCAGCCGCCATGGCCCCGCGCAATTTGCACAGCCATTCGCGCGCATCCATCCCGCGATGCTCCAGCAGCGGGTCCAGCGCTTCAGGGATATTCCCCTGCCCGATATGCACCGCCAGCCAACTGGGCGCGGCAAACAGGTCCAGATCGCGGGCAATCAACCGGCCATAGCGGCGGAAATGCTCGATCTTTAGCTTCAACGTATCGGGCACATCCATCGCCGCCACATAGCGCCACAGCTCGCTATCCTGCCGCTGGGTCAGCTTGTAATGCAGGATGATGAAATCGCGGATGCGCTCCATCTCGCCATGGGCCACGCGGTTGAATTCATCCCGCGTCGCCGGATCAAAGTCCAGATCGGGGAAGAGCGCGATAATCTTGGAAATATTGGCCTGAATAAGATGGATCGAGGTCGATTCCAAAGGCTCCAGAAAACCCGAGGACAGGCCCACCGCAATCACATTCTTGTTCCAATGCAGCTTTCGCCTGCCCGCGGTAAAGCGCAAGGGGCGCGGATCGCCCAAAGCTTTCCCATCCAGCCTTTGCGAGAGCAGATCAGCCGCGCGGCCATCCTCCATAAACTGGCTGCAATAGACATAGCCATTGCCGGTGCGATGTTGCAGCGGAATGCGCCATTGCCAGCCCGCCTCGCGCGCGGTGGATCTTGTATAGGGCGTGGGATCGCCCACTTTGGCGCAGGGCATGGCCACAGCGCGGTCGCAAGGCAGCCAATGCGACCAATCCTCATAGCCGGTCTGCAGCGCGCCCTCGATCAACAGCCCGCGAAAGCCGGAGCAGTCGATAAACAATTCGCCCTCGATCCGGCGCCCATCTTCCATCACCACCGCTTCCACATGGCCGCTCTCGCCATGCTGCGCTACCGAAGCAATTTTGCCCTCCACCCTTTGCACCCCGCGCGCCTCGGACAATTCGCGCAAATAGCGGGCATAGAGACCGGCATCGAAATGATAGGCATAATCAAAAGTGGACAAGACGCTGCGCGGATCGGGCGCGGGATGGGCAAATTTGCCAGCCTTGGCCAAGGCCCATGCCATGGAATGATCATCGAGCGGCGCGCTCTCGCCCATACTGCGGGCTTTGAGCCAATGCTGATGCAGCGGCACCATATCGAAATCGCGGCCATAGGGGCCGAAGGGGTGGAAATAACGGCTATCCTCACGCCCCCAGCCGACAAATTCGATGCCCAGTTTGAAGCTGCCCTGCGTGCGCTTCATGAATTCGCGCTCGTCAATGCCCAAAGTCTGGTTGAACAGGCGGATCGGCGGGATGGTCGCCTCACCCACCCCCACCGTGCCGATTTCCTCGCTTTCCACCAAAGTGATCGCGCAATCGCGTTGCAGGGCCTGCGCCAGCATCGCCGCGCTCATCCAGCCCGCCGAGCCGCCGCCCACGATCACCACTTTGCGGATTTTGCGCTGTTCCATCACCCTCATCCCGATAGGCTATTACAAAAAAGGGCGGGTCGGAAGCATTCTTCCTGACCCGCCCTGTTCATTCCTGCGACCCTAAGGGCTCAAGACTTAAAAGCGATATTTGACCGAAGCCGTGATGGTGCGACCCAGCATGGCGGAATTGTCAAAGATCGCCTGATTGGCGGTCAGGCCACCGGTTCCTCGTGCCTGCAGGCTGCCATTGTTGGCGCGATAGCCCAGCTTGTTGAACAGGTTGTTGACGTTGACGCCCACTTCCACGTTCTCGGCAGGACGCACCTTGACATAGCCATTGGCGAAGACCGAACCGGGCGCGGTATATTGCCCAATCGAGAATTCCGACTGGCCCGACACGCTCAAGCCCACCGCAGCCTTGCCCATGTCATAGCTGGGCGAGAACAGGAAGGTCCACTTGGGCATGGCGGCAGGGGTCAGATTGGTCTTGGTATCCTTGCTGTCGGTATAGACCACATAGCCATTCACCGCAAAATTGCCGAAGCGCACATCGCCCGACATTTCCACGCCGGTCGAGTGATAGACCGTGTCGGTGAAGGGGTTCTGGCCACGGCTGACAGCGGTGAAGTCATAGTTCGACTCCTTCACCTGAGCGCGATAATAGGTGGCTTCCACGCGATAGCGACCACCGCCCACGCGGCCATTGTGCTTCACGCCCACTTCCTGCTGCGTCACGGTGTTGACCGCAAGGTGATCGCCACCCGCCGTCAGCTTGCCATCGGCGGTGAAGCTGTTGCCGCCATAAAGCATACGGTCGGCATTGAAGCGACCGCCGCTGGACACGCGGGCAAACACATTGGTGGTATCGGTCAGCTTGTAGAGCGCGCCCAGCGACCAGCTGGAATAGCTCTTGGTGTAGTTCAGGCGATCGGCGACCACCGAAGAGGTGTTCCAGGTCGGCACCGAAGCGCTGCCCAATTGGCCGGTGATGGTGGTCATGCCGGTATAGGTGGTGCCATAGGACACGCCTTCGCCATGCAGCGTATCATAGCGATAGGAAGCGGCCAGATTGAGGCGACCCAGATCGGCTTCCAATTCCAGATAGGCGGCATCATCGGTATAGGCCACATTGTAGCTACGGCCACCGCAGCAACCGCCCCACTGGTTGTTATAGCCCGTCACACCATTGGCGGTCAGCTGGGCCCCAGCGGCAGTGAACAGGTCCAGCGGCACAGGATTGCCATTGCTGTTCAGCGTCTGGGTCACATTATTGATGCGCCAATCCATCACCACATTCTGGCGCATATGGAACCAGCCAGCGCGGGCGTTCAGCTTATTCCCGCCACCCAGTTCAAACTTGCCCTTCAGCGTCAGATCGCTGGCGAGGCTGCCCACATCCTTCATCGTGGTATAGGCCTGCGCGCTGTTGCTGAGGAAGGCGCCGGTATAGGTCTGACCCGCCATCGGGCCAGCGGCATATTTGATCGCGCCAATCGTGCGGGCGTCCGACGTGCCGTTCACGCTGCCGATGGTCTGGCCCAGCAGGCTGCTGGTGGCCAATTCGCCGGTCCACTGGTTGCTGAACGAACCGCTCATGTCGGTCCAGCGGGCCTTTTCATCAATGCTGATCTGGGGCGAGAATTCATAGTGGAATTCGCCGCCGATGCTGGTGGCAACGGGGTGGATGCCCTGCATCTGCACATTGCGGATCGCGCCATCGGCGTCCAGCACCTTGAAGGTCTGGTTGTAAATGCCGGTGGAGGCATATTGGCGGGCATCGACGCCGGGCAGCTGGGTAAAGCCGGTGATCTTGTTGCCCGAAATGGTCGCCAGTGCGGGCATCGAGGTAAAGGTCGGCTCCTGATCGTCAAGGCGCTTGAAGTTCAGGCGAATATAGCCCTTGCCGTCAGCGATGTCCTTGGTGATGTTGGCCTTGATCTGATAGCCCTTGGAGGCGGTGTAGGGCAGATGGGTGGGACCATTGCCGTTCACGACAAAGCCGCCGATGTGATAGCGCACCGTGTCCGAAGCCTTGCCACCATAATCGAAATCAAGGCGGAATTCGCGGTAGTTCAGCGCGGTCGACAGGCCAACCTCGCCGCCTTCCTTGGTGCCGGTCTTGCTGACATAGTTGATGACCGCGCCGGGGGCCTGGCTGGAGAAGGTCGAGGCGCTGCCGCCGCGAACCGCTTCGACGCGGTCCACATTGTTGTCAAAACGCACCCAATAGTCGTTGTTGCCAAACTGCATATCGCCAAACAGCACGACGGGCAGGCCGTCTTCCTGCAGGCCAACATATTCCGAACCGCCGGTGGAAACAGGGATACCGCGCACACCGATATTGGCGTTGCCGCCCGGACCGGCCGTATCCTGCACGTTCAGACCGGGGATGGCGCGCAGCACTTCGGCCTGCGAACGCGGAGTGAAGTTGACGATGGCTTCCTGGCTGATCTGCGACACCGAGATCGAGCTGTTCTGGGCGGTCTTGCCGGAGCTGGCAGCGGTCACCACAATGGCGG
Organism: Novosphingobium umbonatum; assembly: GCF_004005905.1. Classification (GTDB taxonomy): domain Bacteria; phylum Pseudomonadota; class Alphaproteobacteria; order Sphingomonadales; family Sphingomonadaceae; genus Novosphingobium; species Novosphingobium umbonatum. The sequence goes on from NZ_SACO01000001.1 coordinate 459,882, forward strand.
GTTCTTCCGTCTTGTCGGCGGCATTGTCAGCGGCAAAGGCCGGCAGCGACAGGCTGGCCACACCCATGGCCACGACGGAAACATACGACTTGAGACTGGACTGGTTCATCAGTGCCTCCCCCTTGAGGTTTGTGCTCGCTCCAGCTCATGCCGGAGTCGTTGCGATGAGAGTGTGATGCAACTTTAGACAATCGATTGCAAGACCCTCACCTCTCTTTTTTGCAATGGATTGCACAAAGGGGCAATCGCAGGGCAAAATTCTTGAAATCTGTTGTTCTTGGGCCACACTGGGTAAAACACGAAGACAGCGCGAGCCAATTTGGGCAATTTGAACGGAAAAGCGTAATCCTAGGCCAAATCGGCCACCTGCGCGCGCAAAGCGGCCAACATGGCCGGATTGACCGGCTTGCCCGCTGCCACAGCGCGCATCAAAGCATCGAGAATTTCCAAAGCCCGCGCGGCTTTCGCCGCCTTCTCGGCCCTGTTGCCCGCATTGTCCGAAGGCGCCGCCCCCCCTTGGGCACAAGCCCCTGAAATAGCGGGACCATTGCCCCCCTGCGGCACATCGCAATGGTTGAGAACGCCACAGGCCTTGCATCGGGCGACCATCTCCTGCGTCTCGGCCAAAGCCCTTTCGGCATGGCGACGCTGGACAATCTCACGCTCCAATTCGTCGCGCAATTCGTCAAAAGCCATAACCCGCATAGTTGCCCTTTCGTCCAGGGCAGCATTAGCCTGCTTCAACTGTTCGCTTGAACGTTGTTTGGCCAGTTGCGTTTCAATACGGGCGCGCAACACTTCAAAGTCGATCGGCTTGGTTACATAATCATCGGCGCCCGCGGCCAGAGCGGCTACTACCGCATCACTTTCCGCCCGCGCGGTCAACATGATCACGGGGATGGCGCCTAATTGCCAATCCTGCCGCATCACTTTGAGCACATCGATGCCGTTCATCACCGGCATCATATAATCCAGCAGCACCAGATCGGGCTTGCGATCGCGGATGAATTCCAGCGCCTGTTCGCCGCCCTCGGCCTGATGCAGGTCATAACCAAAGGGAGACAGGCGGCGGCAGACCAACTGGCGATTACCCTCTACGTCATCGACCACCAGAATCAGCGAGCGACGACTACGGATAGCGGGTTGGGGCGAGGCCTGCGGGCCGCCATGGCCTTCGGGGTGATTGGAATATGCGTTCACAGACACCCTCCCTTATACAGATCAGGCCGCATGCAGCACCTCATGCACGCTGGACACCAATTGGCGCGGCGACAGGCCATTCTTCACCAGAATGCCACAACTACGCTTATCCAATATATTTCGTTCCACCGCATTGATGGGCTGCCCCGTAATAACCAGAACAGGCGGCTGATCACCCTCTGGCAGCGCCGAAAGGTGGCGCATCAACGAATAGCCATCGCCATCAGGCATTTTCAGATCGGTGATGACCAAGGCAAAGCGATTCTGGCGCAAGCAGGCCTCGGCCTGTTCGCCGGTGGCCGCGCAGGCCACGCTATAGCCCGCCTGACGCAAGCCGCTTTCATACAGGCGTGCGGTGGCGGCATCATCCTCGACCAGCAGGATCTGTTCGCCATGGCGCCGCGTGTAAAGACGCAGGATCGCCTCCAGTTCCTCGCCACGTACAGGCTTAACCAGATGGTCGCTGGCGCCTTTCTCCAGACTTACCTTTCGCCGGTCATCGACGCTGATGACAATCGCGGGAATATCGCGCGTGGCAGGATCCTGCGCCAATTGATCCAGCAGACCCCAGCCATCAAGCTTGGGCAGGGTAATGTCCATCAGGATCACATCGGGCTGCAAAGCGCGGGCCTGCGCCAAGCCGGAAACGCCATCCCCCGCCACCGCATCGGCATAGCCGACGCGGGAAAGGATACGGCGCAGCAATTCAACGCTGCTCTGCTCATCCTCGATGATCAGCGCCAGAGGCTGCATCCGCTCCGGCCTTTCGACGGGAGAACTGACCATGGCATCGGCCGCAATCTCTTCGGGCGCACGCATATCGGCGGGCAGATAGACCGTAAACACCGAGCCAAAGCCGGGCTCGCTGGACACTTCAACGCGCCCGTTCATCATCTTGGTGAAATTGTCGATCAGCGCCAGCCCCAGCCCCGTACCGCCAAAGCGCCGCGTGGTGGAGGCATCGCTTTGCGTGAAAGGCTGGAACAGGCGCGCTATGTCATCCTCGCCTATGCCGATGCCGGTGTCGGACACAGAGAACACCACATAATCGCCATCGCGGCGGGCATGGATGGCAATGAAGCCTTCATTGGTAAATTTGCAGGCATTGCTGCCCAGATTGAGCAGGATCTGTCGCAGCTTGGTCGAATCGCCGAACATCTGCGCCGCTTCCGGCTCCATTTCCACGGTCAGCATATTGCTCTGCTTAGCCGCCAGCGGGGTCAGCAGGGCCTCCACCTCGTCCAGCACCTTGCGCGTTTCAAAGCTGTGCAGGTCCAGTTCCATCTTGCCCGCCTCGATCTTGGACAGGTCGAGCAGGGAGTTGATCAGATCGAGCAATTGATAGGAGGAGGAGCAGATCCAGCCCACATCCTCCAGTGATCGTTCCATCCCCGCCCGCGCCAGATCCTCGCGCAGCATATCGGCATAGCCGATGATGGCATTGAGCGGCGTGCGCAATTCGTGGCTCATATTGGCCAGAAATTCCGACTTGGCGATATTGGCCGATTCCGATGCTTCCGACGCCTCCGACAATTCACCCATCGCCAGTTCAAGGCGGGCGTGCTGCCCCTCGATCTGGTCCAGCATCGTGTTGTAACTCTCGATGATCGTGTTGAAGTCGGGATCCTCCGATGGCTCCACCCGCGCTTCCAGATCGCCCGATGCGCGCACATCCTGCATGGCCAGGCGCAGGCTGTCGAGCGGACGGAACACCATACGCCGCATCACTGTGGCCAGCGCAATCGCCAAAGCCATGCAAACCGCCAGCAGCACCGCAGAAACCGGCAGCATTTCCAGCACGATTGTCTGCAAGGGGCGAAACCGGAAGGCGAGGCATAACGTACCGACCGCATGGCCATCGGCCACAATCGGCATACGATAGACGCCAATGTCGCCCGCATCGGAAAAGGCCGCGCGCCCCACGGGCAGTTCGATCTGTTTGTCCAGCGCCAGCTTTGCCTGAAGCGAGAGCGAGGGGCTGAGATAACCCGCCAAGGCCTTGCCGCGGGCATCCTCGGCATCGATCCACAAGATGTCGGGCACGACATTGGCCGAATGCAAAATTTCCTCTGCCGCCGCCGCATCGGCAAACACCACCGCTGCCCCCAGATTGCTGGCCAGCACCTCGCTCAACTGGCGGTAATGCTGGCCAGCGCTGGCCCGCTCATGCGAATATTGCACCAGCATCACGCCCACGGTCGATACCAGCAGAACCAGACCCGCAATGCCCAGCGTAAGGCCGGTCAGTTTGGCGCGAAAAGGCAAGGCTGACAGCCAATTTGCCGGAGAGAGGGAGAGCGTACCCATCAATTGACCACCCGCGCTGCCAGTTTCAAAACCTGCGAACTGAAACGAATACCGCTTTGCCTTGCGGCTTTGGCATTGATGGCAAAGCGGATCTTGCCATTGTCGGCAAACAGGCCAACCGTGCCGCCGCTCTCGGCAAAGCCCACGCCTTCGCCCACCAGCACCTGTCCGGCACCGGCCACAAGCGCGCCATTGGCACCGCCCGAATGGGCCCCGCCCACATAGACAATGTCGCAATCGGATCGCGCCGTGGCCGCTTGCCCCATCAGGACCACCTCGAGCACATCATCGCCCAGATTTTGCCCCGCCAGCACCACCATGCTGCCGGCCATCGGATCGTTACGATAGAGGCAAACCCGCCGCACCGGCTTGACATGAGGCCAGCTGACAAAACGCAACAGGTTGTAGATCCGGTCCACCCGCGCGGCCTGACCATCCGCCGCATCGGCAGGGGAAGCCCAGATGACCGTCAACAAGGCGGCCAGCAACACCCGCCAAGCCCTGCGCGCGATCATCGCTGCGGGCTCCTGCCTGTGGCATGTCTGTGGCTTGTGCCCATCATCCTTGATCCATCGCCCTTGCGGGATCCTTACCGTCCCGTAATAGCGCTATACGCACCCTCCGGTTAAGCGCTTAGGCTTGCCCTCTATCGGGAACTTCCCGCATATTGGTCTGCATATCCGCCCGTATGGCGGCGATGCGGGCGAACAGATCGGCCTCTGGCAAGGGTTTAGCCAGATAATAGCCCTGAATATAATCACATCCGGCAGTTTTCAGCAGGGCGAACTGGCGCTCGTCCTCCACCCCTTCGGCCACCACTTCATAGCCCAATTCCCGCCCCAGCCCGATCAGTGCCACCGCCACCACCTGCTGCCGACGATCGGTCACAATCGCATCCAGCAGCGAACGGTCCAGTTTCAGCCGGTCCATCGGCAGGCTCATCAATTGGGCAATATTGGAATAGCCGGTGCCGAAATCATCCAGCGCCACCGCCACACCATCCCGGCGCAAGCCTTCGATTCGCTGCAGAGAGAACTCCTCATGCCGCATGATCGCCGCTTCGGTGATCTCGATCTCCAGCAATTCTGGCGGCAACGAGAATCGCGCCAAACAGGCGCGGATCATCGGAATCAGCTCGATCCGGTACAGTTGTTTGGGGCTGACATTGATCGACACACGCAAGGGGCGCCCCTCCGCATTCCAGCGCGCGGCGGTGCGGATGGCCTCCATCATCACCCAATCGCCAATATCATCGATCAAGCCATAGGTTTCGGCAAAGGGGATGAAATCCCCCGGAAACACCAGACCGCGTGTGGGGTGGTTCCAGCGGATCAGCGCCTCCACCGAATCGACAATCCCGCTGCGCAAATTGAATTGTGGCTGGTAATGGAGACAGAATTCGCCGCGCTCCAACGCATGGCGAATGGCCAGCTCCTTTTCCAGAATCTCGTCCGCCGCGCGGCGCATGGCGGGGGAGAAGAACAGGTAGCCACCCTGCCCCTCGCTGCGCACCCGCGACATGGCCGAATCGGCGGCGGCCAGCAATTGATCATATTGGGGTTCGACCGCGCCTGCGCCCCCCACCGCCACGCCGATCGACAATTTCACCCGCAAGGATTGCGAACCAATGTGCAAAGGCTCGCCCAAGGCGCGCTGCAAACGCTGGATATAGCGCTCAATATCCGCCCGCTGATGCTCGCCGGGCAAAAAGAGCGCAAATTCATCGCCGCCCAACCGGCCCGCCAAGGGTTCCTCATCGGCGCCAAACCCATCGGCCAGAGCATGGATCGCCAAACGCAGCCGATCGGCCAGAGCGCAAAGCATCTGATCTCCACCGGCATGGCCAAGACTGTCATTGACCTTTTTAAGCTCGCTGACCCCCATCACCAACAGCACACCCTGCCCCTGCGCTCCGGCCAGATGCGCCTGCACCGCCAGTTTGAAGGAAACAGAATTGAGCAAATCGGTGATCGGATCATGGCGGGCCGACCATTCCAGCATGGCCATCGCGGTTTGCACGCGCGGCATCAACCGGTCCCAGGCTTCGGCCACCGGCTTCAAGGTCAGGCTATCAAGCCCTTCGGGTACGGATTGGAAATCGCTTTCGCCAAACTGGTCCAGCGCATCGCACAGGCGCTGACGGTCACGATGCAGCCGCCAACCTGCGGCCAGAAACAGCACCGCCGCCGTCAGCAGCGCTGCCCCCATGGCCACCAGCCACCATTCATCCTGCCCCGCTGGCAGGCTGGCTATTGCGCCATGCGCTGATTGCACCTTTCCATCCATCTCAAAACCCCATCCGGACCGGAAAGCCGGACGTCCCGCGTCCTGACTTAGGTCACAGGGGCTAAACTCTGCTCTAGCGCGGTTTACGCGATTCTGCGGAAATGGGCCTAGGGATAGACCTTAGTTGGCGATGAAAGTGTGCGACAAAGAAAAAGCGGCCGGAGTGTCCCCCGACCGCCTATTCTGTGAGAAGATAGTATCAGCAGAGCGGCGCGAAACCGCCCTTTACTCTGATTACTGGCCTTCAACCACGCTCTTGCCTTCGATGTGCTCGACCTCATGCAGGTCAAAGCTCACGGGGGCGCGGTTGAACGTGCCGGTCACGCCAGCCTTGGTCACCTTCAGTTCGAAAGGCACCTTGCCATTGTAGGCCGATCCACGCAGGATCTTCGTGCCGTTCTGCATTTCCGACGTGTAGGTGTAGGTCACGCCCTGATAGACAAAGCTCTGCTTGGGAGCTTCTTCAGCGAAGGCAGCGACGGGCAGCAGCAGGGCAGCGGCGGCGATAACAGTCTTGAACATGGCAATCTCCTATTTGGTTAAGGAACATTGCCTCGTGGCACCCTTATGTTGTTGAACCCGTCTAAACTCGAAAGGCGGGATTCGGGCAATTGCAATCACCTCGTCTGTTATTGCAAAATACGCAACAGATGCAGATGATGCTTTGGAGCCACCACGCCAAAACCCATGATTTGCGCGGGATTACCTGAAAAACAGGGCGGATTTTGCGCCATCCGCAACATTGTGCGGCGCAGCATTTGAATAGGAATGCATTCGTTTTATACGTAATTCACCCCTATTGCCCCGGCGCCCAGCCCGGCGAAGCCAGCTCAAACCCCGAAAAATCAAAGCCTGGCGCCACGACACAGCTAACCAGAACCCATCCCTCACGCGCCTCCGCGGCCTGCCAGAACCGATTAGGGATTATCTTCTGGGAAATTTCACCATTGCAAATATCGGCACCCAACCGCACCCATTCAACCGGCCCTGCATCCTCAGCCGCCACGCCTAGCGCCAGCGCGGATCCGGCATGCCACAGCCATACTTCCACCGCGTCGATCCGATGCCAATGTGACCGCTGCCCCTGCTCCAGCAGGAAATAGATCGTGCTGAGCGTGCCGCGCGGATTGGTCCCGTCGACACCCTCGCGGGCCATTTCGACGTACCAACCGCCCTCGGGATGCGGGATCATGCCCAGACGTTCAATCAGGGCCATTGCCTGTGGATCGCGTTCCATCTGCCTTCCCCCATCACCAAGGCTGGGCCATGCCCAAGGCACGGCCCGCACCTACACGTCAGCCTTTAACGCTTGCGCACAAATTCCGCGCGCAGCACCAGCCCCTTGATCCCGTCGAATTTGCAGTCAATTTCCTGCGCATCACCGGTCAGGCGAATCGACTTGATCAACGTACCGCGCTTCAGCGTCTGGCCCGCGCCCTTCACGTCCAGATCCTTGATCAAGGTCACTTGATCACCGTCGGCCAACAGATTGCCCACCGCATCGCGCACTTCCACCGTATCGGCATTGGCCACAGCCGCCTGTTTGGCGGCCAGTTCGGAAGCGGCCATCCATTCGCCGCTTTCCTCGTCATACACATAGTCTTCGTCTGCTTGGCTCATGGCTTGCTCCTTTTCGCGCCCGCCATGCCACGTGGCGCAACGCTTGGCCACCACGGAAGACAGGCGGGCAAGACAGGTCAGCCTGTGTTCACCCGACAAGGGATAAGCCACGTCCCATGATCACCATGCGAGGAACTCGGGCGATGATTGACCCCACCACCAGCCGCAAACTGTCCAAGGCCGTGTTGGCCGCCAGCGCCCTGTCGACCTTGATCACCCCGATGGCAGCCATGGCGCAAGACGGGCCGCCGGTCCGCCAGACCACCACGCAAACCACCACCACCCGCACCGTAACCACCACCACGGTGGATCAGGATAGCGCCTCCTATGCCTCGGCCAGCGGCATGGGCGATTATCGCAACCCTCCGCCCGAACCGGCGGCACCCGCCAATTATGACGGGACCCAAACCCCGCCGCCCCCGGTCGATTACATCCCCCCCGCCAATGCCGAAGCCCAGCGCATTTCCGACGCGCAATATGCGCAAAGCGCGCAGAACTGGGCCGCGCAAAACTGCATCAAGTCCAAGCCCAAAGTGGGCGGCGGCGCTTTGATCGGCGGCATTCTGGGCGCGATTGTTGGCAGCGGGCTGGGCGGACGGCATGACCATGGCACCGGCATGGCGGTCGGCGCGCTGGTCGGCGCGGCAGGCGGCGCGGCTGTGGCCAGCGCGAGTGGCGGCGATACCAGTCCGGGCTGCCCTCCGGGCTATTCGGTCCGCCCACAGGCCGTTACCTACACCTATTCCACAGACTATTATTACGCGGCGCCCAGTTGGTATCAGCCATGGGTCTATGTCGATGGCTATTGGGACTATCGGCCCTATCCCTATCACGACTGGTATTATCGCAACTATCGCGCACCCATGCGCGGGCCGGTTTACGGTGGCCCGCGCTATGGCGGAGGCCCCTATGGCGGCTATCGCGGACCCATGCATGACGGCCCGCATGGCTATCGCCGCTGATCACATCGCCTAAATGCCAAAAAGCCCGCCGACACCTCGTTATCGAAGCGTCGGCGGGCTTTTTGCTGGGCGGCAGGGGATAGACGCCCCGCCTTGCACCAGCGAACAGGCCATCAGCCCACCATGGCCATCACAATCTGACGCAGATCCGCCTTGGACAGCGTGCCCAAAGGCGGCTGAACGGGGTGACGCGGGCGCAGATGATGCTGTGACTGGGGCATGGGGCGGGAATTCATCTTGGTAAACATATAAACCTTGGTGTGTAAAAGCGGCGGCGGGGCCTTGCAGGTCTTGTTTGCCTGCAAAATGGCCAAAGGCGCCAAATTGGTGGCATCAACGAAACCATCACGGATGGCCGCGTGCCGATCCCTGACCCTGGGGCCAGGGGCGTTGGATGTTAGAGGAAGGGATTTGCAGGAAAACCCGCATCCGGCACAAGATCACACGGCGGGTGGATCAATCATACCGGATGCGGGAGACGGCAGGCCAAGACCAGGTCCTGAAGCCCGCCGTTATTCCTCGAGGCCCCTGCGGAGCCTCAAGAAATTTCTTTAGGCCGAAACCAGATTCACAGCCGACTGCTTGCCACGGCGATCGGTTTCGATCTCGTAGCTCAGACGCTGGTCCTTGGTCAGCGTGGCCATACCGGCGCGTTCAACGGCGCTGATATGCACAAAGCTGTCATCGCCGCCATTTTCAGGAGCGATAAAACCATAACCCTTGTCGGTGTTGAAGAATTTTACGGTGCCGATAGGCATGGATGTTTCCTTTCACGAAAACACAGAAAAACCCACCCGCAAGGAGCGCGGGCGGAGCTGGTAGCGAGAGAAAGGAAGGAGAGCCGAGTCGGCACAAATTCCGCCACAGGCGACGTTAGCAATCCTGACGATGGGGCAAGTAGCCCCGAAAGTCAAGGTCAGCCCGCATCAACCCCGAAACGATAGAGGATCTGGTGCTGGTAAAGCGCTCCCGCCTCCAACCTTGCCGAACCGAATTCGGGCCGATTGGGCGTATCGGGCAGCAATTGCGGTTCCAAACAGAGCGCGTCACCCTGACGATAGGCATGGCCACTTTTGCCGCGGATCGTGCCGTCCAGAAAATTGCCGGTATAAAGCTGCAAGCCGGGCTGGTTGCTCCAGACCTCCATCACCCGCCCGCTGGCCGGATCGCTGACCCGCGCATGCAGGAAGGGCTCGGGCCTCGGCGCATCGCCCAGCACCCAGCTATGGTCATAGCCGCGCCCCAGCGACAATTGCCGGTCATCGGCCCGCAGCCTTGCCCCCACGGCATGGCTCTGGCGGAAATCAAAGGGGGTGCCCGCCACGGGGGCCACAGCGCCCAAGGGGATCAGCCTTTCATCCACCGGCACATAATGGTCGGCAGGGATCATCAAGTGATGCCCCTCGATCGAACAAGCCGCCGCCTCACCCGCCAGATTGAAATAGGCATGGCCGGTCAAGTTTACGATCGTCGCCCTGTCGCTACACGCGCGATAGGTCAGGCTCAACACGCCCGCCTCATCCAGCTGATAACAGGCCCAGACAGTCAACTCACCGGGGAAGCCCTCCTCGCCATCGGCGCTGGTATAGCGCAGGGTCACTTCGCCCTCGCCCACCTCTTCCACGCTCCAGAGGCGCTGGTCAAAGCCCTTGGCCCCACCATGCAGGCAGTTGCTGCCATCATTGCAGGTCGCCTGATACGCCACCCCATCCAGCGTGAAACGCCCGCCCGCAATCCGGTTGGCATAGCGGCCAATGCTGCCGCCAAAGAAATTGCCGCGCGCCAGATAGTCATCCAGACCGGCATAGCCCAGCACCACATCCTCTACCCGCCCCGCAGCATCGGGCACGCATAGAGCCTGCAGGATCGCGCCATAGCTGATGATGCTGGCGCTCATCCCCTGCCCATTGCGCAAGGTGATGCGCTCGACCTCTGTGCCATCGGGCATGGTGCCAAAGATGTCTCTGGTTGCGGTGGGCATAGCGGTCTCTTTCATATTGCGCCCCACTGCCATGCCCAAAAGCGCCAAAGCCAGCAAGCCATCCCACGGACGCGCCATTGATTCTTTGCCCAGCCTGCCAGAAATTGCGAGACAGGGCCGCAGCCTTGCCCCCATGGTCTCGACGGCTGGGGGCATGGCTGATACCGGCCATAATCCCGCCCACCTGCGAAGGATGCCCCCGATGACCAGCACGCCCTTGGCCCGCCATCCTCTGGCCTATGCCGATTTCCGCGCTTTCTGGATCGCGCGGGTCTGCGCCATGCTGGGCCACAGCGCGCTGGTGTTGGCTCTGGGCTGGGCGGTCTATGATGTGGCGCGCAGCACGATGAGCGTGCGCGAGGCCTCGCTGCGGCTTGGCTTGGTGGGGCTGGTGCAATTCCTGCCCTTTCTGCTGCTCAACCCGTTTACAGGTCTGGCCGCCGACCGGTTTGATCGCCGAATTGTGGTCCGCATGACGCTGGTGGCGCAGTTGGCCTGTGTGGGTGTGTTAACGGCGGTAGGGCTGGGCGGGCCGGTGCCGCTATGGCTGCTCTATACGGTGGCGGCAGGCTTTGCGGCGGCGCGGGCTTTCTACATGCCCGCCATGAACGCTCTGGCGCCATCGCTGGTGCCGACCGAAGTCCTGCCGCGCGCCATTGCCACCAGCGCGATTGCGGGAAGATTGGGCGGTATTCTGGGGCCGGTGCTGGGCGGCTATGCCTATGCGCGTTCTCCCGCCTTTGCCTATGGTGCCACTTGCGCTCTGCTGGGCGCGTCCCTTGGTTTTCACCTGCTGATCCGCACCCGCATCGCCCCAAAGCATAGCCTGCCCGCCAGCCCATGGGTGATGATGCGCGAAGGGCTGGCCTATGTGCGGCACAATCCGATCCTGCTGGGCGCGATCAGTCTGGATATGTTTGCCGTGCTGCTGGGCGGAGTCACCGCTCTGCTGCCAGTGTTTGCGCGGGATATTCTGCATGTCGGGCCCGATGGTCTGGGCCATTTGCGCGCGGCCTCCTCGGTGGGGGCGCTGGCCACGGCGCTGGCCATGTCATGGCGGCCGGTGAAGAAGGATGTCGGGCTGGTGATGCTGGTGTCGGTGGGCATCTATGGTCTGGGAACGGTGGTGTTTGGCCTGTCCACCTCGTTTTATCTCTCGGCCGCCTGCCTCGCCTTGCTGGGTGCGGCGGATATGGTATCGGTCTATATCCGCCAATCACTGATGCAAATTGCCACGCCAGACGCCATGCGCGGGCGGGTGGGGGCGATTTCCTCGCTGTTCATTTCGGCCTCCAACGAATTGGGCGAGCTGGAATCCGGCCTTGCCGCTGCCGCCTTGGGGCCGGTGGCCGCTGTGGTGGTGGGTGGTGTGGCCTCTATGGTTATTGCCGCGGCTTGGGGCCGGCTTTTCCCTGCCTTGCTGGAGGCCAAAAGGTTTGAAACCGTCCAGCGCGCCTAATCGGGTTTTTTCGCCGGACGCTTCGCCTCACGCCCCAGCAAGCCGCCAATGTAGAAATGCTGGGTCAGAATATAGCCGACAATCGTCATCGGCGCGGCCAGAACCACACCGGGCGGGCCAAACAAGGTGCCGGTGGCGATAACGGCAAAAAGCAAAACCGCAGGCGGCAGGTCGACCGAGCTTTTCTGGATCATCGGCTGCACAATATTGCCCTGCAATTGCTGGACCGCCACAAATAGCCCGCCGGTCCATAGCGCCAATTCCGGCCTTTCGGAAAAGGCCACCAACACGCCCGGCACCGCCGCCAACACCGGCCCCAGATAGGGAATGAAGTCCAAAGCGCCCGACAGGATCGCCAAAGCCACCGCCGAAGGCACACCCAGCGCCAAAAGCCCCACCAGCATCACCACGGCGATAAACAGGCTGGAGAGCAATTGCCCCTTGAGCCAAAGATGCAAACCGCGCCCGACATCGTCAAACGCCTCGCGCGCCTGTTCCTCCACCGATCGGGGCAAGAGCCGCAACAGGCCATCGCGGTAAAAGGCAGGGTCGGCGGCGAAGAATATCCCGCCCACAAACACCACCGCCACATCGCCAACCACCCCGCCCAAGGCCACGACAAAGCCGCTGGCGCGCTGGAAAATTTCGGCAAATTGGGCGCGGGCGAGCTTGGCCATCTGCCCCAGATCATAGTCAATGTGCCATGCGTTGAGCTGCTTTTGCGCGGCCTCAACCGCTTGGGGCAATTGGCCGCCCAGTTCGGCAAATTGATGCGCGACCAAGCCGCCAAAGGTCATGCCTAACCCAGCAAAAATGGCCAAGAGCGAGAGCACCGCCAAGCCCACTGACAGGCCCGACCCGATACGCAAACGTTGGAAATGAGCCGCTATCGCCTGCAACACGACCGCAACCACCACCGATGCGAACATCAGGATCAACAGATAGGACAGATCCCAAGCCAGCGTAACAAGGCCAGCCAGCAAAAGCACGACCAGAGCCTTGCGGGTAAAGGAGACCAGATCGCCGTCCTTCATGGCCATCAACCCTGTATCAAACGGGCAACCAAGGCCTCGGCTGCGGCGGACACCTCGCCCCATGTCTGGGCAAAATCCTCTGGCCCGCCATAATAGGGGTCAGCCACGGATTGCCCCGCCGCATCGGGTAACAGGTCCATCAACAGCATCAATTGCGCCGTAGCATTGCTCGGCGCCAAACGGCGCAGATCGGCCAGATTAGCCTCATCCAGCGCGAAAATATGCGAAAAGCGGGTGAAATCGGCGCGTTCCACCTGACGGGCGCGCAGGCCGGTGATGTCCACCCCATGCCGCGCCGCCTCGGTCTGGGCGCGCGGATCGGGTGCATCGCCAATATGCCAGCCCCCTGTCCCCGCTGAGTCGATTTCCACCACCAGCCCCGCGCGCAGGGCGGCGGCGCGGAAAGCGCCCTCGGCCAAGGGGGAACGGCAGATATTGCCGAGGCACACAAACAGGACCGATTTTGGCGACACCATATCGGGGGATGCTAACGGGCTTGCCCCCCGCTGTCACGCCCGCACTTTGGCCTTTGAGCGCCGAAATCGGGAAATTTTTAGAGGTTTTTTACAGGAAAGCCCCAAATCGGGACGGAGAGCGCCCTGACAAGCCCGCCAAAACGCCCAGAGGCGAAACCCCGCACCCATGCGCAGATCCGGGGTTTCGCCCTTCCGGCTTTGTTTGGCCAGACCGCCTGCACCAGTCCAACCATGTTCCTACCTAACTCAATTTTCGCAGTAGACAATCGCCTAGCGACGAGGCGACGACCCCACCCGATGAGTCGAGCATCGCCCGCCCCTCACCGCCGCGCCTCGGCTTCGCAAAGGTAAAATGCACCCTTTGCGTGGCGGCAAGCTTGCGGCTAGGCGCTAGGACACCATGCCCGATTCTGCCCCCATCACGCCCCCTGCCCCCAGTCCGGTGCAAGAGCGCCACCCCGATCTGGCGCGTCTGGTCGAGCATTTCTATGGACAGGCGCGGCAGGATCTGCTGCTCGGCCCGATCTTTGCCGACAGGGTGGAGGATTGGCCGCATCATTTGCGCGCGCTCACCGCTTTCTGGGCCGCGCAATTGCGTGGGCGGGGCAGCTATCGCGGCACACCTTTGGCCGCCCATCGCGCCATGGCGAGCCGGCTGTCGCCTGCGCATTTCGCCCGCTGGCTGGAATTATGGGATGCGGCCACCGTGCAGGTGATGGGACCTGACGATGCCATGGCCCTACAGACCAAGGCCTGCCGGATTGCCTCGGTGCTGCAGGCGGCGGTGCTGGCGCCATGAATGTCACCCTATGGGCCTTGCTAGTGGCCTTTCTGGCCAGCCTTGGCGGGCGCGATCAGTTGGTTGTCGCTGGGCTGACGGCGCGATTGGGGCGGCATGCCGGACTGCTGCTGCTGGCCATCACCACCGGCTTGCTGGCCAGTGCGGCGGCGGCATGGGCCAGTGGCGCTTTGGGCGGGGTGGTATCACGCCGCGCGGCCATAGTGCTGGCGGCCATGGCGCTGGGGGTGGCGGGGCTGGAATCCTTGCTGGTGCCTGCGCGTTTTTCTGCCAAGGAACCCACGCGCTCCTTCTTTGCCGCAGGGCTGGTGCTGATCATGCATCAAATGCTCGATGCCACGCGCTTTCTGGTGCTGGCTCTGGCGCTGGCGACACAGGCACCTGTCGGCGCGGCACTGGGCGGCGCGATGGGCACCGCGCTGGCCATGGGGCTGGGCTGGAGCGCGGGCGCGGCGATGCTGGACAACCAACGCGCGCTGGGGCGGGCGCGGCGTTTGGCCGGAGTGTTGTTGCTGGTTGCGGCGTTGGGGCTGGCGATCTGGATTTCCGGCAACAACGCCGCAAACTAATCGCTAAAGTCGATTATTGATCCCAGATCAGCGCGTTTAGCCGAAAAGCAAAACAGGCCTATAAAGCTCTCAACCGGCCAGCACGGCCGCACAAGGAGCGCATCATGCCCAACCACAACGCCCAAGCCGCTCTCGTCCACAGCCTCAATGGCCTGCTGGCCGATCTCTTCACGCTTTATCTAAAGACCAAGAATTTCCACTGGCACGTCAAAGGGCCACAGTTCCGCGACCTGCATCTGCTGTTTGACGAACAGGCCACCGCGCTTTTCGGCCTGACCGACATTGTCGCCGAACGCATCCGCAAGAATGGCGGCGCGGCGCTGACCGGCATTGGCGCGATTGCCAGCCTGTCGCGCATTGCCGACGAACCCCGCGCCGACTTGCTGGCAACGGAGATGATCGCCCAGTTGCGCGACGACAATGGCAAGCTGATCACCGCCATCCGCGAGGTAAAGGCCGCCGCCGGTGCCGCAGGCGACAATGCCACCGAAGGCTTTGCCGATGATTGGACCGATCAGGCCGAAACCCGCGTGTGGTTCCTTGCCAGCCTCTTGGGATAACTCCTTTCGATCCATAGCAATGCGCGGCCATTCCCCCCGCTGGCCGCCTTTGCTATGGATAGGGCATGGCCAATATTACCATCACCCAAGGCGCCTCCACCGCCGATATCGCCCAATGGATCGCCACCAGCCTGAACGCCGCTCTGGCTCAAAGCGAAGGCGAGATTGCCATCACCCTGCCCGGTGGCTCCACCCCTTTCCCCATTCTGGCCGAACTGGCCAAGCTGGGTCTGCCGTTTGAACGGATCGTGGTGTGGCCAGGCGATGACCGTATCGTGCCCGAGGATCACGCCGCCTCGAACACCGGCCGTATCCGCGCCGAACTGGAACCGCTGGGTGCCAAAATCGTCGCGCTGGAAGAAGGCATCACCCCGCCGCATTTCGCGCTGGCATGGCTGGGCATGGGCAATGACGGGCATATTGCCTCGCTTTTCCCCAACACCGATCCCCAGCCCGATGCGCCGGCCAAAGTGCTGCGCCTGACGCCCGATCCGCTGCCGCCAGAAGCGCCGTTTGATCGCCTGTCGATGACCATTCCCTCGCTGGTCAATGCCGATGCGCTGCTGTTTGTGGCGCGGGGGGAGGAAAAGCAGGCCATTCTGGAAGCAGGCGCCAAGGGCGAGCATGACCTGCCGGTGGCGCGCTTGCTCAAGGCCGCCCAAGCGCCGGTGACATGCTTCACCTGATCGCCGAGGCCGCGCTGGGGCGCTGTCCGGCGCCCTTGCACCGCTTCGCCCTGCGCTGGGCGCATCGAGCGCGGGTGATCTGGTGGCGCTGGCGCAAACCTACGCTGACCGCCTGCCGCGTGCTGGCCTTTGACGAGGCAGGTCGCGTGTTGTTGGTGCGTCACAGCTATGGCACGCCGCACTGGATGCCGCCCGGTGGCGGGATCAAGGGTGATGAAGATCCGCTGATCGCCGCTGCCCGCGAGTTTCGCGAAGAATTGGGTTGCGAATTGGGCGCGTTGCAACTGGTGAACGTGATGGCTGACCGGTTCCACGGCGCGGGCAACAAGGTGTTTGTCGTGGCAGGCCAATGCCAAGGCCAGCCCAAGGCCGACCTGAGAGAGATCGCCGAGGCCAGCTTCTTCGCGCCCGATGCCCTGCCCGAGGATACGGTGGCCTTGGTAAAGCAGCAGATGCCGCATTGGATTGCGGCGCTGGGTTAAAACAGGCTCATCTGCCCGCTGGGCGCTGCCTCCGATTTGGCATCGGCGGATGGGGCGCTGGCCAGTTCCAGCCCCGACAGGATCAACCCCATCAAGCGCGCCGGCTGCGGCAGGGGCAGCATATCATCGAGCAATTCGCGGGCTATGGCCGCAAAATCCCGCTCCTCCACCGCACGGTCCAAGGTCCGCGCATGGCTGCGCAGGGTAAAATCGGAAAGCCGCAATTTTAGCGTCACTGTCCGCCCGCGAACGCCGGATTTCTCGATATCGGCCCACACCATGGCGATAATATCACCCAACACCTCGCGCAGGCCGGGGCCGGTGGAAATGTCGCGGGCAAAAGTCCGCTCGCCGCCGATCGACTTTCGCTGGCGATGGGCGCGCACAGGGCGCAGATCGATCGCCCGCGCCGCGCGATAAAGATAATCGGCCTGCGAACCGAAATTTTCGCGCAGGAAATCAATGCTGCAAGCCCGCAAATCCGCGCCGGTTTGCAAGCCCAAAGCCGCCATCCTTTCGGCCCCGCGCGGCCCCACACCATGGAACCGGCGCAGGGGCAGGCTCTCTACAAAGGGCACACCCTCCCCCGGACGGATCACGCATAGGCCATTGGGCTTGTTCTGGTCACTGGCCAGCTTGGCCAGAAATTTGTTGTAACTGACCCCCGCGCTGGCGGTGAGGCCGGTTTCCTTGAAAATACGCTCGCGGATCAGCGTGGCAATATGGGTGGCATTGCCCAAACCAAGCCGGTCGCGGGTAACGTCCAGATAGGCCTCATCCAGCGCCATAGGCTCGACCAAAGGCGTGTAGTCATGGAAAATGGCGCGGATCTGGCGGGAAATGCCGCGATAGACTTCAAACCTTGGCCGACGGAACACCAGTTGCGGGCACAGCCGCGCCGCCTGCGCCCCCGGCATGGCTGAACGCACGCCAAAGCGCCGTGCCTCATAGCTGGCCGCCGCCACCACGCCACGCGCTTCCGATCCGCCCACCGCCACCGGCAGACCTTTAAGCGAGGGGTCGTCGCGCTGTTCCACGCTGGCGAAGAAGGCATCCATATCGACATGGATGATCTTGCGCAGTCCGCCCTCTGCCTCCTGCCTGTCTTCTTCGCCCGATTCCATGCACCAATGCCTAGCGCCCCGACACGCAAAGCGCATCGGGGAACTGGCGGTCAGCAGAGAATGGCGGGAATATTTTAACGCGCGGCCAGCTTCTGGCCGGTCATCAAAGCGGCCAGCTGGCTGTCGCTACGCTGCATCAGATCCTTGCGGCACAGGTCAAAGGTGGTCTTGTTCTGCACATTCACCGTGCCGCCCAGCGCGTCACGGCAGGCGCGGTCCGAATACCACGCCACGCGCTGCTGGAACTTGGCGCGACCGGCGGCGGTGGCCAGATCCAGATCGCCATACCGCACTTCAATCTGCGGCGACTCTGCCTGGGCATGGGCCGTGCCTGCCAGACCCAGAACAGCGGCGGCCAGAGCGAAAGCGGTCGAAAGGTTACGAATGGCGGTCATGATAATGTCTCCCCGAAATGGTAAGTGTCGCAAAGTGCCTTTCGGGTCGAACGTGACCTTTGAGGCGGTAAACTCGAATGCCAAGAGTATTGCAGGGGGCGTGCCAAATTGCAGGGAATGGCAGATTTCCGCCATTTCCGTTTACGACTGGCTTTCCCATCGCGTCACCAGCATCGATTTTCAGATGAGATTTGCCATAATTTAGCGTAAATTTCGCGACATCATCGGCCCATCTTCAAAACTTGCCCCCGCCGATGAACATCAAACAGGATTCAAGACTAGCCAAGCCCGCCCTGTACCTGCATGGGTAACCATAATGATTCCCCCTGCGACACCCTCCCCCTCCGCCCCAAAGCCCTCGCGCCAGCGCCAGATCGGCGGGCTGGAATTCATCCTGTTGATGGGCCTGCTACAGGCGCTTCAGGCCTTGGCGGTGGACTCCATGCTGCCCGCTTTGGGCACGATGGCGGTGGATCTGGGCGCACGTGATCCCAACCAGCGGCAGTTGGTTGTGGGCATTTTCCTGATTTGCAGCGGCCTTGGCTGCCTGCTGCCGGGCACGCTGGCCGATCGTTATGGTCGCAGGCCGGTGCTGATCACTTGCCTCACCAGCTACATCCTCTGCTCCACCGCCTGCGCGCTGGTGACCAATTTCGATCAATTGCTGGTGCTGCGCGCCATTCTGGGCGTTGCTTGTGCAGGCTTGATGGTGCTGCCCGCCGCCATCATCCGCGACCGGCATGAAGGCGATGCCATGGCCCGCCTGCAATCGACCGTAGGCATCGTGTTCATGGTCGTCCCCATGATCGCCCCCAGCGTAGGGCAAGCCGTGCTTCTGGTCGCCAGTTGGCGCTGGATCTTTGGCGTGATGGCGCTGCTGGGTTCATTGATCCTGTTCTGGATGGCCACCCGCCTGCCCGAAACCTTGCGCCCCGAATTCAAACAGCCCATCGCCCCGCGCAAGCTGGCCATGACCATGGGCGCGATCATCACCACGCGCAGCGCGGCGGGCTATGTTCTGGGCATGGCGCTGATACAGGGGGCGATGTTCGGCTATATCAATTCCAGCCAGCAACTGGTGGCCGAGCATTTTGGCGCGGGCGCCCGTTTCCCGTTGATCTTTGCTGGCATGGCAGCCTGCATGGCTTGCTCCAATTTCACCAATTCGCGCATCGTGGAAAAATTCGGCGCCCGCCGCGTCAGCCATACCGCCCTGTTGATCTATATCGGCACCAGCGCGCTGCAATTCTACATCGCCAGCCAACCGAACGAGACCCTGTGGGAATTCGTGCCGATGATGACGGTGAACATGTGCCTGCTGGGCTTCCTTGGCTCCAATTTCACCTCGATCGCGCTGCAACCCTTTGCGCGTTCGGCGGGGGCTGCGGCCTCGGCCCAGTCGTTCATCCGCATGGTGCTGGCCTCCTGCCTCGGCTCGATGGTCGGGCAGGCCTTTGACGGGACTGCACGCCCCTTGGCCTTTGCGCTGATGGTGGCGGGCCTTGGCTGCCTTGTGCTGGTGCTGTTCAGCGAAAAGGGCCGGTTGTTCCGCCGCCTGTTGCCGCCCGGAACGCCCAGACCCATTGCTTAAACGCCCGTTTGCTTAAATTCGGGGTATCGCCCGCGCCAAGACCGCCCGCGTATAGGGCACAGTTGCAGCTTCACGCGGCGCACCGATCAGCACCTGTCCCAAGGCGCGCAACACATAGAGCAGCTTTTGCCCCTTGGTTGTGCTTACCCGCGCATCCCAAGCCTTCTCGCGAAGGGCGGCAACCTTGCGCGCGATACCGCCATAAATGCCCGCCGCCGCCAGCACCGCCCAGGCGCAACGCCACGGCAGACGCCCCGCGCCCACCCTTGCGCTGGCCTCGTAAACCTGTGCCATGGCCGCCATCCGCGCCGCCATCGCCACCAGCGCTGGCCGATGCTGCGGCTCCATGATCGCTTCCGGCGCGATCCCCGCCTCGGTCAACCAGTCGAGCGGCAGATAGCACCGGCCCGCCGCCGCATCCTCGGCCACATCGCGCAGGATATTACCCAGTTGAAAGGCAATCCCCAGATCGCAGGCGCGGTCCAGCGTATCGCTATCCTCTGGGTCTACCCCCATCACCAGCGCCATCACCACGCCCACCGCACCGGCCACGTGATAGCAATAGCCCAGCATGTCCAGTTCAGTCTTGGGCCGCCAACCGGCCACATCCAGCGCAAAACCGGCAATGATGTCGCCTGCATGCACCGCATTGATGCCGCATTCGCCCGCCACCACGCCCAAGGCATCAAAAGCCGCCTCGCCGGTCGGCCCACCGCCCAAGGCCCGCGTGGTCAAATGGCGGATCGAGGCGAAGCGCTCCTCTGCCCCCGATTGGTCGCCCAAGGCCCCGCCCAGTTCCTGCGCATCGGCCAGATCATCACAGGCGCGGCACCATGCATAAAACAGCCAGACCCGCTCCCGCGTCTCGCGGTCAAACAGGCGCGAGGCGGCGGCAAAGCTTTTGGAGCCGCGGGCGATCACATCGCCTGCCGCTGATACCAAAGCGCTTCTGACCAAGGCCGCCCGCGCCGTACTCACAAGGCAAAACTCACAAAGATTCCGGCGCCATCTTGGTAATCGGCTCGCTGGGAATATGCGTCATCATCCGCGCCAGCAGCAGATCCAGATCATTCTCCGCAATCACCAGCCCGCGATGGGCGCTGCGCACAAAGCCCACTTCGGCCATATGCCGCCACAGCGCCAGCAAGTGGTCGTAAAAACCCATGACATTGAGCACGCCCACCGGCTTGGCATGATAGCCCAGCTGCGCCCAGCTCAGCGCCTCCCACAGCTCGTCCATCGTGCCCGTGCCGCCGGGCAGGGTGATGAAACCGTCGGACAGACGCACGAATTCGGCCTTGCGCTCATGCATCGTGTTCACTTCGATCAGCTGCGTACAGCCGCGATGCGCCACTTCGGCCTTGATCAGGGCATCGGGGATCACCCCGATCACCTCCCCACCGGCCGCCAGCGCCGCATCGGCCACCGCGCCCATCAGGCCCAGACGGCCACCTCCATAGACCACCCCGATACCGCGACGGGCCAGCGTATCGCCCACCTCGCGCGCCAGTTCGATGTAACGGGGGTCTTCCGGCGTGGCCGAGCCACAATAGATAGCAATTCGTTTCATAGGTGGGATAATAACCCATCAACAGGCGTTGGAACAGGACACAAGCGACCGGCGCGGATAAATCTTTATGCCCACCTAAACCGGCAGCCCCAGATCCTCCAGCATCAGCCCCGCTGTAGCCTTGGCGCTGCCCACCACGCCGGGAATACCCGCCCCCGGATGCGTGCCCGCGCCCACCAGATAGAGGTTGGGAATCGCATCATCGCGGTTGTGCCCACGGAAATAGGCGCTCTGCGTCAACAAGGGCTCCAGACTGAAAGCGCTGCCCATATAGGCGGAAAGGTCCGTCTCGAAATGGGTGGGCGCATAATGGAATTTGGTGACGATTCGTTCATGGATATCGGGGATCAGCCGCAGGGCGATCTCGTCCAGAATGCGCTTTTCCAGCACGGCTCCCACCTCGTCCCAATCGACCGCCAGCTTGCCGCGATGGGCCACCGGCACCAAAGCATAAAACGTGCTGCGTCCCTCTGGCGCCATGGCCGGATCGGATACGCTGGGATGGTGGAGATAGATCGAAAAGTCGCGCGGCAGCACGCCGTGGTCGTAGATGTCTTCCAGCAAGCCTTTGTAGCGCGGGCCAAACAGGATCATGTGATGCGGGATCTGGGGGAATTGCCCCTCCAGCCCGAAATGCACCACAAACAGACTGGGCGACCAACTCTTGCGCGCCAGCGCCTTGCCTTGGCTGTCGCCACGCGGTGTGCCAGCCAGCAAATCGCGATAAGTGTGCATCAGATCGCCATTGCTGGCCACCGCGTCAAACCGCTCGCGCCATCCGCTGGCGCATTCCACTTCGCTGGCCTTGTTGCCAATCGTGTGGATCTTGATCACCGGATCGGCCAGACGGATCGTGCCACCCAACCGTTCAAACAAAGCCACCATGCCCGCGACCAGCTTGTTGGTGCCGCCCTTGGCCCACCACACGCCGCCATCCTTTTCCAGCTTATGGATCAGCGCGTAAATGCTGCTGGTGGCCATGGGATTGCCGCCCACCAGCAAAGTGTGGAAGGACAAAGCCTGACGCAGCTTTTCCGATTTCACAAAGCCTGCCACGCGCGAATAGACACTGCGCCAAGCCTGATGCTTCATCAGAGCGGGGGCTGCCTTGATCATCGCCTTGAAGTTCAGGAAGGGCACATGGCCCAGCTTGACATAGCCTTCCTCGTAAACCGCACTGGCGAATTCCAGAAACTGTTGATAGCCGGGCAAGTCGCCGGGGGCGACACGGTTGATCTCGGCGCGCAAGGACGCCTCGTCGTTGGAATAGTCGAAATGCGTGCCATCGGGCCATTGCAGGCGATAGAAAGGCATCACCGGCATCAATTCCACATCGCGGCGCATGTCCTGCCCCGACAGGCTCCACAATTCCTGCAAACAGGCCGGATCGGTCACCACCGTGGGGCCGCCGTCAAATGTATGGCCGTCACGCTCCCACACATAGGCGCGGCCGCCCGCCTTGTCGCGGGCCTCCACAACCGTTGTGGCAATGCCGGCAGATTGCAGGCGGATTGCCAGCGCCAAACCGCCGAAACCGGCGCCGATCACACAAGCTCTGCTCATCTTTGTTCAACTTCCCCGGTTTGCGCCGTTTGTGGCTGCATCACGTCATCCAGTCGAGCCAACGGATGCCCGCCGCCCAACAAGCAAGCAATCGCCGCGCCCAAGGGCACCGGCGGCTTGCCTGCCAAAATCCGCATGCGGTCCAACCCTGTGGAATGGCCCGCATAAAAACGCTCGATCAGCCCTTCTTTCAACCGATAGAAACGCTCGAAAATCCTGTAGCTGCACTCTGGTTGCGCCGCGCCGAAAAGCATGCGGGTGAGCAGGCGGTAATAGGCCCCCGCCTGCCAATGGTCCCGCGCATAATCCGCCGCGGCCTTGGCCATGGCCCGCCCCGACAGATCCGGCAGATCGGCCAGCATCCCCGCCAAACGCACCGCCGTGGGCAGCGAATAGCCGGTCAAAGGATGGAACAGAGCCACCGCCGAGCCGATCCTTGCCACACCATCTGCGCCATCATGCAACACCGGCCTTCCCGCCGCCACCACGGGAAGGCAGCCCTGCTCCTCCCCCAAAACCTGTTTCACCCTCCAGCCCTGCGCCTGCGCATAGTAGGCAATCCGCTGGGCCAACACATCCCGCTCCACGTGCGGCGAGGTGGTGTAATAGGTATCCTCGACAAAGACTTTATCCGCCGCGAAGGGCAGCGCATAGACAAAGCGATAGCCTTCTTCCTGCGCCACGCTGGCGTCCATCACAATCGGCCGCTCCAACCCGTGCGGAGCCTCCAGTTGCAACATCTGCCCCACGAATTTCTGCCAACCGCCCAACAGCCCGGGGAAGCTCTGCGCGCCCCGCGCATCCACCACCGCGCCCGCCTTGATCCGCGCGCCATCCGCCAAAGTCACGCCCTGCCGGTCCAGCGCCGCCACCGCCACGCCGGTCAGGATCGAGCCTTCCGGCAGGCTGGCCCGCAGATGCGCGTCAAACCGCTCCGACGTGATCGAGCGATAGGCGCTGTTCAACCTTCGGCTATGCGCGGGAAAGCGCACATCATAACCATCCCAGCGCGCCGCCACCAAAGGCTTGACCAACCAACGCAAAGCCACCGGAATGTCGGAGAGAAAGAAGGACCACACATGGTTGCCCCCCAAATTCTCCCCCGCCTCGATCAGCAACACCCGCCGGTCGGGTCTGCGCGCCGCCAGCGCCAGCGCCAGCAATCCGCCCGCCAAACCGCCGCCGACGATAGCGACATCTGGAGCCATATCTGTTGCGCGACCCACCATAGGGCCAAGGTGTAGAGACTAGCCGTCGATACCGCAACCGCACATCGGGGCAATCCGGCAGCAGACCTCTACGCCACCATCGGCCACCGACACGGTGGCAAAAGATTGCAAAAGATCACTATTATTTCTAAAGACTTGCCACCCATGCCTTCGGGCGTAAAATCCGGCCCGACACCAAGGACAGCCCCAGATGATCAGCCTCAACAGCTTGCGCGGTCTGCAACGCAAAATGTCACAGCTGCGTATCACCTTTTACAATCGGGTCTGGGGCATGGATATCCATCCCTCCTGCCGCATCTCCAATGCCGCCTGGCTGGACCGCACCCACCCCAAGGGGGTGCATATCGGCGCCATGACCTATGTGACTTTCGGCACCACCATCCTGACCCATGACATGTGCCGGGGGCGTTATTTCAACACGCATATCGGGCGCTTCTGCTTCCTTGGCGCGCGCAGCGTGATCATGCCCGGCGTCACCGTGGGCGACGGTTGCATCGTGGCGGCGGGCGCGGTGGTGACCAAGGATGTGCCCCCCTATTCCATCGTAGCCGGCAACCCCGCCACCATCATCCGCAGCGACATTGCCGTTGGCCCCTATGGCCGCCTGCTCAGCGCGGGGATTGCCTCCTATGATCGGGCGATGATGAAGCAATTGCAGCTCGAACATCTGATCAAAGAGGCTCCCGAGGCTTAAAGCCCTACAGCGTTACAAAAATCTCGGCCTCGATCACCCAGCTTTCACCCATGCGGCGCCATTTGGCGCTGTAGGCGCCCTGCGCGGTGATGCCAGCCTGCGCCACGCCTTCCCATGCGCCATATTCCATTGCCAAGGGCTCCGTGGTGCTGGCCATCACGCTCTGCGTCTTGCGGATATAGGTGTTGCGCTGGGCGGCGGGGGCGGAAAATTCGCGCTTCCACGCCAGCAATTGCGCCTTGCGCCCGTTGAGCAAGGCGCTGTCCGTACCCGTCACCAGCGTGACATTATGGGCCAGCAAAGGCGTGATCGCCGCCAGATCGCCCTGTTCCAGCGCACGGTTAAACGCCGCCCGCGCCATGCGGATCGCCAGATCCATCCCTGCAACATTCCCCTCTGGCGTCATCACGGCACTTTCCCTCTGGTTCATAGAAAACGAGCATTTAGCGCGAGGCTCAACCCAGCCCATGGCCCCCGGCCCGCGCGAAAATCCGCATCAGGCGCAAGAGCGATTTATTGTCCTGATTCCAGACAATTGCATCGCCTAGCCTTGTGGATAGCCGCGGCCGCACCAAACCCTCCATCGCCCGCAGCCATAGCTCGGCTTCTGTCACCTTTCGAGCCTCTATCCGCCCCATATTGTACAAAGCCGCATCCCATGCCGCCGCAAAGCTCTCCGCACCCGCCCTTTCGCGCAAGCGATAGGCACTCACCCGCGACATGCCCACCGCCTCCGCCGCCGCCCGCACGCTGCCCGTCCGCGCCAGCGCCGCCATAAACCCCGCCTGCCGCCCCACGCTCCACCCATCCCTGCGCCCCCGCACCGGCACCGGCGCAAAAGCCGGCACCCTCCGGCGCGATTTCTTCGCTTTAGAGGTTTGCAGATCAGGGGCTGTGCTGTCGTATGGCGCGGTCATGCGCGGGAGGATGAGGGATTTTGTCTGTGTAGGACAGGGGGGGGGTTGTTTGCGGGATTTGGGTGGGGGGCCTGCGGCTTTTTGGGTTTTAAGGTTTTATGCCTCCGGCGGGCAAAGGGCGGGGGCCCTTTGCAATCCCTTCGATGAGCCGACATGGAAGCTTCCGATTTCCTTTGAAATTTGACTGTAACGTGAAGCCTTTCCTTTTACGCCGTTGGCGATAGAAGTACTCGAAAGTTTGATTGGATGAAGTTTTGGGCATATTCGCGTTTTTGCCTAAAACTCTATACTCGTATACTGCACAAAATGGAGAATCACGATGGACCTAGCCATGCGCATTTCGGAACTTCAAAAGCGCGTTGCTGAGCATCGAGAAATTTTGCAGACAGAAGAGGCGGCAAAGACCGCACTGGTAATGCCCTTTCTGCAGGCGCTGGGGTATGATGTTTTCAATCCGAGCGAAGTTGTTCCCGAATTTACGGCAGATGTTGGAACAAAAAAAGGTGAAAAAGTAGATTACGCCGTTTTCTGTGAGGGAAAGCCGTCGATTTTAGTCGAATGCAAACCGGTAAACGCCGCACTTGGGATCAAACAGGCTGGCCAGCTCTATCGCTATTTTTCAGTCACCGAAGCTCGTCTTGCAATTTTAACAAACGGCGCCGTCTATCACTTTTATTCAGATATCGAACAACCAAACAAAATGGATGAAAAGCCATTTTTCAGTTTCGATCTTGAAAGCGCGAAGCCGATTGATCTCAAAATAATTGAAAGATTCACAAAGTCATCTTTCAATATTGATATAATTGTGCAAGAAGCGTCAGGCTTAAAACTTCAATCGTTATTACGCCAAGAAATCGAGAAGGAATTCTCCGCGCCGTCTGATGAATTTGTCGCGCTGCTTGCCAGACGAGTTCATGACGGTCGCTTAACATCCGCAATCCGCGAAAACTTCTCCAAGCATGTGGCAGCAGCAATGAATGCCATCGTAAGGGAGCAAGTAGCCGAGCGCCTATCATCCGCGCTGAGGGTGACAGAGCCGTCAGACGACAACACCGTCACCCCTGCCCCTGTTGTGGCTGAGGACGAAATCGTAACAACCGAAGAAGAGATCTCGGGTTACAGAATCGTTCAGGCTATCGCTGCGAAGATAATTGACCCCCAACGTATACACTTGCGGGACTCCAAATCATACTGTGCAATATTGATTGACGATAACAATCGAAAAACTCTAGCGCGGATGCATTTTAATGCACAAACCGTAAAATACGTCGGCACCTTTTCAGGAAGAGATGAAACCAAGCACCAAATTTCAAAATTGGAAGATATTTACAAGCTAAGTGATTTCATTGAGGCTCGCATTCGAGAAATCGACCCAAATCTATGAAACCAATGCTGAATAATTGAATCAAGTCACCTTCGATCGAAATTTGGCAATGCTCGATAATCGGGTTTGCAAAGGGCCCCCGCCCTTTGCCCGCCGGAGGCAAAACCCCAAAAGAAAAGGCCGGAGGCCTCCCCCGAAAAAGGAAACCTTCGGCCATCAAACACCCCTAAAACCTAACCCCAATCACTCCGCAGCCGGAATATACAGGTCCCCTGCTTCCCGATACTTCTCGCTCATTTCCGCCATGCCCGCTTCGGCATCCTCGGCGGCGACGAACGTTTCGATTTCCGCATTTTGCTTGGCGGCGAAGTCCCTCACCTCCTGCGTGATTTTCATGGAGCAGAACTTCGGCCCACACATGGAGCAGAAATGGGCGGTTTTGGCGCCTTCGGCGGGCAGGGTCTGGTCGTGGTAGGCCTCGGCGGTATCGGGGTCTAGCGAGAGGTTGAACTGGTCGCGCCAGCGGAACTCGAAGCGGGCGCGGGACAGGGCGTCGTCGCGCAGCTTGGCGGCGGGGTGGCCCTTGGCAAGGTCGGCGGCATGGGCGGCCAGCTTGTAGGTGACAACGCCGACTTTGACGTCATCGCGGTCGGGCAGGCCGAGGTGCTCCTTGGGCGTGACATAGCAGAGCATGGCGGTGCCGAACCAGCCGATCATGGCGGCGCCGATGCCGCTGGTGATATGGTCATAGCCGGGCGCGATATCGGTAACCAGCGGCCCAAGCGTGTAGAAGGGGGCTTCGCCGCAGGCCTTCAACTGCTTGTCCATGTTTTCCTTGACCTTGTGCATGGGCACATGGCCGGGGCCTTCGATCATGACCTGCACGTCCTGTTCCCAAGCGCGCTTGGTCAGCTCGCCAAGGGTGTAGAGTTCGGAGAACTGGGCCTCGTCATTGGCGTCGGCGATCGAGCCGGGGCGCAGGCCATCGCCCAGCGAATAGGCGATGTCATAGGCCTTCATGATCTCGGTGATTTCATCGAAACGTTCGTAAAGGAAGGATTCCTTGTGATGCGCAAGGCACCATTTGGCCATGATCGAGCCGCCGCGACTGACGATGCCGGTGACGCGCTTGGCGGTCATGGGGATATAGGGCAGGCGCACACCGGCATGGATGGTGAAATAGTCCACGCCCTGTTCGGCCTGTTCGATCAACGTATCGCGGAAGATTTCCCAAGTGAGGTCTTCGGCAATGCCGCCCACCTTTTCCAGCGCTTGGTAGATGGGCACGGTGCCGATGGGCACGGGGCTGTTGCGCAGGATCCATTCGCGGGTGTCATGAATGTTGCGCCCCGTCGACAGGTCCATCACGGTGTCGGCGCCGTGGCGGATCGACCAGACCAGCTTGTCCACTTCCTGCGCCACATTGGAGGCCACCGCAGAATTGCCGATATTGGCGTTGATCTTGACCAGAAAATTGCGGCCAATCGCCATGGGCTCGGATTCGGGGTGGTTGATGTTGGACGGGATGATGGCGCGGCCACGGGCAACCTCGTCACGCACAAATTCTGGCGTGACGAAATCGGGGATTTCCGCGCCCCAGCTTTCGCCATCGCGCTCCAGCTTTTCCTTCAGGATCGCGCGGCCCAGATTTTCGCGGGTGGCGACATATTCCATTTCGGGCGTGATGATGCCACGGCGGGCGTAATGCATCTGGCTGACGTTCTGCCCTGCTTTCGCGCGCAGGGGGCGGCGGTTCACCAGCGGAAAGGGCGGCACGCCGCCGCTGCGGTCGGGGCCAAGCTGGCCATTGTCCTCGGGGCGGATTTCGCGCCCGTCATAGGCCTCCACATCGCCACGCGCCAAAATCCAGTCGCGGCGCAGGGCGGGCAGGCCGGCGGCAATGTCGATCGTGGCCTTGGGGTCGGTATAGGGGCCGGAGGTGTCATAGACCCGAACAGGGGGTTCCTTGGCCGATGGCTCCAGCGTGATTTCGCGCATCGCCACCAGAATGTCAGGCTTTCCAGGCACCGGAACATGGATTTTCCGGCTGCCGCGAATGGGGCCTGTGGTGACGCCTATGTCCAGCGGGGAGTTGATATCGGCCATGGGTACTCTCTTCTGTGATGGTCTGGATTATTCCAGCCGGACCATGCCCAGAATGGTGAGAGCAAGGCCCAGCGCGGTGGTGATGCCGGCCCAGCCCCTGTGAAAATTGCCAAGGGAGCGCAGCCACATCTGGGTATAAAGATCGCAGGCGAACAGGATGGCCAAAGCCTCGACCAGCATCAGTCCGCCCAGCGTTTTAAGGAGACAGGTTGGCAGGTCGGCGGGAACCCATGGGTTGGCCAGATAGACCAGACTGCCCACCACCAATTCCATCATGCCGCATACAAATTGCAGCGTGGGGGAGCCTTCCACCTCGCCGATCATGGTTTGCCATGCGCCCGGTTGGCGCAAGGCCCCTGCACCGGCGGCCAGAGCTGCTAACCCAAGCAACAGGCTGCTCCATCCGGTGGGATCACCAAAATCCTGCATCTCTCTCTCCTTATGTTTTTTTCTTTATAGGCACGCCTTCTTGTTCTGGCGGGGGAGAGGTGGAGCGGGGGGCACCAACGCGCCAGAAACCACGCTCCCTCCCTCCGCCCGTGTTAACGGGATCAGGTTCGACGGGTCGTGGGGCGTTACGCCCACCTCTCAGCCACATGGCTCCCCGGGGAAACTATGGGCAGACTATGCTGAACCTATCGGCTTGGCAAGCATGCGTATGGGGGCAGGGTGATCCGAATATCGGCAAGGCATAATGCCCCCCAGCCCTGCCCCAAAGGCCTCAGCATATTCCCCGATAGGCCCGCTCAGCGCCTTGCGAGACTTCGCCGTTAAAGACGGCAAGGTGAAATAGAAGTCTCGGGGAACGAACGCGTGAACAAATTCGGCCTTTTGCTATCGACCGCCATCATCGGCTTCGCCCAGCCGGCATGGGCGGCACAGGACAAGGGTAGCGACCAGACAGCCAAACCTGCCGCCAAACCGGCCAGCGGAGCGCAAACCTTCTCCACCGGCGTGGCACGCGGGCGTGACCTGCTGGATTCGGCCATTTCCACCAGCATTATCGCTGGCGACGAGATCGAGCATTACTCGGCCCGTTCCATGGGCGAGGTGCTGCGCAATATGGCTGGCATCCGCGTGGAATATCACACCGATGATGCGCAAACCAATCTGACCGTGCGTGGGTTGCCCATGGCCGGTTCAGGGTCGAAATATATCCAGATTCAGGAAGACGGCCTGCCGGTCGTCGAATTTGGCGATCTTTTTGCGGCCACGGCGCTGGCCTTTGTCCGCTCCGATATCAACATCGGCTCGGTCGAGGCGATCCGTGGGGGGTCGGCCTCCACCTTTGCCTCCAATTCACCGGGCGGGGTGATCAATATCATCTCCAAAAACGGGCGCGATACAGGTGGGGCTTTGGAACTGTCCACCGGCATCAATTATGGCGAAAATCGGGTGGATGCCGATTATGGCGCGCATCTGGCGCAGGATCTGCGCTTTCACATCGGCGGTTTCTACCGGCAGGGTTCAGGCCCGCGCAACACCGGCATCAGCGACGCGTTCCGTGGCGGGCAGGTAAAATTCAACATCACCAAGGATTTTACCGGCGGCTATGTACGCCTTTATGGCAAATGGCTGGATGATGTGACGCCTGCCTATACGCTGGTGCCGGTGGGCGTCAGCGGCAGCAATGACAGCCCGACCCATGCCAATCTGCCCGGATTTTCGGCCAATAAGGACACATTGTTCTCTCGCTATCAGCCGACCTATCAGGTCAATGGCAGCGACAACAAACCCTACACGGCCAATTTCAAGGATGGCTTCCACGCCAAATCGCGGGCCATCGGGCTGGAAAGCCAGATCGAGCTGGGCGGATGGACGCTCAATGAAAAGCTGCGCTATACGGCCAATTCGGGCGAATGGGCGCATCTCTATCCGGTGATGGCCGCCCCGGCCAGCGCGGTTTCGGCCTTCTTTGCCGGTCCTTCGGCCTCGCTCAAATGGGCCACCGGCCCTTATGCGGGCACCACGATCACCTCGCCCTCCACCATCAATGGCAATGGCATGCTGGCCGCGGTGCTGGCGCTGAAAATGCCGATCCGCAGCATGGATGTGTTGGCCAATGATCTGCGGGCCAGCCGCGTGTGGAAAGCAGGCCATGCCGATATCACCACCACCGCGGGCCTCTATTACTCGCAACAGAGCATCGCCAACTCGATCCTTGCCGCATCGGTGCTCTATAGCGTGGCGGGCGGCGGCAATGCCGCGCTGGTGGATCTGACCACCGCCACCGGCATTCCCATGACGCAGGGCGGCATCTATGGCTATGGCTCCACCTTTGCCGGACAAGCCAGCACGGTCGATCTGGATGCCAAGGTGCGCGTGCTAGCCCCCTATGGCTCGATCAACTGGAAACAGGGCAAATGGGCGCTGGGCGCCAGTGTGCGTTACGACAGCACCAAAACCACCGGCCTTGCCGCCAGCGCTCTGACGGGGCGCGGGGCGGGCTTTGCCGCCTATGACTGGAACGGCAATGGCAGCATCTCGCGGCCTGAATCGCTCACCTCGGTCATCCCGCTCTCCTCGCCGGTGCCGCTCAATTATACGGTCAATTATGCCAGCTATTCGGCGGGCGTGAATTATCGCATCTCGCCGCTCACCTCGGTGTTTGGCCGCTACAGCCGTGGCGGGCGCGCCTCGGCGGACAATATCATGTTCACCCCTGCCATCAATTTCGCCAATGGCACTTTGGCCAATCCGGCGGCGGGCTATTCGCCGGTGGACCAGATTGAACTGGGCTGGAAATGGCGGGATCAGGCGCTGACCGTCAATCTCACCGGTTTCTGGGCGGAGGCCAAGGAAACCAACCTGCAATATGTCGCCTCGACCAACGGCATTGCCCTGAAAACCATCGCCCGCAAATATCGCGCCTATGGCAGCGAATTGGAGGCCAGCTACAAGCGCGGCATTTTCAGCCTTTCGGGCAGCGTGACCTATAGCCATGCGCGCATTGTGGCCGATAGCACGGACGCGACCGTGGTCGGCAACAAGCCGCGCCGTCAGGCCGATTTCATCTATCAGATCATCCCCCAGTTGCAGCAGGGCGCATGGTCGGCAGGGGTGAATATCGTGGGCACCACCGACAGCTATGCGCAAGATGCCAATAAGCTGAAACTCAATGGCTATACTTTGGTCAGCCCCTATGTGGCATGGCAGCCCTATCAGCGCGTCACGCTGCGGGTGAATGTCAACAATCTGTTCGACAAGCTGGCGCTGACCGAGGCGTCGGATGCCAGCATGCCCGCCACCGGCGTCACGCTGGCGCGCACAATCAATGGCCGCACCCTGTCGGCCAGCCTGCGTTACGACTTTTAACCCTTGCGCCCTCGCCCCGCCTGCGCGGCGGGGCAGGCTATAAAAAAGCCGCCCGTGCCTTGGCGTCCGGGCGGCTTTTTTATGGCGCGAACTCCGGTTTTACCCGCGCCAGTCGATCCAGTCGCCATAGGGGTGACAGGTGGCCAGATGGTGCTGCTCCACACCTTCGCCCGCGGACAGGGTCAGCGTCAGGCGCACCTCGTCACGCGGCGCGGTCCATTCCAGCGCCAGATGGGCCAAGGGCGCCTGAGGAATGGCGCGGGCGAAGGCCTCGTTCAACACGCTGTCCAGCGCCGCCCGCTTGGCCGTCGAGAGATATTGCCGGAACATCGAATGCACCACCACGCGGCACCGCCCCAAGGCAGGCGGCCCGCCCAGTTGCTGCGCCAGCCATGGCACGGCATCGCCCTGCTCCACCTGCGGCGGATGCGCCTTGGCCACGGCCAAAGCCTGTTCCAGATGCTCGCGCCGGTCGGCCTTGTCCGCCCAGACGAAAGCATGCAGCCGCTCCACCGTCGGCGCGCAGCGCAGGTCCAGCGGTGACAGGTCCACCCCGCGCGCCCGCAGGATCACCGGATCGGCGGCAGGCGGCGGGGCGCCATGCCACAAGGGCGCAATCTGCACCGGCGAGGCGGCAGGGCCGCAGCTCAACCCGCCCAGATCATAATGGTAATGCGGCAGGTTGAGATTAAGCCCCGCACTCGCACCCAGTTCCAGCAATTCGCAAGGCAGGCCAAAGCGCGCCGTCAGCAGCTTTAAAGCAGCCATGGTTGCCGCCGATCGGGCCACCTCGTTGGTTTGCGTAGGGTGGGCCAGCCAGCGCGCCAATTCGCCATCATGGGCACGCATGGCTTGGGCGATCACGCCGTCAAAATCGCCCTCTCCATGGGCATAGAGCGCGCTCAGCGCCGCATCCTTGCCCGAACGGGCCAAAGCATGCAGCGCGGCGTTGAAACGCATGGCCAGCGCATCGGCGGCGCGGTCGCCCGGCCAATGGGCGAAGATCCGCGCGCATTGCGGCGCCTGCGCCATGGCGCGTTCGGCGGCCAGCAAAACCTGCGAGACGAAGGGCGAGCCCAGCATCGCCACCACCAGCGCTTGCCGCCCCAATTCCCCGCTGACCGCCAATTCCGGCGAGGATTGCGGGTCCAGCAATAGCGGGGCGTGCTGCAAAATCATCTCCATGGCGCGGGACAGGAACAGACTCGCCTGCCCGCCGTTGCTTCACCATGGGACTCGCGCGGTTAAAGCCTGCCCTGAGTCTTCCCTAGGGATAAGCCCGTGGACCGGCGTATTTTCCCTTTGGCGCACTGCGATTTACGCGGGCATGGAAAAGGGCCTGAAGGATGATCCCTCAGGCCCTTTTGCCGATCAGAATTCCGACCAGTCATCCGCGGCAAAGCCGCCATTGGCCACCGCGCGGGGCGGCGGGGGTGCCACCGGCGCGGGTTTGGCGCGCAAGGGTGGCAGGGCCACGGGGGCCGGACCGGAGCTGTAATTGGCAGCGGGAGGCGCGAAACCGCCCTGCCCCTCGCCCACTTTAAAGGCCGAGAAGGCTTCGAACAGGCGCCCCGCCTCATTGCCCATCATATGCGCCGCAGCGGTGGTTTCCTCCACCATGGCCGCGTTCTTTTGCGTCATGCCATCCATCAGGCTGATCGCGCCATTGATCTGTTCCAGACCGATCGACTGTTCCTGCGCGCTTTGCGCAATGGCGCTGATCGTCTCGCTGACATTGCTGACGCGGTTGATGATGCGGTGCAGGGCCTCGCCGGTTTCATTCACCAGTTTGACGCCCGAATGCACATGCTCGCCCGCCGACAGGATGCGGGTTTTAACGTCGCGCGCGGCATCGGCGGAGCGTTGCGCCAAGGCGCGCACTTCGCTGGCCACCACGGCAAAGCCCTTGCCCGCATCGCCTGCGCGCGCGGCTTCCACACCGGCGTTCAAAGCCAGCAGGTTGGTCTGGAAGGCGATGCCATCGATCACGCCGATAATTTCGGAAATTTCCTGCGTGGCGCGGTCAATGCCCTGCATGGCGCTGATCGCATCCTGCACCACCTGCCCGCCCTGTTCGGCTTCATGGCGGGTTTCGGTCATCGCGCCATTGGCTTCGTTGATCAGCGCCGTGCCATTGCGGGCCGAAGCGGTGATCTCCTCCATGGCCGAAGCCTGACGCGCCAGATTGGTGGCCTGATTTTCCGAGCGTTCCGACAATTCATTGGCAGAAGCGCGAATCTCGGCGGAATTGTTGCGGATCGTGTCCACGCAGGCGCCCACGGTTTGCATCGCGGTGGACAGGCGGGCAAGCGCTTCGTTAAAGTCGCTGGCAATGGTTTGATAGGCCGAGGGCAGGCCCTTCAAACGCACCGTCAAATCGGCATCGGCCAGACGGCGCAGGATGCGACCGATTTCGGCCAAGGCTTCCTTCTGGTCATGCTCGGCCTGTTGGCGCGAGCGGGCCGCATCGCGGAACACCACCACCGCGCGGGCCATATCGCCAAGCTCGTCATGGCGGTCCGTGGCCACATGAATGTCCAGATGGCCCGAGGCCAAATCGCTCATACTGGCGGTCAGCTGGGTAATGGGCTGGGCAATCGCGCGGCTGAGAGCCAGCGCCAGAGTGATGGCCAGACCGATCATCGCCGCGCCGCCAATGACCAAGGCAACCGAGCCAATCAGAATGGCATGGGACTGGCTGCTGTCATTATCGGCGATGATCTCTTTCTGATGATCGCGGATCTCGCGCAGCGCCAGCACAGGCTTGGTCACCAACACCGCTTTGCCCGCCGCACGCACGCGTTCCTGCGCACCGGCCTGATCACCGCCCTTGATCTGGGCGACCAAAGTATCGCTCCATTGCGCGCGCCATGCCAGCGTGCCTTCGCGCGCCTCATCCAGCAATTTGACCTCTGCCGGATCGGTCAGCGCGCTGCGCAATTCGGCCGAAGTCTTGTCAAATTCGGCGCGGGCCTCGGTGTAGGATTTGAGATAGGACGGGTCCGCCGTCACGAGGAAACCACGCAACTGACTGTTTTCACGCAGGATCGAGGTTTCCAGCGCCATGGTCTGGGCCAGAATGTTGCGACTGGCATCGCTGCGCGCCGACAGGCGGTTGATCATGAACAGGTTGACGGCAAAAACCGCCATCACCAATGCCGCCGTGGCGCAGATGGCCACGAAGGACATGCCCAATTTGCGCGGAATGTTGAGTTGGCTCAGCATGGTTGCACCCGAAAATCAGCGAGCGGGGCGGCTTTACCCATGTTGTCCATGCGAATCATCAGGCCACCCTTTGCTCTTATTTTGACACATCATTTCTAGGAAGCTTCGCTTAGCTTTGCCTTGAAACGGCTTTTTCGCTTTGCGCAGGATTCTGCGGGGCGGGGTTTAGGGCTTTGTTAAGCCGCCCCCGCCCCGATCCAGAGTTACAGGTCCAGCCGCAGCGAGGCCGACACCGTGCGCCCCGTCGGCAAGCGGCCACGCACAATGCCATTGGCGGGCGTGCCGGCCTCGTCGATCGCGGTCAACGCCAGCACATCGAACAGATTGGCCGCATTGAGCGTCACCTGCATGCGCGGCGTCACACGCGCCTGAATGAAGGCATTGGTGGTAACGTAACCGGGCATTTTCAGGATATTGCTATCCTGCGCATAGCTGTCGGTGGTGCCGATGAAGGTTGCGCCGAAATTTACCCTGTTCCAATTGATCTGCGGCGTGACCTGAAAGATCAGATTGGCCAGATGGCGCGGATGTTTGCCGATGACCGAGGCGTCAATATAATCATCCACGATTTTCGCATCGGTATAGGTCGCCCCGCCATTCACGCTGAACAGGCCGCGGCGATAGCCTGCCTCAAACTCCAGCCCCTTGGCCTTGTATTTGCGCGCGATCACCACGCCAGTGCCGGTGTTGACATTGGTATCCTGACTGTTGACGCTAAAGCCGGTCAGATTGACGGTCAGGTTCGACTTGCGGAATTTCATCCCCAGTTCGGCCTGCTTGACCGGATCATAGGCGGCCTGCGGAATTGCCAGACTGCCATCGGCATTGTTGATGGCAGCGGTGTAAAGGATGCGGTCGGCATTGGCGCGCGCGCCTCGGCTATAGCGGGCAAAGACCGAGAAAGGTTCGGCCACGCGGTAATTGATCCCCGCCGAATAGGACAGATAGTGGTAGCTGTAATTGACCGGCGCGGGGCTGCCCAAGGGGGTGATGCCCACTTTCTGTTCGGCCAGCGAGATCACGCCATCGCCATTCATGTCGCGCGACACCGTGCCCACCCGCCCGCCGCCAAGGTCCGATCCGAACACCTGCCCGCTGGCGCTGCCGAAATCATAGCGCAGGCTGCCGCCCACCGCCACTTTGCCGCGATGGAAATTGACCGAGCCATAGGCGGCCTGCACCGCATAATCGACGCTCATCGTGCGGCGCTGCGTGCCATTGTTGAGCGCATAGTTGAAAGCATAGAAGCCGTTCTGCGTCACCGCCTGACCCGCCGCATTGGTGATATTGAGCAGCGCCGCCTGCCCGTCACCGCGCACTTCGGTCACCGCCTCGGCCCAGCGCAGGGCGGTATGGATCGCCTGACGCGAGGCATAAAAGCCGCCGGTGGTGGTCAGCTTGCCCTTGGCCACTTCGTAAATCTTGCTGGCGCGCAGGTCATTGACCATGCTGCCCAGATCTTCCTGCGGGCGGATACGGATGTTGATCACCGCGATGAGGCCATTGCCATTGAGCGAGGAAGGATCGGCAATCACCTGCCCCGCGCGCGGGCCGCTGGCATAGGATAAGGTGGCCCCTGCGCCGCCCAGTCGGGTCAGCCCCGCCGCGCCCGAATAAAGCACGCTGGAGAAAGGCCCGTACATGCCGCCCGAACGGTTCGCGATGCGGAAGCGGTCGGTGATCGTCCAGCCATCGACATCGATCTGGCCTTCGACGCCAATCGACTTTTCCTTCACCCTTTGGCCCTGCCGCAGGTCTTCGGACACGATATTGTTGTTTTCATCCAGCATGGGCGCCGATTGCAGATAGACGCTGGAGAGCGTGCCGCGCCCGGGGTTGAAACCGGCCACCGGCACCAGAGCGGGGCTGTCATTGCTGCCGGTGACTTTCAGCGGGACCGAATCGTAAAAGGGCGAACGGTCGTCGAGAACCTTGGCATAGACGCGCACATGGCCGCCGGTGAATTCACGGGTGATGTTGAACTTCATTTGCCCGCCGCGCTGGCTTTCAAAGCCGACATTGCGCGGGCCATTGCCCTGCCGCCAAAAGCCGCCGACATGGAAACGCCAGTCATCCGACAATCGCGCGCCATAGTCGAAATCGGCGCGATATTGCTGGAAATTGACCCCGCTGGTCAATGCGATGGCGCCGCCGGTCAAGTCGCCGGTTTTGGAGATGAAATTGATAATGCCGCCGGGCGAATTGGAGGCGAAGGTCGAGGCCGAACCGCCACGGATCGATTCGACCTGCATCAGATTGAGGTCGGCACGGATGAAAGTATCGGCGCTGCCGCCGATAATATCGCCGAACTCCACCACCGGCAGGCCATCTTCCTGCAATTGCACGAATTTGGCGCCGGAGGACACCACGGGCAGGCCGCGGATCGAGATATTGGCAATGCTTTCGCCATTGGGCGCTTCGGAAAAGACGCCGGGCATGGCGCGCAGCAATTCACCCACCGAGCGGGCGCCCAGCTTGATAATATCGGCCTCGCGCAGGCTGCTGGTGGAGGTGGCGCTGTCCAGACGGTCGCGGCCCTTGGCCACGCCGGTGGTCACCACATCTTCGGCCTTTGGCGCGGCATTTTGCGGCGTGATTTGCGCATGGGCCATCGGTGTCAGCGCCGTGCTGAAAAGGAAAACGCTGAGATAACGGGGGATCATCTTGGCCTCGCCTGTTGTTCAAAACTGGTTAGCGAGGGTTAAAGGCAAATCGCCAATATCCGGCGACAGGCCGGTAACGGGTTTTTATTTAGGTATTTTTGAGGAATGCTGCGTCCACTGGGCGCCGGTCAAAACGGCCCCCATAATGGCCCCCAAAAACAGGGTGGCCAGTTGCGAACAGGACCGAACGTCAGCAGCCCGATGCAGCGGGAATGTGGCGGATTTTGGGGATTGTCCAGACGTTGGCGGACTGTGCCGGTCTAAAATATGGAGCGGGTAGCGGGAATCGAACCCGCGCCAAGAGCTTGGGAAGCTCGCATGATACCATTTCACCATACCCGCACTTGGAGGAGCCCGTTAGCACCGGCCAAGGCGTGGCGGCAAGCAAAAACAAGCAAGCGGTACAAAAAGGCCTGCTCCAACGTCCATCTTGCCCGCACGGGTGGGTGGAGCGCATGTCGGGGGATGATGTTGCACCAAATCCCCCAACCCCACGCCTTGCCGCGTCCCCTGGTCCTGTTGGGCCTGTCCGGCGTCTTGCCGCAATTGGGCTGCTTGCTCGCCTGCCATATCTGGCCCGAGGCGCGCTGGTTCGCGCTGGCGGCGGGCTGTTTCTATGCCGCAATCATCCTCAGCTTTCTGGGCGGATTGTGGTGGATGGCCTCGATGCTGGCGGGCTGGCGCCATGGCGGGCTTTATGCGTTGGCGGTATTGCCCAGCCTGATCGGTTGGGGGGCTTTGTTGCCATGGTGCTTTGGCTGGGTCTGGCCCGCGCCTTCGCTTCTGGTGCTGGCGCTGGTCCTGTTGGCCAGCCCGATGGTGGACCAAAGGCTGGAACAGGCGCTGGCCGGTCGGATTGCCTTGCCCGCCGGATGGTTGCGGCTGCGGGTGATGATGGCTTCGGGGCTGGCGCTGCTTACTTTGGCTTTGGCCTTTCTGGCCTTCACCACGCTGTAGGCCAACTGATGCAGCCTCTGCCGCAAGTCGTCTGGTTCAAACGCGACCTGCGACTGGAGGATCACCAAGCCTTTTATGAAGCCGCGCTGGCGGGGCCGGTGTTGCCCCTGGTGATCATCGAACCGGATTATTGGCGCGGCGCGGATACCAGCGCACGCCAATGGCGCTTCTGGCGGCGCTGCATTGCCGATCTGGCGCAGCGCATTGATCGGCGCGGCGGGCGGCTTTGTGTGCGGATAGGCGATGCCGTGGAGCAAATGGCCGCACTCCATGCGCAGATCGGCCCTTTCACGCTATGGGCGCATGAGGAAACCGGCAATGCTTTCACCTTCACCCGCGACAAGGCCTTGCGGCGATGGGCGCGGGCGATGGGCGTGCCCTTCCATGAACCGCGCCAGTTCGGGGTGATCCGTGGCCCCTCGCTCAACCGCGATCGCTGGGCGGCGGCTTGGGATGCGTTGATGGAGCTGCCCTGTTTCCCCGCGCCAAAGCCGGTCTGGTTACGGGCGGAGGGGGCCGATGCCCTGCCCTCGGCGGCGGCTTTGGGTCTTGGCGATGATGGTTTGCTGGCCCTGCCCGATGCGGGGCGGGCGGCGGCACTGGATTGTCTGCACAGCTTCCTGCACCAACGCGGCGAGCGTTACACGCGGGCCATGTCCTCGCCCTTGACCGCGCCCGATGCCTGTTCGCGGCTGAGCTGGCATCTGGCCTATGGCAGCCTGTCGATGCGCGAAGTGTGGCAGGCCGCCCGCGCCCGCTATCAAGCCCTGCCGCCCGAGGAAAAGCACTGGCGCCAGTCTTTGCGCAGCTTTGTCGCGCGGCTGCATTGGCATTGCCATTTCATCCAAAAGCTGGAGAGCGAACCCGAAGCCGAGTTCCGCCCCTTCGCCCGCATCTACACCGGCCTGCGCCCGCGCCCCGCCGATCCGGCAAGGCTGATGGCTTGGGCGACAGGGCAAACCGGCTATCCCTTTGTCGATGCGGTCATGCGGCAATTGCAGGCGACAGGCTGGACCACTTTTCGCATGCGGGCGATGTTGATGAGCTTTGCCTGTTATGACCTGTGGCTGCCATGGCAGGAGGCGGGGCAAGTGCTGGCCCGCGCCTTTATCGATTACGAACCGGGCATCCATTGGCCACAGGCGCAGATGCAGGCAGGGGAAACCGGAATCAACACAGTGCGGATCTACTCCCCCGTCAAGCAAGGGCTGGATCAGGACCCGCAAGGGCGCTTCATCCGGCAATGGGTGCCCGAACTGGGCCAAGTGCCTGCCGTGTTCATGCATGAACCATGGCGGATGGAGCCGGAACAATGGGCCGCGCTCTGCCCCGATTATACGCCAAGGCTGGTGGACCATACAATCGCCGCGCGCGAGGCCAAGCTGGCGATCCATGGGCTGCGCCGCCTGCCTGACGCAAGGGCGCAGGCGCAAAGCGTGCAGCAGCGCCACGGCAGCCGCCAGCGCACCGCCTCCCGCCACGCCAAGGGGCGGGCCGCCGCCGCGCAAGAGGCAGCGCAGGCGCAGATGGGCTTTGACTGGTAGGCCCCGCATCTATGCCCCGCCCGAATGAACAGGCAGGCAAGCGCCCGCTTCGCGCCTAATCCCGCCCTATGACACGGCTGATCCTCGTTCTGGGCGACCAATTGACCCCCACGCTTTCCTCTTTGCGCGCTGGCGACAAGGCGCGCGATGTGGTGCTGATGGCCGAGGTCCTGGATGAGGCCACCTATGTGCGCCACCACAAGAAGAAGATCGCGCTGGTGCTGTCGGCCATGCGCCACTTTGCCGCAGAACTGCGCGAGGCGAGCTGGCAGGTGGATTATGTGACGTTGGAGGATGCGGGGAACTGCGGTTCACTGGCGGGCGAGGTGGCGCGGGCCAAGGCGCGCCATGGCATCGCCCAAGTGATCGCCACCGAACCGGGCGAATGGCGGCTGATGCAGGATATGCAGGCATGGTGCGAGCTGTTGCCCGATGATCGCTATCTGGCCGACCGCCATGGTTTCGCGCAATGGGCCGATGGGCGCAAGGGCCTACGCATGGAGCATTTCTATCGGCTGATGCGGCGCAAGACCGGCTTGTTGATGGAAGGCGACCAGCCCGCCGGTGGGCAATGGAATTTCGACCATGACAATCGCGAAGCCGCCCCCGGCGCTTTGGGCTTGCCGCAGCCTTTGCGCTTTGCCCCCGATGCGATCACGCAAGAGGTGCTGGCGATGGTCGAGCGCCGCTTTCCCGACCATTTCGGCAGCCTGACGCCTTTCTGGTTCGCCACCACCCGCGCGCAAGCTCAAGAGGCTTTTGCCCATTTCCTGGCCCGCGCCCTGCCCGATTTTGGCCGGTTTCAGGATGCCATGCTGACCAGCCATCGCTTCCTTTGCCATGCGGTGGTCTCGCCCTATCTCAACCTTGGCCTGCTGGACCCGCTGGACATGTGCCGCGCGGTGGAGGCGGAATGGCGCGCGGGGCGGGTGCCGCTCAACAGCGCGGAGGGATTTATCCGCCAGATCATCGGATGGCGTGAATATGTGCGCGGCATCTATTGGTGGCAGGGGCCGGACTATGCGCGCTCCAACGCACTGGAGGCCACCCGCCCCCTGCCCGCGCTATACTGGACCGGCCAGACCGACATGGCCTGTATGCGCGCCTGCATCAACCAGACGCAGGAAGAGGCCTATGCCCATCATATCCAGCGCTTGATGGTCACCGGTAATTTCGCGCTGCTGGCGGGGCTTAATCCGCATGAACTGCATGAATGGTATCTGGCAGTCTATGCCGATGCGTTTGAATGGGTGGAATTGCCCAACACCATGGGCATGAGCCAATTTGCCGATGGCGGCCTGCTGGCCAGCAAACCCTATGCCGCCAGCGGCGCCTATATCAGCCGGATGAGCGATTATTGCGGCTCTTGCGCCTA
The DNA here is from genome assembly GCF_004005905.1 of Novosphingobium umbonatum. Classification (GTDB taxonomy): domain Bacteria; phylum Pseudomonadota; class Alphaproteobacteria; order Sphingomonadales; family Sphingomonadaceae; genus Novosphingobium; species Novosphingobium umbonatum. The sequence goes on from NZ_SACO01000001.1 coordinate 501,895, forward strand.
TGATGTGAAGGCCAAGGAAGGGCCCAAGGCCTGCCCGTTCAACCTGCTCTATTGGTCCTTCATCGCCCGCCATGCCGATCGCCTGCGCCGCAACCCGCGCATGGCGCAGATGGTGCGGACATGGGAACGCTTTGCGCCGGAAAAGCAATCAGGCCTGATCGCGGGAGCCGAGCGGTTTTTGGCCAGCCTTGGCTGATTTATCGCTGCGGCAGCGGTCGGAGCAATAGAGCACATTGTCCCAATCGCGCTCCCATTTCTTGCGCCATGTGAATGGGCGGGCGCAGGCGAGGCAGATCTTGGCTGGCAGGTCGCCCTTCTTGCGCATTTTAGCCATGGGCGGAGCGGGGTGGGAGAGTGGAATCCATGGCCTTCTGATGCGCGTGCCGCTTTACGCCTGCCAGATGCCAATTGGGGAAGGCCATCGGCACGCGGGCCAACTTGCGCCTTGCGGCACAGTTTTCTCGCGCGCCATCATGCTTTCTTTACCCGCCAGACCTTAAGCCGGAATCGCTAACCGTCCATTTTCCCGCAAAGGATTCTCGCCCCGCATGACCTCGCCTGCATCCCCCAGGATCAGTGTGGCCATGAGCGTCTATAATGGCGAACGCTTTCTGGCGCCGGCGATAGAGAGCATTTTGGCCCAGACTCTGGGCGATTTTGAACTGCTGCTGCTGGATGATGGGTCGAGCGATGGCAGCGCGGATATCATCCGCAGCTATGCCGCGCAGGATGCCCGCATCCGCCCCATCCTGCGCGAGAATCGCGGGTTGATCGCCAGCCTGAATGAAATGCTGGCCGAGGCGCGCGCACCGGTCATCGCGCGGATGGATGCCGATGACATCGCCCTGCCCGAAAGATTTGCGCGGCAGATCGCCTTTCTCGACGCCCATCCCGATCATGGAGTAGTGGGTGCGCAAACCATCGACATTGACCAGAACGGCCAGCCTTGGCCCCATGCCACCGCCACATTGCCCACCAGCCACGAGGCTTTGCTGGACGCCATTGCGCAGGGCCAGCCCTTGATCTGTCACCCCGTGGCGATGATGCGGCGCAAAGTGGTGCTGGGCGTGGGCGGCTATCACGCCGCTTTCCACCATTGCGAGGATCTCGACCTCTGGCTGCGGCTGGCCTCGGTCACCCGCCTTTGCAGCCTGCCCGAACCGCTGATCCGCTATCGCCATTATGATCAGCAGGTCTCCACCCGCCATGCCACCATCCAGCAGACCGGCGCGGCCGTGGCGCGTCTGGCCTATGCGGAAAGGGCGGCGGGGAGGAGCGACCCGACACAAGCGCTGGCCAAGCTGCCGCCGCTGGATGACATGGACGCCCTGTTTGGCCGTGATGGCGTGACCAAGGCCCTGCGCGCCCAGATCGCGCAAAGCCTGCGCTATTCCCCCGCCGCCATGCGCGACCATGGCTATGACCTATTGCTGCGCCATCTGGCCGAGGGGGGCAGCCATGCGGGCATGCGGCGCACCGTGGCGCGGCTGGTGAAATTCGGCCTGCCCTTGCGCGCCTTGCGTCTGGCGCTGGCCCTGTTGTGCCATAGGCCGGTGACATGAGCGATACCAAACCCCAGCGCGAGGAAGCCGCCATGTCGGTGCGCGGCGCGGCGGTCTGGGCGATGGGCGGGCAATATCTGTCCTTTGCCATTCAATTCATCACCTCGGTCATCATCTCGCGCCTGTTTCTCTCGCCAGCCGAGGTTGGCCTGTTCTCCATCGCGCTGGCCGCCGCGCTGGTGGTGTCGGTGCTGCAGGACTTTGGCCTCACCCGCTATATGTCGGGCCTGCCCAGCGTGGATGCCGATACGCAGGCGCGGTGCAGCACGGTGGCTTTGCTGTTCTCCTTTGTCGTCGCGGGGCTGATCGCGGTCAGCGCGCTGCCCATGGCCCATGCCTATGGCCAACTTGCTCTGGCGCCGATGCTGCTGATCATAGCTGCGGCCTATCTGTTCATCCCGCTGGCGGTGGTGCCCATGGCTTTGATGGGGCGGGCCATGAATTTTCGCGGCCATTTCATCGTCAATCTGGGCGCGGCTTTGACGCAAGCCTGCGTGGCACTGACTTTGGCCGCTCTGGGCTATTCGGCCTTTGCGCTGGCATGGGCCACCTTGGCCAATGGCGTAGCGCGCGGGTTGATCGCACAATATTTGCGCCCTGCCCTGCCCTATCCCTTGCGGTTGCAGGGCATCGCGCCGGTGCTTTCCGTGGGATCGCGCCTGTCGGGGCTCTATGCCAATTACGGCATTTCCGCACGCACGCCCGATATGATCGTGGGCAAACTGCTGGGCCTCAATTCGGTCGGTCTTTACAGCCGCGCCGCCAGCCTGTCCGATCAATTCCGCACGCTGATCTCCGGCGCGATCGGCAGCGTGTTCTACCCCGCCTTTGCTCGCAAGCGCGACAATGGCGAGCCTTTGGGGCCAGCCTATCTGCGGGTGGTGGCAGGCTATACGGCGATCATCTGGCCCGGCATGGCGGGGCTGGCGCTGGCGGCGGAACCGGTGGTCAAACTGCTTTACGGCCCGCGCTGGGAAGCGGTGGCGCCCTTGCTTTCCACCATTTCGCTCACGGAAATCTTTCTGGTGATGCTGCCTTTGCAATCGGACCTGCCGATCCTGCTGGGCAAGATCAACCAGCTGATGCTCTATGCATTGACCGAGACCTGCCTGTCACTCACCTTGCTGGCCGCCGGTTGCCAATGGGGCACGCAAGGCGCGGCGGCTTCACGTCTGGTCTATGGCGCGGCATGGGTGCTGCTCTATGCCCGTTTTCTACACCGGCTGGTGGGCTTTGACGCGCGGCAATTGCTGGTGATCTATGCCAAGAGCGCCTTGTCCACGCTGGCGGGTCTGGCGCCCTTGGCGCTGACCTATGGGTTGTGGAGCGGGCCTTCGACCATCAGCCTGCCCCTGCTGTGCGCCAATGTGCTACTGGGCGGGGTGCTGTGGATGGGGACGATGCTGGCCCTGCGCCATCCTGCGCTGGATGATCTGTTCGGGCTGATCGGCCATTTGCCCGGCGGGCGCCATGTGCAGCCTTTGCTCGACTGGCTCAAACCCGCTTAACAGTCGAGCGGGCCTTCCAAGGCAGCGGTCATTTTCGCAAAGGCCGATTGCAGCGCAGCGCGTTCCCCATCGTCCAGCTCTGCGCAGATCTGGTTGATGATGCTCTGACGCAAAGGCTCTGTGGCCTCGATCGCCAGCAGGCCAGCCTCGGTAATGTGCAAGCGTTTGACACGGCGGTCTTCGGGATCGCTGCGGCGTTCCACCAGACCATCGCGTTCCAGCCCGTCGAGAATCTCGGTGATGGTGCGCGGGCTTTGGTCGAAAATTTCGGCAATATCGGCGGCGCGGGCGTTACCCTTCAAATTGCGCACCAGCATCAGCACCTTGGTGCGGGCCATGGACGCCCCCTGCCCCGTCATCGCCTTGTTCACACAGCGATACATGCGCAGATAGGTGCGCGCCAAAGCGCTGATCAGCTCGTCGTTCCGAATATTCATGAGGGCACTCATTAAATGGTATTGCATAAAATGGCAAGCGCGGGCATGACACAGCCTACCCTTTTTGCAGCGAGTCTATCCTGTGGCCGAATCCGTCTCCCCCGTTCCCGCCTCTCCCTCCAGCACCGACACGGATGATACCACCCCCAACCCATGGCCGCGCCGCGTGGGGCTGGTGGTGGGCCCGCTGGCGCTGATCGGGGGGGCCTATGGGCTGTATAGCTATGAAACCCATGGCAAGTTCCAGCAGTCGACCGACGACGCCTTCCTGCAGGCCGATGCGGTCACGGTGGCGCCCAAGGTTGGCGGCTATGTCGAAAAGGTCTTCGTGTCCGACAATCAGGATGTGAAGGCGGGCGACCCGCTGGTGCAGATCGATCCCCGCGATTACCGCGCGCAATCGGCGCAATATGAGGCGCAGATCGGACTGGCGCAGGCTCAGGCCGATGCGGCGCAGGCGCAATTGGGCGAACAGGAAGCCGCGATTGCCAAGGCTGACGCCGATGTCGCCGCCGCCCAGCGCGCCGCCAGCTTTGCCGATGCACAGGTCGCGCGTTACAGCCCGCTGGCCTCCAGCGGCGCGGAGAGCGGCGAGAAGCTGGCCCAATTGCGCAATGAGGCGACACAGGCCGCCGCCAAACTGGCCAGCGCCCGCGCCTCGGCACAGGCGGCCCATCGCAAGATCGACACGATCAAGGCGCAGATGGAACAAGCCAAGGCGCAAGGATCGGGTGCCAAGGCGCAATTGTCCTCGGCGCAGGTCAATCTGGGCTCCACCCTGCTGCGCGCCGCCGTCGATGGCCGCATTGGCGACAAGACCGTTCGTCTGGGCCAATTCGTGCCCGCCGCCACCCGTTTGATGAGCGTGGTGCCGGTCAGCCAGCTCTATGTCACCGCCAATTTCAAGGAAACGCAGCTGGGCCTGATGCGTGCCGGTCAACCGGTGCATATCAAGCTGGACGCGCTGCCCGACATCGAAATCACCGGCAAGGTGGACAGCATCTCGCCCGGCACCGGCGCGCAATTCTCGCTGTTGCCCCCGCAAAATGCCACGGGCAATTTCACCAAGGTGGTGCAGCGCGTGCCGGTGCGGATCAGCATCAATGCCAGCGCGGAACTGCGCAAGCTGCTGGTGCCGGGCATGAGCGTTGAAGTGAGCGTGGACACCAAAGGCGCCAAGGATGCGCTGGACGCCCTGCATGGCAAGGATAGCGCCCAGTGAACAGCCAAGGGCAGATCCCCGGCCCACCCAAGAAAGCCGATGCCGCCGCATGGATGGCGGTGGCTGCGGGCAGCCTTGGCGCGATGATGGCCCTGCTGGACATTTCGATCACCAATTCGGCGCTGCCGGTCATTCAAGGCTCGATCGGCGCCAGCGGCACCGAGGGCACTTGGGTGGCAACCTCCTATCTGGTGGCCGAAATTGTCATCATCCCGCTGTCGGCATGGCTGGAACGGATGCTGGGCCTGCGCACGTTCCTGCTGCTGGCCGCCAGCCTGTTCGTGGCTTTCTCGATGGTCTGCGGCACGGCCACCAGCCTGTCGACCATGATCATTGGCCGCGTGGGGCAAGGCTTTACCGGCGGGGCGCTGATCCCCACCGCCATGACCATCATCGCCACCCGCCTGCCCCCTGCGCAACAGCCGATAGGCAATGCGATGTTTGGCGTGACCGCCATTCTGGGGCCGGTGCTGGGGCCGTTGATCGGGGGCTGGCTGACGGAGAATCTCAGCTGGCACTATGCCTTTTTCATCAACCTGCCGATCGGCCTGTCGCTGATCACCATGCTGACCATCGGCCTGCCGCACCGCGAATTGCATCTTGAAGAATTCCTCAACGCCGATTGGCTGGGCATTATCGGACTGGCGCTCAGCCTTGGCGGGCTGACCATCGTTCTGGAAGAAGGGCAGCGCGAGCAATGGTTTGAAAGCGCCACCATCATCCGCCTGACCCTGATGGCGCTGGTTGGACTGGCGCTGCTGCTGGCCGGACAGATCTATGCCAAAAGGCCGGTGATCAAGCTGCGCCTGTTGCTGGACCGGCAATTTGGCGCGGTGGTGATCATGGGCGTGATGCTGGGCATGATGCTTTACGGCACGGCCTATGTGATCCCGCAATTTCTGGCGGCCATTGCCCATTATAACGCTTTGCAAGCGGGGCAGGTGGTCGTGCTGTCCGGCATTCCCAGCCTGTTGATGATGCCTTTCACGCCCCTGATGATGCGCAAGATGGAGATCCGTTTTGCGGTGATGCTGGGGCTGGTGATCATGCTGGTCAGTTGCTGGCTGGACACCGGCCTTTCCGCCAATGCCACGGGTGAAGAATTTGCCGCCTCGCAATTGCTGCGCGGGGTGGGCACGGTGTTTTCCTTCATGTTTCTCAATCAGGCGGCCATTGCTTCTGTGCCCATGCATGAGGCGGGCGATGCGGCGGGGCTTTTCAACGCCGCGCGTAATCTGGGCGGGTCCTTGGCGCTGGCGGGCATTGCCGTGGTGCAGGACCAGCGCCTGTGGATGCATAGTCGCCGGATGGAGGAGAGCCTGCGCGCCAATTCCGAAGTCGTGCAGAATTACATGCATGGCATGGGCAGCCCGACCATCGCGCTGCAAAATCTGGTGGGCACGATCCAGCGGGATGCGCTGGTGATGACCTATAATGACATTTTCTGGATGCTGGGTGTGGGTATCATCCTCATCAGCCCTCTGGTCCTGTTTCTGCGCCCCCTGCCCAACCGGCAGGCGATGGCGATGCATTGAGGCTTTCCATGCGCAAATTGCTTAATCTTTCGGTCTCGATGCTGGTTTTGGCAGGTCTGGCCGGTTGTACTGTCGGCCCCGATTATAAAGGTCCGCAAGGCGCGGCGGTCGTATCGCCACCGGCCAGCTTTGCCCGTGCCAGTGGAACCAAGGCACAGGCGCCGCAATTGGCCAAATGGTGGACGGCGCTGGGCGATCCGGTGCTGGACGGGCTGGAGGCCAAGGCACTGGCCGCCAATCCCAATCTGGGCACGGCTCTGGCGCGGGTGCAACAGGCGCGGGCGGGGCTGCGGCTCGACAAGACCAATGACCTGCCCAAAGTGGGCGCGATGGGCGCAGGGCTGATCGCCGATCTGCCGGGCAACCAATTGGGCGGCTCGCTCAACTATTACAATGCCGCGCTGGACGCCCAATGGGAGATCGACCTGTTTGGCGGGCAAAGGCGCAAGGTGGAGGCCTCGGTCGCCAATGCGCAGGCCGCAGAAGCCAAGCTGGCCGACGCGCAAGTGAGCCTGACTGCCGAAGTGGCGCAAACCTATATCAACCTGCGCGACCGCCAGCAGCGTCTGGCGCTGGGGCAGCAATTGCTGGAGGTGAGCCAGCAGGCGCTGACACTGACCAAGGCGCGTCTGGCGCAAGGCGTGGGCACGCAAAGCGATGCCGAGCGCTCGGCGCGCGCGGTGGAAGATGCGGCGGCAGCTTTGTTGCCGCTTCAGGCCGAGCGGGATGCCTATCTCAATGCGCTGGCGGTATTGCTGGGCGAGGCTCCCGGCGCGCTGGATGCCAGCCTGTCCGCGCCCAAGGCTATCCCCCTGCCCCCTGCCGAACTGGCGGTGGGTGATCCGGCCAGCCTGATCCAGCGCCGCCCCGATCTACGCGCCGCCGAAAGGCAATTGGCCGCCAGCACCGCCAAGGTCGGCGTGGCCGATGCCGCCCGCTTCCCCAAGCTGAAGCTGACCGGCTTCCTTGGGCTGGGCGGCAGCAGATTAGAGGATATTTTTGATCCGTCCAGCATGGCGCTCTTGGCCGCACCGCAACTGAGCTGGAACTTTCTGGACTTTGGCGGCAATTCGGCCCGTCTGGCACAGGCCAAGGCCGCGCGTGACGAGGCGTCCGAACAATATCGCGGCGCGGTGTTGCAGGCCCTGCGCGATGCCGAGGATTCGCTGGCCCGCTATGGCGCCGCCCGCGCGCAGGCCGCCAGCAAGGGCCGCAGCGCAGCCAGCGCCACCCAAAGCGCGCAGTTGGCCAGTCAGCGTTTTGCCGCTGGCACCATCAGCCGCCTTGCCCTTCTGGACGCCGAGCGAGAGCGTTTGACCGCCCAGCAAGCATCGGTGCAGGCGGTAGCCAATATGAGTGCCCAATATGTTACCCTGCAGAAATCTTTGGGATTGGGCTGGGATTGATTTCGGGATAGTTATAATACATAACATTCCAAAATGACTTAGGTGAGGGTTGATGCAATGAGCGTGATCGAGCGCGACGAGATGGCCTATGACGTTGTGATTGTGGGTGGCGGGCCAGCGGGCCTGTCGACCGCGATCCGGCTGAAACAGTTGAACGCGGATCTGTCAGTCTGCGTGCTGGAGAAGGGCAGCGAGATTGGCGCGCATATCCTGTCGGGCGCGGTGGTCGATCCGCGCGCGCTGGATGAGTTGATCCCTGATTGGCGCGACACAGATTGCCCGCTGGCGCAAACGCCCGTCACCGACAATTGGCACTGGGTGCTGACGCGAAAGGGCCATTATGTCATGCCCCATGCGCTGATGCCGCCCTTCATGAGCAATGATGGCTGCTACACCACATCCTTGGGCAATCTGTGCCGCTGGCTGGGGGGTAAGGCGGAGGAACTGGGCGTGGAAATCTTCCCCGGTTTTCCTGCCGCCGAGGTGCTGTTTGATGATAGTGGCGCGCTGATCGGGGTGCAGACCGGCGACATGGGCGTGGACCGTGAGGGCCAGCCCAAGGGCGATTTCCAGCCCGGCATGCGGCTATTGGCGCGCTATACGGTGCTGGCCGAGGGTGCGCGTGGGCACCTAACCAAACGGGTGAAGGCACAATTTGACCTTGAGCGCGATTGCCAGCCTCAAGTCTATGGGCTGGGCATCAAGGAATTGTGGGATATTGATCCGGAAAAACATGTTCCAGGGCGTGTTCTCCACACCCAGGGCTGGCCCCTGTCGGAAAGTGAGAGTTGGGGCGGCGGTTTCCTCTATCATCAGGCGGGCGGACAAGTCGCGCTCGGTTTTGTAACCGCTCTGGATTACAAAAACCCGCATGTCAGCCCTTACGAGGAATTTCAGCGCTGGAAGCAGCACCCCTCGATCCGCGCCATTCTGGAAAGTGGCAAGCGCGTCAGCTATGGCGCGCGCGTGATCAATGAAGGTGGCTGGCAGTCGGTGCCGCAACTGGCCTTTGCGGGCGGGGTTCTGGCCGGATGCAGTGCCGGTTTCGTCAATGTGCCGCGCATCAAGGGCAGCCATACCGCCATGAAATCAGGCATCTTGGCCGCCGAGGCGATCAGCGCCGCGCTGGCCGCTGGCCGTGGTGGCGATACTCTGGCCGATTATGATGCGGCGGTGCGCGACAGCTGGATCGCCAGCGAATTGAAGCTGGTGCAAAATGCCCAGCCTCTGGTCGCCAAATTCGGCGGCGCGCTGGGCACCGTGCTGGCGGGCGCGGATATGTGGGCGCGGGTGCTGAAGGTTAACCCATTTGGCCCGATGCAGCATCACAAGGATGCCGAGGCCACCGGCCGCGCCGATCTGTACAAACCCATCGCCTATCCCAAGGCTGACGGCGTGATCAGCTTCGACCGGCTAACCAATGTGTCCTATTCCTTCACCAACCATGAGGAAGAGCAGCCCTGCCACCTGCGGTTGAAGGATGCATCCGTGCCGGTCTCGGTCAACCTGCCGCTCTATGCCGGACCAGAGGCGCGCTATTGCCCTGCGGGCGTCTATGAATTTCTGGGCGAAGGCACAGAGAAACGCTTGCAAATCAACGCGCAAAACTGCCTGCATTGCAAGACCTGCGACATCAAGGACCCCACCGGCAACATCGATTGGGCAACGCCCGAAGGTGGGGGCGGGCCGAACTATCCCAATATGTGACGTTATACGGGGGCGGGTGGCATCAATGCTTCCCGTCCCCCATCACCACCGAACCCACCGAGGCGGCAATCACCAGCGCCACCGCCAGCCATTGCAGCCCCGCCAGATGCTCGCCCAGCAGCAGCGCACCGGCCAGCGCACCCACGGCAGGCTCCACGCTCATCAACACGCCGAAACGGTTGGCGGGGATTGACTTCAGCGCCACCATTTCCAGCGTATAGGGGATGGAACTGGACAGCAGCGCCGTGGCCAGCCCCATGCCCACCAGCGCGGGCGAGAGCAGCGCCGAACCGGCATCCACCACGCCAATCGGCACCACGATCAGCGCGGCGGTGCTCATGCCCAAAGACACGGCCTGACCACTGGGCACATGGGCGGCGCGTTTGCCAAAGATGATGTAAAGCCCCCAGAACAGGCCCGCGCCCAGCCCGAAAAGCACACCCACAGGGTCCAGCGCATGACTCGCCCCCTGCCATGGCAGCAAGAGCGCCAGCCCCGCCGCGGCCAGAGCCACCATGGCATAATGGGCGGGACGGCGCGAATGGATGAGCGAGACCGTCAAAGGCCCCAGAAACTCGATAGCAATCGCCAGACCCAGCGGAATGGTCCGCAAGGCCATATAGAAGCACAGGTTCATCAGCCCCAGCACCGCGCCATAGCGCATCACCGCCAACAGGCCATCGCGGGTAATCGGTTGCCGCCACGGGCGGAAGGCCAGCACAAGCAGCAAAGCGGAAAAGCCTACGCGATAGGCCACCGCCCCCGGCGCACCCACCAGCGGAAACAATTGTTTGCCGAAAGAGGTGCCCACGCAAAAGGACGTGATCGAACAGGCCAGCGCCAGATAGGGCGTGGCAGCGGCCAAGGATGGGGTGGAGGAGCTTTGCGCGGAAATCGTCGTCATTCCCGCGTTCTATCGCAGATGCGCTGGCGAATGGCGGCTATTTCCGTTAGCGGATGACGGAAAGCGTCATTATAAGCCATCACATGCCTGAAAACGTCACCCTCGATTCTTTTGACCAGCGAATCATCGCTATCGTGCGCCGCAACAATCTGGAACCGGCCCGCGCGATTGCCGATGCGGTGGGCCTGTCGGAAAGCGCGGTGCTGCGCCGCCTGCGCCGCCTTCGCGCCAGCGGGGTGATTATGGCGGATGTGGCGCTGATCGATCCCGCGCGACTTGCCCCGTCGATCACCATCCATGTGCTGGTGGAATTGAACCAGGCCGGATTGCGCATGGAACAGGCCTTTGCCGAAAAACTGGCCAAGCGTGACGAGGTGATCGGCGCGTGGAATGTGACCGGACGCACCGATTTCCTGCTGACCGTCACCGTCCCCTCGATCGAGGCCTATCAGCGCTTTTCCGACGAGGTCTTGGCGGCAGATGAAAATGTGCGCGGCTTTGAAACGCTGGTCTCCCTGCGCGAGATCGTGCGCTTTGATCCTTTGCGCGCCGGATTGCCCAAAACGGATTTGGCGCCATAGGTCAGGCAAACAGCTCTTCCACCGCCATATCCCGCGCGATCAACCCATCGGCGCGGGCATAGCGCAGCATGCGTTCCAGCACGGCGCGGTTAGGCTCCAGCCCATAGGTCCAGATCTGGCCCATGGTCGCCTGCTGCTCGGCAGCCTGTTGTTGCAGCCATGCGATGGCTACTTTGGGAAAGTCGCGCTGGGCCAGATCGTCCAGCGCCAGCGCCAAGGCCTGCTCAAACGCCACCTGCAAAGTGCCGCGCAGATCGGGATGCGCCTCGATCAGGGCGCGCTTCACCACCAGCACATGCATGATGGGCAACACCTGCTCGCGCGCATACCATGCCGCCTCCTCCGCGCGGGGGTCGGGCCAGAGGCGGGTCACCGGTGCCAGACCTTGCGTGAAACAGGGCGGCGCGGTGGGGCTGATCAGCGCGTCAATCGCGCCGCTGGCAAGCAAACTATCCAGCGTTTCGGGCGAGCGGGCGACGCGGATGCCTTCGGGCAGGTCCATCGCCATGCGATCGGTCAGCACCGGCTTCAACAAGCCGCCCGTTACCCAATCAATCGATTCCCGCGCCACACCATAATCATCAGCCAGTAGCCCGCGCAGCCATAGGGCCGCCGTCTGCTGGAAATCGACCAGACCGATGCGCTTGCTAGCCAGATCCTGCGGGCGGTTGATGCCGGCATCGCTGCGGATATAGAGGTTGGAATGGCGAAAGCTGCGCGAAAGGAACACTGGCAAAGCCACATAATCGCGCCGCCCTGCGGCCACGGCAGCAATATGGCTGCCCATGGATAATTCCGCCATGTCAAAGCTCTGCTGTTGCAAAACCTGCCGGAACAGCCCCTGTGCCTCGTGGCAGGAGATGGCGAGGTGCACCCCTTCGACCTTCAGCCGTCCGGTGAGCAAGGCCTCGATCCGGTCGGAAAAAAGGCAGCCGAAATTGAGGGTGATCATGGGAACCTGTCCTGTTGTCGGGGAATTCAGCGCGCGAGAGTGCCTATTAATACTATGACAAAGGCCAGAAGATGTCATGCGATCACGCTTGCGCCTTCTGCCCCTTTGTGGTGGAAAAGCAACCCATGGAACAAGCCGATATCGTGATCGTGGGAGCGGGACATGGCGGGGCGCAATGCGCCATCGCCCTGCGCCAGAATGGGTTTACAGGCAGCATCGCGCTGGTCGGGCGGGAGAATGAACCGCCCTATGAGCGACCGCCTTTGTCCAAGGAATATTTCGCGCGGGAAAAGACTTTCGACCGCCTCTATATCCGCCCGCCCGCCTTCTGGGGAGAAAAGCAGGTGGATCTCTTGCTGGGCCGCCAAGTGGTCAGCGTGGATGCCACGGCCAAGACGGTGACCTTCGCCTCGGGTGAGGTGCTGGCCTATGGCAAGCTGATCTGGGCCACGGGCGGCGACCCGCGCAAGCTAACCTGCCCCGGCGCGGAATTGTCGGGCGTGCATGCCGTGCGCACGCGTGAGGATTGCGACCGCCTGATGGGCGAGGTTGACGGCGGCGCGAAACATATTGTGGTGATTGGCGGCGGCTATATCGGGCTGGAAGCAGCCGCCGTGCTGACCAAGATGGGCCTTGGCGTGACCGTGCTGGAAATGGCGCCGCGTGTGTTGGCGCGTGTGGCAGGGCCGGAGCTTTCGGCCTTTTACGAAAGCGAACATCGCGCCCATGGCGTAGACCTGCGCACCGGCGTGACGGTGGAGGCGCTGGAAGGTGTTGGCCGCGTGTCCGGCGTGCGTCTGGGCGATGGCAGCGTGATTGCCGCCGATGCGGTGATTGCGGGCATCGGCATTGTGCCTGCCATCGCGCCTCTGGTGGCGGCGGGAGCGGATCAGGCCAATGGCTTGGTGGTGGACGAGTTTTGCCGCACCAGCCTGCCCGATGTTTTTGCCATTGGCGATTGCGTGGCCTTTGCCTGCGCCTATGCCGATGGCGCGGTGATGCGGGTGGAATCGGTGCAAAATGCCAATGATCAGGCCAGCCATGTGGCCAAGACAATTCTGGGCGAGCCCAAGCCCTACAAGGCCTTCCCGTGGTTCTGGTCCAACCAGTATGATCTGAAGCTGCAGACCGCTGGACTGTCTGTCGGCTATGACCAGACGATTGTGCGCGGCGACATGGCCGCCCGCAGCTTCAGCCTATTGTATCTCAAGCAAGGCCGCTTGATCGCGCTGGACTGCGTCAACCGCGTGAAAGACTATGTGCAGGGCCGCAAGCTGGTGGAAGCGGGCGCGGTGATCGATCCCGCGCTGCTGGCCGATGCCGATGTGGCGTTGAAGGATATGCCGGTGCTGAACGCGCCAACACCGGCCTGAGGCATGATGGCAGGGTGAGGCTTACTTGCCCTGCCACACAGCGGGCCGCTTTTCGATAAAGGCGGCCATGCCTTCCAACCGGTCCTGCGTGGCGGTCAACACCTGAAAGATCCGGCGCTCGATCAGCAAGCCCTGATCCAGCGTGGTTTCAAACGCGGCTTGCACCATTTCCTTGTTGGCGATGGCCGCCAGCGGCGACATTGCGGCGATCTCGGCTGCGGTTTTAAGCGCCTCGTCCAGCAAATTGGCCAGAGGCACCACACGGGCGACAAGGCCGGATTGCTCAGCCTCCTGCGCGCCCATCATCCGGCCGGTCAGGCACATTTCCATCGCTTTGGCCTTGCCCACCGCGCGGGCCAGACGCTGCGACCCGCCCATGCCCGGCGCGATACCCAGCTTGATTTCGGGCTGGCCGAAACGGGCCGTGTCGCTGGCGATGATGAAATCGGCCATCATCGCCAATTCGCAACCGCCGCCCAACGCAAAGCCATTCACCGCCGCGATCCATGGCTTGCGCACCGCCTTGGCAAAATGGCTGGTCCAGCGGGAGAAAGTATCCTCGGCGTAAAAATCGGCGGCAGGCTTCTGGGCCATTTCCTTGATATCGGCGCCCGCAGCAAAGGCCTTTTCCCCCGCGCCGGTCAGAACCGCGCAACGCTGGGTCGGGTCCGCCTCGAAAGCGGCAAAGGCGGTAATCAATTCTTCCAGCACCGCGCTGTTAAGCGCATTGAGCGCCTGCGGGCGATTGAGGCGCACCAGCGTCACCGCGCCATGCTGTTCCACCAACAGGTTTTCATACGAGGTCTCGCTCATGGGCATTCCTTCCGCAGGCTAATCTGGCGCAATCTATGCCCCAGCGCGCGGGAGGGCTCAAGGTTGGGCCGCGTAGCGGACATAGAAAAAGGCCGGACTGAGCAACCACAAGGTTGTCGGTCCGGCCCTGTTCTTTTTGCGCTATCCGGTCAGCGAACCGGATGAGCGGCAATTAGCCGATCAGGCCGCCAGCGGCGACATAGGCCGAGTAAGCGTTGGAAATTTCGATGGTCTGCGTTTCGGTACCCACGGTCACATGCAGGATCAGCAGATCAGTGGTACCCTTGCGGGTTGCCCACACAGCATCGGCATCATTGACCATGTTGGCCAGACCTTCGAACGACGAGATCGTCGCTGCCGTGCCATTGGTATAGGCATTGATGCCCGCTGCATCGGCAAAAGTGTCGGTAGCAAAGCTGCCAAACACAATCGTATCACCATCGCTAAAGTTGAGGTCATAAACGCGATCACGATCACCAGTGGTAACGTCATAGCCGAAGAAGCGGAACTGATCCGCGCCCGCGCCACCGTAATACTGATCGCTACCAGCACCACCGGTCAGAACGTCATCATACTTGCCACCACGCAGAATGTCATCACCTCCACGAGCAAACAGATAGCTGCCGTCGGTGTCCTGAGAGTTGGCACGCAGATCGTCGTTACCCGAAGTACCACCAACAAAGGTCTTAGCGCTGAGAGGATCGGTCATAATAATTCTCCTGTAAATTGATAAACCCTGTTGCAGCCAATGGGCGACCCCCCCAGACTGCCTTATGCCCACAAGAATACGCCGCAAATTTGGACAAGTAAACGCGAGTTAACCAGTTAAAAGGAGTTTAGCGGCACCGAAACAGTCCCATTTTGGCAAATTTCTGATTTATGTGCGAAATTTTTGCGCAAAAATGGATCAACAGACTATTGTCGCTTCGGCTCTGAATTTGGCATGCCGTTCTATAATTTTGAATATTTTCAATATTTTGTTTTAAATTTTTATGCGTTTTTATGTCAAATGGTCCAGCACTGCCACCCCACCACAACGCCCCATTTCTGGACATTTTCGTCAGTACCGCTGCATTCGACTCCGGACAAATGCCTGCATCGGCATCGATCAGGAACATCGCAAAAGAGCCTGTCTGCTATTTGCAAACAGGCTCCGGACTTAAAAATAGAGCTTTAAAGATTAAGGGACCAACACCGTGTCACGCGGTTCGGCATCAATTTCCGGATAGTCCAGCGTGTAATGGAGGCCTCGGCTCTCATGCCGCTTCAAGGCAGAACGCACGATCAGATCCGCGCTTTGCAACAGGTTGCGCAGCTCGATCAGATCAGTGGTCACGCGGAAATGGCCGTAATAGTCCTCTACTTCGTCAAACAGCATCTTGATGCGATGCGCCGCGCGCTCCAGCCTCTTGGTCGTTCGCACGATACCCACGTAATTCCACATGAAGCGGCGAATCTCTGTCCAGTTCTGCTTGATGATCACCTCTTCGTCCGAATCCGATACGCGGCTTTCGTCCCAGGCGTTGATCGCAGGTGGCGCTTCAAACGATTCCCAGCGCGCCAATATATCTGCCGCCGCCGCCGATCCGAACACCAGACATTCCAGCAGCGAATTGGAGGCCAGACGATTGGCGCCATGCAGCCCGCTCTCCGCGCATTCCCCCGCCGCATAAAGGCCGGGCAAATCGGTGCGCCCATCCAGATCGGTGATGATCCCGCCGCAGGTATAATGCTGGGCAGGCACCACGGGGATCGGCTGCCTCGTCATATCAATGCCAAGGCTGAGCAGCTTTTCGTGGATATTGGGGAAATGCTCGCGCACGAAACTGGCAGGCTTGTGGCTGATGTCCAGATGCACGAAATCAAGGCCATATTTCTTGATCTCGCTGTCGATGGCACGTGCCACCACATCGCGCGGGGCCAGTTCCAGCCGCTCGTCATATTGCGGCATGAAGCGTTCACCTGTGCGCGGGTTTATCAGATGCCCGCCCTCGCCCCGCACCGCCTCGGTGATCAGGAAGTTCTTGACCTCCAGATGGTAGAGACAGGTGGGGTGGAACTGCATCATTTCCATATTGGCCACCCGCGCACCGGCCCGCCATGCCATGGCAATGCCATCGCCGGTTGCCCCGCGCGGCGCGGTGGAGAATTGATAGACGCGCCCCGCTCCGCCCGTGGCCAGCACGGTGGCGCGGCCAATATGGGCCTCTACGCGACCACTGGCTTCATCCAGCGCATAGACGCCCCATACGCGGCCAGAGCCGGAATAGCGCTGCTCATGGCGACCAGTGATCAAGTCCACGCAGCTTTGCCCCGGCAGCAGGGTGATATTGGGATGGGCTTCGGCAGCCCGCACCAAGGCTTCTTGCACCGCCCAGCCGGTGGCATCGGCGACATGGGCGATGCGGCGGTGGGAATGGCCGCCCTCGCGGTGGAGATGCAGGCCTTTGCCTTCGGTGTTGAAAGGCACGCCCAATTCGATCAGCCGCTCGATCGCCTCGGGCGCACGGGACACCACATGTTCCACCGTCTCCAGCCGGTTGAGCCCCGCGCCAGCCACCATCGTGTCGCGGATATGATCCTCGAACGTGTCGCCCGCATCCAGCACGGCGGCAATGCCCCCCTGCGCCCATGCGGTGGAGCCGCCGGTCAACGTCCCCTTGGCCAGCACCAGCACATGACATTTATCCGCCAGCGACAGCGCCGCCGTCAGCCCCGCCGCGCCCGACCCGACAACAATAACATCAGCCTGCATGGTGGATCACCCGATGCAAACGGCAATTGCGGCGAAGGCGCGGCAGACTGGAAACACCGCGCAAGGGAAAGACAAAGCGAGTCATGGCGCTGCTTTGCGCCCTGTTGGATCATTTGAAAAGCGGGCGCATGCATTTTTGGACAAAAAGTCAGGCTGCGCTCGGCCAAGCCGAGAAACTAACCCCCATTAACCTTTATTCGGCAACAAAAAACGTGTTATCAATAACTTACACCACATGGCGGAGGGATAAGCCATTGGTCAGCATGCGATAGCCCATCTGCCCCCGCCATCCTCTGGCGCCGTTTTCGGGCGCCCTGGAGTAACACAGCGTGAACCTTCGTCGTTTTCTGTGCCTGTTCAATCGCCACCGGCCCAACCGCAACCGGACCAAATGGAACGGGCATTTTTACACGAGCAAATGCGAAGCCTGTGGCCAGCCGGTCTATCGACTGGGCAAGCAGAAATGGCGCAAGGACAATCAGGAAGCACCCGGCAAAGTCTAATCGCCGATCGCTACCTCCAGCGCCATACTTTCAGACTTCGGTCGTCAACCGCACGAATACATCTTCCAGATCGGCCTCGCGGGTGGTCACGTCCAGAATGGTCATGCCCTGCGCCTGCACCTGCCCCATTACCTCGCCCGCATTGGTGCGGTCCTTGTTATAGGTGATCTCGATCTGCGAGGCGCCGGTGGCCACGCTTTTGATGAAAGCGGGGTGGCTGGGCAGGCTCTGCACCGGCTTGTCCAGCGTCAGCACCACGATCTTTTCGCGCGCCATATCCACCATCTCGCGGGTGGGCTTGTTGGCGATCATCTCGCCATGGTTGATAATGGCGATCCGGTCGCAAAGCTGCTCGGCTTCTTCCAGATAATGGGTGGTCAGCACCACGGTGACGCCTTCGTCGTTCAACCGCTTGACCAATTCCCACAATTGGCGACGCAATTCCACGTCCACGCCCGCGGTGGGCTCGTCCAGCACCAGCACGGGCGGCTGATGCACCATCGCCTTGGCCACCAGCAGGCGGCGCTTCATGCCGCCAGACAGTGCGCGGGCATAGGCCTGCGCCTTGTCCGACAGATGCACATCGGCCAGCAATTGCTCGGAAATGCGCTGGTCCTTGGGGATGCCATAGAGGCCAGCGGTGTTCTCCAGCACTTCAATCGGCGTGAAGAAGGGATCGAACACGATTTCCTGCGGCACGATGCCAATGGCGCGACTAGCGTTCCGACGGTCGCGGTCAATGTCGAAGCCCCAGATGGAAACCTCGCCCTCGCTTTTGCGCACCATGCCGGCCAGAATGTTGATCAGCGTCGATTTGCCCGCGCCATTGGGGCCCAGCAGACCGAAAATCTGCCCCTGCGGCACGTCGAAAGACACGCCCTTCAGAGCCAGCTTGCCCTCGCCGCTACCGGTGGGGGCATAGCGCTTGACGAGATTGCGGATCGAGATGGCGGCGGCAGGAGAATGGGTCATAGGCCCTGTCTAGTGCCGCCAGCCCATCTCCGCAACCGCCCTTAAGCGCCAGTTCTCAAGCCGCGCCGGTTGCCAATTCGCCAAGCCCCAGCCCTGCCCAGCCAAAGCGCTGCGAACGACGCTCTGCCCGGCGGATCAGGGCAGCGGAATAGACATCATCCAGCAAGTGGTTGAACGTCTGCTCCCAGCTGAAACGCCCAGCCACATGGGCTCGCGCCGCCATGCCCATGGCACGATGGCCCCTCGCCCAAATCGCCTGCACATAGGCCGCCATGGCATCCACATCATCCACCGGCGCCAACAGGCCCAAACCGGCAGGCACGCGGTCCGGCATCGCGCCAGAGGCTACGCCCACCACCGGCAAGCCGCTGGCCTGCGCCTCGATCACCGAAATGCCGAAAGTTTCATCCGCCATGGCCGAAACATAAATATCGCTGGAGGCCAGAGCCACCGCCAGATCATCGCGATTGTCCACAAAGCCCGGCAGCGCCACCGCCATGCCCCGCGTCTCGCGGATCAGCTTGTCGCGCAATTTGCCATCGCCCAGCAGCACCAGCCCTGCGCCCAATTCCGGTGGCAAGCGGCGGAACATGTCCACCAGACGGTCGGCGCGCTTTTCATTGTCCAGCCGTCCGGCATAAATCAGCAGCGGCCCATTACCCTTCAGCCCCAGCTTGGCCCGAAAACCCGGATCGCGGCGCGAAGGGCTGAAGGCCTTGGTATCCACACCCAGGGACAGCACATCGACATGGCCGATGCCCCATTGCGCCAATTGGTCGCGCACCGGCTCGTTCAACGCATAGACGCGGTCAAACGCGTCGTAGGTTTTTGCAGCATAGCGCACAGCCAGCCCGCGCAAATGCTCCGCCGCGCTGTCGCCGAAAAGACGGGCGCCCACGCGATGGATATGCACATTGGGAAAATCGGTGTGATAGCCCGCCACCAACGCGGTCTGCGGATAGGCCCGCGCATAGTTGATCGCCGTCCATGGCAAAACCCATGGGCACAAGGATTCGATCACATCGGGGCGAAAATGCTCCAGCACTTCGCGCACGGCGCCGGTACGCAGGATGAAGCGGTAATTGGGGCTGCCATGCACCTGACGCGCGCCGACCTCGACCCATATATGCCGCCCGCGCTCGACGATGCGGTCCTGTGGGCCAGGCACGATTTGCAACAGGCGGTGGCCGGTGCGTTCCAGCACATGCTCGCGCTTTTCACGGAGGTAGGTTGACACACCGCCGCCGCCCTTGGGGGCATAGCTTTGGGTGAGGTCACAGATCAGCATGTCGCGTTTGGCAAGAACCATGCGCTTTTGCACCTTATTAGGTTTGCTGTTCAATTACGCCTTTTTTGCAAAGGGCGCAAAATAAACAGTGCGGTTGTGTAACGATACAAGCCCCCGTTTGCCCGCATCGCATTTACCCCCTGAATGCGGGTGTTTATCGGTATTGCCCCAAGCCTGGTAAAGATCCGGCACCTGTAATATTTTGTCGCACAAATGGCCGCCATTGCCTCGGACCAAAATCGGCAAGTCCCATCGGGCAAGGTCTGGAAATGCCCGCGAACTCCTGCTAATGCGGCCCCATGACTGACCAGCCCGAGACCGTCACCGTTCATTCCACCCGCGTTTCCTGCGATGGCGCTGCCCAGATTCGCAGCACCGGCGGCTTTGCTCCGTCGGCTTTGGGCCACCCGCGCGTTTATCTGGAAATCGACGAGCGTGGCTTTGTCGATTGCCCCTATTGCGACAAGCATTTCGTGCTGGACGCCAATCACGCCCATTAAGATCGGTTCCGGTTGCGGCCCATCACTTTGGCCGCAACTGTTCCTTGCAGGTGGCCGCAGGTAGCCTATATCAAAGGCTATGACCTTTACTGCCGATCCCCGCTCGCTGCTTTACCGCCCCGATCAATTGCAACCCGAAGAAGCGCAGGCGCTGGTGCGCCGCGCGCTATCGGCTTGTGATGATGGCGAACTTTACCTGCAATTTACCGCGACCGAGGCATTCGGCTTTGACGACGGGCGGCTGAAAACCTGCGATTACAGCCGCGAAGCGGGCTTTGGCCTGCGCGGCCTGTCGGGCGAGATGACCGGCTTTGCCCATGCCAATGAAATTTCTGCCGCTGCCATTGCGCGGGCGGGGGAAACGCTGACCCTGCTCGATCCGGCGCAGGGGCCCAAGGCCGCGCCGCCTGCGCGCACCAACCGCCATCTCTACACCGATGCCTCGCCGCTGGACGGGATCGAGTTTGCCCGCAAGGTGGCGCTGCTTGAAACCATCGATGCCGCCGCCCGCGCCCGCGATCCGCGCGTGGCGCAGGTGTCTGCCTCACTCTCGGCCAGTTGGTCGGTGGTGGAAATTGTGCGCAGTGATGCAGAACCGGTTACCGATATCCGCCCGCTGGTGCGGCTCAATGTCTCGATCGTCGCCGAACAGAATGGCCGCCGCGAAACGGGCAGTTTCGGGATGGGTGGCCGCTATCTCTATGACGACTTGTTCAAAGCCGAAACATGGAACCGCGCGATTGACGAGGCTTTGGCGCAAGCCCTGACCAATCTGGAATCGGTGGCCGCGCCTGCGGGCGAAATGACCGTGCTGCTGGCTTCGGGCTGGCCGGGCGTCTTGCTGCATGAGGCGGTGGGCCATGGTCTGGAAGGCGATTTCAACCGCAAGGGCACCAGCGCCTTCTCTGGCCGCATTGGTCAGCGAGTCGCAGCCGAAGGCGTTACCGTGGTGGATGATGGCAGCCTGCTGGGCGCCAATGGCGAAGGGCGTCGCGGTTCGCTCAGCGTGGATGATGAAGGCACGCCGACTCAGGAAAACGTGCTGATCGAGGATGGCATCCTTAAAGGCTATTTGCAGGACAGGCTCAACGCCCGCCTGATGGGTGTGGCCCCCACCGGCAATGGCCGCCGCGAATCCTATGCCCATGCCCCCATGCCGCGCATGACCAACACTTTCATGCGCGCTGGCAACGACGACCCCGCCGAATTGCTCAGCCGCGTGAAGAAAGGTATTTACGCCAAGAGCTTTGGCGGCGGGCAGGTGGATATCACCAGCGGCAAATTCGTCTTCTCCTGCACCGAGGCCTATCTGGTGGAAGATGGCAAGCTGGGCGCGCCGATCAAAGGCGCGACGCTGATCGGCGATGGCCCCAGCGTGCTGACCCGCGTGGTGGGGATCGGGCATGATCTGGCGCTGGACGAAGGCGTGGGCATTTGCGGCAAGGGTGGCCAATCGGTGCCTGCTGGCGTGGGCCAGCCGACCTTGCTGGTCGATGGCTTGACGGTCGGTGGCACGGGCTGACGCGCATCCGGTCAGGATGGATTAAGCCAGCCTTCGCGAGTATAAGCCAGACAGGGCGCGACGGGATAGAAAGGGAGACTCAGGAACCATGACCAACCCTTATCTGAAAAGCTTGGGATTGCTGGCGGGCGCGCTGGCCATGCTGGCCGCCCCCGCGCTGCAGGCGCGTGAAAAGCTGACGCCCGAAGAACAACTGGCCAAGATGCTGAAAGACCGCGTTGCCGGTAAACCGGTGGGCTGCATCAACCTGAGCCAAGTGCGCGGCACGACGATCATCGACAAGACCGCCATCGTCTATGACATGGGCAATGTGCTTTACGTCAATCGTCCGGCCTATCCGCAATCGCTGGATGATGATGATGTGATGGTCACCCGCACATGGAGCGGCCAGCTTTGCCGTCTGGACATGGTGCAGATGCATTCACGCGCGGGCATGGGCCTGTGGTGGCGCGGCACCGTGGGGCTGGAGGATTTCGTGCCCTATACCAAGCCGAAACCGGCCCCTGTGGCGGACGCCGCTAAAGGCTAAGCCGCGAACCAGCTGGCAAATTCGCCCAGTGCGGGCATATTTTCGGCATTGGCCTTGGGGTCAATCGCCACATGTAGCACTTGAGGGCGGCGCTTGGCCAGCGCGGCGGTAAAAGCCGCGCGCAAAGCCGGGGCCAAAGCATCGGCATCGTCCACATAGGTGCCATCGCAACCAAAGCCCTGCGCCAGCAGATCGAAACGGGTGGCGCGGCTCCAGCCCAGCCCCGCCTCGGCGCTGGGGCCAAGGTTCAGGCGGCTCATCCCCACTTCCAGCCCCCATTGATGGTCCACCGCCACCGCAACCACCAAAGGCAGGCCCAACCGCGCGGCGGTCTCCAATTCGGCCAGATGGAACAGCAAAGCCGAATCGCCGGTGAGCAGCAGCGCGGGCCGGTCAGGCGCGGCCAACATTGCGCCAATCGCCATCGGCAGGCCGGTGCCCAGATGGCCGCTGTTCTGGCTCCATAGCACATCGCGCGGCGCGCCTTGGGCATAGGCGAGTTGAAACAACACGCTGGCCCCGCCATCGCGGGCGAGGATGGTGCCGTCCGGCATTACTTGGCAAGCCTCCACCACCAGCCTTGCCGGATGGATCGGCTGTGCGGGGAAGGCGCGGGCGGCAGCGACTTGGTCTGCGCGGTGGGTGGCATGGGCAGTGGACCATTGTGCCAGTTGCGGCTGGGCTTGGCGCTGCGGACAGGCCTGCGCCAAGGCAGGCAACACCTGCGCCAGATCGCCCGGCACAGCCACATCCGCCCCCGTCAACATCGCCGGATCGCGGTCAATCCTGATCCAGCGCCGCGCCTCCCGCCCAGCCTTCCAGTGGCGATTCTGGCCGAAATGCAACTGGTCCCCCAATTGCGTGCCCAGCGCGATCACCAGATCGCTCGCCTCCACCACCGCGCGGGTGACGGGCGAGAAGCCATAGGGGAAGCTGACAGATTCCAGCCCCTCCACCACCGCCATGGCCGAGGGCGTCTGCACCACGGGGCAGGCCAGTTTTTGCGCCAGATCGCGCAAGGCCTCCCCCGCAGGGGCAGTGTGAACGCCATGACCGGCCAGAATGATCGGGCTTTGCGCCTGCGCTATCAACGCCAAGGCGGGTGCAAGGTCCGGCATGCCGGCTTGAACCGGAGCGCCGTATGGCCAGATCACCTCGCCCGCCAAGGCCTGCGGCTCCAACTCGATAAAGGCGGCGCAGATTTGCCCGCACGCCATGCCATGCAAAGCCGCTTCGACCGCTGCGACAGCGCCTACCCCATTGCTCGCCTGCGCCGACCAACCGGCATGTTGGGCCATGGCAGGGAAATGCTCGGCATGTTGGAAGCGGCCGGTTTGGGCCTTGCTCATCCCTGCCCGCCTGCCGCCCAGAAACAGCACTTTGCCGCCCTCTGCCCGCGCATGGGCAACGGCAGGGGCCAGATTGGCCATGCCCGGCCCAAGGCTGGCCACACACAGCGCTGGTTTGCCGGTTATCCGCGCCCAGCCCTCGGCCATGAAACCGCCCGCCGCCTCGTGATGGGGCGCAACCACCTGCCAGCCGCGTGCATGGGCGGCGTCGAATAGAGCAAAAAACTGCGGGTCGGGGATGCCGAAAAGCGCTTTACAGCCATGGGCCTCGCACAGGTCGAGCAAATGATCGGTTACCAGCATGGGCGCGGGCTTAGCTTCGCCCAAACAAAAAGGCGAGAGCATCGCTGCCCTCGCCCTTTTTAGTATCTCTTATTCCCACTCAATCGTGCCGGGGGGCTTCGACGTATAGTCATAAACCACGCGGTTGATGCCCTTCACCTCGTTGATGATGCGGGTGGCCACGCGGCTGAGGAAGGCGGCATCGAAAGGATAGATGTCGGCGGTCATGCCATCGGTGCTGGTGACAGCGCGCAAGGCGCAGACATTGTCATAGGTGCGCCCGTCGCCCATCACGCCCACGGTCTTGACCGGCAGCAGCACGGCGAAAGCCTGCCAGATGGCGTCATAGAGGCCAGCGTTGCGGATTTCTTCCAGATAGATCGCATCCGCCTTGCGCAGCACATCGGCGCGTTCGCGGTTCACCTCGCCGGGGATGCGGATCGCCAGACCCGGCCCGGGGAAAGGATGACGGCCCACGAAAATATCGGGCAGGCCCAGTTCGCGGCCCAGATCGCGCACTTCATCCTTGAAGAGTTCGCGCAAAGGCTCGACCAGCTTCATATTCATGCGCTCGGGCAAGCCGCCCACATTGTGGTGGCTCTTGATCGTGACGCTTGGGCCCCCGGTAAAGCTGACCGATTCGATCACGTCAGGGTAAAGCGTGCCTTGGGCGAGGAAATCCGCGCCGCCAATCTTGCGCGCTTCATCTTCAAACACGTCGATGAAGGTCTTGCCGATAAACTTGCGCTTGGCTTCCGGATCGGAAACGCCTTCCAGCCCCTTCATAAACAGGGTGGTGGCATCCACATGCACCAGCGGAATGTTGAAATGGCCACGGAACAGGCTGACCACCTGCTCGCTTTCGCCCAGACGCATCAGGCCGTGGTCAACATAGACGCAGGTCAGTTGGTCGCCGATCGCTTCATGGATCAACACCGCCGCCACGGCGGAATCGACGCCGCCCGACAGGCCGCAGATCACGCGACCTTCGCCCACGAATTCGCGGATCTCGGCGATCTTGGTCTTGCGGAATTCCGCCATGGTCCAATCGCCCTTCAGGCCGCAGACATGGCGCACGAAATTCTTCAGCAGCTTGGCCCCATCGGGCGTATGCACCACCTCGGGGTGGAACTGCATGGCATAGATGCGCTTTTCATCATTGGCGATCACCGCAAAGGGCGCACCCGCGCTGGAGGCCACGGGGCGGAAGCCCTCGGCCAGCTTGGTCACCTTGTCGCCATGGCTCATCCACACCTGATGTTTTTCGCCAACAGACCACAATCCGTCGAACAACACGCAAGTATCGTTGATATCGATAAAGGCGCGGCCAAACTCGCCGCCATCGCCACCGGTCACTTCACCGCCCAGCTGATGCATCAGGCTCTGCTGGCCATAGCAAATGCCAAGGATCGGCAGGCCGCTATCCAGAATGGACTGCGGGATGCGCGGGCCATTGTCGTCCAGCACGCTGGCGGGCGAACCCGACAGGATGATGCCCTTGGGCGCCATACGCGTGAAGGCCGCTTCGGCCATGGTGAAAGGGGCAATCTCGGAATAGACGCCCGCCTCGCGCACGCGGCGTGCGATCAGCTGGGTCACCTGGCTGCCGAAATCGACGATGAGGATGGAATCGGAGGGCTGGACAGTCATGACCGGCCACTAAATGGCGGGGCGCGCGATGTCCAGTAGGCCTATGCAGTATGACACTGGTTAGATCGCGGTTAAATCAGCCACTGCGTGGTGAATACGACTGTCCAGTATTGGTTATCGCAAACCGCGAACGGCAGTTGCATGAAACGCAATCGAGCGCGAAGTCTTCGCACGTGCAGAATCACAATTGCACTCTATATGGCGCTGCATCGGCAACGGAGACATACGCCAAACAGCGTAGGCCCACCGCCCGAAGGAACAACAACAGGAGCAATGACATGACCCGCAATCTGGTGGCTTTTGCCGCAGCGCTGGGCGTCAGCGGCCTGTTCTTCGCCGCTACGCTGGCCTGAACAGACACTGATCGCGCATAATTCGCGCTATCCCCGCACCTCTCAAGCGGGGCCTCGACAAAGGGCCGTTTCGCCATAGGCGAAGCGGCCCTTTACTTATGCGCGAAACTCACGCCGCAACGCAGCATGAGGCGCAAACTCAGCGCGAGGCATATTCTTTAACCAGTTCGGTTAGCATATCGCGCCCGGTGTAAACCGCCTTCACGATCGAACGCTCGTTCAAGCCATGCGCGCCATTGCCATCGGGATTGCCATAAAGACCCGGAGGCCCATAGGAGGGAATGCCCACCGCCTCCAGAAACACGCCATCGGTGGCACCCGTCGACATCACCGGCACCAAGGGCACGCCAGGGTAATATTTGGCCACCAGCTTCTCGGCAGGCTTCACAATGCGCGGGTCCAGCGGCGGGGGCGAGGCCTCCGGCCCGCGATTGTCCACGCGCACCACGGTCATCTTGGGATCGGCAATCACCTTTTCCAAAGTCTTGCGCACTTCTTCTGCCGGAACGCCGGGGAAGATACGGCAATTGATATTGGCCCCCGCCCGCTGGGGCAGCGCATTATTGGCATGGCCGCCATCCAGCAGCGTCGCCACGCAAGTGGTGCGCAGCATGGAGTGGTAGGAGCGGTCGGTGTTGAGCAGCTTTTCGGCTTCCTTATCCGCCGGATTACCCGCAATCGCTACCATCGCCTTGCCCATCGCATCATCACGTGCCGCGCCCGCCTTGGCAAAGAAGGCGCGAGTCGTGTCGGTCATCATCAGGGGGAAATCGAAAGCGCGGATCCGCACCAAAGCGTCGGACAATTCATAGATCGCATTGTCGGGAATGGGGATCGAGCTATGCCCGCCCGGATTGGTGGCCTCGATCCGGAAATTGACCGGCGTCTTTTCGCCGACATGCAGGTTCTGCACCACCACCTTGCCGCCAGCGCCATCGGTGCGGCCACCGCCGCCCTCGTTCAGAGCGAATTCGGCGTCGATCAACTCGCGCTTGTTCTGCGTCAGCCATTGCGCGCCATTGAAGGCCCAGCTGGTTTCCTCGCCACAGGTCAGCGCCAGTTTCAACGTGCGCTTCAGCTTGGTGCCGTCCTTTTTGAAACGCATCATCATATCGACCCAGATGGCATCCATCGCCTTCATGTCGGATGTGCCGCGGCCATAGAAATAGCCGCCCTCCTCGATGAATTCATAAGGGTTGCGGGTCCAGTCCTCACGCTTGGCCACCACCACGTCGAGATGGCCGAGCAGCAGGATCGGCTTCAAGGTCTTGGACGTGCCGGGCAGGATCACCACCAGCCCACCTTCCTTGGGGTGCTCGGGTACGGCAAAGCGGGTAATGTCGGCATCGCCATAGCCCGCCTCGCGCAGATGCTTCTCGATCTTGTCAGCCAGCAGGGTGCAGCTACCGGTGGTGATGGAAGTATCGGTTTCCACCATCTCCTTATACAAGGCGCGATAGGCCAGTTGATCGGGGCGAGGCGCCACTTCCTGCGCCGCAGCCATACCTCCTGCCATAACCCCAGCCAGCACGCTCGCGCCCGCCAGAACCTGCCTCAACCGCTTCATCGCCTTACTCCTTTGCGCAAGATTTGCGCGCCATTGGCACTACGGCCATAATGGAGCAGGAAAGCCCTGTGGACGGAAGGCGCAAAAGCCTTCCGGTTCTGCGCCAAACTGCCTATAGGCCATCTATGACCACTGAAAACCCGAACTCCAATCAGCCCAACACCAACGCCTATGGCGCCGACAGCATCAAGGTCCTCAAGGGGCTGGACGCGGTGCGCAAGCGCCCCGGCATGTATATTGGCGACACCGACGATGGTTCGGGCCTGCACCATATGGTGTTCGAAGTATCCGATAACGCCATTGACGAGGCGCTGGCAGGGCACTGTGATCTGGTGCTGATCGAGCTTAATCCCGATGGTTCGGTTTCGGTGGAAGACAATGGGCGCGGCATTCCCACCGACCTGCACGCCGAAGAAGGCGTTTCGGCGGCCGAGGTTATCATGACCCAGCTGCACGCCGGCGGCAAATTCGACAACACCAATGACGAGAACGCCTACAAGGTTTCGGGCGGTCTGCATGGCGTGGGCGTGTCGGTGGTGAACGCTCTGTCCGAATGGCTGGAGCTGACCATCTGGCGCGAAGGCAAAGAGCATTGGATGAAATTTGCCCATGGCGACGCTGTCGGCCCGCTGGTGGTGCGCGGCGATGCGCCTATCGCGGTCGAAGGCGGGCGCAAGGGCAATGTCAAGAACGGCACCCGCGTCACCTTCCTTGCCAGCGACGAGACGTTCAAGAATGTCACCGTCTATGACTTTGACAAGCTGGAGCATCGCTACCGCGAACTGGCCTTCCTGAACTCTGGTGTGCGCATCGTGCTGCGCGACCTGCGCGGCGAGGATGTGAAGGAACACGACCTTTATTATGAAGGCGGGATTGCCGCTTTCGTGAAATGGCTGGACCGCAACAAGCTGGCGCTGATCCCCGATCCCATCGCCATCACGGCGGACAAGGATGGCATCGGCATTGATGTGGCGCTGCAATGGAACGATTCCTATTACGAGAACGTCCTGTGCTTCACCAACAACATCCCCCAGCGTGACGGCGGCACCCATCTGGCCGCTTTCCGCGCCGCGCTGACCCGCACGCTTAACAATTATGCCGAGCGTTCGGGCATGTTGAAGAAGGAAAAGGTCTCGCTCTCGGGCGAGGATATGCGCGAGGGCCTGACCGCGATTGTCTCGGTCAAGCTGCCTGATCCCAAATTCTCGTCGCAAACCAAGGACAAGCTGGTCTCCTCCGAAGTGCGCCAGCCTTTGGAAAGCCTGATGGCCGACAAGATGACGCAATGGCTGGAGGAAAACCCCGCCCATGCCAAGACCATCATCCAGAAGGTGATCGACGCGGCCGCAGCGCGCGAGGCCGCCAAGCGCGCCCGCGAACTGACCCGCCGCAAGGGGGCGATGGATATTGCCAGCCTGCCGGGCAAACTGGCCGATTGTCAGGAACGCGATCCCAGCAAATGCGAACTCTTCCTCGTCGAAGGTGACTCGGCAGGTGGTTCGGCCAAGCAGGGTCGCGACCGCCATTATCAGGCGATCCTGCCGCTGAAGGGTAAAATCCTGAACGTGGAACGCGCCCGCTTTGACCGGATCATCTCGTCCAAGGAAGTGGGCACGCTGATTCAGGCGATGGGCACCGGCATCCGCGATGAATTCAATCTGGAAAAGCTGCGCTACCACAAGATCGTCATCATGACCGACGCCGACGTGGACGGCGCGCATATCCGCACGCTGCTGCTCACCTTCTTCCACCGCCAGATGCCCGACATCATCCGTGCGGGCCACCTGTTCATCGCCCAGCCGCCTTTGTACAAGGTGGCTAAGGGCCGGTCCGAGGTTTACCTCAAGGACAATGCCGCGCTAGACCGCTATCTGGTGGAAGCGGGCCTTGCCGGCCGCGTGCTGGAAACCGCCGGTGGCGCGCGCAGCGGGCCGGATCTGGAAAGTCTGGTCGAACACGCTTTGCGTTTCCGCAATCTGATGGCTTTTGTGCCGCGCCGCTATAATCCGGCGGTGATCGAATCCATGGCGCTGGCGGGCGCGCTGGAACATGGTCTGTCGCCCGACGAACGCCGCGCCGCACTGGATAGCGCCGCCGCATGGCTGGGCCGCAGCGACCGCGAGGCGAAATGGTCCGCCATTTTGACCGAGGATGGCCATGTCGAATTCC
The DNA here is from genome assembly GCF_004005905.1 of Novosphingobium umbonatum. Taxonomy (GTDB): domain Bacteria; phylum Pseudomonadota; class Alphaproteobacteria; order Sphingomonadales; family Sphingomonadaceae; genus Novosphingobium; species Novosphingobium umbonatum. The sequence goes on from NZ_SACO01000001.1 coordinate 531,334, forward strand.
TGCGCACATGGCGCGGGGTGACCGATTACCACAAGATCGAGGCCGCCTTCCTCGTCTCCGCCGAAGCGCGCAAAATGGCGCGTCTAGCCGCCGAGCAGGCCGAGGTTTACATCCAGCCCGCCAAGCTGACCCGCAGCGCGGCAGCGGCTGCCGAGCCCGAAGTGGTGGTGGCTGACGAGGGTGAGGACACGCCCGTCGAAACCGCACGCCCGCTCGATCTGGAGGGCAGCATCGTACGCCCCAGCCAGTTGCTGGAGGCCGTGCTGGCCGTTGGCCGCAAGGGCCTGTCGATCCAGCGCTACAAAGGCCTTGGCGAAATGAACGCCGACCAGCTTTGGGAAACCACGCTGGACCCCAACAACCGCGCCCTGTTGCAGGTGAAGGTGGAAGACGCCGACGTTACCGACGAGATCTTCACTCGCCTGATGGGCGATATTGTGGAACCGCGCCGCGAATTCATTCAGGAAAACGCGCTCAACGTGGCCAATCTCGATGTCTGACGATAGCAAGAAGCCCGATTACACCTCGGCCGATGCCTATGTTTCGGCGGGCAAGCGCGAGCGCTTGACGGTGCAGAACCTGTCTTGGGATATGCCCTGTACCATGATCGATCTGGAAGGGCGCGTGCCGATCATCGCGCCCATGCGCGAATGTGTGGTGCATTATACTTTGTATAAGCCCCATGCCCGCCAGAACGCCCGCCTGTTGCTGACCCAGCCTATCCACCGCGAGGGCCGCGCCACCCGCACGTGGCTGCTGGAGCCGGTGGAGTTGAAGGTTTTGGCCGAGAGGTTGAAGCGGGAGACGAATTGAGGGTTTGATGTGCCTCCGGCGGGCCAAGGGATTCATCCCTTGGCCCGCCGGAGGCACAATTCCCCCTACCCTTCCTTGGTAAAATCAAACCTAATCCGCACCCAAGTCCCCACCTGCGGCTTGCCATCAATGCGCGGGGGCCAGACGAGGAACTGCCAAGAGGCGCGGCGCAGGCCACGGGCAAGGCCAGAGCCTTGGGGGTATTCTTCCATCTCCTGACAATTTTCGACATGGTAATGCTCGACCGTCTGACAAGCGATGATCGCCCATGCGCCCGGAGGCGCGCCGCGTTCGAGAAAGGGCCGCAATTCGGCATCGCGCGGTTCACGGTACCATTGTGCATTATAGAGCCGCGCGCCCCCCGGCCCGCCACCGGTGGAACTGGTATTGGCGCCTGCGCTGCCCGCAGCGGCTGCTTGCGCGCCCGCCTCGGCGGCACGGCGTCGGCCAATGGCGGCGATGTCGGATGCGGCAAATTCCTCGCGCGACAGCTTGATATAGCTGGCGGTAGGGACCGGAACAGGCACGGGATCGGGCGGTGTTTCAGACTGCACCTTGGCTTCGGTGGGCGTGGCAGCGCTTTTCTGGACGGTTTGGGCTTTGGCGGCCTTAGCCTGCGTTTCCCCCTTTTCGCCAGAAGGCATATCCACCGCGACCAGATGGCCCAAATCGCGCCCTTTGCCCCCGCCAGCCAGCCCGAGCGTCAGCAAAACCGCCACCACCAACAGCAAAAGCAGCGCCGACAACACCAGCGCAACCAGCCTGCTCCGCAAACGCGGCTGCTGGGTGAAGGAAAGCGGGGCGGAAATCGGGGCGGCCTTTCTTGCGAAAGCACCTTGGCACAGGCGCTTGGGGGAGGTGTCGCGCCCGCGCCTATGCGTGAGCCAAGCTGTATCGGGGATTTACGCGGAAGTGGCCTCGGCATCAACCGGCACGAAACCAGCGCCATCGGGCCAGTCCCTGCCCGCCAGCCCCAGCACTTTGAACAGGCGCCCCATCTGTTCGGGCGCGACAAGGCGATGAAAAGCCTGTGCGATGGATTGCGCCTGATCCGGCGCGGAGCGGGTCAGCGCGGCGGCGCGGGTGCCCATGCCCATCGCCATCAGCCATGCGCCCTGCTCGGCCACGCCGATGCAACGCGCGCCCTCGCTCTGCGCCATGTGCGCGGCGCTGGCGAAATCGACCAGCCATGTCAGATCCGCCAGCCCCGGATCGACGAAAGGATCAACATGGGCATGTGCCCGCAAGGCCTGCAGGCTGGAGCCCAACTGCCCCTGCGCATGGCCATAGTCGATCACCAGCGCCGCGCCGCCTTGCGCGGCCAGCCTTGCGCCGATTTCGCGCATCACATTGGCGGCGGCGGGGCTGCTTTCCACAATCGCCCCTGCCTCGGCCTCGCGCCAGCACTCAGGGATGGCGGCATCCATCGGCAGGCTGCCCGCCACGGGAACGAAGCGCTCGCCATCCAGCCCGACCATCCGCTCACGCCAGCCCTGCGGGACCTTCACCATCTGGCGCAAAGGCAGCGCGTCAAGAAATTCATTGGCCACCAGCAAGATCGGCGCATCTTCGGGCAGGGTGGACAGATCATCATGCCAATGCGCCTGCGGGAAGGCCTCGCGCTGTGCCGCGCGCAGGACGGGCGAGGTCTCCACGAAATGCACGTGCGGCCTCAGCCCGAAACGTGCCGCCACGCGCAAGGCATCCTTGGCCAAAGTGCCCCGCCCCGGCCCCGGCTCGACATAGAGCACATGTTCCGGCGATCCGGCCCTGCTCCACACATCGGCCAGCCATACGCCCACCATCTCGCCAAACATCTGGCTGATTTCGGGCGCGGTGATGAAATCCCCCGCCGCGCCAAAGGGATCGCGTGCGGCATAATAGGCGGCATTGGCCTGCGCCATATAGAGCGAGACAGGGATCGGCCCCTGCACCTCGATCAAACGGCGCAGGCGCTCGGCCAGACTGGCTTCACTGGCCATCTTGCGCCGACACCACCGGTACGCCTGCGCCCAACATCGGGCGCATCAAGGCGCACAGCACCAGATAAAGCCCCAAGGCGATCATCGGCACGCAAAGCCATTGCCCCATCGACATATGGGTGCGGGCAGCAAAGTCCTGCAATTGCGCGTCGGGCTCGCGGAAGAACTCTACCGTAAAACGCGCCGCGCCATAGCCCAGTGCAAACACGCCCATCAACAGGCCCGGACGCCAGCGGGCGCGGGTCAGCCAGAACAAAGGGATCAGCACCGCGCCCAGAGCGAGCCCTTCCAGCCCCGCTTCATACAACTGGCTGGGGTGGCGGGCGAAGGGACCGGCGGCAGGATCGGGGAACACCATCACCCAAGGCAGATCGCTGTCGGCCACGCGGCCCCACAATTCGCCATTGATGAAATTGGCAATCCGGCCAAGGAACAGGCCCATAGGCACGCAAGGCGCGATATAATCGGTCACCCGCACGAAAGACAGGCCCGCCTGACGGCATACCAGCGCAATGGCCAGCACCACGCCGATCAACCCGCCGTGGAAGCTCATCCCCCCTTCCCACAGGCGCAACAGGCGCAAAGGCTGGGCGTAGAGATCATGGTCATAGAAAGTGGCATAGCCCAGACGCCCACCCGCAATGATCCCGATCGTGCACCAGAAAAACAGATCGTCCACATGGCGCTGCGCCAAGGGGCTGCCTGCCTGCCGGATCATGCGCGAGAGATGCCAATAGCCAAAAATGATCCCCAGCAGATAGGCCAGCGAATAATAACGCAGGGTAAAAAAGCCCAGATCAATGCCCTTTTGCAGCCCCAGATCGGCCCATTGCAGCGGCGGCTTGACCGCGCTGGCGCCTGCAGCCAGCAGATCGAGGACATGGGGAACAAGCGACATAGGCGAGACTATTCCTGCTAGGGTGACACCGGACTCCGCGCCTTATAGCGCAGAGCCAAGGCTCCGGGATGACAGCAGGGCGATTACAACAAGCCTGTCGGCACAACAAGCCAATCGGCAAACTCACCTTTTTCCTGAATATGCCCTGCCGCCGCGCTTGCCATCCCGCAGTAGAGCGGTAAGCGGGAATTCAATATCTTCTGCTTATCAACCCCACTCCAGAATTTGAAGAGTCGAGGCCCATGTCCGCCATTCGCATTCCCAACCAGCGTGCCGTGATCGACAGGCGGGGCCTTATGGTCGCCATGGGCGATGCCATGGAGGCGGCCGGCGGCAAGGCGCAGGCGGCACGCCCGCGCATGGTGGAACTGCTGCGCGAGGCTTTGGCAAAGGGGCGAGAGGAGATTGATCGCCGCCTGATGGAACGCCCCGGCGCTGGTCATGACTGCGCCGAGGCACAGGCCTTTCTGGTCGACCAATTGCTGCGCCTGATCCATGATCATGTGGTCACCGATGTTTACCCCTCGGCCAACCGCAGCACGGGCGAGCGGCTGACCATTATGGCGGTGGGAGGCTATGGTCGCGGGGAAATGGCGCCCCATTCCGATGTGGATGTCGCCTTTCTAACCCCGATCAAGCAGACACCATGGTGCGAGCAGGTGATCGAGGCCATGCTCTATTTCCTGTGGGATCTGGGGCTGAAAGTGGGCCATTCGAGCCGCAGTCTGGATGACATGGTGCGCATGTCCAAGGCGGATATCACTATTTGCACCGCCATGCTGGAAGGCCGCTTTGTCTGGGGCGATCAGGCTCTGTTCGACGAGGCGCGCCGCCGGTTCTTTGCCGAGGTGGTGGCGGGCAATGAACGCCATTTCGTCGCCGAAAAGCTGGCCGAGCGCAATGACCGCCACAAAAGGCTGGGCGATTCGCGCTATGTGGTCGAACCCAATGTCAAAGAAGGCAAGGGCGGCCTGCGCGATCTGCACACGCTCTATTGGATCGGCAAATTCCTGCACAAAGTGCGCAATGCTGCCGAACTGGTCGATGTCGGCCTGTTGACCGAGGAGGAATATCGCGCCTTCCGCAAGGCCGAGAATTTCTTCTGGGCGGTGCGTTGCCATCTCCACACTTTGACCGGCCGTGCCGAAGACCGGCTGACCTTTGACCAGCAGCGCCAAATCGCCGCGCGCATGAATTTTGCCGACCGGCCGGGCAAAAGCGCGGTCGAACGCTTCATGCAATATTTCTTCCTACAGGCCAAACAGGTGGGCAGCCTGACCGGCGTGTTTCTGGCTCAGTTGGAAGAGCAATCGGAAAAGAAGCGCAAGACCGGCTTTCTGGCCACTTTGCGCGGACGAACCAAGACGATCAAGGGTTACAAGGTTTCCCACGCCCGCATCGCCGCCCCGCGCGACAATTGGTTTGCCGAAGATCCGGTGCGCCTGCTGGAAATCTTCACCATTGCGGACGCCGAAGGTTTTGAAATCCACCCCGAAACCATGCGGCAAATCGCGCGCGATGCAAAATTGATCGATGCCGAGATCCGCAAAAGCACGCGGGCCAATGCCCTGTTCATGGATCTGCTCACCAGCCGCCATGATCCCGAAACCGTGCTACGCTGGTTGAACGAGGCCGGTGTCTTTGGCCGCTTCATCCCCGAATTCGGGCGGGTGAATGCGCAGATGCAGTTCGACATGTATCACCACTATACGGTGGACGAACACACTATCCGCGCCATCGGCCTCATGGCCCGCATCGAAAAGGGCGAGTTGAAAGAAGACCACCCGCTGGCCAGCGCGATTATCGGCAAGGTGCATTCGCGCAAGGCGCTCTATTGCGCGGTGCTGATGCATGACATTGCCAAGGGGCGCGGCGGCGATCACTGCGTGCTGGGCGCCGATATTGCGCTCAAACTCTGCCCGCGGCTGGGGCTGAGCAGCGAAGAGACCGAGCTGGTCAGTTGGATCGTGCGCCAGCATCTGTTGATGAGCGCCACCGCTTTCAAACGCGATCTGGCCGATTGGAAAACCATCACCGATTTCGTGGCGGTGGTGCAAAGCCGTGAAAGACTGCGCCAATTGACGCTACTGACCATCGTCGACATTCGCGCGGTGGGACCGGGCGTGTGGAATGGCTGGAAACGCCAATTGCTGTCCGAACTTTATGCCAGCGCCGAGGAACGCCTGCGCCTTGGCCATGTCGAGCGCCACCGCGCCGAACGCATCGCGGCCAAACAGGCGGCTGTGGCCACACTGATGCAGGAAGAAGGCGATGCAGGACTGGTAGAGCGCTATAGTCCGCAATTCACCGATGCCTATTGGATTGCCGAGCCGGACGATGTGATCGCTCGCAATATTCGCCAGTTACACTCGGCCAAGGGATCGCCGCTAACCATCACCACCAGCTATGATGCATCGCGCGGGGCCACTTTGGTGATGGTGATTGCGGCGGACCACCCCGGCCTGTTCTATCGCATTGCCGGAGGCATCCATCTGGCGGGCGGCAATATTATCGATGCACGCATCCACACCACGCGCAATGGCACGGCGGTGGACAATTTTCTCGTACAAGACCCGCTGGGCCGCCCCTTCTCCGAAGAAAGCCAGCTGACCCGTCTGACCAAAGCAATTGGTGACGCTCTGGCCAACCGCGTAAAACTTCTGCCGCAACTGGTCGCACGCCCCAATGCCCGCCCACGCGCCGAGGCCTTTGAAGTGCGTCCACGTGTCGAGTTCGACAATGAAGCCTCCAACCGCTTCACCGTGGTGGAAGTTTCCGCCCGCGACCGGCCTGCCCTGCTCAACCGCCTTGCCCGCGCCCTGTTCGAGGCACGCCTGATCGTCCACTCCGCCCATATCGCCACCTATGGCGAGCGGGCGGTTGACACTTTCTATGTCACTGACTTGTTTGGCGGCAAGGTGGACGGAGCCAGTCGTCAGCGCTCGGTGGAGAAGCGTTTGCTGGAAGCGGCAAGTGAAGAAGTCAGCGCCTGAGAGTCAATTTTTAAATTTACCTTAAATACCAGTGATTAAAATTACACAATACATACCACCCTTCGTCGAAACATTTGACGCAGATTTGGCGTGTCATTAACGGGGATAGAGCCTCATCAGGTATTGAGTTTTAGGTAAGCGAGGCCTTTGAGCCGCCTTGTCGGGATGGACTTGATGGGGTGGACGCCCCCCCCCCGACGGCATTGATGTGCCATAGTGGAGGTGTTGAACACCACTTGAGGAGGCGTCCATGTCGGAGATTAGCACGATCGGATTGGATATCGCAAAGAATGTGTTTCATGCGCACGGGGCCG